>CAYFNG010000001.1:0-766860 GCA_964344385.1 uncultured Sneathiellales bacterium
TCGTGCCAATGTTGCAATGCGGCTTCGTCCGCTCAAACTTCGCCTTCGCCATCTTGCCCTAATTTCCCGGATAGTTGCGTGTTACAAAGAAAGTCCAAATTTCTGTCGCGCCGTGACCGGCCAAAATCTCGTGTACACCCGCTGACCTGACGCTACCGACCATCGCCGGTTGGAGCGGGTGATGGGAATCGAACCCACACAACCAGCTTGGAAGGCTGGGGCTCTACCATTGAGCTACACCCGCATTCTCGTGCCGGCTATGTGGAGATGCCCTTGGGCGTTCCTGTCTCCTTTACGTTCCACCCGCCCCGCTTTACCCGCCTTTGGTGCCAATGGCTTGGTGGAGGGGGTAGGATTCGAACCTACGTAGACATACGTCGGCAGATTTACAGTCTGCTGCCTTTAACCACTCGGCCACCCCTCCGCGCAGGGTCGCACGTCACGTTGCGACGGTGGGCCGAACTATCTCGATTTAAGTCCCTTTGTCAACGTATAAAATACCGCAAACCGTTGTTGGCGCCAGCGGTTGCGGCAGCGCCTGTTTGCGGGGATTGTTAACCTTGTGTCGGCGAACTATAAATCGCGCGATGGCTAAGCGCAAGTACAGGCCGGCCAGCCCTCGGGGCCGGGCCGGGACCCCGGATTCGGCATCGCCCCTCTTTATATACGGCGCACATGCGGTGCGAGCCGCCTGGCGCAACCCGTCGCGGCAAATCACGCACCTTTGGACCGGCGATTCGCGGGACCCCGGTCTGGGGCCGCGTCCCAACGGCCGAGAGGTGCCCCATACCCGCGCCAACCGCCGCGAACTTGAACAATTACTGCCGCCAGGTGCGGTCCACCAGGGCATCGTCGTCGAAGCCACCCCTTTGGCGGTGCCTGATTTGTCGGTCCTGGGCGACACGGAGGCAAGCTCGGGGCCGGTGCTGGTCCTGGATCAAGTCACCGACCCCCAGAATGTCGGTGCCATTCTGCGGTCCGCCGCCGCATTCTCCGCCGCAGCGGTAATAGTCACCCAGCGCCATGCGCCACCCGAAAGCGGCGCCCTGGCCAAGGCCGCGTCGGGTGCGTTGGAGATGGTTCCCCTGATCCGGGTGGTCAACCTGGCGCGTGCCCTGGGCGACCTTGCCGATCTCGGCTATTGGCGTGTCGGATTGGCCGGCGACGCGGACACCACCCTGGCGGCGGCCGATTGCAGCCCGAAGACCGCGTTGATCCTGGGTGCCGAGGGTGGCGGGCTGCGCCGCCTGACCCGCGACCATTGCGACCAATTGGTCCGCCTGCCGATCGCCGCCGAAATCGACAGCCTGAACGTCTCCAATGCCGCGGCCGTGGCGCTTTACGAACTTGCCCGGAACAAGGGTTGAGGCTATCTATGTCGCGATATCCCGGCGCCGGGTTAGCTCAGCTGGTAGAGCAGTTGCCTTGTAAGCATCAGGTCGCGAGTTCGAATCCCGCACCCGGCACCATTCCCTGACGTCCGGCAGACATCAGCGACGCAGCACCAGGCAGTCCTGCTTGCGGGCTTTGAACTGGCCGCACAGGCGCTGTGCCGTCTGTCGGTCCGGCGCCCTTTCGGTCAGCACCCGATAGACCGTGCCGCTGTTGCGCCGCACCACCTGAATGTTCGCCGGCATGTTGCCGATCAGATCAGGAAAGCGTTTTTGCAATTGGCCCCATGCACGTTCCGCGGCGGTACGTGACTTCAGCGAGGCCAGTTGCACGGCATAGCCCCGTTTGACCGCGGCGGGTGGCGGACTGGGTTTGACGGCCGGCCGCGGTTGCGTTTCGACCGGCTGAGGCTTTGTTGCGGATTCCACCTTGGGCGGTTGTATCGCGCCGGGTCCGGTTTCGGTCGCCTGCTGGGTTGTATCTTGCGTGGTCCGCGCGACCACCGCCGCCTTAGGCGGCGTGATCGCCGCTGGTGCTTCGGGTACGGGTCGTTCCGTCCCTGCCCGGGTTTGAACAATCGGCTCGGCCGAAGGTTTGGGGGCGTCGGTGTCGACCGCCGGTAAAGGCGGTGGCGGGGGTGGGTTCGATGATTCCGACCCGGCCGGCTTAACGTCCGAGTTGGGTTGGACCGGCAAGTCCGGTTTGGCCGGGGCAGTTGAACTTGCCACGGTGTCCGAAGGCTGAGACTGGGCAGTTGCTCCTTCGGTCGGGAGTTCGCCTTCGTCGACCAGGCCACGATGATAGGAGATCCACAAAACGGTAACGAACGCCAGAACCAGCACCGCGGCAAAGGCCACGCGCTGTAAAATCTTCAAATTGCCTGACGCCCGCTGCGCCGCAACGTCGGCGGCCTGGATCAAACCCCGGCGAGCCCGGAGCCCCCGCCGCTTTTCCTTGGCCGGCGACGGGGCGTCGTCACCCTCGGCGGCCTCGTCAGGTGCCGGGGTTTCGCTTGCTTCGGCCTGCGCATCGGTTTCGTCCGCTGGCGGTTCGGTAGCCGCCGGAGCCTCGGCTTCCGGATCTTCCTTTGCCGCCCTGGCAGACGCCAACTCAACCACATCGTCATCGTCCAAAGAATCCGCCGCTGCCTCGACGAGTTCCGTCTCCGTCTCCGTCTCCGTCTCCGCGGGCTTGTGGCGGTTTTCGACGACCTGGAACAGGTCGTTCTGGGCATCAGGTTCGGCCATTTGCTCGGAGATTTTCTTGGCGTCCGACAGCGCCTTGACCACCAGGTCGGCTGCCTCGTCGACCCCATTGCCATCGCCCGTAGTGGGTCGGACGGCAGAGTGATCCAGATCGCCCAGCACCAGGAAAGGCGCCAACAATGCTTCGACTTCTTCCGGGTAGTGGCCTTCCGATTGATTGCTCGGGATCGCAATCTCTTCGGCCGGTGCATCAGGGAAAAGCGGCGGCGGGTCGTTGCGGGTAAGCGGCGACAAGCCGATTTCGATGCGTCGCGTCTTCGGCCGTGGCTGACCGGGCGCCAAAAACCCAGCTGGCGACGCTTCGCCTTTCTGCGCCAGCAACGAGGTATTCAGAGGAACCGTCTTGTCGTCCGTCACCGTTACTCCTGCGGCTCAAATTCGGCAAGATCCGGCGCGCCGGTCGCCTGCCTATTCCGCCCAGACGACATCAACATCGTACGGAAATTGCCGCGCAAGCGGTTGTCGAGATATTCCCAAAGCTGCTCGATTTCTTCAACCGATTTCGAACGCCCGGGAATTTCCATAACCGTGCGGCCATCGATCATGCTGGCCGCGAAATCGGTTCGCTGATGCACGATCGCCGGTGCCAATGTTCCATGTTGGGAAAGCGCGATCACGGTTTCCGATGTGATCTTGGCCTGGGGATGCGCGGCGTTGACGACGAAGACCAGCGATTTCCCGATGCTCTCGACCAACTCGACCGTGGCACCAACCGACCGCAGATCATGCGGACTGGGCCGCGTCGGCACGACCACAAGGTCGCTGACCTTGATCACCTCACCGATTGTCGAAGTCATTGCCGGCGGCGTGTCGATGATCAACAACTCGATCCCGACCGCCTCCATTCGCTTAAGATCATCCGCCAGACGAGGAACTGACGTACTGACGAAGACGGGCGTGCCCTCTTCCCGTTCGTTCCACCAATCCGCCAAACTGCCCTGGGGATCGGTGTCGACCAACGCGACCGGCCCCTGCCCGGCTCGTTCTGCCTGCACCGCAAGATGCCCTGCCAATGTGGTTTTCCCCGAACCACCCTTCTGCGACGCGACTGCCACCACGTACATGATGGATATGCCTCCTGGTTCTGCCCCTACTCCCTCACTTTTTGTTGGTGCTTCCCCGTCAAACCAGCCGGCCTAAACCGCGCTACCCCCCGCACCGCCCAGCCAAGCGGCCGGCACCTCACAAACTCGCACACATATGAACGACAAGAATATCGAGGCGGGTCGCGATGAGACCAGCCACACCGGCTAAGGTCAAGAGCGGGATCAGAAAAATGTCGGGCTGGCTGGTCCGGAGTCCGGAACCCGATCCTCCGGCACCACCTGAAGGTCGCCTTCCATCATCGGAAAAGTCCCACAATCCAGCCAAAACAGCACCGACCGCAGCCGCGAGTTTGCCCATGTTATGAGTTGCTTAGCGGTCCTCTGCCGGTATGGGCCTTGGACCCGGTAGGGACCGGCTATACCAATGGGCTATCCCAGGTGCCAGCCAAGCCCCGATCCCGCGCCGTCATCAGGTTGATGCAATCCAACAACGTTTCGCCCCTTCCTGCGGCTGAAAATCGCCTAAATTCCGGCGAATCGGCTGTCCCCCGGCAATACGCTTTCGCTCAGCAGCCAGGCTTGGTTCTGGTTGGGCACGCGGCCGCCGGTACGGTCGCAGCATAGATCAATTTATGTATCGGAATTGCTTGATACCCTTAAAGCTTCCTTTACCGAACCGGGAATAAACCTGTTGCACAACCTTACAAGTCCAGGCGTGGAAGAAAGTGCGCCGAACGCCCCCGACCTTCACACTGTATTAACCATAAAAAGTTTCATTGTGTAATGGGATTAGAGGTATAACTGCGACGGTTGACGGGGGTCATCGGGGTGCAGCGTAAGCGTAGTGCTGGGTTTCAGACGAGCAAAGGGTCGGTGCTGTGACACATATGAACTGGTTGTTGAAGTCGCGAGGAACCGGGCGGCGGTCCTCGCATAGCGTTTCCCTGGCATTGGCGACCGTGTTTGCCGCGGCGCTGCTGACCAGTGGTTGCGATCCGCGCATCATGGAAGCGGAAGGCCTGGCCACCCCGGGGGAGAGCCCCGATTTAAGCATTTTGTCCAGCAAAGGCAGTTCAGCCGAGGAAATCGCCGCCGAGCAACGCCGAGGCGGTGGCGACGCGGATTCCAGCGCCCCGTCGGATGCCGTGCCGAGCGAAGCTGAGGAATACATCGGAACCGGCGTGTTCGTCCGCCAGACACGGGTCAGGAAAAAACCGTCCGGCGAGGCCCCGGCCGGCAACATTACCTTCAACTTCGCCGACACCGATATCCGCGAGGTGATTCAGACCGTCCTAGGCAATATCCTGCAGGCGAACTACACCATTCATCCCAACGTGCAGGGCACAGTGACCATCCGGACCAGCGAGCCGCTGGCCCGCGAGGCCGTGATCCCGACCCTGGAATCGCTGCTGCGGTTGAACAATGTGGCGCTGGTCGACGACAACGGCCAATACCGTGTCGAGCCTATGGAGGGCGCGGCCCGAACCGGTATTGCCCTGCAAAGCGGCCGCCGGGTCGGCCCGGCCCGCAAAGGCTTCGGCTTGCGGGTGGTGCCGTTGCGCTATGTCGCAGCACCGGAAATGCAGAAGATCCTGGAGCCTATGGTCGCCGCCAACGCGATCATGAACGTCGACGCCGCGCGCAACCTGATGATCCTGTCCGGCACCCAGGCCGAACTCGACAATATGGTCGAAACCGTGCGCCTGTTCGATGTCGACTGGCTGCGCGGCAACTCGTTTGCTTTGTACCCGGTTCAAACACCGGACGTCGAGAAACTGTCCGGTGAATTGAGCACGATCTTCGGGTTGGAAGAGGAAAGCCCGATGACCGGCATGGTCCAGTTCCTCCCCATCGAGCGATTGAGCTCGATCCTGGTGATCTCCAAACAGCCGATCTATTTGAAACAGGCCGGGGTCTGGATCGACCGCCTGGACCGCGGCGAGGTCTCAGCCGGCAAGCGGCTGTTCGTCTACTATGTCCAGAACGGCCGGGCCGTCGATTTGGCGACCGTCCTGAAGGACATCTTCCAGGGCGAGACGACCACGCCTGTGCAAGCCGAACTGGCGCCCGGGCTGGCACCCGCCGAGATCGGCGACGCCAATGCCAGCCAGGACACCGACAACACCGGGCAGCAGTCCGCAGCGTCGCAACCCCAGGCCGCCGAGGCCGCTGCTCCCGCTCCGACGCCGATCAGTGTCAGGGCGGTCGAGGGGGCCATCGACGTGGCCGATATCGGCGAAGTCCGGATTATCGCCGACGAAGCCAGCAACGCCCTGGTCATCCTGGCATCGGCACGCGACTACCGGATGATTGAATCGGCGATCCGCAAACTGGATGTGGTGCCTTTGCAGGTGATGATCGAGGCGACCATCGCCGACGTCACCTTGACCGACGATCTGCGCTACGGCATCCAGTGGTTCCTTCAGTCCGGCAATTTCAGCGGCACTTTGAGCTCCGCCACCGGCGGCACGGTCAGCCAGGTCTTCCCCGGCTTCTCGTTCCTGTATGCCGGCGGCCAGGACGCCCGGTCGGTCCTGAACGCACTGACCGAAGTGACCAATGTACGGATGATTTCGTCGCCGTTGCTGATGGTTCTGGACAACCAGTCCGCGACCCTGCAGGTGGGTGACGAAGTGCCGGTCGCGACCCGACAGTCCCAAAGCGTGACCGACCCCGACGCGCCGATCACCACCACCATCCAGTTCCGCAATACCGGTGTCATCCTGACCGTGACCCCGCGGGTCAATGCGGGCGGCCTGGTCACCATGGAGATCGAGCAGGAGGTCTCGGACGTCACCGAAACCACCACGTCTGGCCTGGATTCACCGACCATCCGGCAGCGCAAGATCAGCAGTACCGTCGCGGTCCAGAGCGGTGAGAGCGTCGCACTTGGCGGTTTGATCAGGACCACCAAGACGATCTCGAAATCGGGCGTCCCGTTCCTGTCGGAGGTGCCGCTGCTTGGCGCGCTGTTCCGCAACACCTCGAACGATGACACCCGCACTGAGCTGATCGTCATCCTGACACCCAGGGTCATCCGCAATGCCAAGGATGCTAGGGAAATCACCGACGAACTGCGCCGACGCATGCAGGCCATCACCAAGCCGGGAGTGGTCCAACGCTAATCGGCCCGCCATGCGTGAACCGGCATCTGGTCTGATCAAGGGTCGGTTCCGCGAGCGCGGCTTCGCGCTGGTCTCGGTCCTGCTTCTGATCACGCTGCTGGGGGTGATCGCCGCCAGTTTCGCGTTGAACAGCACCAGCCAGGCGCGCTTGACCCGCAACCTGGCGGGGTCGGCCGAGGCCGAGGCGCTGGCCGATGCCGGCGTCTCTCTGGCGATCCTCAAATTGCTAGAACCGGCACCCGACCCCACCTGGCCGGCCGACGGGACCGGCCACGATATCCGTCTGCCCGGCGGCACGGTGAAAGTCAGGATCCAGGACGAGGGCGGCAAGATCGACCTCAACGTCGCGTCCGAGGACCTGCTGGCGGGCCTGTTCACGTCGCTTGGCGTCAGCGAAGGTCAGGCCGAAGTTCTGGCCGACCGGCTGGTGGATTGGCGCGACGAGGACGATCTGGTGCGGGCTAATGGCGCCGAACAGGGCGAATACAGCGCCGCCGGCTACAGCTACGGGCCCAAGAACGGCCCCTTCGCCGTCATCGAGGAACTGACCCAGGTTCCCGGCATCACCCGCGAACTGTACGCCAAGGCCCAACCGGCCATAACCATCTATTCCGGGCAGCGCGGCGTCGATCCCAATGTCGCGCCGTTGGACGTCCTGAGGGCCCTGCCCGGCATCGACGAGGCCAGCATCGCGATCCTGTTGGCGCGCCGCGAGGAAGCGCGGACCGGCGTGACGTCGGGCGCCGCCGGCGGCGGCATGAGCCTGCCGCGCGGTTACCTCTCGCCATCCCGCCGGGTCGCCTTCACGATCCGCTCGGAAGCCCGCGCCGGCGGCGGTTCGCTGTTCATTCGCGAGGCGGTCATCCGCCTGGTCCGCCGCCGCGGCACCCCCTATGTCATCGCCGATTGGCGGCAAGGCCGCGCCGCCGCCCCGGTCGCCCAGGCCGCACCGGTTGGAGAGCCGCAATGATGCCGGGATGGGAGGCGGCTGACCTGGAGCGCGTGCTGTCTTTGGCGCCACTGGTCCTGGCCCCGTTCATCGGCAGCTTCCTCAGCGTCCTGGTGGTTCGCCTGCCAAAAGGCGTGAAGGTCGGCTGGAGCCGGTCCCGGTGCCAGGCGTGCGGCCATGTGCTCGGCGTGGTCGACTTGATCCCGCTGCTCAGCTGGCTGGCCCTGCGCGGCCGCTGTCGCCACTGCGGCCAAGCGATCGGCCCGATGTACCTGTTCCTGGAACTGGCGGCGCTGGCGATCGCCATCTGGGCGTTCGCGACACTGGACGGCTGGCTGTTGTGGGCGACGTGCGTGCTGGGCTGGACCTTGCTCGGCCTGGCCGTTCTCGATCACTACAACATGATCCTGCCCGACGCCCTGACCCTGCCGCTGCTGATCGTCGGCCTGGGTGTCGCGGTGCTGATCGACCCGGCCAAGCTGCCGGCCCATGGCATCGGGGTGATCGTCGGCTACTTCGCCTTTGCCGGGATCGGCTGGCTGTATGCCCGCTTTCGCGGTCGCGCCGGCCTTGGCATGGGCGACGCCAAGCTGTTGGCCGCCGGCGGTGCCTGGCTGTCCTGGCTGGCCCTGCCCAGCGTCGTGTTCATCGCCGCGGCCTTGGCCCTGGGGGTGGCACTGGTCGCTTCGGTGGCTGGCCGGGTGGCGATGATGGACAAGCGGATCCCTTTCGGCCCCTACCTGGCATCCGCGATCTGGATCACCTGGCTGTACGGGCCGTTGACGATTGGCTGAGGGAGGCGGAAACGGGCGGTTGATGGGCGATGTACGGTTCATAAATGTTTTATATAGTTGGCGTACATCAGTTTCTGATGTGGCAGCGGCGGCCGTCGGTCGCCGCCGCAATCTCGCGAGGAGATGATCGAATTGAGCTCGATGCTCGAATCCACGGACACCCAAATGGCCTTTGCCCGCTCGGTCAGCGAGCTGCTGCTGGAGCGCGGCACGGTCACTGAACTGTCGCTGGAGCGCGCCCGGCGCGTCCAGAAGGAAAGCGGCGATCGCCTGGACCAGTTGCTGACCCGATTGGGCCTGGTGTCGGAGCGCGACATGGCGGCGGCCATGGCCGAAACGCTGGACCTGCCGCTGGTCGAAACCGGCGACTATCCGGACATGCCGATCCTCAAGGACCGGATCAGCCCGAAGTTCCTGAAATCGGAACGGGTCGTGCCGATCGCCGAAAACGAGGACAACATCGTCCTGGCGATGGCCGACCCGCTGGACAGCTTTGCGGTTACGTCCCTGGAGCTGATCTCCGGCAGTCCGGTCTCGCTGGCGGTCGGCATACCCTCGGAAATCGACGCGGCGGTTGACCGGCTGTATGCCGAAGGCCGCTCGGCCATGGGGCAGATGTTCGACGAGGTCGGCCCCGACGATGCGGTCGGCGCCGACAGTGAAGAGGATATCGCCCGCCTGAAGGACATGGCTAGCGAAGCGCCGGTGATCCGCCTGGTCAACATGTTGATCGACAAGGCGGTCGCGGCACGGGCATCCGACATCCACGTCGAGCCGTTCGAGGACCGTTTGCGGGTCCGCTACCGGGTCGACGGTGTCCTGCAGGAAATCGAAAACCCGCCAACCCGCTTCCAGTCGGCGATCATTTCGCGCATCAAGCTGATGGCCAAGCTGAATATTGCCGAACAACGGTTGCCACAGGATGGCCGGATGAAGTTGGCGGTTCGCGGCAAGGAGGTCGATTTCCGCATTTCGACCGTGCCTGCGCTGCATGGCGAGAGCGTGGTGATGCGCGTCTTGGACCGCTCCACCGTCAACCTGAACTTCGAGTCGCTGGGTTTCCCCAAGGATCTGCTGGAGGGCTATCTCAACATCCTGAAACGGCCCCACGGCATCATCCTGGTTACGGGCCCGACCGGCAGCGGCAAGACCACCACCCTGTACACCTCGCTGATCGAACTGAACGACACCGCCAACAAGCTGTTGTCGGTCGAGGATCCGGTGGAATACCAGTTGGACGGGGTCAACCAGGTCAACGTCAAGCCGCAGATCGGCCTTGGCTTCGCCAACATCCTGCGGTCCTTCCTGCGCCAGGATCCGGACGTCATCATGGTCGGCGAAATTCGCGACCTGGAGACCGCCCAAATCGCGGTCCAGGCGGCGTTGACCGGCCATATCGTGCTGTCGACCCTGCATACCAACGACGCCGCCAGCTCGGTGACGCGTCTGCTGGACATGGGGATCGAGGATTACCTGCTGACGTCGACCGTCAACGGGGTGTTGGCCCAGCGCTTGGTCCGGTCGCTGTGTCCGGAATGCCGCGAGCCCTATCGCCCGATGCCCGAATTCGTGCGCCACGCCAGCCTGGACAAGATCGCCGGCAGGGATGACATCACCCTGTACCGAGCCAAGGGCTGCGAGGCTTGCGACGGGACCGGTTTTCAGGGCCGCACCGCGATCATGGAACTGTTGGCGATGACCGACTCGGTCAGCCGCGAGGTTCTCAACCGGTCGGATGCCCGCGCCATCGAGCGAGCCGCCGTTGCCGACGGCATGCGCACCCTGTACCGGTCCGGCGTCGCCAAGGCGATGGCCGGCGAAACCTCGATCGAAGAAGTACTCCGGGTCACGCGAAGCGAATAGCCATGCCCATTTTCCGATACAGGGCCGTGACATCCTCGGGCGCCATGCTGGAAGGCGAAATGGAGGCCCGCAGCCAGGCCGCCGCCATCGAGCGCCTGCATGAGCTTGGCCATGTACCGCTGGACGCCGAGCCGGTGGATGCCGGCGAGACCGAGCGTTGGTGGCAGCGCGACCTGTTCGGCGGCCGCGGCGCCAACCAAAAGCAGGTCTTGTTCTTCACCCGCGACCTGGCGACCCTGCAGTCCGCCGGCATGCCGTTGGACCGGTCGCTGGAGATCCTGATCGAACAGTCGGAAAACGCGGTCACCGCCAAGCTGATCGAGAATATCCTCGAACGGGTCAAGGGCGGGTCGTCGCTGGCCGATGCGCTGGCAGCCGAAGACGGCATCTTCCCGCGCTATTACGTCAGCACGGTCCGGGCCGGCGAAGCCGGGGGTTCGCTGGACGAGGTGCTGAAACGGCTGACCGAGTTCCTGGAACGGATGCGGGCAACCCGCGAGCAGGTCAAGTCCGCCCTGGTCTATCCGGCCATCCTGCTGGTATTCGCGCTGGCCGCGATCGTCATACTGTTGACCGTGGTGCTGCCGGAATTCCGCCCCCTGTTCGAGGACGCCGGAGCCGCACTGCCGGCCACGACGCAGGTCGTGATCTTCGCCGCCGATTTTCTGCAGGCCTATTGGTGGGCTATCATTTTGCTCTTTCTGGCGGTTGCGCTGCTGTTGCAGCAACGGTTGCGAAAACCCGCCTTTCGCCGGCGCTGGGACGGTTGGATCCTGCGGCTGCCGTTGTTCGGCGACCTGATCACCAAGGTCGAGGTGACACGTTTCGCGCGCACCCTGTCGTCCCTGCTGCACAACGGGGTGCCGCTGTTGACCGCGCTGAGCATTGTCCAGGATTCGCTTAGCAACCAGGCCCTGGAATCGGCGATCGACGGGGTCGCCGAAGGAGTCAAGGAAGGCCAGGGCCTGGCCGACCCGCTTTCCCGCACCGAGGTGTTCCCGTCGCTGGTGGTGCATCTGGTTCGGGTCGGCGAGAAAACCGGCCGCTTGGAGCCGATGCTGGGCAAGGTTGCGGATATTTTCGACATTGAGGTTCAGCGCACCACCGAACGCATGCTGGCCATGCTGGTCCCGGCGGTGACGCTGTGCCTCGGCGCCGTCATCGCGATGATCATCGTTTCGGTGCTGGCGGCCATTCTCAGCGTCAACCAGTTGGCTTTTTGAAGGGAGTTTAGGTTTGGGCAAGAACAGTGACGTGACGATCCGCCGGCGTTGCAAGCAACGCTTCCGGCTGGCGTTGAGGGCGGCCCGCCGCGAGGACGGTGTGACCTTGTTGGAACTGCTGGTGGTGCTGGTGATCCTCGGCCTGCTGGCGACCCTGGTCGGCCCGCAGGTTCTGAAATATCTGGGCGGTGCGAAAGCCGACACCGCCGCCATCCAGGTGAAGCAACTGTCCGGTGCCATCGACCTATACCGGCTGGATGTCGGACGCTATCCCGAGGAATCGGACGGCGGCCTCGACGCCCTGGTGACACGCCCGGACAGCGCCAAGAAATGGATGGGTCCCTACGTCAAGAAGGCGGACCAGTTGATCGACCCTTGGGGCAATCGCTACCACTACCGCTATCCGGGTGAACATGGCGAATATGACGTCTACACGCTGGGGGCCGACAATGCCGAAGGCGGCGACGGCGAGGACGCGGACCAGACAAGCTGGTGACGGTATGAACCGGCACGGCTTCACCCTGCTGGAATTGTTGGTGGTGATCGTGCTGATCAGCGCCGTGATGCTGTTGGTCCCACCGATCTACGCACGCGGCTTCCCCGGAACCGAGATCAAGGGCGCGGCCCGGGAACTGGCCGCGGGCCTGCGTTTGGCGCGCAGCATGGCAATCGCAGGGAACCGTGAAGTCGCGTTGACCCTGAATGTCGAAGACGCCGAATTCTGGATCGAGGACACCGACAAACGCCATCGACTGCCGCCCAATCTGGCTCTGTCGATGTTTACATCTGAATCTGAAAAGATCGATCAAAGCACCGGGTCAATAAGGTTTTTCGAAGATGGCACCTCGACCGGGGGCAGTGTAACGGTCGGTCGCGGTGATCAAAGCTATGACGTCATGGTGGATTGGCTCCTTGGCCGAATCTCGATCATCCATTAAGCAGGGCGCCGGCGGTTTCACCCTGCTTGAAGTCCTGGTCGCCTTCATGATTCTGACCATTTCCCTTGGCGTCCTGCTGCAGATTTTCGGTGGCGGTCTCGACAACCTCAGCACATCCGAAAAACAGGCCGCCGCGACCATGCTGGCACGCAGCAAACTTGCTGCGGTCGGCATCGAAGAGCCGCTGTACATCGGCCGGACCGATGGCGAAACCGATGAAGGATTCCGTTGGCAGGTGACGGTTTCCGCTTATGAGAACCAGAACCACCAGGGGGTGCGCGGCCAGACCCCGGTCTGGGTCGAAGCGCGGGTCGACTGGGGCAAGGAGGACAGCGGCCAGTCCGTCATCCTGGGAACCATAAGGTTGATGGCCGGTGGCGGTTGATACAAACAGAAACGGACCTCTCGGCGCCGGTTCGCGGATCGACCAGCAATCCGGTTTCACGCTTGTCGAACTGCTGATCGCGATCACCTTGCTGGGATTCATCATGGCGATGGCCACGGGCAGCGTGCGCACCGGAATCCGTGTCTGGGAAAGTGCCGACCGGTCCACCGACGAAGTCAACCAGATCCAGGCGGTTCAGCACCTGATACGGCGCCAGCTTGGCCGCGCTTTTCCCGTCCAACAAAAACGGCGCGGCGTGAACCGAGCCGTACTGTTCGAGGGAACCCGCGATTCCATCCGCTTCGTTTCGCCCATGCCGCCACATCTGGGAACCAAGGGGCTGTACCAGATCGCCATCGAACCCGCCTATGACCGGAATGGCACCTACCGCCTGAACTTTCAACGGGCCCTGTTCCAGGTCGAGGATGATTTCCGTGAAAAACCGGAAAACGCCAAGGACACCCTGTTGCTGGAGGGGATCAGGTCGGTGGAATTCGCCTATTTTGGACGCGAACGTGACCGGCTGAGCCCGCGTTGGCGGTCGCAATGGCACGATGTACCGCTGCCCCCGATGCTGGTCCGGATCCGGGTTCATTTCGAGGATGGCGACACAAGATCCTGGCCGGAATTGGTCGTTGCGGTCCACAACCAGCACCCGGCCGACCGCCGCTGACCGACAGGCTTACGCCGTTCGATTTCCGCTTCGTTACCAACCGATGTCGATGGTAAGGTTAACCGGATCGGGGAACTGCCGAAATTTGGCAGATGCGGACCGTTGAGTGGCTCGTAAACAATGTGGTGACGTTAAAATTTCCGCAACCGTGCCCAGGCTATGGTGGCGCAGAGAGCGGTGCCCAACGGCGCGGTTTATTCGGAAATAGCGATCAAGATCAATGTTTTTGCCACAATCGGCTGTTATCTAGACCGAGGCACTGGACTGGATTGAACGGATGGTAGCGACAATCGGCACGGCACCGCGATTCCTGGGAGGGTTCTTTTCGTGGTGGTTCGGCGAACTGGCCAGCCTGATCCCATCGCCCTTGAAGCAGATGTCGGGCGGCGGTTCCAAAGCGCATGTTTTGAGCTTCAGTGACAGCGAGATCGTGGTATCACAGCGTCTGCCGGACAACGACCGTGAAATCGCCCGGCTGCAGCGCCCCTCGCCCGATGCCGGACCCACCCGTCAGAGTGCAGATCGGGTGGCACGCAAGGTCAAGCCGAATCGCTCGAGCGTCATCGTCGAGCTGTCGGCGGATGCGGCCATGCGCAAGGAGATCGAACTTCCGCTGGCAGTGGAAGGCGAGTTGCGCAAGGCGCTGCATTTCATGATCGACCGCCACACGCCGCTGAAACCCGATGATGTCTATTTCGACTACCGGGTACTGGAGCGGAATGCCGACGAACAGAAACTGATCGTCGAACTGATCGTGGTGCCCAAGTGGACCGCTGACAAGTCGATCAACCAGGCCCGAGACATGGGCATGGCACCTGACCTGTTGGGCATTGCCGGGCCGACCCGAGCGGAAAACGTCGAGATCCCGTTGGAAACCGAGGCGGATAAATCCGGTGGGTCGCGCGCCCAAGGCTGGATCAGCGCGCTGCTGGTGGTGGTCGCCATCGCCTTGGCCACGGCTGCGGTGTACATCCCCCTGGAACGGCAACGGATTGTCGCCGACCAAGCGGAGGCCGCGGTCGAAGCGGCGAAGGTCGAAGCCCGCGTGGCGACGGAGCTGCGACAGGAGTTGGAGGCGGCCATCGAGGGCATGAAGACCCTGGTGGCGCGAAAGGCGCAAGCACCTACCCTGACCACCGTTCTGGACACCCTGTCCGGTACCCTGCCCGACGACACTTGGATCTATGAGTTCAGCATGCGCAAGGGCGATATCCGGGTGACCGGCAATTCGGCCGGCGCGTCGGCGCTGATCGGCCTGATCGAACAAACCGACACTTTCCACGCCGCCAAGTTCGGGTCGCCGGTGACTCAGATCCCGCGCAGCGAACTGGAGCGTTTCAACATCGTGTTTTCAGTCAACACAGGGGGCGAGCAATGAAGACCACCCTGCCCCCGTTTGTGTCGCGCGCCCTGGCCGTTCTGCTGCTGGTGGCGGTGCTCGGTTCGATCTGGGTCCTGGTCGGAATTCCGACCATGGGTCGTTTCGCGGAATACCGCGACACCGTTGCCACGGCCGAACAGCATTTGGCGCGGCTGCGCGGCATCGCCGCCGAGAAACCCGTCCTGGAACAACAACTGGCCAGTTGGCAACGGTCCGGATCGATCCGCCAAGCGCTCCTGAAGGGCAACAACCCGGCTTTGGCCGCGGCCGAGCTGCAGAAGAAGATCAAGCGGATCATCCAATCCAACGGCGCCAACCAACGCAGCGCCCAGATCCTGCCGCCAAAGGACGATGAGGGTCTGCAACTGGTCGCGATCCGCGTCAACATGACCGCCAGCATCGAGGCCTTGCACAAGATCGCCTATGAGCTGGAGGCCGCCAAGCCTTATCTGATCCTGGACAATGTCGATATCCGGGCGCGCAATACGCGTCCCACCCAAACCAAGCGCGCAGCCAACCAAAACGTGGAAAAGGCCCGGGAATTGACCGTCCGATTCGACGTCAAAGGTTTCATGCGGGGGACAGCATCATGACCCGTCCTGCCCCAAGCAAAGCGCCGGTTGCCCTGCTCTTCCTGCTGTGCTGCGGCATCGGTGCCGGCCTCTACCATGTCGTCGTCAACGACCCGTTCACGGTGAAGGCCGATCTGGACCCGGCCACGGTCGGCAAGACCACGCCGGTGAACATCAGAGTGGCCGGTTTCAACCTGCCGCCACGCACCAATTTCTCCGATATCGTGGTGCGACCGTTGTTCAACGAAACCCGGCGCCCACCCGCACCGGTCGTCAAGGAAGCACCGGCACCGGCGCCGAAGCAACAGACGCCGATCACGTTCGAGATCACCGGCATCCTGATCAGCCCGACCGAGCGGATCGCGATTGTCCGCGACAACCGCGCGTCGGTGGTCCGCGCCCATGAAGGCCAGGAAATCAACGGTTGGATCGTCGAGGCCATCAAGGTCGACCGGGTGGTGTTCCGCCAGGGCGACCGCCAGGAAGAGCTGAAACTGCGCGACAAGAACCAGAAGCCCGGCAAGACGCCGCTACAGCGGCGAATTCCGAACAAGCGCAGCCAGTCGGCCAACACAAGGACCATGCAACAGGCCAACAATCGCTAGTCAATGCGGGGCCGATCGGATCGGATCATGAGCTTTTTACTGAAACCCCTACCCTGGCGACATCTCGTCGTCGCAATCTCGGCCTTGCTGTTTCTGCTGGGCAGCGGGCTGGTGGACACGACCGCGTCGGCCGGCTCGCGCAACAAGCCCAAGGTCGGTGGCCCGTTCACCCTGACCGACCATAACGGCAACACGGTGACCAACGAGGATTTCCTGGGCAGCTACGTGCTGATGTATTTCGGCTATACCTACTGCGCCGATATCTGCCCGACAGACCTTCAGATCATGGTCTTGACCATGGAGGAACTCGGTGACACCGGCAACCAGGTGCAGCCGGTCTTTATCACCGTCGATCCCGGGCGGGACACGGTCGCGCAATTGAAGGATTATGTCGCCCTGTTCCATCCCCGATTGATCGGATTGACCGGCACCCAGGAGCAGATCGAGGATATCGGCGCGAAATACTACATACACTTCAGTTATGTCGGCGACGTGAAGGCCGGCGACTACGAGGTCGACCATACCTCCTATGTCTATCTGTTGGGGCCGGACGGGAAGTACCTGACCTTCTTCCACCATGCCACCGACCCCCAGATCATCGCCGATGAAGTCCGTGACTTCATGCGCAAATACGACGCCGAACGGGCGGCCGCCCAAACCCAATAGTGGTGGATGGCGCGGCCGGTGTCGGTGCGGTTGACATTTGCTTACACGCCGAATTGGCGACGATTTCTAAACCTTTGTACCTTTAAGATAATCCGCCGTGGTGCAGGATTTGCATCATGGTTAACCGACGGCCGCATGGATGCTTCGCCGGCGGTACCGGTCCACTATTCCAGGGCTTGGAGACTTCAATGAACAGGCTGAGCAGAGCGGCTTCGTCCGGACTTGCGGCATTGGGTGTGATGAGCGTGTTGGCGATATCCGGCACCGCCAGCGCCGAGCAGTTGACCGACTTCCGCGCGCCCAATGACCTTGAGACCGCCTATATCGGCGCCGCGGCGCGGCTCCAAGAACCCAGCCTGTGCTACCGGGTTTCCACCAAGGCGTTGTACCGGATCCGCAAGGCGTCGCTGGTGCGGTCGCGCTGCTTCTACTACGTGGCCCTGAACACCGGCACGCTGAGCTGGTGCGACGAGGTGCAGCCGATCCCGGTCGGCGCCAGCCTGATGAACTGGCTGGAGCCGGAGCGCTGCCGGCTGCAGGTGAGACGCCTTCGCAAGAACGCCAACTACCGCGTTAATTTTGATCACAAATTGCTGCTCACGGAGATGGGCTATTCCCCCCTGGACGTGCCGGATCAGTTCCTTCACGAGGGCAAGACCGATTGGCGCGGATTTTTCGAGTATCTGGCCAGCCATGAAGACCGTGTAGCCAGCAGCGCCTTTGTCAAACGCCTTTCGAAGCTGCCCAACTTCAATGATGTCGAACGGGCCGAAGACCAGACGCTGTATTTCACCGACAAGCAGCAGGATCGCGAATATTACTGGATGCTTCAACGCAGCATGAAGTTGTGCTTCCAGGGCCGCGGGTCGGACAACTGCAAACCGGAAATCTACGCCAAGATGCGGCGCCAACCAAAGGATTGGGGCAACCGCCGGGGCGGCGCCGTGCGTGAGGTCGGTGAGGGCGAAACCGCGACTGAATTCCGCCGGCCGACAAAACTGGAAGAGGCCTATTACGAGATCGCGGTCCACACCAGGCGCCCGAATGCCTGCCGCAAGATCGGCGGCGGCGCGACGGCGGTGGGCTGGACCACCGAACCGGGTCTGCTGTTCATGCCCCTGAGATCGATCTGCCTGACGGCGGTGGCCAAGCTGCAGGAGGACGATGCGCTGTGCCAGGACGTGGTGCCCCTGTCCCGCGACGACCTGGACGGTGCCGATCTGAATCCCCAGCTCTGCCGGATGATCGTCGAGGGCCGCACCCCGAGCCCGCAGCGCAAGACCCTGACGCCGAATTGGAAGTCGGTTCTGACCTCGCTGGGCGTCTCCGAAGCCGAACTGGACACGGCGGTCACCGAGGGCCGGATCGAAACTGCTGATTGGGGCGACTTTGGCCGCGAGCTGCTGGATGCCCGTCGCGGACCGCTGGCCGAGCGACTGAAGCAGTTGGTGGCCGGCGCGCCGGATTTCTCGACATCCGATAACAAATTCGACGCCGCCTTGTTCTACAAGGAAAACGACCTGCAGAAACATCTCTACCAGTTGAGCCTGACCCGGTTCCACTGCACCGTCCGGGTCAAGGACGAGGCCTTGCCTGAACAGGGCGGTTCACCGCCGCCGAACCTGACCGAAGGCGCGCCTTTCGCGCTGGTGAACCACAACGGCCAGGCAGTGACCGACAAGGACTATCGCGGCAAGTATCTGATGGTCTATTTCGGTTATACCTATTGCCCCGATGTCTGCCCGACCAGCCTGCAGGCGATCATCGAGGCGATGGACATGCTGGACAAGGATCAGGTCGATGCGATCACGCCCCTGTTCATCACCTTGGACGCCCGTCGCGACACCACCGAGCAACTGGCCGACTATGTCCCGCTGTTCGACGACCGGCTGATCGGCCTGACCGGGACGCCGACCCAGATCCGCCGGGTCGCGCGGGGCTATGGGGTCTATTACTATGTCGGTGACGTAGACGGGGAATATGTCGTTGATCACACCGCCTATATCTACCTGATCGCGCCCGACGGCAAGTACCTGACCTATTTCCGCCACGGCACCACGCCGGCCGACATGGCGGCGGAGATCGCGCGCCAGATGGCCCAGCGCCAGGCCGCCCTGCAATAGGCCCAAGTTCTTAGTACGGATTGGCCGGCCCCGCGGGGCCGGCCAGGGGATCGGACTGTGTCGGCCGGCTCAGCCGGTCAGGGCTGGTAGCCGCATTGGCGGGCAAAGGTGTGATAGCCGCCCAGTTTCAGGCAGGTCTGGTGTTCCTGCTCGGTCCGCTGCAGCTGCTCGCAATTTTCCCGGATACCCAGGGCCAGGCTGCAGGCATATTCCTTGCGGGCGGTCTTAACGTGTTCGCGGTCGGTATAGCCGGGCGGGACCATCGCATCCGGCTGGCCGTCGCTGACGACCCGGTCCATGGTGCCGTCCGGCGCCTGTTTGATGGCCTTGACCGTGTTTTCGGCCGGCAAGGTCGCCGCCTGGCCGGTGGCGCGGCTGGGTGTCGAACCGGTCCGGATGGTGGCCGTGGCCGGCGCTTTGGGGCTGCTCGCCCCCGTGGCGGTGGATTGCCCCGTGTCGTCGCCGGTGAAAAACAGGGTCAGCGCGCCGGCGAACAGAAGCGCGGCAATGGCGAAGTAGATCATCCAACGAGTCTGGGCGGTCATTTCGGTCCCCAATCCTAATCCGGCGCCGGTAGCGGCGCGGTTCAGCCGCCGCCATTGAACCAGACAGAGGTTAACGCTTGGGAAAACGTACCAACCGTCGACGCGCCCCCAAGCGCCGGGTGGAACTCACCGGACCAGGGTCATCCCGGTCCGGTCAAGGGTCCGGACCCGCCCGATGGCGGACCCGGACGGTCGTGCGTTACTTGACCGACAGCGCGGTGCGCCGGGTCACACCCTCTATGCCGTGCACGACCTGGTGGGTCGGCACGAAGCCATAGGTGGTCGAGAAATTCTTGCGGATCCACTGCCAGCGGCCCTTGTTGGGCTTCCAACTCATCGGCACGTTCAGGACCTGCGAGCCGTCGGCGTTCTCCAACTGGACCTCCAGCGCGGCGCCACCGTTCAGGGACGAGGTCGCGGTCATCACCACCTTGTCCAGGGACGGGCGGTAGACCTTGCGCGTGGTCTTGATGGTCATGTCGTAGCCGTTGCAGTCCTGGTCGATCCCGTCGCGCCGTGTATCGGTAGCGCCGGGAAAGATGCTGGCATTGCCATCGTTGCAATCGGCGTGGGAGCCGACGCCGTCTCCGTCGGTGTCGGTCGCTGCCAGGGCCGCCAACTGGGTATAGGCCGCGTCGGCGTCGACCAGGCCATTGCCGTAGTCGCTGTCCGCGCCGGGGGTGCCGAGATCGGCCGCCGAGTTGCTGAGCACGGTTTCCAAAACGTCCAGCCTGGTGTCGGGATAGGCGCCAAGCAGCAGCGCCATGACGCCGGCGACGTGCGGCGCGGCGAACGAGGTGCCGCTGCCCTGCACCCAGGTATCGGTGAAACTGGGCCCGCCGGGCAGGCTGAAAGTAACGTCGGCCATTTTCACGCTGACGCCCGGCGCCACGATGTCCGGAAACACCCGGGTGGGGTCGCACGGATTGGGCCCGCGGCTGCTGAAGCTGGCGATCGCGTTGGCTGCATTGTGGTCGACGGCGCCGACCGAGATCGCGCCGGGATTGTTGGCCGGGCTGAGGCTGGTATTGCCGTTCGGCCCGGAGTTACCGGCGGCGAACACCATCGCAATGCCGGCGGCCCGAATCAGGTTGATGTCGGGGACGAATTCGGTGATGCACTGGCCTTCGACGTTGGTCAGGCTCCAGGAATTGTTGACCACCTGCGGGGCATCGTCGGTCTGCCAGTTGCCGTCCGGGTCCAGAATCCACTGGAAGGCGGCGTGGATGCTGCTCAGCGTTGCCGAACCGGCATCGTCGAAGATCTTGGCCGCGATCCAGGTGGCGCCGGGCGCCACGCCGATCGACGAGCCGGTGGCGGAACCGCCGACCATCAAACTCATGGTCCCGGTGCCGTGCCCGGTACCGGTGCCGGCACTGTCGGCCGGGGCCGCATGCTGGTTGTGGGGATCGTACCAGCTGTTGGTGCCCGCCCGCCAGTTGCCGGCCAGGTCATCGTGCTGGTAGTCGACGCCGGTATCCAGATTGGCGACCACGACGCCGGCGCCGGTATGGCCCTGCGCCCAGACCAGCGGCGCATTGATGCCGGTGATATTGGCTTCGGTGGTCACGGCGGCGGTCTGAACCGGATCGGGGGCATTGACGACCGCGTCGAGGCGGATCGATTCAACCCCTTTCAGGGTGGCGATCTCTTCGATCAGCTCGGCCGGGGCGATCATTGCCAGGGAATTCTGGATCCATAGCTGGCGCAGTTTGCGGCCGCCGCGGAAGGTGACGAAATCCCGCACTTCGGCCTGGCTCTCCTCGGCCTGCTGGCGCAGGGCCCGAACGATGGTCGAACGACGGATTTTGCGTTTGAAAGCACGGAAGCTGCGGACATTGCTGGTGTCGACGAAATTGACGATCACCGACAGTTCCTGGCCCGGCTGAGCCGAGGCCAATACCGTTTCGAGCTCGGCCGACAACGTCCCCGCCGCCGCCGGTTGGGCACCGACCAGCAAGCCGGCCAGTGCCACCGAACCCAGAAACACCCCGAATTTTGTCTTGAACATCCGCCTCCCCTTTCAAGTCCCGAAGGCTATTGCACCGCTATCTCGTCAATCGTCATATCTCCGATGGTCAACGAAACCTTGGTGCCGCGCTTCAGGTAGCGGGCCGGGTTGCCAAACATGATGAAATAGGACCGCCCCAATTTCGGTTTCTTGCGATTCTGCTTCATCGTTCCCAACCGCGGCGATGCGTGAACGCGCATCCTGGCCTTGGTCTTGCTGTCGTAGATATACGGTTTCAACTTCACGTCATGCAAAGGTGATGCCTTTTCGACATCCGTGACGTTGTAGCGGAAATCCAGGTTATAGCCGCCGGCCGTGAGGCGCAGGCCTTCGACGCGAATTCCCCAGTTTTCCTCGATTTTTTTGTGTTCTTCCGCCGACATGCCGGGGTGGCCGGCGAACTGGTAGCGCACCGACAGGCCGTTCTTTTCCGTGGCTACGGCCTGGGCCGTGCCGACACAGATGAGAACTGCCAAAGCCAGCTTACACAGGCTGCGCCAAAATGAGACAGTTTTGCGGTATCCCGCCATGATGACCACCTTTCCTTGTGTTGCCGTCACGTTGCCTGAACCGTCGCCATCCTGTTTTGGGTGAGCCCGATCGACCGCCGGGCGTCTTATCGTTGCAAAGGAATTAACCATAATTCGCTAAAGAAATCGGGCCGGGCACCACGCGGTGCCCGGCCCAGTGTTACTTGACTTACGGTTTCCGGTTTACGACACCGGCATAACCGATGCCGGTCTTGAGGCTTTCCACTCTCACCCGAACCGGACGTTTGCCATCGGTACGCGGGTTCTTGAAGATGCGCTGGTACCAACCCTTGGCATCCTTGTAGCCCAGCTTCTTCAGGCGCACCCAATTGCCATCGCCATAAGGATCGGCATAGGCCATGATCGAGTCGCTGCCCTCCGGCATTAGAGCGGAGGTGGCGCGGATCCGGATGTGATCCTTGCGCTTCAGATGCTTGAACTCGATGACCCGCAGCGAGTTCGCATACAGCGGCTGCACTTCCGGCGTGGCGTTGGTCGTCTGCAGGACACCGACCGAAACCGGGACCGCGGTGGCCGGACCGCTGGCCGCGGCCGAGGCGCTCTTGCCCAGGTTGGCGCGGTCAAACAGACGGGCCGTGTGGACCTGGGTTCCGACGTCCAGGATCGCGTCACGCGTCTGGCCCGGCGGCAGGTCGGCAGTGTACTGGGGACGCCCATAAGGATAGGCATGGCCGTCCTCACCGATCAGCCGCATATCACCGCCATTCACCAGCATCGGCACGTGCTGCATGTTGCCCACGTTGAGCATCCGCAGCAGGGTCCCCGGCGAGGCACCGACAGCCACGTCGACGGCACCGCCGAACATACCATTGACCATGGTGAATTCGGGGTGGTAGCCGATCGTGCTGGTGACGCCACCGGCAACGCCGTAGTTGCCGCTGGCAACCGCGTCGTGCAGGTCGGTGTCAACCTCGCTGTAGACCAGCACCTGCTCGTCGCCATAGGCGCTGGAAGCAACGCCCGGATAGGCCAGTTTGACGCCGGTGCGGATCACCACGTTGCGGAACGAACTGTTGGCCGGCGGCGGGGTGGTACCGAACAGGCCGTCATAGTTGGCCAGGGTCAGGTGGGTGAAGATACCCGTGTAGTAGGCCCCGACCGGAACCACGAAGTGCTCCCAGCCGTCCGGCGTGCTGCCGGTGTAGACGGCGCCAGCAGGCAGACCCCAGGGGAGCGTGCCGTAGAACTGGAACATCTGTACCGGATCCCAGTAGGCGTCGTTGGTGTCGAAACCAATGGCGTGGATGTTACCTTGGTCGGTGCTCTTGAAGTCGAACTCCAGAACCGTGTCCGGGGTGATCGAAACGCCACCCGGAACCAGGCCGGTCAGGTCGAGCTTCTTCAAGCCGCTGCCTTCCAGCATGATCTCGGAACCACCGCCCAGAATGGTCGCGGTCGACAGATCGGGCGTCGCCGCCGTGCCATAGGACGACAGGGCCGCAGCCGAGAAGGTCACCGGGGTTGCCGAAATATTGGCAGCCGGAACCTCGACCACCAGGGCGCCGTAGAGGCCCATCTGAACCTGCAGGGCCTGGTGGGTACCGCTCTTGTAAGCGTAAGTACCGGCCCGCACGCTCGGGAAGGTGTAGGTGGTCGGCAACGCCGCCGGATCATGGTCGGCATTGGTTTCCTTGGCCAGCGAACGCATGCGCTGGCGGCCCTTACCGTCGGTGAAGGTCACCGGCACACGGTCGGCCGCAGCCATGCCCTGGCCGGGGATGACCAGCGAAGTCGGATCCAAATCGCCGGCATCGGCGTGGTTGGGAACCGAACCCTCGGTCATGGCCAGGTTGGTGGCCGCGGTGGGCAGCCGGTTCAGCAGGTTGATTTCCAGCGTATCGCCTTCCACCGCCCTGAGCACCGGACCCGGCACGGTCGCCGGACCGCAAACCAGCGGGCCGCCGCCACCAGGCAGCGTGCCGCTCTCGTAGAGCGAGACGTTGCTGAAGGTAGCGTTACCGTTCCGCGGCTGCGCGTCATGGTCCATGGTGAAGGTGACGTGAGTCATCGGCCCGGTGTAATGGGTACCCACCGGAATCTGGTAGGTCACCGGTGCACCGCCACCCGGATAGTTGTTGTGAGCCTGGATGCCCCAAACTTGGGTTCCATAGAGCTGGAAGGTCTGGATCGGATTGAAGATGTTGGTATCCGTGTCCAGGCCAACGCCATGGATTTCACCCTCGATGGTGCTGCTGAACGTCACTTCCAAAATCGTGTTGGCGGTAACGTTGTAGGCAGCCGGCAGGGCAACTCGCTTCCAGGCATTGTTGGTCAGCGTGACCGAAGTGCCGTCGGGCGAGACGGTGGCCGACCCGAAGTCCTGGGTCGGACCGCCGTGGGTCTCGATGTTCGTCAAATCCAGAACGTTCGAGCACTTGCCATAGCCCCACATCTTGATCGGCAAGCCGTCGGGGCCGGTGATTTCGACCTCCTTGGCTTCCAGCGTGTAGCTCACGGTGGCGGCGTTGGCGGCCCCGGCCATCAAGGCCAAGGCACTAACCGCCAGCGTAAGTCTTTTCATTGTGCCCCTGATCATTGGTCCAATTCCTATCTCGTTCTGTCCGTTTCCTAGCAAGGCAGTCATTGTCCCAACTCCTAGAACAGCGCCGGACGCGTGAACGCGTCAAACGCCGGTCCGCGGGGGATCGTGACATAGTTGCCTTCAGGATCGACGAAGGGGTGGACGATGGCGAAGGTCAGAATGCCGCCCGGGAACGCATCGTTGTTGGCCAGCTCCCGCTCGGTGTGGGAGTGCCAGATGTGAACGAAGCCACCCGTCGCGTTCAGGCCGCCCTCACCCACCGGCAGTTCGCCGAAGGCACCGAGGAACGGGCTGCCGCCCCAGAAGCCACCGAACATCAGGTCGGCCAGGGCCGGAAGCTTGACCGGCATCGGCTTGGGATGATCGGCACACCATTCCCACTTGTTCCAGCCGCCGTCGTCAAACCCGTCGGAACCCAACATGCCGGTGACGTTGTTGCGCGCATCGACGCACTGGGCATCCTCGGCAACCAGATCCAGCTGGCCGTCATTGTCGACGTCGCGCCAGTTCTGGTTCTGGCTGTTGAACATGTTCCAGCCAACGTTCTTCGGCACCCAGTCCCACAGGATGTCCATGGTCTGGCCGGGAGCCGGCACGAAGGTGTTCTCGGACCGTGCCAGGTCGGGCAGGCCGAAGCCGCCAACCGCGTCACCATTGCTGTCCTGGACGTTGGCGTCCTGAGCAATGATGTAGCCGTTGTTGCCGTGCAGATGCGGCGGGTGGGCCTTGCGGCCGATATTGACCAGCCGCACCAGCGACTTGGAGCCCGGGAACATCTGAATGAAGGATCCGTAGGGCTGGGTCGGCAGATAGGGCATACCATCCGGAAGAACGGTGTCCGGGAAGGCACGACCGTTGATGAACCAGTACACGTCATGGAACTTGCCGTTCGCGGCCAGTTCCGTGTTCAGGGCCTGCATCTGGGCGTCCTTGACAGTGGTGCCGGCCGGCGCCCCGGGGGGCACGGTCGCATTCTGCCAGTCACCGCCCTGCAGCGTCTCGTGAACGCTGGGGTCGATCTCGGTCATCGCATACAGGTACTCGTAGTCATAACCGGTACCGGGGTGGTTGTAGGCCTTCTGGTTGCCCCGCATCTCCATGACGTTGCCGGTGAACGGGTCGATCAGCGGCGAACCGTCGGGATTGGTCAGATCGACGGTGTGGCTGAAATTGGCCGGACGCACGATCAGCACGCCCGACAGCCCCATCTCGATCTGGATATCCTGGCGGGTACCACTTTGGTAGATATACGTCCCGGCATTGCCCGCGGTGAAGCTGTAGGTCACCGCCATTTCATTGGCCGCCGTACCGGGATCGTCAGCGATGTCGGCCTCCTGGGTCAGCAGCCCGGCGATCCCGCCCGTGGCGGCAACGTTGGACTGGCCCGGGAAGATCATCGAAACCGGCATCGCCGCCGGGGCGGTGGCCCCCAACTTGTTGGTCAAGTTGATGGTCACCACATCGCCCTGGTTAACGATCAGCGTCGGTCCGGGGTACTGCATCAGGCGCGACGGGTTGCTGGCATCGTCAAGGCCGTAGCCCCACATGTAGACGTTGCCACCGTCGCCGATGCTGATGAAGCCGTCGGTCACGTCGATATTGAACACGGGACCGGCAGGCCCGGGGGCGCCCATGTGGCCGTTGATCGCGGCCTGGGCCCCTGCCATGGGCAGGATCAGTGCCGCCGCGACTGCGGCCGCCTTGAGCCCTGGGCTTTTGGTTAACAGTCTATTCATCATCCTGCTCCGTTGCGTCGTGCGCGATTCGCTCGCATCACGCTTGTCTGTCCACATCTGAAGCTCAGCCATTGCCACCACCAAGCGCAGCCGCTTGGAGCGGAGCCACCGG
The DNA here is from genome assembly GCA_964344385.1 of uncultured Sneathiellales bacterium. Lineage (GTDB taxonomy): Bacteria > Pseudomonadota > Alphaproteobacteria > CAYFNG01 > CAYFNG01 > CAYFNG01. The sequence continues at coordinate 26,498 of CAYFNG010000001.1, forward strand.
TGCGGTGACTTCGATCTCAGTCATGATGCCACCGAAATCCTCGTCGTCATTGCTCAGGAAATGTAAGTTGCTCGTGTAAACAAAGTATTTCCCGGGCAACACATTTGTGGTGTCGATGAGGACTTCCATCATTTCGCCGTTGCCGACCTGGATGGAATGGGTGGTGAAGCTGAAGTCGTTCCCGCCGGGACCGCGCAACTGGCGCTGACCCTTGCCGACGATCTTCAACGCCACGTCAGGCGACGTGATGGTGACGATATCGGTGGTGGACAGGTTCGACAGACGCATCAGCATCATCTTGCCCTGCTCGACGGTCATCTTGGACGACACCGGCTGCGAGAAGCACTGGGGATCGGCCGCATCGACCGGCAGGCCACCGATGTCACGGTCGCAGACCAGATCGTTGCCGTTGTCGATCACCGGACCGCCAGCAGCGACGGAGTCGGGATAACCACGACCATTCAGCATCATGTAGCTGTCTTCCATTTCGGCGAAGCGCAGCGGCTGCACCGTCTCGGACTGCTCATGGAACACCGGATCGAAGGTGTGGATCTGGATCGGGTAATCGATGTCGTAGCGGGTCGAGCCGTCACCATCATTGAACACGTAACGATCACCGGTATTGGTGGCCGAATCCCACTTGGTGTGGGTGTGGGCGCCCAACATGGAGCCCGTCGGCAGCTCGTTCTGGGCCGGCAGGACATAGAGGTTGCCCAGCATACCCATCTGCATGTGCTCCGCCGCCTCAACGTGGCAGTGGTAGACATAGGTGCCCGGATCGACCGGCTTGTAGTAGTAGGTCATCGAGCTCAGCGGCCACGGCGTAATCGAGTTCTCGGGCACGCCGTCGAACACGACCGACGCGTTAGCGAAGCCGTGGAAGTGGACCGAATGCGGATCGAACAGGTCAGGACGGACCGTGAACGGCACGTTGTGCAGGGTCAGATAGACCTCCTGGCCCTCCTTCATGACGATGGCCGAGGCCGGCAGGGCGCCAGACATGGCCCTGTTCAGCATGGTCTCGTCATTCGGACGGTAGTTGGTCTTCGGCCGGCAGGTCAGCGGATTGGTCGCCGCCTGGGCCGCCGTGCAGTCATTGCCGGTCGGGGTCTCGTATTCCCAAGGCACATCCGAGAAGCCGAACATGTAGAGCCGGCGCTCCTCGTCATCTGCCATCCGGACGAACCCGTCGGTGCCGACGATCTGCATGCACAGGGTGTCGGCCACCGTACCGGTCGCAGCGCTGTCCAGGCTATCCTGCTTGATCAGGTAGTCCGGGCCGTACTCGGGGATCGCCAGCGTGGCGCCCAGAGCCGGGTTGCACTGCGTGTAGTAATCCGCCTTCGCGGGGGTCGCAGCAAGCGCCATGGTAAGTGCCGAGGCGCCGGCCAGCAGACCCATCTTGATGTAGGACATCTTAACTTTGGCAAACATCTTTAGTCTCCTTGTCCCAGGTTCCCCCCGCCGGACCGGAACGTGGTCCGGCGGGGATTGCCTAGAGGTTGGCGTCTCAGTGACTTACTGCGTGTCGACGATCTGGACCTGGCGATAGGTCATCGCACCGGTGGTCGAGACCACCTTCACGACATGACCAGCGGTCGCCGTGACAGGCGAGTTCTTGACCTTGACGACGTACTTCGCCTTGCCATTGGCCCCTTCCAGGATCGGCACCGGATTGACGGTGATCTCCTGATCGAAGGCCGGCCCGTCGGGCGACACCAGGAAGGCGCGCACGAAGTGGCCATCGCTGCCACGGCCCTTGACTTTCCACTTCGTCTTCCTGTTCGGCGTAGCCGGACGGAAGTCAGCGAGGGAGATCGTCAGGTTCTCGATGATCAGCGGATCAACCGTGACATCGACCGTCAGCGTACCCGGCGTCGGGTGGCCGTTGCCGTCACCGACGATGTACGAAACGGTGTCGGTGTAGCCGGTGGCCGTCGCCGTGCAGCCAGCGTTGGCAGTGTTCGGCGTCATGGTGCCGCGGTATCCAACACCGGTGTAGACCGAAGTCCGCAGCCGGCGGTCAACCGTGGAGCCACAAGCACTGGACATGGAGTTGCCAAGCCGCAGCAGATCGCCATCCGGATCGGTGTCGTTCAACAGAACCGGGAAGATCGCCAGGTAGCTGTTGACCGCAACACCGAAGTCCGGGGTCAGGACCGGAGCCTGATTGGTCAGGACGTTGACCGTGATGGTGCCAACGTTACTGGTCAGCCCGCCGCCCTGCTCGGTCACCGTGAAGGTGATCGTGGCAGTCTCGGCAGTCGCCGGAGCATTGTAGGTAATGACATTACCCACCTGGCTCAGGGTACCAGCACCAGCCGTGAGCACTGCAATGTCGGCGTCCAGCGGATCCGCTTCCAGATCCTGGGCCAGCGTCAGCAGGTCGACCACCAGAGCCTGGTTGATCGAAACCGCCAGGGTCGCGTCGTTGGCAGTCGGAGCCGTGTTGCCCGGACCCGCGGCATGGCCGCTTTCGTCCGCACCAACATCAACGCCGGTACCAGCCGGACGGGCGTCGCCATCGATGTCGTCGGCCGGAACCGCCGCACCGGTAGCAGTGCCATCGTCAGCAGTGTCGATCGCCGCAACCGCCGTCGCTGCCAGATGGTAGTCGCCGACAGCCGGACCTCGGCCAGCAAAGTCGTAGATCGACTGCGGACCGAAGCGGATGTCGATGAAGTTACCACCTTCGTCGAAGGCCGGCGTGGTCTGGATGCCGTTACCCGGCTCACCCGGACGCACCACACCAGAGTTGACGTTCTGGTACTGCGACACGAACAGGTCTGCCGCGGCCGCCTGGAAGTTGGTCGTCGAGGGGCACAGGCCCGGCTCGGAGACCGAGGTGACGACCGAGTACTCGGCGGTCAGGCAGTGGCCAGGCAGGCTGGCGCCAACAACACTGAACTCATCAGCAACGCCGGTCTCGACCAGGCAGCTGACGCGCCAGTCCGGGGTACCCGGAGGTGCCGTGTTCGGGCAATCCGGATCCGCAGCACCGGTGCTGACTTTCCAGTAATGGGCACGACCGCCGACCACGATGTTGTTGACCAACTCGGGGTTAGCGAAATCCCATTCCGGACCAGAGTAGGCCGCAACGGTGTCGAGGCGAGAAGCCAAGGCGCCACCAAACATCTGCGCAGCAATACCAACAGGCTGAGCGGAGGACTGGTTCGGCGTACCTTCCACGAAGGCCGGGAAGGCGGTGGCCGTGGCGTCGTTGTTGGCCAGGGTGTTGTTGACCAGGCTGACCTTCAGGGAGTCCTCGATGTAGATGGTGCCCTTCAGAGCCGTGACGTTGTTGGCCAGGATGTTGTTCTGGACAACGACCGTATCCCACGTGGATTCAGCGGTCAGCTGATTCGGCTCGAACAGGTCTTCATCGGGGATCGGGACCAGCAGTTCCATGCCGTTGGCGTGGACGATGCTGAGACCGCCGCCGCTACCGGAACCGGCATAGTTGCCCTGGATCAGGTTGCTGTCGACAGTCACATTACCCGTACCAGCCGACAGACCGAACTCGGTCAACTGGCCGGCGACGTGGACACCACCGGTGTCGACCGTAATGCCCTGGTTGAAGGTGTGGTTGTAGACCACGGTGTTGTTGGCGATCACGCCGCCATCGGAATAACCGAGGTGGCTGATGCCGGCACCGTTGCCCAGGCTGAAGTTACCGCACACGAAGTTGTCCGTGACGCGGTAGTTGTGGCTACCACGATACATGGTGATGCCGCCCGCGCCCTCGAAGTTCGCCGCGTTCATGACCACCATGTTGTTGGAGACCTCGATGCCCTCGTTCTCGACCGCGAAGTCACGGGTAATGACTTCCGGCAGGAACGGCTGACCGGCCCGGACACCGCCGCCATAAACACCATGGTTGTTCTGGATGCGGTTGTTCGAGACCTTGACGCCGCCGGTCCAGCCGTTCAGGACGACGCCACCGGCGTGGTCCGAACCCTGGAGGGTCAGGCCGTCAATCAAGGTGTTTTCGTGGAACTGAGTCTGCGTACCGCAGCTCTGCTTCGGAGCAGCGACACCACACTGGACACCCAGCACCAGGACGCCGGCCCCTTCCTCGGTCGGGAACAGGTTCGGCTCCAGGCCACCTGCAAGCAGGGCCTGACCCGGATAGGAGTCGTTGGTGGCGACACAGCCATTCAGACCCATCATGCAGTGAGCCTTGGTCCGTGCTTCGAGCAGCTTCTCGCCGGGAACGTTGATGGCGGTAATGCCGGTGCTGTGCGCACCCCAGCCCTGCAGTTTCACGGGCTTGTTGGCAATCACCATCTCCGAATAGCGGCCCGGGGCGACCGTGATCACCGGCGGGTTGTCCGCATTGACGATGGCGGCATCGATGGCAGCCTGGATCGTCCCGAAGGCCGAACCCGGGTTGGCCGCAGCCTTGGCCGGATTGACCTCCATGACCACCGGCGTGTAAGTGGCGCCGGGGACGTGGACGGTCAGGCCCGTCTTGGAGGCGGTGCCGTCGTCCTTAGTGACCACCAGCTGGTACTCACCGTCGAGACCGGCCGGAACCGTCGCCTCGATCGCGGCATCGGCCCAGGCAACGACAGCCATCGGAGCGGCAACGCCAGCGGCGTCAACCAACTCGACCTTGCTGCCGGCACCAACAGCGCCGAAGCCATAGTCACGGTCGATCAGACGGGGCTCGGTCCCCGCGGCGGTGAACGCCGGGTTCGGAACCGCAGTCAGGCCGGCCGAAACGATCGTCAGGTTCTGACCCGAAGCGGCAACCGGGCCATTATTGCTGACCGAGTTGTAGGCCTGGGCGATAACCGGCGTACCGTTGTCGCACTCACAATCCAGCGTGTTGCCCTCGTCCGCGGCAAAGGCAGCGGTCGGAACCACCGGGGTGTCGAGGTAGGTCGTCGAACCCGGCATGTACTGGAAGACATAGCAGAACTGCGAATACTGGCGCTGGAAGTTCGGGTCAACAATGAACCCGCCATTGCCATCGGGAATCGGGCCGGCATCGTTCATGCAGGCCGTCAGCATGTTCGGAGACGCACCGGACTGCATGGGCAGGTTCATCGTGTAGGTCGACGGAACCAGCGTCCCATAGCGGCCAAACTCATCCGAATAGGTACGGACGATTTCACGGCCCTTGAAGTCGCGGATCGAAACCGGCAGCCACTGCGGCGCATACTTCTCGCCGAAGGCCGGGTTGGTCGGATCGAACTCGTTGGCCAGATCGTCAAGGATCATGCCGACGATACGAGCCGCCCGCGGAACGTCAGTGTAGAACATGAACTCGGTCGCGGAGTTGCTACCCAGGCCGTAGATGTGCTCGACGATGTCGATCGTCTTCAGATCGCAATCGAACATCTGCTGGCCGGCCAGCGGAGCCGGTTCCGGGAAGATGTCCAGGTTGGCAGGAACGGTGTACGGATCACCGATGCAGCCGTTCGGCAGCAGGGCCGGATTGGGCGTGTACTCTTCGCCCAGATCGACGTTGCGGCTCTGCGAACGGAGCAGCTTGTAGCCTTCCGGCGTACCGGCACCGATGATGTACTGACCGGCCGGCAGCCACGGACCATTGTCCTGAGCCGTCTGCCAGTCGCCACCGGGAGCGTTCACCAGACCGCCAGCGGCATAGGTCTCGAAGGCGAAGCCGCCGTCGAACACACCGTCGCGGACCTGGTTGAAGGCACGCATGCCGTCGTAGCAATCGGTCGCCACGCCCTGGGCGGCATCGCCCTTGACGAAGAACGGGCTCTGGGAACCGATATCGCCCTGACAACCCGTGGGCGGATCATCGTCGAAGCTGTCGGTCCAGGTGATCGCGATCGCGTCGTTGACGTCAAAGACGCCATTGCCGTTGCGGTCGAAATCTTCCGGCCCCGGCGCCCCGCCGAAAGCAAAGCCCAGCGGATGGTTGTCGACGTCGGCACGACCCGGGGTGTTGTCCACCTCGACGCCGGTCGGGAGGGCAGCTGCCGGAGTCGGCAGGCCGTCGCCGTTCATGTCGTCGATGGCGTGGTCATGCGGCGCGCTGTCGGCATAGAGCGTGATCTGGACGCGCGGGATACCCGGCTCCCAGGGCTCCACCGCAGCCTGCTCCGGATCGTCTTCAGCGCGGGTCGTGGCGTAGATGGCCATGCCCGAGATGCCGCCGTTGGTGGCGCCGTCCGGATCGTTCGGGTTGTAGTTCTTCTTGCCCCAGTAGATGGCACTGGTCTGGCCCAGGAAGCCTTGGGTAGCCTGGGTCAGGACCGGACCGATTTCGGTACGGGACAGGTTGTTGCCGGTGTTCGGGTTGATCAACGGCGTCTTGGTCCAAGTCTGGGTGCCCGGATCGTAAGTGGTCTCGAACTGCGGCTGCGGGTTCATCAGCAGCGACGTCAGCTGACCGTCCCACCACTCGTTGCCGGCGCCGAGAACACCGGTGTTGTCACCGATCGTACCGCCAGCATCGACGACCATGGTCGCACCGGTCGCCTTGAAGCGAGCGAAGTCAACCTCGGCCACGAGCCAGTTGAAGAACGGGAAAATCTGATCCAACGGCGCATAGCCGGCGGCGTCAGTCGGCATTTCCTGGTAGATCGAACCGTCACGCCAGCGCAGCAGGGTCGGGACTTCCAGAAGGATGGTCTCGCCGCTGTCCGGGAAGCCGTTCTCGTTGCCGTCCCAGAAGACGTAGTTGTCCATACGGGTGAACCACGGGAACACGGTCACCGGGCCAAGATCGCACGAGCCGGTGCCGTTCAGCGGGTTGCCCTGCGTGTCGACGCACTGGCCGTTGGCGATGTTGACGTTGTAGAAGCCGATAACGGCATCCAGGAAGCGGTCCCAGATCGCCAGCTGATAGGGCCCATCGGGCACCCCGGCGATCGAGAAGCTGCTGTCCGGGCCACATTCGTCGGCATACAGGCCCTGGCCACGGCCGGCCGCGTCGTTCAGCGCGATCCAGCAGTTCGAGGCCGGGTTGTAATCGGTCCACAGCGGGCCGACCGCAAAGTTCATGTCCGGCGCGCGGCTGGTGTGAACCGTGCGGACCTCACCGCTGATGGTGACACCACCAGCCGGGTCGAGCTCGTTGTGACGACGCACGAAGCCAACAAAGACATGCGGGCCAGGCAGGCCGAACTCGGCCCAGTAGGAGGGCTCGCCAGCCTTCACCCAGGCGTCGATCAGGGGCGTGCCCTCGATCGTACTAACCTGCGACCACTCGCTCAGCGGCACATTCTCGACGGCCGCGGTCGACGGATCGTCCCAGTACTTGGGCGGGATGACCTTGACGCCGTATTTGCCCGGAGCCAGGTTCTTGATGATCACTTCGCCGTTGGCGTCGGTGATCAGCGTGCCGTTGCCCAGGATGGTGCAGGTCGAAGCCGGGTCCAGCGGATCGTTCCCACCCCAATCGACAGTCGTCGGAGCGGCAGCCTCGGCGGCAACGCACTCAGCGTGGGTGGTCTGCTCGGGATAGCGGGTACCCAGCAGGTTGCCGAAGGCATCGTACATGAACTGACCGCCCGAGGCGCCATAACGGCCACCGGCGTCTTCCATGAACAGCGAGAAGCCGGCCAGGCCCTGCTCCGGCTGGTCCGGGGCATTGTTGGTCGGCCAGTTGTCCTCGAACACGAAGACCCGGATCTGGGCCGTCGGGATCGGCAGGACGTTGACGATAACCGTCGCGGTCGCGCTGTTGGTCGCCGGGTCGATCGCGACCTCGGTGCCGCTCATCGTGGCGTCGGCCGTGGTGTTGGCGTCACCCGGCAGTACCGACACGAACATGCGCTGCACCGTGTCGTCCGACAGCGGGAACAGCGCACCGGCGGCACAGGTCGTCGCCGGGGCATAATTCGGATGCGACTCGCGGGTCATCGCACCGGCATCGGCCGTACCACTGGCCAGGACCGGAGCGTGCGCGAAATGCAGATCCAGGCCGGTGTTGTTCTGCCGGCCGGGCTTCCACGCTGCATCGGTGGTATCCGGATCCCCGGCATCCCACGGATTCAGATGGTGTGTGCTGACACCCGGCGTCACCGGATGATTGTTGGCTTCCTCGACCAACCAACGGAACGGGCCGTTGTACGGCACATCCGTCCCATTTTGGTCCACTGCCCGGACGTTCACGTCCAGGCAGACCTCGCGGACAGCCGCTTCGGCGGTCGGAGCCGTCATCATGGCCCCAACCAGAAGCGACCCCGCGAAGCCGAGGCCTCTTGCGAGGTTTTTCAAAGTGTTAACGTGGGTCATATCATTACCCCCTGGGTTGTCATGAGCCCTCTTCCATTTGGAAAATGCGAAAAATCGCCCTGTCATTCGTTCCTCGGAACTGGTTTTCATTGGCGTCCCACTCTACGTCTGGCGCGGGTGTTGCCTGCGGTTTGGCGCGCGCCAAAACGGGCAGACTCGCCCCTGTCGACGTCCCAGTAGCAAGCCATATGCCAGAAGGGGAAAACCGTTGTTTTTCAGGATGTTGCGCTGCAGGTCGGGATAATTCATTTGGCCGGATGTAAAAACAGCCGACACTTTTACTTTGGATTTTCTAGAAACAGACCCAGGAAACTGTAAGGATGCTGTAAAACTTCAAATAATTGGAAAATTTAGGTAAAATTTTATCGATTTCATCTGTAGAACTTCCTATAGGATTGACTTTGCAATCAACCTTTCATTTGCATTACATACTTATTTTCACTATCGATACTTTGAATGCAAATCTTGCATTATATTTTAATCTATCTTGGTATTTGCCCGCCCTGTTCTGCAACCCCGCTTCAACAACTTGATTTTCCCCGCTGTAGGGCCGGACGTGAGCCGCTTTGTCTTGCAATGACGGATTGTGTAGGTTGGGGGTTACAGGCCGGCACCAATTCAAGCGCGCCGTCTGTGGGGCGATCAATGCAGCCAGTGTTGCAGGCTGCTGAGGTCGTTCTCAAGACGGGACATATCCAGGGTGATCCGTTCCAGGCGGGTGGCCAGGTCGTCCTCTGCACCCTGGATGTCCGTCGCGGCTTCGGCACCAACCACCAAACCTTGGACGCGCGCCGCCAGGTCGCTGAGCTCACCGTCGATCGCCAGGATCTTGCCGGTCAGGTCCACCATCTGGGCTTCCAAATGCCCGTCCGCCCGATCCTCTGCCAGGGACGTGATGGCTTCTTCCAAGGTGGCTGTGCGGCCGTCCAGTCCCTGGACCGCAACCGCCAGCGCGTGAACATGGCCGCGCAATTCCTGCAGGGCACGGTCCGCCTGCGCCATGCCGTCACGGCTGGCCGAGGCATAACGTTCCAGTACCGGCAGCAAATTGGCCAGGCTGGCCTTCAAGGCGACGAAGTCCTTCTCGAGGTCGGTTAGCCGCTGATCGGGTTTGACGGTAGTGTCGCCAATTTGCGGCGTTGCCATGCGCTGGCGCCAGACGATGTGATGGGCCCGCGCCACTTCTTCGCTGCGCTCCTTCAGCTCCCGGCGCAACCAGTCGTTCTGGCGCCTAAGCTGACCAATGACCAGGCCGACCACGGCGGCGATCAACAGAAGTGCAAAGCCGACGACAAACAGAGGGGCCAGGGCATCCACGGTCAGCGGGCCTATCGACATAGAACGGTCCTTCCGCACCTCCGGCCGTCCCGTCGGCGCTTTACCGCGTCGTCTGGCCGCACTACCTCAATGATCCCCACGCCCGACCATAGCGGAATCCGAGCCGGTTTCCAACTACGCGACTTTGACGGTTATTGCCAGAACACAGATAGTTGAGTGGACCATTTTGCCGGTGTTTATGATAATATACTAATATGTCCGCCACATAGGGGAGTTGGGGCGAAAATGATAACCATCACAAGACTTGTCGTTCTGGTCGTCGCCATTCTGGGTATCACCGGGCTGGCCGGGACGGCCCTCCAGGCCGACGAGGCCGAGCTTCCGAAATCGGAGGACGGCCTGCACATTCAGACCTGGTTCAAGCAAAACTCGTTTTTCGATTTGTCGGAAGACGTCGCCGAAGCGCGCGACGCCAACAAGCTGCTGGTCCTGCTGTTCGAGCAACGCGGCTGCCCCTATTGCCGCGAGATGCACCGGGTGAATTTTCGGATCCCCGAAATCGCCGACTACATCAAGTCGAAGTTCGACGTGCTGCAGTTCAACCTGTGGGGCGACCGCGAGGTCACCAGCGTCGAAGGCGAGTCGCTGACCGAAAAGAGCCTGGCCCGCAAACTCCGGGTTCAGTACACACCGACCACGGTGTTCCTCGACGAGACCGGCAAGGAAGTATTCCGCATGCCCGGCTACTTCAAGCCGTTCCACTTCCTCAGCCACTATGAGTACGTGGCCACGAAGGGATATGCGAAGGAGCCCAACTTCCAACGCTGGATCCAGGCGAAAGCCGAGCACATGGAAGCCGAAGGCAAGGAAATCCGACTTTGGGATTAATCCCGGCGCCAGTTCAGCCGGCGGGTCGATCCAGGCACGCGCAGCGTCAGGCTGCGCATCCCCATGGCGCCGGGATGCCGATCGGACCTACCCGCCCAACAAAGCAATCAGGTGACGAAGGGAGAATTTCCAAGATGACACAGATGTTGACGCGAGCGGCCCAGGTTTTCGCGGTGCTGCTGGCGGTGGTTGTACTGCTGCCGACCACGGCCAGTGCCGGTTCCATGGGCGAGGCCAAGCACAAGTTGGTGATCCAGGTCAGCACAGACGATGCCCGCACCCAGACCATTGCCCTGAACAACGCGGTCAACGTTCAGAAGGCGCTGGGCATGGACAATGTCGACGTTGAGATCGTGGCCTACGGCCCCGGCCTTGGCATGTTGACCAAAAAGTCGAAGCAGAAGGACCGGGTTTCCAGCCTGGCGCTGCAGAACATCACCTTCAGCGCTTGCGGTAATACCATGAAGAAGGTGGAAAAGAAGTCAGGCAAGATGCCGGTCCTGATCGACGGCGTCAAAGTGGTGCCGGCCGGCGTGATCCGGATCATGGAACTGCAGCAGCAGGGCTACTCCTACGTTCGGCCGTAACTCCGACCGAACCGGCGGATCGAAAAAAGGGCAGGCCATTTTGGCCTGCCCTTTTCCATGCAAAGAAAAAGCGCTAGGAGCCGATCAGTTCCTCAACGGTGGTGCCGGCGACAAAACAGAGATAAGCAGGCACCAATGGCAGCACGCACGGGCTGAGAAAGCTCAACAGGCCGGCCACAGCAGCCGCGAAATACGAGACGTTGAAGCCGTCGGTCGGTGCCAGTTCCTCGATGCTGCCCAGGCTGGGGAAAGCCTCCAGAATCCAAAAGCTGACTTGGGCCAGCAGGTCAGTAAAGATCAACACGCCGGCCAATACCAGCAGCGCCCCGACCACGAACTCCACCTTGCCCAGATGGCGGCGGAACCGGGTGAGGAACCCCATGAACGGCCGGACCGCAAATGCTGCCAGCAGGAACGGGATGCCCAAGCCGGCGGCGTAGACCGAAAGCAGGGCGACCCCATAGCCCACCGAATCGCTGCTCGCGGCGATCGCCAGGATCGAGGCCAGGATCGGTCCGACGCACGGCGTCCAACCAAAGGCGAAGGCCAGTCCCAGGACATAGGCGCCGACCAACCCCGCAGGCGTCTTCTGGGGATTGAAACGTGCCTCGCGATAAAGGAAGGCGATCCGAAACAGGCCCATGAAGTGGAGCCCGAACACCACGATCACCGCGCCGGCCACCTTGGACAGGATGTACATATAGTCTGAAATGAACTGGCTGACCGCGCTGGCCGTCGCGCCCAGCGCCACGAACACGGTGCTGAAGCCCAGCACGAAGGCAAGCGACGAAATGACGACCCGGCGGCTCAGCCCGCTGTCGATACTAGCTTCCATCAGTACAGGTCTCCTCAAGGCACTGGCAGGTTTCGCAGGCAATAGACCACATCATCCCACGCCTTAGCCAATCAAACCGGCTCGGTCGCCCATCAAATCCCGGTGACCTTGATATTTTGGTTGGGCTTGATGAAGATTTCCTTCTTGGCCTCGATATAGGAACTGACCACGTCGAACACAGGAGGGCCTTCGACTTCGGGGTTCACCGAGGCCCAGCCGGCCACGACATAGGTCTTTTGCGGATCGATCCTCTCGCCGCTCTGCAACAATGTCATGTCGGAAATCCGGCTGCCGATCGGCTTGGCGACATCGATCGCATAGCCCAGGCCACCGACCCGCACCATATCGCCGCCCTGTTGGTAATAGGGATCCGGGTTGAAGATGTTGTCGGCCACGTCCTCCAACACCTCCTTCAGGAAAGCGCCGGTCATTTCGTTGCGGTAGGCCGAGGGATAGGTGATGGCGGTCTGATTGTAGACATGCTCGACCGTGATGTCCTGACCCGGCAGCACGCTGCCGCCCCAACGGAAGCCGGGCGACAGCGCGATCTGGGCGTCGCGCTGCTCCAACAGGGCATCGCAGATCAAATCGTCGAACGAACCGTTGAGGTTGCCGCGGCGGTAAAGCAGCGACTGGCTGCGGCCCAGGACCTTCGAGATCGTCGCCAGATGGGGTTTGCGGATTTCCGCGACCAGGGCGGCCATGTCCGGGTCCGGCGCGATCGCGTCGGCGAACACCGGGATCAGCTTGAACCGGTAGTCGGCGATCTTGCCGTTCTGAACGTCGAGGTCGAGACGCGCCAGGAATTTGCCGTGGCTGCCGGACGCGACCAACAAGGTGTCGCCGACCTTGACCACGTCGGGGATGGCGTCGTGGGTGTGGCCGGTCAGGATGACGTCCAGCCCGGTGACCCGCGACGCCAGCTTGCGATCGACGTCAAAGCCGTCATGGCTGAGCAGGACCACCAGTTGAGCGCCCTCCCCGCGTGCCGCGTCGACCCGCTCCTGCACCAGCTCGTCTTTGATGCCGAACGACCAACTGGGCATCATGTGGCGCGGATTGGCGATCGGGGTATAGGGGAAGGCCTGGCCGATCACCGCGATCTTGACGCCGCCACGCTCGAAGAAGCTGGTCGAGGTGAAGACATCCTCTTCCCAATCGGTGTCCTGGACGTTGCCGGCCAGGAAAGGGAACTTCAACTCGTTCTCGACGGCCTCCTTGACCCGCTCGGCGCCGAAGGTGAATTCCCAATGGGCGGTCATGGCGTCGACACCCAGGGCGTTCATCACCCGCACCATGTCGCCGCCTTGGGACTTCAACGAGGTATAGGAGCCCTGCCAGGTATCGCCACCGTCCATCAACAGGGTCTGGGTCGGCCGCTCGGCGCGGATCGCCTTGACCAGGGTCGCCATGCGGTCCATGCCACCGATGCGGCCGTACTGCTTGGCCAGCGCCGCAAAGTCCTCCGAGGAAAACGCATAGGCCGACGGGGTTCCGGCCTTCAGGCCGAAGGCATCCAGGAACGCCTTGCCGGTCAGGTGCGGCGGCAGGCCCTCCACCTCGCCCACCCCGATATTGACCGACGGTTCGCGGAAATACAGCGGTACCAATTGGGCATGGCAGTCGGTGAAATTCAACAGGGTGACTTGGCCCAGCGACTCGAACTCAAGCAGCTTGGCCTGAGTGATGGCTTGGGCCGAGGCGGTCCGGGCAAGACCGGCGCCGGTACCGAACATCGCGGCCGTCGCCGCGGTAACTTGCATGAAATCACGACGGGTAAGCACGAGCCGTCCCTCCGATCAAATGGGCCGCGGCCAATCGCCAGGCGGGATCAAGCCGCGATAGCGTCAAACGAAATGGGGGGAGGTCCATCCGGCCTCCCCCCTTATTCAAGGTCCTGGCGGATGCCTCAGTTGCGGACCGCCGGAGTCTCAATCGGCAGACCCCGTCCGCGCCAGGCCACGTAGAGCTCCAGGTTGACGTATTCGTCCGAGCCATAGCCAAAGGGCGTCGACCGGACCTGCTTGTTGCAACCGCGGAAACGACGATGGATCGAGCCGATCTTCTGCCACTTCAGGCGATAGGTCGGAAAGCCGTTGCTCTGTCCCTGGGTCAGCAAATTGGCACGCAGGATGCCGCCGGCATTGTCCTCGTGGCAATGCTTGCAGGCCATGTCCAACTGGCCGCGGCGCTCGTAATAGAACGCCTTGCCTTTCTCGAAAAACGGCTTGGCCGGACCATCGACGGCGACCGTTACCGGCATGCCTTTGGACTGGTGCCGCACGTACGTGGTCATGGACAACAGCTCGTTGCTCTCCCACTTCCAGGCCTTGGCCTTCATGTTTTCGGTGCGGCATTCGTTGATCCGCTGCTCCAGGCTCTGCAGCTTGCCAAGAGACTTGCGGTAGCGGGGATAGGAAACGCCCACCCCTTTCATGCTGTGTTCCGCGTCGCTGTGGCAGCTGGCGCAGGACTTACCGGCCTCGCCTTCGACGTTGTTCCAGATCTCGGCGCCGTTTTCGACCCAGATGTAGCCGGCATTGGCCATCTCGTCGTCCTGCATCGCCTTGGTTTCTTCGGTAGCCCAGTAATAGCCCGAACGGATTTCGTCGGCCTGGGCGGCGCCGGCCAGCGCAAGCGCCGCCGCAACGCCCAGCAAAATTGTCTTCTTCATGTTTCGCTCCCTGTCATCACCTTATATCGCGGTGAGTTACTGCGGCTTACGCGACCGTGATCTTGGCCGATGCCTTGGTTTCCGCGCCATGGTCGTCGACCCAAACCATTTCGACCGACCCGGATTCCGTGGCCCTCAGATTGAAGGCGAGATACGGGTTGGCGGAAATCGCCGGATGCCAATCGGCCGAGAACACGACCTTGCCGTTAAAGGTGCAGGTCACTTTGTTGATGATGTCGCGCGGGATCTTCTTGCCGGTTTTTTTGTCCTTGCGCTGGCCGGTCTCCATCTTGTGGGAGATCAGGCTCTTGACGATGACGATATCGCCCTTCTTGGCTTTCTTCGGTAGCTTCAAACGTGCTTTTGCCATGGTTCCCTACTCCCTCAATCAACCGCCGCAGCCGCCGATCGTCACTTTGACGACCACATCCCCCCGATAGACCGTGCCATCGCTCATTTCCGCGAGGGCGATCACCGGCGAGGTCTTGCCCATCCGGCAACGGAACGAAACGTGCGCGTGGCCGCAGGCCGGCGTCAAGTGGAACGACGCTACCTCGGGCGAGGGATTGTTCTGGACAAAGATGTGCACCGCCTTGACATGGTCGGCGTCGGTCATCGGGCTGTCGACCTCAACGGTCAGCGGCACCACCGCGCCGTTTTCGGCGATCTGCGGCGCCGTAAACTTGATCTTGCCGTCCTTGGTCGGCTTGTCGCCGATAATGGCGCTGATGGCCTTCTTGGTGGTCGCGACGTCGGCCCGGGCCGATCCAGGGACGAGCGGAACCAGCGAAACCGCCAGGACACCGCCACCGGCGGCCGCCAGGAAGCCGCGCCGGCTCAGCCCCTTGGTGTCGAATTCTTGCATCGGAGCTCTCCTTGCTACTGTCATATGTTGGTTAGGCCGATCGGTATCCCACCGTTTCGGCAACACGGGTCTATTCCTTCAGGGTCAGCAAATAGGCGATCACGTCCTCGACCTGTTCGGCCGTCAGCATCGCCTTGCCATCGAATTTCTTTAAGACCCGGTGCAACCCGTCCGACCGATAGAAAGCCGGCATGATGGTGTCATCGTTGATCACCTTCGGATCGACGACCCGCAGTCGCATCTCGGCCTCGGTCAACCGGTCGGCGACACCTTCCAGATCGGGCGCGATCTCGCCGTGGAACTGTTGTTCGGGGATTGGCATCTTGTGGCAAGCCAGGCAGTTGCCCTGCTTGCGATTGATCGCCACCTTGCGTCCGTTGGCCGCGTTGCCCGGCTTGCCGGTCAGCGATTTGGCAATTCCGTCATCGACCACTTTATAGGAAACCGACCCGGCAACCGACACGGTGCTGTGGAAGCCAAGGCCAAAAATCGCGACGGCGACCGCCGCGACAACTCCGTATACCCTACCATGTACCCTTTTCATAGGCGTTCACCCCCCCAAGGATGTGTTTGCTTTTTGCTTCTTGCCGGGTTGCCTTGCGGGTCCCGGTTCAGGATTAGTTTCTTCTAATATTATAAAATGCTGATGTGAAAATCAATACTGATTAGCATCTGCATCTGAAACTGGAAAAAACGGCGCATTGCGACGCCGTTTTCCCTTTTTCGGTCCACAACTTACCGGACCGAAACCGGTTGATCTCAAGCCGTGCGCTTGATCACGAACGTGTAAATGCCGCTGTCTTCCTGGCTGTCCAGCAGCTCGTTGCCGGTGGACCGGCAGAAAGCCTCGAAATCCTTGACCGAACCCGGATCGGTGGCCACCACCTCCAGGGTGCCGCCGGACGGCACGTCCTTCATCGCCTTCTTGGCCCGCAGGATCGGCAGCGGGCAGTTCAGTCCCTTGGCATCAAGCGTCATATCGGCCATGTCTCTGGTTCCTCCATCCACGAAATTAGGTTCGGTGACGGGCGTGCCTGCCCGGCCCTAAATGAACAGGTTGATGTCGCACTTGGTCGCATTATCGATATACGTCGCGGCGCCGGCATAGTCGAGCCCGTCGATCATCTCGTTCTGGTCGAACTCGAATAGATCCATGGTCATCTGACAGGCGATCAGCTCGACCTCGGACTCGACGGCGATCTCGCGCAGCTCCTCGATCGAGGCGACGCCCTTCTTCTTGATCAGGTTCTTCATCATGCCGGTGGCCATGGCATCGACGCCGGGCAACATAGACACGATGTTCGGCATGCCCATCTTGATGCCGCCCATCGGCATTTTCATGGCCGGGTTGCCCAAGGTGGAGATTTCCGGATCCAGTTTCTTCTTCAACAGGCTGAGACCATAAAATGTGAAGAACATGCTGACGTTGAGGCCAAGACTGGCCGCGGTCGTGGCCAGGATGAAGGGCGGATAGGCCCAGTCCAGCGTCCCCTTGGTGACGATCAGCGACATGCTTTTTGCGTTGGCGTCCATGTTATTCCTCCATCGGCCCCGCAACGACCACATAGCGGTTGCCGGGATTTGCTCCGTACCACCTGTCGGGTTCCGACATGTCGGCATTTGGCCAACGATGGTGGCGGAAAATCTGTTTCACTCCCCAATGCGACGGACCGTCGCCGTCTTGCCGCGGCGCACGGCGATCTAATATTAGGAAATAGAAATATAGGGGATTTTGCCGGGGCTGCCTACCGGTTTTCGCAAAGACTACACAGACATTTGATCGACAAAGGTTTTTCCGAGAGGTCCGGATCCCGGCCTATGGCGCCGGCTTGTCCGGAAATCCATCGTCCAAACCATGGCGCGGATCGCGGCCCAGCAGCGCCGCCAGCCGGGCATTGGCCAGCCGGTAGCTGCCGGTGGCGCGGATTAGACCGGCTTCGGCGTCCGAGGTGTCCCACATCGCCCGTCCGATATCGGTGACCCGCTCCTGCTCGTAACGCAGACGGCGGTCGATCAGCTTGTGCTTGGCATGATCCAGCGCCGCCTTCGCGGCGACCAGTTGCTGCCAGGCATCGGCCCGGTCCATCACCGCCTCCTGGACGGCGCGCTCCAGGTCCCGACGCTTGCTCACCAGTTCGGCCTGGTAGCGCCGTTCATGGGCGGCCAAACGGGCCCGCTCGGCCCGGGAAACGGTTCCGTCATACAGCGGCCAGACGAAACGGGCGCCGACCGACCACTGGTTCCGGCCACGCAGGGTCCGGTTGGTTTCACCGACTTCGCCAAACGCCTCGACCCGGGGCCGGAAACCGGTGCCGAGACGGCGCAGCCTCGCCGCCTCGCCGCGCCCCTCCAGCGCCGCGATGGCCGGGTGGGCGGAAATCGCCGCCTCGACCAGGGCCTGGGTTTCCACTTCGGCCGGCCCCGCGGCCGGCGGTGGCGGGGCAAACACCTCCTCGTCAAAGCTCGCGCCGGTGAGTTCCGCCAGACGCAGGCGCAGGGCGCGGTTGTGGCTGCGGGCCCGGTAGAAGGCCAGCCGAGTCTGCTCCACCCGGTGGTTGGTGGCGGCGACCTCCAGTCCACTGGTCTGGCCGACCTCTTGCCGCTCGACCGCCCGGCCATGGCGGACAAAGGCACTGGCGTGCTCCTCGTTGCGGGCCTGGACCTCCAGCTCCGAGGCGGCCAGTTCGAAATACAGGGCCAGCCCTTCCAGCATCAGGGTGTGGTGTAGGTCCAGCCGGGCCGATTCCGAAGCCGCGATCTCCGCCCGTGCCGCCTGGGAAAACGTCTTGCTGCTGCCGAAATCGTAAATCGGGGCCACCACCGACAGGGTCGCGTAAAGATCATCGTGCTGCCGATCCTGGCTGGCGGCCGAATCGAACCGGTCATAGCTGCCCATCAATTGAATATCGGGGATCAATAGCTTTTCCGCCGCGATCAGGCGCGCCTGGGCCTGGTCGATGTCGGCGGCCGCCACTTCCAGCCTGGGATTGCCGGCCACCAGGCCCATCACTTCGCGCGGCCCGACTTCCTCGGCGCTAACGGTTCCTGCCACCGACATCACCGCCGCTGCCGCCCCGCATCGGATCGCACCACCCCAACTCATCACGCACGTCCCCATTGTTCTGGTTCACGCCTATCTTGCCGGCGCCGAACCTTTTTCGCAAATCGCCCCCGACCTGAATCCCGACACCATCTACCAACATTAGCAAAAGATGATATAGTCCAACCAATATCACATCGACCCGGCAACCAAGAAACGGGACGACCAAGGGGAGGCGCCGATCATGGAAGAATTTGAAATCACGACGGTCGTGGCAAGCTGGGGCTTCGCCGCCGGACTCATCTTCGGCGCCACCGCGCACAAGACCAATTTCTGCACTATGGGGGCGATTTCGGATGTTGTGTTCATGGGCGATTACGGCCGCTTTCGCGCCTGGATTTTGGCCATCGCCGTGGCAATCCTCGGGACCCAGGGACTGCACGAAACCGGCATGATCGACATTGGCTCTTCGATCTACCTGTCACCCAATTTCGGCTGGTTCGGCGCGATACTCGGCGGCCTGGTTTTCGGCTTCGGCATGACCATGACCGGCGGCTGCGGCAACAAGACCCTGGTGCGCCTGGGTGCCGGTAATTTGAAATCCCTGGTCGTCTTCCTGGTCATGGGCATCGTTGCCTATACCACCTTGCGCGGCCTGATCGGCCTGGCGCGGGTGGAATGGGAGGCGGCAACCAACATCGACCTCGCGGCCCGCGACCTCGAAGGCCAGGGGATCGCGCAGCTGCTGGCCGCCCTGTTGGGCATGGAGGCCGACAGCCTGCGCTGGCCGGTCACGCTGATCGTCGTCGCCGGCCTGCTGGTCTACTGCTTCAAGGACCGGGAGTTCCGCACTTCGCCGACCAACCTGGCGGCCGGCCTGATCATCGGGGCGCTGGTCCCTTTGGGCTGGTACATCACCGGTGTGATCGGCAATGACGACTTCGATCCGGTACCGCTGTTCTCGTTCACCTTCGTCTCGCCGTCGGCCGATTCGATCCAGTACCTGATGACCTACAGCGGTGCGACGATCAATTTCGGGATCGGCACGGTTGGCGGGGTGATCGTCGGCGCTTTCCTGATGGCCCTGGCGACCCGCAGCTTCCACTTCGAAGCGTTCACGGACGCCTCGGACATGGCTCGCCACCTGGTCGGCGCCGTCCTGATGGGCTTTGGCGGCATCACCGCGCTGGGCTGCACCATCGGCCAGGGCATCACCGGTATGTCGACCCTGGCGGCGGGCTCGGTCATCGCGCTGCTATCGATCCTGGTCGGCGGCTATTTCGGCATGAAATACCTCGAAGAGGGCAGTTTCGGCGGGGCTTTGAAGGCCGCTTTCAGCCGCACCTGACCCGGGCCATGTCAGCCGGGTAGCGGCATACAAAATCAGAGAAATTTATTTCACGAAAAAAATTCGTAGAACAATCGGCGAAATTTCGCTATCGTAGGCGCCAAAGCGGTCTACGCCTGGATTCATTCAGGTGTGGGGCGTGACAAGAATGATCCGGAGAGGGAGGGGACGCGCCCCCTAGAACATGTTGACGATCCGCCGGTGGCGGATGGCGCGAACTCACCGGTTTGGTGGGAAAGGTCGATCTTCGGGTCGCCAGTTGCAACAACTTTGGGAGGTTACGCTAATGCAAAAAAGATCGTTCTTGACGGCGGCGTTCGTGCTGTCGCTAGGCGCGCTGGTCCTGTCGGCCCAGCCGGCGGCGGCAGAGGAAAGGGGAATGATCCTCAGCCTGTCCTGCTATGCCTGTCACGGCCCGTCCGGACGCAGCCCGGGTTCGATGCCGACAATCGCCGGCAAATCGGCGAAGTACATCACCAAGATCCTGGGTGAGTTCGCCAGCGGCAAGCGCCCGTCGACGGTGATGGGGCGCATCGCCAGGGGCTATACCGACCAAGAAATCGCCGACCTGGCGGCTTACTTCGCAAGTCCGAAATAAGGAGGGCCGACGATGACCAAACTCACACGCAGACAATTCACCACTGCTCTTGGGGCGGGCGGCGGCGCCCTGGCGCTTGGCACCCTTGGCATGCCCTTGCCGCTGCGAGCCGCTTCGGCCCGGGTGGTCGTGATCGGCGGCGGCTTCGGCGGCGCGACCACGGCCAAATACTTGCGCATGATGGATCCCGGCCTGGACGTCACCCTGGTCGAGCCCAAGAAGGTCTTCCACACCTGCCCGTTCAGCAACACCGTCCTGGGCGGCATGAACAAGCTGGACTACATCGCCCATTCCTATGACGCGATGCAGAAGACCCACGGCGTGAAGGTGATTAACGACATGGCGGCCGGCATCGATCCGGTGGCCAAGAAGGTGACCCTGGCCGGCGGCGGCACCCTGGAATACGATCGCGCCGTGGTTTCGCCGGGCGTCGACTTCCGCTGGGACCAGGTCAACGGCCATGGGGCGGACACCGCCGACAAGATCCCGCATGCCTGGCATGCCGGACCGCAAACCGCGATCCTGCGCAGCCAGTTGGAAGCCATGCCGGACGGCGGCACGGTGCTGATCTGCCCGCCGGGCAACCCGTTCCGTTGCCCGCCGGGGCCGTACGAACGGGCCAGCATGATTGCCCACTACCTGAAAACCAACAAGCCGAAGTCGAAGATCCTGATCCTCGACGCCAAGGGCAAGTTCTCCAAGCAAGGCCTGTTCATGCAGGGCTGGGAGGAGCTCTATGGCGGTCTGATCGAATGGCGGGCCAGCGATTCCGGCGGCAAGGTCAGCCGGGTCGATGTCGGCGGCATGGCGGTCGAAACCGAATTCGGCATGGAAAAGGGTGACGTGATCAACTTCATCCCGCCCCAGAAAGCCGGCAAGATCGCCTTTGCGGCCGGTCTGACCAACGACAAGGGCTGGTGCCCGGTCAATCAGAAGACCTTCGAATCCACCATCCACAAGGGCATCCACGTAATCGGCGACGCCTGTATCGCCGGCAAGATGCCGAAGTCCGGCTTTTCGGCCAACAGCCAAGGCAAGGTCACGGCGGCCGCGATCGTTGCCGAACTTGGCGGCAAGCAGGCGGTATCGCCGTCATTCGCCAACACCTGCTACAGCCTGGTCAGCCCGACCTACGGCATTTCGGTGGCCGCGGTCTATCGCCTGGGCGACAAGGGCATTGGCCCGGTCAAGGGCGCCGGCGGCGTCAGCCCGATGGACGGCAACGACAAGTTCCGCCAGCAGGAAGCGAGCTACGCCGAAGGCTGGTATCTGTCGATCACCAAGGACATGTTCGGCTGATCGTCGTTTCTCCCCAAGTCAGCGGTCGCTCACGCGGTCGCTCACCAAGGAACCTCAGCCCCGGCAGCATCTGCCGGGGCTTTTTCCTAGGCCATCAACCATCCGCCCAACGGGCCGCCAGCAACGAGGCCAGGCCACAGGCCAGGAACCCGGCGGTCAGCGGCAATACGGTGCCGTCATTGGCCTGGCCGAGCAGGGTTCCCAGTGACATCGCCATCAATGAGCTCAAGGCACCGACCACCGCCGCCCCGGTACCGGCGATGTGGCCCAAAGGCTCCATCGCCAGGGCGTTGAAATTGCCGAACAGAATGCCGAGTGCGAAAAACGCCAGCAACAGGTACAGCGTCAGGGCCCAAAGCGGCGGGTGCCCGTCGAACACAAAGCCGACCGCAAAAAACACCAGGGAAAGGGTGCTGAGGCTCCACAGCGCCCGCCGCGACAGGGACCGCATGCCATAACGCATCACCAGGCGCGCATTGACATAGGACGCCGCGCCGATCGCCGCCGCCAGTCCGCCGAAATAAAGCGGGAACTTGGCACCCTGGCCGTACTGCCCCTGAAAGATCTGCGGTGCGGTCACCAGGTAGCCGACAAACGCACCGAAGATGAAGCCGGCCGCCACGATATAGCCGAATGCGACCCGGTTGGTGCAGGTTTCGCGCACCCCCCGTATCACCGTTGCCGCGGACAGCAATTTGCGGCGCTCGCGGGGCAAGGTTTCGGGCAATCGCAAGGCAAACCAGACCACCGCCACCAGGGCGAGGGCCAGCAGCAGACCGAACACCGTCCGCCATTCCGCCACCAGCAGAATGCCCTGGCCGATGGCCGGCGCCAGCACCGGCACCAGGATGAACACCATCATGATCAGCGACATGATGCGGGCCATGGCTCGGCCCTCGTAACGGTCCCGGACCAACGCAACGGTGACTACCTTCGGACCCGCCGCCCCGACCCCTTGCAGGAAACGGCCGGCCAGCATGGTGGTGAAATCCGTCGCCAGAATCGCCACCACAGTGCCCGCCAGGAATAGCGCAAACCCGGCATAGATCACGGGCTTGCGGCCCAGGCTGTCGGAAATCGGTCCATAGAACAGCTGGGCCACCGAAAGACCCGCCAGCAGGGCCGAAACCACGAGCTGGGCTTCGTTGGGATGCGTCACCCCCAGATCACGGCCGATATCGGCCAACGCCGGCAGCATGGCGTCGATCGACAGCGCCACCAACGAGGTCATCAAGGCCATCAGGGCAACAAATTCCCGAAGCCCCGGTCCTGACCGGTCTGGGTTCAACATCAATCCTCTCGACGGGTACATTTGACCGAAGGAATCGGCGGACCTTATTCGAGATCCGCCGCCTCGCCCAATAAGGCACGACGGAAGCGGGACTTCAAAAGCCCACCGTCCCGGGGCGGCATGGTGAAGGGGGATTTATCGGCACGGATTTTGGCCGCCGCCAGCACCGGCCCCGCCGCGCTGCGGACCAAATCGATGGCGGCGGGCAGAGATCTTTCGTCGGTCGCCGTCACCGCTGCGGCAAACCCGGCGCCGATGGCCATCGCCGCGAGATCGACCCCAAACGCTGTGTGGGTCTCCTGCATGCCGGTTTCGCCATAGCGCTCGTTATCCAGGACCAGGATGCCCAGATTGCCGGGCGCCTGGACCGCGATGGTCGCCAGGGCGCCCAGGCCCATCAGCATCTCACCGTCGCCGGTGATCACCAGCACCCGGCGTTCCGGCTGGGCCAGGGCCAGTCCCAGGCCGATCATCGCCGCCCCGCCCATGCCGCCCCACAGCGGAAAGGTCAACGGATGGTCGCCGGCCGCCGTGGCGTCCCAGGCCGGCGCGCCCAGCCCGGCGACCACCAGCATGTCGCCACGATCCGCCAGGGCCTGTGAGACCACTTGGGCGCGCTGCAGTGTGTTGCCGTTTTCCGCCACCGATCAATCCTCGAAGCTCTTGGCGCCGATCAGCCGCTGGGCGATCAGCACCGACACTTGGGTCTGGCCGGAGAACGCCAACCGACCGGCCGCCGCCACCGTTTCTGCGACCTCGTCCGCGGTTTCGACCCGGTGCACGACGCCGCCATGCATGGCCAAGGCCGGCGCCGTCGCCTGGCCCATCGGCACCTGCCAGGGATTGAACTCGGCCCATTCGCCGCGCATCGTCACCAGGGTCAACAGCGGCACCGTACAGGTCCGCACCATCGCCAGCATGTTGAGGCAGTTGCCCACCCCGCTGGATTGCATCAACAACACGCCACGTTGGCCACCCAGCCAGGCTCCGGTCAGCAGGGCGATGCCCTCCTCCTCGGTGGTCAGCGGCACACAGGTCATCGCCGCATCGGCCCGGCAAAGCTCGATCAGCCTGGCGAAGCCGGCGTCCGGGACATAGGCCACCTGCACCACGCCCAGCGCTGTCAGCCGTTCGTGGATATCGTGCGACCAGTCTCGGGAATCAGCCATGACGCCCCTACCCCTTCATCGCGGCTTGAGCTGGCTTTCGACCAGTTCGGCCCAATAATTCACGCCCAGGGAAATGATGTCGTCATTGAAATCATAGTTGGGGTTGTGCACGTGGCAACCGCCCTTTTCGGTGCCGTTGCCCAGCACCACGTAGCAGCCGGGCCGTTCCTGCAGCATCCAGGAGAAGTCCTCGGCCCCCATCGACGGCGGAAAATCGCGCAGGACGTTATCGTCACCAAAAGCGGTCGCGGCCGCCGTCGCCGCAAGTTCCGTCTCGTCGACCGTGTTGATCACCGACGGGTAGCGGCGCTCATAGGTGAAATCGCACTTCGCCTGATGGGCGGCGCAGATCTGCTCCGCCATGCGCCGCATGGCGCTTTCGATATGATCCCGGACCTGGGGCAGGAAGGCCCTGGTGGTGCCGACCAGTTCGACCTCCTCCGGGATCACGTTGCTGGTCGAGCCGCCATGGATCTGAGTGGTGCTGATCACCGCCGACTGGATCGGGTCGGTGTTGCGGCTGACGATGGTCTGCCAGGCGGTCACCACCTGGGCCGCGATCACCACGGGATCGACCGCGAAATGGGGAAAGCCGCCATGGCCGCCAACCCCGCGTACGACGACCCGGAAGAAATCGGCACTGGCCATAACCGGCCCGCTGCGCACCCCGATCTTGCCGACCTCCAGGCCCGGCATGTTGTGCAGGCCGTAGACCGCCTCGACCGGGAACAGCTCGAACAGCCCGTCCTCCACCATCACCCGGCCGCCGGCGACGTTCTCCTCGGCCGGTTGAAATATGAAGTGAACGATACCGTCAAAGTCCTTGGTTTCACTCAGATATCGCGCCGCGCCCAACAACATGGCCGTGTGGCCGTCATGGCCGCAGCCATGCATCTTGCCGTCATGGGTCGACTTGTAGTCGTGGTCGTTCAGTTCGGTCATGTCGAGGGCGTCCATGTCGGCACGCAGGCCGATCGCCCGGTTGCCGGTGCCGGCCTTCAGGGTTCCGACGACCCCGGTCTTGGCCAGTCCGCGATGGACCTCGACGCCATAGGATTCCAACTCCCGCGCCACCAGCTCGGACGTGCGCACCTCCTCGAATGCGGTTTCCGGATGGGCGTGGATATCCCGCCGGATTCGAACCAGGTCGTCGTTGATTTCCTTGATGCGCTGGCGCACCGTCATGGCCGCTCTCCCCTTGTCGATTGATTGGCGCCACGATAACCGCGGCCCGGCACGCTGTCCATGCGGCCATCAAACGGATTTCACCTTTTGGAACCGAAGTCTGTTCCCAGTTCAGTCACCCGACTTGTATGTAATTTAAAATCAGCCGGTTAGCGGCTTTTGCTCAAGCTCTTCAGTACATTCTCGATCAATTGCCGGCGGCGTTCTTCGCGGGTCAGCGGCCGTTCGGGCTGCGGCTCGGCGGCCGGTGCCGGCGCGGCCGGTTTGGGCTTCAGCACCTTTTTCAGCGCGGATTTCGCGGCCCGCTGAAGGATATAGGCCTGCAGGGCCTGCGACCCGACGCCGACCGCCGGGGCATCCAGGGGGCCATCCAGGCGAACTGCCAGTGGCGGTGCCTTGGCGTGTTCAGTCAATTGCAGTTCCGCATCCAAATCCATGGTCCAGGCCGGCAGGTTGATGGTGCCCACCAATTTGCCCTCGCCGGCGTCGACGATCGCCTTGCCATCGTCGGTCCTGGCCTTGCCGTCCGCGATTTGGAAACTGGCGTCGACCGATTGATAGGCCGTCTCGCCCTGCGAGGAGATCGCGCCAACCAGGGCCAGATATTCCTGGACGTCGCCAAGATCGCCCAGCCGTTCGGACAGATGCCCGAGATCGACGCCGCGGACCACACCGTCAACGGCGTGGATCACGGCCTCACCGTCAAGACTCTCGACGATCGCGGCCTGCGAGCCGCCCTGGGCCGCCAGCTTTGCCTGCAGGTCGAAGGTTCCGGTCACCCGGTCCGGTGCCGTGGTGCGGGCCAGCGCCTGTTGGACATCGGCCCCGGCCAGTTTGAATTCCAATTGGGTACGGGGCGGATTGGCGGACGTATCGATACCGCCGGTCAGGTCCAGTTGGCCGCCAAACAGGCCGGCCCGCAACCGCGACACGTTCAGGGCGCCACGGCGCAGGGCCAACTCGATCTCCGGTTTCCCGAACGCGTAGTCGCCGACATCGACTCCGACCGCCGCGAGTTTGAGGTCGGCATCGAACAGGCCGAGCCCGTCCAGCGGCAAGGGCGCCCGCGACCAGCGCTCAGCCGGGTCGGTACTGGCCGGGGTGGCCGTCGCGGCGGCCGACGCCGCCACCGGCAGGAACAGGTCGACCAGGATCTCGCTGGCCTTCAGGTCGGCAGTCACATGCGGGCGCAAATCGGCCAGGCGATAGCTGAGATTACCGGTCAGCGCAGCCGGCCCGATGCGGGCATCAAGGCCCGACAGCGCCGCCAATGTCGGTTCGCCGGCCAGGCGGCCCGAGACCGAAATCCCGCCAAATTTTTTCAGCGACGGACGGTAGTCGACATCGAAGCGCCGCAGCAGTGCCAGCAGATCGGCATGGGCGGCGTCGAAGTCCAGCTCGAAGGTCGGCGCTTCCCCGTCGGGCAGCCCGACCTTGCCCTTGACGGCCAGCCGCCCGCCCGCCAGGCCCGAGGTCAGGTCCAGTTCCAGATCGTCGATCCGGCCCGCCGTACGGCCCTTCAGGGACAGCTTGCCCAGACCGCGGATCAGGTCGGGAATGTCCAGCCGGAAGGCACGGGCCAGGTCCTCGGTGTCCGCAACCACGATATGCCCGTTGAAATCGAAATCCGGGTCACCGCCCAAGTTCGCCGCCTGGCCGGTCAGATTGCCTTTGGCACCGGCGGCATCGCCGATGCTGAGCTGGCGCAGGTCCAGCTTGCCCGCCAACAGTGACAGGTCCACCGCCAAGTTCTGGATCGGCGATTGCCGATAGGTGACCGTGCCGGCATTAAGCCGGAAATTGGTGTCGAACCGGTTCAGCACCGCCCAGGCCGGTTCCTGCGACGCCCCCGTGGCTTTCGGGTCCGGCGCGCCGGTGTCCGGTGGCAGGTAGGCGTCCAGGTTGATCTGGTCGACCGCCGCCTCCAGGGTGAAGGACGGGCGCTCGCGGAAAGCGAAGGCGACGCCGCCGCTCAGGCGCGACGCGTCCAGGCGCATATCGGCACCGTAAATCTGGGCGTATTGCGGGGTCAGCGCGACCTTGCACGACAATTCCAGTTTGCGCAGGCGCTCGGGTGCAATGCCGGCCACGTCGATCGACAGCCAATCGAGGACCGCCCGCAGATTGTCCGACGAGGCTTCCACCGAGCCGGCGAACCGGGCGCCGCGCTGGTCGTCGGACAATTGCCCGACCAGCGAAACCCCGGAGCCGCCAGGCAGCAGGGCCGAGGCCTTGTCGACCGCCACGACGCCATTGCCGATGGATAGCTGCAGAGCCAACTGGCGGACCACGCCCTTGCGCCAGACCAGGGCGCCGACCGACAGTTCGGCCTGACCCGACAGATCGGCCGGCAGGTCGAGGCGGAAGCCGGGGTCGATCAGCGGTCCGGAACCGGGCGCTTGGCGCGATTCGGCGGTTTCGGGCGCACCGAGCAGCGCATCAAGGTCCAGCCGGCCGACTTTGAGGCTTGTATTGACCGTCGTCGGGCCGCCCAGTCCAACCGTCAGCCGGCCGCTGGCGGTCGATTCGCCGATATTCAGGTCGATATCGTCGAAGCCAAGGATCCGCGTACTGGCATCGACCGACGTCTTGAACAGGAAGGGTTGGTCGACCGGCACCGTCGGCCAGGCGTCGCCGCTCAATTCACCAAGCAGGCCGGCCAGGCGACCAAGGTCGTCGCCGCGGGCGGTCAGCTTGCCGACCAGGCGGGGGTCGCCGTCCGGGTCGCGGACGCTGCCGTTGAAATCGATCTCCGCGTCGGGCGACTGGAAGCCCAAGCGCGTCACCAGGCGGATGCCGGCCTTGGTCATCTGTCCGACATCCGCGTTCAAATCGAACACCACGCCGTTGACCGCGCCGGTGCCCTGAAGGGTAAACGGGCCGTCCAGCGACGCCGCCCGCAAGACACCGTTGATCCCGTCGACCCGCCGCACCAGGTCGCTGTCGGCATCGCGGTAGGAAACGCTGCCATTGCTGATTTCAGCATGGTCCAGGCGAACCGCCATCGCCGACCCGCCGCCGTCCCGGGCCCCGCCCAACTGCCAATTGACGCGCCCGTCGGACAGGTGTTCCAGGTCCAATTGCGGCCCGATCAGCCGCAGCTTCTCGACCTGAACCTCGCCGCCGATCAGCGGCGCCAGGGCGATGACGATCTCCAGCGAGCTCAAGTTGAGCAGGGTCGGCGAACGCCCCCCAGGCAGATTGGCGATGCGGATATCGCGGACCGCCAAGGCGGGGCGTGGCAGCAGGCTCAAATCGATCGGGCCGCGGATGGTGACATCGCGGCCGACCACGGCTTCGACCTGGTCGGCAATGCCGTCGCGATACTGGTTCCAGTCGATGAAACCGGGCAAGGCCAAGGCCCCGCCGACCAGCAGGACAACCAGCAGCAGCAATGCCAACAGGGCCTTTTTCACACGCGACCTCGGTTCAAAGACGACGCCAGAGACTATTCAAACCCCGGCGGAAAGTCATTAGATTAGACGGGTGGCTATCATAGCCGATCACCCACTCACGATCACAGGTCCCTATGGCGGATATCGTCAACCTGAACCGCTTTCGCAAGCAGCGCCAGCGTGCGGAAAAGCAGGCCCAGGCGGCGGCCAACCGCAGCAAACACGGCCGCACCAAGGCCGAACGCCAGGCCGAGGCAGAGCGGGACGCGGCGCGGGAACGTGAACTTGACGGCAAACGGCGCCAAACCGACGTCGAAGACGGAACACCGAGCGAATAGGCGCGCGTCCGTCGGACGTTTCATGATTGGAGGCCAAACGGGCACGGGATCCCGGCCGTCCGGATGCTCCCAATAACTGAAAGAATGCTCACCCGAATACAGTTAAGGGAACAACAATGACGACGATCCAGGACGAATACGGGCTGACCCGGGTGATCAATGCGGCCGGCACCTTCACCCCGGTCGGCGTGTCGCGCTCCGCGCCGGCGGTCGCGCGAGCGGCCGGCGCCGCACTGGCCGAATTCCTGGTCATCGACGAACTGCAGGTCGCGGCCGGCCAGGCGATCGCCCGGTTCACCGGCGCGGAATCGGGCGCGGTCAGCCATTGCGCCGCCTCGGCGATCACGGTTGCGATCGCGGCGGCCATGGCGGGCACCGACGCCGACAAGGTCGCCGCCCTGCCCGACACCACCGACTGCGAAGGCACCAAGGTGGTGATCCCGGCCGGACACGTGGTCGACTATGGCCATTCGATCCTGCAGGACATCCGCTTGGCAGGGGCCGAGCCGGTGATTGTCGGGACCAATGACACCTGCACACCGGCGGAGCTCGCAACCGCACTCGACGACCCGGAAACCGCCTGCCTGCTGCTGGTCTCCTCGCGCCTGGTGCGCGGTGCTCCTCTCGATTACCAAGCTGCGGCCGACGCGGCCCACGCCCGTGACCTACCGGTGTTTATCGACGGCGCGGCCCAGGATTTCCGGATCGCCGAATTGCTGGACAGCGGTGCGGATCTGGTGCTGGTCAGCGCGCAAAAATACTTGGCCGCGCCGACCGCCGGCCTGGTCATCGGCGCGCGCCAATGGGTTGCCGCGGTGCGGGCCCAGGAAAAGGGCATCGGCCGGTCGATGAAAGCCAGCAAGGAGGCGGTTATCGGTGTCATGGCGGCGATCGCCGAACGCGAAGCCATGGACCAGCCGGCCTGGCGGCAGGAACAAGCCGACAAGGTCGCCGATTTCGTCGCCCGGGCCGGCAGGATCCCGGGCATCGCGGCCTGCAGCGTGGCCGACCCGACCGGCCTCCCCTTCCCCCGCGCCCACCTTGCCATCGACGAACAAATTTCGGGCCGGGATGCCGCAGCCATGATGGCGGTGCTGAAGGACGGCGACCCGTCGATCTGGGTGATGGGCCACGGTCTGCCGCAGGGCGAACTGATCCTCGAACTGGTGCCACTCGAGGCCGAGGAGGTCGCGACCATTCTGGCCCGGATCGGTGAATTGGTGAGCTAAAGCGCCTTACCCTCCCCGGGGACCATCAACCTAAAGGTAAGGGTTGGGCGTCATACCTACCCAGGGACGGCGCCCGTTCCCAGACGGGCATCGGGTTCGTTCCATTGGGAAGAGGCCATCGCCATCATGAAATGCCCGAGCTGCCAGGACCAAGATCTGACGTCGAAACTGACAAAACGGGGGGTCGAGGTCGACCTCTGCCCGGCCTGTGGCGGGATCTGGCTGGACAAGGGTGAGATCTTTCATTTCTGCCGCGATGCCAGCGCCCTCTCAGCCAAGCTGGACGAAGCCTTGCGCGATCCCTTGCCGGGCGACCGGCCGTCGCCGAGATCCGGCAATCCGATGGCCAAAGCCCGGATTTCGGAGTCCACCAGCCTGGATTATTGCCGCGACACCGGCGGGCTTTGGCTGGGCGGCGAGGTCCGGGACGGGGGCCTGGGCCTCGACCTGGCGGAAGACCCGGTCCCGGTTGTGGCGGAACCGCCGGAACCAGTGGCCGCGGGCTCGGTACCGCTGCTCCGCCTGCCGAACCTGGCGTTCCGATCGGTGGCCACGCTGGGGTTGCTGTACGGCGTGCTGATCCTGAGCCTGATCACCGCATCCCTGTTCCTGAACCTGACGCCCGAATTGGCCCTTGCGGCCGGTCTGGTCGGCTCGCTCATCCATTTCGCCTTGGGTCCGTTCCTGATGGATCTGTCCTTGCGATTCTTCTATCGGATTCGCTGGCAGAAGCCTGACGAGCTGCCGCCGCATCTGCGCGCCTTCGTCCAGTCGGTATGCCACGACAAGGGTATCCGGTTTCCGCGCTTCGGATTGATCGAAGACGGGGCACCTCAGGCCTTCACCTATGGGCATACGCCGAATTCGGCCCGTATCGTGATATCGCAAGGCCTGCTGACGCTGTTGGAGCCGGAAGAGGCCGAGGCAGTGGTGGCGCACGAGATCGGCCATGCAGTGCATTGGGACATGTTCCTGATGACGGTGGCACAGCTCGTACCGCTGATTATGTATTATCTCTACCGGGCCGCGCTGCGGGCCAAAAGCTCGAGCAAGAAGGGTAATAGCGGCCGCCTGTATGTCGCCCTGGGTGCCTATCTTCTGTATCTGGTTAGCCAGTACCTGGTGCTGTGGTTCTCGCGAACCCGCGAATACCATGCCGACCGCTTCGCCGGCGATGTCACCGGTCACCCATCGCGGCTGGCGCAGGCCCTGGTCAAGATTGCCTATGGCCTAGCCGGTCGCGAGCCACAGGACAACGACGCGGAAACCGCCAAGCCAAAGCACAAGGGCGGGCTGGACGCCATCGGTGCCTTAGGGATTTTCGATCCCCAGGCCGCCCAGAGCCTGGCTATCGCCAGCTACAGCGCGGCCAGCGACAGCGTCGAGGCCGACAATTTCAGCGGCGCCATGCGTTGGGACCTGTGGAACCCCTGGGCGAGATGGTATGAGCTGAATTCGACCCACCCGCTGGTCGCCAAGCGGCTGCAGTTTCTTTCGAACCAGGCGGCCCATCTGGGCGGTGAACCCTTCGTCGTGATCCCAAAGGATCGCCCCGAATCCTATTGGGATGAGTTCGTCGCCGACCTGGCGATTCACCTGCTGCCGCTGGCCGCCGCCCTCATCGCGGCAGTCGCGGTGTTTCTCACCGTGCCGGCGGGTAGTGCCGGCCTCGACATCTGGCTCGGCAGTCTGGCGCTGGCGGTCGGCCCCGCCCTGCTGATCCGCTTCTATTTCACCTACAAGGGCACGGCCTTCCCCGAAATGAGCGTTGCGGCCCTGCTCAAGCAGGTCAAGGTTTCGGCGGTGCGGCCGGTGCCCTGCACCCTGACCGGTGAGATCATCGGCCGTGGCATGCCCGGTTACATCTTTTCCGAGGATTTCGTGCTGCGCGACCAAACCGGCATCATATTCCTGGACTACCGCCAACCCCTGAGGCTCTGGGAGTTCCTGTTCGGGCTGTTGAAGGCCGGCGATTACACCGGCCGTACGGTCACCGCCGAAGGCTGGTACCGTCGCGCCCCAATGCCGTACCTTGAAGTCCGCAAACTGACCATGGACGGCAAGACCCGCAAGAGCTGGGCGCCCGCCGCCAATCTGGCGTTTGCGTTCTGCCTGGCGCTGGCCGGGATCGTTTTGCTGGCCTTCCAGCCGATCGGCGGCGATTTCAGCCTGCCGCATATCCTGCCGCAGATCCGCTAACCGACCGTCACGCGACGCTGCCCACCATTGCCCTGAGTTCCCGGCGCAGCACCTTGCCGACCGGGGATTTCGGGACTTCGTCGATGAAGGCGAAACGCTTCGGCACCTTGTAGTTGGTTAGCTGTTTGTGGCAATGGTCGATCAGGTCGGCTTCCGTGAGGTTTGGATCGTTGACCACCACAAAGGCCATCGGCACTTCCGCCGATTTCTCGTCCGGAATGCCGATGACGCCGACCTCGACCACGCCCGGCGCGGCAGCGATGGCATCCTCGATCTCGTTGGGCGAGACGTTGAAGCCCGAGACCAGGATCATGTCCTTCTTGCGGTCGACGATTTCGATGAAGCCATCTTCATCCATCACCGCGATATCGCCGGAATACAGCCAGCCGTCCCGGACCGTTTCCCGGCTTGCCTCGGCCTGGCCGAAATAGCCCTTCATGATCGTCGGCCCCGTGTAGATCAGTTCACCGGGCGTACCCAGCGGCTGGTCGGCCCCGTTCTCGTCGATGATCCGCACCTCCAGCCCCGGCACCGGCAGGCCGACCGACCCCAGCCGGTTCAGCCCCGGTGGGTTGAGGCTCATCACGCCCGAGCATTCGGTCATGCCATACCCCTGGTGGACAGGAACGCCGGTCATTTCCTCCCAGCGCCGGGCGACGTCGGTGTGCTGGGCGGCCCCGCCAGAGCCGCAAAAGCGTATATTCTCAAACAGCTTGCGGTCGAACCAGGGCTCTTCCATCAGGGCGGCGAACAGGGTGTTGATGCCGGTGAACCACCGCACCTCATAACTTTCGAAGGCGGTTTTCAGGTTCGACGGCGGCCGCGGGCTGGGCACCATCACCATGTGGGCTCCGTGCAGCACGCCGGCCAGGAAGATCAGGGCAAAGGCGGTGATGTGGTAAAGCGGCAGGGCGACCAGCGCCACCTCGCTGTCACCGGACCGCAGATGCCCGACCATGGCGGTCGCCTGGTGGACATTGGCCAGGATGTTGCGGTGGCTGAGCTCGGCCCCCTTGCTGCGGCCGGTGGTGCCGCTGGTATATTGCAGCAGCGCGGTGTCGTCGGGCCGGATGCCCGCCGCATAGGCCGCAAGGTCGCCCCGGGGCGCCACCTGCCGCCCGGCTGCAAGCGCCGCCGCCATCCTGGTGTGGGGGCTGGTCATGGCCGGGATGGCCTTGCGGATCCGCTTTAGCACGAAGCCCAGCACCGCGCGTTTGGTGGCGGGGAAAAAATCCAGCAAGGACAGCGTCACCACTTGCCGAACCGGACTGTTGGACAGCACCGCATCGGCCTTGTCGCCGAACAGGTCGCAGATCACCAGGACCTGGGCCTGGGAATCGGCGAGTTGTTTCGCCAATTCCGGCGCCGTGTACAGTGGATTGACGTTGGTGCTGACACAGCCGGCCTTGAAGATGCCGAACGTGGCGATGGCAAAATCAATGCAGTTGGGCGTCATCACCGCTACCGTCTGGCCGGCCTCCACCCGAACGATCTCGCGCAGATAAACCGCAAACGCGTTGGCCGCTTCCAGCAGTTCCCGGTAACTGATGGTCGCCTTGGCGCCGTTGGGCAGAATTGTGGTGGCGGCGGGACGGGCCGCGAACTCAGTCGCGGCGCGGTCCAGCAAGTCAGCCAGATCGCGTTCCGGGATCGCCGCCGCATCGAAATTCAACGCGGCCTCGGGATAGTGCTGGCGCCAGGGTTCAGACATACGAAGAGCCACCTTTTGTATCGCGTCGGGGACTGAACGTAGAACATTTCCCACTCATACGGAATCATTTGACCGGCTTGCCGATGCTCAGGGCCATGATGCGGTTCTTATCCGATGTGCCACATCGCGCGGCGCCACGCGCCTGGCGGGGCGGGCCGCTGTGAGGCATCAAATGACCCCGTATAAATGGGTTAGGCTCTGGCCCGCATTTCTCAAACAGTCGACGTTAACCAAGGATCTCTCAAATCCGTACGCCCATGGCAGGCCTGCATTTCAGTGTTTACCACCGCCGCCGCCCGGACCGCCACCTGGTCCCTGTCGGTCGCGACCGGCCGGACCGCGACCCTGTCCAGGGCCAGATCCTGGCCCCTGAGCCGGCCCGGGACCTTGGGCCGGCCCGGGACCCGCGCCTGGGGGATGGGACAGCGAGCCGCGCCAGTGCTCTCGGTCGCGCACGGCATAGCCGTCAAATCGATGGCGTCCATCCGACACACGGCTGGCGTAGACGACGACCCGGCCCCGGGGGGCTTTTGCAACCGTCCCCAGGCCGGCGAAGACACGGTGGTCGCTGACCACATGCGCTTCCGCCGCCAGCCTTTGCACGCGGCCATCGAACATCGGCCCGAACAGGCGATCGGCAGATGCCGCCCGCCCGATCCCGTCGGAAGCCGACCCGACGTCGACCAGTTCGACAAAATCCCCGACTGCAAGGGATTGCTGCGGCATCCGGTCGACCTGTATCCGGCGGCGGTCGTCGATCGTCACCGCATCCCCCGTCATCGCGGTAACCGTGCCCTGGATCCGGCCAACCAACCCCTTGGGCGCCGGGTCAATGCGGCTGGCCAAGACGCCTTGCGACGTGCCAAGGCCCGAAACGACAATCATCTGCCCGGGCTTTAAGTCCGCGAGAGTGAGGTTCCCGGTTTCCGCGTCGGACAGGAGCGTCACGGTTTCACCCAGCACCGTGATTTCGCGCGCCGCCGGGTCGACGGCTTCAACCGGACCGACCAAAGGCGCAAGCCGGATCAAGCGCTCCGCTTTCAGCCGCCCGTCGACCCGCTCGGCCTCGATCGCCAGCGTCTGGCCAAGCGTGATGTCGGCGCCGGTCATCGCGCCCAAATTGGTTTCCACCTTCTGCGCGGCGCCGTAGTCGATATGGAAGCCATTGACGATGATCGAGCCAAATCCAGTCACCGTGCCGACGATGCCTGTACCACCGATGCCGCCGTCCCAATCACTGATCCCGGTGCCGCCGATCCCACCATTGTAGGCGGTACGGCGATCGCCGCCGCCGGCAACACAGGCCGCCAGCAAACCAACCGCAAACAGCACGGCAAAACGACCTTTACGCATCATCCTTGTCGGCCTCCTTCACCGGCCCGGCGGTTTCGTCGATGTCCGGCAGAGCCAGATCGTCGCGATAGAAATAAATCCCGAAGTTGAAACGATGGTCGGCGCCGGCCTGGCCCGAATCGGCCTTGGCGCGCTTGAGCGCTTCCTGGTTCAGCCGAACCAGGGCTTCCATGCCGATTTCGCGGGCCAGCGTTTCCAGTTCGTCGAGCGATTTCCGGGTCAGACCGTCATAATAGGTCGACCGCTCCAACAACGGCCGCTCCTCGCCTTCCAGATTGTGGACCGCGACCGCGACATGGTCGTGCAGGTTACGGCCGAAGAAAAAGGCCAGATCGTCAAAATCGTCGCTGGGGACAAAGGCGGCTGCGTTGAGCGATACCAACCCCTCCCCGTCCAGGCTGACCAGGCCGCGACGCAGCCATTCGTCCAACAGGGTGCGGGGCCGCATGTCGCGGTTGACCTCGCCGACCAGTTCATCGAACGACCCCGCGCCCAGGCGGGGCAGCGGTGCCGGCCGGCCTTTTGCGTCCAGGTAGCGCTCGTCACCGGTCCACTGCGCCACCACCTGGGCGCCGATCCCGGCGACGCTGGACAGCGCCGGCTGGTCCTCGTCTTCATGGCGCAGCCGCTTGACGTCCTTACGATGCACCCCGGTCAGCAGGCTGACCCGGGAGTCGGTCAGACGCTTGGGCGAGAGGCGGAAGAGCTCGGCCGCCTCGACATAGACCTGCTTCAGCAGCGGGGTGAGATGGGGCAGCGTCAGGCCTTGCGAAATCAGGCCGCGCACCAGCGGCCGAAGCAGCAGCTTCAGCGCGCGGACATAGGATTGCGGCGGTGCCGGGCTGGTCACGTCGAACCTCCAACTTCGTGCCTCTTCCTTATATAGGAAGTTTATGTGGGAAAAAATAACATTTTTCCTTGACGTGTGAAATTTTCCCACTTATATTTGCTCACATCGACGCAGCGTTCGCCCCTTCACAGGACCCTGCACTTGTTGAGGCTTACAGTTTGAGGAGATGCACATGACCTTCAGCCGATATCACGCCGTGCTCGCCGCTTTCCTGATCGCCCTGCCGGCTTCGGCCCTGGCCCAGGACGCGACCGACGACACCCAACCCACCGGCCCGTTCAGCGAATCGGTTGGCAACGAGGAACGCGAGGCCCTGTCGTTCCGCGAACGCCACCGCCATGAACGGCACCTGCAAAACGAAGAAGAAGGCGAGCGGGACCAGACCCGCGACCAAATGCAGGAACGCGCGGAACTCGGCGAGCCGTCGGAAGACGGCGACCGGCCCGAGCAGGAACGCGCCCGCCACCGCGAACACGCGCGGTTGGGCGACCAGGATCCGGGCACGGGCGACGAAGATACCGGTGAAGGATCGGAAGGTACCGCCGATGAAGGCGCCAACCGGCGCGACGGAGATTCCGAGCGCGAGATCGCAGATCGTGAGCGTGCCAGAGAGCGCGATCGTGACCGCGAGCACGCCTCGGCCCGCGACCGTTCGGACCGCGACCGGTCCGGTCGGGGCGGTTCAGGCCGTGACCGTGGTGGTCGGGACCGAGGTGATCGGGACCGGTCAGGTCGCGGCGAACGCTGAACCAGCCACCACGCCCAGGTCCCCGGCTCTCCTCCTCGCCTGCCTCCCCAGCCCCAGGAGCCGGGGACCTACTCCCCCGCCGTCTTGACCACCAGCGCATCCACCGCGACCGCGCCGGTGGGAGATACCAAAACCGGATTGACGTCGATCTCCGCGATATTATCGCGGAGATCGACGGCGCATTCCGAGACCCGGGCCACGAGTTCGGCCAAGCCGGCAACGTCGGCGGCCGCACCGCCACGATAGCCGTCCAACACAGTCCGGCCCCGCAAGGCATCGATCATGGCCGTCGCCTCTGCCACACCGACCGGCGCCAAGCGCACGACCGTGTCGCGCAGCACCTCGACCAGGGTACCGCCGAAACCGACGGCGACCAGCGGCCCGAACTGCGGGTCGTAGGTGACGCCGATCATCATTTCGAGCCCTGGTTCGGCCATCACCTGCACCAGCACGCCGTTGACCCGGGGCGTTGGTGTCACCTGACTGGCTGCTTCAGTCACCGCGGCAAAGGCTGCGCGCACCGCGTCCCCATCCCCGAGCCCCAGACGGATCACCCCGGCCTCGGTCTTGTGCGGCAGGTCGGGGGATTCGATCTTTAGTGCCACCGGGTAGCCGATCGCCTCGGCGGCGGCAACGGCGGCGTCGGCGTCCTGGACCAGCTGTTCGGCGGTCACCGGCACCCCGTATTCGGCCAGCACGGCTTTGGACAGGCGCTCGGTCAGGGTCCGGTCCGGGGCGGCGGCGATGTGGGCCCGCGCGGCCGCATCAGCGCCCGCGGGGCTGAGCCGCGGCGCGTTGCCGGCCCGAAACGCCTGCACCCGGGCATCCCGGCGATACCAGGCGGCCAGGGTCTTGAAGCAGCGTTCCATCGACCGGAACAGCGGCACCTTGGGCTGGATCTCGAACTCCCGCGCCCCCGGCCCCTCCAGCCATTCGCTGACCCAAACGATGCAGATCGGCTTGTCGACGGTCTCGGCGATGCTCTCGACCAGTGGCGCCCGCCGCTCGGCAATGATCTGACTGCCCAGGATCATCGGAAAGACAATGGCTCCGTATTGAGGGTCGCTGAGCAGCGCATTAAGGCAGGCACTGAGTGATTGTTCGTTGTTCAGGACCTGTCCGGTGACGTCGCAGGGATTGGCGGCCGAGCCGAACTCAGGGATCTCGGCCTGCAGAACGGCGGCGGTTTCCGGCGCCGGCTGCGGCATCGCCACCCCGAACCGGGCCGCCTTGTCGGCCCCCATCACGCCGGTACCGCCCGAGGTCGAAACCAGGCCGACGCCGCCGCCCTTGGGCGCCCCCGCCTTGGCCATGAAGCAGGCGGTCTCGACCACCGCTTCCATGTCGTCGACGGCGACAATCCCGGCCTTTTCGAAGGCCGCGGCATAGGCCTCATAGGCGCCGACGATGGTGCCGGTGTGGGACATGGCCGCCTGACGGGCATGTTCGTTGCGGCCCATCTTGTACATCACCACCGGTTTGTCGGCGGCCAGGGCGCGCTGGCCCGCCTCGACCAGCCGATCACCGTCCTTGATGCCTTCGATGCAACAGGCGATGGCCTTGGTCGCCGGGTCGTCGACCAGATAGGAGATGAAGTCGCAGGCGTCGATGTCACTGGAATTGCCGGCTGCGAAATAG
Source organism: uncultured Sneathiellales bacterium (assembly GCA_964344385.1). Taxonomy (GTDB): domain Bacteria; phylum Pseudomonadota; class Alphaproteobacteria; order CAYFNG01; family CAYFNG01; genus CAYFNG01. Next base: position 65,236 of record CAYFNG010000001.1, read on the forward strand.
TGCGAAAAGCCGATGCCGCGCTGGGCCACCTGGGCCATGGAAAAGCCCAGCGCGCCGCTCTGGCTGACGATCCCGATCGGCCCGGCGATCGGCGGGATGTCGTCATATTCCGACATGAAGATCATGCCGGCCAGGATGGTCTGGTTGACGATCCCGATGCAGTTCGGCCCGATCAGTTTGAAGTCGCTTGCGCGGCTGATCGCGGCCAGCCGGTCCTGGGCCGCGATCCTGTCTTCCAATCCGGTCTCGGCATAGCCCGAGGCGTAGACGATGGCGCCGCCGGCGCCGATCTCGGCCGCCGCCTCGACCGCTTCCTCGACCAGCGGCCGGGCGACCGCGACGACGACGCAGTCGGGCACTTCCGGCAATTCCGCCAGGGAGGCATAGCACGGCCGCCCGCCGACCTCCTCATAGCCCGGGTTGACCGGATAGATGCGCCCCTGATAGCGCCGCAGCGCGGTGATGGTGCGGGTACCGAAATTGCCGGGCCGGGGCGAGGCGCCAACCACCGCAATGCTCTCCGGCGCGATCATGCGCTTCAGATCGGCACCGGTATAGACCGGCCTCTTCGCCGCTACGGCAGGTTCGGGCATTTGTTCGCTCCCTAATCAAATTTCCCGACAGATTGCCCGCGCACACAGCCGTCGGCAAGCCCCCGCTGGGGATTTTTGCGTGGGTGTTGCCGGGCCTGCTAAAATAGCCCGCCAGACCAGGGAGATCGGAAGATGAAATCGGCTTGTTTCGAGGCGTTCGGCGAACCCGCCGAGGTGATCCGGCTGATCGAGTGCGCGGAACCGCCCCAGCCGGGTCCGGGCGAGGCCACCTTGGCGATGCAGCTGGTTCCGATCAACCCGGCCGACCTGTTGAACCTGCGCGGATTTTACGGCGCGGCGCCCCAGAACCTGCCAGCCACCCCGGGTGCCGAGGGCCTGGGCAAGGTTACGGAAGTGGGCCCAAACGTCGATCACATCGCGGTCGGCGACCTGGTCGTGGCGCCACCGGGTTCCGGCAGTTGGCGCCAGCGCCTCACCGTGCCGGCAACCTATCTGTCGCGCCTGCCCGCCACCGCGGACCGCCGCCAACTGGCCATGTTGCGGGTCAATCCGGCCACTGCCCTGGCGATGTTGAAGGACGTGATTGACCTGCAGCCCGGCGACTGGGTCATCCAGAACGCCGCCAATTCGGCGGTCGGCCATTACCTGATCCAAATCGCGCCGCTGCACGGCTTGCGCACCGTCAACCTGGTGCGGCGCGCGACCCTGATCCCCGAATTGAAACAGGCCGGCGGCGATGTCGTCATTCCGGCCGGTGAGGACCTGGCCGAACGGGTCGCGGAAGCCACCGGTGGCACCAAACCGCGCCTGGGCATCGACGCTATCAGCGGCCAGGCCTGCGGCGACTTGGCGTCCTGCTTGGCGGATGGTGGCACCGTGGTGAACTATGGCGCCCTGAGCGGCGAACCCTGCCAGATCAGCACCCGCGACACCATCTTCCGCGACATCCGGCTGCGGGGCTTCTGGCTGCGCACCTGGATGGCGGCGACACCGCCGGAGCAGGTGCACCGGACTTATGACAACCTGGCCGAGGCGGTCGCCGCCGGCAAAATGTCAGCGGCCGTCGAGCAGGTCTACGCATTTGACGAGATCGCCGCGGCAGTCGCCCATGCCGGCCGCGAGGGACGCCAGGGCAAGATCCTGATACAGATTGCCGAGGAATAGAAAAGGGGCGGCAGACCCAGGTCTGCCGCCCCACGAGCCGCGAACGCCCCGTCCGTGGGAGCGCCGGTGGAAAAGCGGCCCGTTACTGGAACGTCTTCTGCTGGACCAGAGCCACCCGCTCGAAATGGTCCCAGACTTTTTTCATGGCGTATTTCACCGCTTCCGGCGGCGGTTGCTGGCGATAGGCGATCGCGGTCGGCGGTCCGGTATAGACCATCTGGAAACCGAACGAGATGCGCAGGTCGCGGGCCCGTTCCAACAGCACGACGTTGATTACGGTTTCGAAATTGCTGTCGCGCAGGCGGAACTGGTGCGCGAAGTCGGGCCCGATCTCGGCCGCGGCGATCGCCCGCATCCGGGGTTCCTCGACCCGCTTGACCGCGGCCCATTCGCCCTTGCTCAACGGCGTCGGGATCGGCGCCTTGGCCAGGATGAACCCGGTCTCGTAGCTCAAGTTCTGGACCACGTAACCGACCTCGTTCAGGGTCACCAGCATGGCCTGGAAGGCCCGTTTCTTGGACAGCTCATAAGTCCGGACCCCGGTGGTCTTCTTCAGGTTGGTGTTGGCCACGCTCCAGGCCGCGTCGACCCGGTCGACGGCCCGCTGGGCACCGCGGGTATCGACACAGCCGGCGATCAGGGCAACGGCGGCGATGGCGCCGAGAATGCGTTTGTACATCAGTACCTCCCTTCGCGGGCCAACAGGTCGGTCAGCACGTGGTTGCGGTCGAATTCGAGAATGATGGTCAAGGTCTTGGTGGCCGAAACCAGGCGGGAGCGCGAATGGCTCTCGCCACCGCCGAACAGGGCGCCGGCGCCGGCATTGCCGAGACCGACACCGAAGCCGGCCTTGATGCCGGCATTGGCGCTCGACCCGCTGGTGTCGACTTCCGAGCGTACCAGGTCGTAGACCCAGATTTCATGGCCCTTGGCGTTCAGGGTCATGTTGTTGGGCGAACCGAAGCGGCTGAGGACCTCCTCCTGGGTCGAAACACCGACCCGCAAGGCCTGTTTGATCGCCCCGTAGCTCAAGCTGGCGGTCCTGGGCTCGGACTTCATCCAGGCCGGCTGGGCACCATAGGCGGTGTCTCCGGCCGGCGGTGGGGGAGCCGAATAGTTGGAATAGCTGCCATACGGATAGGCGCAGGCCGCGGTCATCGCGGTCACTGCCAGCACGGCCAGAATGCGCCGCAGGCCCGATGCCTTGCAGCGCATCCACCCGGCGCCCTGTGGCTTGGTTTGCGCAGTCATGGTGTACCTCCGTGACGGACGTTGATTGCCCGGGCAGGTGCCTCGGACACCGCTCAATAGTGGGAAATGGCCCGTCAGAAATCCGTCAATCGCCCGGCACCCGAGCGTCAAAGGCCATGAAAACTGCGTTATTTCGATGGTAATTCCGCCGACCGGCGGGACTCAGCGGTCGAGGTCGGCCTGTTCCAGGGCTGCGATCACCCGTTCGCGGTGGGCCGGGTCCTTGTAGGGCAGGATGACCATCAGCAGGCGCCGCGACAGGCGCGGGTTCAGGGTTTTCGCGATCGCCAGGGCTGCCTTGGCGTCCTCGGCGCGGTCCTGCAGGCTGTAGGTTGCCGCCAAATAGAGAAAGGCGGGCAGAAAGTCCGGTTTGCGGTCGCGCAGCCGTAAGAAAGTCTCGACAGCCGCGTCATAGCGTTCGGCCATGAATTGGGCGTGGCCCAAATACCAAAGATAGAAAAACGGGTAATGGGGGTTGAGGCGCATCGCTGTTTCAAGGTGCGGCATCGCTTCTTCGGCACGGCCCGACCAGATCAGGATGTCGCCAAGGCCGACATGGCTGCTGGCGCCGCTGGGATTGAGGTCTACGGCACGGTTGAGTTCCTTGATCGCCAGATCGTGCCGGTTCATCCAGAGATAGGTGTCGCCCAGCGCCTCATGGCCGTCGGGGATGAAATCGTCCAGTGACACCGCCCGCTGGGCCGCCTGAAAGGCTTGTCCGAGCGCGGCTTCGGGGTCGTCGGTCCAGCCCAGTCGCCAGTCGTTGAGGTAGGTCCAGGCAAGATAGGCATGGGCCCGGGCATAGTCCGGATCCAGCCTGAGCGCCCGGTGATAAAGCTGGCGGGCGACTTTGTTGGCCGCCGGGGTCACCTGGTAGAGATAGTCCCGACCTTTCAGAACATAGTCATAGGCTTTCAGGTTTCTCGTGTCCTTGCGGGACGCCAGCTTGAGGCCGTGCTTGGTGGTCACCGCCTCGATCGCGCCGACGATATTCCGGGCCACACGGTCCTGCAATTCGAAGATATCGCTCATATCGTGGTCGAAGGTCTCGGCCCAAAGTTGGCTGCCGCTCAAGGCGTCGGCCAGGCGGGCTACGATCCGGACCCTGCCCTCGGCCTGCTGGACGCTGCCCTCGACCACATAGCGGACGCCCAGTTCCTTGCTGACCTGCTGCACCTTGACCGGCTTGCCCTTGTAGCTGAACACCGAGTGGCGGGCGATGACGAAGAAATCCGGCACCCGGGCCAGTTTGGTGATGATCTCGACCGTCATACCGTCGCTGAAATATCCCTGGTCCGGGTCGCCACTGAGATTCTCGAACGGCAGCACCGCGATCGACGGTTTGTCAGGCAGCGGCAGGTCGGTGTCGGGCGGCCACCAGAACAGCCAGACCAGGGCAAAGGCGATGCCGGCGGTGGCCGCGATGCCCCCAAAGGCGGCCCAGTAGCGCCAGCCCAGCGCGCGCCAGATCCGTTTCCAGGCGGCCTCCTTGGCCACCGGGGTCTTTTTCGCCCGGGCAGACGGCGCAGGTTCCGGGGGGCTTACGGCTTCCGGCTCACCGCCACGGATGCGCTCGTACAAGGCCGTGGTTTCGGGCTCCGGTTCGACATCCAAGGTGTCCCGCACCACATCGCAACACGCCTGATACTGCCTGAGCGCGTCGTTGCGCCGTCCAGTCTGGTGAAAGAGGCGCATCAACAGCCGATGGCCGTCTTCGCGCAGCGGATCGAGCGCGACAAGCCGCTGGGCCGCGACGATCGCCGCCTCGCTGTCGCCGGTCTGGGCCTGCTGCTCGGCCAAAGCCGACAGCACTTCCTCGGCCCGACCCTTCATCCTGGCCCGGGCTTCGCCCAGCCAGTCCGCGAACTCCGCCTCAGCCAGTTCGAAACCCGACAGCAATTCGCCACCGGCCAGGTCGGCGGCCTGGCTCAGGCTGGCCACCGCGCGTTCGCTGACCAGATCATCCAGGGCCCGCACGTCGCACCAGATCCGCTCAGGGTCCAGCACCACCGTCTCGCCGGTTGTGGCCAGGATCCCGGAATCCTCGTCCTGCAGCGTCTTGCGCAATTCGAACAGGCATTGCCGCAGGCTGGCCCGGGCCTGATCGTCGAAGCGGCCGCCCCACAACAGGCTGGCCAGCCGGCTGCGGGTGCTGCGGCTATCTGGGCTCAGCGCCAGGAAGGCCAGCAGGGCCTGTCCCTTCCTGCTGGCAAGCTCGATTTCATCGCCTTGCTCGTCCGTCAGGCGAAAACCGCCAAGCAGCTGCAGGCGGAAGCTCCGCATCCCTGTGTCCGTCTCCACCACGCCCACTCGTTGCCGACTTGTTGCGGGATCAGTCTATACCGTTCCCGCCAACGCCGCACCTAGGTAGCGTGTTTTCCGATCGCCTCGACCGGAGGTGACCGGCGGCTATTTGGCGTCGCCGGTTGTGGACATCGGCGCGCCGGGTCCCGGCGCCACCGAAATCACCAGATTATTGCCGATTTCCCAAATCTGGCCGGCCGGCAGGTTGGCCCGCATCTGCGGCATGGACTTCAGGGACGGGATCAGCGAATTCAGCGCCGCCATGCTGATCACCGCGCTTTTCAGGATCACGGCGTCTTTCTGGTTGAGGACGACGATGTTCTGGTAGCGTTTGGCCCGCAGACCGGTGGCCATGTCGGCCAGGCTGAGCGCCGCCGGTGCCACGTCGCCGGTGGGGCTGATTTCCGGAGTCACGCCCATGCTGCGCAGGGCGACAACCTTGTTGGCGTTCCACCACAGCCGGTATTGTTCGCGTTGGTAGTTCAGGATAGCCAGGGCGCAAAAGGTATAAAGCGTGTGCGCCATCAGGATGTCGCTGGCCCGGGGAACCGGCACCCTGGGGATGATCCCGAACAGCATCAGGTTCATCGCCGTCATCATTGCGACCCGGAAGCCTGTGGGATCGCCCAGCATCCAGCGGCGCAGGTTGGCGGCAGCGGCCTGGTTCATCATTTCCCGCTCCCGCTGGACCAGCGCATCCAGTTTCTGCTGCAGCTCGGCGACCATGAAGGTCGCGGTGGCGCGAAAGATTGGCAGAGCCAGTTCATTGTCGATGTACAGAAGCTTGGCCAATTGAATCTGGGTCTTGGCGACGGTCTGCTGCTGCAGATTCTGTTGGAACTCTTCCGCCGCATCGGCCCCGCCATCACCGCCATCCGCCTGTGCCACCGAGACCGTGGCGGTCAAAACCATCGCGGCTGCCAACAGCCCAAACCAATGCCGTGTCTTCGACCATAATGTGTTGCGCGTCATCGCCCTATTCCCCCACCACGATTGTCAATTTGCCGTCCGACACATAGGCCGACCCCACCCTGTCACCGATCAGGGATTTCCCGAAGAGTGGGATCTTGGTCATCTTGGAGGGCGACGTCCCCTGCCCCGCCAATTGGTAGGCGTAGTTGGTCGTCGTTGTGACGATCGTCAGGTCCCGGACATTGCCGGGAAAACCCGCCGGCGCAGTGGATGCAGTTTCCGCCGGCTTGCTTTCTGCCGCCGCCACCACCGGGAAATTCGCCGGTCCGATTCGCGGCGGCGCGCTGCCGGCCGAACGGAACGCGGTCAGCTTGCAACGCTCATCGGCACCGCTGTTATCCTGGTAATTATAGGCCACCGGCAGGCCCAGCTCCGGCGCATAGATGATCCGGCGGCCCGACATATAGGCGCCGGTCGAGCGCTGTTCGCGAACCACCGTAACCGCAACCTGCCCCAAGCCCGGCAGGTCCACACGGCCGGATTTCTCCACTTCGAACTGATATTGCCAGGTGCGTTGGCCACCGCCGGGCAAGGTTTCGACCACATCGCCACTGTAGGTGCTATTGAGGTTGAGCGAGGCAAGGCCGTTGAAGTCGCCACCAATCCCCAGGAACCGGCCCTTGTTGTAGGTCATCCGGCGCGCGCCATCGGCGCCCAGGCGACGTTCCGCCAAGGTGGTGCCGATGAAATGCGCCGGCGATTCGGTCCAGTAGGATTGTCCGCCGCTACGCTCGCCGATCTGTACCTGCCCATCCGTTACCGAGACCACGTCCCAGGTCACCGCGAACGCCGTGCCTTCGCCCTGTCGGCATTCGAAATCCGCCTGCACACCGGCGGCCAAGGGTTTGAGATCGGCACTTGCCGGCGAAGCCAGAACGCAGGCGCTGACAAGCGCCGCCGCCAATTGCGCTGGCCCAAGGATAGGTTGACGTCTTCGGCACCCAAGCATGAAAGCCCTCCTAGTCTGTGCCCGCCGCCAATCGAACGCGTCGCGGGCGATTTCTTGTTGGAACGCTACGATACGGATCGCTGGCTGAAACCGAAGGGCACGCACCCGCCCTTCAGCCGTCAAACCCGGACGATCTTGCCCGGGTTCATGATGTTCTGGGGATCCAGGGTCTGTTTCAAGGCCCGCATGACGCTGAGTGCTTCGCCGTGCTCCGCTACCAGGAAGTCCACCTTGCCCGACCCGACCCCATGCTCGCCGGTGCAGGTGCCGTCCATGGCCAGCGCCCGGTTGACCAGGCGGTCGTTGAGACGGGTCGCCTCCGCGACCTCGTCCGGATTGTCCGGGTCGAGCAGGAACACCAGGTGGAAATTACCGTCACCGACATGACCCACCAGGGGGCAGATCAGGGGCGATTTGGCGATATCGGCCTTGGTCTCGGTGATGCATTCGGCCAGCCGCGAGATCGGCACGCAGACATCGGTGGCCCAACCCTTGGCCCCGGGGCGCAGCGCCATCGCCGCATAGGCGGCGTCGTGCCGGGCCTGCCACAACTTATTCCGTTCCTCGGTCTTGACCGCCCATTTGAAATCACCGCCGCCGAAGTCCTGGGCGAGCGCCGCCACCGTCTCGGCCTGTTCGGCCACCGACGCCTCGCTGCCGTGGAATTCCAGGAACAGGGTCGGCAGGACGGGATAGTCGAGGCCGGCATATTTGTTGACCGCATCCATCTGGACCTCGTCCAGCAGTTCGATCCTGGCGATCGGCACCCCGGACTGGATAGTCAGGATGACGGTATCGACCGCCCCGCCGATGGTTTCGAAGGAACAGACCGCGGACGAAACCGCCTCTGGAATGCCGTGCAGCCGCAGCGTGACTTCGGTGATGATCCCCAGGGTTCCTTCCGAACCGACGAACAGCCGGGTCAGGTCGTAGCCGGCCGAGGATTTGCGGGCGCGCCGGGCGGTGCGGATGATGCGGCCATCGGCCAGCACCACGGTCAGGGCCAGTACGTTTTCGCGCATGGTGCCGTAGCGCACCGCGTTGGTCCCCGAGGCGCGGGTCGCTGTCATCCCACCCAAAGACGCGTCGGCCCCCGGATCGATCGGGAAGAACAGGCCGGTGTCGCGCAAGTGCTCGTTCAGCTGCTTGCGGGTGACGCCAGGCTGGACAACGCAGTCCATATCTTCCGGGTTGACGCGAAGAACCTCGTTCATCTCACTGAGATCAATACAAATTCCGCCCTTCAGCGCCGCTATATGACCCTCCAGCGAGGTGCCGGTGCCGTAGGCAATGATCGGCGTGTTGTATTGGGCGCAGATCTTGACGATCTCAGCCACTTCCTCGGTCGAGCGCGCAAACGCGACGGCGTCCGGCGGCGCCGGGTGGTGGTGGCTGAGATCAGTCCCGTGATGCTCGCGCACCGACATCGAGGTGGTGAGCCGTTCGCCCAACATCTGCTTCAGGGTCGCGATCGCGGTGTCGATTTCGGCCGGGGCGACGCTCATGGCCCAACTCCTGTGTGGTGGCGGGTGCGGGGAAGGACCGAGATTAGTCCCTCACCCGGCCGCCTTCAACCTTGCGGTCGCCGGGGTTTTGTCGGTAGCTTCGGCGGGCGCCGCAAGATTGGCGCTTCGATCGGGGTTCGGCCCATGGGGCAAAGGCGACTCAGATTTGACCCGGTTGTGCGGTACTGGCACAGCTTCACCCACAACGATCAGGTCATCCTGTCGATGTGCGCGCTGGGTATCGGCGTCGCCGTCGGCTATGGCGCCATCGGGTTCCGGCTGCTGCTGGCCGTGATTCAACATGTGCTGTTCGGCACCCCCAGCGAAGCGCTGCATTCCCATGCCGCCACCCTGCCCGCCTGGCAACTGGTGCTGGCGCCGACCGCCGGCGGCTTCGTCGTCGGCCTGATGCTGCGCTACCTGATGCCCGATCAGCGGCCGCAAGGCGTTGCCGACGTGATCGATGCCGGCGCCCTGCACCGTGGCCGCATGACCGCCCGGCAGGGCGCTGCCGCCGCGCTGGTCAGCGTCACGTCGCTGGGCTGCGGTGCCTCGACGGGACGCGAAGGGCCGCTTGTTCACCTCGGCGCCTCGGCCGCCTCCTGGCTGGCCCAGCGCCTGCACCTCGGCACCTCGCTCACCCTCACCCTGTTGGCCTGTGGCGTGGCCAGCGGGGTCGCCGCCTCGTTCAACGCGCCGATGGCGGGTGTCTTCTTTGCCCTGGAAGTGGTGCTGGGCCACTACGCCCTGCACGCGTTCGCGCCGATCGTCATCTCCTCGGTCGCCGGCACCATCATTTGCCGCATCCACCTTGGCGATTTCCCGGCCTTCATCATCCCCGAATACGCCATCCAGTCGTTCCTGGAATTTCCGGCCTTCGTGCTGTTGGGCCTGGTGTCGGCGATCACCGCCATGCTGTTCATGTGGAGCGCCACGTTCGCCGAAGACACGGTTTCGCGGTTGCCGATTCGCCCCTGGCTGCGGCCAACACTGGGTGGGTTGGCGGTCGGGATCATCGCCATCGCCTTTCCCCAGGTGCTGGGGGTCGGCTACGAGGCCACCGACGCGGCCCTCAAGGAACAGTTTTCACTGACCATGCTGTTCGCCCTGATCGTCGCCAAGACCACGGCGACCGCGATCTCGCTGGGCTGTCGCTTCGGCGGTGGGGTGTTTTCGCCGTCGCTGTTCGTCGGCGCCATGACCGGCGGCGCCTTCGGCCTAGTCGCCGCCGCGGTGTTCCCGGAACTGGCGGCCAGCCAAGGGCTGTACGCCATCGTCGGCATGGGGGCGGTGGCGGGCGCGGTGCTGGGGGCGCCGATCTCAACCATCCTGATCGTCTTCGAGCTGACCGGCGACTACAAGGTGACCATGGCGGTGATGGTGGCGGTGGTGGTCGCCAGCGTCATCGTCCACAATTTCCTGGGGCGCAGCTTTTTCACCTGGCAGCTGGCGCGGCGCGGCATCAGCATCGAGGGTGGCCGGGCCCGCTACCTGCTGCACGAAATGCACGTCCGCGACATCATGAGCGACGAGTTCGCGGTGGTCCCGGCGGGCACCGGCGCCGCCGAGATCCGTCGGATCCTGCGCGAGGCGCCCTATGAGGATTTCTTCGTCGAGGATGATGCGGGCCGCCTGGTCGGATCGATCAGTTTCGCCGACCTCAGACAATTGGCGTTCGACGAGGAGCTCGACAATCTGGTCAACGCCCAGGACCTGGCGCGGCGCAACACAGTGGTGCTGGAGGCCGATCAGTGCCTGGACGAGGTGCTGCGTCAGATGGATTCGGCCCGGGAAAACCATGTGCCAGTGGTCGATAACCGCGACAGCATGGCGGTGATCGGCGTTGTCTTCCACCGCCATGTCCTGGCCGCCCACAACCGCGCCCTGCAACAGGCCCACGCCGAAGAGCACGGCGAATCGATCGGTTGAGGGGCGGGAAACGGCCAAAAACGCCAATACCCGGGTCCCGATTGGCGCCGATGCCGCAATTTAGCCATGATCGGCCGCTATGAACGGCGCCGGAATTCGGGGGAGTTTGCTGCAGCAAGGCTTGGTTCGACCGGCGGTGAAACGGGAAGCTGTTCGGGGGCCGTTAGTCGAGCCAAGCCGCCCAATCCGGGGCCCGGCGCCAGGTGCGCCGGGCCTTTTCGGTTGGACCGCCGCGCCTCAGCCGCAGCAGACAAGGTTCGCGGGCACCATTGCCTCTATTCGAACTCACGCTGTGACCACCAGGGGTACCAGTCCGGCATGTCGGTGCTGGGCCTCAAGGTGAAATTGGGTTTGCGCTTTTCCAGAAACGAGGTCACGCCCTCGGCCACGTCGGGCGACCGCCCCAGGTCGCGGATGCCGCGGCTGTCGACCTTGTGGGCTTCCATCGGGTGATCGGCGCCCAGCATCTTCCACAGCATCTGGCGGCACAGCGCAACCGAGACCGGGGCGGTGTTGTCGGTGATCTCGGCGGCCAACGCCCGTGCCGCCGGCAGCAGGTCATCGGGTGCGTGTAGGCTGCGCACCAGCCCGCCGGCCAGCGCCTCCTGGGCATCGAACACCCGCCCGGAATAGACCCACTCCAGGGCCTGGGAAATACCGACAATGCGGGGCAGGAACCAACTGGAACAGGCCTCAGGCACGATGCCGCGTCGGCTGAAGACAAAGCCCATGCGCGCCGCGGTCGAGGCCAGGCGGATGTCCATGGCCAGGGTCATGGTGGCGCCGATGCCGACCGCCGGGCCGTTGATCGCCGCGATCACCGGCTTGGTGCAATCGAAGATCCGCAAGGTGACGCGGCCGCCGCCGTCGCGGTGCCGGGCCAGTTCCTCAGGCGCCTCGCGGCCTTCATAGTTGAAGGTCGTTGCCCCGGCCGACAGGTCCGCCCCGGCGCAGAAGCCGCGCCCCGCCCCGGTGACGATCACCGCCCGCACCTCGTCGTCGGCATCGGCCTGGTCGAAGGCGCCAATCAGCTCGTCGCGCATGGTCTCGGTAAAGGCGTTCAGCCTGTCGGGCCGGTTCAGGGTGATGGTCAGCACGCGATCCTCGACCGCGGTGGCAATGGTCTCCGGCATTTCTGTCTCCCTCTCTCTGGCGGCGGCCATGATATCGAGGCGTCGCCACGGGGCAAGCGGTCGATCGGGTGCAAATTGCCGCCCACGCCCCCTACCCGACCGCGCGGGAACGTATTATCTTCCCCACCATGTCGATCGACGATCCCTTTGACCTTGGCCATCTGGAGGCGCCGCCGGCCCCGGCCGAGTTGGCCGAGCCGCCCTATCTCGGCGCCCTCAACAATGAGCAGCGCCAGGCGGTCGAGGCCCTGGACGGGCCGCTGCTGGTGCTGGCCGGCGCCGGCACCGGCAAGACCAGGGTGCTGACCACCAGGCTGGCCCATATCCTGTTCGCACGACGGGCCTGGCCCAGCCAGGTGCTGGCGGTGACATTTACCAACAAGGCGGCCCGGGAAATGAAGCACCGGGTCGAGCAATTGTTCGGCGGCGAGGTCGAGGGACTGTGGCTGGGGACCTTCCACGCCATCGGGGTACGGATCCTGAGGCGCCATGCCGAGCTGGTCGGCCTGAAGAGCAATTTCACCATCCTGGACACCGACGACCAGATCCGGCTGTTGAAGCAGCTTCTGGAAGCGGCCGAGATCGACACCAAGAAATGGCCGCCCCGGGTTCTGGCCGGCCTGATCGACCGCTGGAAGAACGCCGGCTACACACCTGAAAAACTTCCCGAATCCGAATCCGGCGGTTTTGCCGACGGCAAGGGCCCGGCACTGTACAAGGCCTATCAGGCCCGCCTCGCCACCTTGAACGCGGCCGATTTCGGCGACCTGCTCTTGCACTGCCTGACCCTGTTCACCGGGCACGCGGATGTCCTGGAGCAGTACCAGCAACGCTTCCGCTACATCCTGGTCGACGAATACCAGGACACCAACACCGCCCAGTACCTGTGGCTCAGGCTGCTGGCCCAGGGCCACCGCAACATCTGTTGCGTCGGCGACGACGACCAGTCGATCTATGGCTGGCGCGGCGCCGAGGTCGGCAACATCCTGCGCTTCGAGAAGGACTTCCCCGGCGCCCGCATCGTGCGGCTGGAACGCAACTACCGATCAACGCCGCATATCCTGGGCGCCGCTTCCGGGGTCATCGCCCACAATGAAGGGCGGCTGGGCAAGACCCTTTGGACCGACCTGAACGAGGGCGATCCCGTGCGGGTGCGCGGGGTCTGGGACGGCGCCGAGGAGGCGCGCCACGTGGTCGACGAGGTCGAGGCCCTGCAGCGCGACAGCCACAGCCTGAACCAGATGGCGATCCTGGTCCGGGCCAGTTTCCAGACCCGCGAATTCGAGGAGCGGCTGCTGCAGCTGGGCATCCACTACCGGGTGATCGGCGGTTTGCGGTTCTACGAGCGCCAGGAACTGCGCGACGCCCTGGCCTATCTGCGGGTCATTGCCCAGGCCGATGACGATCTGGCCTTCGAGCGTATCGTCAACGTGCCCAAGCGGGGCCTGGGCGAGGCAACGATTCAGGCCCTGCACCGGACCGCCCGGGCCGCCGGGACCTCCCTGACCCGGGCCGCCTGGGGGCTGGTCGAGACCGACGAGTTGCGACCCAAGGCCCGCGCCAGCCTGCGCCGCCTGCTGGAGGATTTCGACCGCTGGCGGTCGTTGCTGGATGTCATGCCGCCGCCGGAACTGGCTGAGACGGTGCTTGAGGAATCCGGCTATACCGATATGTGGCAGCGGGATAAATCGCCCGACGCGCCGGGCCGGCTGGAGAACCTGAAAGAGCTGATCCACGCCCTGGAAGACTACGAGACCATGGCCGGTTTCCTGGAACATGTCAGCCTGGTGGCGACCAACGAAGAGGCCGAAGACCAGGACATGATCAACCTGATGACCCTGCATGCCGCCAAGGGGCTGGAATTCGACACGGTCTTCCTGCCGGGCTGGGAGGAAGGGCTGTTCCCCCACCAGCGGGCCCTGGACGAGGGCGGCCTCAGCGCCCTGGAGGAGGAACGCAGGCTGGCCTATGTCGGCCTGACCCGGGCGCGCAGGAACGCCTATGTCTCGTTCGCTGCCAACCGCCGGGTCTACAACCAGTGGCAAAGCTCGGTCCCCAGCCGGTTCGTCGAGGAACTGCCGGCCGACCATGTCGAAAAGCAGAGCGACCAGGGCCTCTATGCCGGCGGCAGCCATGCCAGCTTTGCCTACGACGCGCCTTGGCTGAAGCCGGCGATGCGCCGCGAGCCGAAGCGCCGCGGGCTGATCGAAGCGACAGCCGAAGTGGTCGACGGCACGCCGGACGGCGGCTATCAGGCGGGCGTGCGCATCTTCCACCAGAAATTCGGCTATGGACGCATCCGCAACGTCGATGGCGACAAGCTGGAGATCGACTTCGAAAAGTCCGGTTCGAAAAAGGTCATGGCGGCCTTCGTCGAACCGGCATGACCGGTCCGGTCTGGCAGTTGGAGCTGGTGGTGCCCGCCGCCGGTGTCACGGGTTTCGAATCGGCACTGGACGATGGGCCTCTGGCGGTGTCGACTTTCGAGATCGAGGGGACCGGCCTGTGGCGCATCGAGGCCCTGTACCCGACCGAACCCGACCTGCCGGCCCTGGAGGCGGCCCTGGACGCCCGGGCCCAGACCATCGGCCTGGCGATGCCGGCCCTGCATCTGGAAGCCTTGAGCGATCGCGACTGGGTCAGCGAATCCCTGACCCAACAGGACCCGGTCGCGGCGGGGCGGTTCTTCGTCCATGGCAGCCATCTGGCGGCGCCGGCCGACCCGGGACGCATCGCACTGTGCGTCGACGCCGGCGCCGCCTTCGGGACCGGCTCGCACGGCACCACCAAGGGCTGCCTGATGGCGATCGACGACCTGGCCAGGGCGCGGCGATTCCGGCGTCCCCTGGACCTGGGCTGCGGCACGGCCGTACTGGCCATGGCCATGGCGCGGCGTTTCCACTGCCCGGTGCTGGCCAGCGACATCGACCCGGTGGCGGTGACCGTTGCGCAGGAGAATATTTACAAGAACCGGCTGTCCGGACGGGTGCGGGCGGTGACGGCCGACGGCTTCGCTGCCCCGGCGTTGCGCAACGGTGCCCCTTACGACCTGATTGTCGCCAACATCCTGGCCCGCCCCCTGGCCGCTCTGGCGCCCGCCCTGACCGCGGCCCTAACCGGCGACGGGGTGGCAATTCTGTCAGGGTTGCTGGCCCACCAGGAAGCATCGTTGCGGGCCGTCTACCGCAATTGCGGCCTCGCCTTCCGGCGCCGCTACGCACTCGGCGAATGGCGGGTTCTTGTTCTCGCCAAAAAAACTGGGGGCGGTTCCTGAAGAACCGCCCCCGTTACGGACACCCGAAAGTGCAGGGAGGATTACCCCCGGGTGCTTCGCTTACGCTGACAAACTTACCAACTGTACGAACCCGATACTTGTTTCGGGGGCGCTGTTCCGTCCCGCGCCCCCTCCCAACCACCCATTGAGGGTACCCTGTCGCGTGGTTAGGAGGGGGCGCGGGAAGGAACAGCCGCTTTCACATCAACTCCTCAGGCGACCGAACGCGGGTGGTCGTCATTGGCGCTGACAAAGCTCACCATCGGCACGACATAGGGGATGTTGACCCGCTCGCGGCCCATGCCGATATCGGCCAGCAGATGATCGTCCAACCGGTTGAGGCTGGCCCGGATCTCGCGATCCTTGCGCCACGCGGCCAAGTCCTTGGCCAAGCCGGCGCTCCAAGCCCGGAAGCGGGCCGCCAGACCCGGTACGGGCACCGCAGGGCGGCCATAGACCGCCGTGCGAATGTCGCCGCGCGACAGGCCGATATCCTTCAACTCGTAGTCGGTCATCTGCGACAGCTCCCGAACCGCCTTGCGCAGCCGGTTGGAGCGTGCGATCGCGCGGAACGGCATGCTGATAATGTCGACCATCACTTTGGACTGCTCGGCACGCGCCGTGGCCAGGATCCGGTCGAGGTCAAAACTGTTGTTGTAAATCGAACCGCTGTCCAGCGGATTGCGGCGGATGGCTTGCATCGCATGTTGGGTTGCAACGTCGAACGCGGCGGCGCGCAGATCCTGCGTCGGTTCGGCGACGGCCGCCTTCTGCTCATCGGTCAGCGTGAACACGCGATGCACGGAAGCCAATCCATGGGCCTCGGTGACATTGAGCGAAACCATTTTCCAGCTCCATTTCCAAGTCGTTTGCGTCTGGTCGATATGTTGCATTGCATTCATTTATTTTCAATAAGTTGATCGCTGTTTTTGGGCGTGATCAAGTCAATGCTGCGTTGCAAAAAACGCATGGCCGAAACGCTTCGGTCATTGCCGCGACCATGGCTTCCCCGCATAATCGAAAACCGCCGCAATCCTTGGAAATAACCATGTCGGACAACCACCTCAGAGACGACGCGTACCGCGCCCTGAAAGAGCATCTGGCGATCGATGGCGTCGATCCGGCGACGGTCGACCTCACCGGCATCGTCGACGGTTTGGCGGCGGCTTCCGACGACGTGGAGATCGGCCCGGCGGGCCGCCTGATTGCCGATGACCTCAGCCCCGGCACACTGGCCGCCCTGGCGGAGGCACGATTGCAGGTGGCCAAGGATTATGATGCCGAGCTTACCGAGGGCGACCCTTTTCGGCGCCTGGCCGACCTGCGGCGGGAGATGGCCAAGCTGGGCCTGGACGGATTTGTGGTGCCGCTCAGCGACGAACATCAGGGCGAATGGATCCCCAGGCGGGCCCGGCGCCTGGCTTGGCTGACCGGTTTCACCGGTTCGGCCGGCCTGGCCATCGTGACTGCCGACCGGGCGGCGATCTTCGTTGACGGCCGCTACACATTGCAGGTCCGGGTCCAGGTCAGCGCGGCGGCGTTCGAACCCCGGCATGTCACGGAACAGCCGCCGGTCGATTGGTTGGCCGAACATTTGCCGAAGGGCGGCAAGCTGGGCTTCGACCCCTGGCTGCATACCCGGCGTGGCATCGAGAGCCTGGCCAAGGGCGCCGAAAGGGCCGGCGGCGAATTGGTCGCTGTCGCGGAGAACCCGCTGGACAACGCATGGTCGCATCAGCCGCCGTCGCCGCTGGCCCCGGTGGTGCCCCATGACGAGAAATGGGCCGGCGAGGCGGCGGTGGACAAGCGCGACCGGTTGGCCGCCGACCTGCGCCGGGCCGGCGCCAAGGCGGCCGTGTTAACCCAACCGGACGGAATTGCCTGGCTGCTGAATATCCGGGGAGGCGATGTGCCCAGTACGCCGCTGCCGTTGAGTTTCGCCCTATTGCACGACGATGCGAGGGTCGACCTGTTTATCGACCCCCGCAAGGTCCTGCCCGAAACCGCCACCCATCTCGGCAATGGGGTCGCGATTTCACCACCGGACACCCTGGCCGGGGCGATCGACGCCCTGGGCGCGGCCGGTGCCCGCGTTCAGCTGGACCCAGGGAGCGCCGGGGAATGGCTGTTCCGGCGACTGGAGGCGGCCGGTGCCAGGGTCGCGACCGCCGACGACCCATGTATTCTGCCGCGAGCCTGCAAGAACCAGGTCGAACTGGACGGGGCCCGAGCGGCCCATGTCCGTGACGGAGCCGCGGTGACCAAGTTCCTTGCCTGGCTGGCCGAGGCTGCACCCAATGGCGGGGTCGACGAGCTGAAGGCGGCGGCCAAGCTGCGCACCTGCCGTGCCGCCGACCCGGCCTTTCGTTACCCCAGTTTCGAGACCATTTCCGGGGCCGGGCCCAACAGCGCCCTGCCCCACTACCGGGTGACACCGGACAGCAACCGGGCCCTGGAAAGCGGCGAGATCTATCTGGTCGATTCCGGCGGCCAGTACCCCGACGGCACCACCGACATCACCCGGACGGTGGCGATCGGGCCAGCGACCGAGGAAATGCGGGACCGTTTCACCCGGGTCCTGAAAGGTCATATCGCGATTGCCCGCTGCCGGTTTCCCGAAGGCACCACCGGCGGTCAGATCGACGCGCTGGCCCGACAGGCCCTGTGGCAGGTCGGCCTCGACTTCGACCACGGCACTGGCCATGGCGTCGGCAGTTTCCTATCCGTGCATGAAGGGCCGCAGCGGATCTCCAAGGCAGCCGGCGGCCAGGCCCTGAAACCGGGCATGATCCTGTCCAACGAGCCCGGCTACTACCAGGAAGGTGCCTTCGGCATCCGCATCGAGAACCTGCTGGCGGTGGTGGCGGCGCTGAATCCCGGTGGCAGCAAGCCCATGCTGCGCTTCGAGACCCTGACCCTGGCGCCGATCGACCTTAATCTGGTCGACCCCGGCCTGTTGGACGCCACCGAGATCGCCTGGCTGAACGATTACCACGACCGAGTCCGGAGCCAGATCACGCCCCTGGTGGATCGCCAGGTCGCGGCCTGGCTGGACGACGCGACCCGCGCGATCGGAGTGTGAGGCGATGCACCCGTCAGCCGGCCATGCAGGGATGAAAGACCACCAGATGGGCGGTCCGGACCCGACACAGGACCGGCCGAGGCAAATCGGCGAGATAAGCCTGTGCCGCCTGCAGGCCGGCCGCCGCAACCACCACCCGCTCGTGCGGGCGACAGGTGACGGTCAGGGCCGGTGCCTGCCACCAGGCGCCGTCGGCCAGCCGCATTCCGATACCGATCTTCAGCACGGTGCGCAGCTTGAAACTCAGCCTGAGTACCGTGATCCGGACCAGATCGCATCGATCGCGACCGATCAGCCGGATTTCGCCCAGGTCCAACCGGCCGGTAGCCCCGGTCCGGTCGGGCAGAAGCTGGCGTCGCCTGGGCGTTGCGCCATTGTCGGTCCGCCGTGACCCGCCTTCGCCAGGCCCGCGCCGCCGACGCGGCGGCCATCGCAAATGTCCACGTCGCGACCTGGCAGGACGCTTATGCGGGGATTCTGCCGAACGAGTCGCTCGCGAACATGTCCGACATCCGCTATGCGGCGATGTGGACCGAGGCGATTGCCCGGCCGAACGACCAGGCGATTCTGGTTGCCGAGGCAGCCGACCGGCGGGTGTTGGGGTTCGGCAGCGCCGGCCCCAACCGCAACCAGCACCAGCCCTTTGCCGGCGAGGTCTACACCCTGTATGTCGCGGTCGACGACCAGAACCAGGGGATTGGCCGGCTGTTGCTGCGCGGGCTACTGCAGGCATTGAGCGACCAGGAGCTGGATTCGGCGATTGTCTGGGTGTTGAGCCGCAATCCATCGCGCTTTTTCTACGAGGCGCTGGGCGGTCGCCCGGCTGGCGAGCGGTCCGAGCGGTTCTGGGGGGTCGAACTGACCGAAACCGCCTATGGTTGGACCAATCTGCGCCAGACCCTGGCGACCGAACCCGGCCTGCAGGTGTCCTGACCCGTCTCATTGGGTGGACACGATCTGCCAGCTGCCGTCCGGCTGACGGCAGGCGGTGCCATAGGCGTCGACCTCGCGGCCGCCGACGAACACCCGATGCTGGAACTCGCGGCAATAGCGACCGTCCTGAGCCTGATAGGTTTGGGTCGGCGTCACGGTTCCATAGTGTCCGCTGTCGGGATTGGACCAGTTGATCGAAGACCCGGTGGGCATGGTTTCCAGGGCGGTATTGGTGGCCCTGGCGGCATGCAGCCGGTCGGCCCGGTCCAGGGAGCGACCGATATGGTTGCCGATGCCGGCCCCCAACAAGGTGCCGATCCCGACCGCCACCAGCTGGCCCTTGCCCTTGCCGATATTGGCACCGGCCAGGGCACCCAGGCCGGCGCCCAGCAGCGTCCCCATCCCCTGTTTGTGGCCACTACCATCGGTGACGCAAGCGCTGAGGCCGATTGCGGCGGCCAGAACCAGGGCGACGGGCTTCATTTTGCGGATACGGTTGGTGTTCATTTCAAATCTCCTATGGCTTTCTTGTTGTTGCTCTTGTGCCGCGGCGGGATGCCGGGCCTAGCGATGCCGCCGGCGGTCGCGCCGGTCATGGTCGCGGTGGCGACGCCCGCGATCATCGGCATGGTGGTCGTGGTCATGGCGGTCGTGGTCCCGATACCGGGGGCGGTCATGGCGCCAGTACCAGGGGCGGTAGTCGTGGCGCATGTGGTGGCGCCAGTGGCGGTGACGCCAATGGCGGCGTTTGTGGTGGTGCTTGCGCCAATGCCTGTGATGGTGTTTCCGCCAATGGGCCTTATGCGGTAGGATCACCGACAGTCCGGGCCCGAGATGGAGCTGCAGGCCGGAATGGGCGACCCGGACCGCGTCGGCCGCCCGCGGCTGCGGCGCCGGGGTGGTGTCGAAGGCCGTGGTGCGGGCTTGGGCGGTACCGGCGGTCAGCGCCGTACCGAACAGGATGACGCCGAGAATTGCGAACTTGGACTTGGTCATGGTTTTGTCCTTTCCGTCTCATCGTTGGCTTTCACGGTCCGGAGTTTTGCAAACCCGCTGTGAACTGATCCTGAGCGGGGCGTTCATCCGGCGTTCAGCATTTTTCGGCTAGGTTCCAGGCCATGCATGCATTGCTTTTCATCGCCGTTATTCTTGCCCTGCTGGGTGGCCAGGTGCCGCCAGCGGTGGCCAAGCGCGATCAGGACAAGGCCCGCGACGCGGTCAGGTCGGGACAGGTGCTGTCGTTCAAACAGATCCGCCGTTCGGTGCTGTCCAGCCATCCCGGGCGCATCCTTGACGCCGAATTGACCGAACGGCGCGGCGTGCCGGTCTATGACGTACGCGTCCTGCAACAGAACGGCCGGGTCATCCGATTGTTGATCGACGCCCGCTCGGCCCGCATCCTTGGGGTCCGCGGGAACTAATCCGGGGGAACCTGCCATGCGGCTGCTGCTGGTCGAAGACGATCCCGACTTGCACCAACAACTGAAAACCGCCTTGGAAGACGCCGGCTATGTGGTCGACGGCGCCAGCGACGGCGAGGAAGGCCAGTTCCTGGGCGAGACCGAGGACTATGACGCCGTGGTATTGGATCTCGGCCTGCCGGTGGTCGACGGCATCACCGTGCTGGAACGCTGGCGGCGCGAGGGACGGTCGATGCCGGTGTTGATCCTGACCGCCCGCGACCGCTGGAGCGAAAAGGTCGCCGGTTTCGATGCCGGGGCCGACGATTACGTCGCCAAGCCGTTCCAGATGGAGGAGGTGCTGGCGCGGCTTCGCGCCCTGATCCGCCGGGCCGCCGGCCTGGCCTCGCCGGAACTGGTCTGCGGCCCGGTCACCCTGGACACCCGCACCAGCCGGGTCGCGATGAACGGCATGCCGGTCAAGCTCACCGCCCAGGAATACCGGCTGCTGGCCTATCTGATGCACCACCCGACCGAGGTGGTCAGCCGCACCGAGCTGACCCAGCACATGTACGACCAGGATTTCGACCGCGACTCCAACACCATCGAGGTCTTTGTCGGCCGCCTGCGCAAGAAGCTGTACCCCGAACTGATCGAGACGGTGCGGGGTCTGGGTTATCGACTGGATCCGGGGGAACATGGCGACGAACTCCCTGACGCTTAGGCTGGTCGCCAGTGCCGGCCTGTGGATCGTCATCGGCCTGGTCGGTGGCGGCCTGGTCCTCTCAGGCCTGTTCCGCGGTTCGGTCGAGCGATCATTCGAAGCCAGGCTGGTGGTCTATCTGGAAAGCCTGGTGGCGGTGACCGAAGTCTCAGTGGCGGGTGAAATCACATTGGCCCGCCCCCTGGCCGACCCCCGCTTCGACCAGCCCTATTCCGGCTGGTACTGGCAGATCAGCCGCGCCGAAACATTGCCGATCCGGTCACGCAGCCTGTGGGACGCGGCCTTGACCACCGATCTGGCCGACGCGGCGGCCGACCAGCGGGCCTTGAGCGCCACCGGACCCGACGGCGAGAACCTGCTGCAGGTGGAACGCGACATCACCCTGCCCGACCAGGAGCGCCCGTTCCGCTACTGCGTCGCCGGCAACACCGCCGAGATCGACAGCGAAGTCGCCCGCTTCAACACCATCCTGGCCTGGTCGCTGGCCCTGTTGGGGGCTGGGCTGTTGCTGGCCCTGGTGATCCAGGTGCGCTACGGTCTGCGCCCGCTGACCCGCATGCGGGCTGCGCTGAGCGCCGTCCGGGCCGGCGAGGACAGCCGCCTGGCCGAGGATTTCCCAGCCGAGATCCAACCGCTGGCCAGCGAGCTTAATGCGCTCCTCGACCACAACGCCCAGGTTGTCGACCGGGCCCGCACCCATGTCGGCAACCTGGCCCATGCCCTGAAGACGCCGCTGGCGGTGCTGGTCAACGCCGCGGACGGGGCCGGCGGTCCGCTGGCCGACACGGTGGGGCGCCAGACCACGGCCATGCGCCGCCATGTCGACCACTATCTCAGCCGGGCCCGCACCGCCGCCCGCCGCCGGGTGATCGGCGCCCGCACCGAGCTTGCACCGGTGGTCGACGACCTCGCCCGCACCTTGCAACGCATCCATCGGGACAAGGACTTGCGCATCGACACCGACCTCGGCGACGGCCTGGTCTTCCGCGGCGAACGCCAGGACCTGGAGGAGATGCTGGGCAATCTGATGGACAATGGCTGCAAATGGGCCAGGTCCAGAATCCAAGTGACGGCCACCGCCGAAGCCGGCCGGCTTGGCATCCGGATCGACGATGACGGCCCCGGCCTGGATGCCGCCGAGCGCGAGGCGGTGTTCACCCGCGGCAACCGCATCGACGAAAGCGTCCCCGGCTCCGGCCTCGGCCTGGCCATCGTCCGCGACATCGCCGAACTCTATGGCGGCCACGTCACCCTGGATGCCGGCCCCGACGGGGGCCTTCGGGCCGAATTGGACCTGCCGGGCCTGGGTTAACCGGGCTCCGCCCCCAACACGATGCGGCCGTCGTCCGCAATTTGCCAGAACGGGTTGTAGGCGACTTCCCAGGGATAGCCGTCGGGATCGGCGAAATAGCCGGAATACCCGCCCCAAAAGGCGGTCTGTGGCGGTTTCAGGATGGTCGCACCCTCGGCCCCAAGGCGGGCGAAAATCGCGTCGACCTCGGCGGTGCTGGCGACGTTGTGGGCCAGGGCGGCATTGATGCCCCGAACCGCGCCGGATCCGATCCCAATGTCCTCGGCGAAGGCCTCACGCGGATAGAGGGCGAACACGATGCCGCCGAGATCGAAAAAGGCAATACCCGGCGGGCTCTCGGCCATCCGCCAGCCCAGCACTTCCTCGTAGAACCCGACCGAATGGGCAAGATCGGCGACCGCAAGCGTGATCATGCTGAGGCGCTGCTCCATCGGTATCTCCTTCAAGGTGAAATGCCGGGCAGCCAGCGGAAGGCGCGCTTCAGCTCGGCCACGGCGTTGTCCGGGTACCAGCGGCCATGGGCAATGATCACCCGCTCCGGTTCCCAGGCAATCATGGTTTTCACGGCTTCGGCCATGGCTTTCCGATGGCCAAAGAAGGTGGTCCTGAGATCCCGGGGCATCTGGCCGTCGGGATCGACCGCGCCTGACAGGCGGGCCCCGAAGCGAAGGAACGGATTGGCGATCCTGTCCTTTTCGTAGTTCTGGATCAGATCCGTGATCACCAGGGTGCGGCTGGCTTGGTGGAAAAACACCGCCTCGCTGAGGTAACCGCCGCTGACCAGCAGCATCGCCACCTCTTCGGCCCAGGGATAGCTCCCCTCTGCCGTCAGGTCCCAAGCGTAGTCGGTAAAACGCCCGTGCCGCCCGGCCTGATCGGCCACCCCGGGCGCGGCGTAGCTCTCCGCCTCGGGATAGGCCGCAACCCAGTCCTCGACCCACCAGTAGTGGATGCGGTTGGGGGCAATCAGGTGGCGCACCGGCCCCAGCCGGTCGATCTCCGGCTTGAGCCCGGGCGGCAGCGGGGTCGGCGAATGAACCCACAGGCCGCCATCGGCCAGCCGGACAATGGTCATACGGGTCGGGAAGGGAAACTTCATCCCCAGATAGCCATAGCCGATCACCGGCCCGTCAACGATCCAAACATCGTCGGCCACCGGCTTCAGCACATCGGTTGGTTCATAGGTCGGGGTCGCCGCCATGGTCTGTCACCTCCGTCCTTACGGGCCTGAGGCGCGCGGAAAAAGAATCCCGCGCCTTTATCGGTCAGGCGCGCAAGCATAATACCCGGATTTGCCGCGCCGGTCAGACGAGATTGAGCTTCGCGCGCCGTACTGCCATAGTGCGGCCATGCGTTCGAGCAAGGTCATTCAGGTGGTATCGGCCCACGCCGAGGGCGAGGTCGGCGACGTCATTACCGGCGGTGTCGCGCCGCCGCCCGGCGACAGCCTGTGGGCACAGTCGCGTTATATCGCCGAGGACGGTGGTTTGCGCGACTTCGTGCTCAACGAACCCAGGGGCGGTGTTTTCCGCCACGTCAACCTGCTGGTGCCGCCGAAGGATCCGCGGGCGGCCTATGGCTTCATCATCATGGAGCCCGAGCATACGCCACCCATGTCGGGCTCCAATTCGATCTGCGTCGCCACCGTACTGCTGGACACCGGTCTGGTGGCGATGCAAGAGCCGGAAACCCAATTCCACTTGGAGGCGCCCGGCGGCCTGGTCGAAATCCGGGCCCAATGCCGGAACGGCAAGGCTGAGAACATCACGGTGACCAACCTGCCCTCTTTCGCCACCACGTTGGACGCGGCGCTGGAGGTCGAGGGGCTGGGCACCCTGACCGTCGACATTGCCTATGGCGGCGACAGTTTCGTGATCGTCGACGCGGCCGCCCTGGGTTTACGGATCATGCCCGATGAAGCAGTGGACATCGCCCGGCTCGGCGCCCGGATCACAGCGGCCGCCAACCGGCAGATCGGTTTTGTCCATCCGGAGAATCCCGATTGGAACCACGTCTCCTTCTGTCAGTTCGCCCTGCCCCTTTCCGAAGAGAACGGTGTGCCAAGCGGGCGCAACGCGGTTGCCATCGATCCCGGCAAGCTGGACCGCTCGCCCTGCGGCACCGGCTGCTCGGCCCGCTTAGCGGTCCTGCACGCCAAGAGGTTGCTCAACGAGGGCGACAGGTTCATCGGCCGTTCGATCATCGATTCCCGCTTCGATTGCCAAATCGCGGCGGTGACCGAGGTTGGTGGCCATCCTGCCATCGTGCCGACCATCACCGGCCGGGCCTGGATCACCGGTTTCCACCAGCATCTGCTGGACCCGGAAGACCCTTGGCCCGGCGGCTACCGGCTCAGCGACACCTGGCCGCTACTGCCCGGCTAGCTCTCTGAACTCGGTCGGGCTCATGCCGGTCCCTTTGCGGAACTCCCGCGAGAAATGCGCCTGGTCGGTGTAACCCGCCATAAACCCGATGGCCGCCATCGGGGCGGCGGTCTCGACCAGGGCCCGGGCAGCGCTTTCCAACCGGGCCAGGGCGACAATGTCCTTGAAGCCGGCACCCGCGTCGCCCAGCCGGCGTTGCAGGGTACGGCGCGACAACCCCAAACCGCAGGCGCATTCGGCCAGGCTGTAGGGCCGCATGGGATCGGCCAGCACTGACTGGAAGACCTTGCGGACATGGCGATCGGCGAGCTTGAACCCGGTCGAGACCCAACGCAGTTCGGTCGCGTCCGGTCCCGGTTTTACGGCTTTTGGCACAAAATCGGCCCAGGACACCCGCCAGACCGAGGTGGCGACCGGCGGCGGACCGGGTCCGAAATCCAGAGGCCTGCCGTCACGCAGCGCCGGCCAGACCCGTTCACCGTCCAGAAAGTCCAGATCGATCCCGCAGCCGCCCAGCCAACCGACCAGTGCCGCCAACACCGCGGCGACAACCAGGTCCTCAGCCTTGCCGGGCGGCGGGCCGGTGCGGGCAAAATGTTCGATGCCGATCGCGTTGGGCCTGACCGCCACCACCCGGGTGCGGTGGCGCGAATGATAGTAGCGTTCCAATCGGCGCCAGCGTGCCACCAGGTCAAAGGGCGTCGGCGCCGATCCCAGCACGACGGCCAATGGGGTCTCGACAAAGGCGTCCAGTGCCACCCCGATACCCAACAAGGGCGACGGGCCGTACGCCGCCAGCACTTGCTCGATTACCGCCCGCTTGTCGGCCAGCGACGCGGTCATCGCGCGCGGGCCGCCTCCGGTTGGCGCCGGGACCGCCACGCCTTGGCGGGCCAGCGCCTCCCGGATCAGGGCAAGGAAAAGGGCACTGGAGTAATCGGACATCGGTCGCCGGGTCAGGTGCCGTAGGGCAGCCGAGTCACGGTCTCGCCGGTCGCCGCGGTGATCGCATTGGTGATCGCGGCGGCGGCGACGATCACCGTCTCGCCCGCTCCCGTGGGAGCGTTGTCCTCACCGATCAGTGCGATGTCGATGTCCGGCACGTCGGAAAAACGCGGCATCGGATAGTCGGCCTGGCTTTCGGCCGCGATCTGCCCATCCTCGATCAACAGATGTTCGTGCAGAACCATGCCGATGTCCCAGACCAGATTGCCCTCGATCTGTGCCCGCACCTGGTCGGGGTTGATCACCAGGCCGCAATCATGGGCGCACCACAAATGGCTCACCCGAGCATCGCCGTCTTCATCCAGCCGGACCTCGGCCACCACGGCGGCATAGGACATGTCCTTGTAGATGCCGCAGGCGACACCAAAGCCGAGTTGCGGTCCGGACCGTCGGTTCCGCCAATCGGCGCGATCGGCCACGGTCTTCAGGACGGCGGCCAGCCGCTGGCGATCCTGGCCCAGTTGGGCCAGACGAAACGCCACCGGGTCGCGATCCGACTTGCGAGCCAGCGCATCCATCGCGGTCTCGATTGCCCAGCAATTGGGACCGGCACCCAGGCCGCGCCAGGGCCCGGTCGGGATCGGGATGCGGACATCCTCGAACTCGATCCGCCGGGCCCCGGCCGCATAGGGCGTCACCGCGCCCCGGGAGGTGCCGAAGTCAGGTACGAAGCTGGTGATAAACTGTAGGAACCGCCCCATGGCCGCTGACGTGAAAATCACATGCCCGGCCCGAAAGGCATGCCACCAACGGTCCAGTCGGCCATCATCGGACAGGCGTGCCCGTATTCGATGGCTGTAGGGCGGGCGCTGGTAGGCGGCGAAGAACTCTTCCCGGCGCGTCCATTGGAGCTTGACCGGTCGGCCGATCAGACGGGCCAGCCGGGCCGCTTCCAGTTCAACCAGGACCAGGGCCTTTCCGCCAAAACCACCGCCGATGCGCATGGTATGAACGATCACGTCTTCCTCTGCCAAATGCAGTTCGTCAGCCACCGTATCGCGCACGAAATACGCATCCTGGCTACCGGTCCAGATTTCCAGCCTGCCGTCATCGTCGAAACGCGCGACCGCGACTCGCGGCTCCATGGGCACGTGGCCCGCCATCGGCACTTCGAACCGAAGGTCGATGTCGTAGGGATCGGAAGCCTCCATGTCATCGCCTTCGATGACATGCTCCAACGCGCCGGCGGCAAGCCCGCTGTTGACGTCGATGGCCGCGGCGATGCTGGCTTCGCTGACTTTCGGCCCCGCCCGTTCGGCAACCATCAGGGCCGCCATGGCTTTTTCCAGCGCCCCGCGCCGTTCGGCCGCAATGGCAATGAAGTCGCCGTCCCGATACAGGCCCAGATAGCCCTTGATGGCGCGACAGGCGCTGTCATCGACTTTTTCGATTTCAGCACCGAAGCGTTGCGCCCGAACCACCGCGCCGTAAACCTGACCGGGTAGCTTCACGTCATCGGTGAAGACCGGCCCCTTGGCGGTCACCAGCGCCAGGGCCTGTTCTGTGGGGTGCGGCTGCCCAACAACCTTGTGGGGCCGGTTTGGCAACAGACTGGTCGGTTTGGCCGCGGCAACCTGATCTTCCTCGACCAAAACGGTTTTGCCCTCGGCCAGGCGGGCCAGCGAAACATGTCCGCCCACCCCCGACCGGTATCCGTCACCGGTCATGGCCAGGTTGCCGGGTGGCTTGCCCAGGATCGTGGCTGCCTTCTCACGCATGGCCGTTTCCAGCGCAGCCGCCGCCTGGGCCAGCAGCGGCCCGAAGTCCTTTAGCGAGTCCGACCCGACCGTGGCCTTGACCGGCGGGATCATGCTGGTGTCCGGCAGACGGCACCGCACCACGTCCAGGCTGACGCCGGTTTCTTCCGCCACGATCTGGCGCAGACCGACCGCGATTCCCTGACCCATCTCCATCCGTGGGCAAAACAGCTCGATTTCACCGCCGGGACGCAGGCTGACCCAGGCCGCGGCGTCCGCTTCGGACGGAGCACCACGAGAGGGAAGAACCGGAAACGCCAAGGCGGTGCGTCCACCACCGAGCACGATGATGCCGCCGGTGCCCCAGCCGAGCGCCTTCAACAATGTCCGTCGCGAAACCCGGGTCATGACGCGTCCCCCCGCATTTTGGCTTGCGCGGCGGCAATCGCCTTGCGAATTCGCATCTGGGTGCCGCAGCGGCAGATCACCGGGTCCATCGCCTCGGCCACCGTTTCGGCGTTAGCGGCCGGATTGGCATCCAGGAGCGCCGCCGCGGTCATGATCTGGCCGTTCTGGCAGAACCCGCATTGCGGCACGCTGGCGTCCAGCCAGGCCACTTGCACCGGGTGCAGGCGCTCGCCGGCCAGGCCTTCCAGGGTGACGACCCGGCGGCCAGCTACGTCGGCCGGGGTCAATTGGCAAGCCCGCTCGGCCGCCCCGTCGACATGCACGGTGCAGGCGCCACAGGCCCCGGCACCACAGCCATATTTCGGGCCGATCAGTGCAAAATGATCGCGCAGGACGTAGAGCAGCGGATCGTCGTCCATGTCGGTCGGCGAATCCACGATTTTGCCATTGAGGGTGAATTGCATGCGCCGCTTCCCTTGAAAGATTGCGTCCTCCCGTCATATCTGGGCATCGCCGGCGCCGATGTCTTGAATAAATGCGCCAAAAGGCGCGGCAAAACGCCCTACTCCTGGCTCAAGGCCAGCCAGGCGTCCTCGTCGATCGTCTCGATTCCCAGGTCGCGGGCCTTGGCGGCCTTCGAACCGGCCCCGGGGCCGGCAACCACCAGATCGGTCTTTTTCGAGACCGACCCCGCGACCTTGGCACCCAGTGCTTCGGCCCGAGCCTTGGCCTCGGCCCGCGTCATCCGTTCCAGGGTGCCGGTGAAGACGATCGTCTTGCCGGCGATCTGCGAGGAACTTTGCGGCCGCTCCACGGCGCGGATGTCGAGTTCGCCTTCCAGGTCCCGGACCACGTCGCGGTTGTGGGGCTCGTCAAAGAAATCCAGCAGCGCCTCGGCCACCACCTCGCCGATACCGTCGATCGCCAGCAATTCCTCATAAGCCTCGCCGCTGCGAGGCGCGGCTGCCTCCAGGCTGGCGGTCAACGCCGCCAGGGTGCCGTAGTTCATGGCCAGCAGGCGCGCATTGGCGGCCCCGATATGGCGGATGCCAAGGGCGTAGATGAACCGGTCGAGGCCGATGCTGCGCCTGGCCTCGATGGCGTCGAACAGGTTGCGGACCGAGGTTTCGCCCCAGCCCTCACGCTCGGCCAGATCCTTGGCATTGGCATGCAGGCGGAAGATATCGCCCGGCTTCTCGATCAGCCGGTCGCCGAAAAACGCCTGAACCTGCTTAGTGCCGAACCCTTCGATATCGAAGGCGTCGCGGGCGACGAAATGGCGCAACCGCTCGACCATCTGGGCGCGGCAGACCAGCCCGCCGGTGCAGCGCCGGACCTTTTCCGCTTCGCCGGTCTTGGGATTGACCTCGCGTACCGCATGGCTGTCGCAGACCGGGCAGCGATCGGGAAACCGGAACGGTTCTGCGTCGGCCGGGCGTGCCTCCTCGATCGCTCGCACGACCTGTGGGATGACGTCGCCGGCCCGCTGCACCACCACCGTGTCACCGATGCGAACGTCCTTGCGGGCGATCTCCTCTTCATTGTGCAGGGTGGCGTTGGAGACCACGACGCCGCCCACGGTCACCGGCCGCAGTTTGGCCACCGGGGTCAGGGCGCCGGTGCGGCCGACCTGGATCTCGATGTTCTCCAGCACGGTCTGGGCCTGTTCGGCGGGGAACTTGTGGGCGATCGCCCAACGCGGGCTGCGGCTGACGAAGCCCAAGCGTTCCTGCCAGTCCAGCCGGTCGACCTTGTAGACGACACCGTCGATGTCATAGTCCAACCCCGATCGCGTCGCCTCGCAGCGGCGATAGGTCTCCAGCACCTCATCGAGGGTGCGGCAAAGCCTGGCTTCGGGGTTGGTCGCGAAACCCCAATCAGCGAAGCGGGCCAGCATGCCCGACTGAGTAGGTTCGGGCAGCTCGCTGACCTCGCCCCAGGCATAGGCGAAGAATCGCAAGGCACGGCCGGCGGTGATGCTGGGGTCCAACTGCCGAAGCGAACCTGACGCGGCATTGCGGGGATTGGCGTAAAGCTGCTTGTCGGCGGCCTCCTGTTCCCGGTTCAGGGCCTGGAAGGCGTCGTGGGGCATGTAGACCTCGCCCCGCACCTCGAGGATATCGGGAACGCCGGCGCCATCGACCTTGGCCGGTACCCCGGCCACGGTGCGCAGATTGGCTGTGATGTCCTCGCCAACCAGCCCGTCGCCCCGCGTGGCGCCCAGGGCAAGCTTGCCGTTCTCGTAGCGCAGGCTGGCCGACAGCCCGTCGATCTTGGGCTCGGCCAGCAGGGCCACCTCGGTCTCCGGGTCCAGGCCGAGGAAGCGCCGCACCCGGTCGACAAAGTCCTGCACGTCCTGTTCGTCGAAGGCGTTGTCCAACGACAGCATCGGCCGGCTGTGGGTGACCTTGCCGAAACCCGAGGCGGCTGGCGCCCCGACCCGCATGGTCGGGCTGTCCGGCGTTCTTAGGTCAGGGAAACGTGCCTCGATCGCCAACAGCCTCTGGCGCAGCCGGTCATAGTCGGCATCGCTGATTTCCGGCGCCGACTTGTCGTAGTAAAGCTGGTCATGGTGATCGATTTCCGCCGCCAGGCCGGCATGCTCTTGGGCCGCCTGCTCGGGGGTCATCGATTCGATCTCGGTTGGCGTCATCTCAGCCCTGGCTCGCGTTCAAAAGGCTGTCGGCAGCGGCCCGCGCCGCTTCTGTGACTTCGGCGCCGGCCAGCATGCGGGCGATCTCTTCCCGCCGGCCGGCGGTATCCAACTCCGACACTTCCGTGGTGGTCCGTTCGTCCTGTTGCTTGGCGACCTGCCAGTGATGCGACGCGCGGGCGGCGACCTGCGGCGAATGGGTGATCACCAGGACCTGGAAGTCGCCCCCGAGCCGGGCCAGCCTTTCGCCCACGGCGCTGGCGGTGGCACCCCCGATGCCGTTGTCGACCTCGTCGAAGATCAGGGTCGGCGCCGCCGTCTTGCCAGCCAGCACGACCCGCAGGGCCAGCATGAACCGGGCCAGTTCGCCGCCGGACGCTATCCGGTCCAAAGGACCTGGGGCGGTGCCGGTATTGGTCGCCACCAGGAACTGGACCCGATCGCGGCCATGGGCCGACCAGGCACTCTCCGGCAGGTCTTCGACCGCCACCTGGAAGCGGGCCTTGTCGAGCCGCAACGGCGGCAGCTCGGCCGCGATTTCGCCTTCCAGCCGCTTGGCCGCGCGGTGCCGGGATTGGCTCAACACCGCGGCCGCGTCGCGATAGGCGGTCGCCGCCGTTTCGGCTTTGGCTCGCAGCCCGGCGATCCGCGATTCACCCAGGTCCAACTCGGCCAACCGACTGGCGAAATCGCGACGCAGAATATCCAGCTCATCGACCGAAACCGCGTGCTTGCGGGCGGCGGCCCGCAGCGCGAACAGTCGCTCTTCCAGGGCCGACAAGTGATCCGGTTGATGTTCGATGTCGCGACCGGCGGCGGCGATTTCGGCGATCGCCTCGGTGGCTTCGATGGCGGCCCGTTCCAACGCGGCAGCGGCGCCGTCCAACCGACCCGCGGCGTGTTCGGCCGCCCGGTCAAGGGCGCGGCGGGCCCGGTTCAGGCTGGCCTCGACCCCGTCCTCCCCGCCCAGCGCAGCCTCGGCCTCGTGCAAGCCCTCCGAGATCTTGCCGGCGTTCATCAGCATGGCGCGCTCGGCGGCCAGCTTCTCCTCCTCGCCGGGCTGCGGATCAAGCTCGTCCAGCTCGGCATGGGCGTGGCGGAGGAATTCCTCCTCGCGGCGGGCCTCGCGCAACCGTTCCTCGGCCTCGGCCAACTCGGATACGGCCTGGCGCCAGGTCCGATGGGTGGTTGCCACCTGGGCGACCTGGGACTCCAGCTCGCCGAAAGCATCCAATAGCAGGCGGTGATTGGCCGGGTTCAGCAGACCCTGTTCGGACCTTTGACCATGCAATTCGACCAGGGACTCACCCAATTCGCGCAACAGGCGGACGCCGACCGGTTGGTCGTTGACGTAACCCCGGCTGCGACCGTCGGCGGTTACCACCCGCCGCAGGACAAGACTGTCCTCGATCTCGAGGTCCTGGTCGCGGAGCCAGGCCACTGCCGCATGGCTGGCTGGAAGATCGAACTCGGCGGTCACTGAGGCACGTTCGGCGCCGCGGCGAACCAGTTCGCCCGAGGCACGGCCGCCCAGGGCCAATCCCAACGCATCGAGCAGGATCGACTTGCCGGCGCCGGTTTCGCCGGTCAGCACGCACAGCCCGTTTTGAAACTGCAAGTCATGCCGCTCGATCAATACGACGTCGCGGATCGACAGTCCGACGAGCATGGCCGGTGGTTCCTAGAAAATGCTTTTCCAGACGCGGCTGATCCAGGAGTCCTTGTTCTCTTCGGGCCGCAGGTCCTGGCCGGTCAGCAGCGCGTAGGAATCGAGGTACCAGTCGCTGCCGGGGAAATTATAGCCGAGCACAGCCGCCGCTGTCTGCGCTTCGTCGATCACGCCCAGTGCCAGGTAGGACTCCGTCAGCCGGTGCAACGCTTCGGGCACGTGGCTGGTGGTCTGGTAGACCTCGATCACCCGGCGGAAGCGGTTGACCGACGCCAGGTAATGGCCGCGCGACTGGTAAAAACGGCCGATCGCCATTTCCTTGCCGGCCAGATGGTCGCGCGCCAGGTCCAGTTTCAAATTGGCGTCGCGGGCGTATTCGCTGTTGGGAAAGCGCCGGACGACTTCTTCCAGGGAACCTAGCGCCAACCGAGTCATCTTCTGGTCGCGCCCGACATCGGAAATCTGTTCGTAGTAGCTGATGGCGATCAGGTAATAGGCATAGGCCGCGTCACGCCGGCCCGGATGCAGTTGCACGAACCGCTCCGCCGCCAGGATCGCGTCATCGTATTTGGTCGCCTGGTAGTAGGAAAAGGCCGCCATGACCTGGGCTTTCGCGGCCCATTTCGAATAGGGGTGCTGGCGTTCGACTTCCTCGAAGCTCTTGGCTGCGAGTTCGTAGTCTTCGACCTGCATCTGGTTCATGGCCTGATTGTAGATGGTCTCGACCGAGCGCTCGACATAGACCTCTTCGTCGCCGGCACAGGCGCCAAGCCACAGCGTTGCCAGCAGCACAGCCGCAACCCTGCCCAGTCGCAATGCGGTATCCTTCCCCGTCATGGATGTCTTTGTTTCAGGTGCGCCGGACCAAGTCAAGCCGATTAGCCAACCAGGGCCGCTCCAGCCGTTTTGGCTCGGTTCGGGTCCGCGGAATGTTTTTGAAATGTGAACCTAGACATTTAGGCGTGATGCGCTATACTATTTATAAGTGCATACCTACGATTGCCGGCCTGAAACGGTTTTGGCGCAACGTTCCGTCGATAGTATAGACCAGTAATCTTTCGACCTAACCCAAAAGGGGAGCCAACGGGATGGGCAAGCTCGCGAAACAAGTCGATCACCATGTCGGCGAACGAATACGCCAAAAACGAACGTCGCTGGGCCTGACACAGGAGCATCTCGCCAACGCTCTGGGCATTTCCTACCAGCAGGTTCAGAAATACGAGACCGGTGCCAACCGTGTCAGTGCCGGCCGTCTTTACGAAATCGCCGAACGCCTGGAAGCCGAAATCGGCTACTTTTTCGAGGGGTTGGAGATTCACCGTGTGCAGGAGCCGATCTCCCATGGCGGCAAGAGCCGGTCGACCATAGAACTGGTTCGCAATTTCGCCGAGATCGAGGACCCCGTGGTCCGCGCCGCGGTCAGCGGGTTGGTAAAGAGCATCGCGGGGCGGGTCAAGCGGCGCATGGCCAGTTGACGAGCCCTTTTCATTTCTGAACCGTATTTCAGCGTGCGCAGGATTTAGAAAAGAGTAGAAACCGTGACCGGCCCTTTAGGAGCCAGCGGACGCCAAGCTGTATTCCCGATCTGAAATCGTGCGGCCTTCGGCCAGGCTGTAGCACCAGGCCTCCGGGCTTTCGAACAGCGCCGTCAGCAACATGTGGTGCAGTTGATGGCCGCTGCATTCGGATTCGAAATGCGCCAGCAAGGGCGCGCCGGCCAGATACAGGTCACCGACGGAATCCAGGGCCTTGTGGCGCACGAATTCATTGTCGTAACGCAAGCCCTCTTCATTGAGCACGCGGTCTTCGCTGATCACCACCGCGTTGTCCAGCGAGCCACCCAGGGCCCGTCCCATGGCGCGCATGCGCTCAACGTCATGAACGAACCCGAAGGTGCGAGCCTGGCTGAGTTCGCGCTTGAATTCGCCGTTGACCAGAATGCCTTCATAGGACTGGCGGGAAACCGCCGGACTGTCGAAATCGATGGTGACGCTCATCGCAAAGCAATTGGCCGGGGTCAGGGTCGCGCTGCGCGCGCCATCGCTGACCTTGATCGGCCGCAACAGCTTGATGTACTGGCGCGGCGCGTCCTGTTCGACGAAATCGGCACATTCCAACAGAAACACGAACGGCGCCGACGAACCGTCCATGGCCGGGACTTCCGGACCATCAAGCTCGACAGCGGCATTGTCCACGCCACAGCCGGCAAACGCCGCCATCAAATGCTCGATGGTCGCGACCTCAAGGCCGTCCGAATTGCCGATGGTGGTGCACAGCTGGGTGTTGGTGATGCAATCCGACCGTGCCGGGATCGGCGCCGAACCCGGCACGTCGATACGGTGGAAAACAATCCCCGAATCCGGCTCGGCGGGACGCAGGGTCATGTTGATCTTCTGACCGCTGTGTAACCCTACGCCTGTGCAATTGATGGGATTACCAAGTGTTTTTTGTTTATCCACGCCGAACGCTCTCCGACTTCCCCTAACGACGAACCTCACTCCAGGCCGATGTAGATACATCGTATGGTCCTCTTCCGCTCTCGGGCACGGAGTGACCTGTCCATCAGGTGATAACAAGTCCCCGGCGATCAGACAATTCACCTTTTGTTACGGAATGTTGCACACTAAGGGCTTGAACCGACTGGTGGTTTGGCATGGTCGAGCGGACGGCCGGTCAGAGATGGGCAGCTGACGTTCGGCAGCCGCCCGCCCGACCATTGGGGCCAAACCGACGCTCGCGCCGGCCTGGGCGGCCCGCACGCCGCCCGGCCAGCACGAATAGCGCGTCAGTTGGCCTGCCGTCTCAGAAACGCAGGAATATCAAGGACATCCTCTTCCCGCTTCGGCGCGACCTCGGTCACGGGTCGGGCTGCCGCGGGACGGGGCGCGTTGAATTCCGGCTCGGTCCGGCGCACCGGACCTTCCTGCGGCCGGGCCGCGGGTGGCTCGGCCGGAGCCTGGACCGGAAGCTCGCCGCTGACCGGGACTCGCTGGCCGCGCATGCTATCGGCCATC
Organism: uncultured Sneathiellales bacterium; assembly: GCA_964344385.1. Taxonomy (GTDB): domain Bacteria; phylum Pseudomonadota; class Alphaproteobacteria; order CAYFNG01; family CAYFNG01; genus CAYFNG01. The sequence continues at coordinate 100,552 of CAYFNG010000001.1, forward strand.
CGGTTGAACAGGCTGGCGACCCCGGACTTCTTCACTTCCGTCTGAACCGTTGGTTGCGGATTCGCCATGGCACGAGCCCCACCGAACCGACGTGCGTCCGGCTGCGGCGCCGGCACCACCGGCGGCGGCGCGATGAACGGCGCCTCGTGACCCCGGCCGATCGCCACCTGCGGTGCGCCGACCTCTTCCTTCGGACCCAGTTCCAGGGGCTGGGAATCGTTGGTTTCGATCTGTCCCGCCGACGCTGCCTGATGCTCGACAGCTTGCGCCACGGCGACCTGCTCCGCTGCGACCTCTTCCCTTTCTTCCTCGACCGTCTCGTCGTCGCGATCCGAGACCACCAGGGTGGGTCGGACTGACTGCGGATAACCGGTCAGGGACTGGGGCTGCGGCTGAACCTGCTGGACCGCGTTGATCCCGGTGGCAACCACTGACACCCGCATGCTGCCATCCAGACGCTCATCAAAGGTCGACCCGACGATAATGTTGGCATCCGGATCGACCTCATTGCGGATCCGGTTCGCCGCCTCGTCGACTTCGAACAGGGTCAGGTCCATGCCGCCGGTGATGTTGATCAGGACGCCACGGGCTCCCTTCATCGAGACATCGTCCAACAGCGGATTGGTGATTGCCGCCTCGGCCGCGTCCAGAGCCCGGGCCTCGCCCTCGGCCTCGCCGGTACCCATCATCGCCTTGCCCATCTCGCTCATCACGGTGCGGACGTCGGCGAAGTCGAGATTGATCAGACCCGGCATGACCATCAGGTCGGTCACGCCACGGACACCGGAATAGAGCACGTCGTCGGCCATCTTGAAGGCGTCGGCGAACGTGGTCTTTTCGTTGGCGACCCGGAACAGGTTCTGGTTGGGGATCACGATCAGGGTATCGACGTATTGCTGCAGTTCCTCGATACCCCGTTCGGCGATCTCCATCCGGTGGGTGCCTTCGAACTGGAACGGCTTGGTCACCACGCCGATGGTCAGGATGCCCAGGTCACGGGCCGCCCGTGCCACCACCGGTGCGGCGCCGGTGCCGGTTCCGCCGCCCATGCCGGCAGTGACGAACGCCATGTGGCAGCCCTGCAGCTCGGCCACGATGCTTTCGATCGTCTCTTCCGCCGAGGCACGACCGACCTCGGGCCGGGCACCGGCCCCCAGGCCTTGGGTAATATCGGCGCCCAGCTGAATGTGACGCTCGCTCAGCGACTGGCTGATTGCCTGTGCGTCGGTGTTGGCCACCACGAACTCAACGCCCTCCAGCTTGGAGCTGATCATGTTGTTGACGGCGTTGCCGCCGGCGCCGCCGACACCGAGGACGATGATCCTCGGCTTCATCTCGGTTGTGGTTGGCATGCTTAAATTGATGGTCATTGTCATTGCCTCCGGTCAGTTGCCCATCTGCCTAAACGCGGTACTTGGTTCACCTCAATTCGCCGCCGGCCCACCGGGCTTGCGGCCATACGCTCTAAAAACTTTCCCGCAGCCATTTGCCGATCCGGGCAAAACGACCGCTGAAATTCTCATTCGCCGGTTCGCGCTTGGCGTAAGCGCGCTCCTCGGCTTCGGCGCCAAAGGCCAACAGCCCGGCGCAGGTGGAAAAGGCCGGCCCGCAGGTGGCGTCGGCCAAGCCCTTGATGCCGATCGGACGGCCGACCCGCACTTGCTTGTCCAGGATGCGGGCCGCCAGGTCGCGCACGCCTTGCACCTGGCTGCTGCCGCCGGTCAGCACGACCCTGCGGCCGGCGACCCGTTCGATGCCCGAGGCTTCCAGCCGGCCACGCACCATTTCCAGGGTCTCCTCGACCCTGGGGCGGATGATGCCGTTCAGGATCGAGCGCGGAATGTGATGCGCGCTCTCCTGCTCGTCCTCGCCGACCTGCGGCACGTCGATCATTTCGCTGTCGTCGGAGGGGCTGGGGATGGCGCTGCCATACAGGGTCTTCAACCGCTCGGCATGGCTGGTCGGGGTACTCAAGCCCCGCGCGATGTCGTTGGTGACATGGGCGCCACCGATCGGAATGGTCGCGGTGTGGATCAAGTTGCCGTCGTGGAACACGGCGATCGTCGTCGAACCGCCGCCCATATCGACAAGCGTGGCGCCCAGATCCAGTTCATCCGGAACCAGGCAGGCAAGGCCCGAGGCATAAGGCGAGACCACGACCCCGGCCAGGTCGAGGTGACCCCGCCGGACGCACAGGCTGAGGTTCCGAAGCGGTCCCGGCGCGGCGGTGATCACGTGGAGATTGACGCCGAGTCTTTCCCCGTACATGCCACGCGGGTCTCGGATACCGCCATTGCCGTCAATGGAGAAGCCGATCGGCAATCGGTGAATGACCTCGCGGTCGGTATCAACCTCGGGCTGGCCCTGGTCCAGGACACGGCGGTAATCCTGTTCGCTCACCTCATAGCCAGCGATGGCGCACTCAACGCCAACGATGTGCGAGTTGGGGTCGCCGCAGCTCAAGTTGACGAAAACATCGCGCACGGTTTCACCGGCCATGCGTTCAGCCTGGTCGACGGCGGCGCGAATCGATTCCTCGACCTGATCCATGTCGGTGACGGCACCCGACCGCAGGCCCTTGGAGACCTGGTGACCGATACCGACCGTGCGCAGGCCCTCGGCCCCGTTGCGCGCGATGAAGCAGCAGGTTTTCGTGGTGCCGACGTCCAGCGCCGCGATCAGGCCGTGCCGTCCGCCTACCATGATGTGCTCACCCGCTTGATCACCTTCATCCCCCTTGATTCCCCTCAGGTTTCCTGACCCAGTTGCCGGAACCGCCCGGCCGACGCCGGTTTCAACTGCACCACCAGCCGATCCGGATAGCGCAGGTCAACGGCCACCAGGTCGCGGTCCAAAATTCCGTGCTTGGTTTCCAATGCCGCCATCCGCGCCCAGGCCTCGCGCAGGCCCCGCTCCGGCAGCTTGACGGTGACGCCGCCGGTCAACTCCACCGTCCATCGTCGGCCGCGAATCAGGGTCGCCGCCTCGACCCGCCGATAAAGGTCGGGCCAGATTTCCAATTCCGGCACCAGCTCGGCGGCGGCCAGGTTGGCGCCCTCGCCCACCAGCTTGGGTAGGTCCAGATAGCGCCAGATCTCCTCGGCCGTAATCACTTCGCCCTCGGCATCGATCAACACTTGTCGGCCGGCCATCTGCCAGCGGGCATAGGGCTCGCGCTCAACCAGTTCGACGTGGACATGGTTTGGCAACATGCGACTGACCCGAGCCGATTTGACCCAACCGATGGCCTCGATCCGCTGCCGTGCCGCGTGGGGGTCGAACTCCAGAATCTGGTCGCCGCGCGCCACGCCAATGGCGGTCAACAGGTCGGCGCGATGGGTCTTGGCCCTGCCTCTCACGGTAATTTCCTGGACCGTCAGGCCAACCCCGGCCAACGCCTGCCGGCGCGCCTCGGTCGCGGCTGCCAGGCCCCGGTCGATCAGGCTGGACTGCCAGATCCAGGCCCCGGTTCCGACGGTGGCGGCCACGATCGCGACCCCGGCCAGACCGAACAGGGCCGGACGCTGCCAGGCCGGCGCCGGTTTGCGCCGGTTGGCGGCCCGCTGCTTGCGGGCCACAGGCTTGCGGCCCGGGGTGCGTTTCTTCGGCTTGGCGGTCATTCCTCGACCTCCTGCGGTCCCGCGCCGTATCGGCCAATGCGGCGGATTTCCCAATGCAGGTCGACGCCGCTGTGTTCCTTGACCCGCCGACGCACTTCTTCGCCCAGCCCTTCCAGGTCGGCGGCGCTGGCTTCGCCCTCGTTGATCAGGAAATTGCAGTGCTTTTCCGAAACCACCGCACCGCCCCGCCGCAAACCGCGACAGCCGGCCCGGTCGATCAATTCCCAGGCCTTGGCGCCAGGCGGGTTGGCGAAGGTCGAACCACCCGTCCGGGTCCGGGTCGGTTGGCTGTCCTCGCGCTGGGCCACGATGTCGGCCATGCGGGCGGCGATGGCCGCCGGCGCATCGGCCCGGCCCTGCAGGGTTGCGCCGACGAAAATCCAATCCTCGGGCACCGAACTATGGCGGTAGCCGAACCCGAGCTGTTCGGGCGACAGGTGATGGACCGTACCGTCCGGATCGACCGCTTGCGCCTCGACGACGATGTCGACCATTTCCCGGCCATAGGCGCCGGCGTTCATGCGGAGCGCCCCGCCGATGGTGCCCGGGATGCCGCGCAGAAACTCCAGCCCGGCAATGCCGGCGTCCTGGGCCGCCAGGGCGACATTGACGTCCAGCGCTGAAGCGCCAACTCGGATCCGCTCGCCATCAATCTCGATCCCGGCGAAAGCGCGGCCCAGGCGCAGCACCACGCCATCGACACCCGAGTCACGGACCAGCAGGTTGGAACCGACACCGATCACCGTGACCGGTACGTTCGCCGGGCGGGCCGCCAGAAACTGGCAAAGATCATCGAGATCGGCCGGGCGGAACATCACTTCCGCCGGACCGCCAACCCGGAACCAGGTGATCCGGCTCAAGGAGGCGCCGGCGCTGAGACGGCCGCGCACCGCGGGCAACCGGTCGATCAGGCGTGTCTCGGCCATGCTCGCGCTCTCCATCACGCCGCCCCCGCCGACGGGCCCGCGGCCGCCCCAAGGGCGTCCAGCCCGGCCGGCAGGTCCTGGGCCCAGTTGGTGATCGTCCCGGCGCCCAGGCAGACCACCAGGTCGCCGGGCTCGGCGATCTCGGCGATCTGCGGCGCCAAGCCGTGTTCGTCCTCCAAGGCGAGCACGCTGCGATGCCCGTGGGCCCGCAACCCATCGACCAGGGAGTCGCGATCGACACCGGGGATCGGCGCCTCGCCGGCGGCATAGACCGGCGCGACGACGACGCTGTCGGCATCGTTGAAGCAGCTGCAGAACTCCTCGAACAGATCACTGAGCCTGGTGTATCGGTGCGGCTGCACCACCGCGATCACCCGCCCCTCATAGGCGTCACGGGCAGCCTTCAGAACGGCCGAGATTTCCACCGGATGATGGGCGTAGTCGTCGATCACCGTGACGCCGCCACCGGTCCCGACCTTGGTGAACCGCCGCTTGACGCCCTTGAATTCGCGCAGCGCCTTGCGCAACACCGCATCGCCGATCTTCAGCTCGCGGGCCACCGCGACCACGGCCAGCGCGTTCAGGACATTGTGTCGCCCCGGCATCGGCAGCCGCAGCCCCGAAAGCGTTCGGCTGGTCCCGCTGATCCGGTCGTTGAGTTCGACGTCGAAATCGGCGCCGCCCTGGCTGAAGCGCACGTTCTGGGCCCGCACTTCGGCCTGGGCACTGAGGCCATAGGTCACCAACCGGCGGTCGGAAATCCGTCCGATCAACGATTGGACCTCGGGGTGGTCGATGCAGACCGCGGCAAAGCCGTAGAACGGTACGTTCTGGGTAAAGGTCTGGAAGGCATCTCGGACCCGGTCGAAATCGCCATAGAAGTCGAGGTGCTCGGGGTCGATATTGGTGACCACCGCAATGGTGGCCGGCAATTTGGTGAAGGTGCCGTCGCTCTCGTCCGCCTCGACCACCATCCAGTCGCCGGCGCCCAGCCGCGCATTTGTGCCATAGGCGTTGATGATGCCACCGTTGATCACCGTCGGATCCAGATCGGCGGTATCGAACAGCGCCGCCATCATCGACGTGGTGGTGGTCTTGCCGTGGGTGCCACCGACCGCGACACAGGCTTTCAGGCGCATCAGCTCGGCCAGCATCTCGGCCCGCTGCACCACCGGAATGCCACGCGCCCGGGCCGCCACCACTTCCGGGTTGTCGGCGGTCACCGCGGACGACACGACCAGGACCATGGCGTCGCCGATATTCTCTTCCGCATGGCCGATGGCGACACTGACGCCTAGGCCCCGCAGCCGCTGGACATTGGGATTGGCAACCAGGTCGCTGCCCTGCACGCTGTAGCCGAGATTGGTCATGATCTCGGCGATGCCGCTCATGCCGATACCGCCGATGCCGACGAAATGGATGGTGCCGATATCCAGGGGCAGCCGGATCATGCCGCTGCCTCCTCGTGCCCGGCCGGTGAATTGCCGTTGGCCGGTGCCAGACGTTCGACCAGATCGGCCAACGCGGCGGCGGCATCGGGGCGGCCAACCGCCTGGGCCTTGGCGGCCTTGGCCGCCAGTTGATCCGGATTGCCCAGCAGTTCGACCAGCAGGTCCCGCAGGCCGGTGGCCGTGAAGTCACCTTGCGGGATCGCCCAGGCGGCACCGGCTTCGGTCAGTGCCCGGGCGTTGGCCGTCTGATGGTCGTCGGTGGCGTGGGCATAGGGCACCAGGATCGCCGGTCGACCGATCACCGCCAGTTCAGCCACCGTCGAGGCGCCGGAGCGCGAGATCACCAGATGGCTGGCCGCCAGCCGGTCCGGGACATCATCGAAGAACGGTGCCACGGTCGCCGCGATGCCGGTTTGCCCATAAACGGCTTCGACCCGGTCCAGGTCTTCGGGACGGCACTGCTGCGTCACCTCCAGCCGGTTCCGCAGATCGGCCGGCAGTTCGGCCAGGGCGGCCGGCACGACGTCGCTGAGGACCGTCGCGCCCTGACTCCCGCCGAATACCAACAATCGGATGTCACCGATTGTCGGGACCTCCGGGTAGGACCGTTTGCGCGCCTCAAGCACCGGCTGGCGCACCGGATTGCCGGTCACCGCCACCTTCCATTGGTCCTTTGGCCCGACAAACCTGGTTTCAGTGAACGACGCCGCGATCGCCTTGACCCGGCCGGCGACCAGGCGATTGGCCCGGCCCAGCACGGCGTTCTGTTCGTGGATCACGGTCGGCAGCGCCCGCATGGTGGCGGCCAGCATGGTGGGCAGGGCCGGATAGCCGCCGAATCCAACCACCGCGCCCGGGGCCAACCGGCCCAACAGATCGCGGGCCTGCATAAATCCGGCAACCAGTTCCAGGGCACCGCGCACCCGATCGAGGATCGCCACACCCGACACCCGACCGGCCGAGATGCGATGGGTCGGCAATTGCCCTAGCGCCCCACCGTAGTCGCTGCCACGCCGGTCGGTCACCAGGACCGCCTGGCGGCCGCGCGCCAACAGCTCCTCGGCCAGCGCCTGGGCCGGAAAGACATGCCCGCCGGTGCCGCCGGCGGCCAGGACGATGATCCGGCCGGCCTCGGTCATGGCCCGACCTCCTGATCGGCCCGGCGCCGGGTCAAGGCCAACAGCATGCCGACCCCAAGCGCGGTCGCCAGCAACGACGACCCGCCATAGGAGATGAACGGCAGGGTCATGCCCTTGGCCGGCATCAGCCTGAGATTGACACCGATGTTGATCACCGCCTGCAGGCCGAATTGGACCAACAGGCCGGTCGCCGCCAGAATCACGAAAAAGCTGTTTTCGTGCAGCAGGCGGGAAAAACCCCTGAGAATGATGAAGGCGAACAGACCAACCACCAGCAGGCACAGCAACAAGCCGAATTCCTCGCCGGCCACGGCGAAGATGAAGTCGGTATGGGCGTCGGGCAGCACGCTCTTGACCGAGCCCTCGCCGGGGCCGCGGCCGAACAGCCCGCCGGCCCGGAAGGCCTCCAGCGCCGTGTTGACCTGGTAGTTTTCACCGCTTGCCGGATCCAGGAACCGGTCGATACGGGCCGAGACGTGGGGGAATTTGAGATAGGCGCCGATTGCCATGGCCGATCCGACCACCGACAGCAGCGCCACCAGCACCAGCGGCAGGCCGGCGACAAAGATCTGAACCAGCCAAACCGCACCGATCACCAGGGCCATGCCGATGTCCGGCTGCAGGACCAAGAGCCCGATGACACAGACGAACAGGCCAAGGCTGATGCCGGCTCCGGGGAATCCCTCGATCCGTTTGTATTCGGCCAGCATCCAGGCGGTCACCATGGCGAAACTGGGTTTCAGGAATTCTGAGGGTTGCAGCGAAAATCCAGCCAGCGACAGCCAGCGGGTGGCACCGTTGAATTCCTTGCCCACGAACAGGGTCGCCAGGGTCAGCAGCACCGCGCCGAGGAACATCAGGACCCCCAAACGCCGCACCCAGACCAGGTCCAGCAGCGACGCACCGATCAGCAGCGCCGCCGCGGGCACCAGGAACAGAAGCTGGCGTTGCAGGAAATGAAACTCGCTCAGGTGCAGCCGGTCGGCGATCGCCGGGCTGGCGGCCATGGTCAGGACCAGGCCTAGCGCAACCAGCAACCCGACCGCCGCGACCATCCAGCGGTCGACGGTCCACCACCAGCGCCCCACGACGCTGTTGTCGGTGCGGGAGAAGGCGGCCAGGCTGGTCATGGTTTCCGCCCCTTCAGGGCCAGAACGGCGGTGCGGAAGGCTTCGCCACGGGCTTCGAAGTCGGCGAATTGATCGAAGGAAGCGCAGGCTGGCGAGAGCAGGACGACGGCCCCTTCTCCGTCGTCCGCTCTCGCCCTCTCGCTGGCATCATGGACCGCCGTCGCCAAATCGCCGGAGCGCGTGAAAGGCACGCGACCCGCCAGTTCGGCGGCGAACTGGTCCGAGGCTTCCCCGATCAGGAAGACGTGTTGAAGGTGGTCGAAATAAGGTTCCAGGCCGGCAATACCGCCTGCCTTGGCGCGACCGCCGGCAATCCAGTAGATCCGCGGGTAAGAGGCCAAGGCCCGGGCCGCCGCGTCGGCATTGGTCGCCTTGCTGTCATTGACGAAGGCGATGCCGTCGATCTCAGCGATCCGCTCCATGCGGTGGGCCAGACCGGGAAAATCGGTGAGTGCCGCCGTGATTGCGGCAGGTGCCAGACCCAGGGCGCGGGCGGTGGCATAGGCGGCGGCCGCATTCTGCCAGTTATGGGCGCCGGGCAGTGCCTTGACCTGCGTCAGGTCGGCAATTCGCCTGGTGCCGTCAAAAAGCACGCCATCGACCACCGAAATGCCGTCCTTGAGCTTGCTGCCGACCGCCACCGAGACCACCTTGCGGCCCTCGCGGGCCAGATCATTGGCGATCCGGCGGCAGTGCTTGTCGTCGATACCGACGATCGCGGTCGCATGTTTGGGCTGGCCGTCGAAAATGCGGCGCTTGACCGCAACGTAACCCGCCATGCCGCCATGACGATCGAGATGATCGGGACTGATGTTCAGCAGCACCGCCACTTCACAGGCCAGCGACGGGGTCAGGTCGAGCTGATAGGACGACATCTCCAGCACATAGACGCCGCCTTCCGGCAGCTCCGGCAAGTCGAGGACCGGCAGGCCGATATTGCCGCCGGTGGTGGCGTCTAGCCCGCAACTGCTCAGGACATGGCCGATCAGGGCGGTGGTGGTCGATTTGCCGTTGGTACCGGTCACCGCGGCGATACGGGCAGCGCCGCGGCTTTGGCAGAACAGTTCGATATCGCCGATGATCTCGACCCCGGCGGATTTGGCCTGCCGAACCACCCTGTGGGGCTCCGGATGGGTCAGCGGCACGCCTGGGCTGAGCACCAGGGCGGTTAAGCCGTGCCAATCGTCGTCGTCCGGGTCAACCAGCGGCAAGCCGGCCTGTTCGGCTGCTGTCCGCTGGGTCGCGTTGTCGTCCCACGCCCGCACCTTGGCGCCAAGCCGCTGCAGGAACCGCCCGGCCGCCAGTCCGCTGCGGCCGAGCCCGAAAAGGGCATAGGTTTTGTTGGTGAAGTCGAGGGTCGCGGCCATCTCTACCTCAACTTCAAGGTCGAAAGGCCAACCAGGGCCAGGATCACGGCGATGATCCAGAAACGGATGACGATGGTCGGTTCGGCCCAGCCCTTCTGTTCGTAGTGGTGATGCAGCGGCGCCATCCGGAAGACCCGCTTGCCGGTCAGTTTGAACGACATCACCTGGACGATCACCGAAACGGTTTCCAGAACGAACAAGCCGCCGATGATCGCCAACACCAGCTCGTGCTTGGTGACGACGCTGACCGACCCCAGGGCACCGCCCAGGGCCAGTGAACCGGTGTCGCCCATGAAGACGCTGGCCGGCGGTGCGTTGAACCATAGAAACCCGAGCCCGGCCCCGACCAGGGCACCACAGAACACGGCCAATTCACCGGCTCCGGCGACGTAGTGAATTTGCAGGTAGTTGGCGAAGACGGTGTTGCCGCTCAAATACGCGATCAGCGCGAAGCTCAGCGCCGCGATCATCACCGGCACGATGGCCAGGCCATCCAACCCGTCGGTCAGGTTGACCGAGTTCGAGGCGCCGACCATGACAAAAACGGCCATCGGCACGAAGAACCAACTCAAGTTGAGCAGCGTGTCCTTCAGGAACGGGATCGCCAGGCCGGTCGCCAGCGGATCCTTGGTCAGGCGCATGATCCAGACCGTGGCGGCGACCGCGATGGTGACCTCGACCAGCAGTTTCAATTTACCGGGCATGCCGCGCGACGAGGCGTGCATCACCTTCAGATAGTCGTCGGCAAACCCGATGGCGCCGAAGCCCAGGGTGACCAGCAGCACCGCCCAGACATAGCCATTGGTCAGATCGGCCCACAACAGGGTGCCGAGGCCGAGGCCCAGCAGCAGCAGGAAGCCACCCATGGTCGGGGTGCCGCGTTTTTCCAACAGGTGCCATTGCGGCCCATCGTCACGGATCGGCTGGCCGGCCCGCTGCTTGGAGCGCAGCCAGGCGATGATCGCCGGCCCGAAGATGAAGCTGATCAACAGGGCGGTCAGCACCGCGCCCCCGGTACGGAAGCTCAAATACCTGAAAAGATTGAAGATTCCAAACTCGTCGGCGAGCGGATAGAGGAGGTTGAACAGCATCAGCCCCTCCCCTCGATCGCCGCCGCGGCGGCCTGAACTTCGTCCGCATCGTCAAACGGGCGCACCGTATCGCCGATGATCTGGCCCTGTTCGTGGCCCTTGCCGGCGACCACCAGGACATCGCCCCCGCGCAGCGTTTCAACCCCGGCCCGGATGGCGTCGGCCCGGTCGCCGATCTCGGTGGCGTCGGGGCAACCAACCAGGGTCTCGGCCCGGATCGTCGCCGCATCCTCGGTCCGCGGATTGTCATCGGTCACGATCACCAGATCGGCCAGTTGGGCCGCCGCTCGGCCCATCTGCGGCCGTTTGCCGGCGTCACGGTCGCCGCCGCAACCGAAGACCACGATCAGCCGTCCTGCGGTGTGGGGCCGCAAGGCTCGCAATACGTTGCCGAGCGCGTCCGGTGTATGGGCGTAGTCGACATAGACAGCGGCGCCGTTGACCAGCGACGACACCAGTTGGACCCGGCCCGGCACCCCGGTCAGACCCCGCAGGGCCTGAACCGCCGACCCCATATCGGCGCCGCAGGCCAACACCAGGCCTAAGGCGCACAACACGTTCCAGGCTTGGAAATCACCAACCAAGGGCAGCGCGACCTGGTACTGGCCTGCCGCGGTGGCGATGGTCAGGGTCTGGCCGTCGGGATGCGCCTGGCGCCCGACCAATTTCAAATCGGCGCCATTGGCACCGTAGGTCAGGATGCGCTGGCCGCGGCGGCGGCAGACATCGGCGATCGTCACGCATTCGTCGGCGTCGGCGTTCAGCACCGCGACCCCGTCGGCCGGCATGACCGGGTCGAACAGGCGCAGCTTGGCGGCCAGATAGTCTTCCCAGTCCTTGTGATAGTCGAGATGGTCCCGGCTGAGATTGGTGAACGCGGCGGCCCGCAGCCGCACCCCGTCGACCCGGCATTGGCTGAGGCCGTGGCTGGACGCTTCCATCGCCAGATGATCAACGCCCTGATCGGCCAGGTCCGCCAGGATCCGATGCAGGGTGACCGGTTCCGGCGTAGTGTGGGCCAGAGGTCGGTGCTCGTCCGGCGCCACCACGCCCAGGGTGCCCAGGCTGGCCGCCCGGTGCCCCAATTGCTGCCAGATCTGTTGGGTGAAACTGGCGACCGAGGTTTTGCCGTTGGTCCCCGTCACCGCAACGATGGTTTCCGGCTGGGCCGAAAAGAACCGCGCCGCCAGCTCGGCGAACCGGCGGCGCGGATTGGCGGAGGAGAGCAATACGGTGCCGGAGGCATCGACCCCGGCATCGGCTGAAGCGAGAATGGCGACCGCGCCGCTGGCCAGGGCGGCGGGCACGAACTTGGCCCCGTCTAGCTGGCTGCCGGGCAAAGCCGCAAACAGGAAACCGTCGGCAACCTCGCGGCTGTCGGCGGTCAGTCCCCGGATATCCGGGTCGTGGGCCAGCGTGATCCCGGGATCGTCGATTAGTTCAGAAAGCCGCAAGTTTCCGAACCTTTCTGAAGCTGGGCATGTCCATGGACCGAACCAGGTCGGGTTCGTCTTCGTCCACCGCCGCGACGCCGAGCAAAGGTGCTGCCCGGCCAACCACCCGGGCAACGGTCGGCGCCGCGGTCCAGCCGGCGGTGGCAAACCCATGGGTTTCCGCAATGCCGTGCGGCTCGTCGATCAGCACGGCGATGACGTATTTCGGATCCTGCATCGGGAAGGCGGCGACAAAGGTGGTCAGCAGCGCCTTGCGGTCATAGCTTCCGGCGGCCGCCTTTTCCGCGGTGCCGGTCTTGCCGCCGACCATATATCCGGGCGCCGCGGCCTGGCCGCCGGTACCGTCGGTCACCACCAGGCGCAGCAGGCGGCGCATGGTGTCGGACGTCGCCGGCGCGATAACCCGTTGCCGGGGGCCCAGGTCACCGGGACGGCGGCGGACCAGCGTGTCGCGAACCTTGAAGCCGCCATTGACCAGGGCGGCGGTGGCACCGGCCAGTTGCAACAGGCTGACCGAGATGCCATGGCCATAGGAAATGGTCATGGTTTCGACCTTGGCCCAGCGGCGGGGCAGCATCGGCTCGCCGATTTCCGGCAGTTCTACCTGCGGCCGGTCCAATAGGCCAAGGCGCGACAGGAACTGCCGCTGGCCGGCGGGGCCGATGTCCATCGCCATCCGGGCGGCACCGATGTTCGAGGAATAGACCAGGATTTCGGGCACCGTCAGCGGCCGCCGCTTGGCGTGGTAATCGCGAATGCGGAAACGGGAAATCCGGATCGGCTCGGTCGCATCATAGGAATCCGCCAACCGCACCCGGCCGCTTTCCAGGGCCATGGCGGTGGTAAACACCTTGAAGGTCGAACCCATTTCGTAGACGCCCAGGGTGGCGCGATTGAACAACGCGTCCTTGTCATCGGCATCGATCTTGTTGGGATCGAAATCCGGGAGCGAGGCCATGGCCAGGATTTCACCATTGCTGGCATCCATCAGAACGCCGGCCGCGCCTTTGGCGCCGTGCCGTTCCATGGTGGCCGCCAGTTCCTGGCGCAGGGCATGCTGCACCCGGATATCCAGCGCCAGCTCCAGCGCGCCCTCTTGGCGGCCGGGATCGTTCAATTCGGCGTCGAACCACTTCTCGATGCCGGAGATCCCGCGGTTGTCGACGTCGGTATAGCCCAGGACATGGGCCAGCAGGGCGCCATGGGGATAGGTGCGCTTGGAGTTGCGCCGAAAGGCCAGCCCGGGCAGGCCAAGCCGGTTGACTTCGACCTGCTGTTCGGGCGTGAGGTTGCGTTTCAGCCAGACAAAGGCGCGGTTGCTGGCCAATTTCTGTTTCAGGCTGGCCAGATCCAGGTCCGGGATGATCCGCACAAGCTTGGTCGCCGCCAGGTCAGGATCGGCGATCTTGCGGGCATCTGCATACAGCGATGCGGTGCGCAGATTGGCGGCCACCAGTTCACCGGCCCGGTCGACGATGGTTGCCCGCGGAGCATGAGGCCGGACCACTGCCGTTCCGGCACCGGCAACCTGATCGCCGCCGCGCACCAACGCGAGATCGACCAGCCGGCTGGCAAGCACCCCGAAGCACAGGACAAAAACGCCGGCGACGGTAAAAATACGGCGCCAGGCGGTTTCAACCGCCGCCTTGCCAGCACCTTCGATGCAGACAGCATTGGAACTTGGCTGGAGGTCTATCCGGCTGTTCATGGCACCCTCTTGGCCGCTTGGCGGACCGGCTTGGCGCGGGGATAGGGAATGAGCTGTGTGGGCGCCGGGCCGGGGCGAACCGGCAGTTCGCCCAGGGACGCGATCTGGCCGGGTGCGATCGGACCCAACGACAGGTGACGGTTGGCCGACCGTTCCAGGACCGCCGGCTGGTTGAGATAGGCCCATTCGGCGCGCAGAACCTCGATCGCCTCATGCTCGGCCATGATCTCTCGCCCCAGCCCCTTGAGCTCGCTGTCCAGCCGCTGAACCTCGTAGGACAGCGAATACAGGCCGACCGCCACGACGCCGGTCACCGCCAGACCGCTGATCAGGACACCGCGCCTCATGTTTCACCGTCCTGGGGCCAGGCGTCGGCGTCGGTCCGGACCGCCACCCTGAGGCGGGCAGAACGGGCCCGGGGATTGGCTTCGGTCTCGCCCGCAGTGGGTTTGATGGTCCCGCGTTTGGGAAGAAAAAAGGAAGGCGCCGGGCCCGCATTGCGAGTGGGAGGCTCATGACGGGACGGGCGGGCCTCGGCGCCGGATCGGCGGGTCAGAAAGCGCTTGACCCGACGATCCTCGAGGGAGTGGAACGAGACGATGGCAAGGCGGCCGCGGGGCGCAAGCAGGCGCTCTGCAGCTACCAGTCCCCCCTCGAGTTCGGAAAGTTCGTTGTTGACGTAGATCCGCAAGGCCTGGAACGTCCGGGTCGCGGGGTGAATGCGCGAGGCGCCGCGCACGGCGCCGGCAACGATCCCGGCCAGTTGCAGGGTGGTGGTGATCGGCGCTTCGACCCGCGCCGCCACGATCGCCCGGGCGATGCGGCGGGACTGGCGCTCCTCGCCATAAGTGAAAATGATATCGGCCAGATCCGATTCGGCCGTCCGATTGACGATGTCGGCGGCGCTGGGGCCGGTGCGCTCCATGCGCATGTCCAACGGACCGTCCTCGCTGAAGGAAAAGCCGCGCGCCGGATCGTCCAACTGCATCGACGAAACGCCGACGTCCAGGGTGATCCCGTCCACGGCGTCGATGCCGCGCTGGCTCAACAGTTCGTCCATGGCACTGAAACGACCGGCAACAAAGATCAGCCGGCCGGGAAAATCCCGTTCCATCTGGCGGGCCCGGTCGGCCACGGTGGGATCGCGGTCGATCGCCCAAACGCGGCAGTCGGCGGCTTCCAGCAGGGCGCGGCTGTAACCGCCGGCCCCGAAAGTGCCGTCGACGAACACCTCGCCGGCCGCCGGGCGCAGCGCGCCGACCACTTCGGCCAGCATTACCGGGTTGTGGCTGAACCGGCTCATGACTTCGGCTCCGTCGCGCCTCGACGCAGCGAGCGCATCAGGCCACGCATCTTATTGGCGTCGCCGCGGGCCAGTTCCTGGCGAGCCTTGTGGGCGTCGGGCTCCCAAATCTGGAAAGTGCGGCCCATGCCGACAAAGGCCGCGTGTGAGGAGATGCCGGCATGGGCCAAGAGATCGCTCGGTAACAGGATGCGGCCTTCCCCGTCGAACGCCATCTCGTGGGAGGACGTCATGATGGCGTGGGCGAAGGTCTCATACTCTTCGCTATAGGGATCGAACTGGTCGAGACCGCTGGTAAGGTCTTCCATGTGCGCCAGACCGCAGCCGTCCAAGGCCGGGTCGACGAACGAGGGGTAGACGATGGCGCCGTCAAAACCCTGCGCAGACAGCACGGTACGGAAGCGCGCCGGCACGGATACCCGACCCTTCTTGTCAATTTTGTTGACATGCGTGCCGAAAAACAGCGCCACCTGGCCACCCCCAGAAAGCTCGAACCCTCCCCATCCCTGCCCCGCACCCAATGGGCCTGCCACAGCCTTCTATGGGTATTCTTGGGATGAGATGGGACAATATGGTCTACTATGGGCATTGCAGTCAAGTTTTGGGTTTCCATGGGCTCTGGAAGCGATCTGCCTGTGCTTTCTCTGCCACAGGTCACGGGACCGCTGATCAAGGGGATGGGGCGATTGCTGCCAGTTAGGCCGCCGAACTGGGCAACCATGTGGGCCGGATGTGGAATTTTGATGGAGCAACAGCCGGACGGCCGCTCTGGCACGCCCGCGGGCCGTCCCGGGCTGGTTTTGGTGGACAGGAGTTGAGGGCGCCAGATGGCCTGTAAGCCGGGTTCTGTCCTCGCGCCGGCCGTTTTCGGCGCGATCGATGACCATTCCTCTAGGGCGCCTGTTGCCAGGCGCCTCGCGCGGCCGACCCGGGCGGCGACCCGAAAACCCAATCCGTCCGCAGATGCGAACCTGCCGCCCCTATTTGGCCTTGCTCCCGGTGGGGTTTACCGTGCCGCTCCCGTTACCGGTCGCGCGGTGCGCTCTTACCGCACCCTTTCACCCTTACCCATCGTCCCGGGGCAAAGCCTGGAAAGATGGGCGGTTTGCTTTCTGTGGCACTTTCCCTAGGGTTGCCCCCGCCGGGCATTACCCGGCACCGTGTTTCCGTGGAGCCCGGACTTTCCTCCCCCGGACGCGCACGCGCCGGCGGCGGCCATCCGGCCATCTGGCCCTTCCTAGTTACGCGCGCCACGTCCGGGCGTCAAGGCAGAGCCTGGTTCAGTGCGGCCAGCAATCCCCTGGTTTCCGGGTCGGCAACCCCGTCATGGCAACGCGGCCGGAAGTGCCGCTGCAGCGCCGCGACGACGGCGCGGGTCATTGACCCATAGATCCCGTCGACCTTGATGCCGTAGCCGAACCCGGCCAGATCCCGTTGCAGCCCCGTCACCGCGTCACCGCGGCTGCCCGGCGCCAGGGCGGCCGTTTCGGTTTCAAGGGCTGCTGGCCACAGACCGACCCCGGCCACCGCCAAACGGCGCCAGTCGAACAGCTCGCCAGGGTCGCGCTTGCGGTCCGGCGCCACGTCGGAATGCCCGAGCACCCGGTGCGGCGGGATTGGATGCCGCTTGATGATATCGCCGGCCAGTTCCAACAGCGTCGCGATTTGCCGGTCCGGGAACGGCCGGTAGCCGAATTCGTGCCCGGGATTGACCAGTTCGATACCGATCGAGCGGCCGTTGACGTCGTCGGCACCAGCCCAATGGCTGACACCGGCGTGCCAGGCCCTATTACCTTCGTCGACCAGGCCGGTGACCGTGCCGGTTTCATCGATCATGTAATGGGCGCTGACCTTGGCTGCCGGGTCGCACATCCGCGCCAGGGCGGCCTCGGTGCTTTGCATTCCGGTGTAGTGGAGGACCAGAATGTCCACCGGCTGCCCGGTCGGGCGTCGGTCGAAATTTGCGGTTTCACGACGCAGCATCATGAAAGTATAGCGCTCCTGAAGCCGATGTCCGCAGCCCGAAAAGGAAGCGCCCGGCAGAACCGGGCGCTGGCTGAGCCACAGGATCGATGAGGCGCTAGTGCGACATCATCACTGGAATAGTCATCTGGCCCATCAGGTGGCGGGTGGCGCCGCCCAGTGTCAATTCGCGGAACCGGGAATGACCGTAACCGCCCATGACCAGCAGATCGCAGCTGAAATCGGCCACCGCGGCCAGCAGAGCGTCGCCGACCTCGATGTCGCGGGCAACCGTGTGCTTGGCTTCGGCAGTGACGCCGTGGCGCGCCAGATGGGTGCAGATATCGGCACCCGGAATGTGCTCGGACGACGGGGCATTGACGCTGTAGACGATGACATGGCTGGCCCGGCGGAGGACCGGCATGGAATCATGCACCGCACGGGTAGCCTCGCGGGTGCCGTTCCAAGCGATCAGCACCCGGTCGCCGACGGTCTTGAACTTACCCGCATAGGGCACCGACAGAACCGGCCGGCCACAGGTCATGACCAGTTCGTCGGGCAGGTCATAGGTACCCGGGACCCGATCGTCGCCGACCCCGGTCTGACCGACGATCACCAGATCGGCATAGGCGGCATGCATGGCCAACAACAGCGCCGCATCGCCCTCCTCGACCCGCCATTCCGAAGCGATTTCCTGGCGGCGGGTATAGTCCTCGAACTCGACTTTGACCTTGTCGGCCTTGGCCTTGGCCTGGGCGCTGTACTGTTCGAACACATCCGCAGGTATATAGCCCATGGCATAGGTCGGCATGACCGGCATGGTGACAGAAAATAGGGCGGTCAAATGCGACTCGTGGGCCTGGGCCAGGTTGCTGGCGACGTCGATCCGGGCCTGATTGCGCGGGTCGTCGGTCAAATGCAATAGAATGTTCTTGATAGGCATGAGGCCAGTCCTTTTTGAGGGGAAGTCCTGAGGCGTGTCATTCGCATCCTAACGTATTACGCCATAAAGACAAATCCATAGTACAACTTGGTCGTGAACGGTCATTGATCCGCGTCAACTCACGACCCCGAAACAACGCCCGCAGCGGTGCAAAACGTGCGGGTTTCGGCGATCGCCCGGCGCAGTTTCGCCAACTGTCCGGCGCGGCGCCCCACGAGTGGGCCGATCAGGCGCTCGGCCTCCTCGGCCAGCCGGCTGACCACCACCGCGCCGAAGCCGCGGGCCGCGCCTTTCAGGCCGTGGGCGGCCCGCCACCAGGTGTCGTCATCGGCGTCCTCGGCCATCGACGCCAGATACTCCTCGGCGCCTTCAAAGAACAGGCCGGCCAATTCGGCGGCCAGGTCTCCATCGTCCATGGTGTATTCGCGCAAATGGTCGAGATCGACCCACTGTTCGCCCTCGCCCGGACCTTCCCCCAACCACTTGCCCATCAGCGTCGCGAATTGATCGGCGGCGGCGTCGGGCGGGATGTGACCGGCCAGACCAACGGCAAGACAGGTTTCCCCGTCTTCCGACAGGCCCACAACCGGTGGCGGCGTGCGGTCGCCCAGCCGTGCGTGCATGGTGGCCAGCAGCGCGTCCGGAGCCGGATCGCCAAGGTCGGGATCGACCAGCGCCATATCGACAGTGCCGGACGCCAGACGGTCCAACGCCGATGCCGGGTCGCCGACTTCCGCCGTGCGATGTCCCAGGCTCCGCAGGATCCCGCCGACCCGGTCCCGGACCCCGTTGTCGGGGCTGGCGACCAAGACCAGCAGTGCATCGTCTCCGTGGCTCACCTCGGGTCTCCTGTATGAAGGGCTTGGCGTTGCCGTGAGATCGGTGGATGAATGCCACCCGGTGCCGTATCCTAGAAAATGAATGCTAACCGAAAGTAAGTGCGTCGATGAACATGAAAACCCCAACACACCAGGCGATCGTCCCGGTGCTTTTATCCGGCGGTGCCGGGTCGCGCCTGTGGCCGGTGTCGCGGGCACTGTACCCGAAGCAGGTACTGCCCCTGCTCGGCGCGTCCAGCCCGCTGCAGGACACCGCCAAGCGCTTTTCCGATGGAGCGCGGTTCGCGGCACCGATCGTCGTCTGCAACACCGACCATCGTTTCATCATCGCCGAGCAGTTGCACGCCCAAGGCCAACCGCCGGCGGCGTTGATCCTGGAGCCGGTCGGACGCAACACCGCCCCGGCGGCGGCCGTGGCCGCGATGATGGCCATGGAGCGCGACCCCCAGGCGGTGATGCTGCTGGCCCCGGCCGATCATGCCATTGGCAAGCTTGACGCCTTTCTGGCGGCCATCGACCAGGCTTTGCCCGCCGCCCGGGCGGGCCATCTGGTGACCTTCGGTGTCACCCCAACTGAGCCCCATACCGGTTACGGCTACATCCAGGCCGGCGACCCGATCGCTGCGGGCGATCAAGTTCGCACCGTCGCCCGCTTCATCGAAAAACCCGATGCAGCCACCGCAAAAGACCTGGTCGCGGCCGGCGACAATCTGTGGAATGCCGGCCTTTTCATGTTCACCGCCGCCAGTTTCCTGGAGGAATTGACCCGGTTCCACCCGGACATCGTCGATCAGTGCCGCGCCGCGATCGCTGCCGGGCACGCCGACCTCGACTTCTTCCGGCTGGACGAAGACGCCTTTGCCGCCAGCCCTGCGATTTCCATTGACTATGCGGTGATGGAAAAGACCGACCGCGCCGCCGTGGTGCCGGTCGACATGGCCTGGAGCGATGTCGGCTCCTGGTCCGCCCTGTGGCAGGTCAGCGACCAGGACCAGGCCGGCAACGCGGTCGGCGGCGACGTGTTGCTGCATGACGTCGAACGCTCGCTGGTGCGCAGCGAGGGTCGCCTGGTCGCGGCCCTGGGCCTCAAGGACATGCTGGTGGTGGAGACGGCGGATGCCGTCCTGGTCGCGCCCAAGGACCGATCAGAAGAGGTCAAGGTGCTGGTTGACCGGCTGAAAACCCTGGACCGCAGCGAGTGGGAAAGCCACACCCGCCAATACCGCCCGTGGGGCCATTTCGAGACCGTCAATGCCGGGCCGCGCTATCAGGTAAAGCTGTTGCACGTCAAACCGGGTGCCATTCTCAGCCTGCAAATGCACCATCATCGGGCCGAGCATTGGGTCGTGGTTCGGGGCACGGCGCGAGTCACCAGGGGAACCGAGGAATTGTTGCTGACCGAGAACCAATCGACCTTCATCCCGCTGGGCGTCCGCCACCGCCTGGAGAACCCTGGCAAGGTGGCGCTGGAACTGATTGAGGTCCAGTCGGGAGCCTATCTCGGCGAGGACGACATCGTCCGCTTCGAGGATCTGTACAACCGCGAGGGCTGAGCCTGCGGCTTCCGGTCGGGCACGGGCCGCTCAGCCGTGAAGTTTCAGGAGGTTGTCTCGGAACACGAGCCACAGCCCTGTTTGATTTCATAGGCGACGGCACCGCCTCGGCTGTCCAACTGCACGCGGCAGCACCTGAGCAGCACGTCACGCAGCATCTTGCGGGCGCGCTGTACCCGGGACTTGGCGCCGGACACCGAAATCCCCAATTGCGACGCGATCTCTCTTTGCTTGGCGCCCTTGAAATCCGCGAGTTCCAGCGCCTGACGGTACGGTTCGGGGACCGCGTCGAGCAACGGCACGAGGCATTCGGCTAGTTCCCTTTCGACCTGACTTTCGTCTTCAGGTGCGAGCTCCGGGACAAGATCATCGGGCAGCGGCTGCCATGGCTTCTGTGCGCGATAATGATCGATCACCGCATTGCGTGTGATCTGGTACAGCCAAGCGCGCATGGCCGCCGGCTGTTTGAGTTGGCCCTGCTTCTCGAGCGCCTTGAGCAGGACCTTTTGCACGATGTCTTCGGCCGCTGCCCGGTCGCCCACGCGTTTGAGGATGAAGCGGTACAGGGCGCTTCGGTACTCTTGCCAGCCGGCAATATCCTCCCGCCCCGTACCTGCTTCCATCATCTCACTGGCACCCACAGGATTGCGGTTCCGTTTCGTCGCAGCATGCGGATTTCTCGGCCGGCTCGCAACAGCCCTCTTGCTCGGCCGGCGAACAACAGGCTTCGCCGTCGACCGGCTTGCCCAACTTGGTATCGAAGAACCGGCGGAGGTTGTCCGGCACGCCCTGATAGTTGGGGGCGGGGGCGGCCGATCGGCTGCTTTCGCCCAACACTTCGCGCAGCACCGATTCGACCACCAGACCGACCGGCGCTTCGGTGTATTCCTTGCCCCGATAGGGCCAGATGCGGCAGTTGGTGCCTTCGTCGCAGCCGCACAGGTCGGTGCAGGTGTCGCAATGGCTCTCCATGGTCTCGAAGGCGATGTCGCGGCCGTCGATCCGTACCGTCGGCGAGATGGCGAATTCAAGCTGGCGAGCCTGGGCCTCGTTTTCCACCACGGTCTTTCTCACCTCGACCTGCACATCCATCACTTCCAGGACCGGGCGTACGAGGTCAATCGCCTTTTCGATATGATCCAAGGTTCCGACGCAGCGGGTACAGCTGTTCAGGTCGATGGCCAGAAGTTCGATGTCGAGCGCCGACGGTGTCGGGTTCACTTCTTGAATTGCGGCTTGTGTGCCAGCCCGCATAACCAGTCTCCTCCGGTTGGTCCCGGCCCCATGCCGGTGTCTCTGTATAGGAGACGACCCACCCCCGAAAAGGACGCAAAAAATCTGCCGGCCGCGCATCGTGGCATGGTCGCAAAGCCCTCGCGTCATGATCGAAAATAGATGATATATGTGGCTTCAACCATCACCACGCCCTCAAAACCAGAGCACCCAGCAAGGAGAGATGCGACCATGACACCGGGACTCGAACGCGACATTGTCGATCGCGGCGCCTATCAGCGCAATCAGGCGCACCTCAAGGCGCTGGGGCTGGAGCTGCCGCGGATCGCCGATCTGGCCGATCCGGCCAAGCGGCTGGCGGGGAAACAGACGGCCCTGGCCGATGCCCATCCCGATGCCGCCGATACGCGCAACCTGTTCCGGGTCCATTGGCACAATGGCGCCGACCGTAAGTCGCTGGTCGCGGTGCCGGACCATCTGGTGCTGCCCGAGGCGCTGACCGGCGTCCCGGCGCGGATCGTCGTGGCCCTGGGCAACCGGTTTCCGATGATCAACGCCCACAAGGTGCTGGCCGCTTATGGCTGCCTGATCCCGCGGCTGATGTCGGGTGCCTTCGACGTCACGCGCCATCGCGCGGTCTGGCCCTCGACCGGCAACTACTGTCGCGGCGGCGTGGCAATCGCCAAGCTGTTGGGCTGCCGTTCGGTCGCGGTGCTGCCGGAGGGCATGAGCCAGGAGCGCTTCAACTGGCTCAATGAATGGGTCGTCGATCCCGGTGACATTCACCGCACCCCGGGCACCGAAAGCAACGTCAAGGAGATCTATGACGCCTGCCACGCCCTGGCCCAGGACGAGCAGAACCTGATCCTCAACCAATTCGCCGAATACGGCAATTACGTGATCCACCGGGCGGTCACCGGCCCGGCCCTGGAACGGATCTTCAACCACCAGAACCAGGATGGTCGCGGCCGTGCCCGGGCCTTTGTCAGCGCCTCGGGCTCGGCCGGCACCCTGGCGGCCGGTGATCACCTCAAAGATGCGCTGGGCGCCGACACCTGTGTCGTGGAAGCCCTGGAATGCCCGACCCTGCTCTACAACGGCTACGGCGAGCACAACATCCAGGGGATCGGCGACAAGCATGTGCCGTTGATCCACAACGTCATGGGCAGCGACTACGTGATCGGCGTCTCAGACCGCGCGTGTGATGCGCTCAACCTGGTCTTCAACACCGGCGCCGGCCGCTCCTATCTCTCCACCCACAAGGGCATCGACCAGCAGATGCTGGCCAATCTCGGCGATCTCGGCCTGTCGTCGATCGCCAACGTCCTGGGCGCGATCAAATACGCCAAGTACCAGGACCTGGGCCCGGACGACATCGTGCTGACCGTGGCCACCGACGGCGCCGCAATGTACCAGTCGGAGCTGAACGGCGCCCAGGCGAAATACTTCGCCGGCAATTTCACCGAGATCGAGGCCGCCGAAGCCTTCGGCCGGCACCTGCTGGGCACCGGCATCGATCACCTCAAGGAACTCGACCGCTTCGACCGCGAGCGCATCTTCAATCTGGGCTACTACACCTGGGTCGAACAGCAGGGCACCAGCCTGGCCGATTTCGACCGCCGCCGCGACCAGGGCTTCTGGGACGGCCTGATGGACCTGGTGCCGATCTGGGACGGCATGATCGACGAAATGAACCTGGCGATCGCCTAGCTGGTGATCGTTAACTCAGCCGGCCCTCTTCGACCGCGTGGCAGGCGACGTAGGCGCCGTCGTCCATGGCCTTTGAGGTCGGCATCTCCTGGCGACAGCGGTCTTCGGCATGGGGACAGCGGGGGTTGAAGGGGCAGCCTGGCGGCGGGTTGATCGGGCTGGGCACCTCGCCGGCCACCGGGATGCGGGCCCGCCCCGTCATGTTGAGATCGGGAATGGCGTCCAGCAGCATCCGTGTATAGGGGTGCTTGGGGTGCCCGAACAGGGTCGCGGTGTCGGCCCATTCCACCAGCCGCCCGAGATACATCACCCCGACCTTGGTGGAGACGTGATAGACCACCGCCAGGTCGTGGCTGATGAACAGGTAGGTCAGGCCGTATTCCTGCTGTAGCTGCTTCATCAGGTTGAGGATCTGGGCCTGGACCGAGACGTCCAGAGCCGAGGTCGGCTCGTCACAGACCAGGAATTCCGGCGAGCCCGCCAGCGCCCGGGCGATCGAAATCCGCTGCCGCTGGCCGCCGGAGAACTCGTGCGGGTATTTGTCGGCGTCGGCCGGCGACAGCCCGACCTGGCGCAGCAATTGGCCGACCCGGGTGGTGATCTCGGCCCCGTCCCGTAGCAGGCCCAAGGCGACGATCGGTTCGGCGATGATCGCGCCGACCCGCCAGCGCGGATTGAGCGAGGCAAACGGGTCCTGGAAGATCATCTGCATGCGCGACTGGATCTCAGGCACCTGGCCGCGGTTCTTCAATTTCCCCAATTGCACGCCGTCAAAGGCGATTTCGCCGGCGGTCGGGTTGTAGAGCCCGACCACCAGCCGGGCGACGGTCGACTTGCCGCAACCGGATTCGCCGACCAACGAGAAGGTCTCGCCCTTGGCGATCTCGAAGCTGACCCCGTCGACCGCCTTGACGAAACTGCGGCCGGTGCGCTCGATGACCCGATTGAGGAAGGGCGGCGAGACGTCGAAATAGCGGGTCAGGTCGTTGACTTCGACCAGCGCCTTGCCGTTGGCGTGTGCGTTACTCATGGCCTCACCCCTGTGCCGCGGTCAGTTCGGCATCGCCCAGCCAGCAGGCCACTTCGGCCTCGCCATGGGGCGACAGGTCGGGCCGTTCGACCCGGCAACGGTCGACCACCCGTGTACAGCGCGGATTGAAGGCGCAGCCTTGCGGGATTTCGGTCAGCCGCGGCATGGCGCCATCGATCTGGGTCAGGGCATCGACATGGTGCCCGACATGGGGGATCGACCCCATCAGGCCGTGGGTATAGGGGTGCTTGGCCTCCATCACCACCTGGCGGACCGTGCCGATCTCGACGATCCGCCCGGCATACATCACCGCCACCCGATCGGCGGTCTCGGCAATCACCCCCATGTCGTGGGTGACCAGCATTACCGCGGTCTGGTGGTCGCGGCACAGCCGTTTCAGGACGCTGATGATCTGGGCCTGGATCGAGACGTCAAGGGCGGTGGTCGGCTCGTCGGCGATGATCAGCCGGGGTTCGGCGCACAGGGCCAGGGCGATGACCACGCGCTGGCGCATGCCGCCCGAGAACTGGTGCGGATAATGGTCGATACGCTCCTTGGCCGAGGGAATGCCGACCTCCTGCAGCAGGTCGATGGCCCGCGACCGGGCCTGGGACTCGGTCAGGCTGGTATGGGTCCGGATAGTCTCCACCAACTGCCGGGAGACGGTGTACAGCGGGTTCAGGCTGGTCAGCGGATCCTGGAAGATGGCGCCGATTCGCCGGCCCCGGATGCGTCGCATCTGCTCGTAGGGCAGATGGTCGATGCGCTCGCCTTCCAGATAGATCTCGCCCTGGGCGATGCGCCCCGGCGGCTCCAACAGGCCGATAATCGCGGCGCCGGTCAGCGACTTGCCGGCCCCGGATTCCCCGACCACACCCAGCACCTCGCCGGGATCGATGTGGAACGAGATATCGTCGACCGCCACCAACGTGCCGCGCCGTGTCGGGAACTCGATACGCAGGTTCTGGACCCGGAGCAGCGGTTCGTTCTGGCTCATGCCCGGTCCTCAGCGCAGTTTCGGGTTGAGGGCATCGCGCAGCCAGTCACCCAACAGATTGACCGCCAGCACCAGCGCGAACAGGGCGAAGCCGGGGAAGATGACGATCCACCATTCGCCCGAGAACAGGAAGTCCTGGCCGATCCGGATCAGGGTGCCCAGCGACGGTTCGGTCGGCGGCACACCGACGCCCAGGAACGACAGCGTGGCTTCGGTCAGGATGGCGACCGCCAGGCCGATGGTGGCGATCACCAGCACCGGCCCCATCACATTGGGCAACACGTGGCGGGCCATGATGATGAAGCGGCTGCGGCCGATCACCCGGGCCGCCTGGACGTATTCCTTATTCTTTTCGACCATGGTCGAACCGCGCACCGTGCGCGCGAACTGGACCCAGTTGGAAATGCCGATGGCGAAGATCAGCACGTAGATCGCCAGGTTTTCGTGCAGTTCCTGGGGCAGGACGCCGCGGGCGATGCCGTCGATCAACAGGGCGATCAGGATCGACGGAAAGCTGATCTGAACGTCGGCGATCCGCATGATCACCGCATCCAGGGTGCCGCCGATATAGCCCGACAGCAATCCTAGGGACACGCCCAGCACCATGGCAAAAATCGTCGCGGCAAAACCGACCACCAGCGAGATGCGGGAGCCGTACAGGATCGCCGAATAGAGGTCGCGCCCCTGGTCGTCGGTGCCGAGCCAGAACTGCCAGGTCCCCTCTTCGCTCCAGACCGGCGGGGTGAAGGCGTCCATCAGGCTGAGCGAGCCCGGGTCGAACGGGTTCTGCGGTGTCAGCCACGGTGCAAAAAACGCGGTCAGCAAGGCGATCGCTGTCCAGCTGGCCGCCACGATGGTGATCTTGGAATTCTTGAAGCTGTAGAAGACATCGCTGTCCAGGAAGCGATGCCAGTTGTCCGCCATTCGCACGATAGCCTGCATGGCGACCCCCTAGTGCCCGTGTGCCTGGCCGCGCTCGATGCGCAGGCGCGGGTCGACGGCAAAGTACAGCAAGTCGACGATCAGGTTGATGATGACGAAGAACATCGCGATCACCACCAGATAGGTCGACATGATCGGGATATCGGCGAACTGGATCGCCTGAATGAACAGCAATCCCATGCCGGGCCATTGGAAGACCTGCTCGGTGACGATGGTGAAGGCGATGATCGAACCGATCTGCAGGCCGGTGATGGTGATCACCGGCACCAGGGTGTTCTTCAGCGCATGGCCGAAATTGATCGCCCGGTTGGTCAGCCCCCGGGCACGGGCGAATTTGATGTAGTCGGTGCGGAGCACCTCGAGCATTTCCGAACGTACCAGGCGCATGATCAGGGTGAGCTGGAACATGCCGAGCGTGAAGCCCGGCATCAACAGCGACTTCCAGCCATCCGCGGTCAGCATACCGGTGGTCCACCAACCGATCTCGACGATCGGCCCGCGGCCGAAGGTCGGCAGCCAGCCCAGGATGACCCCGAACAAAAGGATCAAAAGAATACCGATGAGGAAGGTCGGCAGCGAAATCCCGACCAGGGATACCGTCAGGAAGACATTGCTGAGCCATCGCTTGGGATGGAGCCCGGTATAGACACCCATGGGAATGCCGACCACCAGGGAAAACAGGGCCGCGATAAAGCTCAGTTCCAGGGTCGCGGGCAGCCGCTCGACGATCAATTCGTTGACCGGGCGCTGGATGCGGAACGACAGGCCGAACTCGCCCTGGGCGGTGTTGACCACGAAGCGGCCGAACTGGATTAAAATCGGGTCGTTGAGGCCCAGTTCCTGGCGCAGCCTTTCTCGGTCCTGGAGGGATGTATCCTGCCCGACCATCTGCGCAATCGGATCGCCGACGAACCGGAACAAGGCAAAGGCGATCAACGCGACTGTCAACATCACGAGGATCGACTGCAAAATACGGCGAATGACCAGTGCGATCACGGCAACCGTCCTGACAATGTCGAGAAATCACCCGGGAGACGGCAATCGGCGCCGCCCCCCGGGTAAGTCGGTAAGATACGCGAGACTAGTTCAACGTCACGTGCCGCCACGCGAACTGGTTGTCCGCGCGCTGCATGACCTTGGCCTTGTCACTGACACCCCAGGCCACGGCCTGCTGGTGCAGCGGAATATAGGCAACGTCCTCAAGCGTCATGCCCCAGGCTTCCTTGATCATGGCGCCGCGCTTGGCCGCGTCGGTCTCGACCAGAATCTTGGACGTCAGTTCGTCAACTTTCGGGTTGCAGTAACGGCCCAGGTTGAATTTGCCATTGCCGGTGTCGGTGTTGTAGCAGCCATGTATGTTGTACAGCACATTCCAGCTGTCAAAGCTGCCCGGGGTCCAGCCCAGCAGGTAGAAGCTGGTGTCCAGCTTTGGCGCCAGTACCTTCGCGAAGTACTTGGCCTTGGGTTGGGCATTCAGGTTC
This sequence comes from uncultured Sneathiellales bacterium, assembly GCA_964344385.1. Taxonomy (GTDB): domain Bacteria; phylum Pseudomonadota; class Alphaproteobacteria; order CAYFNG01; family CAYFNG01; genus CAYFNG01. Next base: position 128,431 of record CAYFNG010000001.1, read on the forward strand.
ACCTTGATGCCGACCTTGGCCAACATCGAGACCACCGCGGTGCAGATCGCCTCGTCGTTGACGTAGCGGTTGTTCGGGCAGTCCATGCCAACCTCGAACCCATCGCCGTAACCGGCGTCCGCCAACAGCTTCTTGGCGTTTTTGGGGTCATAGGCGTGGCGCGAAAAGGCCGGGTTCTTGGGGTCGTCACCGCCGTTGATGCCGGGTGCCCGGGCGACCATCAGGGCTGACGGATTGGACAGGCCGCGCATCACCTTCTTCTTGATCGCCTCGACGTCGATCGCCTGATAGAAGGCCTGGCGCACCCGCTTGTCCTTGAACGGGTTCTTGCCTTTGACGCTGGAATACAGCAGTTCGTCGCGATGCTGGTCCATGCCCAGGAAGATGGTCCGAAGCTCCGGCCCCACCAGCATGCTGGTGCCGCTGTTGCTGTCGACCCGCTTCTGATCCTGCACCGGGATCGGATAAGCCATGTCGACCTGGCCCGACAACAGCGCGGCGACGCGCGTGGCATCCGAACCGATCGGCGTAAACGTCACCTTGGTCAGGTTGTGTTCCTTGTTGGCATTGTCCCACCAGCCGTCAAACGCTTCCGCGACCGTCTTCACGTCGGCCTCGTGGCTGACCACCTTGAACGGGCCGGTGCCGTTGGCATTGCGGGTCGCATAATTGGCATCGCCCGCGGTCACCGACTGCGGCTTGGTCGCGTTGTGCTTTTCGGCCCAGTTCTTGGACATGATGTACCAAGTTGCCCACTCAACGTGCAGAATCGGGTTCGGCTTCGAGGTCACGAAATCGACCGTGTAATCGTCGACCTTGACCACCTTGACGTCCTTGGCGATGCGGGTCTTCAGATCGGATCCGTCGGCCCGAACGCGATCGGCCGAGAACAGCACGTCATCGGCGGAAAATGCGCTGCCGTCGTGGAACTTGACACCCTTGCGCAGATGGAAGCGCCACCGGGTCGGCTCCACGATCTCCCACTTGGTGGCCAGGGCTGGCTCGATACCGAGGTCATGGTTCCGCCGGATCAGGCCCTCATAGACATTGCCCAGATAGCCGAGGGTGAAGGTCTCGTTAAGCGCGTAAGGGTCGAGCGAACTCAAGCTGCCCTGGAAGGCGAAACGTAGCTCCTTGGCCTGCGCCGGCAGCGCGACCACAAGCGACATCAGTCCAGCGGCCAGCAATGATTTTACTCGCATTCTTAGCCTCCTTGTTAAGCGGCCGGCGGTATGCCGGCCTATTATTTCTTCGAATTGTACGGCGATTGCACGGGGTCGGCGAACCGCCACGCAAACGAGCCGCAATAGTCGGGGGAAAAGCCGCGCCCGTCAAGCTACCTTGGCGAATTTCGTTTCGTCTTCTCGGTGTAACTTGTACACGACCTACTATATCTAGTGGTCGGCCGGTAGGCGCCGCGCCAAGGTCACCATTTCGGCGCCTTGCAGCGGCAACCGACGTGGCATGATCAGGGCGCAGTCATCATAAGGCGCCCTGACCTGCCGCCCCCCATCGTTGGCGATCAAATCGCCCTGGCCGAAAACCTCGAACCCCTGGACAGGCCGGGAAAAGGCGAATTCCAGGGTCGTGGCGGTGACCACTTCCGTGACTTCGTAGACCTGTGCCGGGCCGGGTGGCACCTTGGCCACCTGGTCCGCGATCGATTGCCGATCGACCAGACCGAAATGGGCCAGGAACCGAAGACTGGTGGCGGTGGCAACCTCACCGCTCCGCGCCGCGAAATGCTGGCCGCACTCAACCAAAAGTGCCAAAGCCGCACCATTGGCCGTCCCAAACCGGCCGTACTCGAACAACAGCGGCCCGTGGTGCAGGCACGACGAACTGACAACGTGATGCACCGGAAAGCCCAGCGCCGCCGCCACCTCCCGGCTGCGTGGCAGCAGCCGGTAGCACAACATCGGATGGACCGCAAAACTGGTCGAATGCAGGTCGAGCAGTGCGTCGGCCGCTTCGTAAACCGGCCGAAGCTCCCGCGCCCGCCTCACCTCGGCCGAAGGGTCGTCGCTATCCAGGATTTCGGGCGACCAGATCCGGTTGAAATCGCGGTCGACCATGCGATTGCCGAAGGGATCGGTAGGATCGAACCGCTGATAGGCCGCGACATTGGCGAAGCTCAAGGTCAAAATTCCGTGATCCGGACGGATATCGTGCTCCAGCAGGTGGCACAGGGCGGTAACCCCGCACAGTTCGTTGCCGTGGGTCAGGGCATTGACCACAACATGCGGGCCCGGGTGGCCGCTGTCGAACCGCCAGACGTAATCAATGCCGGTATTGCCGTCGCGATAGGCGCTGAGGTCGCGCGGCAAGACCTCCAGCGGTGGCTGGGAATGCGGTTCGTTCATCGGAATTCCGGAGTTGGAAAGAAGGCGAGCCGCTACATATCACGATCGGCGTCGCGAGGTAATCCCGAAAGGTGGAGCGGAGCCGGCGGTTTCAGTTGACCGCGGCGGTGGCGTGCGCCCCGGCATCCATACCGGGGACCGTCCAACGGCCGGACATGTCACGGCAGGCGATGCCGGGAAAGATCCGGGTGCTGTCACCGCGGCTGACCCATTCCACGAAGTTGCGGCAATATTCGCCGCCATCCTCACGCAGTTTCGTGGTCGGCCGGATGGTGACCACGGCATCGACGCCCGAGCTCTTCCATTCGACACCTTCGCCCTTGGCCTTGGTCTCCAGCGCGTGCTGGCGGGCCCAACCCAGCCCGGCCCGGGCCGCCGGCGGCCAGTCGCGGCCGCTCAAATGAACCGCAACCAGTTCGACATCGCGGTCGGCTCCGCCGGTTTCGGTGAACCGTTCGCGCAGCCTGACGAAATGCCCGATCCTGGGCGCGTAGTTCCAGATTCGCTCGCTGGGCACCAGGGGCGAACTGCTGACCGTCCGGCAGGCCAGGCGGAAGGTCTCGAAGGTACCGGCCCGGACGATCATCTGCTCGGTGCCGGTGACCTGGCACAGCCAGCTGTGGTGGCTGCGGATCGGCCCGCCGGCATCGTCAATTTCAACCAGTTCGGTTTCGGTTTTGAAATAGGCCTCGCGCCCGACCTCCAACGGCCACAACGCATTCAACGGGGCATCGAAGTGGTTCTCGAACCCGCCGACCGCGGTGGCGACCGACAACACCGGCAGCACGAAATTCCGGTAGGCGGTGATCTGGGCGCCACGGTTGTTGCGCCAGAACACTTTTTCCCCCTCGACGCCGAGGACCGTTTCGACCCGGCCGTCCGAATAGACATAGGCGTCACCGGCAGCGTAGGTTGGGAAAACCAGCCCGTCCAAGCCGACATCCTTGGGCGGCGGCGCGGCTTGGCTGGGCTTCTCTGCGACTTTGGTCTTTTTCTGGCCCGGAACGTCCATCAGGCCGGCTTCCAACAGGAAGGCACGCGCGGCGCGGCGGGTGGTGGGCCCTTCCAGCCCATCCAACGGCCCGGGATCGTAACCCTGGTCCGCGAGCAACCGCTGGGCCGCCAGTACGACTTCGCGCGCAAGCGGCGATTTGACCATCATTCGCGGCTCGGACGGCGGGACCGCCTGTGGCTTCAGTGCGGCCACGACCGCCGGTGCCGGCGGTTCGGGCGGGATAGGCGCCGTTTCGGCCGGCATCGGGACCTCAGGCGCCGGGTTATCGGCCGAGGTGTAGCCCAATTCGGCGCGCAAACGCTCGACAAACGGCAGTTCCTTGATTTCCTGTGGCAAGGTGCATGCGCCCAACGCCAGCGACAATCCCAGTACCAGGCCCAGCCTGGCGGATGCGTTATTACCTAACGTTCGGATCAATTTGACGGTTCCGTGTTTCTTGACCGATCGGCGCGGTCGCCGCGCGATTCCCTCTTCTGGTTGTGACAGTACCGCCTGATTGGTTAATAAGGCGTGGATTTGGCGGCAAAATACCGGCTCGGTTAAGCCGATCTTAACAGCGCCGCTGACAGAATCGTCGGCACCGGAAACCGCCGCGGATTTTCGATGCGCGTCTTGACGTTCAAGTTTCGGCACCTGTTCGACCAGATGTTGGTCGCCGCCGCCCGCATTCCGTTGCGGGTCGGGCTGGCACGGCTGCGCGAATCCGCTCGGGCGGCCGGCAAGGCGACAACCGTTTTCTTTGGTTCGATCCCGGATTATTGGCGGAAAACCGGCGATTTCGTCTTTGGCCCATCCAGGTCGGCGCGCCGGCGGTACCTGCCGACCGGCTTGGCCGCCGCTGCCGGGCTGGCGCTGACGGCCATCGGTTTTTATTCGGCGGACGGATTTTACCAGGACGAGGCCCGCCGCGATTTCGACCGGCCAGCAGCGCAATATGCCGGCGGCATCGCCAAGTCGATCGACCGCTACCTGGAAGTGGTCAACTCGATCGGTGCCTTCATGGCCGCCGCCAAGGAGTTCGACCGCTGGGAGTTCTTCTCGCTGGCCAAGAAGAGCCTGCCCCGCTATCCGGGCCTGGAGGCAATCGCCTGGATCCCCAAGGTCGCGGGCGATCAACGCGATGTCTTCGAAAGCGAGGCCCAGCGAGACGGGCTGTATGGCTTCCGGTTTACCGCTTCCGCCAGCGGTGGCCGTCCGGTCCCGGCCGAGGCGCAGCCCTTTCACTATCCGCTCTACTATGTCGAGCCGTTCGACGGCAATCAGCATGTGCTGGGGCTTGACCTTGCGGCGGTCGACGAGGCGGTCCTGCTGCTTGACAGCGCCGCGGAGACCGGCCAGATGCAGGCCACCCGGCGGCTCGACTTGTGGCAAAGCGTGCGCGACGAGGCGGCCTTTGTCACCCTGTTGCCGATCTTCACCCAAACACCGGCCAAGGATGGCGGCGAAGCCGACAAGCAACTGATCGGGTTCGTGCTCGGCCTGATCCGGATCGGCGAGGTGATCGAGGAAATCGCTGCCGACATCAACGCCGCCGCCGGCCTGGACGTTGTCCTGCTCGATGCCGACGCCGATCCCGGCCGCCGCCTGCTGTACGTCCACGGCGCCGCCAATCGGGACCAGCGCCCGACCGGCCTGAGCGAGCGCACCGCCTATGACGGCATGCACAGCGAACTGGCCCACACCGTGGCCGGCCGCCGCTGGTCGATCGTCATCAAACCGGCGCCGGGATTTTTCGGCAACGAAGTCAACCTGGTGCCCTGGGGGGTCGCCGCGATCGGCTTCCTGCTGACCGCCTTCCTGCTGCAATACACAATTTCGTCGGCGATCCGTACCAGGGTGATCGAACAGACGGTGGCGCAGCGGACCTCGGAACTGGTCTCGACCAACGCCGCGCTGGAGCGCGAAATGGATGAACGGTCACGGACCGAGCAGGCGCGCCTGGACCTGGAACGGGAACTGGCGCAGATCCAGAAAATGGAATCGCTGGGCACCCTGGCGGGCGGCATCGCCCACGAAATCAACACCCCGATCCAGTATGTCGGCGAGAACCTGCATTTCGTGCAGGAATGCATCGAGAGCCTGGAGCCGGTGCTGACCGAACTCGGCCGCCTGGAACCCGGTGACGGCTTCGGCGAAGACCGCAAGGACCTGCGGCACTTGGCCGACACGATCGCCCGCGTCGATATCGAGTTCCTGGAGAACGAGTTGCCGGCATCGATCGCCCAGTCGCTGGAAGGAATCGACCGGATCAGCGAAATCGTGCTGGCGATTAAGGAATTCTCCCACCCGGACGCCAAGGAAAAACGCGTCGTCGACCTGAACCACGCCCTGGTGACCACCATCACGGTGGCCCGAAACCAGTGGAAATACGTGGCCGAAGTCGAGACCGACTTCGACCCCGACCTGGACCAGGTGCCGTGTTTCCCGGGCGAGCTTCACCAGGTGTTCCTCAACCTCATCGTCAACGCCGCCCACGCTATCGAGGCCCGGGGCAGCCGCGAAAAAGGCACGATCAGCATCACGACCCGCCGCGTCGGCGATCACGCCACAATCCGGGTCAGCGACACCGGGATCGGGATCCATACCGACATCCGCGAAAAGATCTTCGATCCGTTCTTCACCACCAAGGAACCCGGCAAAGGAACCGGTCAGGGGCTGGCGATCTCGCACAGCATCGTGACCAAGAAGCATGGCGGTTCAATCGCCGTCTCGTCCGATCCAGGACGCGGCGCGACCTTTACCGTCAGCCTGCCGCTATCCGATGCCGCGCAGCCCGAGGAGGCCGCTTGATATGACCGCGCAACCGTCCATCACTCCCCCGAAACAGGCCGAGGCCGAGGCCGCGACCGACAAGGTCCTGTTCGTCGACGACGACGTCAACATCCTGTCGTCGTTCCGGCGCCGACTGGGCCGGCGCTTCAACGTCACCACCGTCCTGGGCGGCGCCGAAGCCCTTGACGTGATCGACAAGGAGGGTCCGGTGGCCGTGGTGGTCAGCGACCAGCGCATGCCAGGCATGGACGGGATCACCCTGCTGCGCGAGGTCAAGAAGCGCACCCCCGACACGGTGCGGATGATGCTGACCGGCAATACCGACCAACCAACCGCCGTCCAGGCGGTCAACGAGGGCAGCGTCTACCGCTTCTACACCAAACCCTGCCCGCCGGAGGACCTGGCCGATGGGATCGAGACCGGCCTCAGGCACTACCAGCTGGTGACCGCCGAGCGCGAATTGCTGGAGCGGACCCTGGCCGGCAGCGTCAAGGTCCTGGTCGACGTTCTGTCGCTCAGCGACCCGGAAGCCTTTCGCCGCACCGGCCCGCTCCGCGACTGGGCCGGCAAGCTGGCGGTGCAACTGGGCCTGAACAATGGCTGGGAGATCGACATCGCGGCCATGCTGTCGCCGATCGGCCTGATCACCGTGCCCGACGAGGTCCTGGCCCGTCTCAGGGCCGGCGAAAAACTGTCACCGGTCGACCGCGAGATCATCGACCGTTCGCCCGAAGTCGGGCGCAACCTGATCGCCAACATCCCGCGCCTGGCCGGCGTTGCCGACATCATCCACTACCAGGCCAAAGGCTTCGACGGCAGCGGTTTTCCCGAGGACTGGATCGCCGGCAGCGACATTCCGCTGGGCGCCCGCATTCTGAAACTGCTGAACGACCTCCTGAACATCACCGAAGCGCCGGACCTGGCCGCCTTCACCAAGCTGGAGCTGCACCGCGAGCGCTACGACCCCGAGCTGCTGGAGCGGGCCCGCGCCGTGCTGATCGCCGAGGACCACGTTGCCGGAGACTGGGCCGACCGGGAAGTGGTGGTGGTGCCGCCGGCTACCCTGCTGCCGGGGTCGTTGCTGGTTTCCAACATCGAAACCGCCGACGGCACCCTGGTGCTGGCGGCCGGCAACCGGATCACCATGGCCCAGGTCGAACTGCTGCGGAACCTGAAACGGGTAAGGCCCCTGAAGGAGCCGATCCACATCGTGCCACCGCCGCCCAAGACCGGCTGGCAATAGGGTAGGTTTAGCCCAGGCTGCCGGTCAGGGCGGCGATGCCGAAGCCGCCGATGATCAGGCCGGCAATGCGGTTGACCCAGGTCAGCCCGGAACCGCGCAACATGCGCTCGCGCATCAGGCCGGTGCCACCGGCCAACAGCAACCACCAGGCAGCGGAGCCGAGAAATACCCCCAGCACCAACAGGCTGGCCTCGCCGACCGAACCGCGGGACGCCGCCAGGCCGAGACCGGCGAAGATCGCGATGAACGACAGGATGGTGGTCGGGTTGGTCAGGGTCAGCAGGAAGGTGCTGAGGAAAGCGGTCCAGCCGCTGCCGCCATCCACCCTGGCGCCGTCGGTTTGACCGGCGCGAAAGAAGGTGCGCACCGCCAGATAACACAGGAACAGGCCACCACCCAGGGCCAGCCAGTCCTGCTGGTCGATCAGGAAACCGGAAATCACGGTCAGGCCCGAAGCGGCGATCAGGCCGTAGACGCCATCGGCGACCGCGGCGCCAAGGCCGGACACGAAGCCGATCAGCCGGCCGCGGGCCAGGGTGCGCTGAATGCACAGCACCCCGATCGGCCCGACCGGCGCCGCCACCGCAAACCCGATCCCCAACCCTTTCAGGAAAAACACGAACATCTCCCAATTCCTTCGCACCGGCGATTTCCCGGTGCGCGGGGCCGCGATGCACGGTTCCCCCAACCGGTTGCCGAGGTTATAACGGCGCCAGGTTGGTCACACAAACTTTGGAGTGGTGTTGTGCAATTGCTGGACCGGATACCGATGGTGGCCCTGGCCATCGTCGCCCTGTTGTTGGGGCTGGCGCCGTTCAGCCCGGAACCGCATCTGACCGAAAAACTCGGCATGTTGTTCGCCGGCACGCTGACCCGGCCGCTGGATATCTTCGACCTGTTGTTTCATGCGGCGCCATCGCTATTGTTGGCGGCCAAGCTGGTGCGGGAGTTCACCCGCCGGCAGACTTGAGCAAATCAGTTTTGGGAGGAGCACATGGGTAGGTTGGACGGCAAGATCACGATCATCACCGGCGCCACCAGCGGTATCGGTCGGCGGACCGCGGAAGTGTTCGCGGCCGAGGGCGCCACGGTCGTGGTTTCGGGTCGCCGTGCGGAACTGGGCGAGGAAGTCGCCGCGTCGCTGGGCGCGCGCGGTGAGTTCGTGGCCGCCGACGTCACCCAGGAAGCGGATGTCGAACGCCTGATAGCCCACACGGTCGATCGCCACGGCCGACTGGATTGCCTGTTCAACAATGCCGGCGGACCGGCCCCGGTGGGAGGTATCGCCGGCATCCCGGTCGACGGCTTCGACGCTGCCATGGCGGTCCTGGTACGCAGCGTGTTCCTGGGGATGAAGCATGCCGCGCCGGTGATGACCGGCCAGGGTTCGGGCAGCATCATCAACAACGGTTCGGTCGCCGCCCATTGGGCCGGTCTGTCGTCGTCGATGATCTACAGCGCCGCCAAGGCGGCCGTCACCCATCTGACCCGTTGCGTCGCAATGGAACTGGGCGAGAGCGGCGTCCGGGTCAACGCCATCTCGCCCGGCGGCATCGCCACCGGGATCTTCGGCAAGGCGTTGGGTTGGAGCGAGGCGGAAGCCGATGCCCGCATCGACCGGGTCAAGGCCGGCCTGGCCCAGATGCAGCCCATCAAGCGGGCCGGCATGCCCGACGATATCGCCAGCGCCGCGGTCTTCCTGGCGTCGGATGAATCCAGCTTCGTCAACGGCCACGACCTGGTGGTCGATGGCGGCCTGATCGGCGGCGCCCAGTGGACGCCGCTGCAGCAACGCCTGTCCGGCATGCGCGACGCCTTGAGCGCCGAGTAACAGTGCCTGGACATAATGGGTGAACAGGTGGAGGTGATCAGACCTCGACGTCGAGCACCGGGTCCGGCGCTTCCTCAAACGCCGACTTGACCGCTTCGCGGTTGCTCTCAAAGGCATCGTGGGCGGCGACATAGTCGGCCGGTGTGCCGGTCGCCGCGCGGGTACCGGTCACCGCCTCGCCGTCAAAGGCGCGCTTGGCGGTGCTGGTCGGGAAATCGTGGCGCGACACCCGGCGCGGGCCTTCCTGCAGATAATAGGGATCATAGGCCAGCAGGGCGGACGGGGTTACCCGAACCGGCATGCCGGTGGCTCCGCCGATGGTGCGCGGGAACGTCATGACGCTGGTGGCGCCACCGGTTCTGGCTTCTTGTGGCTTTTGGGTCGGCTGCGGCTGGTTCGTCGGCGCGTAGGCCCGGACCGAGTCGGCCGGGCGGGCCGGCGACTTGGCGCTGTGTGCGCCGGTTCTCGTCGTCGGCTGGTTTGGCACCTGAACCGTATTTGCGCCGCCTAGGAACACGTCAATTCCTCCATTGACTCCTGCGGGGGTAAGATACACTCCTTTCAGGTAATAATATATAGTATCAAGTGTTTAAAAATCAATAACCAGGACTTTTTTTGTTAGATTCATTTTTAGTTATATTTTACAGAACAAATTTCTTTATTATGGTAAATTTCCTTTTAACTTTGTTTCCCGCCCATTTGATTTCACCCAGGTTTCGAAAGCCACCCTGTCGAAACGGAACACATTCAGGTCGACCGGGCCGTTGACACCCGGGCGCGAACCGCGATTGTGGAACTGCCAGATCAGCCAGTCATCGGTTCCATACCGCGGCTGGAAGACTATGCTGCGCAGCCAGAATCCATGGTCCGGAAACTCACCCGCAAGGTAACGCTCAAAAAACTCCGACGTCGCATAGATCACCGGCCGCATGCCGTAGTGCGCTTCCAGGGCGCCGAGAAGTTCCCGGATCTCGGCCAGGACATGTTTGCGCAGCGGACGGGCGGCGCAATTGCCACCGAATTCCAGGTCCACGGCCGGTGGCAGGCTGGGCGCGCCTTTTGGTACCGTGGCAATGTAGTTGGCCGCCTGATCCCTGGCCTTGCGGCACAGGGTGAAGAAATGATAGGCGCCCCATTTCACGCCTGCTTTGGCCGCCTGCCTCGAGTTGTCGGCAAAACGCGGGTCCTGGAACGTGGCGCCCTCGGTCGCCTTGATATAGGCAAAGTCGACTCCACCGGCGGCGGCCTGCGTCCAGTCAATCGGCCCTTGATGGTGCGAGACGTCAATTCCCCGCACCGGAAAAGCCGCCCGGTCCGGCTCGTAGGCCAGGAAGCCGATATATGCGATGCCGGTGATTGCCCCGAACCCGATCAGCAACCCCAGCGCAACGATGATGGTGCGACCCATGTACTCCCCCGGTGACGGCCCCCAAGCCCGGTCGGCCCTGTCAACCTTTTAGGCGCTGGAGCTTGCCTCGGCAATGCGGCAAACCCATGGCGCTTGCCAGGACCAGCCAGTCGGGGCTTAATCGGTTGGCAAGGCAGCATCACCATACTGCCGGCGGGTGAGCGGAACGTGAGGACGCGATGATGGGCAAATCGGGCGTTTTGTTGGTCGGGTTAGCGGGACTGGTGGCACTGGGTGGCTGTGAGAACCCCGACACGGTATCGAGCCAACAATCGTCGCAACAGATGGTGGCCTGGGCGGCGGCCAAGCTGGAGGAAGAGCGCAAGACCATCCTCGGCGCGGCCAAACATGGCGACCTCAAGCAGGTCCAGGCCCTGGTCGCCGCCGGGTCCAATTTGGGCCAGCGATCGGCGACCAACGGCTTCACGCCGCTGCATTGGGCGGTCGCCGGCGGCCATGAGGACGTGGTGAAGCTGCTGCTCAGCCATGGCGCCAGCGTCAAGGACAAGACCAAATACGGCCTCACGCCGTTGGAACTCGCCGCCGTCGAAGGCTATGACGATATCGCCGCCCTGCTCCGGCGCCACGGCGCGAAGGAGTAGGTGGGGGTTATTTTGGCGCGCACGGACTTTGGGAACTTGCCCTAGAGACCGGGGCGCGCCTATACCCCCCTCCCTAACCCTCCCCCGCAAGGGGGGAGGGGACTCCGCTCTCGCTGATCACGCAAAAAGTTCAGGAGTTTCGCTCTAGCGGCTTTGAGACTCACCGTTGGATCCCCTCCCCCCTTGCGGGGAGGGTTAGGGAGGGGGGTATAGGCGCGCCCCGGTCTCCAAGACGTGATCCCAAGGTTCGAGCGCGCCAAATCAGGGCCTTCCCCCTACTCCGGCAGTTCCAGAACCTCCATCAACTCCCGCCATTCGCGGGCCGACAGGCCGCTGTCCTCCTGGGTCACGCTCTCGCCCTTCAGCATGCGGCGCACCGCGGCCATGCCCTTGCCCGACAGCTGCACGCCGCCCAACCGGTAGTCGACAAACGCCTGATAAGCCAGCGGCACCCAGGCCTTGACCGTGTCCAGCATGGCGTCGGCATAGACGCGGATTTCGTACTGGGCATGGTGGTCGGCCCGCAGTGACAGGAAATGCAGCAGATTGTGCAGGTCGATCTTCCAGTACCATTGGGTATAGAAGTTCAGCGACAGGTTCATCCGCGCCAGTTCCCGGGCCAGGCCGTCGCGGCTCTCGTCGACGATGTTGCCGTCCTCGTCCTCGTTCAGCATCTCGGCGTAATCGGCATAGGCCTGGTTGGCGTCACGGCGAAGCAGCTCGTAGACCCGTTCCGCCTCGGCCCCGGTCAGCACATCGCCGCGGCCCTGGCGGTTGACCCGCGACTGGGCCGCCAGATGTTCCGGCGCCGGGATATAGAATTCGTTGTCCAGGATCGAATAGCGGGCCGAATATTCGTTGACGTTGGCGGTGCGGTGGCGAATCCACTGACGCGCCACGAAGATCGGCAGTTTGACGTGGTATTTGATCTCGCACATTTCGAACGGGGTCGTGTGCCGGTGCCGCATCAGATAGTTGATCAGGCCGCGATCGGCGCTGACCTTCTTGGTGCCCCGGCCATAACTGACCCGGGCGGCCTGAACGATCGCCCCGTCATCGCCCATATAGTCGACCACCCGGATAAAGCCGTGATCCAGCACCGGAATCGCCTGGAAGAGGATCTCCTCCAGGGCCGGCGCCACCGCCCGGCGGGTCGCTGTCGCCTCGGCCCGGGCCGCCTCGATTTCCGCCTGTTGTTCGTGACTGACTGACATCCCCTGCACCTCCCGTCGGCTCGCGCCGCACTTTAGCCTTTCAATGCGTCGCCGACAACGCAGCGATTGGCTGGAAATCATCCTTTATCGGCCTTATATTGGTGGTGTCGGGAAACCGACTATGGCGATAAACGTCCTACGGAATAGGCGTTGCGGACCCGGGGGCAGTACCCGGCGCCTCCACCACCAGCGTATCGTGTGTTCATGCGGTTCCGGTGCGTTGCTGATGGGGGCGATACAGGCTCGACGTGCGCAGTAAAGGTATGATTTTCGCCCGGCATGATACCACCGTTATCGGGTCATTTTCACAAGTGCCAATGACAACGAAATGGCGCTCGCTGCTTAGTATTCCTAGGTAAGCGCGGTTCGGCGGGCACCGGGCAACAGAAGCCCGCCACTTCCAGGAACGCGGTCCAACCGGACACCGAAATTGGTGACTGTCGCCTGCTTGCCTGCAGGGTGCCTCGACCACACGATTTAGCGAAAAGAACCCTTTATCTCGCGCCGCTTTTTCTGCTTTATTGGTTCTGCTCGGGACGGACGCGAGGGGCGATGAGCCAGGACTATATGCACTACCATGAAATGATGGAGCGGGCGCTGAAGGGCGTCATGCGCCAGGCATTGGAACGGGCCGTCGCCGGGCCGTTGCCGGGCAACCATCATTTCTACATCTCGTTCCTGACCGGCCATCCGGATGTCGAGATCGCACCCTTCCTGCACGAACGTTACCCGGACGAGATGACCATCGTTCTGCAGCACCAGTTCTGGGGCCTGGCGGTCGACGACCAGGGCTTCCGCGTCACCTTGAGCTTCAGCGGCACCCAGGAGGAGTTGGTGATCCCCTACGATGCGGTCACCGGGTTTGCCGATCCCAGCGTTCAGTTCGGACTTCGCTTCCAGGCGGACGAAATGTACGAAGACGGCGAAGCGCCAAGCGAGGCGACGGCGGACGAAGACAACGCCGCGGCCGCGCCGGAGCCCGACGACGAGGCCGAGACCCGTGGCGAGGTCGTCGCGCTGGACAGCTTTCGCAAGAAATAGCCAAACGACCCCGGACGCCTGGCCGGCCGCCTGGGCCGAACATCACGAACCAAACGAGGCGATTGCTATGAGCGAGTTCCGATATCAGGACCTGCTGCCGCTGGGCGATGACGACACGGAATACCGAAAGCTGGGCGATGAGGGGGTCGAGAGCATCACCGTCGACGGTCGAACCATCCTCAAGGTTTCGGCCAAGGCGATCAGCGACCTGACATTCGCCGCGATCCGCGACACCTCGCACCTGCTGCGGGCCAGCCACTTGAAGCAGTTGGCCGCTATCCTTGATGATCCGGACGCCTCGGACAACGACCGCTTCGTTGCCATGGAGCTGCTCAAGAACGCCAATGTCGCGGCCGGCATGGTGCTGCCCAGCTGCCAGGACACCGGCACCGCCATCGTGATGGGCAAGAAGGGCCAGAACGTCTGGACCGACGGCGATGACGCCGAGGCGATTTCCTACGGCGTCCACCGCACGTTCACCGAAACCAATCTGCGCTATTCGCAGAACGCGCCGCTCAGCATGTACAACGAGGTCAACACCGGCAACAACCTGCCGGCCCAGATCGAGATCTATGCGACCCCGGGCGACGCCTACAAGTTCCTGTTCGTGGTCAAGGGCGGCGGTTCGGCCAATAAGACATTCCTCTACCAGCAGACCCGTGCGGTGCTGCGCCCCGATACCCTGATGGCCTTTTTGGAAGAGAAGATCCGCACCCTCGGCACCGCCGCCTGCCCGCCCTACCACCTGGCCGTGGTGATCGGCGGCACCAGCGCCGAATTCAACCTGAAGACCGTCAAGCTGGCCAGCACCCACTACCTGGACAGCCTGCCGACCAGCGGCAACGACCTGGGCCGCGGCTTCCGCGACCTGGAGCTGGAACAGGAAGTCCTGAAGATGACCCAGGGCACCGGCATCGGCGCCCAGTTCGGCGGCAAATATTTCTGTCACGACGTGCGGGTGGTGCGGCTGCCGCGGCACGGGGCCAGCCTGCCGATCGGGATCGGCGTCTCCTGCTCGGCCGACCGCCAGATCCTTGGCAAGATTACGAAGGACGGGGTCTTCCTGGAGGCGCTGGAGCGCGACCCAGCCAGGTTCCTGCCTGAAATCGACGCGGCCAGCCTGGGTGGCGAGGTGGTGCAGGTCGACCTCAACCGCCCGATGGACGAGATCCGGGCCGAGCTCAGCCGCCACCCGATCAAAACCCGGTTGGCCCTGACCGGCACCATCGTCGTCGCCCGCGACATCGCCCACGCCAAATGGCAGGAGCGGATCGAGGCGGGCCAGGGCCTGCCGGACTATGTCAAAAACCACATCGTCTACTATGCCGGCCCGGCCAAGACGCCCGAAGGTTATGCCTCCGGCTCATTCGGCCCGACCACGGCGGGACGCATGGACAGCTATGTCGATCTGCTGATGCGCAACGGCGGCGGCTACATCTCGCTGGCCAAGGGCAATCGCTCGAAACAGGTCACCGAGGCCTGCCAGGCCCATGGTGGTTTCTATCTGGGCTCTATCGGCGGTCCGGCCGCGATCCTGGCCCAGAATAACATCAAAAAGGTCGAATGCCTGGAATACCCCGAGCTGGGCATGGAAGCGGTCTGGAAGATCGACGTCGTCGACTTCCCCGCCTTCATCGTTGTCGACGACAAGGGCAACGACTTCTTCGCCGGGATCTGAAGGGGGGGGGGCCTGGGCGTATCCCTGGCGGTGACTACCCAGCGGCAACCTTCTCTTCCAGAAAGCGGATCAGCGGCAGGTCGAGTTCGATATCTTCGATCAGGCGATTGCGGATGTGCTGGGCCAGGCGCGGGGCGGCGGCGCTCAACTCGTCGCTGCTGAACAGCGGCAGCAGGGAATTCAGGTTGGTGATGGACTCCGCGTGATGGGCGGCGTGGTGACGGACCTTGGGGTACTTGTTCCGGCGCATCACCAACTCTTCATCGGCAAAGTGCTGCTCCATCAAGGCAATCAGGCTGACCAGTTTCGAGCGCATCAGCACCCGGTTGTGGTTGCTGGCCGCGGTTTCGATGTCGCCGATCAGCGCGAGGATCGCCCCGTGCTGTTCCGTGAGGTGACGGAACCGTGGTGGATATGTCGAATGCATGACCAACAATAAGCTTTCGGAAAATCACGGACCAGGCCGTCAAACCGGCATGCTGTCCCCGCAACCGAATTAACATGATTTTTTCGTATTATACCACAATCCATCACTGCATGGTTGTCTTTTCGTCGTCCTGCTCGGAATCCGGCGGTGCGACCGCGGATGCACCGGCTTGATGGTGCACCATCTTCCAGCCCCCGTTTTCGCGGCGAAAAACGTTTGTTGCAGCCAAATATTTCCCGTCTATGACCTCGAAGCAGGTAACGAACGCGGCATCGCCGAGGACATGAGGGGTCGCCAACCGGCAGGTCACTTTCGGGTTTTCCGGGTGGCTCAAGATGCCCCGCCAACTCTCCATCACCGCGTCGCGCCCGGAAATCGGGCCCCAGCCGGGATGGACACAGGCCATCGCCTGATGTTCGGACCACAATGCTTCCATAGCGGCCAGGTCGCGGGTCTCGAAGGCGACGTAAAACGCCTCATTGGCAAACAAGACCGAAGTTTCGTCACGCGTCACGCCATTTTCTCCTATTGTGCGGCACCGGATGGCTGTCCCGCCAAGCCCACGCCGGGCGAGCGATATTGACTATGATAGCGCAGCGGAAGGAGAAACCCATGGCCGATGACGATCCGGCCGACAGGGCCGACAACGGCGACCGGGTTCGCAAGCGCTCGGTGACCATCGCCGGCCATCGCACCAGCGTGTCGCTGGAGGACGGATTCTGGCAGGCGCTGCACGAGATCGCCACCGAGCGCGGGCGTTCCATCACTCAATTGATCGCCGAGGTGGACAGTGGGCGCAGCGGCAACCTCTCCAGCGCGCTGCGCCTGTTGGTCTTGAACCATTACCGCAACCCGCCCGGCCCCGGTTGAACTCTCAGCGCAGGCCACGCTCGCGGCAGATCCGTTCATAGGCGTCGTTGATCGCCTTGATCTTCTCTTCCGCCACCGCGATGAATTCCGGCGGCAGACCCTGGGCCAGCAAGCTGTCGGGATGGTTTTCGCGGGCCAGCCGGCGCCAGGCCGCCTTCAGGTCGGCATCGTCGACGTCATGGGCCAGCCCCAGGATCTGATAGGGATCGGCCTGATCGGGACCCAGATGATAGGACCGGATACGGGCGAAATCGGCCTCGCCGAACCCGAAAATACCCGCCACCTGGCGCAGGAACTCGATCTCGTCGGGATGAATTACCTGGTCGGCCTTGGCGATATGGAAGAGGCAGCCCAGCAGATCCTCAAGGACAGCGGTGCGGTCGGAGAACAGCCGCGCGATCTGGCGGGCATAGGGTTCGAAGCCTCCGGCGTCGCGACGCGCCAGGTCGAAGATACGCCGCACGTTGCGCTCCTCGCCCGGTTCGACATGGAACATCTGCCGGAAAGCAGCCACCTCGTCGCCGGTCACCCGGCCATCGGCCTTGGCCATTTTGGCGCTCAAGGCGATCGCTCCGATGGTAAAGGCAACCCGCCTGGTGGCATCGCCGCGCTCACCGTCGCCGCCGTCGCGACCGCCCAGCAAGGCGCCGAGCGGCCCCCCCAGCGCCCAGTCGGTGGCACCCGCGACCAATTTGCTCCAAATGCTCATGTCGATGCTTGATACTGCCTACCGAGGCGCAAACTAGGGGTTGTTTGCGACCACAATGTGACGAACGAACCGTTGTGGCCCGCGCACCGCCTAATCAGACCAAGGTGTCTAGCAGTTGAGGCGACCTCGAGGCAATGTTTAACCTTGGCTCAGGCCTGTGAGAGAAACCCCTCGATCGCGGCCAGGGTCGCGTCCGGAGCCTCCATCATCATCAAATGGCCGACGCCTGGCAGGATTTCGGTCCGGGAGGCCGCCAATGCTTCGGCCAGCGGCCGCGCGGCCCGGGCCGGGGTCATCAGGTCGAATTCGGCCAACAGCAACAGCACCGGGCATTTCACCTTGGCAGCCGCGTCCATGCCTGCCTGATAGTCGTTGCAGGATGCCAGGCCGGCATGCAGGACACCCGGCGCCGCCCGCTCCACCAGACGAATCGTCGAGCCGATCATCCACGAACCCGGCACAATATTGCCGCCGATATGGGACGGCCGGCCAAAGGCCCAATCGGTCATCATCTCGATCGCCTGATGATCATTGGCCTCGGCCAGGCCGAGAAAGCCGTCGTTGACCGGCATCGGCACCGCCGCGCCGGCCAGGACCACCGCCGCCACCAGTTCGGGACGCGCTGCCGCCAGTTCGAGTGAAACCAGGGCACCCTGGCTATGGCCGACCAATCGGGCCGGGCCGGCACCCACCGTGCTCAGGCACGCGGCCAGCCATTCGGCCAGCGCCTCGATCGTCGTCAGCGGTGGCCCCTCGCTGCGACCGCAGCCCGGCATGTCCAGCGCCAAGACGCCATAGCCATGATGGGCGAAGTATCTGCTTTGCTGGGACCATACCGTATGATCCATGGCGGCGCCGTGCAGGAACACCAGGGTGGGCAGTTCGGCATTGAAAGGCTGGCCGCCGGTGTTGGCGTAGGTCTTTACTCCGTTTGCGTCGATCCACATGGCCCCACCCTATTGTACGCCGCGCAGGGCTTGTTTGAGATCGTCGATCAGATCGCCGGCATCCTCGACGCCGATCGACAACCGGATCATGTCCTCGCCAATCCCGGCCACCTTGAGCGACGCCGCATCCATCTGCTGATGGGTCGTGCTTGCGGGATGGATGACCAGCGACTTGGCGTCGCCGACATTGGCCAGGTGCGAAAACAGCTTCAGCCGCGACACAAATTTCTTGCCGGCTTCGCGGCCGCCCTTGATGCCGAAGGTGAAGATCGCGCCGCAGCCCTTGGGCAGCAGCTTGGCCGCCAGCTCATGGTCCGGATGCTGCGTCAGTTCGGGATAGGACACCCAGGCGACCACCGGGTTCTCCTCCAGGAAGGCGACCACCTTGCGGGTGTTCTCGACGTGGCGAGCCATCCTCAGGCCCAGTGTCTCGACCCCCTGCAGGATATGGAAGGCAGTGGTCGGCGCCATGCAGGCACCGAAATCGCGCAGGCCCTCGGCCCTGGCCCGCATCACGAAGGCCTGGGGGCCGTATTCTTCGGCGAAATCGATGCCGTGATAGCCCTCATAGGGTTCGGTCAGGGTCGGGAACTTGCCCGATGCCTCCCAGTCGAAGGTGCCGCCGTCGATGATGACGCCGCCGATCGCCACGCCATGGCCGCCCAGGAACTTGGTCGCCGAATGCATGACCAAATCGGCGCCATGATCCAGCGGCCGGCAGAGATAGGGGGTGGCAAAGGTGCTGTCGACCATCAACGGCAGGCCGGCGTCATGCGCCACCGCCGCGACGGCCGGGATGTCCAGCACCTCCAGGCCGGGATTGCCCAGGGTCTCGGCGAACAGCAACTTGGTGTTGGGCCGGATCGCATCGCGGAAGGCCTGCGGGTCCCGGGGATCGACGAAGCTGGTTTCGATGCCGAACCTGGGCAGGGTGTGGGTCAGCATGTTGTGCGACCCGCCATAGATCGAGGCCGAAGCGACGATATGGTCGCCCGCCCCCATCAGGGTGGCGATCGCCAAGTGCAGGGCGGCCTGGCCACTGGCGGTACAAACCGCACCGACCCCGCCCTCCAGTCCGGCCAGCCGTTCCTCCAACACCGCCGTCGTCGGGTTGGAAATACGGCTGTAAATGTAACCCGGCCTTTCCAGGTTGAACAGGGACGCGGCGTGGTCCATGTCCTGGAAGACATAAGAGGTGGTCTGGTAAATCGGCACCGCCCGCGCGCCATGCTGCGGGTCCGGCTGTTGCCCGGCATGCAGGCTCAGCGTATCGAATTTCAGGAATTTCGCCACGGCATCGTCTTTCAAGGGGTTGCTCGGCAGGGATTGGCCCCAAGCTACACGCGGCCGCCCCTGCCGTCCAGATTCCGCCGTGGTCGAATTAACCGGCGGTCGCGGTAACCTCCGACACCCGCATCGGCGACAGGCTGTCGCCGCCAAACTCCTGGACCTTGGTGGCAAAGGCTTTGAAATAGTCGCGGCTCTGCAAGGTTTCCAAGGTCGCCTGATCGGGCCAGCGGCCAACGTGAATCCGGGTCTTGCCGTCGGCGCCGACATTGACGCTGTAGCGGAACTTGCCGGCGATTTCCGCGTCGTTGTTGATGTTGGCGATAAAGCCGTCAACGGCGGTGCGCCAATTTTCCTCGTCACCCTGGTACTCGTACCGGATCACGATCCCTTCCATCTTCGCCTCCCCTGATATGTCTGGTTGTCCAACGCCGGAGCGTCGGTTGCTTCCCATTTTCATTTAGGGTGGACGGGCAGACAAAAAAATGGGGCCGCCTTTTTGGCGACCCCGGAAAAGCCTCACCCTGTTAGACTCGAGCTATGGCGCGTATTACGCGCGACATGGGGGACAGAGTCAATACACGGAATGCAAACCACGGCAAATTCTTCGATTGACTTTTTCAACCGAAACGTTCTCGACCGCGCCCGCTAAACGGGCAAAAACCCGCCGCCAGCCGGTGTCGGGGCGAAAAAAGAGCCGCCGGATCGGCGGCTCGAGTTTAACAGGGAGGCGTCAAATGATTGGATGAGATCCAATCGGGTAACCCGACGGACTGGGTTACCGAGTACAACCATGCCATTGGACACTTAAAAAATGGTTAACAGCGAACATTTCGGCGCGATTTGATGAACCTCGCGCATACCAGGCAGGAACCCACGACCAAAGGCAGTTTGAAATTTGATCAAACGTGCAAATTTCAAACTGTCTCCGGGGCGTGCTCGCTTCGCCGTTGATTTCCCGACCCCTTGCCGGTTAATAAAGCGGCACAGCCATTTCTGAGGTCCGAACATGAGCAGCAGCCCCTATGAAACCGATCTCGACAAGGTCGGCGCCAATTATCAGCCGCTTTCGCCGGTCGGCCTGATCGAACGAAGCGCGTCCGTCTACCCCGACCGGGTTTCGGTGGTCCACGGCAGCACCCGGTATACCTACCGCGAAAGCTATGCCCGCTGCCGGCGCCTGGGCAGCGCCCTGAAACGCCGCGGCATCGGGGTTGGTGACACGGTCGCCGTCGTCGCGCCCAACGTGCCGGCGATCTACGAGGCGCATTTCGGGGTGCCGATGATCGGCGCGGTCCTCAACACCATCAACATCCGCCTCGACGCCGCCAACATCGCCTTCATCCTGGAACACGGCGAGGCCAAGCTGTTGCTCACCGACCGGGAATTTTCCGGCGTGATCAAGGACGCCCTCTCCCAGATGAGCAACCCGCCGGTGGTGATCGACATCGACGACCCGGAATATGAGGGTGGCGAACTGCTCGGCGAAAAGACTTACGAGGCGTTGCTCGAGGAAGGCGATCCCGATTTCATGCCGGAGCTGCCGGCTGACGAATGGCAGGCGATCTCGCTGAACTACACCTCGGGTACCACCGGCAACCCGAAGGGCGTGGTCTACCACCATCGCGGCGCCTATCTGAACGCGATCGGCAACATCGTCAGCTGGGGCATGACCGGGCATCCGATCTATCTCTGGACCCTGCCCATGTTCCACTGCAATGGCTGGTGCTTCCCCTGGACCATCACCGCCATGGCCGGCACCCATGTCTGCCTGCGCCGGGTCGAGGCCGGGGCGATCTACCAGGCCATCGCCGATACCGGGGTGACCCATCTGTGTGGCGCGCCGATCGTGCTCAGCATGTTGATCAACGCCACCGACGCCGAACGCACCACTTTCCCGCAGACCGTCAACGTGCTGACCGCCGCGGCCCCGCCGCCGCCCAGCGTGCTGGCAGCGATGGAACAGCAGGGCTTCAATGTCACCCATGTCTATGGCCTGACGGAATCCTACGGTCCCGCCGTGGTCTGCGCCTGGCACGAGGACTGGAACCAGCTGCCGCTGGACGAAAAGGCGGCAATGAAGTCTCGCCAGGGCGTGCGCTACCCGGTTCTGGAGGGCCTGGACGTCATCGACCCGGAAACCATGCAGCCGGTGCCGCGCGACGGCGAGACCATGGGCGAGGTGATGATGCGCGGCAACATCGTCATGAAGGGCTATCTGAAGAACCCGACCGCGACCAAGGAGAGCTTCGCCGGCGGCTGGTACCACACCGGCGATCTGGGGGTGATGCACGAGGACGGTTACATCCAGTTGAAGGACCGGTCCAAGGACATCATCATCTCCGGTGGCGAGAACATCTCGTCGATCGAGGTCGAGGGCGTGATCTACAAGCATCCCGCCGTCGCCGACGCCGCGGTGGTCGCCAAGTCGGACGAAAAATGGGGCGAGACGCCATGTGCCTTCGTCTCCCTGAAACCCGATGCGCAAGCGACAGAAGAGGAGATCATCAACTTCTGTCGCGACAACATGGCCCGCTACAAGGTGCCGAAAAATGTGGTGTTCGGCGATCTGCCGAAGACCTCGACCGGCAAGATCCAGAAGTTCGTCCTGCGCCAGCGGGCCGAAGACCTGTAGCGGCGGGCGGCGCGGGTGGACACGCGGCCCTCCGTCGCTCCGGCGGACGTCACCGCCTTCGCCCTGCGCTCAGGCGCGGCGGAGATCCCGGCCACGGCCCGGCAATGGGCGTCCTGGCTGCTGTTGGACACCATCGGCATCGCGGCCGGTGCCGCCGACCTGGAGGTCGCGCGCATCGCCCGCAATACGGCTTGCGCCCTGTATGCCACCGGCAATACCGGTGCCGGTTCGCGCCTGCTGTTCGACGGCCGCCGGGTCAGCCCGGCCGGCGCCGCCTTTGCAGGCGCCACCCAGATCGACAATCTGGACGGCCATGACGGCTATAACCCGGTAAAGGGGCATATCGGCGTCGCCATCGTCCCGGCCCTGATCGCCATGGCCGAGGCGAGCGCGCCCGATCTGTCCGGCCCCGAGGCGTTAGCCGCGATGGTGGTCGGCTACGAGATCGCCGGCCGGGCGGGTTTGAGCCTGCATGCGACGGTCAGCGACTACCACACTTCGGGCGCCTGGAACGCGATTGGCGTGGCCGCGGTGGCGGCAAGGCTCATGGGATTGGACGACGAGAGATTGCGGCAGGCCTTCGGGATCGCCGAGTATCACGGGCCGCGCAGCCAGATGATGCGCGAGATCGCCAACCCGACCATGCTGCATGACGGGTCCGGCTGGGGCGCGATGGCCGGGGTTTCGGCCGCGATCCTGGCCGAACAGGGCTTTCAGGGGGCGCCGGCAATCACCATCGAGGGTCCGGACGTGGCGCCCTATTGGCAGGACCTGGGTCGGGACTGGATTATCGAACAGCAATACGTCAAACCCTACCCGATCTGCCGCTGGGCCCATGCCGCGATCGATGCGGTGCGCGCGCTTCAGGCTGAACACGGGTTCGCGCCCAAGGATATCGTCAAGGTCGAGATCGGCACCTTCCACGAGGCGGCCTGCCTCTATCCCGGCCTGCCGGACACCACCTCGATGGCGCAATACAGCCTGCGTTTCCCGGTCGCGGTGATGCTTTGCCACGGCGAGATCGGCGCCCCGCACATTTCCGGTGACGGACTCAGCGACCCGGCCGCTGCCGGACTGGTCGACCGGATCGAGGTTTTCGAACGCGACCGCCACAATGACCGCTTTCCGGTGGGACGCTGGGCCGACGCAGTCATTACCCTGGCCGACGGTTCGGTCCTGCAATCCGGCGATATGAACGCCCATGGCGGGCCGGATTCGCCGTTCACGGAAGCGGAGATCATTGAGAAGTTCAGGGGCTTTACCGAACCGGTCCTGGGCGCGGTGCGCACCGAGCGGATCATCACAGCCGCGGCCCGCCTGCAGGAGCCTGACAGCCGCTTCGCCGACTTCATCGACCTGGTCGTCGAACCGGTGTAACCGATGCACCGGAACTCGAGATGACCGACCGACCCCGGCTGATCCTGCATACCGATGCGCCGGAGCCAGCCCGGGCGATCGTTCACGCCCGCCACCCCGAAATTGAGCTTGCCACCTGCGACAGCTATGAGGGCCTGCCCGGCCTGCTCGAGGCGTTTCGCCCGGAAATCGTCTACACGGTGCGTTTCGCCGGCACCCCGAACTTCCCGCGCGATGCCCTGCTGAGCTGCCCCAACCTTAAATGGATCGCGGTCGGCGGGTCGGGGACCGATCATCTGGGCGGTTGGGACAGGCAACGCATCACGGTCACCAATTCCGCCGGGGTCGCGGCCGACATGATGGCGCAATACGCGGTCGGCGCGATGTTCGCCTTCACCTTGGGCTTTCCCGCCTTCGCCGCCGACCAGCGGCGCGGCCATTGGGGCCCGGGCCGGGTCGAGCCGATCGACGGCAAGACGGTCCTGATCCTGGGGCTGGGCAAAACCGGCCAGGCGGTGGCGGCCCGGGCCAAGGCCCTGGACCTGACCGTGCTCGGGGTGCGGGCCAACCCCGCCCCCACCGCCGATGTCGACGAGGTCTACCGGCCATCGGCCTTGCCCGAATTGTGGTCGCGGGCCGACTTCATCGTGGTCTCGCTGCCGCTGTTGGCCAATACGCGGGGGCTGGTCGACGAAGCCGCCTTCGCCGCCATGCGACCGGGTGCGGTGCTGATCGACGTCTCGCGCGGCGGCGTCGTGCGGGAAGCGGCATTGCTCGCGGCCCTGACCCAGGGCGACCTGAAAGGCGCCGCCCTCGACGTTTTCGAAACCGAACCCCTGCCCGCCGACCATCCGCTGTGGCGCCTGGACAATGTCATCCTGACGCCGCACTGTTCGTCGGTCTATCCGGGCTGGGAGGACAAGTCGGTCGACATGTTCTGCGACAACCTCGATCGCTACCTGAGAGGCCAGCCACTCGCCAACATCGTCCTGCCCGAGCGCGGTTATTGACCGTTGCAGGGTTCGGCGATTTGCCGCACACTCGGCCTCATCTGCAAATCAGCAGCGACGGAGTGCGTGATGACCGATAACACCGCACAGCAACTGGACCGCCGCAACGGCCGCCGGGCCCTGAAGTCCGACTTGGTCCCGTAGTCGCCCTACCCGGGCCGCTCAGCCCCCCGATTTTCCGACTTTCTGTATTCCGCGAAGCCGCAGACGCGCGGCCCGCCAAGATGATGGACAACGCGATGGACGCTTCACCTGCGCCCCGGATCGCGGTGGATATCGGTGGCACCTTCACCGATGTCGCCCTGGACCTGCCCGGTTCGCCCGGCCGTTTCGTCACCGCCAAGACCCCGACCACACCCGCCGACCCGGTGATCGGGGCGATGGATGGGGTGCGCCTCGCCCTCGACCAGGCCGGCATCGACGCGAACCTGGTCGGTGGTTTCATTCACGGCACCACCCTGGCGACCAACGCGCTGATCGAGCGCAAGGGCGCCACCGTCGGGGTGATCACCACGGCGGGCTTTCGCGATATCCTGGAAATCGCCTATGAGCGCCGCTACAACCAGTACGACATCTTCCTCGACAAGCCCGAGATGCTGGTACCCCGGGAGCGCTGCCTGACGGTGCTTGAGCGGATGAACGCGCGCGGCGAGGTCCTGGAGCCGCTGGACGAGGCTGCGATCGACGGGATCCTGGCGAGCTTCGCCGACCAGGGCGTTGAATCGATCGCCGTCTGCCTGTTGCACGCCTATGCCAATCCGGCTCACGAGCGCCGCCTGGCCGAGCTGATCGCGGCCCGCCGGCCTGACCTGCCGGTCAGCCTGTCAAGCGAGGTCAGCCCCGAGGCCAGGGAATATGACCGGCTGTCGACCACCGTCGCCAATGCCTATATCCGGCCCCTGATGCAGGCTTATCTCGAGGGCCTGGACGCGGCGCTGACCCGCGACGGGTTTGCCTGCCCGCTGTACATCATGACCTCCAGCGGTGGCATGACTACCCTGGAGACGGCCGTGCGGTTCCCGATCCGGCTGGTCGAATCCGGCCCCTCCGGCGGCGCCATCCTGGCGGCCCGGGTCGCCGAAACCTGCGGCCTGGACCAGGTGGTGTCGTTCGATGTCGGCGGCACCACGGCCAAGATCTGCCTGATCGACGACGGCCGGCCCCAAGGCTCCAGGCAGTTCGAGATCGGCCGCGCCGAGCGTTTCATGAAAGGCAGCGGCCTGCCGGTGCGGATCCCGGTGATCGAGATGATCGAGATCGGGGCCGGCGGCGGTTCGATCGCCGCGGTCGACCGGTTGGGCCGCATCACCGTTGGCCCGGAATCGGCCGGGTCCGAACCCGGGCCGGCCTGTTTCGGCCGCGGCGGCAGGCACGCCACCGTCACCGACAGCGACCTGGTGCTCGGCCATGTCGAACCCGCCGCCTTTGCCGAGGGCCGGCTGCAAGTGGATCCGCGGGCCGCCAAAACCGCCCTGACGGCAGCTGTCGGCGACAGCCTGGGCCTGGACCCGGTCGAGGCCGCCTATGGCGTGTCGCAGATCGTCGACGAGAACATGGCCAATGCCGGCCGGGTGCACGCCATCGAACGCGGTAAGGACCTGGCGAGCCGGACCATGATCGCCTTTGGTGGTAACGGACCCTTGCATGCCACGCGGGTGGCCGAGCGCATGGGGGTCGGCCGGATCGTGATCCCGCGCGACCCCGGGGTCGGGTCGGCGATCGGCTTTCTCCATGCGCCGGTGGCCTATGAGATCGTGCGCAGCCACTACACCACCCTGGACCGGATCGACCTGGACCGGGTCAACCGCCTGTTCGCGGAGATGCGGGAAGAAGCGATGGACGTGGTCGAGGCCGGCGCCCGTGGCGCGCCAATCCGCGAGACGCGCACGGCTTATATGCGCTACCGCGGCCAGGGTCACGAGATCGAGGTCGACCTGCCGGCCCGCGACCTGGAGCCCGACGATCTGGCTCGCCTGGACGAGGCCTATCAGGCGGCTTATCGGGACCTGTTCCACCGCTCGGTCCCCGGCATGACGATTGAGGTGCTGAACTGGTCGATCGCAGTGACAACGGTCGCCGACCTGGTCGCACCGGCCCCTACCCAGGCGGTCGTCACCCGCAAGACCAGCCCGCACTGCCGGCCGGTCTTCTTCGGCGGCCGGATCGGGTCCCGCGACTGTCCAGTGCATCGCCGCGACGATCTCGTACCCGGCGATTTCGTTGCCGGCCCGGCGCTGATCGTCGAGGGCCAGACCACCACCCTGGTGGGGGCGGATTTCGACCTGCTGGTCGACCGGTTGGGCAATCTGCAGCTCACCCGCCGGCCGCAAGAGGGAGGCACGCCATGACCAAACTTCAGGCGATCGATTACCAGGTGATGTGGAACCGTCTCATGGCCCTGGTCGAGGAACAGGGCCAGACCCTGATCCGCACCGCCTTCAGCCCGATGGTCCGGGAGTGCGGCGACATCTCGGCCGGGATTTTCGACCTGCAGGGCCGCATGCTGGCCCAGCCGGTGACCGGTACGCCCGGCCATATCAACACCATGGCCGCCGCCGTCGCGATCATGCTCGAAACCTTCCCCGCCGCCGCCATGCGGCCCGGCGACGTTTACGTTACCAACGATCCCTGGGCGGCGTCCGGCCACCTCAACGATTTCCTGCTGGTCCAGCCGGCCTTTCTCGACGGCAGGCTGGTCGGCCTGTCGGCCTGTACCTCGCACCTTGTCGACCTGGGCGGGTCGGGCATGGGCCCGGAGGGTCACGACATCTTCGACGAAGGCTTGATGGTGCCACCCTGCAAGCTGGTCGAGGGCGGCGAGATCAACCGGCTGCTGATGGATATCCTGCGGGTCAATTCGCGCGAGCCGATCCAGAACGAGGGCGACATCTACGCCCTGCTGGCCTGCTGCGAGGCCGGCTGCCAACGCCTG
Organism: uncultured Sneathiellales bacterium; assembly: GCA_964344385.1. Lineage (GTDB taxonomy): Bacteria > Pseudomonadota > Alphaproteobacteria > CAYFNG01 > CAYFNG01 > CAYFNG01. The sequence continues at coordinate 155,771 of CAYFNG010000001.1, forward strand.
GTGGAGATGATGCGGGAGTTCGCCATCGACGATCTGGACGGCCTGGCCGAATACATCATCGAGACCTCGCACCGCGGCGCGGTTGCCGCGATCGCCGAGGTGCCCAATGGCTGTTACCGCCACGCCACCAGGATCGACGGCTATGACTTCGAGCTTGATCTGGTGGCCTCCCTGACGGTCCGCGACGACAAAATGATCCTCGACTTCACCGGGTCGTCCGGGGCCTCGGCCAAGGGGATCAACTGCCCGCTGAACTACGCCGCGGCCTATGCGGTGTTCGCCATCCGCTGCCTGATCGGCGGCGACATCCCCAACAATGCCGGGTCGCTGGCCCCGTTCAAGGTCACGGCGCCACCGGGCTGTATCGTCAACGCGGTGCATCCGGCCCCGGTCGCCATGCGCCACACGGTGGGGCAGATGCTGCCCGACCTGGTGTTCGGCTGTTTGCGCCAGGCCCTGCCCGACCGGGTGCCGGCCGAGGGCGCGTCGTGCCTCTACGACTTGCCGATGCGCAGCGTCGCCAATCCCGATCCGGCCGCCACCCCGTTCGCCATTGAGCTGTCCCACAATGGTGGCACCGGTGCCCGGCCGGCGAAGGACGGGCTGAGCGCCACCGCCTACCCGTCCGGGGTCTGGGGCTCGCAGGTCGAAATGACCGAAAGCGCGGTGCCGGTGCTGGTCCGGCGCCGCGAACTGCGGCCCGACTCGGCCGGGGCCGGCCGGTACCGGGGCGGGCTGGGTCAGGTGATCGAGATCGAATCCGCCGAACACCAGCCCTTCCTGTTGTTCATGTCGGTGGAGCGGGTCCTGAACCCGGCGCAGGGGGCGGATGGCGGCGGCACCGGCGCCGCCGGGCACATCTCCTTTGCCAGCGGCCCGGTACTGCCCAGCAAGGGGGAGTTCACCCTGGCGCCCGGCGACCGGCTGATTTTCCAAACCCCGGGCGGCGGCGGTTATGGCGCTCCCTTGACCCGGGACGCCGACGCCGTGGCGGCCGATGTCCGCCGTGGTCTTGTTTCGCCGGCGGCGGCACGCGACCTGTATGGCGTCGTCGTCGATGCCACCGGCACCGTCGATCGGACGGCAACCACCGCCCGACGGTCAGGTAAATAGGAGCCCCGGATGCTGAAACCACGCCCCCACCTGATGAACCTGTCGCCCTATGTGCTGCCCGACAGCCCGGCCAATGACGATCCGGATATTTTACAACTGGCCAAGAACGAATGCGCCATTCCGCCACCCGATCATGTGCTGGATGCCGCCCGGCAAGCCGCGTCCGGCATCCGCCTCTATCCGGACCCCGCCTATGCGGCGCTGCGCCAGGCCATTGCCGAAGTTCACGGTCTGGAGACCGACCGCATTCTGTGTGGCTGCGGTTCGCTGGAACTGATAGCCCTGCTGACCGCCGCCTACCTTGATCCCGGTGATACCGTGGTCACCAGCCGCTACAGCTATCTGTACTTCCGCACCGCCGCCCGGATGGCCGCGGCCGAGGTTCGGCTGGTCGATGAAGCCGACTATACGGTCGATGTCGACGCGCTTTTGGCCGCTGTCACCGCGGACACCAAGACGGTGTTTGTCGCCAATCCGGGCAATCCGACCGGCACCTTCGTCGACCGCGACGAGATCGTCAGGCTCAGGTCGGGGCTGGCCGACAATGTCCTGCTGATCCTGGACGAGGCCTATGCGGAGTTCGTCGAGCCGGACCAATATCGACCCTGCTTCGACCTGGTGGCGGGGGGCAATACGGTGGTCCTTCGCACTTTCTCAAAGGTCTATGGCCTGGCCGGAATGCGGGTCGGTTGGGGGTACTTCCCGCCCGAGATCATCGACGTCCTCTATCGCATCCAGAACCCCGGTGCCATTTCGGAGCTTTCCCAGGCCGCCGCAACGGCCGCGGTCGCCGACCAGGCCCATGTCGCGATGGTGCGCGACCAGACCGCTGCGATCCGGCGGCAGTTCGTCGCCGACCTGGCCAAGGCGGGCCTGACCGCGCTGGACGGCCCGACCAATTTTGTCCTGGTGCCGCTGGATACCGCCGACCAGGCCAAAGACGCCATGGCCTATCTGAAAGCCCGGGGCATCGAGACCCGCGCCATGGGCGGCTACGACCTGGCGCATTGCGTTCGCATCACCATGGGACCGGCGGACGCGATGCCGCGGGTGGCGACCGCTTTGGCGGAGTGGAAGAACGGCGGGGTGACATCATGACCGAGGAATTCTGGCCGAGCCGCGGCCGGGCCAGGTTCGGCGTCGTGGTGCCGATGTCGAACGTCAACCTGGAGCCGGACATGGCGATGCTGCGCCCCGAAGGCGTGTCGCTGCATATCATGCGGGCCGGCGGCTACGATCTGGACCAGGTGCCGGACGGTGAGCAGATGCGCGGCTTCGCGCTGGCCTCGCTGGACGAGGTGATAGCCGCGCTTGCCGCCGCCCGGCCCGATATCATCCTCTACGGCTGCACCTCGGCGACCCTGGCCCATGGGCCGGACTTCGACCGCAGCTTCGCGGAAGAAATCACCGCCAAGTCTGGGGTTCCGGCGGTCACCGCGGCGGGTGCCGTGGTCGAGGCCCTGAAGGCCCTGGGCGCCACGCGGATCGGCTTTTCGTCGCCCTATGTCCAGGCCCTGAACCAGGACTGCATCGCCTTCCTGGAGCAGAGCGGCCTCACCGTGGTTTCATCGGCCTATGTCGGGGAGGACCTTGGCAATTACGGCCAGGGCGAATTGACGCCGGAACGGGTCCGGGACCTGGGGCGCCAGGCCGACTGCGATGCCGGCGAAGCCGTGCTGCTGTCCTGCACCGACATGCGGGCGGTCGAAACCATCACCGCATTGGAGGTCGAACTCGGCAAGCCGGTGGTCACCAGCAACCAGGCCCTGATCTGGGCGGCGATGCGTCGGCTCGGCATCCCCCCGGATGCCGAAACCGGTGGTGGGCGTTTGTTTGCAATCACCGCCTGACCTAGGCCCCGGTCCGGTTTAAGATCCGCAAACATGGGCTGTGGTCCAGCGGCCGTATTTGAAGGATTGAAGCATGACATTGGGGCGATCGGGACTGCGGCTGGCGGTGGCGCAATTCGACGCGGCTGCCGGCGATGTCGATCGCAATATCGGCTGCCATCTTGACTTGCTCAGCCAAGCCGCCGACCGGGGCGCGGCGCTGGTGGTGTTCCCGGAACTCTCGATCACCGGCTATTGCGGCAGGCTGCTGGATCAAGGGGTCGAGGCCCAAATGGTCGAGCCGAAGGGCGAGCGCCTGGACCCGATCCGCAAGGTGTGCGCCGAGCGCGGCATCGCCGCCCTGGTCGGTGCCCCGACCCGGGGCGAGACCGGGGCTCACCTGTCGGCGATCATGATCGGCCGAGATGGCGATACCGAGCTGGTCTACGACAAGATGTACCTGGACGAAGACGAGCGGCAGTGGTTCGTCCGCGGGACAACCCCGCGGCCAATCACCATCGACGGCTGGGTCCTGGGGGTCGGGATCTGCTACGACAGCTCTTTCCCGGAACACGCCCGCCTCTATGCCATTGCCGGAGCCGATGCCTACCTGTTGCCCGGCGCCTTCCCGCTGGGCCGGTCCGATTACCGCCGCACCATCTACTTCCCGGCTCGGGCGTTGGAGAACACCATCTACTTGGCCTTCGCCAACTATGTCGGCAGCCATGACGGCTTGGAATATGGCGGCATGAGCGCGGTCTATGGGCCCGAAGGCGAATCTCTCGCCGATGCCGGCCCGGAGGCGCCCGGCCTGGCGGTCTGGGACCTGGACGATACCTGTCTCGCCGAAACCCGCGCCCGGCTGAAAATGCTCGAGGACCGGCTTTAACCTTCAGTGCACCTGGCGGTCCTCGCCGACCCAATAAGGCTTGCGCAGCTCGCGCTTGAGGATCTTGCCGGACGGGTTGCGCGGCAGGGCGTCGATGAAATCGACCGTTTTGGGCATCTTGTAACCGGCGATCTGACCGCGCGCGAAGTCCTTTAGCTCTTCGGCCGACACCTTTGCGTCGGGGGCACGGACCACGATCGCCTTGACCGCCTCGCCCCAGCGATCGTCGGGAACACCGATCACCGCCACATCGGCGACCCCGGGATGAGCGAACAGGGCGCTCTCGACCTCGGCGGGGTAGATGTTCTCGCCGCCCGAGATGATCATGTCCTTGACCCGGTCGTGGATGTAGAGGTAGCCGTCCGCGTCCAGGTAGCCGGCATCGCCGGTATGGAACCATTCGCCACGGATCGCCGTTGCCGTCGCCTCCGGCAGGTTCCAATAGCCCGCCATCACCTGGGTCGAACGGCAGATCACTTCGCCCACCTCACCGACCGGCAGATCCTGGCCCGCCTCGTCGATGATCCTGAGTTGGGTGTTGCTGAACGGCTTGCCGCAGCTCAGCAGCCTTTTGCCATTCTCGGGATCGTGGTCTTCCGGGCTCAACAGGGTGATGGCGCCGGTGGTCTCGGTCAGCCCATAGACCTGGACGAAATTGCATTTGAAGGTGTCCATCGCGTCCCTCAGCAGGCCCTGGGGGATCGGCGAGGCGCCGTAGGAAATCTCCTTGAGATCGGGAAACGGCGTTTCCCGGCAGCCCGGCTCCTGCAACAGGAACAGGATCACCGCCGGTACGAACAGCACCCGGTTGATCCCGTCCTCCTTCAGGTGGCGCAGGATTTCGGGCGGGTCGACATCGGCGACGATCACGTTGCGGGCCCCGACATAGAACCCGACCAGGCCCCAGGCCGTGCCGGCGATATGGAAGATCGGCATCACCACCAGGCTGATGTCCGCCGGCGACCAGCCGCCCCATTCCCGCACCCCGACGGGCAGGAAGTGCAGGAAATTGAAGTTCGACAATTGGGCCCCCTTGGGATGCCCGGTGGTGCCGCTGGTGTAGAGCTGAATGACGATGTCACGCTCGTCGACCGGTAGGGTCGGGTCCGCCGTATCCTGGCGGTCGCGCCAATCGGGAAAAGCCTCCCAGGTGTCGTGGCCGCCGTCGACGGCAATCACCAGCCGGACTTTGTCCAACGCGCCGATCAAGTCGGCCGCCAGATCGATGAAATCCGCACCGACGAACAGGATTTCGGCGCCGGCATCCTGGATGATGTAGCGGATCTCGGGCGGCGCCAGCCGCCAGTTGACCGGCACCAGAACGCAGTTCGCCTTGGCGGCGCCGAAGAAGATCTCGAAGTAGAGGTCGCTGTTGCGGCCCAGAAAGGCCACCCTGGTCTGCGGCCCCGCCCCGGCTGCGATCAGGCCGTTGGCGACCTGGGATGCCCGCCGATCAACCTCGGCGTAGGTGGTGCTGCGCCCCTGGAACTGAAAAGCGACATCGTCGGGTCGCGCGGCCGCATGGTGGCGCGGCACATCGGCGACCACGCGCAGGTTTTCCAGCGTCATTCGGCCTCTCCGGTTTGTTTTCTCCCCAAGGCTCCGATCACAGCACGGCCGGCGGACAGGCGTCAAACGGAACCGGGTCTTTGTCTCGGTGTTTGACCGAAAGGCGCGAACCGCGCATTTCGGAGCACTGTTCCGTCCCGCTCCCCCTCCCAACCACCCATTGATGGTACCCTGTTGGGTGGTTGGGAGGGAGAGCGGGACGAAACAGTACCTTTCGAATCAAATGTCTACCTTATTCAGCCGAAGCCGCGAAACCGCCGACATATTCCTCGCGCGCCGGGATGGTAACGCAGAACTTGGCGCCTTCGTCGGCCTCGCTCTCGACCCAGATCCGGCCCTTGAATTCGGTCACGATGCGACGGCAGATCGACAGGCCCAGGCCGCTGCGGGCCGAGCCGCGGGCCTGGTCGTCCAACTGGTAGAATTTCTCGAAGATCGCTTCGCGGGCGACGGCCGGTACGCCGGGACCGTTGTCGACAACGCTGAACAACAGCGCCCCGGGCCGCGGCCCGGCGGCGATTTCGATCGCACCCCTGGCGCCGTCGGCGAATGCAACCGCGTTGGACAGCAGGTTGAACACCACCTGATAGAACCGATCCCGATCGGCGTAGATGGTTGGCAGGCCCTCGGCGATCGAGGCGGTCAGTTGGATGGCGCGATCGCCAAACAGGCCATGGGCGGCATTGACCGCGTCCTCGATCACCGGCCTGGGATCGATCACCGCCATGCGCCATTCGGCCTGACCCGACTCCATCTTTTCCAGATCCAGGATCTGGTTGATTAGCCGGGTCAGCCTTTCGCTCTCCTTGACGATGATGCCGAGGAATTCCGATCGCCGGTCGATCCCCAGTTCCGGGGTGGTGAACAGGATCTCGGCAAACGACCGGATCGCCGTCAGCGGGGTGCGCAGTTCGTGGCTGACGGTGGTCAGGAAGTCGTCCTTGAGCTGATCCAGTTCCTGCAGCCGCTCGTTGGCGGACCGTAGTTCGGCCGAGGCGATTTCCAGTTCCTGGGACTTGCGCTCCAATTGGTGGCTGTATTCGATGACGTGGCTGGTCTCGTCCAGGATGCGCATCACCTCGTCGATGCCGACCGCCTCGCCCTTGGTGACCGATGCCACCATCACCTGGGCCGAAGCGGCGCCGATGGTGCCGGCCAGCAACTGCTCGGCATAGGCCACCAGTTCGGCATCGGCCTGTTCGAGTTTTTCCAGGCTGGTGTCATGGGCCCTTGCATATTGGGCGAAAGCCCGTTCGGTACGCTGGCCGCCGATGAACCGGATCACCAGGTTCTTGAGGTCGCTGACCGTCGCGCTGCGCCGCCACAGCCGCGGCCCCTCACCAATCCGGGCGTAGCGTTCGACGTCGACGAACAGAGCCGCCTGGATGCGTTCGATGGCGCTGGGCCGCCCCAGCAGCGACAGACCGACATAGGCACCGATATTGAATAACAGCGACCAGAACAAGGCATTCGACAGCCGGTCGACCCCATTCAGGCCGAACAGGGCATAGGGTTTCAGCAGCTCGATCCCGAACGGCCCCTCGGTCAGGAAAGAGATCGGCAACCAGCCCGACAGCGCGAATGCCGGCAGCAACAAGGTGTAGAGCCAGACCAGGAAGCCGAGCGCCAGCCCGACCAAAGCGCCGGCCTTGGTGCCCTCTTTCCAGAACACCCCGCCGATCATCGCCGGTGCGAACTGGGCGGCGGCGGCAAACGACACTAGGCCGATGGTCACCAGGGCGTAGGATTCGCCGATCTGCCGGTAATAGGTATAGCTCAACAGGATGATCAGGATGATCGAACCGCGCCGGATCGACAGCAGCAGGCGGCTGAGATCGCCCTTGTCGCTAAGCCCAAGCCAGGTGAAGCGCAGCAGGACCGGCATCACCAAATCGTTGCAGACCATTGTGCTGAGCGCGATCGTCGCCACGATCACCATGCCGGTCGCGGCCGACAAGCCGCCGAGGAAGACCAACAGCGCCAAGGCTTCTTGTTGCGCCGCCATCGGGATGGTCAACACGAAGGTATCGGCATCGACCGATCCGTCCGGAAACATCATCAGGCCGCTCATGGCGATCGGCACCACGAAGATGTTGATCACCAGCAGATACAGCGGCAGCATCCAGGCGGCGGTGTCCAGATGGCGTTCGTCGACATTCTCCACCACCGTAACCTGGAACTGGCGCGGCAGACAGAAGATCGCCGCCATGGACAGCACCACCAGGGTCAGCCATTGGCTGTATCCGCCGGCGCTGGCGGCACTCAACAGGGCCAGACGTTCCGGCGAGGCGATGGCGGCGCTGAACAGGTCGGCGAAACCGTTGTACAGCCCGTACGTGACGAACAGCCCGACCGCCAGAAAGGCTACCAGCTTGACGATCGATTCAAAGGCAATCGCCACCACCATACCTTCGTGATGTTCCGAAGCGTCGATCTGGCGAGTGCCGAACAGGATCGAAAAGGCAGTCAGCGCCACCGCCACCAGGAACGAGGTGTCGATCGGGAACGGCACCGCCTTGACCGCGTCGGGCATGGTCAGAGCGGTTTCGCCCAGGATCACGGTGAAGCTGGTCGACACCGCCTTCAGCTGCAGCGAGATGTAGGGCATGATCCCGACCACTGCGATGATCGTCACCAAGCCGCTGAGGATCGGACTCTTGCCGTAGCGCGACGAGATGAAGTCGGCAATCGAGGTGATCCGGTTGGCCTTGGAAATCCGCAGGATCTTGCGCAGCACGAACCACCACAGCACGAAGGTCAAGGTCGGCCCGATAAAGATGGCCAGGAAGTCGAGGCCGTTGGAGGCGGCCCGGCCGACGCTGCCGTAGAACGTCCAGCTGGTACAGTAAACCGCCAAGGACAGGGAATAGGTATAGGGCGAACGCAACAGGCTGCGCGCCTGCTTGGCCCGCTTGTCCCCGTAATAGGCGAGACCGAACAGCAGGCACAGATAGGCGATCGACACCAACAGGATGAACCAACCGGTCAGCATGTCAGGACCGTCTGCGCCGCGACCGCTGATCACCGCCGCTGCGCCGGGCGAACCGCACGGTGACCGCCATCAGGCCGATCAGGCCGAACCAGGCAGCAAAAAAATAGAGGTAAAGAACGGGGATGCCGGCGACCACCGCATCACCGCTGAAGATCGACAGCAGCGGCGGGTTGAAGACCAGCAGGCCCAGGACGAACAGCGCCAGGCTGCGTTCGGTCATGGCACCGGGCCGGTTCACGGCCGCTGCCCCGTACGGTCAGCCCGCATTTTCCCTACCGGCCAACAGCTTCTCGACCCGATCGACGACTTCTGTGGTGGAAAAGGGCTTGGTCATGAAATCGGTCGCCCCGGCCTGCAGGCCGGCCTCGCGGTCCGCCTCACCGCCCTTGGCCGACAGCATGACCACGGGAATGTCGTGCCATTCCGGATTGGCCCGGATCGCCTTGCAGACGTCATAGCCGTTCGACTTGGGCAGCATGATGTCGAGCAGGACCAGGTCGGGCCGCTGCTCGGCAATGGCGCTCAAGGCTTCGGGGCCGGACCCGGCCACCCGCACCTGGTGGCCGGCCTTCTGCATCAGGAATTCCAGCGACAGCACGATGTTCGGCTCGTCGTCGACAACCAGGATCGAATACCCCATCCGCCAGGCCCTTGTTATCCGCCCGAAAACGTGAACCGCTGCTTTCGAAACAGGTTTATCAGCGGCACTTTTTCGCAAAACGCCTCAACCCCGATATTGAAGCAGGTCGCGCGGCGGAAGCGAACCAAAAATTTGGCCGGACCTAAGCGCGGATGCGTTGTGTAGGCCTCCCCGCCAATCCCCGTTTACCGTTTATTAGTCATAAAACGCGACGATATGGGGCTGCATTGGAATACCCGATCCCCGGTCCCGACCGTTTACCAGGAGCGACACGATGGCCTTAGAAGTGCCCCAAGCGGGCAACCTTGCCCCCAGTCCGCAAGGCCATGATTTCATCCGCCACGTCATCGACACCATTCATGACCCGGCACTGGTGCTGGATGCCGAGAACTGTATCACGGCGGCCAGTCAATCGTTCCTGGATCACTTTCCGGGCACGCCCGATCCCCTGGTCGGCAGCAACTTCTTCGCGATCCACGGCGGTGCCTGGGACGGCCCGGAACTGCGCCGACTGCTGGACGACTATCTGACCATCGATCCGACCATCCGGAAATACGAGGTGCAGTGCGACCTTGCCCCCCACGGCATGAAGGTGTTCAGCGTCAATGCCCGCCGTATGGAGGCAGACCTGAACGGGTGCGCCACAATCCTGGTCTTCAACGACGTGACAGAGCAGATGTTTTCGGAATACGCCCTGGACGAGCGCGAATTGAAGCTCAAGGAGCGGGTGTTCGAACTGGAGGACATCCACCAAAGGCTGGAAGCGCAGGGCGCCGAAGTTGCCACCATGGCCGAGGAATTGGCCGATGCCCGCGACAAGGCGGTCAAGGAAAAGAACCTGCTGCAGACCATCCTCGGCACCACGCCCGACCTGATCGCCCTGAAGGACCGGTCGTTTTCGTTCCGCAACGCCAATCCCGCCTTCTGCGAATTCCTGGGCCTCAGCGAGCAAGAGATCATCGGTCGTTCGGACTTCGACCTGTTCCCCGAGGACCAGGCGAAAATGAACCGCTACGACGACGAGCAGGTGTTGAAAACCGGCAAGCAGAGCGTTCGCGACGCCGAGGTCAGCGGCGCCGCGGGAACCGCCTGGCTGCATGTGGTCAAAACCCCGGTGTTCGACGCCGGCGGCAACGCCTATGGGGTGCTGTGGTCGATCCGCAATATCAACGAGCGCAAACAGTTGGAGCGTGAGTTGGAGCGCCTGGCGACCACCGACCCGCTGACCGGGGTCAACAACCGCCGCAGCTTCATGGCAACGCTGGAGGCGGAAGCCAAGCGTGCCGACCGCTACCATCGGCCGCTATCGGTGCTGATGATCGATATCGACCATTTCAAGTCGGTCAACGACACCTATGGCCACGCGGTCGGCGATCAGGTGCTCGGCCTGTTGGCCCAATCCTGTGTCAAGATTTCCCGACGCCAGGATGTGATCGGCCGCCTGGGCGGCGAAGAGTTCGCGGTCCTGGTTCCGGAAAGCGGCCTGCCCGGCGCCCAGGTCCTGGCCGAACGCATCCGCAGCACGGTCGCCGACATGGAGATCCCGGTACCCAACGGCATTCTGAGGACCTCGGTCAGCATCGGCGTCACCGAATGCCGCTCGGAGGAGGAATCGGTCGCGCAGGCCCTGGCCCGGGCCGACCAGGCGCTCTACCGGGCCAAGGAATCGGGCCGCAACCGGGTGGTCGCCGATTAGGCCGGCGAAGTCGGCGGCTTAACGCCGCCCCTTCAGCACTGTGATCAGGTTGGGCAGGAAGGCCGCGAACAGCACCAGGCCGATCGCCGCCGCGTCGCGCGACGGCAAGGCCTCGCCGATCAACCCCATCGCCATCACCGCCCCAACCGGACCGACCAGCGGCGCGAACAGGCTGATCCGGCCCACCTGCATGGTCCGCAGGGCGTAGTTGTAGAGTAGGAATGGCCCGGCCCCGCCGGCCACGCTCAAGACCAGGATCAGGCCGATATCGCCCCAATCCAGGGCTTGAACCGCAATTTCGGGGCGTTCGACCGCAATCAGCCCCAGCGCCAACAGCGCCGCGATGGTGATCTGATAGGTGGTGGTCACCAAGGGCAGACCGCCGCCCACCGCCACCTTGCGGGCAATCAACTGATTGGCGCAGGCGCTGGCGACACCGGCGACGATCAGGGCCACCCCGACCCAGCTGCCGGTGCCCGCAGAGGCCTGGCCCCAGGCCAGCATGGTACTGCCGGCGATCGCCAGGCCGGCCGCTGCCAGGACGCTGGGCTGGACCGTTTCCTTCAGGAACACGCGGCCCAGGATCGGCATGGCCAGCGGCATCAGGCTCCACATCACCGAGGCGGTGATCGCCGTCGAATAGAGCAGGCCGTAGATCATCAGGACCGCCACCAGGCCCGGGTCCAGCAGCCCCATCAGCAGGATCCGGCGGTCGACCCGGCGCCAGGCCGCGACCGGCAGCCTGATGATGACCAGCAGCCACAGCCACAGCGCCCCCAGGCCGAGCCGCACCGCCAGGAACTCGCTGGGTGCCAGCAGGTCCAACATGTACTTGCCGCCGACCAGCGAGGCCGCCGACAGGGCGACCGCGCCGAGCATTGCGAGCACCGGCAGCATGGCCAGGCGGTCAGCCCTGGACCGGGCGGCGGACCAGCCCCGTCAGGTTAGGCAGGAAGGCGGCGAACAGCACCAATGCGATCGCGGCGAGATCCAGGGTCGAAAGCGCCTCGCCCAGGAACAGGGCCGCCATGCCCGCCCCGGCCGGCCCGATCAGCGGGACGAACAGCGAGATCCGTCCCACCGGCATCGACCTGAGCGCGAAATTGTAGAGCAGGAACGGCCCCGCCCCGCCGGCCACGGCGAGATAGGCCAGCAGCGCGCCGTCACCCGTTTCCAGGTTCATCACCCCCATTTCGGGCCGCTCGATCACCAGGAACACGAACAGGCCGACCAGGGTGGCGGCGGAGATCTGATAAGTGGTGGTGACCAGGGGATGGCCGCCGGTCACCGCCACCCGGCGTGCAACCAACTGGTTGATGCAGGCACAAAGAATGCCGCAAACGATCAACACCGCCCCCAGATAGGTGCCGCCGCCGGCCTCAGTCTGGCCCCAGGTCAGCATTGCGGTCCCGGCAAAGGCCAGCAAGGCCGCCACCAGCACGCTGATCTGGACCGGCTCGCGCAGAACCAGCCGCCCCAGCAACGGCATCACCAGCGGCATCAGGCTCCATAGCACCGCTGCCGTGATTGCCGTGCTCTGGGCCAGGCCGTAGATCACCAGCACCGAGACCAGGCCGGGTTCAAGCAGGCCCATGAACAGGATGCGCCGGTCGACCCGGCGCCAATGGGCCGGCGCGCGCAACAGCAGGACCAGCAGCCACAGCAGTGCCGCCCCGAGCACCAGGCGGATGGCCAGCACCTCGCTGATCGCCATCAGCTCCAGCAGGTGCTTGGTGATGACCACCAGCGAGGACCACAACGCCACGGCGCCAAGCATGGCCAGGATCGGCAGCATGGGATCAGCCGGGCCGGTTCAGGCGGCGATCTTGGGGCGCCGATCGGCCCAGGGCCGGGCCTGCTCCAACTGCCCGGCCAGGCGAAAGAGCGTCGCCTCGTCGCCAAAACGCCCAACGAACTGGCTGCCGACCGGCAAGCCGTCCGGTGTCCAATAAAGCGGCGCCGACATCGCCGGCTGGCCGGTGACGTTGGCCAGCGGCGTGAAAGCGGTGACCGGCAGCATGCTGCGAATGCCGGCCAGGGGATCGTCGTCGGTCCCGTCGAACGAGCCCAGCGGCACCGCCGGCCCGCCCAGCACCGGCAGCAGCCAGGCATCATAGTCGACCATGAACCTTGCCAGGTCGCGGGCCAGGCGCTGGCCGTCCTGGCGGGCCAGAAGATAGTCGGCAGCCGCCGTGCGCTTGCCCGATTCATAGGCCGCCCAGGTCGCCGGCTCGAGCTGGTCCGGCGTCGGTTCGCGCCCGGTCCGCCGCTTGCAGTCCTCGACCGCCCAGGTGCAGGCGGCATTCCACAACAGGCTGAAACCGCGGGTGATGATGCGCCTCTCCAGCGGTGGCGTGGCCTCGACCACCTCGTGGCCAAGCTCCTCACACAGCCGCGCCGTGTCTTCGATCGCGGCGACCGCATCCGGATGGGTCGGCTCGCCATTGAGGGCGGTTCGGGTAAAGGCGATGCGTAGGCGCCCGGGATCGGCACCGACTTCGTCACGGAAGGGCCGGGCCGGCGGCGGCGCCCAATAGGGATCGCCGAGATCGGGCCCTGAGGTGGCGTCCAACAGGGCGGCGCTGTCGCGCACACTTCGGGTCACCGCATGCTCCTCGGCCAGGCCCCCCAGGGCATCACCCAAGCCAGGGCCCAGCGGGTTCCGGGCCCGGGTCGGCTTCAGGCCGAACACGCCGCACCACGCGGCCGGAATGCGGATCGAGCCGCCGCCGTCATTGGCATGGGCGCTGGCCACCATGCCGCTGGCAACAGCAGCGGCCGAGCCACCGGACGAGCCCCCCGGGGTCCGTTCCGGATCCCAGGGATTGCGGGTCGGCCCGTGGAACTTGGGCTCGGTGGTGCCGGTCTGGCCGAACTCAGGCGTATTGGTCTTGCCCAGGATGATCAGCCCGGACTGCTTCAGGCGCCGCACCAACTCGCTGTCATGGTCGGGCACGAAACCGGCCAGGAAGGCCGAGCCCTCGGACATCGGCACGCCGGCATATTCCGCCACCAGGTCCTTTAGGAGATAGGGCGCCCCGGCCAGCGGCGCCGCGCGATCGACCTGGGCCGCCGCGGCCCGCGCCAGGTCGTACATCGGGGTGATGACGGCGTTGAGCTCGGGGTTCAGCCGCTCGATGCGGGCGATCGCCGCCTCGACCAGGTCCTCCGGCGTGACCTCGCCTGTCCGCACCAGTTCGGCCTGGGCCACCAGGTCCATCCAGGCAAATTCGTCCGCCATCACCACCCTCCCCGCTCGTCACTTTTACCGGCCCCAGGGATGGCCCGGCGGCGGCGGCGCTGTCAAGCAAATCCGGGCCGGGAACCAAAACCTGCCCCAATGGCGCAATTCGAACGCCTTGTGACATTCGTCACTCCCATCGGCGCGACCAATAGCTATCTCTAAATCAAGACCGGAACGGCATTCGGTTACGAAACGTTCGAAACCGGTTTCACCGGAACCCTGGATCGCTCCAACCTCACCCGCGGGACCGGTATGGGTTGCGACGACCTCGGCGAACTGGAGGTAACCGAAGAGGGGGATTGCTCCAGCCACCCGGGGGCCCGGCAGGCACCGCCTGCCGGGCTTTCGGCTGTCGGAAAAGGTAACAACCCGCTTGCTTCCACGTGCTAGGGTTCCTTGAATGGGTAACTGTCCCTGTTTTCGCAATCCGACCCGGTATCCGGGCCAGCCGACTGATCCGCTTCAGCTGGCAGCTCTGAGGCCAATCACAAAACCCAGGTCGTGCCCCGCGTTGCGGAGACGAACAAGGTAATAAAAAGGGACAGTTTAACAAAAAGGGACAGTTACCTTTCCTAGACGAGCTTAGTGTGGCTTGCCCGGAAATACACCCTTGGGTTAACCTTCAAGCATGCCTCGTCGCGCACGCATAGTCGTACCGGATGTGCCACATCACGTGGTGCAACGCGGCAATCGAAGGCAGGAAACGTTTTTCTGCGATCAGGATTTTGCAGCCTATCTCGAACTGCTGACCGCCGGCCGCGATCGGTCGGGAACGCAGATCTGGGCTTATTGCCTGATGCCTAACCACGTCCATTTGATCGTGGTCCCCAAGGATATCGACGGTCTGAGATCGCTTCTGGGTCCGACCCACCTGACCTATACACGCCGCATCAATCGGCGTTTTGACTGGCGGGGCCATCTCTGGCAGGAACGGTTTTTTTCCGCTCCTATGGACGAGGCCTATCTCCTGGCCTGCGTTCGCTACGTCGAATTGAACCCGGTGAGGGCGGGACTGGCAGTCCGCCCCGAGGATTGGCGCTGGTCCAGCGCGGCGGCCCATTTGGCCCGCCGAACCGGGGGCTTGTTGGCGACGGACACACTGTACGATCTGGTGCCGGATTGGCTGGAATTACTCGAACAGGTACCCGACCGCCAGACGCTTGAAACGCTCCGCAGCAAGACCGGGAGCGGCCGACCGCTTGGTAATGAAGGGTTTGTGACGCAAATCGAAACCCGTCTTGGCCGCAATCTTTTGGCGCGTTCCGAGGAACGTTCGATGCGGGGCGCGCGAAAAGGAAAAAGGTAACTGTCCCTTATTTTACATACCCACCCCAAACGTTGTGGAAGAACGTCGTGACGGACCATGAACTGATCGAAAGGGCGGTCGCCACACTGAATCCCATGCGGCTGGCCGACGGCAATACCTCAGGCAGCGTGGCCGCGGCTTTGCTGACTCGGAATAGAAGCGTCTTCACCGGCGTCTGCATCGACACCAGGTCCAGCCTCGGCTTCTGCGCCGAGCACAATGCGATTGGCAGCATGATCACGGCCGGCGAAACCAGGATCCTGACGCTGGTTGCGGTTAAACATGACGAGACCGGCGCGATCCGCATCCTTCCCCCTTGCGGTCGCTGCCGCGAGCTTCTCTACCAAGTCGATACCGGGAATCTTGAGACTGAGGTTATTTTGGGTTCGGAGACACGCGTCAAATTGCGCGACCTGCTCCCATTTTTTCGCGCAGCTACCCAACCGACCGTGACCCGGGAGGACAGCGCGGCCGGACCAAGTCCAGGAGGCAAAAGGTAACTGTCCCTTTTTTGACTGTCCCATTCTTGCGCGCGGCACCTGCTTCCACGTGCTAGGGTTCGCGCCATGTCCGTGAAGGTTATCGAACTGGCCGACCGGCCTGAACTGGTGTCCGAACTCGCAACCTGGTTCGCGGCGGTTTGGGAGCCCTATTACGGGCCTCAGGGGCCGGGCGACGCCCTCGCCGACCTCCGCGGCGCCTGCCGAAAGGACTGCCCGCCGTTGTCCCTGATTGCGGTCGATAGGCACGGCCACTCCGTGGGAACCGCGACCCTCAGACTGGCCGCACCCGGTGAAGACCCCAGCGACGCTTTGTGGTTGGCCGCCCTGGTCGTGCCACCCAGCCATGCCGGTCGACAAGTCCTGCCACGTCTACTGGACGGGGCCGAGCGCACCGCATTGCGCCTGGGATTCGACAGGATCGCCTGCGCGGCCAATACCGATGCGACAATGGCCAATCCCGGCGGCTGGGAGGAACTCCACGCCGACCACCTGGCGGCCCGGAATTGGATGATCACCGGTGCCGCGACCAGCCTGCGCGGGCCAACCGCGGTCTACGTGCGCGACCTCAAACGTTGAAGCGGAACAGCATGACGTCGCCGTCCTGGACCACGTAGTCGCGGCCCTCGAGGCGCATCTTGCCGGCGTCCTTGGCGGCCTGTTCGCCGCCCAGGCCGACATAATCGTCCATGGCAATGGTCTCGGCCCGGATGAAACCCTTTTCGAAATCGGTATGAATGACTCCGGCCGCCTTGGGCGCCGAGGCACCGCGGCGCACCGTCCAGGCGTGGGATTCCTTCGGCCCGGCGGTGAAGAAGGTGATCAGGTCGAGAAGCTGGTAGCCGGCACGGATCAGGCGGTCGAGCCCGGCTTCTTCGAGTCCCAGATCGTCGAGGAAGGCGGCCCGCTCCTCCGGGTCGGTCAACTGGGCGATCTCGGCCTCGATATTGGCGCAAATGGTGACGCAGCCGGCGCCCTCCGCACTCGCCATCGCCTCGACCCGTGCGGTCCACTGGTTGCCTGTCGCGGCCGCCGCCTCGTCGACATTGCAGACATACAGCACCGGCTTGGCGGTCAACAGCTGCAGGCCCTTGAAGGCCTTGCGCTCATCCGCCGCGACCTCAAGCAGCCGGGCCGGCTTGCCGTCGCGCAGCAGCTCCAGCACCCGGTCGATCATCTCCACCGCCGCCTTGGCCTCCTTGTCGCCGCCGCGGGCCCGCTTGACCTGGGCCTCCCGCCGCCGTTCCAGGCTGTCGAGATCGGCCAGCATCAATTCGGTCGACACCGTATCGGCGTCGGCGATCGGGTCGATGCGGCCGTCGACATGGGTGACGTTGTCGTCTTCGAAGCAGCGCAGCACGTGCAGCACCGCATCAACCTCGCGGATATGAGCCAGGAACTGATTGCCCAACCCCTCGCCTTTCGAGGCCCCACGCACCAGCCCGGCGATATCGGCGAATTCAAGCTGGGTCGGCACCACCGCCTTCGAATTGGCCAGCGCCGCCAGCTTCTCCAGCCGCGCATCCGGCACCGGCACCTGGCCAACATTCGGCTCGATGGTGCAGAACGGGTAGTTGGCCGCCTGCGCCTGGGCGGTCTGGGTCAGTGCGTTGAAAAGGGTCGACTTGCCGACATTGGGAAGGCCGACGATGCCGCAGGTAAAGCCCATGTTCTTCCGTCCATCAAACGCGGGATTGCGGGTCCCGTTTCGGGGCCGCTCCACCGGTGGAAACACTCTCCGGGATAAACCCGAAATGCCTATTTAATTGCTAATTTTTGGATGCCAAGGTCCCGTTACTCCGACGCGCCAGGGGCGGCACCCTGGGGCGACGCCGGCTTGGGCGGCGGCGGTTTCAGGATCAGCGCCACCTTGGTCATGAAACCGGGATCGTCGCCGGCCGCCAGCAGCGGCGACGCCTCGGCGATGGCGTCGATCAACGGTACCAGCCATTTGGCGTCCGCCTTGGCGAAGTCATGCAGCACATAGGGCGACACCAGGTCCTTGGAGCCGGGATGGCCGATGCCGACCCGGACCCGCCGGAAATCGCCGCCGATATGGGCCTTGATGCTGCGCAACCCGTTATGGCCGGCCACGCCGCCACCGGTCTTGGCCCGCATCTTACCGGGCGCCAGGTCGAGCTCGTCATGAATGACCACGACCTGGTTCAAGGGCAGCTTGAAGTAGCGCATCGCCTCGCCGACCGACCTGCCGCTTTCGTTCATGTAGGTCATCGGCTTCAGGGCCATCACCTTGGAATCGCCCAGCCTGCCCTCGGCGACAAGCCCCTGGAAGCGGCTGCGGAACGGCGCAAAGCCATGGCGGCGGACGATCTCGTCCACCGCCATGTACCCGACATTGTGGCGATGTCCGGCATATTTCGGCCCGGGATTGCCGAGCCCGACCAGCAACAGCATCGCACCGCTCCGTCAGTGTCTGAACAAAACACGTGATTCACGCATTGTTGGGAGTGCTGTTCCATCCCGCTCCCCCGCCCAACCACCCATTCGATGGTACCCTGGTGGGTGGATGGGCGGGGGAGCGGGATGGAACAGCGACTTCCTTGTCAGACTTTCAGCGAAAGAAGGCGGCTTACGCCTCCTCCTCTTCGCCACCGGCTTCCGGCTCCGTGGCCTCGGCGCCCTCGGCGGCCTCATCCACTTCGCCTTCCTCGCCCTCTTCCTCGGGCTCGGCCGTAACGGTCGGCGCCGCCACCGTAACGATGGTGAAGTCGCGGTCGGTGATGGTCGGCTCGACGCCATCCGGCAGGGCTACCGCCGAAATGTGGACACCGTCACCGATGTCCAGGCCCGACAGATCGACCTCGATGCCGTCGGGAATGGAATCGACCGGGCAATTGAACTCGATCTCGTGGCGGACCACGTTCAGCACGCCACCCCGCTTCAGGCCCGGGCATTCCTCCTCGCCAATAAAATTGACCGGCAGCATGATGCGGACCGATGCGTCGCGCGCCAGCCTGAGGAAATCGATGTGCACCGGTTGGTCGGTGACCGGATCGAACTGGACGGCACGCGGCAGCACCCGCTGTGCCTTGCCGCCGTCGATCTTGAGGTCGAACAGCCGGCTGGAAAAGGTGCCGGCGTTGATTTCCTTGACGATGCCCTTGGCCTCGACCGAGATGGATTCCGGCGCTTTCTTGTCGCCATAGACCACGGCCGGGACACGGCCCTGCCAGCGCAAGGCCCGTGCGGCCCCCTTGCCGCTCCGTTCCCGCGCCATCGCTTCAATGATGTCGGTGTCGCTCATGCTTCACTCCTTCGGTTGCGAACCGCCCGGACCGTTCCGGGCGGGGTTCGGCGCCTGCCTCCAGGGGTGTCGGCGCCGGGAAAACTGTCTGTGCCAGTCCTAATCTTGGGACGGTGGTGTGTCGAACAGGCTCGATACGCTCGACTCTTCGCTGATCCGCCGCATCGCCTCGCCGATCAGCGGCGCGATGGTGATCTGGCGGACATTCTCGGAAACCCGCACCGCCTCGGTCGCCAGGATGCTGTCGGTGATCACCATCTCGGACAGGGCCGAGGTCGAGACCCGGGCCACCGCGCCACCCGACAGCACGCCGTGGGTGACATAGGCGGCCACCGACTTGGCGCCTTTTTCAATCAGCGCGGCGGCGGCGTTGCACAGGGTTCCGGCACTGTCGACGATATCGTCGACCAGGATGCAGCGGCGGCCGTCGACGTCGCCGATGATGTTCATGACCTCGGAAACGCCGGCCTGTTCGCGCCGCTTGTCGACGATCGCCAGATCGGCGTCCAGCCGCTTGGCGATGGCGCGGGCGCGGATGACGCCGCCGACGTCGGGCGAGACGATCATCAGGTCGTCACCGTTGTAATGGTCCTGAATGTCGCGCGCCAGCACCGGCGCGGCGAACAGATTGTCGGTCGGGATATCGAAGAAGCCCTGGATCTGGCCGGCATGCAGATCCATGGTCAGAACCCGGTCGGCACCGGCCCGGTCGATCAAATTGGCCACCAGCTTGGCCGAAATCGGGGTCCGCGGACCGGGCTTGCGGTCCTGGCGGGCATAACCGTAATAAGGGATCACCGCGGTGATCCGCCGGGCCGAGGCCCGTTTCAGGGCGTCGATGCAGACCAGCAATTCCATCAAATGGTCGTTGGCCGGGTACGAGGTCGACTGGCAGACGAAAACATCCTCGCCGCGGACGTTTTCGTGGACCTCGACGAACACCTCCATATCGGAGAAACGGCGCACCGTGGCCTTGGTCAGCGGCATGCTGAGATAGGCGGCAATCGCCTCGGCGAGCGGCCTGTTGCTGTTGCCGGCAAGGATTTTCATCGAAGGTGCTCTCGGAAATCGCAAGTCCAGGGTCGCGCCGGCTCTACCCGGCCGACACGAGAGAGGGGGTTTTTAGCAAGCTAATCCACCGCTGTAAACGGCGAAAAAGAAAGCCGCCCTGTGTCGTTTTGGGACCGGGACCCGGTCTGGCAGTTCTAGGGGTTCACCACCAGGTCCAGGCTGGCCCGGGACAGGCGCTCGGCGCCGTCCTTGGTGACCAGGACGGTATGGCCCAGGGTCATCGCCCGGCCGCCGTCGCTGTCCATCAGGATCATGTGCAGGAAAAACACCATATTGGGGACGGCAACCACCGGATTACCGGTATAGAACATTGGCCAGTCCATCCACGACGGCGCAAAGGTGGTGCCAAGCCCATAGCCGCAGGCATTAAGGCGGGCCTTGGCAAAACCGGCCTCGTCCATCACGCTGGCATGGGCGTCGAACACCTCGCCGACCGGACGGCCCGGCTTCAACGCCGCCTCACAGGCCTCCAGGGCGTCGCGGCAAGCCGCGTGCATCCGGATATGCTCAGGGTGGGCCTCACCGGTCAGCACGGTCCGCATCAGGCAGGCGTGGTAGTGGCGATAGACGCCGGCGAATTCCAGGGTGATCTGGTCGCGGGCGCTCAGCGCCCGGCGGCCGGTGAAATAGCGGCACAACAGCGCATCGCGCCCGGAGCCGATAATGAACTCGTTGCCGGGATAGTCGCCGCCGCCCCGAAACACCACGCCCTGCATTTCGGCCAGGATATCGCCTTCGTCGGCGCCCGGGACCGCCAGTCGGTTCCCCGCCTCCAGCGCGTCATCGGCCAGTTCCGCCGCCCGGCGCACATAGGCGATCTCGGCCGGACTCTTGATCGCCCGCAACCCCGGGATCAGGGTGGAGGCGTCGATCAATTCGCACCAGCCGTCGAGTGCTGCGCTGACCCGCCGATAGTTGGCGGCGTTGAGGCCGGCGGTTTCCAACTCAATGCCCAGCCTGAGACCCGCACAGCCGAACTCGTCGAGCATGTCCTTCAGCTGATCGGCCGGGTTGTGGCCGGCCCGGTCGCGCCAGATCCGGATATCCTCGACCAGTGACGTGTGCTGCGCCTGGCGCAGGTCCGGCGCCCGGGTCAGCAGCGCGAGTTGGCCGTCGGACCCGAGATAGAGGCATTGGAAAAAACAGAACCCGAAACTGTCGAAGCCGGTCAGGTAGAACATGCTCTCCTGGGCGAACATCAGCAACCCGTCCAGGTTCTGCTCGGCCATTCTGTTGCGGGCCCGAAGCTGGCGGTCCTCAAACTCGTCGACGCTGAAATGCAGGGCCATCGGGCCGCCTCCCTATTTTGCCACGCGTTGCTTGAACGCCGGCCAAGCCATTTCCGCCGCCACGGCGCCGCAGATCACCAGGATCGCCAGTACCTGCACCAAAGTAATAGGTTGGGTCAAGAACATCAGCGACAACAGCGCGGTAATTACCGGTTTGAGGAAAAACAGGTAGGAGCCGCGGGTGATGTCCGGCACCGCCGCCAGGCCGCCGAGCCACAGGATCTGGGTGATCGTGGTATTCCAGAAGGCAAGCGTCAGCAAGGCGCCGGCTTCGCCGGCCGGCCGGTCGAACAGGTCCAGCGGATTAACCCAAATCCCCCAGAAAAACCCGACCAGCAGCCACAGGCCGACACCGCCGACAGTCATGGAGATGGTGGTCAGCCGCACCGCGCCGTGGCGGGCGATCAACGGCTTGGCCAACACCGCGTAAGTGGACACCAGAAAGGCGCAGACCAAACACAGGCCGATACCGAATAGATTGTCCTGGCGACCGGCCAATTCGGCCAGGTATCCGTCGGTCAACAGCAAGGCCACGCCGAGGACTGCTGCGACGCCGCTGATCATCTTCAAAAGCCCGATCGGTGCCCGGTTGGCGATCAAATTGGCCAAGGCGACAAAAATCGGGATCGTGGTGACCAGGGTGCCGACCTGGACGATGGTGGCAAAATCCAGCGCCCAGTGGAACGCCAGATAGGGCAGGCTGACACCGACCAACGACAGCGGCACGATGGCCCGCCAATCCTGGCGCAGCGGCGAAATCAGATCACGGCTGTCCTTCATGGCCAGGGCCACGATGATCAACCCGACACTACCCAGGACATAGCGCCAGACCGAGGTTTCAGGCCCGGATGTGCCCGAGAGCACGGCAAAGAACTCGCTTGAGGCGTGACCGCACACGCCGACAAAGACGGCCAGATAGGCCAATGCCGCCCGGTTACCCACGGCTCACAAGCCGTTGGCGAATTGCAGCAAAGCGGCGGCGGTTTCGCTCGGCCGTTCCGCCGGCAGCAGATGGCCGGCATTGTCGAAAACAACGGTCCGGGAATCGGGCAGCCGGGCGGTCAGCTCTTCGACGTCTTCGGCTTCGTAAAAAACCCGGTCCTTCAGGCCGGTCATGATCAGCACAGGCAGGTTCAGGTCTTCATAGGGCAGGTCCCAATCGGCGCTGTCGCCAGCCGCCAGCAGCTTGTAATGGCCATGGGCCGGGTCCAGCGGCGTGTACGGCCCAGGCTGCAAGCGCTCTGCCCGCATACCGGGCAGCGCTTCCGGGTTAACCAATAGCGGCAGGTACATGTCCATCAACAGGTCGGGCCCGCCGGTCGCCGCGGCCCGCTCCATCGCGGCATTGAGCCAGGCCAGTTTCGGCCCCGACTTGCGCAAGGTGTTGATCAGCACCAGCGCCTCGGCCGCGGACCCGCCGAGCCAGGCCCGGGCCGCGAACAGGCCGCCGATCGACAGGCCGACCAGAATCGGTGCCGGAGGTGCGGTCTCGGCCAACAGGCGTTGCAGATCGCCGGTGATCAACGGTGCGTCCAGGGCCAGATCGGGGCTGAACGGGCTGTCCGCCTGGCCGCGGAAATTATAGGCCAGGGTCCCGTAGCCGGCGCGCCGCAACTCGGGGCCGATTACCCCCTGCCACATACCGGTATTGCCGGTCAACGCGTTGACAAAAACAAAGGTCCGTCCGGCCGCACCGGGCGGGTCATACTCGAAATAAAGCCCGTCGCCAGACCCCAAACGCAGCATTGCCATGGTTCCCCTCCCCGCTCACGCTTCCGCGACTATACGCTGCCCCAACCGGACAGCAAACAGGCGTGACGGTCAGGCGGTCAAGGCGATGGCGCTGACCTGGCGGCCATAGTCCGGCTCGCCGCGGTGGCAGGTGCGGCGATAGCTGAAGAAACGGGTTTCGTCGGCCAGGGTGTCGGCATCGATACGGTCGACCTGGCTGATCCCGGCCCGGGCCAGGCGGTCGGCCACGAAACCCGGCAGATCGAACTGCCAGCGGTCGCCATTGCCGGGATGGAAATAGGTGCCAAAACCGCCGTCGCGCGCCAGAAACATCTCGTGAAACTCCGGCCCCACCTCGTACGAAACCTGATGGATGCAAGGGCCGACAGCCGCGACGATGGTATCGCGCCGTGCACCCAGGTCCTGCATGGTCGCCAGCGTCGCTTCCAAGACACCGTCCAACGCGCCTTTCCAGCCGGCATGGGCGGCGGCAATCACCCGGTGGGTGGTATCGGCAAACAACACCGGTGCGCAATCGGCGGTCAGCACGCCGATCGCCAGGCCGGGCACCGTCGTGACCAGGGCATCCGCCTCGGGCGGTTCGCCCGCGAACGGCGCCTCGACGGCCAACGCCCTGGGGCTGTGGACCTGATAGACGGTGACCAGATTGCGGTCGGGAACACCAACCGCCGCTGCCACCCGCCGTCGGTTACGGGCCACATTGTCCCGCTGGTCCTGCGACCCGTAGCCACAGTTCAGTTCGCCATAAACGCCGCCGGAAACCCCGCCCCGGCGCCCGAAAAACCCATGCAGCGCGCAACCGGTGCGATCCAGCAGCGGGCTTTTGAGGATATCCATGTCCGACCCGGTCACGCCGCCGCCTCGAAGCCCGCCGGCGCCGCCGCATCGGCCCGGGTGATCGCCATGACCTTGAACAGGGTGCCCATGGCGTCCTCGCCGGTCAATCGTTGCCGGGCCGCCTCGACCGCCTTGGCACCATCCGCGTCCTGGGCCGCGGCCAGAACCTCCGCCCGTTGGTCAATGCCCAGCCGCTTCAGGAAGGCGCCCTGGGTCACGGGGCCGTGGACCGCGGCGCCTTCGCCACGGGCGGTTTCGGCCAGGGCGTGAAAATCGACATGCGCCGTCAAATCGGCCTCGCCGGGATCGGCCAATACCGGTTGGTAACTATGGTCGCGGACCGCCTGCAAGGTTTCGCCGGTTCCAGGCCGGGCATGGCCGTAGTCGATGACCAGGGCAGCAATGCCATCCGCCACCACTCGCTGCGCCAGCATGGCCATGATCGCGGTGCCGGTCGGGCAGACCTCGACGATGGCGCCGACCGGTGCGTCGCGCAGCGGAGGCGGTATCAAGTCGTCGCTGGTCAATGGCGGCCCGGCGACGAAACACAGCGCGCCATTCTGGCCGTCAACGCCGACCAGGCGTTCGCACCAGCCGTCGTCACGGCGCAGCAACTGGCGCACCGGCAGCGCGTCGAAAAACTCATTGGCCACGAACAGGCTCGGGCCGTCGGGAACCTGGTCGACGGCATCCGCCCAGTGCGCCTCGGGCACGGCCGCCGCTTGCGCGTCGCGCAGCGCCGGGTTGATGTCGACGAACCAAACCGACAGGGCCGACCGGAAAGTCGGCAGCTTGGCCGCAGTGCGCAGGGCGTCGGCCATCAGCGTGCCGCGCCCCGGCCCCAGTTCCACAAGTTGCACCGGTGCCGGACCGCCGGCCATGGCCCAGGTCTGGGCGCACCAGCCGCCGATCAACTCCCCGAACATCTGGCTGATTTCCGGTGCGGTTGTGAAATCACCGCCGCGGCCCAGGGGATCGCGGGTACGATAGTATCCGTGGTCGGGATGGGTCATGGCCTCGGCCATGTAGCGACTGACCGGCAGCGGCCCGTCCTGGTGAATGGTCGCGGCCAGCAATTGGCGCAACGGGGTCACTTGGCGGCCTTGCCGGACCGTAAAGCGACGACGACCAATGCGACGCCCAACAGGATCATCGGTGCCGACAGCAACTGTCCCATGGTCGTGCCGCCGACCAGGAACCCGAGATGTGCGTCGGGCTCGCGGAACAGTTCGGCGACGCTGCGGGCCAGGGCGTAACCCAGCAACATGACACCCGACAGCAGGCCGGGCCGGTCCAGGGCGCGGCCATAGCGGCGCAACAGCCACAAAACGACGAACAGCAGCGCGCCTTCCAAAAGCGATTCGTAAAGCTGACTGGGATGGCGCGGCACCGGGCCCCCATTGGGGAAGATCACCGCCCACGGCACATCGGCCGGCCGGCCGTAGAGCTCCGCGTTGATGAAATTGGCGATTCGGCCGAAGAACAGGCCGATCGGCGCGGCACAGGCCACCAGATCGGTCAGCGTCATGGCAGGCAGCCCGCGCTTGCCGGCAAACAGCACCATGGCCGCGATCACGCCGATCAGGCCGCCATGAAAGGACATGCCGCCTTGCCAGATCTTCACGATCTCGATCGGGTGGCTCAAAAAATGGCCGGGCTGGTAGAACAGCACATAACCCAGCCGGCCGCCCAGCACCGCCCCGATGGTCGCCCACACCAGAAAATCGTCGATCGCCACCGCATCGATCCCGCGCGGATCGCGCCGCACCAGGTGCACGATGTAGCGCCAACCCAGCAACAGGCCGGCAATCCAGGCCAGCGCGTACCAGCGGATGGCCAGCGGCCCGAATTCGACCAGCACCGGGTCAATAGCCGGAAAGGCAATGGCGGGAATCGCAGTCAGCGTGATCATCAGGCGCCTTATAGGGTTCAAAACCCGCCGCCGCAACACCGGACCGCTTGTACCGGTGGCGGGATGTGGCCATATTCAGGGGAACCAGGAGTTTCGCCGGATTTTACGAGGGAGCCGCCATGCAGACCGACAACAAGCTTCTCGACGATCTCGCCCGCGTCGCGACCGGCGCGTTGGGAACCTTGCAGGGCGCGCGTGACGAGGTCGAAAGCGTCTTCCGGCGCCGGTTGGAGCGCCTGCTGGTCGAAATGGACCTGGTCACCCGCGACGAGTTCGACGCGGTCCAGGCGATGGCGGTTGCGGCGCGCGAGGAAAATGAGCGCCTGAGCGCGCGGATCGCCGAACTTGAGGCCAAGCTGGCCCCAGCGGCCAAGAAACCGGCCCGCAAGGCAAAGCCCAAAGCCAAGGCCAAGCCGAAAACCACCTGACCCGGGTTGGCGCCGGGATTACGGCGACCACTTATCCACAATTTTCTGATGCTTGCGGCCGGGACGGCGCTTGCGCCGTCGCCCAACCGTCGCTACGCTACATCTATGGTCTCGCGGTCCTGTGGCACCAATATATTGGGCGATACAGGAAATACGATCGAAGATGCAGCGAGCCAGGGAGAGGTCGAGAGGTCGGAAGACATGGGTTCGATGATACAGAAGGCGGCCGACTTGGAGCCCAGTCCGCTGGACCTGATCGAACATGTGATCAGCGACAGCGGCTGGCCCAGTGATCGCCAGGGCGACGAGGAACTGACCTTCAATATCGCGGGCAATTGGTGTGAATTTCACCTCTGGTTCTCGTGGCGTCACGACCTGGGTGCCCTGCACTTTTCCTGCGCCTTTGACTTCCGCGCCCCGGAACGCATGAAACCGCAGGTTCACACCCTGCTGGCACTGCTGAACGAGAAGCTGTGGATTGGCCATTTCGACCTGTGGCCCGACGAAGGCATGGTGATGTACCGCCACGCCATGCTGTTGCGCGGGGAAGCCACGGTCAATTCGCGGCAGGTCGAGGACCTGATCGATATCGCACTGAACGAATGCGAGCGGTTCTATCCGGCATTGCAGTTCGTCTTATGGGGCGGCAAGTCGCCCGAGGACGCCCTGGCTTCGATCATGCTGGAAACCATGGGCGAGGCCTGATGCCCGGGCCGCTGCTCCTGGTCGGTTGCGGCAAGATGGGCGGCGCCCTGCTGCGCGGCTGGTTGACCAACGGGGTTGCCGACCCCGACGAGGTAATGGTCGTCGAACCGGGGCCTGACCAGGCGGCCGAGGCGCGTTCGCTGGGGGTGGATGCCTTGGACGAGGTCGAGGACCTGGACCCCGATTTTCACCCAAGGGTCGTGGTGCTGGCGGTCAAGCCTCAGGCCATGGAGCAGGTGGCCCCGGCATATCGCCGGTTTGCCGGCCCGGACACCGTGTTTTTGTCGGTTGCGGCCGGCACCAACATCGACTTCTTCGAGCACCAGTACGGCAGCCGTGCCGCCATCGTGCGCAGCATGCCGAACACGCCGGCAGCGGTCGGTCGCGGCATGCTGGTGGCCTGTCCCAACGGCAATGTCAGCGAGGAACTGCGCGGCGCCTGTCACGACCTGCTGGCCGCGGTCGGAGAAGTGGCATGGATCGACGACGAAGCCCTGATGGACGCCGTCACCGGGGTGTCGGGCAGTGGCCCGGCTTATGTTTTCTACATGATCGAGTGTCTGGCCAAGGCGGGCGAAGCGGTCGGATTGCCGGCCGAACTAGCCCTGCAGCTGGCCAAGGCGACCGTTGCCGGGGCCGGTGAACTGGCACAAACCGCGGGCGAAAGCCCGGCGACCTTGCGCGAAAACGTGACCAGTCCCAACGGCACCACATACGCGGCACTGCAGCATCTGATGGCAGTGGACGGCCTCGAGCCCCTGATGCGCAGGGCGGTCGAGGCGGCGACTAGGCGCTCGATCGAACTGGCCGGAGAATAGTTTCACAAATCCGGCAAATTGCCGCCCCAATCCCCATATTTGCTATACTGACAACCGAAACCGGAAAGCGGAGGAGGTCATGGCGGCGCGCAAAAAGGCCGATATTCCAGGAAAGATCGTCGAGGCCACGCTGGATTTGGTTCGTCTGCAGGGTTGGCGCCACACCACGATGGCCGACATCGCCACCGCTGCCCGGATCTCGCTGGCGGATCTGTACCGCCATTTTCCCGGCAAGGCCGCTATTCTGGCCAGTTTCGTGCGATCGATCGACCAGGCCGTGCTGGAAGGCGATGACCCGGAGGCATCGGAGGAATCGCCGCGTGACCGGTTGTTCGACGTCCTGATGCGCCGCTTCGATGCGTTGACCCCCCACAAGGAAGCTGTCCGGGTGATTATCCGGGAAGCGGGCCGCGATCCGCTGGCGGTCGCCTGCGGCGGCCTGTCCTTTGGCCGTTCCATGGCCTGCATGCTGGAAGCCGCCCGCATTGACAGTTCCGGTGTGACCGGGCTGTTGCGGGTCAAGGGCCTGGGGGCCCTCTATCTGGGTGTCGTACGGGTCTGGATGGACGACGACACGGACGACCTTTCCAAAACCATGGCGGCCTTGGACAAAAGGCTGCGGCGCGCCGAAGACCTGCTGCACCTGTGCCGCGGCCGTCGGCGACGCGGACAGGCCGCTGCGGCCGCTTCCTGAGTTTGTGACCCGAAGCTGTTCCGTCCCGCTCCCCCTCCCAAGCCCTTTTCGACTTGACGCCGGGCCGGTGCCACGCCACAGTTTGTTTTTGCACTGCAGCATTCGCCGGTTCCCGGACCGGCAGCCTAGCGAGGATTCGAGCCATGGCGAAAAAGGACTTTCCGTTTGTCGATTTCGACATTGCCAAAATGATGGGCGATTTCCAATTCCCCGGTGTCGACATGACTGCGATGCTGGACGCCCAGCGTAAGAACATCGAGGCCTTGACCGAAGCCAATCGGCGGGCCGCCGAGGGCATGCAGGCCCTGGGCCAGCGCCAGGCGGAAATTCTCCAGCAGACCATGGCGGAATTGAGCGAAACGATGTCAGGCGTCATGGCCGGCCAAACGCCCGAGGTCGACGCGTCGAAACAGGCCGAATTGGCCAAGGAGGCGTTCGATCGCGCGCTGGGGTACATGCGCGAGCTGGCCGAGATGGCTTCGAAAGCCAACACGGAGGCATTCGAAGTCGTCAATTCCCGGCTGCAGGAACAGATGCAGGAGTTGAAGGGACTGATGCCGGGTCCCGGCGCGTCCCAGAAGAAGTGACGAAAGCCGGCGTGAACGAAATCAGTTTCGATGACTTCCTGAAGGTCGACATTCGTGTCGGCACGGTGACCGACGTCCAGGACTATCCCGAAGCCAGGCGGCCGGCCTACAAGCTGTGGGTGGACTTCGGCGACGAAATCGGGCTCCGCAAGACCTCGGCCCAACTGACCGACCTTTACGCCAAGGAAGACCTGGTTGGGCGACAGGTGGCTGCGGTGATCAATTTCCCGCCGAAGCAAATCGGCAAGTTCATGTCGGAAATCCTGGTTCTCGGCTTTCCCGACCAAAACGGGGCGGTGACCCTGATCACACCTGACAAGGCCATCCCCAACGGCGGTCGCCTGTACTGAATTTGCCCGAGGTCCACGCAAGGGACGTCGGGTCGGATCCCTCCCACTCCAGGGCACGACGCTGCTTTTTGGCGGTTTTTTGCCGTGTTTCCTCACCCGGCCACGCCATCGCACGGCCGTTACGAAGTACGTTTCGGCCGAGGGCGGTCTTTAACTAAGCCGCAACTTCGACGCCTTACAATCTGCTGTCACCCTAATTTAGTAGCCGTTCAGACACCGGCACCAGTAAACATGTCCAAACCAGAGCATTCGTCAGTACCCAGCTCCCGAGAGGAAACCGCAGCACCAGCAGACCTGCAATGGCTCAACCTGGTGCTTGCCGCCTCAGCCTCCGGTGCGCCCTTGAAAGAACTGTTGGAGCGCATCGCCCACGCCACCGAACGCGCGCGGCCGGACCTCCGCTGTTCGGTCCTGCTGTTGGACCGGACCGGAACGCAACTTCAACACGGCGCCGCTCCCAGCCTGCCCGACTTCTATAACCAGGCGGTCGATGGTCTGGAAATCGGCCCCGGTGTGGGAAGCTGTGGCACCGCCGCATTCACCGGCAGGCGGGTGGTGGTCGAGGACGTGCAGGCGCACCCCTATTGGGAACCGTTTCGCGACCTGGCACGGGCGGCCGACCTGCGGGCCTGCTGGTCGGAACCCATCATCGCCCAGCACGGCCAGGTGCTGGGAACGCTGGCACTGTATTACCGCACCCCCAAGCAGCCTTGCGAAGACGACATTACTTTCATCGAAATCGCCGCCAAAACCGCGGCCGTCATCATCGCCAAGCAACAGATGGAAGACGCGCTGGTCACCAGCGAAGAACGATTTCGGGACTTTGCCGAGGCCAGTTCGGACTGGTTCTGGGAAATGGACAAGGACCTGCGGTTTACCTTTTTCTCGGAAGGGTTCGAACGGGCGACCGGCATCCCGGCCGAAAGGTTGCTGGGCCGGACACGGCAGGAACTGCTGGAAAACGGCGACAGGATTTTCGACGAGCGCACGACACGGGAAATCTGGAACGCGCATCTCGAGGATCTGAAGGCGCATCGCCCGATCCGCAACTTCACCCATCCCCGCCGTCTCGACGACGGATCGGTGCGCTACCTTTCGATCAGCGGTAAACCGGTGTTCGACGAAAACGGCGTGTTCACGGGATACCGCGGCAGCGGTTCCGACGTGACCGCCAAGGTTGAAGCGAAATGGCAGGCCAACATGAAGGCCAGCCATCTCGCCGTGACGTTCGACAACATGCACCAGGGCGTTTCGGTGATGGACCACGACTTGAGACTGGTCAACTTCAACAACCGCTTCCTGGATCTGCTGGATTTCCCGCGGGGCAAGTTCAAGCAGGGCGATTCGCTGGCTGACTTCTTCCGTTACAACGCCGAACGCGGTGAATACGGGCCGGGTGACCCGGAGGAACAGGTCCAGGAGCGGGTCGTGCTGGCCAAGAAGTTCGAGGCACATCGGTTTCAACGGACCCGTCCCGACGGCACGGTCCTGGAAGTCACCGGCAACCCGATCCCGGGTGGCGGCTTCGTCACGATCTACACCGACGTCACCGAACAGGTGCGCCAGGAAGCCGAATTGCGGCGCCGGGCGGACAATGAATCGGCACTGAACGACCTTCAGCGGCTGACCGCCAACGGCACAAACATCAATGACTATCTGCAGACGGCGCTGGAGCGGTTGATCGACGTACCCTGGCTGCAAGTGCTGCCAATGGCCGGCATCTTCCTGGTCGACGAGGAATCCAGGCCCAACCCGCGGCTCGTGCTATTGGCCTCCCACAATCTGGATGACGACCATATCGCAAGGTGCCAAACCGTGGCATTCGGTCAGTGCATTTGTGGCCGCGCGGCGCAATCGTGCGACGTGGAATTCTGTTCCGATGTCGACGAACGGCACGATATTGTCCTGAAGGATGTGGAACCGCACGGCCGTTATGCCGTGCCACTGCTCATCGGCGAGAAGCTGTTGGGCGTTCTGGTGGTCTACCTGCCGGCAGGCCACCAACGGTGCGACAACGAAGAGAGTTTCCTGACCGCCGCCGCCAACGTCATGGCCGCCGGCGTGCAAAAGATGCAGAGCGACGACGCCCTGCGACGCAGCCGCGAGGAATTGGAGGCGCGGGTCAACGAACTGGTTGACACCAAACACCGGCTGGAAACCCAGTCCAGCTATTTGGCCGCGATGTCCGAGGACCTCAAGGAACAGCGCGACCGGGCCGAAATCGCAACCAAAGCCAAGTCCGAGTTCCTGGCCTCGATGAGTCACGAAATTCGCACGCCAATGAACGGGGTCCTGGGCATGACCGGGCTGCTTTTGGACTCGGACCTCGACGACCAGCAACGGCATCAGGCCCTGGTGATCCGCGAATCAGCCGAAAGCCTGTTGGCGATCATCAACGATATCCTGGACTATTCAAAGATTGAAGCCGGCAAGGTCAGCATGGAGGTTCTGGATTTTTCGATCCACGGACTGATCCACGAAATGTCGTCGCTGATGGCACCGCGTGCCGAAGCCAAGGGTTGCAGCATCGAGGCGTCGATAGACGAGGCGGTTCCCACTTGGTTGAGGGCGGATCCGACACGCCTCAGGCAGGTCTTTCTCAACCTGGTCGGAAACGCCATCAAATTCACCAGTAACGGACAGATCACCGTCGAAGTGTCCTTTACCGACAAGCCTGGCACGGTCGGCGAGCTGCGGGTCGAAATCACCGATACCGGCATTGGAATCGAACCGGACCTGAAGGACAAACTGTTCGAACGCTTTGCCCAGGCCGACAGTTCCACCACCCGCGAATATGGAGGCACTGGCCTGGGGCTGGCCATCTCGAAACAACTGGTCGAGTTGATGGGTGGTCAAATCGGTGTCGAAAGCACGGTCGGGGTAGGCAGCACCTTCTGGTTCACCTTGGCTGCAAGCATCGGCGAGAAACCGGAAGACGAAAGCACTGACGATGCACCAGATACGCCGGTGGAAACTCCGCCGCTGCGCATCCTGGTCGCCGAAGACAACCACGTCAATCAATTGGTGATCGCCGCGACCCTGCGCCGCGCCAACCATAGCATCGACATGGTCGGCAACGGCCGAGAAGCGTTGGAAGCGGTCCGCAAGGTCCCTTATGACTTGGTGCTTATGGACGTGCAGATGCCGGAATTGGACGGCCCGACCGCGACCGCGGAGATTCGAAAACTGCCAGGTCCGGTGTCCCGGATCCCCGTCATCGCATTGACAGCCAATGCAATGGCCGGCCATCGCGAGGAATACCTCGCTGCCGGCATGGACGAGTATGTGTCGAAGCCGATCGACACCGGCAAGCTGTTTGCCGCAATCGCCCGGGTGACCGGGTATTCAGACGAAAGCTTTCGCAGCCCGGGGAAGTCGGGGCCACAACCAGTGCAAGGAGATCCGGATCAGGCTGAGGACATCTCGCCCGAAGCCGAAGCGGCGATGGCGCTGCTGCTCGAGCAAATCGGCAAGCTCGGCGATACCGCCTAGCGCTCGATGGCGTCCAAAGCATAGCCCGCGGACCGGACGGTGCGGATCGGATCGGCCTCGCCTTTTTCGCTCAAGGCCTTGCGCAGCCGTCCGACATGAACATCGACCGTACGCTCCTCGACAAACACGTTGGGGCCCCAGACGGCACCCAATATCTGGTCGCGGCTCATCACCCGGCCGGCGTTCTCGATCAGGAACCGCAACAGCTTGAATTCGGTCGGACCAAGATGAATGGCGCGCCCGTTGCGCACCGTTTTGTGGGCCGCCAGGTCCATGACCAGGGTGCCGCAATTCAACTGTTCCTCGGCCAGGGCCGGACGCACCCTGCGCATCACCGCCCTGACCCGGGCGATCAGTTCCTGCATGCTGAACGGCTTGGCGACATAGTCGTCGGCACCGGCCTGCAGGCCGCGCACCCGGTCGGCCTCCTCGCCGCGGGCGGTCAGCATGATGATCCCGGCACCCTTCAGATCGGGGTGACGCCGCATCTGGCGGCAGACTTCGAACCCGCCGATATGGGGGATCATCAGATCCAGGATGACCATGTCGGGCGTATCTTCCTTGGCCGCCAGCAAGGCGATTTCGCCGTCGCCGGCTTCGGTCACCCGAAATCCTTCGGATTCGAGGTTGTACCGCAACGACGCCGAGATCGGCGCTTCATCTTCGACGATCAGGACATGTGGGCGCATCCGATCACCAATCCGTCTCAATACCAGATCAAAGAACGTCCGGGCGGCCGCCGGCGTCGGTTTGCCGAGCTGCCGCCCGGGTTTGGACTACATGGTCAGGGGGGCCAGCGACTGGGCCGCCTTGGCACCCTTGTCACGGTCGGCGTCCGGCAGCGGGATCAGGCCCTTGTCCACCAGATAGCCTTCGGTGCCCCAGGCCTTCTCGGAGGTGAACTCGCGGACATAGTCCTCGATGCCCGGCACCTGGCCGACATGGGCCTGCTTGACGTAGAAGTAGAGCGAACGCGACACGCCGTACTTGCCCGACGCGATCAGGTCGAACTCCGGCGCCACGCCGTCAACTTTGGCACCCTGGATAAGGTCGGCGTTCTGGTCCAGGAAGCTGAACCCGAAGATCCCCACCGCATCCAGATTGGCGGCCAGCTTCTGCACGATCAGATTGTCGTTCTCGCCGGCTTCGACGAAGTGCCCGTCCTCGCGGATCGCATGGGCAATGCGCTTGAACGCCTTCTTGTCTTTCTTGCGCAGCGCCTTGAGGTCCGGAAACGCCTTGGCGCCGCCCTCCATCGCCAGCTCGACAAAGGCGTCCCGCGTGCCGCTGGTCGGCGGCGGGCCCAGAACCTCGATCTTGCTCTTCGGCAGGCTGGCGTCGATGTCGCTCCACATCTTGTAGGGGTTCTCGACCATCTTGCCGTCCATCGGAATCTGCTTCGCCAGGGCCAGGAAGATCTGCTTCTTGGTCAGGTTCAACGGCGCCGTCTGCTTCGAATTGGCCAGAACAATCCCGTCAAAGCCAACCTTCACCTCGGTGATCTTGATGCCAGCCTTGGTGCATTTCTCGAACTCAGACTTCTTGATCCGGCGCGAGGCGTTGGTGATGTCCGGATGGTTCTCGCCGATCCCGGCGCAGAACAGCTTCATGCCGCCGCCGGAACCGGTCGATTCGACAACCGGTGTCTTGAAGCCCGAAGACTTGCCGAACTGCTCGGCAACTGCGGTCGCAAAGGGAAACACCGTCGATGAACCGACAATCCGGATTTGATCACGGGCCAAGGCCGGGCCCGCAACCAGGACGGCCGCAACGGCCGTCGCGGTAATGCTCGTTTTGATCACGTCTGAAAACCTCCTCATGACCCCGCAGATCATTCCGCGGGCCCGTCATTCACCGGTCCCTATGACCGGATCGGAAAAAACGATAGGAAAGGTCTGTGACGCGGGTGTTTCAGTTATATGAAACTTCCGTGACGGCGCTTTTTCCCCGAATTCCGCAACGTTCAGCGATCTTGCCGACCGCGACGGCCGGGTCGGGAATGACCGGGAAATGATGGTTTCAACAAAGCTTCCTCCGCCCGCGGCCCGGACCCCGGGGCGGGAATGGCGGCGGAGCCTATCACATTGCCGTGATCCCAGTCCCATTCCGCCATCTGAAGGACGGCAGTTTCATGCCCTTTCAGAGTCGAGTTGGCGTCATTCAAAAGGCGGCTGCGTCGTGGTACCCGGCCTGGCTTTCCTTGACATCGGTCGGCACCGACCGTTCAGTGATCGCATTGCAATCGCCAAGAAGGATCCACCGATGACCCAACACGGTATTTTCTATTGGAATGAATTGATGACCTGGAACGCCGAAGCGGCGGTCGAATTTTATGGCAGCACCCTGGGCTGGACGTTTGACAGAGTACCGATGCCAGACGGCGAATACATCGTCGCAAAGTCCGGCGATCAGCCGGTTGGCGGGATCTTTCAAATGAGCGAGGCCGACCATGGCGGCGTGCCAGAGAACTGGTTCGCTTATGTTGCGGTCGACGATGTCGATGCCAGGGTCGCGGCGGCGGCGGACCAGGGTGCCGTGATCGTCCGGCCACCCTTCGATGTTCCGGATGTCGGCCGCATCGCCATCCTGCATGACCCCAATGGTGCCGGCATTGGCTGGATGACCCCGACCCCGCAACAGGGCTGACCACCGCGATCGGACTTGGCGCCTGGGTTGCGATTCGCGTCCGGTTTGGGAAATCAGGCGAATCCTCAGCGGCCCTTGCCCTCGGCCGGATAGGAGATCACGCTGAGGAACCGGACCGGCAGGGTCTTCAGGTTTTCCGGGCCGTGCGGCGCATCGGCGTCGAAGAATAGGCTGTCGCCCGGGCCCATGGGATAAATCCGGTTGCCGTGGCGGTAGTCCATTTCGCCGTCCAGCACGTGGATGAACTCGACCCCGTCATGCTGGAAGATGGGGAAAACATCTGACTCCTTGTCCAGGGTGATCAGATAGGGTTCCATCGTCACCACACCGCCAACGGTGTGACCCAGCAGCCGATAATGATGGCCGGCCCTTGTGCCGCGGCGCTCGATCTCGATCCCTTCCCCTGCCGGCACGAAACTGGCGTCGCGCTCTTCTTCGAACTGGCGGAACAAAGCGGTGACCGGAACGTTCAAGGCCGCGGCCAGCGCGGCCAGGGTGGCCAGTGACGGCGAGGTCTGGCCCCGTTCGATTTTCGACAGCATTCCCGGCGACAGGCCAGCCAGCTTAGCCAGTTCGACCACCGTCATCCCCAGGCGCTTGCGGAACGCATGGACCTCACGCCCGATCGCCGTTTCCAGACGGTCGGCCGCATCCCTCTTCACCCGGTGCGGATCCTGCGCCAAAACATCCCCTTTGTTGGCCATGGAACAGGCAGTGCCGGCCACGTGTGGCCAGCACAATAGGGAATGTTAGATCATGATCCGTCCTTTATCCATCCGAACTGCAACTCCTGGGTTCGTCGGCAACCAAGCGGCACGCCAGGTGCCGGCATTACCCCTCGCAAGGGCTTCAAGCGGAAGCCAGTTCAACCAGCGAGTCCTGCAGCAGGTCCAACCCCTCTGCCAGGATGCTATCGTCGACGGTGATCGGAGCCAGCAGGCGGATGGTGTTGCCGAAGATGCCGCAGGACAGCAGCACCAGGCCCTTTTTCAATGCGATCTGGGTCAGTTGCTTGGTGGCGTCCGGGTCGGGCTCGTGGCCTCCCCTCTCCTTGACCAGTTCGAACGCCACCATGGCACCGAGGCCACGGATATCACCAATCGGGGCGGTGTCGTTGCGCTCCCGCATCGCCGTCAACCGGTCGATCATCAGCCCGCCCATCGAGGCGGCGCGCCGGTTCAGGTCTTCATCGGCGATCACGTCGAGCACCGCATGGGCCGCGGCGCAACCCAATGGGCTGCCGCCATAGGTGCCGCCCAGCCCGCCCGGCGCGGGGCTGTCCATGACCGCTGTTTTGCCGATCACGCCGGACAGCGGAAAACCGCCGGCCAGCGCTTTGGCGACGGTGATCATGTCGGGCTCGATCCCGTAGTGTTCGGTGGCGAAAGTCCGCCCGGTGCGGGCGAAGCCGGTCTGCACCTCGTCGCAGATCATCAGGATACCGTGACGGTCGCAGACTTCGCGCAGATACCGCATGAAACTGTTCGGCGCGACGTAGAATCCGCCCTCGCCCTGGACCGGCTCGATGATGATCGCGGCGACCCGGCCCGGCTCAACATCACCCTTGAACAAGCGGTCCAGCGCCGCCACCGCATCCTCCTCGCTGACCCCGTGGTGGGGAATGGGGAACGGTGCATGGTAGATCTCGGCCGGGAACGGCCCGAAGCCGGACTTATAGGGCACCACCTTGCCGGTCAGCCCCATGGTCAACAGCGAGCGGCCGTGAAAGGCGCCGGTGAAGGCCACCACGGCGGGACGGCCGGTATGGTGGCGGGCGATCTTGACGGCGTTTTCTACCGCCTCGGCGCCGGTGGTCATCAGGATCGTCTTGGCATCCGCGATCGGCGCCAGATGGTTCAGCCGCTCGGCCAGCGAGACATAGGTTTCGTAGGGCAATACCTGGAACGCGGTATGGCTGAAGCGGTCGATCTGGGCCTTCACCGCCGCCGTCACCTTGGGATGGACGTGGCCGGTATTGACCACCGCGATACCACCGGCAAAGTCGATGAAGCGCGTGCCTTCCACATCCCAGACCTCGGCGTTGCGGGCGCGGGCGGCAAAGATCGGCGCCGCCGAGGCGACGCCCCGGGGGACCGCCTTTTCACGGCGTGTCAGGAGTTCGGCATTGGTTGTCATAGCTGTCCCCGGTTTCCCTGGAAAGAAAGGGACGGGCCGCCGCCAGGGCGGCCCGTCAAGGCGAAGTCAAGGAGGTCAACGCAACGCGACTTTGCCAGGCCACCGACCCGGCGGTACCCAAACCGTGACGTCACGTGTCGGTTTCATGATCCGTGTACGAAACGATCGGGGACTTAAGCGAAGCTGGCCCGCAGCCGGTCCAGCATTCCAGCCCGGTCATGGCGGGCTGCCAGGGCGCCGTCCATGTCGACCTCGACGAAACGGGTCGGCGTGTTGGGCTGCAACTGGCCGATCAGGTCCATGTCGGCCGAGATCACGGTCCCCAGCATGAAGTAGCCGCCACCCGACACCGCGTCGCGGTGCAGGACGATCGGCTCGGTGCCGCCGGGCACCTGGATAGAACCGTACGGGTAGCAGGCATCGACGATGTTCGAGGGATCGGAACCGGCCCCGAACGGCGGTTCGCGATCGACGAAGTCCAGCGCCTGGCCGCCCCGGAAGCGATAGCCGATACGATCGGCTTCGGGCGCCACCTTCCAGGTATCGGTGAAGAAGTGCTTGCCCGATTCGGCGGTGATGCGGTGCCAGTACAGTCCGGGCAGCGCCCGAAGTTCGGCCGGGTTGCCGGGTCCGCGGCGCAAATCCACCGGCGTCGTCCGGCCCGCGGTCGAAGGCCCCGCGGCACCGACACCCAATTCGTCACCGGCCACCAATGACCGTCCATGATGGCCGCCCAACGCGCCCAGGGTATAGGTCGATCGGCTGCCCAGCATTACCGGCACGTCGATGCCGCCGGAAATCGCGATATAGGCGCGGGCGCCGGCGACCAGATGACCGAAAGTCAGAATCTGCCCCGCTGTGACCGGGAAGGAACACCAGGTCTCCTGCTCCTCGCCGTCCAGTTTGGGCGGCAATTCGGCGCCGGTGACCGCGACCACCGCGTCGGCGGTGAATTCGATTTCCGGGCCCATGAAGACGGCTTCCAGGGCAGCCGCGCCTTCGTCATTGCCGACCAGTATATTGGCGGCTCTCAGCGCATAGCGGTCCATGGCGCCGGAGATCGGGATCCCGAGATGGTAATAGCCCGGACGTCCGAGGTCCTGAACGCTGGTCGCCAGGCCTGGCGATGTGACCCTAATTGCCATGGAGAACCTCCTCGAGCTGATGGTTGTAGCCGTCGATGTCACGGTTAAAGGCGTCGAGGTCGAAGGTCACCGGCCGCACGAGCGGGCGGAAGGTGCCGGCTTCGACCTCGGCCACGTTGCGGTCATAGGTTTCCCGGTCGATCGGCTTGAACTTGACGATGTCGCCGGGTTTGAAGAAGACCATGAAGTCCTGCAAATAGCTGATCGCCTGTTCGGGATCGTAGATCGGCATCGGGGTGATGCCGAACATCTGGTAGCCGCCGGCGCCGCGCACCGAATAGATGCAGGAGAAACAACCGCCATAACCGACCGTCAGCTTCGGCGTATCGGTTCGGGGCCTCAGATATTTCGGCACCTCGATCTGCCGCGGCCGGTCGACCATCTGGTACATGAAGGGCAGTCCGGCCACGAATCCGACCATCGAGACGAACCAGGGCGAGCCTGAATGGGCCGCGATGAATTCGTCGATGGAGCCGAAGCCGTTGATGCGCGCGGCGTAATCCAGGTCGGACCCGTTGGGATCCTGGTGGCGTTCCCGGAACCGCATCAATGTCTCGTGGGTCCAGGGGTCCTGGTAATAGACCGGCACCTCGATGATCCGGGTCTCGATCCTGGGCTCGGCATGTTCGGCCGTGTCCTCGATCTTCTTCAACTCGGCCAGCAAATCGTTGGGCGCGATCCGGTCGGGGTCGAACTTGATCTGGAACGAGGCGTTGGCGGGACAAATCTCGGTTACCCCGTCGATGGCACTGTCCCGCACCGCATTGGTCATCGACAGTGCCAGGAAAAAGGCTTCCAGCGACATCTCCTCGTTGACCTCGACGAAGATGTGCTCATCGCCACCAAATGTGTAACGCATGGTCATCGGCCACCTTCCTTATTCTGCTAAACGTGAACCATTGTGTTCCAGCCACTGCTCCAGCCAGCCGGTATCGAACTTCGCCGCCCTGACATCGGCGTCCGCGGCCAGCGCGCGGAACAGCGGCACCGTGGTCTTGACGCCGCCCACCTTCAATTCGTCCAGGGCCCGGTTGAGCCGCTCCAGACTGCCGTCGCGACTGTCGTCCCAGACCAGCAGCTTGCCCAACAGCGAGTCGTAAAACGGC
Source organism: uncultured Sneathiellales bacterium (assembly GCA_964344385.1). Lineage (GTDB taxonomy): Bacteria > Pseudomonadota > Alphaproteobacteria > CAYFNG01 > CAYFNG01 > CAYFNG01. Next base: position 195,782 of record CAYFNG010000001.1, read on the forward strand.
GGGATCGCATAGCCGGCATACAGCATGGAATCGAACCGCACCCCCGGACCGCCCGGAACCACCAAATCGCCGACCACGCCGGGGAACGGCATGAAGTTCTGGGACGGGTCCTCGGCATTGACCCGGACCTCGATGGCATGGCCGCGGATGCCGATATCGCTCTGCTGGAAGCGCAGCTTCTCGCCGCCGGCGATACGGATCATCTCGCGCACCAGATCGATTCCGGTGACCAGTTCGGTCACCGGGTGCTCGACCTGAATGCGGGTGTTCATCTCGATGAAGTAGAAATTGTGGTCGCGGTCGTCGTACAGGAATTCGACCGTGCCGGCGCCCTTGTAGTTCACCGACTCGGTCAGCGACACCGCCGCCTGGCACAGCTTCTCGCGCACCTCGCCGCTCAGGGCAATCGATGGCGCCTCCTCCCAGACTTTCTGCCGGCGCCGTTGCAGCGAGCACTCCCGCTCGAAGCAGTGGATCGCCCGCTCACCATCGCCCAGCACCTGGACCTCGATATGGCGGGCATGGTCGATCAGTTTTTCGATGTACAGGCCGCCATCGCCGAACGCGGCCTTGGCCTCGGCACTGGCCTGCGGCGCCTGGTGTTCAAAGGCATCCAAGTCGCCAACCACCCTTATGCCACGGCCGCCGCCACCGGCCGCCGCCTTGATCATCACCGGGAATCCGGTCTCGGCAACCACGGCGCGGGCTTCATCCATGCCGTCGATCCGCCCGGCGCTGCCCGGCACGGTCGGCACACCGGCCGCGGCCGCGGCCTGGCGGGCCGCCACCTTGTCACCCATCAGGCGGATGGTATCGCCACTGGGCCCGACAAAGGTCATCCCGGCCGCCGCCACGGCATCAGCGAATCCCGGGTTCTCGGCAAAGAATCCGTAACCGGGATGGACCGCATCGGCCCCCGTTTCGCGGGCCGCCGCCAGGATGGCATCGGCATCCAGATAGGACTTTGCCGCTTGGGCCGGTCCGACATTGACCGCTTCGTCGGCCATTCTGACGGCCAGCGATTCGGCATCGGCATCGCTGTAGATCTGAACCGTGGCAATCCCCAATTCGCGGGCGGCGCGGATGATCCGGACCGCGATTTCGCCGCGATTGGCGATCAAGAGCTTGGCAATCGGCATCGGTGCGTCCCCTGTTCCCGGGCGAAACCGGCGTGCGGCTAGACCTCGACCTCGGCGATCGGTTGGCCGGCCATCACCGCGTCCTCGTTCTCCAGCAGGAAGGCGCTGATGGTACCGGCACAGTCGGCCTTGACCTCGTGGAAGGATTTCATCACTTCGACCAGCCCGATGACATCGCCCTCGGCGACCGTTTCGCCGTCCGATTTATAGGGCGGGTCGTCCGGCGACGGCTTGCGGTAGAACACCCCCGGCAGCGGCGACAGGATTTGCTTGGTCGACATGTCAGTTCCTCACTGTTGGCGTTAGGCGGTTGTCGTGGCTTCCGACGGGGCGGCAGCCGCCCCGCCGGCGACGAAGGGTTCGAGGGCGGCCCGCACTGTGGTCGCGACCTCGACGGCATTGGGTGTATCGGAATGAATGCAAATACTCTCGGCCCGCACCGTCAACTCCTTACCGTTGATGCTGCTGGTGCGCCCCTGGGTCACCGCGGTCAGGCAACGGCTGGCGGCCGTTTCGGGTTCGACCGCGTGGTGTTCACGGGTGATGATCAGGCCGCCGGCGTCGTCATAATCCAGGTCGGCATAGAATTCGGCACGGAACTCCAGGCCGCGGGCGGTGTAGATCTCCTCGTGCAGGGTGCCGGCCAGGCCGAACACCGGCACCCGGTAATGGGCGCCGACATCGGCCACCGCATGGGCGATGTGTTCGAGCCGCGCCGCCATGCCGTACAGCGAACCGTGCGGCTTCAAATGGTTGAGGGTCATGCCGGCCATTTCCAGGAACCCCTTCAGGGCACCGACCTGATAGGTGATGATGTTTGCCATCTCCTCGCGGTCGATCTTCATTTCCCGGCGCCCGAAACCGGCCAGGTCGGGCAGCGAGAAATGAGCCCCGACCTTGACCCCGTGTTGCTTGGCGAGCGCGACCGTGGCCCGCATGTGATTGGGGTCGGACCCGTGAAAGCCGCACGCGACATTGGCTTCCGTGATCGACGGCATAATCGCCGCGTCATCGCCCATTTTGTAGAGCCCGAAACTCTCACCCATGTCGCAATTGATTCCGACGCTCATGGTCCAACCTGTCCTTTCCCGCCCTGTTCGCTGACCGTCCAGACCCTCAGTCCTGGATGTTTGCCATGATTCTGAGACGCGCCTGGTCGGCGACCACCGCGATGATCAGCAGCACGCCGATAACGACGGTCTGCAGATAGGATTCGATGCGCGCCAGGTTCATGCCGTTCTGCACCAGGCCGATGAACAGCGCCCCCAGCACGACGTTTTCCAGCCGCCCCACACCGCCGCGCAGGCTGACCCCGGCGATGACACAGGCGGCAATCGATTCCAGCGGCATCGCGGCCCCGATATTGGCTTCGCCGGTATCCAGCCGTGCGGTCAGCAACATGCCGGACACCGCGGCCACCCCGCCGCACAGCACATAGGCCAGGAACAGGGTCAGCTTGGCGTTGATGCCGGACAGCACGGCCGCTTTGAGATTGCCGCCGACCGCGTAGAAGTAGCGCCCCAGCCGGGTCAGATTGACCAGCACATAGAGGGCCAGGATCAGGATCACCGCGACGAACACCGGTGCCGGAATACCGAACAGGTTGCCGAACCCGAAGGTGTCGGCGAACACCATCGGCATACCGTAAACCGGAGTTCCGCCGGTCATGTACAGCGCGATGCCGAACCCGACCGAGGCCATGCCCAGGGTCATCATGAACGGCGACACGCCAAACACCGAAACGCCGATGCCGTTGACCGCGCCGATCGCGGTGCCGGCCCCGACGCCAGCCAAAACCCCCAGCAGGATCGCGAGCCAGACCATGTCCGGCATCGCGCCGGACGCGGCCGCCATCGCCGTCGCGCCGACCACCGAAGTGACCGCGATGATGGTCCCGACCGACAGGTCGAAGCCGCCGGTCAGCAGGGCGAACATCTGCCCGACCGCGACCAGGGTCAGGTAGGAGGATTGCCGCACCACGTTCAGAAGATTGCGCCCGGACAGGAAATTGTCGGACATCGAGGCGAAGACGACCACGGCGATCAGCAGCAGGAACGGCAATACGCCGAGGCGGACAAAAGCCAGCTTCAGAAGGCGGATGGCGGTGAACCCGCGGCCCGCGCCGGTCGCGGCGCCGCCCTCGGAAATGGATGCGTCTTGGGTTGTCTGATTCATCTCAAGCCGCCTCACGTTCGAAGAAATGCCGAAGCACGGTTTCCTGGTTGATCGCTTCGCCGCTGAGTTCGGCTTGCAACTGCCCGCGGTACATGACGTAGACCCGGTTGGTCAGGTGCAGGATTTCCGGCAGGTCCGACGAGATCAGGACCACGGCCGCCCCCTCCTCGCACAGCTTGGCGATGAATTTGTAGATTTCGACCCTGGTGCCGACATCGACACCGACGGTCGGTTCGTCGAAGACGTAGAGCTTGACGTCGCGGGTCAGGCACTTGGCCAGCAGCACCTTTTGCTGGTTGCCGCCCGAGAAATGATCGACCTCGCGCTCGATCCGCATCGGCTGCAACTGAAGCATCTCGGCCAAGCCGCGGGCCATTCGCTTCTCTTCGCCGAGCTTGAGGAATCCGGCCGCCTGCAAGCGGTCGAGGCTCAGCGACGCCAGCGAGATGTTTTCGCGGCAATTGCGGATCATCACCAGCCCCTCGGCCCGGCGGTCAGGCGGGTTGTAGAAAAACCCCCGGTTCAGCATTTCGCTGACCTTGCAGCCGGTGACGTCTTCGCCGTCGAAGGTGACCGTGCCGGCCACCGGCTTGGCAAGGCCAAAACAGGCCCGCAACAGGCGCGACTTGCCGGAGCCGACCAGGCCGGCGACGCCGACGATCTCGCCCCGGCGCACGGTCATGGACACGTCCCTGACCCGGCCGTCATCGGTGGTCAGGCGGTCGACCCGCAGCATTTCATCGGCCGGCTGATAGGCGATTTGGGGGAAGATCTGGTCGATGACCCGGCCGGTCATCAGCCGCACCAACTCGTCCTCAGGGGTCGATTTAGCGTCGACCGTGTCGATGTAGCGGCCGTCCCGCAGCACCGTGATGCGATCGCCGATGCGGCGGATCTCGGCCATGCGGTGGGTGATGTAGATGATCCCGACGCCGCGCGCCTTGGCCTGCTCGATCAGTTGGAACAGGCGTTCGGTCTCGCGCTCGGTCAGCGATGCGGTCGGTTCGTCGAGGATCAGGACCGAGAGGTCTGAGCGGAACGCCTTGGCGATCTCCACCATTTGCTGTTCGGCCCGCGACAGATGGTCGACCCGCTGGCCGGCGCGCAGGGGGAAGCCGAGGTCTTTCAGGATGCGTTCGGCTTCGCGGTGCAGGGCGCGGCGGTCGAGGAACCAGCCCTTGCGCATCTCGGCGCCGAGGAACAGGTTCTGTTCGACGGTCAGCTGTCCGACCAAGGAAAATTCCTGGAAAACGGCGCTGATGCCCAGCGCCCTGGCGTGGTGGACGGAGTCGAGGTCGACCTCCTGTCCCTTGAAGAACAATTCACCCGCGCTGGCGCGGTGGACCCCGGCGATCAGCGAGATCAGGGTCGACTTGCCGGCACCGTTTTCGCCGAACAGGACGTGGACCTCGCCGCCCTTGAGGTCGAAATCGACGTTGGAGAGCGCCAGCACGCCGGGGAAACGCTTGCTGATACCGGTCAGTTGCAGGAGGGGGGCGTCGGCCGACGCGGTTTCGGCCGCCGACGCCCCTACCGATGTGGTTGCCCCTGTAGTCATCGGATCCCCTCCCGCACCAACGCCTTAATTGACGGTGAAGGTCGGCTTGAAGGAATCCGGCGCCAGCGAGCCGTCGCGATCGAAGCTGTCGATGTTCTTGCTGTCGATCACATAGAGCTTGGGTCCGACATGCTGGGAGAAGTCCTTGCCTTCCAGCGCCCGAACCGCCTGGTCGATGGCGACGCGGCCCTGGATCACGGCCGAATCAGTCGGTGCGGCGAGGATCTGCCCCCGCTTGATGCCGCGGAACACGCCCGGCGTGAAGTAGTAGGACATGATCTTGATCTTATCCAACAGGCCCCGCGACCGGAGCAGGCCGACCGCGGCCTCGGCGGTCACCGCGGTGCCGACCACATATTCGATGTCCGGATGGGCTTCGAGTGTGTCCTCGACCAGCTTCAACTGCACTTCCTTGCCGGTGTCGCCGTACTTGGTCTCGACGACCTCGATGGCGCTGCCCTTGACACCGTCCTGGAAGCCGGCGTTGCCGGCCTCGACCCAGCCCGCACCCGGAGGTCCGGGGAACCAGGCGACCTTGACTTTCTTGCCGCCGGCCGGATGCTTCTTGGCGATGTATTCACCGGCCTTGAAGCCCATCTCGCCGAACGAAACCAGCGACTTGGCGGTCAGGTCCTTGGACGACATGCCGTTAATGACGTCGATCACCGGCACGCCCTTGCCCTTGACTTCCTTGACCAGGTTGTTGAGGCCATCGAACGAGATGGCGCCGATCACCACGGCATTGGCGCCGCGCGCGACACAGTCCTCGATCTGCGAAATCTGGGTGTTGAGGTTGGTATAGCCGCCGGCCTCGACCAGCTGCATCTTGATGCCCTGGCGCTGCGATTCGGCGACCACGCCGTAATCGACCGCCATCCAATAGGCGTCCTTCATGTGCGGGAAGGATACGCAGATATCCCAGGCCTTGCTGGCCTTGGCCAACGGCTTGTAGTCCATCGACGAGCGCGGACTCTTCATGTCGAACGGCGGGTTCCAGACTTCCACCGTGTAGGGGAACCAATCCCCGGCGACGGCAGGAGCCATCGAAAACGCCGCCGTCGTCGCGACCGCGAGAGCGGTTGCTTTGAAGGTTTTGAAATACATCCCGTGTCTCCCATTGTTGCGGTGCCGGGAGGCCGCCCGTTGGCCGATGCCGACATCCCCTAATCACGGCCAGGGGGCTTTCCCCGAGGCGTCGGCACAGCCTAGGAACCAGGACATTGGATTGTAAAATACTATAAATAGTATATCATTATCTGCTTTTCAGATAATACGGTTTTTAATTTGTTCATCCCCGCGAACCCGATTCCGAGAGGTTCGAAGACTTAGAAAATCCAGCAATATTCGGCTATTAACGGACAGAAATTGAAATGACACGAGGACCGGTCCACACGCGGAAGCAGCCGAGATAGGGTGATTTCAACGGTTCGGTGGTTCGCCTTGCATCCGATGTTGACGAAAAATTGAAAGACATATATCAATTTTTTTTATGTCTTTTACCTTGCGCCAAATTCGTTACTTCCTGGCCGCCGCCGAGACCGGCCAGATCTCCCAGGCGGCGATCGACCTACACGTGTCGCAGTCGGCGATTACCACCGCGATCAAGGGGCTGGAAGACCTGCTGGACACGGATCTGTTCGAACGCCACGCCCAAGGCGTCAGCCTGACCTATGAGGGCCATCAGTTTCTGCAGCGGGCCCGCAACGTCATGGCGGCGGTCGAAGAGGCGACCCGGATCCCATCCAAAGCGCATGAGGCGATCAGCGGAACCTTGCGCGTACCGGTGTCCTTCACCGTCGCCGGCTATTTCCTGCCCCCCTATCTGGCCCGCTTCAACCAGAGCTTCCCCAATATCGAAATCAAGCTGGTCGAGGCCGATCGGGCCGATATCGAAGAGGGGCTGATCTCGGACCGCTACGACGTCGCGGTCATGCTGACGTCGAACCTGTTGAACCAGGAAGACATCGCCTACGAGACCCTGATCCGGTCGCGGCGGCGCTTATGGCTGGGAAGCGACCACCCCTTCCTGGCAAAGAAATCGGTATCGCTGCAGGATGTCGCCGGCGAGCCCTATGTTATGCTCACCGTCGACGAGGCCAGCAACACCGCCCAGCGCTATTGGAACCGCACCCCCTATCGCCCCAACACCATATTCCGCACCTCATCGGTGGAGGCCATTCGATCGATGGTCTCCAACGGGACCGGCATCACCATCCTCTCGGACATGGTCTACCGGCCCTGGTCGCTGGAAGGCAAACGGGTCGAGGTCAAGGCGGTGGCCGATGCGGTGCCGACCATGGATGTCGGCCTGGCCTGGAGCCGCGAGACCGAACGCACCGAGGCCGCGACCGCGTTCTGTGAGTTCATGGTCCTGGCGGTCGGCACCCAATTAGGCTGACCATCGACTTTTCCCGATCGACACCTGTATCCTGCGCCGCGTTGCACAGAGGGAGAAGAGGCCATGCAGAACCCGTTCGAAACCGAGGAACGGCGCGCGTTCCGGGAGACCCTGGCAGCGTTCGTCGCGGCCGAGATCACCCCCTATGCCGATGAATGGGACGAAGCGGGCGAGATCCCCTGGGACCTGCATGAAAAGATCGGGGCGTTGGGCGTCTGGGGCTTCGCCATCGACGAGGAATATGGCGGCTTGGGCTTTGACGATTGCTTCATGCGCGCCGCCTATAGCGAGGAGCTGGCCAAATGCGGCGCCGGCGGGGTCGGCGCGGCCCTGAACGGCCGGATGATCTCGATCGAACCGATCCAACGCCTGGCCTCGCCAGAGATCAAGGCCAGGGCCCTGCCGGATATCGTCTCGGGACGCAAGGGATCGTCGCTGTGCATCACCGAACCCAGCGGCGGGTCCGACGTGGCGAACCTACGAACCACTGCCCGGCGCGACGGCAACCACTTCGTGCTCAACGGTGCCAAGACCTTCATCACCGGCGGCATGAAAGCCGACTATTTTGTGGTCGGGGCCCGCACTGGCGGCCCCGGACCAGCCGGCATTTCGCTCTTTTTCGTCGACCTGGACATGCCGGGCTTCAGCCGCACCGCCATCGACCGGAAAATGGGCTGGTGGTGCTCCGATCAGGCGACGCTGTATTTCGACGACTGCCGGGTACCGGCCGAGAACATGATGGGCGCGGAGAATGCCGGCTTCATCGCCATCATGGAGAATTTCAATCTGGAGCGCATCGGGCTGATCGCCGGTTCGCTGGGCGCCATGAAGGTCTGCCTGGACCAGTCGATCGCCTGGGCCCAGGAGCGCGAAACCTTTGGCAAGAAGCTGATCCGTCACCAGGTCATCCGCCACAAGATCGCCGACATGTCGATGCGGATCGATGCCCTGGAAGCCCTGCTCAATGCCCTGTGCTGGCAGATCAACGAAGGCGAGATGCCGGTTGCCGAAATCGCCAAGGCCAAGGTTTTTGCCACCAAGAACCTGGAGTTCTGCGCTTCGGAAGCGATGCAGATCTTCGGCGGTGCCGGTTATTTGCGCGGCAACCCGGTCGAGCGCATCTACCGCGAGGTCAAGGTGATGGCGATCGGCGGCGGGTCGGAAGAGATCATGCGCGACCTGGCGGTCAACCAGATGGGGCTTTAATCTTTTTAGTCCGACTAGAAAGCGGCTGTTCCGTCCCGCTCCCCCGCCCAACCACCCATAGGGTACCCTGGCAGTGGGTGGTTGGGCGGGGGAGCGGGACAGGTACCTAGGTGTTTTCCACCGTGACCGGTGTGTCGTAATAGGCGATGTCGGGCTCGGCTCCATAGCGGTCCTTGATCATCGCCCGCCAGTCGGCATTGTAGACCGCATCGGCCGCCTCGCGGCTCTCCCACAGATAGACGCCGCCGCCGGTGCCTTCGGCGAACAGATAATGCTTGCGCACCAGGCCCGGCAGCCCCTGGTATTTCGGCGCGCTGCCCTCGTACAGCGCCTTGGCATCGGCCAGGCTGGTCCCGGCCGGCAATGGAAACCGCACCACCGCAACGATCATCGCCTCTCTCCCTAATTCCAGATTCGCGGTCCCATTTTCTCCGCCTGTCGTGGTTCTGTCCAGGCGCTTGCCGCAACCCCAGCGCACCCGTACTGTTGTCGCCCAAACCATCGAAATGGAGGCCGACTTGGACTGGTTGTTGGCGCAGGACTGGGCGACCCGGGACGAAGTCCATTATGACGGCCGTACCATGCGCTGCTATGCCGACCGACCGCCGCACTTCGACGCCGGGTTCCGCCAGGTCGCATCCGCCTGCCCCGATGGCGAGGCACTGGTCGCCGGCCGCGAGCGGATCCGCTATCGGGAGCTGGACGCCATTGTCGAGCGCGTTGCAGGCCAATTGGCGGCCCGCGGGATCAGCCAGGGCGACCGGGTGGCGGTCTCGCTCGGCAATCGGCTGGAATTCGCTTACACGGTGCTGGCCTGTGCCCGGTTGGGTGCGATCTCGGTGCCGATGAACCCACGCATGCGGCTGCCGGAGAACCGCTTCGCGCTGACCCAGTGCGGTGCCGCGGCACTGGTCCACGAGGCGGACGGTGCCGACCAGATCCCGACCGATCTCCCGCTTTTGAGGCGCCGCGTTACCTGCGGCGGTAGCGCGCCGGGCGCCGAACCGTTCGAGGCCTTGTTGGACGCCGGCCCGCCGCCGCCGGCGGTCGTGATCGCCGACGAGGACCCGTTCTGTATCCTCTACACCTCGGGCACCACGGGGACGCCCAAGGGTGCGGTTCTGACCCATTTGGGGGTCATCCATTCGGTGCTGCATTTCCACGATGCCATGGCCTTCCACGCCGGCGAGGAGCGCGCCATCCTGGCGGTGCCGGCCAGCCACGTCACCGGCCTGGTCGCCCAGCTTGCCACGTTCCTGTTGGCCGGTGGCTGCACCATTTTTTTGCCGGAGTTCAAGGCAGGCGCTTTCCTGGAACTTGCCGCCGCGGAACGCTGCACCCAGACCATTCTGGTACCGGCGATGTACAATCTCTGCCTGATGGATCCGACCTTTGACCGGCACGACCTGACCGAATGGGAGATCGGCGCCTTCGGCGGCGCGCCCATGCCGGCTGCCACCATCGCCGAACTGGCCCGGCGGCTGCCCAATCTGGTGCTGATCAACGCCTATGGCGCCACCGAGACCACCTCGCCGGCCACCATCATGCCGTTGGGCGCGATCGCCGACCATCCAGACAGCATCGGCCGGGTGGTGCGATGTGGCGAGATCCGGGTGGTCGGTGAAGACGGCAACCCGGTCGCCCCGGGTGAAGCCGGCGAATTGTGGATCGCCGGCCCGATGGTGGTGCCGGGCTATTGGAACAACCAGGCCGCCAACCGCGACAATTTCACCGGCGGTTTCTGGCGATCCGGCGACGTCGGATCGATCGACACCGACGGCTACGTGCGGATCTTCGATCGCAAGAAGGACATGATCAACCGGGGCGGCTACAAGATCTATTCGGCCGAAGTGGAAAACGTCCTCATGCACCACGGCGATGTAGTCGAGGCGGCTGTGATTGCCCGCCCCGACCCGGTGCTGGGCGAAAAGGTTCATTGTTTTCTGGTCGCCCGACCGGACGGCATCGATCTGGACGATGTGCGCGGGTTTTGCGCCCAACGCCTCTCCGACTACAAGGTGCCGGAGTTTTTCACAATCCTCGATCAGCCCCTGCCCCGGAATCCCAACGGCAAAGTGGTCAAGGGCGTGCTGCGCGATATGTTGGAACCGGACGAAAACCCATGACGAATTAGCGCGCACGCATCGGATAGCGGGCGAGAAATCCATCGGATAGGGTCGCGGCAATGGTGAAACGACGGAGCGGACCCATGTATCACGAGACCAAATGGCAGGCGGTGGCAAGCCGCGACGCGGGCGCCGACGGGGCGTTTGTTTACGCGGTGACAACCACCGGAATCTACTGTCGCCCGTCCTGCGCCTCAAAGCGGCCGAAGCCCGCCAACGTCCGCTTTTTCGACCTGCCGGAAGCCGCGGAACAGGCCGGTTTCCGGGCCTGCAAGCGCTGCCGGCCACAAAACGCCGAAGTCAGCGACCCCAAGCTCCAGGCGGTGCGTGGCATCTGCCGCTATCTGGAGGCCCGTGCCGAGCGCGGCGAGGACGGGCCGCCGACCTTGGCCGAACTGGCCGACCAGGCGGGCATGAGTCAATGGCACCTGCAGCGCACCTTCAAACGCTATTTGGGGATCTCGCCGCGCGATTATGCCGACGCCATCCGGGTCGACAAGTTAAAGTCCCGCCTGAAGGCCGGCGATTCGGTGACCACGGCGCTCTATGACGCCGGCTATGGCGCCGCCAGCCGCCTTTACGAACGCGCCCCGACCCAGTTGGGCATGACGCCGGCCACCTATGCCAGGGGCGGGCGCGGCGCCGATATCGCCTACGCGATCGGCGACAGCCCGCTGGGGCTGGTGCTGGTCGCCGGCACGACCAGCGGCATCTGCTTCCTCTGCCTGGGCGACGCAACCGAACCGCTGGTCGAGGCGCTACGCGATGAGTTCCCGGCCGCGGCGATCCACCGTGACGACGAGTTCCTGGCCGCGGCGCTTGCCGCCACCCTGGACTATGTCGCCGGGTCGCTGCCCCATCTCGACCTGCCGCTGGACGTGCGCGGTACCGCCTTCCAGTACCGGGTCTGGCAGGAACTGAGGACCATCCCGCAGGGCGAAACCCGCACCTACAGCCAGGTCGCTGCCGCCATCGGCCGGCCGGCCGCGGTGCGCGCCGTCGCCCGGGCCTGTGCTACAAATCCGGTGTCCCTGGCCATCCCCTGCCACCGGGTCAAGCGCCGGGATGGGCACCTGGGCGGCTATCGCTGGGGCATCGACCGCAAGCGCCGGCTGATCGAGACCGAGCACCAGGCCGCGGCCCGTTTGGAAGAGCGGGAAGACTGATCCGGCGGATGGCGAACAAAACCCTTTGCGATCAGGTCGTTGAGCGAACCCGTCCGGCCTGACATCACCCCCTTGCGGCGGCGATTTTCAGTCTTTCTTAGGCGTTTGGGTGTTTATTGAAGCCGCCGGTCCAGCCATACTGGGCCGGATCGGGATAGGTATTCGCCGCGCGGGGGATCAGCCGGCCATGAGCCTGGTCATCGAATTCATGGAGTTTATCGAGCAGCAGCCCGACCAGTCGGTGCGCGATCTGCTCGACAAGGTGCTGCTGAAGAGCCGCCTGCTGACCCGGGCCGAGGCCGGGATCATCTACCTGGTGCGCGACGAGGACGACTTCCGCTGGCTGGAACCGGTCAGCATGCAGAACGACGCGGTCCCGGTCAGCCCCGATGCGATGGTGGTGCCGGTCGACGACAGCTCGCTGGCCGGCCATGTCGCCCTGACCGGCGAGACCATGCGGATCGACGACGCTTATGCCAACCTCCCGGACTACAGCTTCAAGCGCGGCTCCGAGATCGACTACCTGACCAATTACCGCAGCATCTCGATCATGGCCTTCGCCCTGCGGACCTTCCAGAACAAGGTGGTTGGCGTCGTCGAGCTGATCAATCGCCGCGAGGACGAGAACGGCGGCGCACCCTGCCCCTTCCATGAGGAACAGGCCAAGCTGATCCTGCCGTTCAACCAGGTGGTGGGTGGCGCCATCGAACACGCCATCATGCTGGAAGAAATCGCCGAGGCGAATGACGAGTTGAGGGACCTCAACGAAAACCTGGAAGGCCAGGTCACCGAGCGCACCAGCGAACTGCTCAGCGCCAAGGAAGCGGCGGAGGCGGCCAACCGCGCCAAGTCCGACTTCCTGGCGATGATCAGCCACGAAATCCGGACCCCGATGAACGGGGTGATCGGCATGACCGATCTGCTGCTGGACACCAACCTGGAACCGGATCAGCGAAACTATGCAGTGTCCGTCCGGGAATCGGCCGACGCGTTGTTGACGATCATCAGCGACATTCTGGACTATTCAAAACTGGAGGCCGGCCGGTTCGACTTCGAGGCCATCGACCTGGATCTGATCCACCTGGTCGAAAGCACGGTCGAACTGCTGTCGCCCAAGGCCTATGCCTCGGGCCTGGAAATGATCTCCTATGTCCACGACAAGGTGCCGACGGCATTGCGCGGCGACCCCGGCCGCTTGCGCCAATTGCTGCTCAACCTGATCGGCAATGCCGTCAAGTTCACCGAAAAGGGCACCATCCTGGTCGAGGTCGAGGCGGTGATGGACCTGGACGACCGGGTGCAATTGCGGTTTTCGGTCCAGGATACCGGCATCGGCATCAACCAGGCGACCATCGACCGCCTGTTCGAGCGGTTCACCCAGGCCGACCCTTCGGTGTCGCGCAGATACGGCGGCACCGGGCTGGGCCTGGCGATCTGCAAACACATCGTTGAGGCGATGGGCGGCAGGATCGGAGTCGAGAGCGAGTTGGGCGAGGGCAGCACCTTTTGGTTCACGGTCGAGCTGGAAAAGGTCCCGCCGGAACGCATCGGGCAGACCAAGCGCGGCGACCATATCGAGGGCCTGCGGATCCTGATCATCGACGACAACCAAACCAGCCAGACGATTTTCCGCCACCAGTTGACCTCGCGCGGCGCCAAGGTCGAAGCCGCCAGCAGCGGGCCGGAAGGGATCGAACGCCTGCGCCAGGCCGTCAATGACGGCCAGCCCTTCGACATCGCCCTGATCGACCAAAGCATGCCCGAAGTGATCGGTTCGGAGGTCGGGCGCCGGATCAAGGCCGACCCGTTGATCGCCGCGACAAAAATGGTCATGGCGACATCGGCCGACCGCATCGGCGACATCAAACAGGCCAAGCAGATCGGTTTCGACGCCTATCTGGTCAAGCCGGTGCGCCGCACCGCGCTTTACGAACGGCTGGCCATCGTCGCCGGCCGCCTGGCCGAGGAACAGGCCAGCCAGACCGGACGCAGCGATCTGCCATGTGCCGACACCAGCGACCTGCCGTCGCTGCGTTTCCTGGTCGCCGACGACAACAAGATGAACCGGCTGCTGGCAGTCACCGTGCTGAAACGCCAGGGCCACCAGGTCGATACCGCCGAGAACGGGGTCGAGGCGGTGGAAGCGGCCGCGGCCCGGCAATACGACATGATCCTGATGGACGTGCACATGCCGGAAATGGACGGGACCGAGGCAACCGAGAAAATTCGTGCCCTGCCCGGCGCCAACGGGCGCATGCCGATCGTCGCTGTCACCGCCAACGCCATCGAAGAGGACCGCAGCAGCTATATCGCCGCCGGCATGGACGACTGCCTGACCAAACCGTTGAACATGAAGCGGCTGGGCGAGGTCATTCGCGCCCTGATCCCGGCCGATGCGGCCGCCGGCGAGGCGGGCAACGCCGCCGAGTAGCCCCGGAGACTGACTCGAAAGCGGCTGTTCCCTCCCGCCCCCGCTCCAAAACGCCCATATGGTTAACGGTTTCTGAAGGTTTCCCGGCCGACACTGTTGGGGTCCAAGATCAGTTTCGAGAATCCCGCCCCATGTCCACTGGCTCCGTCTATTCCTCGCTGAAGGCCCTGGCCTATGCCGACCGTATCCAGGCCATGCGCGAAGGCAATCTTTCGGCCCCCGTCCACATCCGCATCAAGCCGACCAATGTCTGCAATCACAATTGCTGGTTCTGCGCCTACCGCACCGGCAATGTCACATTGGGCGAGGACATGGTGCAGCGGGACCGGATCCCGAAGGAGAAGATGGCTGAGATCTGCGAGGATCTGATCGAAATGGGGGTCAAGGCGGTGACCTTCTCCGGCGGTGGCGAGCCGCTGATCTATCCCTATATCGCGGAAACCGTGACCCGACTGGCCGAAGGCGGCATCCAGGTGGCGGCCCTGACCAATGGCGCCCAGTTGCGGGGCAAGGTGGCCGACGCCTTCGCCGCCCATGGCACCTGGCTCAGGGTTTCGATCGACGGCTGGGACGGCCCGTCCTACGCCAAGTATCGGGAAACCAAGCCGGACGAGTTCGAAAAGGTGATGACCAACCTGGCCGAGTTCAGCGCCCGTGGTTCGGCTTGTGTGTTGGGGGCCAGCGTCATCGTCGACGAGACCAATGCCTCCCATGTCTTCGAGCTGGTGTCCCGTCTGAAATCCTGCGGCGTCGACCATGTCAAGATCGCGCCCTGCATCGTCAGCAACGAGGGCACCGAGAACAACGCCTATCACCGGCCGATCCGCGACACCGTGCATGCCGAAATCGGCCGCTGTGCCGGCCTGGTCAATGGCTCGGGATTCCACGTGGTCAATCACTATCACGATTTGGAGGAGCGCTTCGACAAGGCCTATCACCGTTGTCCGTTCGCCCGCCTACTGACCGTCATCGGCGCCGACCAGACCGTCTATACCTGCCAGGACAAGGCCTACACCCAAAGCGGGGTGCTGGGTTCGATCAAGGAGAGGCGCTTCCGCGACTTCTGGTATTCGGACGAGAACCGGAGCCGCCTCGCCGCGCTGGACCCGGCAGTGGTCTGTCGTCACCACTGCGTCGCCGATTCCAAGAACCGGCTGCTTGACGATTTCCTGAACCTGGACCCCGAACACCTGCCGTTTGTTTGAATCTGCATGACGAAAGACGCTTTCCCGGCGCCTTTCGGGCATTGTTCCGTCCCAATCAAACCCCAAACCATCTGCTTGCAGGTCGACGCCGGTCGTATATATCAATCCCCATGCGATTGGAGTGGCAGGCATGAACAATCAGATTTCGACCCCGCCAGGAGCCTTCTGGGACGAGAAGTATGCCGGTGAGGACTATTTCTACGGCACCGAACCCAATCGCTGGCTAGCCGCACAGGCCCACCGCCTGACGCCCGGTATGGCGGCCCTGTCGATCGCCGACGGCGAAGGGCGCAACGGGGTCTGGCTGGCCAAACAGGGCTTGTCGGTCACGACCGTTGACGCCTCGACGCGGGCGGTGGCCAAGGCCGGTGCGTTGGCCGCCGCGCAGAACGTCGAGACGACCCGGATCCAGGCCGACCTGACGACCTGGGACTGGCCGGTCGGCCAGTTCGATGTCTGCGTTTCGATCTTCGCCCATTTCCGCCCCGGTGACCGGGAACAGGTGCATGGCCGCCTGCTGGCGGCGTTGAAGCCCGGCGGGTTGGTGATGCTGGAGGCCTATACGCCCTATCAGCACATCTACAAGACCGGCGGCCCGCCTTTCCTGGAAATGCTCTACACCGCCTACACGCTGGAGCGGGATTTCGCCGGCACCGAGATCCTGGAACGCGCGGAACTGACCACCGATGTCCGCGAAGGCAGCGGCCATCGCGGCACCGCATCCGTGGTCCGCTTCATCGCCCGCAAGATTTAAGCGTCTAAAGCCGCCTCAGTTGATCAATTGCCAGGACCCGTCGGGCTGGCGGCAGGCGGTGCCATAGGTCTGTTGCTGGCGGCCACCGATCACCGAATTGGCCTGGTATTCACGGCAATAGCGGCCGGCCTGGTCCTGATAGGTGCTGGTCGGCGTCACTTGATGAGAGGTGTCGCCGCGCGGCGCATCCCAGGTGATCGCCTCGCCGTCCGGGGCGTGCTCCAACACCTGACCGACACAGTTCTGGTCGAGATCGTCCATCGATCGGCCGATCGACCCGCCGACCAGGACCCCCAGCACCGTGCCACCGATAATCGCCACGGTGCGGCCGTCGCCCTTGCCGATCTTCGAGCCCAGGATGCCGCCGGCCGCGCCACCCAAAACGGCGCCCAGGGTTTCACGGTTGCAACGGCTGAGATCAAGGTCGAAGGGCGGCCGGTATTCCGGGGTCACCACGACCGCCGTGTCGGCCCGCCGTGGCTCGCGGTGCTGCCAGCGATAGCCGTGGGCCGGCGCCCAGGGCGGCGGCCCATAGGCCCGGCCGCGGCGGCGCTTGCATTTGTATTTCTCTTTGACCTTGCCGTTTTCCTCTTCGTACTCGTACTCGCAGTCGCCGTCCTTGTACTTTCGCTTGACCTTGCGCTTCTCGTAACCACGCCGCTTGCCGCGTTTCTTGTAGCGGTCCTCATCATCGTCGTCGTCTTCATCCTCGTATTCGTGCTCGTACTTCTTCTTGTCGCGACCGGCGTCGGCCGGGGCGACATCAGCGAAGGTGAACACGATTGCCAACGCGAACAGGGTCAGTAAGCGAAGCAGGATGGCCATGTTGGGGGCTCCTCCAATCAGCGTGCCGGTCGCGCCGTGTCGACCTGCGGGGGCACAGTTCCGCCCAAAAAGCGGCAATTTGATGGCCTCAGCGCGCCGCTGTCTTGGTCGGCGGGTAGATGAAACCATAGGTCGGATAACGGGACTTGCCGATCACCTTGCCGGGCGTATACCAGACCCGCACCTCGGACCAGTCATTGTTCGGCGAAACGTCGCGGATCGGCGTGTTCAGGTGCACGCGGCCGCGGTTCAGCCAATTGGCATGGTTGGCCAGGATCTCGCGTTTGCCGATTACCGCGGTCACCACCGCCAGATGCCCCCGGCTGCCACCCTTTTTCCGAAACACCAGGACGGAGCCGACCTCGGGCCGTTGGCCGCGCCGGTACTGACCCTTGGCACCACCCCACCAGGTCCAGGCATCGCCGCGCACCTGGATCTTGGAATGGCGCCGGGCATAGGGCACACAGGAGAGCCGCCGGCTGGGGGTCACGATCTTTGGCTGCCCCAGGGCCAAGACACGCCTGGCTGGGTCCGGCTTGGCCCGCGGCAGAGGGACCTTGAGGATCTTTGGCTTGGCGCGCGGAATCGGTGCCTGGACTATAGCTCCCGGACCTGGCGAATCGACAGGCTTCTGAGACGGCTGCGAGGTAGCGCAGGCAGCCAAAAAAAGGCAAACCGTCGCGATGGGCGCCGCCCGCACGGGACTCACCCGATGGTCACGATTGTCCTGCCAATCCACGGCCACGCTCAACTGGTTCTCTCCTTCATTGCCACCAGCGGCGACCCGTCGCCGAAACCTATCCTCGACAAGCGCGTATTAACAATACCTTAACGGCCAACGCTCGACTGCCACCTTCAATCATTGGGGCGTGCCATCGAATACTGGCCCGGTCAAAGGCTTGGCCAGGGACTTTGAAATTATTCAAATAAAAACCTTTCTTGAGTTCGATCAATGTTTGCCGCACGCATTTTGTGTATTATCTACCCGTTTAGGCAGGGAGAGATTGGGCACGGACGACTACGCTGAAAAAATTCGGGGTTCAGCGACCCGGCTTTCGGGTGAGCGAGAATAGACGGTCAAACCAAGCCGCATCACGCTTGAGATTTCCAATCCTTCTGACGGTATCAGTCTTTGGCGCGAAAGTAGGTCGCGCCCAAGCCTGAAGGCGTGCGCCAGTACTGAGTTTTGCACGCTTAGTGCGCCGGCCCGGGCTGCCACCCGGACCGACGCGTGGTCACCCATGGTGCAACTGATGGGGTCGCAGTGGGGCAACCAGTATCAAATCTACCACTGACCGCTACAAAAGAGAAACCCGATCGCGGATCGGGCGGCGCGTGGCGCTTCCACCGATCGCGGCAATCTCTCACAACCGATAGCACCATTTTGGCCATTTTCGCCCGACCTCCCTCCTGTCCGACAGGGGTGCGGTCCGGTCGGCAAGACGCAAGGCGTGCCGGAATTCCACCGGCCCTGGCCCCTTCGTGTCGATCGGACGGCCCTTGCCCACATAACGCTGTTTGGAGGTAAGGAGACGATGAAAAGAAATCGGAAATCCAAGGGTATGCCGCGTAAAGGACCGCTGACTGTTTCCCGGCGTGGCTTCATGCAAGGGACGACCGCGGTCGCCGCCGCCTATTGGCTGGGGCCGGTGTTGATGAAGGACGGCAAGGCGCTCGCGCAGATCCCGGGCGGGACACTGTCACCACTTGACGTGCCGAAATATGCGACTCCCCTGGTCAAACCGCCGGCCATGCCCGGCAGGTTCAGACGGAGGAAAAACAAATACACGATCGCCATGCGGCAATTCCAGCAACGGATCCTGCCGCCAAACGACGTGAACGGCAATCCGCTGCCGCCGACCACGGTATGGAGCTATGGCGCCCGCGGCACCGGCCCGGCGGTCAACCTGGACTACAGCCTGAACCCGGGCGGCACCTTCTTCTACCCGGCTTTCACCATCGAGTCCGAATGGAACAAGCAAACCAGCGTCACCTGGCACAATGAACTGGTCGACAAAAAGGGCAACTACCTGCCCCACCTGCTGCCGGTCGACCAGACCCTGCATTGGGCCAACCCGCCAGCCGGCAACGCGGGTCGGGACACCCGCGGCACCGATCCGACCCCCTATACCGGACCGGTACCGATGATCGTCCACGTCCACGGGGCGCACACGTCCGAAGATTATGACGGCTATCCCGAGGCCTGGTATCTGCCGGCCCTGGACCAGGACAAGACTCCGGCGGGCTATGCGATCAACGGCTCCCGGTTCGATTACTTCAAGGCCAAGAACCCCGAGAATGACTGGGAGCCCGGGGCGGCGACCTTCAAGTACCAGAACGACCAGCGGGCCACGACGCTGTGGTATCACGACCACACGCTGGGCATGACCCGGGTCAACGTCTATGCCGGCCCGGCCGGGTTCTACCTGATCCGCGGCGGGCCCGATGACGAGGTTCTGGACGCGGCCGGCAACAAGGCCGTACTGCCCGGCCCGGCGCCTGGTGTCGGCGATCATCCGCTGGGTGAATATGGCGAGATCCCGCTTGCCATCCAGGATCGGTCGTTCAATGTCGATGGTTCGCTGTTCTATCCGGACAATCGTGAATTCTTCGACGGCTATAAAGGGGCCACCATTCCTGATCCCGGGACCGAGATCTCGCCGATCTGGAACCCGGAATTCTTCGGCAACATGATGCTGGTCAACGGCTTCACCTGGCCGGCTTTGAACGTCCAGCGGAAACGCTATCGCTTCCGGCTGCTGAACGGCTGCAATTCGCGGTTCCTGCTCTTGAAGATGACGACGGCACCGCGGAGCGACAATATGGACTTCAACCTGTCCGAGGGCAAGTTCTGGCAGATCGGGGCCGAGGGCGGATTCCTGGCCGCGCCGATCCAACTCGACCAGGTGCTGATGTCGCCGGCTGAGCGGGCCGACGTGATCGTCGACTTCGCCCAGTTCCCGTCCGACGTATCTGAGGTCTATCTGGTCAATGACGGGCCCGACGCGCCGTTCGGCGGGATTTCCACCGAAGATATCTCGGATTGGGAATCGACCGGTCAGGTCATGAAGTTCGTGTTGGCCCCCGGCATCGCAACCGACGACACGACCGACCCGGCGGAACTGGTTCTGCCGCCGATCGTCGATGTCGGCCCGCCGGTCACCACCCGCCACATCACCCTGAACGAGGTGATGCACGAGGATGAGAGCGGCGAGTACCCCGTGGCAGCCCTGCTGGGCGACCAGATGGGCAACGATCCGGATACCAACCAGCCGCTGCTGTGGATGAGTCCGGTCACCGAGAACCCGCAGCCCGGCGATGTCGAGGAATGGCGCATCTACAACTATACCGGCGATGCCCATCCCATCCACATCCACCTGGTCCAGTTCCAGGTGACCGGTCGCACCGACCTGGACGGCGACCCGAGCCCATCGGTGCCGGCCGGCACCGAGCCTTGGGAAAGCGGCTTCAAGGACACGGTGATCTGCTACCCCGAGGAGATCACGACGGTCAAGGCCAGGTTCGACAAGGCCGGGATCTTCGTCTGGCACTGCCACATCGTCGAACATGAGGACAACGAGATGATGCGGCCCTATGTGGTCGGGGCGATCCCGGCCGGCCTCTAGGGCTCGGTCCACTCCAGGGAGTGATGAATTCCAATCATCACTCCCTGGCAAGCGCGACTGCGCGTCGGCGCTTATGCGCCGGGAGCCAGGTGTTTCGGAGAAACACGCCCGGCGCCTGAGGGACCGATCAACGGTCGCAACAGGCGACCGTTGGTAAACTACAGCGCCGCCCCGATACCCGGGGCGGCGCATTTTTTTCTGGTTGTTTGCCGAGGCAGCGCTTATCTGTGTGGCCATGATCGAACTGGCAAACAGACAGGCGCCGTGGTTGGTCCTGCTGGCCGGCCTTGGTGTTTTGGTTGGAGCCCTGGGGGCCGAGCATATCGGCGGCATTCAGCCCTGTGCGCTGTGCCTATACCAGCGCATGCCCTACTACGCGGTGATTGCCATCGGCCTGATCGGCCTGGTGCTGGCAAGACAGAACTGGGCCCGTCCGGCCCAGCTCGGCCTGTCTGCGCTCGCCTTCCTGGCCGGGGCCGGGATCGCCGGTTTCCATGTCGGGGTCGAACAGCATTGGTGGGCGGGCCTAGCCAGCTGCGGCGGCGGCGACCAGATCAATACCGCCCAGACCGTCGAGGAGTTGCGGAAAGCCCTGACCGCGGCGCCGGTGGTGCGCTGTGACGAAATCCCCTGGTCTCTGTTCGGGATTTCTCTCGCCGGCTTCAACCTGATAATCTCGCTGGGCCTGGCCGGGTTCAGCCTGTGGGCGCTGATGTCCACCCGGGCCGAAGGAGAATGACATGGACAAGCCACGCCCGAAGCGCACCGGCGACGACCGCCTGCCCGGCGATCCCGGACCGAAGGCGCTGGTCGAGCGGATGGTGCGGGTCGACCATGCCGGCGAATATGGCGCGGTGCGGATCTACCAGGGCCAACTCGCGGTCCTGAAACGCCACCCCAACCGACGCCAGATTGAGGCGATGGCGGCCAATGAGCAGGAGCACCTGGCCAAGTTCGAGGAACTGATCGTCGAACGCCGGGTGCGGCCCACCGTGATGACCCCGGTCTGGCATGTCGCGGGTTTTGCCCTGGGCGCGGCCAGCGCCTTGCTGGGGCCGAAGGCAGCCATGGCCTGTACCGAAGCGGTCGAGGAAGTGATCGACGAGCACTATGCCGGTCAGGCAGAGAAGCTGGGCGAGGACGAGCGGGACCTGTTGGAGGTGGTGCAAAAGTTCCGGGCCGACGAAATCCATCACCGCGACGTCGCCCGGGCCGAGGGCGCCGCCGAGGCACCGCTTTATTCCTTGTTCAGTGGCGCGGTCAAGACCGGCTCGCGCCTGGCGATCTGGATTTCGGAACGGATCTGAAGTCAGGTTTCGGCCGGCACCGCCCGGTAATAGCCGGCGACCACGTGTCGAGCCTCGGCGAAAAACAGCCAGCGTTCGATCAGCAGTCCGACAAGGTTGGCAACCGCCGCCACCACGGCAACAGTCAGGCCCAACCCGCCGCTTGCCGCACCAACCGCGATCAGCCCCAGCGGCACCAGGAAGGCAAGCAACTGGGCGTGGCGCCGCAGCTTGGCGGCGTGCTTGCGCGCAATCTGATAGCCCATCTCTTTGAGTAGGAAATTGGCCGAGGTGTGGGGGGCCTCGAAAGCCCGCACCGTGCCCAGCGCGTCAAGCCCGGTGGCGACACCCGGGCCCGAGTTGGCGTCACCACCATCGATACCGCGCCAATACAAAAGCTTGACCGCCCAGGCGGCCAGCACCAGTCCGGCGGTGAGGACCGGCAGATCGGCCGGGCTGTAACCGAAGGCCCGGACAAGGACAGTCAGCCACAGGCTGCCGCCGGCCAGCCCCATCAGCAGATAGGCGGGCGGTGTCCAGGGGCTGCGCCACTGGGGAATGGTCTTCAGGCTGCGATAGATCATGGCGGTGCTGAACACGGTCGCCGCCGCCAGCCCGGCGCACACCCATCCCAGAACCGCCATCGCCTGGTGGCCGATGAACCAGGCATAGGCCAAGCCCAGGGCCGGCGGGTAGAGGGCCAGGGCGACCACGGCTTCGCGCGACAGCCAGGACGAGCGCCACTGGCTGACCGCCCGCCAGGCCCGCTCCGGCCGCCCGAGATGCAGGGTCGAGGACAGCAGCCCGCCCGAAACGGTGACCAAGGCCACCGCAATCCCGGTCAGCCCGAACCAAGGATCCGCCGGCAACCAGCCGGAGGCCACGCCGACACCCAGCAGCACCAACAAGCCATAGCCGGTGCCGGAAAAGACGGTGAAGTAGATGACCGAAAACGCCGGATGCATATCTCTCTCCTAGGCACTCTTCCAGGAAAGACGCCTGCGACGCGTCTTTCGGGATCGCTGTTCCGTCCCGCTCCCCCGCCCAACCACCCACCAGGGTACCGTTACCGGGTGGTTGGGCGAGGGAGCGGGACGGAGCAGCGACATGGTTCTAACGCGACAGCAACCGGTCGACCCAGCGCAGGATCGGGTTTTCAATCGGTGGCGTCGTGGCCTCCGATTCGCCGCTTCGCTGGCGCGGACGAGGCGGCAGGTAGCGATTGACCGGCCGATAGCCGAGCTCGGTTTGCGGTGCATAGCCGTCGCGCTCCGCCACCAGCTTGGAGACCTCGGACTCGGGATCACCGAGATCGCCGAAATGCCGCGCCCCGGCCGGGCAGGTCGCGACGCAGGCCGGCACCCGCTCCGCCGGTGCCAGTTTCAAATTGTAGATGCGGTCGATGCACAGGGTGCATTTCTTCATCACCCCGACATCCCGGTCATATTCGCGGGCGCCATAGGGGCAGGCCCAGGAGCACAGCTTGCAGCCGATGCATTTGCCATCGTCGATCAGCACGATGCCGTCCTCGGCCCGTTTGAACGAGGCACCGGTCGGGCAGACGGTGACGCAGGCGGCGTTTTCACAGTGCAGGCAGGAGCGCGGGAAATAGACCGTCATGCCGGGTTCGTCATCGCCCCGGTCCACCTCATAAGCATGGACCCGATTGAACCAGACCCCGTCCGGCGCCGCCTCGTAGGCGTCGACATCGGTCATCGGCGCCAGATCGCCACCGGAATTCCATTCCTTGCAGTTGACGGCACAGGCATGACAGCCGACGCAGATGTCCAGGTCGATGACCAGGCCGAGCTGTTTGCCGGTCGCGGCCGGCAGGCTGGTCATTTGGCATCTCCCCGGCGCGCCGCCCGGAACCCGGCACCGTAACGCAGGACCGGATCGGGCCGTGCCATGTTCGGCGGCAGGGCCTGGTCGGGAAACTGCGGCACGGTCTCGCCGACCTCGCTCGGGTCGGCCTTCTCGATCGCGACCTTGAGGTCGAACCAGGCGGCCTGACCGGTCAGCGGGTCGGAATTGCTGTGGTGGCCGGCATTCGGTGCCTCGGGCAGGTGCTCACCGATCAAATGGTTGAGCAGGAACCCCTGTTTGGCTTCGGTCGCGTCCGCCGCCAGGTTCCAAGCGCCGGGGCGCTTGCCGATCGCGTTCCAGGTCCAGACGGTGCCCGGATGCACCCCGTCCATCACCGCCACCGGCACCAGGATGCGGCCGCGATGGCTGCTGACCCAGGCCCAGTCGCCATCCTGGAGGCCATGTTGGTCCGCCGTTTCCCGGGCGATGTACAGCCGGTTGGCGCCGGTGATCTGCCGCAGCCAGGCATTCTGCGACCCCCAGCTATGGTACATGTGCATCGGCCGCTGGGTCAGCGCATGCAAGGGATAGGCGCTGCCGTCGATCCGGTCCTCTTCCAGAGGTTTGTACCAGAACGGCAGGGGATCGAAATATTGCGCGATCCGGTCCTTGAGGTGCACCGGCGGCAGGATGTCGCCATGGCCCTCGCCGGCCAGGCGGAAAGTCTGCATCGCCTCGGAATAGACCTTGATGAAGATCTGGTCGGTGTCGGTGACAAAGCCCATATGATGGGCCCATTCCAGATAGCCGCCATTGGCAAAACGGTAATAGCGGTGTTCGGGGGGCAGTTCGTATTCCCAAAACCCCTGTTCCTGGACGTAGCGGTTCAACTGGTCGGGGTTGGGCTCGCCCCGCCCCGCCTGGTCGCCCTTCGCGCCGCGCCAGCCGGCCAGGGGCCCGATGCCGGGGCGCCGCTGGTGGTTGGTGATGTAGTCGGCATAGCCGCCGGGAAAACGCGGCTCGCCGTTTTCGTGCATCATGCCGGCCAGGCCCAGCCGGGCACCCAGGTCCAACAGCACGTCCTGGAACGGGCGGACGTCGCGGTCGGGTTTGATCACCGGATGGCGGATGGCGTCGGCCGCCGCGTCGGCATGACAGATCGGCCGGTCCAACAGCGAGATGCAGTCCCAACGCTCCAGATAGGTGGTGTCGGGCAATACCAGGTCGGCATAGGCGACCATTTCCGAATTGAAGGCATCCGAATAGATGATCCGGGGAATGCGGTATTCACCGCTGTCCGGGTCCTTGTCGGTCAGCATCTCCATGACCCGGGCGGTGTTCATCGACGAATTCCAGGCCATGTTGGCCATGTACAGGAACAGGGTGTCGATCTTGTAGGGATCGCCGGCCCAGGCATTGGCGATGACCATATGCATCAGCCCGTGAATGCCCAGTGGCGCCTCCCACGAAAACGCCTTGTCGATGCGCTGGGGCCGGCCGTCGCTGTCGACCAACAGGTCGCGGGGCGACATCGGGAAACCGAGATGCGGCCCGGCCATCGGGGTGTTGGGATTGACCTCCGTCTCTCGGCCCGAAGGCTTGGGCAGGGAATTCAGGGCCTTTGGATAAGGCGGTTTGTAGCGCATGCCGCCGGGCACGTCGATGCTGCCCAGCAGCAATTGCAGGATGTGGATCGCGCGGCAGGTGTGAAAGCCGTTGGAATGGGCCGAGATACCTCGCATGGCATGCATCGCCACCGGACGGCCGATCACCTTGTCATGACGTCGTCCGGCCCAGTCGGTCCAGGCGATCGGCAGTTCGATCGCCTGTTCGAATGCCACTTCGGCCAGTTCGTCGGCCAGGCGCCGGATGGTCGCAGCCGGGATCCCGGTTTCCTCAGCCACCGCGTCCGGCCCGTAGGCCGGATCGAGATAGCGTTCGGCCATCAACTGGAAGGCCGGCACCGCCTTGCGGCCATCGTCCAGGGTGAATTCGCCGATCAGCCTGGGCTTCAGGTCAGGCAGCCGGGCGTCGACCTGGGCATCGCGCTCGCCGTCCCACAGGGTCGGCTTGCCGTTGCCGTCGCGGGCGAACAGCCCGTGGTCCGCGCCACCGGGGTTGCGGATCACCAGCCAGGGCAGGTTGGTGTAGCGCACCAGATAATCGACATCGATGCGGTCGGTGCGCAGCAGTTCGTGGATCAGCGCCATCACCAGCAACCCGTCGCGGCCCGGCTTGATGCCGATCCATTCATCGGCGATCGCCGAATAGCCGGTGCGGATCGGGTTGATCGAAACGAACTTGGCGCCGCGGCCCTTCAGCTTGCCCAGGCCCGTCTTGATCGGGTTGCTGTCATGGTCCTCGGCGACCCCGAACATCAGCAGGTACTTGGTGTGCTCCCAGTCGGGCTCGCCGAACTCCCAGAAGGCAGAGGCGATGGTGTAGAGCCCGCCGGCCGCCATGTTGACCGAACAGAAGCCGCCATGCGCCGCATAGTTGGGCGTGCCGAACTGCTGCGCCCACCAGCTGGTCAGCGACTGGCTCTGGTCGCGGCCGGTGAAGAAGGCGAGCCGCCGGGGATTGGTCGCCCGGCAGCGGGCCAGCCAGGCGGTGGCGATGTCCAGCGCCTCGTCCCATTCGATTTCCTTGAACTCGCCCGACCCGCGCGGCCCGACCCGTTTCAGCGGCTTGGTCAGGCGGGCCGGCGAATTGACGTGCATGATGCCGGCCGAGCCCTTGGCGCACAGCACACCCTGGTTGACCGGGTGGTCGGGATTGCCCCGGATATAGCGAACCTGCCCGTCCTGCAGGTGCACCTGGACGCCGCAGCGGCAGGCGCACATGTAACAGGTGGTGTAGGCCACATCCTCGCCGACACTGGGCGAAAGCTCCTCCTGGCGCGGGTTTTGGCGCATGTGTTCCGGTCTCTTCTGGTATCGGGAGCGTGCGATTGTCCGTGCAACGCTACCTGAAATCAAGATTTATTTTAGCAAGTGCTAATATACGAGCCGTGTAGCCATCCCCGACCGGCGCGAAAAGGGGCTTCCCAAGCGGCCCGGCGGACAGCTAAGAAAGGCGGGACAAATCCCGTCGCCGTACCCCGCCACACGCAATGGAGCCGATGCCATGACCGATGCCAGGGACAACCGCCCGACCGTCGCCGCGTCCCTGGTCGAGGCGCTGATCGCCCATGGCGTCGACACGGTCTATGGCCTGCCCGGAATCCAGCTCGACCCTTTGTTCAACGCGTTGCATGACGCCAAGGACCGGTTGCGCTTCGTCACCGCCCGCCACGAACAGGGCGCCGCCTACATGGCCCTGGGCGCGGCGCTGTCGACCGGGCGGCCCCAGGTCTACACCGTGGTGCCGGGTCCGGGCATGCTGAACACCACCGCCGCGCTGTCCACCGCCTACGCCACCGGGGCGCCGGTGCTGTGCCTGACCGCCGAAATCCAGTCCTGGGCGATGGGCAAGGGCTGGGGCCTGCTGCACGAAATCCCCGATCAGCACGGGATCCTGGAGCGGCTGACCAAATGGGCCGTCCTGGCCGAAGACCAGGCGGCGGCCCAGTCGGCCGTGGCCGAAGCCTGGCTGCAGATGCAGAGCGGCCGGCCGCGCCCCACGGCGATCGCCTGTCCGATGGATCTGCTGCGGCGCCCGGTCGACGGCACCCCGGCGGCGCCGCTTGATCTGCCCGCGCCACCGGTACCCGACAACCAGGCCCTGGACCGTGCCGTTGCCGCCCTGGCCAGGGCCAAGCGCCCAACCATCTTCGTCGGTGGCGGCGCACGCGACGCCTCGGCCCAGGTGACCCGGCTCAGTGACCTGTTGCAGGCGCCGGTCATTGCTTCCCGCATGGGTAAGGGGGTGCTGGACGGCCGCTCGCCCTACGCATTCAGCCAGCCCATGGGCCATCATTTCTGGGCCGACACCGATGTGGTGGTGGCGGTCGGCAGCCGTATGCAGATCCCGTACACCAGCTGGGGCGTCGACGACGGCCTGACGGTGGTGCGGATCGATATCGACCCGGAGCAATTGGCCTTGAGCCCGGCCCGCCAGATCGAATTGGCCGGTGATGCGGCGGCGACCCTGGATCTCGTGAACGCGGGCCTGGCCGAGGAACCGAAGCGCCCCAGCCGCCTTGAGGAGATGCAGGCCGCCCAGGCTCTGTTTGCCGAACGCGTGGCGTTCCTGGAGCCGCAGATCTCCTATGTGCGGACCATCCGCGAGGCGGTGCCCGAGGACGGCATCTTCGTCGAGGGCATGACCCAGATCGGCTATGCCGCCCGCTTCGTCTACCCCACCTATACCCCCCGCACCTACCTGACGACCGGCTATCAGGGCACCCTGGGCTGGGCGGTGGCGGCCGGCCTGGGCGCTCAGATGGCCAACCCGGACCGGCCGGTGGTGGCGGTGTCGGGCGATGGCGGGTTCCTGTTCACCGCCAACGAACTGGCCATCGCCGCGCAATACGATATCCCGCTGGTCACTGTGCTGTTCAACGACAGCGCCTATGGCAATGTCCGGCGCATCCAGCAAAATCATTATGACGGGCGGATCATCGGCTCCGAACTCGAGAACCCGGATTTCGTGAAATATGCCGAGTCCTTCGGCATCCAGGCCGCCCGCACCGACAGCCCGGCCGGCCTGGCCGAGCTGCTGCCCAAGGCCCTGGCCCATGCCGGCCCCAGCCTGATCGAGGTTCAATTGGGCCCCCTGCCCGACCCCTGGCCGCTGTTCTACATGAAGAAGCTGCGCGGCGTTTAATCCACCGGTCGCGGGCCGATCGACCGGCCCTTCATGGGAAAAACCTATCGATCGATCGAAGGATTTCATTATCCCGCCGCACGATTCGCCGGTTTAATGGGTCAATAAGGGGAGAAATGAGAGACGGGCGCAGCGATGGAATTATCCATCACGACGGCGCTGGTGATCGGGCTGCTTGGCTCGACCCATTGCCTTGGCATGTGCGGCGGGATCGTCGCATCCTTGGATGCCGGACTCCACCAGGATGGCGGGCGGCGGTCGGTCGCGCACTACGCCTATCACCTGGCCTACAATCTGGGGCGCATCACCAGCTACACGATTGCCGGTATGGTGGCCGGCCTGATCGGCGCCCATGCGGCCAAGCTGGCCATGACGGTCATGCTGCCGGTGGGCGGCGTGGTGGCGGGGCTGTTCCTGATCGCCCTGGGCCTGTACCTCTCAGGCTGGCAAGCCGGATTGGCGATGGTCGAGCGCGCCGGCAGCTATTTGTGGGTACGGATCGAACCCTTGGGCCGGCGCTTCCTGCCGGTCAAGTCACCGGTCCAGGCTTTCGGGCTGGGCTTGGTCTGGGGGTGGTTGCCCTGTGGCCTGGTCTATACCGCCCTGGCCCTGGCCCTTATGTCTGGGTCGCCGGCCGGGGGCGCAATGTTGATGCTGGCGTTTGGCCTTGGAACCCTGCCGATGCTGCTGGCGATCGGCAAGATGGCGGACCTGGTGAACCGCCTGGCCCGTAACGTGACGTTGCGCCGTGTCGCCGGAGCCGCAATCATTGTGTTTGGCGCCTATACGGTGGCGGCGGCAGTCAGCGGACACCATCATGGCGGCCACGGCCACATGGCGGCCGCGGCGACGCACGGGACGGTACATTAGTCCTCCACGGCGGACACCAGGCCGCGGGTTGAATTCCAGACCACCAAAAGGCTGCTCACCGACATCGCCAGGGCCGCGAACAGCGGGTTGAGGTACCCCGCCACCGCCAGGGGGATGGCCGTCGCGTTGTAGAGCAAGGCCCAGCCCAGGTTCTGCCGCACCCGCCGGCGAACCGCGGCGAGCAGATCCAAGGCCTCGAAAACCCGTTGCAGCCCTTCACCCGGGATCACCACATCGGCCGCTTCCGCCGCCAACGGGGTCGGTGCCCCAAAGGCGATACCCAGATCGGCGGCCGCCAACGCCGGCGCGTCGTTGCTGCCGTCGCCGATCATCACCACCCAACCGTCCCTTTGCAGTTGCCGGATCACCGTCGCCTTGGCTTCGGACGGGATCCCGGCGAACACCCCGTCGACATGTTCCTCATAGCCGCTGGGATGCTCGGCGCCGGTCAACAGCACCACCTTGCAGCGCGAACGCAAATGCGCGATCACCGAATCCCATTCCGGGCGTGAACGGTCGCGGGTGACCACGGCGCCCCGGATCGCCCCGTCCCAGCCGACATAGGAAATGACGGCATCACCGGCCGATCGGGCTGACGCCCGGGTCTTGATGTCGTCCGGAACATCCCAGCCGAACGGCTCGAACAGCCGCCCACCGCCGACCGCCACCTGTCGTCCATCAACCTTGGCCACCACGCCACGGCCGGCAAAGACCTCGGGGTCCTCGGCCGACAGGCTGTCATCGAGGCTGGCCACCGCGCGGGCCACCGGATGCGCCGACAAGCGCTCGACCGCGGCCGCCAAGGCGGCGGTCTCCGGCGGACCGATCACTTCGACCACCGCCATATCGCCGGCCGACAGTGTCCCCGTCTTGTCGATGGCGACGATATCGACACGCGGCAGTTTCTCGAAGGCATCGGCACTGGTAACGACGATGCCACGGCCAAGACCGGCGCTGACCCCGGCGGCCGAGGTCAACGGAATGGCCAGGCCAAAGGTACAGGGGCAGGAGACGATCAAGGTCGCCAGGCCGGCGAGCAGTGCCGCACCGGCCGAGCCGGTATCGAACTGCACCACCAGGCCGACGATCAGCGCCAGGATGACCACCGCCGGCACGAAGACCCGCGCCACCCTGTCGGCCAGGCCCTGGGCTCCCGAAGTGGTGCTTTGCACGTTCCACAGGATGGCCGCCAGATTGTCCATCCGGCTTTCGATCTTGGCCCCGGTCTGAATCTCCAATTCACCTTCGACCAGCATCGAGCCGCCCAGCACCTTGTCGCCGGGGCCGCGCATCACCGGCAGCGGTTCACCGGTCATCAATTGTTCGTCAACCGCGCCGCCGCCATCGATCACCGTGCCGTCGACCGGCACGGGTTCCCCCTGGCGAACCAGGACATAGTCGCCCGCACGCAGCTCTTCGAGTTCCAACAGACGGTAATCGCCGCCCCAGCGAATCCGTGCTTTCGGCGCCCAGGCCTGGATCAGGCCGGTCAGACGGGCCGTCGCCTCAGCCTTGGCACCCTGCTCGAAATAGCGACCGGCCGCGACCACCGTCGTGATGGTCGCAGCGACATCGAAATAAAGGTCATGCGAGCCTTCGAGCAATTGGCCGACGCTGTAGCCATAGGCGGCCAGAATGGCGAAGGCCAACAGGTTGTCCATGTTCAGAACCCGAGCCCGAAAGCCGACCCAGGCACCGCGGAAGATCGGCGCCCCGACATAGGCGATCAAGACCGTGGTGATGGCCCACATGGTCTTGGGCGCCAGGTCGTAGGCCAGCCAGGCGACCGGCTCCAGGTCGTCAGGATCGATCAGCCCAAGATGCGCGGGATAGAAGAAGGCGATGTAGATCATCATCACGATGCCGGCCAGCGAGACACCGACCAACACCCGCAACAGGTCCAGGCGGTCGTCATGGGGCGGTGCCGGTTCCGAACTCAACCGGACCCGATAACCGGTCGCCTGCAGGGCCTGCGGCAGGTCGCCCTCGTCGATGATTTCGGGGTCGTAGGTGACCTTGGCGGTCGAGGTCGCGTAGCTTGACCGGGCCGTGTGTATGCCCTCGACCTGTTCGGCCAGCCGCTCGATCAGTACCTCGCAGGATGAGCAATGCATGCCGTCGATGTGGAGGAAGGCGTCGCGACCATTTGCCAAGGGTGCAGCCGCGGCCGCGGCACGGGGCGCGCTGCCCAGGGCATCGGCGCCAAAGGTTCGATAGACTTCGCGGCACCCAAAGCAGCAAAACGGGTGTCCGTCGACCTCAATCGGATTATTTGGTGCCGGCGCGCCGCACAGTCTGCAATCCATCTTCGCGAACTTTCCTCACCTGGCACCTTGGACCGGCCCTCATAATAATGGCGGCGTTTTACTTTACAACGCTGGAACTAATTCACAAATAAAAACAAAATAATAATCAATCGATAACACTAATCGATCGATAGAATTTTCCTATTAAAGGGATATTTGTTGACAAGCAGGAAATATTCCCCTTCCATGAAACAAATAACAAGCAAGAGAGACAATCAATAATTTGGGGGGACGTCATGTTAGACTCCTTGTATCTCAGTGGCTGGGGGGCATTCGGCATGGTGCTCTTCATGTTCGTGCCGTTCATGTTCGCATTTCTCTATCTGGTCTATCGCAAATCGCTGGTCGATAGCGGCCCCGGCACCACCGAAAAGGGCAAATATGTCCGGGTCGAGTTGATGTGGGTCGGGTTCGTGACGCTGGTCTTCGTCGTCGTCAATTTCGCCAGCATCAGCTATATGCCGACCGTGGCCACCGCCAAGGCGGTCGCGTCCGGCGCCGATATTGCCGAGTACGACTTCACGGCCGAATCCTGGTCCTACGACCTGCCCGACCAGGTTATCGAGACCGGTCGCCCGGTGCGCTTCTCGGGCAAGAGCAACGACACCATGCATGGTTTCGCCGTCTACCATCCCGACGGACGCTTGCTGTTCACCATGATGCTGATGCCGGGAATGGCGGAGCCGACCTCGCTGGTCCACACTTTCACCGAACCCGGCACCTACACGGTGCGCTGCCTCGAATTCTGCGGCCTGGCGCATCACGAAATGCGTGACGAGCTGGTGGTCGTCAAACCGCAAGGCTGAGGCCCGGCCCCGGCTCTCGAAGCGAGCGATTTCAAAACAAGGAGTCACCGATGTTGACCCCAACCAAGATCCTGCAGCGCACGCCGCTGTTCAACAAGATGTTCCGCGTCGAAAACGACGCCCTGGCCGAGATCAACGCCTGGCCGGCGTTGATTATCGTGACCTCTTTCGTTTGGCTGGCGGTCGCCGGCCTGTTGGGCGTCGCCATGCCGCTGATCCAGCGCCTGGACCTCGGCACCGACCTGTTTTACATGGCACTGACCGCCCATGGCGCGGCCCTGGCGTTTCCCTTTGCCTTTCAGTTGATGGTCGGGATCAGCCTGCACCGCTCCGGCGGCTGTGTCGGGCGGCCGATTTCTGGTGCCCTGCCGGCCCTGTTCTACATCGCCATGAACCTGGGTGCCGCCCTGCTGACGGTGGCCATATTGCTTGGCTTCAGCGTCAGCCTGGTGGTGATGTACCCCTTGCCGGTGGTTGGCGTCGGCAATGGCCAGTGGTCGTTCGGCACCTTGGTACTGGCATTTACCGGCATCGGCATGGTGCTGGCATCGATGATCTACTTCTATCCGGTGACCGTGCTCAAGACCCTGTTCTTCGGCCAAAAGCGCGAAGAGTTGGTGCTGTCCGAACGTTCGCTCAATGATCCGGGCATGCTGGGCATGGTGCTGGCGGTGCTGGTACTGCTGATCATGGGCACGCCGCTGATGATCCTGGCGACCTATATCCTGGTCGCGCTGTATGGCGTGATCCCGCTGGACGCGGTCGCCTGGGCGACCAAACCGGTGGTGTTCCAGTTCGCGTTCTTCACCTTCGCCCACAATTTGATGGAGGCGATGGCGCTGATGGTGATCAGCGGGATCTACGCCACCTTGCCGCTGTATACCGCCGACGGGACCCGCAAGCTGTACAGCAACCGGGTCGCCAATCTGGCGCTGTGGATCCTGCTGCTGACCTCGTTCAGCTCGTTCTTCCACCACTTCATCACCCTGTTCCCCAACCTGCCGGCCACGTTGGCCTATCACGGCAATATCATGAGCTGGGGCACTGGGATCGGCGCCGCGTTGAGCATCTTCACCATCCTGGCCACGATCTGGAAGCACGGCCTGCGCATGAGCCCCGGCGTGCTGGCCATGTTCTTCGGCTTCATCGTATACATCCTGGACGGTGCCAGCGCGGTGGTGACGTCGAATGTCGCGTGGTCGTTCCAGCTTCACGGCACCATGTGGCAGAGCGGGCATACCATGACCGTGATCGTCGCCATGGCCTTCATGTGGATGGGGGTCATTTACCACCACTACCCGGTGATGACCGGACGCAGGCTGGACGACCGGCTGGGATACTGGTTCGTCTGGCTGGTCGGTATCGGGGCGGTCGGGGCGGCCCTGATCATGTTGGCCGGCGGCTCCGACGGCATGCCGCGCCGCTTCGCCGATTGGGGCCAGGGTGGCTGGATGGTCTATGGCGACCTGATCCAGCTGTTCGGCCTGATCATGGCTGCCGGCTTCGTCGCCTGTGCGGTAAACTTCATGCGGTCCGAGGCATTGGCCGAGGCAACCCCTGATCCGGTGGCCGAGGCAGCCGAATAAGACCAGTCCAAGTTCGGACATGTTCGAGGCCCTGGCGCCACCCGCGCCGGGGCCTTCTGCCCCCCGGGGATTGCCGCCGTAGCGAATTGGTGGTCAAATTCCTGGAAATAAGGGGAGTAGCAAGGTGATCGTCAAACGGCTTCTGTATCTCACTGCATTGGCCGAGGAGAAACATTTCGGCCGCGCGGCGGCCAAATGCAACGTCTCCCAGCCGACGCTTTCAAGTGCCATTCGCCAGCTCGAGGAAGAGCTCGGCATCCAGATCGTGCATCGCGGCCACAGCTTTTCAGGCTTCACGCAGGAGGGCCTGAGGGTCTTGGAGCATGCCAACCGGGTGATGGCGGAACGGGAAAAGTTGAAGGAGGACCTGAGCCTGATGCGCGGCGGCCTGGCCGGATCCTTGCGCATCGGCATCGTGCCGTCGGCCCAGCCGATCGCCGCCCTGGTGACATCGCGTTTTGCCGGCAACCATCCCGGGGTGTCGATCGGGATCGTCAGCCGCAGCACCCAGGGGGTGTTGGCCGACCTCGAGGATTTCACCCTCGACCTGGGGATTTCCTATTTAAGCCAGGCGCCGGCCGCCAATGTCCGCGAAATGAAGCTGTACACCGAGAACCTGGCGGTCCTGACGCCGATCCAGGGGCCACTGGCCAATCGCGAGGGCGTGACGTGGCGCGAAGTCATCGAAGTGCCGCTGGTCATGCCCCATCGCAGTTCCCAGAACCGGACGATTATCGAACAAGTGCTTGCCGACCAAGGCTGCCGGGTCGAATCGCAGATCGAAACCAATTCACTGATGAACCTGGCCGCCCATGTCCGCACCGGTGCCTGGTCGGCGATCGTGCCGCGCGAGTGCTTCGCCTTCTGTGCCGAGCCGCCGGGGACAAGGTTGATCAAACTGGAAGACCCCGAGATCTCCCACACCATCGCCTTGCAAATGGGGGCCGCGAAGTACCCTTCCGTCGTCGCCGAGAGTTTCTTCAAGGCAGCCGAGGAGTTGGACATCGACGCCATGTTCATCTGAGCAGCCGATTAGCCCGTATTTCTCACACCCACGACGCCCTGCGTCGCCTGCCGCCATGGTGATCCGCCAGGAACGCTCCGCAGAGCGTAGCGGGGCCTAAGGTCAGGGTGCGCGACACCGCGGGCGGCCGGCGGCGGGCGACCCGAAGGGCGCCGTTCCCGGTCCGACAGGGTGTGTCGCGGCGCTTGCCAGATGCCCTAACATCGCTATGCGCACTGCTCCTGCCCTGTCGGGCCGGGGGCGGCGCGCAGGGCATCGACGGTGTGGGAATTGCGGGCTACCGCTCCCTGGCCAGGGTCAGACGGGCCGCCAGCGACAGGGTCGCACTGCCGGCAACCACCAGGGCCATCGGCACGGGCGTGCCGTCATGCAGCGCGCTGACCGCGAAGCTGGCCAGGCCACCAAAGCCGAACATCGCGGCCCCGAACAGGGCGGCGGCGGCACCGGCATTGTCGGGATAGCGGGCCATCAGCCGGGCAATGCAATTGGCGCCCATCAGGGTGATGATCCCGACCGTGACCAGCAGTGGCAGTGCGATGCCGGCCAGGCCCAGGGCACCGGTCGATGCCGAAGCCAGCAGCAGGCCCGAGGCGGCGGCGCAGGCGACCGCCCCCCACAGCACCATGCGCGGCACTCCGATGCGGCCGACCAGCCGGCTGTTGGTCCAGCCGATGAGCATCTGGGACACCACATTGAGGGCATACAGGGCGCCATAGCCGTGCCATTCCGGCGTCACCCCGAAATAGTCGATATAGACGAAGGGTGAACCGGTGATATAGGCGAACAGCCCGCCGAATACCGCGCCGCCGGCGATCACATACCCCAGTGCATAAGGGTCCTTCAGGATCCGGCCATAGGCCAGGAAGGCGGCCAACAGCCCGGCCCGGTTGCGGCGTTCCGGCGGCAGGGTTTCGGGCAACAAGGCCTTGGTCGCCAGCAGGCATAACACGCCATAGACCGCCAGGCCGACGAAAATAACCCGCCAGCCGGCATGGACCAGGATCAGGCCGCCCAGGCCGGGTGCGATCAACGGCGCGATGGCGGTGATGATGGCCATCAGCGACAGCACCTTGGCGGCCTCTTCCGGCGGGTAGACGTCGCGGACGATGGTCCGGGCCAGCACCGAGGCGGCACCGCCGCCCAGGGCCTGCAGCAGTCGCAGTACGATCAGCTGCTCAATCCCGGCCACCACCGCGCAGCCGATCGACGTCAACATGAACAGGGTGGTGCCGCTGACCAGCAGCCGGCGGCGCCCATAGCGGTCCGACAGCGGGCCGCAGACCAGCATGCCGATGCAGAAGCCGGCCAGGAAGACGCCCAATGTCGTCTGGACCTGCTCGATGCCGGTCCCCAGGTCGCGCCCGATCACGGAAAAGGCGGGCAGATAGGTATCGACCGCGAAGGGCGCAATGCCGACCAGCGCGCCCAACAGCCAGATAAAGGCACGGCCGCCGATCAAGCCTTCGGCAGCACCGGACTGGCTCACGCGACCGCCCCGGCCCGGGCGGCCAGCCAGTCGGCGGTTTCGGCCCACAGGGACTCCCTTAACGGTGCCTTGAAGAAGCCGAAATGGCCGACTCCCTGCTGGCCGATCTCGGCCGGATCGATGTGGCGCCAGGTGATGGCGGCGTTTTCGTAGCGACCGACCACGCCTTCACGGGCATGGGCGGCGACATAGGTATCGTCCTCGAAGCTGAAGGCAATGATCGGCGCGGTAAAGCTGGCATAGCCGGACAGGTCGAGGCTGGCATCGCCGAACAGATAGTCGGGATGGCGGCACCATTTGGCCCATTGCACCGCCACCCCCTTGGGCAGGTCGGCAAAGCCGACGCCGCTGCCCGGGAAATGCCCAAGGATCCGCGACAGGCCGGGCATCAGGACATTGACCAGGACCGACATGCCCAGGCGGCGTGCACCCCGCCACTGCTTCGGGCTGCCGGCGATCGCCGCCACCGTGACCAGGCCGTCGACCAGGTCCGCATTGGGCGCCAGGCCGACCGTCTGGCCGCCCGCCGAATGGCCGACCGCAAACAGCGGCAGGCCCGGCCATTCCGCCTTGGCCCAGGCATAGATCCCGGCCATGTCGCGTTCGGCCCAGTCGCTCATCCGCGCGTTGAAGCCCTTAAGGGTGCGCGGCCGGGAATCGCCATTGCCGCGCACGTCATAGGTGATCACCGCAAAGCCGCGGGCCGCCAGATATTCGCCATAGGCCCTGTAGAACCGGCGCGGTACCCCCAACGCCGCGTTGACCGCGACCACACCGCACGGGTCGGCCGCCGCCGGTTCCAGCACCGTGGTCGCCAATTCAAACCCGTCCAACGCAGTGACGGTCAGGTCCCTGACCTTGACGTCTGATCCCTCCTCAGCCATCCATTCTACCTAGTTGACGTTTACGTTAACGTCAATCGTTTCAGCGATTGGCGACCTGCTCGGCCAGTTCCAGGAGGTTGCGGGCCTGTTTCAGGTGGGGCATGTCCAGCATCTTGCCGTCCAGGCCGACGGTGCCCAGGCCGGGATTGTCCGCGAACACCGCCACCACCCGCTTGGCATGGGCGATTTCATCGTCCGACGGGGTAAAGGCCCGGTTGATCACCGGCACCTGGGCCGGGTGGATCGCAACCTTGCCGATGAACCCGGCGCGACGGTCGTTGAGGGCTTCCGCCTCCAGGCCTTCGGTATCCCGGAAATCGACGAAGACCGCCCCGACCGGCTGGAGGTCGACGGCCCGGGCCGTGCTCAGGCACAGGGTCTTGGCCAGGACATAGGGATCGTCGTAGTCGGCGCTGCCCGGGCGGCGGTTGCTGCTGGCGCCCAGCGCCGCCGACAGGTCCTCGGCGCCCCAGGTCATGGCGGTCAGGCGCTCGCTGATGCCGTCCAGATAGGTATGGAAGGTGAGCAGCGAGGCAGCGGTCTCGGTGGCGATGCTGAGGATCCTGGTGGCGCCGGCTTCCAGCCCCTCTCGCGCCTCCAGGGCGGAGAGGAAATCGGCCAGCCGGTTGACCTCGGCCGCCGAATAGACCTTGGGCAGCACGATGCCGCACGGCGCCCCCGGCATCACCGCCGCCAGGTCGGGCAGCGACAGGGGATTGTCCAACGGATTGATCCGCACCCAGAGCTGCCGCCGCGCCCGGTCGGGATGGCGTTCCAGGAATTCGCGGACCATCGAGCGGGCGATGTCCTGCCGGTCGTCGGCCACCGAATCCTCGAGGTCGAGGATCAGCGCATCCGCCTCGCCATCCAGCGACTTCTCCAGCTTGCGTTCGCTGTCGCCGGGTACGAACTGCCAGGAGCGGACGATCATGCCGGCCGCTTGCGCATGAAGGCGGTGCGGACGCAGAAGGCGACCTCCTCGTCCCGCTGGTTGAAGGCGTAGTGTTCGAAAATCACCAGCCCGGCGGTGGGCCGGGATTTGCTCTCGCGCTTCTCGCGGACCCTAGTGACCACCCGCAACGTGTCGCCGTGGAATACCGGATGGGCGAAGCGGACGTCGGTCATGCCCAGATTGGCGATGGTGGTGCCCAGCGTGGTGTCGCCGACCGTGACCCCGATCATCAGGCCGAGCGTGAACAGGCTGTTGACGATGCGCTGGCCGAACTCGGTCTCCTTGGCGAACTCCTCGTCCAGATGCAGCGGCTGGGGATTGTGGGTCAGGGCGCAGAACATCACATTGTCCATCTCCGTCACCGTGCGGGTCAGGGCATGTTTGAACTCCATGCCGTCTTCGAATTCCTCAAAGTAGAGACCGGCCATCTTACTTGGGTCCTTTCGTTTCTGTCGGATCAAGCCCCGACCTGAAGCCTCTGTTCCGTCCCGCATCGGACGGTCAATCATTAATACGATTTGGGCAATCCCAGGGCCCGTTCCGCAATATAGTTCAGGATCATCTGCGGGCTGATCGGGGCGATGCGGTGGATCAGGCTTTCCCGGAAATAGCGCTCGACCTGGAACTCGCGGGCATAGCCCATGCCGCCATGGGTCATCACCGCATTGGTGCAGGCCTTGAACGCCGCCTCGGCCGCCAGATACTTGGCGGCATTGGCCTCGCGGCCGCAGTCCTGGCCGGCGTCGTACAGGGCGGCCGCCTGAAAGGCCATCAGATTGGCCGCCTCCAATTCGGCCCAGGACTGGGCCAGGGGATGCTGGATCGCCTGGTTCTGGCCGATCGGGCGGTCGAAGACAATGCGTTCGCGGGCATAGTCGGCGGCCCGTTTCAGGGCGCAGCGGCCCAGCCCGACCATCGAGGCCGAGATCAGGATGCGCTCGGGGTTGAGACCGTGCAGCAGATAACGGAAGCCCCTGCCCTCTTCGCCGATCAAATGCGCCTTCGGCACCTTCAGGTCGTCGATGAACATCTGGTTCGAATCGACGCACTTGCGGCCCATCTTGTCGATCGCACGAATCTCGACATGGTCGCGGTCGAGGTCGGTGTAAAACAGAGACAGCCCATCGATCGGCTTGGCGGTCTCGGACATGTCCTTGGTCCGGGCGATCAGCAGCACCTTGTTAGCGACCTGGGCAGTCGAGGTCCAGGTCTTCTCGCCATTGACCAGGTAATGGTCGCCCCGGTCCACCGCCCGGGTCTTCAGGCGTGTGGTGTCCAGGCCGGTATTGGGCTCGGTGACCGCAAAACAGGCGATGTCGTCGCGGCGAATGATCGGTGGCAGCCAGGCCTGTTTCTGGGCCTCGGAACCGAAGGCGACCACCGGGTTGAGGCCGAAGATGCCGATGGCGATGGCCGCGAAACCGGCATTGCCGGCCCCGGATTCGGTGATCGCCTGGACCATCACCGCGGCATCGCGGATGCCCAGGCCGCTGCCGCCATAGGCTTCGGGCATGGCAATGCCCATCCAGCCCTCGTCGGCAATGGCCCGGCAGAACTCCTCAGGGAAGGCGCCATCCCGGTCGCGTTCCGACCAATAGGCATCGCCGAAGCGGGCACACAGCCGGGTCACGCTGTCGCGGATCTGGCGCTGTTCGTCGGTCCAGAAATAATCCATGTCCGCCCCACCGGTTCTTCCGGGCGGTATTCTGCCCGAACTCTCAGCCCCGGGATAGGGGATCGGCCGGCCTATTCCTCCTGCCGCTGGAAGAGCAGGCCCATGGCGTTCAGGTCGTGGCCCATGCGGGTCATCAGGATCGACCCGTTCGGCCCGTCGACCACCACGTCGTTCTGCAGTTTCTTGTATTGCCCGACGAAATCCATGCCGAACATCTTGACCACCGCGTGGCGCTCGTCGCGAAACTCGATCTGCATGCCGGCTTCCCTGGCGGTGAAGACATAGCCGACCAGGTCCGGGTCGCCACCGGCGGCGATCGCCTTCTGACGCCATTCCTCACGCATCCTGGCGGCTTCCGCCACCAGTTCGTCGTGCCGTTCCCGGGTCGCGTCGATATAGGCCTGCTTGACGTCGCCAGTCAGTTCGCGTGAGTTCTCGGCGCCTTTCAGGCGCTTCTTGATCTCCTGGACCCCATGGCGGTCGGGCGTGAGCTTGGCCAAGTCCTGCTTGTATTCCGGCAGCGCGGCCATTGCCAGTTCGGCGAACCGGGCATCACGCACCTTCATGAACGCGCGCCGAGCATCCTCAG
This sequence comes from uncultured Sneathiellales bacterium, assembly GCA_964344385.1. GTDB lineage: Bacteria > Pseudomonadota > Alphaproteobacteria > CAYFNG01 > CAYFNG01 > CAYFNG01. The sequence goes on from CAYFNG010000001.1 coordinate 236,428, forward strand.
CGGCGACACCCATCGTCGCGTTACTGATCTCGCGCGCATAGCGGCCGAAGTCCTGCACCCCCTTCAGGGTCGCCGGGAAAGTCTGCAAATGGTCCTTGGCTTCTGCAAGCACCGCGCTTCCCACCGCCCGCCGACGGTCTCTGGCATGGGTGTTGATCTCGTGCATGCTGGCGGCGTCCAGGCCCATCGACTTGGCACCCCTCACAACCGCCTGGATCTGGTTGAGCCCGGCCAGGTCCATCGGTGCGGCATCCAGCTGGGCTTTGACGGCGCCGACCTGGGCCGCCGAGATCGCAGACTGCCGCGCCGCATGTGCGTCCCGGAACGTCTTCAGGCCGTCTTCGCCCAGGGCCGGGCCAACCTCGCGGTTGACCCGCTGCCCCAACATGTCAAGCTGCCTCAGGCCGGCTGCGTTGTCCGGCACCGCTTCGACCTGGCGCACCAGATCGGCGGTCAGGGTCGCGCGAACCTCGCCCAGCCGATTGGTGATCCGTGGCCGGACCTCGCTGTCCATGGTGTCCGGTGGCATCGATCCCAGGGTGTAGAGCAGGCCGCGGGCCATTGCATTGGCCGGGTCCGGAATCCGCACAATTTCAATATTGGCTTTGTCCACTGACGCTTTGTCCCGGATGTCGGTTGCCTCCAGGATCGCCAGGATCCGCACCAGACCGCCACTGACCGGGGACGCCAGCAGCATGTCGACACTGCGGTTGAGGTGGTCGGTGATCTGCTGCTGCCGGGCGGCCTCGCGCTCCTGGCGCCGCCGCTGGTTCTCGGCCTCGCGCTGCTTGCGCTGCTCTTCGCGGGCGGCCTGGCGTTCTTCGGCCTTTTTGCGGGACCGTTCCGCGGCCTGGCGCTTCCGCTCGGCCCGCTCTTCGGCCTGGATCACCTGGCGCAGGGCGGTCCTCAGCCGGCCGGCAAGCGCGCCACTGGCTGCATAGAAGGCCTTGGCGTCCTTGCCGCTTCGCTGTTTCGAGGCCTCCTTGCCGCAGGCCTTGACCGCATTGCCGGTGTCCAGGGCTTCGTCCTGGGTCCAGGACATGGCCGGCTTGCCAAACAGTTCGCGGAAGGCGTCGCTGTTCAAGGCCTCGGGCAGCCAGATCCGCGTGTTGCCCTCGACCGGGTTCCAGCGCTTCTTACCGTCCACGGATTTGGCCCATGCCAGCAGCGCGTCACAACCCGGTATCGTCACATCGGCCGCCGCCTCCGCCGCCGAACCCAACCCAACAACCGTACCCAACACGATGATGAGCCGAAATCTCGGCTTGCGAATACACTTGGCCATGTTTTCCTGCCCTGTAAGATTTATGATTTATCTTCAACAGTGTAGCAGGATTTTTCAAATCTATCCAGGGTGGCGCGGCGTCGTGGTCACGGCACCGAAAACTCGACGTTGCACTGACCCGAGCCGGTGGCCTCGAAATAGGGGCAGAGCATTTCGGCGGTGCCCTGGTAACTGTCCCAGCCCAGCAGGCCGAACAGCATGGCGGTGTCGGACATCCAGCCCTCGCCGTCACATTTGCGGGCATAGTCGGGCAGCATCTCCAGAAACTCGGGCCAGCGGCCTTCGGCCCACAGGTCCAGGACCCTCAGGTCGACCTGCTTGTTGAAGGCCGACGAGATGCGGAACCAGCTATCGGGGCCGAACTTGTCATTGTCCCACAGCCGGTGGCTGAGCGAGCCGGAGGCGAAGACCGCCACCTTGGCATCGGACTGGGCGATGGCTTCGGCCGCGGCCTCGCCGAAGCGGCGGTTCTCGTCGATCGAGGCGAACAGCGGCGACGCCACCGGCACCACCTTGAGGTCGGCCTCCGGGTTCATGTAGCGCATCGGCAGCAACGTACCGTATTCCAGGCGCAGGGTCGGCACCTTGTGGGCATGGGCCTTCAGTCCCCGCGCCTCGGTGGCCGCGGCGATCAGGTCCGCAAGTTCCGGATTGCCCTCGAAGTCGTAGTCGATGTCCTGCAGCAGGTGCGGGATCTCATGACTGGTATAGACCCCCTGATGGCGCTGGTTGGCGCTCAAATGGAAGCCGATATTGGTCAGCCAATGGGTGTCGAAGATCAGTATGGTGTCGGCGCCGCAGGCCCGGATCCTCCGGCCGATCTCGATCTCGGAATCGATTGCCGGTTTGCGGCAATCCTTGAACGGCCCTTCCTGCTCCGACAGGATCATGGTCGGCACGTGGGTAATCTTGGCCGTGTAAACGATCTCGCCCATGATCGGTTTCCTCCTCTATGATTTGCCCAGGCTGGGCACCTTGTGACCGCCCATGGCCAGGCAGATGTTCTTGGTTTCCATATAAAAATCAAAGCTGTATTCACCGCCGTCGCGGCCGATGCCGCTCGCCTTCATGCCGCCGAACGGGGTCGGCAGGTGGCGGTTGTTCTCGGAATTGACCCAGACCATGCCGGCCTCCAACCCGTGGGCCAGGCGCAGCGCCCGCGAACCGTCGGCGGTCCAGACATAGCCGGCAAGGCCGTAATCGGTGTCGTTGGCGATCGCCAGAGCCTCGGCCTCGCCGGAAAACGGGATCGCTGTCAAAACGGGGCCAAAGATCTCCTCACGGGCGATGCGCATGGTGTTGTCGGCGCCGGTGAACAGGGTCGGCCGCACGAAGTTGCCGGCGTCTCTGGGTGCCTCGCCGACCCCGCCGACATGCACGCGCGCGCCCTCGCCTTCCGCCAAATTGAGATAGGACGTCACCTTGTCGAAGTGGCGGCGGTGGATCAACGGCCCGATCTCGGTCGCCGGGTCCAGGGGGTGGCCGACCCGGATCTTGCCGATGCGTTCGACGATGCGGGCGGTGAAGTCGTCATAGATCGCGTCCTCGACCAGCAACCGGCTGGACGAGGTGCAGCGCTCGCCGTTCAGGCTGTAGATCATGAACACGGCCGCATCCAGGGCGCGGTCGAGATCGGCGTCGGCGAACACGATCACCGGGTTCTTGCCGCCGAGTTCAAAATGCACCCGCTTCAGGGTCGCCGCCCCCTGGGCCATGATGCGGCTGCCGGTGGCGCTTTCGCCGACAAAGGCGATCGCCTTGATCGCCGGATGTTCGGTCAGCGCCCGGCCCGCCTCCTCGCCGATGCCGTTGACCAGATTGGCGACCCCGTCGGGCAGGCCGGCCTCGGACATGATTTCGGCCAGCAGCATGGCGGTCAGCGGGCTCCATTCGGCCGGCTTGTGGACCACCGTGCAGCCGGCCGCCAGGGCTGGCGCGATCTTCCAGGTCGACAGCATGAACGGCGTGTTCCAGGGCGTGATCACGCCGACCGGGCCGATGGCGCGGCGCACCGTGTAGTTCATGTGCTCGGCCGCCGGCAGGGCCAGGCCGTTGGCCGCCTCGGGCGCGCGGTCGGCATAGAACCGGTAGTTTGCGGCCCCGCGCACCGCGGCCTTGCTCATGAAACGCAGGGGCTGGCCGGTGTCCAGGCTCTCGACCAGGGCGATTTCCTCGGCCCGCGCCTCGATCAGGTCGGCGATGCGGTGCAGGATCGCGCGTCGCTCGGTACCCGGGCGGTCGCGCCAGTCAGGGAATGCCTCCGCCGCGGCCTGGGCCGCCGTGTCGATATCCGCCGCAGTGCCAGCCGCCACCCGGTTCAGGACGGTGTCGTCGACCGGGCACGGATTGTCGAATGCCTCACCGCTGCCCGCGACCGCACCTCCGCCGACATAATGGCCCAGGACACCGTCCCGGAACCGCGCCAGATAGGCATCCGCCTTGGCCAGATTGGCCGCCAATTGCGTGCTCACGCGCCCTCCTCCGCCCGACGGCGTTCGACATATTGATGCAGATTGTTGTGCTTGAAGCTGAGGTCCGCGTCGATCTCCTGGACCTCCAGCGAGATCGCCAGCGGCGTCCGTTCGAACAATGGCGCCAGTTGCGCCTTGACCGCATCGAAGATCCGCGACGCGGCCGCCTGTTTGGTGGCCAGGTCGCGGCCATGGCCGATCCGCAGGACGATATGGACGAAGCCATTGGCGGGATCGCGGTCGGCGATGACAAATGCATCGCGCCGGGCCGCCCGGGTCCTCAAACCGCCGACAGGAAAGACACCGGTGGCCAAGGCGGAATCGTGCAGCCCGGCCAGCAGGGCCGCCAGGTCCAAATCCGGTTCCAGATTGGCGGAATATTCAACGATGATATGGGGCAAATGTGCCCTCCCCCGGCTGTCACGGTTTTATTTGTCATGTTAATATTTAACATGTTATATTTTTTCCGACGCGGGAGTCAAGAGGTCGGGAGGGGAGCAGATGAAGCTGGTCAGCTTTGAGTTCGACGGTCGGGAAAGTTACGGGGTGGTGCGCGGCGAAGGGTTGGTCGATCTGGGTGCCCGGCTGGGCCGGGACTATCCGGCCTTGATCGACTTGATCGCCGGCGATGCCCTGGATCGGGCGGCGATCGAAAACGAAGCCGACCACGCCCTGGAGGCGGTCAAGCTGCTGCCGCCGATCCCGCGACCGGAAAAGATCATCTGTATCGGCGTCAACTATGTCGACCGCAACGCCGAATACCGCGACGGGTCGGACCTGCCGCGTTACCCCAGCGTCTTCATGCGGACCCCGGATTCGCTGGTCGGCCATGGCACAGCGATCCTTAGGCCCCCGGAATCGGAACAGCTGGATTACGAAGGCGAGATCGCCATGGTCATCGGCAAGGCCGGGCGGCGCATCCCCGAGCCCGAGGCCGAGAGCCATATCGCCGGCCTAACCTGCATGAACGAGGGTTCAGTCCGGGACTGGCTGCGCCACGGCAAGTTCAACGTCACCCAGGGCAAAAATTTCGCGTCCTCCGGCGCCGCCGGACCGTGGCTGATAACGGCCGACGAATTCGCGGGCTTCGACGACCTGACCGTGACCACGAGGGTCAATGGCGACCGGCGCCAGCACGACAGCACCGCCAGCCTGCTGTTCCCGTTCCGCTACCTGATCAGCTATCTGTCGACCTTCATGATCCTGAAACCGGGCGACGTGATCGCCACCGGCACCCCGTCCGGGGCCGGCGCCCGCTTCGACCCGCCGCGTTACCTGAAGCCCGGTGACCGGGTCGAGATCGAAGTTCCGGGCATCGGCGTCCTGGCCAACACCGTCGCCGACGAGGTGACGCCGTGACCGCCGACGACATGGTCCGTCTCCGGTCCTTCTCCCGCTCGCTGCCGATGGCGCTGTTGAGCGCCCGCGAAGCGGTGATGAACCGCTTCCGCCCGATCCTCCGGGCCCATGGTGTCACCGAACAGCAATGGCGGGTTCTGCGCGCCCTGGATGGGGTGGACGGGCTGGACGCCGGCGAACTGGCCCGGCGCTGCTGTTTGCTGACCCCCAGCCTGACCCGCATCGTCAAGAACCTGGAAGTCGCCGGTCTGGCGATCAGCCAACGCGATGCCAGCGACCGTCGCAAGGTGCGGATCGCCATCACCACCGCCGGCCGCACGTTGATCGCCCAGGTGGCGCCACTCTCGGAAGCGCAATACAGCGGGATCGCGGATAGCTTCGGACAGGACAATCTGGATGAATTGTACGCGGCACTCGACCGGTTGATGGACAGCCTGAAACCTACCAATCGCTAGGTAATCAAGCCGCTGGCGCTGATCCCGTCGAAGATGAATTGAACCGCCAGGGCCGCCAGCAACACCCCGATCACCCGGCTGACCACGTGCAGGCCGGTCACCCCCAGCAGACGCTGCATCTGGCCGGCGACCAGCAGCAGGATGAAGGTGATCAGCAGCACCGCAACCAACATGGCGACGACGATGGCTGTGGCCACCTGGTCGCCCTGGGTATCGGCAACCAGCAGAATCGCCGCCCCGATCGCCCCGGGACCGGCAATCAGCGGCGTTGCCAAGGGGAAGACCGAAATGTCCTGGCGCCCCACCGCTTCCTCGGTTTCCTCGCTGGTGGTTGTGGTGCCGCCACTGGCCCGGGCGAAAACCAGATCGATCGCGATCAGTAGCAACAGGATCCCGCCGGCGGTGCGCAGGGCGGCGAGCGAGATACCAAGGTGGCTGAGCAGCGCTTTGCCGAAAAAGGCGAAGAACAGCAGCACAACGGCGGCGATCAACGTGCCCTTGACGGCATAGCCGCGGCGCTGAGCCGGTGTGTTCTCATGGGTGATGGCGGCAAAGATCGCCGCCACGTCGGGCGGGCCGATGGTCGCGAAGAAGGTGGTGAAGGCGACGAACGCGGTTTCCAGCATCTGAGATCCAACCAGGGGACAAGCCGGCGCCAGTCTGGCAGCCGGAACCCAGGCTGTCCACGACCGAGACCAATTGATAGTATCCGGCCGCCATGATTCTGATCACCGACCATATCCGGCTGGACCCGAACGAAATCGAGGAGACGTTCATCCGCGCCTCGGGCCCAGGTGGCCAGAACGTCAACAAGGTGTCGTCGGCGGTGCAGTTGCGCTTCGATGTGCGCCGCTCGCCATCGCTGCCGGCGTCGGTGCGCGAGCGGGCCGAAAAGCTGGCGGGGCAGCGCTTGACCAAGGACGGGGTCATCGTCATCACCGCCGACCGATATCGCACCCAGGAACGCAACCGCGAGGACGCGTTGGCCAGACTGGTCGAACTCCTGCGCCGCGCCTGTCGCCGGCCCACGCCGCGCCGCCCGACCCGTCCCAGCCGGGCCGCCAAGCTCCGCCGCCTGGAGTCCAAGGCCAAGCGCGGTGCCATCAAGCGGTCGCGGGGTTCCAGGCCGGAACTGGATTGACGGGCCGCCGGCGTATGCCGGTCAGGCGAGAACCGCCATGACCCGGTCGCGCAGGTTCCCCAGAGTGAACGGTTTGGCCAACAGGTCGGCCTCGGACAGTTCCAACCGCCCATTGGCGATTTCCTCGGGCGCATAGCCGGACATGTAGAGCACTTTGATGTCGGGCATCACCTCCCGGATCAAGTCCAGGACGTCCGGTCCGGTTTCACCGCCGGCCAGCACGACGTCGCAGAGCAAGAGATCCAGATGGTCAAGTTCACCGACCAAGGTCCGCGCGGACGTGCCGTCGGACGCAGCGTAACAGTTAACACCCAGGCTGACGAGCTGCCGCACCGCCACCTCCCGAACGTCGGGATCGTCCTCGACGACCAGGATGCTGTATCCGGCCAGTGGCGGATCGTCGACGGGCTTCGCCGGCAGGTCCCCGGCCATGTCGACGACACGCGGCAGATACATCAGGATCGTGGTCCCAAACCCTTCGGCGCTGTCAATCTCCATCTGCCCGCCGGATTGGCGGACAAATCCGTAGACCATGCTGAGGCCAAGGCCGCACCCGCTGCCCAGGGACTTTGAGGTGTAGAATGGCTCGAAGGCGCGATCGACGGTCTCGGGCGACATACCGAAACCGGTATCGGTGAACCGCAGGGCCAAATACTCGCCCGGCGCCAATTCCAACCGCTTGGCCGCTGTGACATCGACGGTCAACGGGTCGCAGGCGATCAGGAAACGGCCGCCGGCCGGCATGGCGTCCCTGGCATTGAGTGCCAGATTGACAATGGCGTCATGGAATCTCCCGGTGTCGCAGAAACAGGTCCAAGTGCCGGCTGCAATCCGGTAGTCGATCTTGACCTGCTCGCCAAGGACCCAACGCAGCATGCCGTCCATTTGGCGCAGGGTTGAGGCCAGGTCCGTATTGGCCGGGTTCAAGGATTGCTTTCGGGCGTAACCCAGCAAATGGTTGACCAACGTGCCGCCCCGCTCGGCCGCCGTGCGGATGCGTTCGGTCAAGGCTGCGACATCGCCGAACTCGTGCCGCGACATCTGCTCTTCGACCAATTCCGCGTTGCCCAGGATGATCGCCAGCAAATTGTTGAAGTCGTGTGCGATGCCGGCGGTCAACTGACCCAGCGCCTTCAGTTTCTGAGTCTCGCGCAGGCGTTTTTCGGCGGCCTCCCGTTCGGTCATGTCGCGCACCGTCAACAGAATGCCGCCTATCCGATGGTCCTTCACCAGGTTGACCGCCACGGCTTCCAGCTCCCGGTCGTCGCCATGCCTGAGTTTGGCGTGAAAACTGATGACCTGGTCGGAACTCTCGGTTAGCTGCGCCAGACCCGGCCCGTCTTCCAGATCTCCGATCGGGTCAACCAGGTCGAACGCGCGACGACCAAGCAGGTCCTCGGGGTTCAGCCCAAGCACCCGTTTGACCGATGCTGACACAAACTGGACTTCGCCGTCGGGAGCCAGAACCGCGATCACGTCGCTGCAATACTCCATGATGGCATCAAAAAACGAACCCGAGCCAACGGGATAACCCGTCGCCTCGAGTGGGGCGGCAGCTTCTTGCCCAATCAAGCCAAGCGCAACAACATCCCCACCCCCGCCTTTGATCGGCAGTACCTGCCAGGCCATTTGCGCGCCGTCTGCATCCCCGGGCTCTGTCGCGGCCGGCCATCGCGGCGGAAGCAAAGCAGGTGCACCCGTCGTTGCCGCGGCCGCCAGGATCTCTCGGGCGAAAGCGTTGGGATTGAAGTCAAAATAGTTGCGTCCCGGAAAGTCCCCCGGCGCAAGATCGTTGGCGGCAGCGAAGGCCGGGCTGACGCTGATATAGTTGTGGTCGATGTCCAACAAGGCGACAGGAATGTGCCGCGAATGCAAAACCGCACGCGCCAAACCCAGTGAAATTTTATCCTGCTCAATAGCCGTCATTGGTCCAGGACCTGCCGCCCTATGACCGACCCTTGCCCGCCATGGGTAACCTTGCCGGACGAGCAAAGAAGGAAAATGCGGAGGTTACAGCACCACAGATGTCCGTGAACCTACGGGCGGTGCGGTACTCAACCCGAATGGAGGCCTATGGTTAACCAATTATTTATGCACGAATTCTTCTAATTCCATTGGACCGTCGGCTTAATTCATCTGGTCTATTTCACCACTTGATCGGGTGTTTGCCCGGCTGGTGTGTCCGGTGCGGATCGGCCACGGAAAAAGGTATCCCAAACATCGTAGAAGACCAGCGCCAGGCTGGCCAGGGAGATGATCCAGAAGGGCAGCCCGCCCCAGAAACCGGCGAATCCAGAGGAAATGCCGTGGGCCAGGCCGAGCACGAACACCGCCAACCCGATGGCACCGATCAAGCTGCTGATCCGGTCGATATTGAGCTGGTTCATGGTCCTGTCCCTTTCTGGGTTGGCGGCATCGCCGCTACACGTCCGCCAGATGCGCCAACAGCCATTTGGCGGTCCGGCATAGCCTGTCATCTTCTTCCGCGGCCCCGACCAGCTGCATTCCGATCGGCATGCCGTTGGCACCACTGCCTAAGGGCAGCGACAGGCAGGGCAGCCCGGCAAAGGTCCAGATGGTACAGAAGATCGGGTCACCGGTCGCATCCAGACCAAGCGGTGCCTCGCCGGCCGCCGACGGTGTCAGAATGGCATCAAAGTCATTGAAAAACTCGGCAAAGAAAGCTTCCGCCTGGGCCATGGCGGCCTGGGCTTCGGCATATTGCCCATCGGAAATATCCTCGGCCTTGCCCAGCAGGTCGGCCAGGAAAGGGCTCAACTGCCCGCGATGCTCGGCGTATTGCCGCGCCAGGTTACGGCGCAGCTCGTACCAATGGATGATCCGATGGTATTCGATGATCCCGGGGAACAGATCGGCCATCGGCAAATCCTCGACCTGGCCGCCCAACGCCGCCCTGAGTTCATCCGCCAGGCCACGACAATCGTCGTTGATGCGATCGTCATAGGGCAATGCAAAACAGGCGAAGGCCGGCGGTGCCGGAACCTCCTCGCGGCAACCCTCCAACAGCACCGGTTTGGGGCGGGCATGCGCGCCCGGGTCGGCCGGGTCGACGCCGGTCAGGACATCGGCCAACAGCGCCGTATCCTCCAGGTTTCGCGCGAAGACGCCAAGCTGGTCCAGGGTCTCGGAGGTCTGCAGCACCCCGGCGCGGGAGATCGACCCGCGGCTGGGTTTCAGGCCGAAGGTGCCGCAGAAGGAGGCCGGCCGCACCACCGAACCATTGGTCTGGCTGCCCACAGCCAAAGGTACCTGCCCGGCCGCCACCGCCGCCGCCGAACCGCTGGAAGATCCGCCGGGGGTTCGGCCCGCATCGTGCGGATTGGCGGTCTTGCCGGGGGTCAGGAAAGCAAACTCGGCGGTCACCGTCTTGCCCATGATCACCGCCCCGGCCTCGCGCAGCTTGGCGATCGTCGTGGCGTCGCCGACCGGTTGTCGGCCCTGGTGGACCGGGGTGCCGAATTCGGTCGGCATGTCTGCCGTGTCGTAGATGTCCTTGCATCCGACCGGGATCCCGTGCAACGGACCCAGCGGCCGGCCGGCTTGGCGGCGCCGGTCGGCCTCGCGCGCCTGGGCCAGGGCCTGTTCCGGGTCGAGATGGGCCCAGGCCTGGATCGCCCCATCGGTTTCGGCAATGCGATCGAGGCAGGATTGCACCAGGGCTTCGGAGGTCAGCAACCCCGCCTTCATCTGGTCAACCGCCGCAATAACACTGTCCGGAACGGTGTTCATAGGAAACGTCTCAGCCTCAAGGCACGTAGGGACCGAACAGGTAATCCGGCAGCCACAGCGCGATCTCGGGGAACTGGTACATCAAGACCATGCTGAATATGACGATCGCCAGATAGGGCATGATGCCCTTGAAGATCTGCACCAGCTCGATCTGGTCCTTGAGCACCCCTTTCAGGTAATAGGCCGACATCGCCATGGGCGGGGTCAGGAACGAGGTCTGCAGGTTCAGCGCCACCAGCATGGCGAAGAAATACGGGTTGACCCCGAAGGTGTCGAGCATCGGCAGGAAGATCGGTACGAAGATGATCAGGATCTCGGACCATTCCAGGGGCCAGCCCAGCAGGAAGATGATCACCTGGGCGACCACCAGGAACTGCCACGGTTTCAGGTCCAGGGCGACAATCCAGTGTTCGATGATGTCGTGGCCGCCGAGATAGGAAAACACCGAGGCAAAAGTCCACGATCCAACGAACAGCCAGCAGACCATGGCGGTCGCCTTGGCGGTCAGGAAGACCGACTGCTTCATCTTGTCCCAGGTCAGCGAGCGGTATGCGGCGGCCAATACCACGGCGCCCAGGGCGCCCATGGCGGCGGCTTCGGCCGGGGTCGCCAGGCCGCCCAGGATCGAACCCAGGACCAGCATGATCAAGACCGTCAACGGCACGAACGAGGTCAGCAACGACAGATAGATCTCGGATTTCGGTGGCACCTCATCGTCGCGCGGCTGGGGCGCGATCGACGGGTTCAGCTTGGCCCGGGTGATGACATACAGGATGTAGAACCCGGCCAACATGAAGCCCGGGAAGATCGCCGCCGCATATAATCTGAGCGGCGAAAGCTCGGCGATCGCGGCATAGACGATCAGCATGATCGACGGCGGGATCAAAATACCCAGCGTGCCGCCGGCACAGATCACACCGGACGCGAACTGCTTGTTGTATCTGGCCTGGGCCATGGCCGGGAAGGCCAGCAGGCCCATCAGCGTCACCACCGCACCGACGATGCCGCTGGCGGTCGAGAAGACGGCGCAGGTGATCAGGGCGGCGATCGCCATCGAACCCGGCATGTTGCGGGCCGCCATCCTGAGCGACGAATAAAGCCGGGTAACGATATCCGCGCGCTCAACAACATACCCCATGAACAGGAATAGTGGGATCGCGACCAGGGTGTCGTTCTCCATCACCGAATAGGTGTTCTGGTTCAGGAGGTAGAAGATCTGGTTGTTGAAGGCGTCGGCCAGGGTCTCGATGCTGCCTTCCTGATAGTAGGCGTAGTAGCCGAAGCCAACGCCCATCGCCAACAGCGTGAAGGCGATCGGAAACCCGAGCAGCACCAGCACGATGAACAGGGACAGCATGAAGATTGCGACTTCGGGATTGGTCATCCTACCCAGTACTCCGTCGGACCGCTAACCGGTCAATAATCAAAACACACTCAAGCCGATCGGCGACAATTCAGTCGACCAGGATATCTTCGGTTTCACGCACATCTTCCAGTCGCGGCAGCCACTTACCCGATTTCAGAGCCATGTAGCAGCGCATGCATTCGGCCAGCCCCTGGACGATCAACAGGCCGCCGGCGATCGGGATCAGGGTCTTGAAGAAATAGATCTGGATTCGCGCCGGGCTGTTCCAGCTGACTTCCTTGTAACGCCACGAATCCGAGGCGATCTCGGCGCCGTACCAGAACAGGGCCAGCATGCCGGGAAAGAAGAACAGCATGTAGAGGATGAAATCCAGGCCGGCCTGCCAACGCACCGGAATCAGCCGATAGATGACGTCGGCACGGACATGTGCGTCCTGGGCCAGGGCATAAGGTCCCGCCATCAGGAACAGGGCGCCATACATTTGCACCATCATGTCGAAGGCCCAGACCGTCGGCGCGTTCAGCACATAGCGCACGAACACTTCGTAAGAGACCGACAGGGTCAGGATCACGATGCACCAGCCAAAGGCGCGTCCGATCCAGATGTTGAGGCTTTCAACGGCGTGAACAATCGACGTCATCGCGGTAGCTCCACTTGCGGGTCAACGCCTGCACACAGACAAAGAGAGGCTGGGGACAGCCGAACCGACCGTCCCCAGCACCCATCTTGACCTTAAGACTGCGCTTCGGCAATCACCCGAAGTGATGCTTGTAGGCCATGCTGTAGTCCGGCTGGTTCAGCAGCAGGTAGTTCATGACCTTCTTGGCATAGGCCTTCTGCGAGGCCACGACCTTGGCGAAGAACGGATCCTCGCCTGAAATCCGGTCGACAACCACGTCCCAGGCCTTGAGCTGACCCTGCATCACCGAATCCGGCGTCCGGTAGACGTTGACGCCGCTCTTTTCCTTCAGCGTGATCAGGTCATCGGCGTACCGCAGGGTGTTGTGCCAATAGAAGTTCGAGTTCTCGGCTTCCGAGGCATATTCCAAAATGGCCTGGTGTTCCTTCGACAGCGAATCGAACTTGCGCTTGTTGAAGGTGATCTCGAAGGCTTCCTGGGACTGATGGAAGCTGGCCAGATGGTAGTGCTTCGAGACGTCCTGCATGCCGAAGTCTTTGTCCGACGTCGGGTTGTTGAACTCGGCCGCGTCGATCAGGCCCGACTTCATGGCCGGCTGGATTTCACCGCCCGGCAACTGCACCACGGACATGCCCATCTCCAGCAGCACGTCGGCGGCCAGGCCGACGGTGCGGTATTTCAGGCCCTTCATCTGCGAGGCGTCCTTGATCTGCTCCTTGAACCAGCCAAGCGGCTGCGCCGGCATCGGGCTGTTGAAGAAGCTGACCAGGTTGAGGCCGAGGCTGGACATCAGTTCGTTGAACAGGTCCATGCCGCCGCCGTAGTGGATCCAGCCGAGCAGTTCCTGGGCCGACCAGCCGAAGCACGGGCCGGTACCGAACAGCGATGCCGCCTTGGACTTGGAGTACCAATAGGCAGGCACGTAGTGGGCGCCGTCCAGCACGCCGCGATGCACCGCGTCCTGCATCTGGCTGGTCTTGACCACAGAGTTCACCGACAGAAGGTCGATTTTCAGGTCCTTGCCGGCCATGGCATGGACACGATCGACATAGCTCTTGGCGTTTTCGAGGAAGATGCCGCCGCCCCAGGCCGCCTGCACCTTCAGGACGGTGGGCTTGGCTAATGCGAGATTGGGCGCCGCGACCGTGCCCGCCGCCGCACCGGCAACCAGGGCACCGCCTTTCAGGAATTTACGCCGCGATACCTTCGATTTGCCTTCCGTTTTCGGTGTGATTTCCTTGGTCACCACTTAACCTCCCTTAAAATCGGCGAACGGACGGGACCCCCGCAACCGGGGGCGGCCTGGTTCGCACTTGGTTGAGCTCGCTCCATATTTCGCCTCATTTCGGTGAGGCACCGTTGACGTTTCGGCTTGCGGCGGGTTCCCGATTTCGGCCGGGCAATCGCCCAACGGGTTGACCGTCCACAAGCACAAATCCCTGTCCATTGCGCATGGCAACAACAACAGAGTAGGCCGGTCGCCGATCCCGGTCAATTCAAAGCGGGAAGGAATTCCGCGATATGGAACCTATCTAATCTGCCGCACCGCGCGTAAGTTTGGCTGGGATAGTGCGGCCGTCCGGCAAACGCCTCAAATTTCGGGATTTTTTCTATTGGGAACCGCAACGGGACGGTTCCGCACCAGGACCCAATCTTGCAAAACAGCACAAGCAATTATTGCCAAACCCGACGCACCACGGACCGACGCAACCGGCGGCAGGGAACGAGGCCCAGCCTCGATTAACCTGTTCTTAAATTCGGAATTCTAGAAATCCAATAGGAAGCCGAGTTTATGGAAACAGTCTCATGCTTGTCGGATATGCCCGCGTTTCGGCCTTGGACCACGACCCGGCCATCCAGTTGACCGCACTGAAGGATGCCGGGTGCGAGCGGATATTCACTGAAAGCGAACCTGGCGCTCAAAAGGACCGACCTGAACTCTCGGCCGCGCTCGACCTCATGGAGGCCGGCGATGTGCTGGTGGTTTGGCGGCTCGACCGCCTGGCCCGGTCATTGAAACAGCTCGTGGAAACCGTAGCGCTGCTTGAGGACCGCCGGGTCGGATTTCGCTCCCTGACCGAGGGCATCGACACCTCCCTCACCGAGGGCGGGCTCATCTTCCAGCTATTCGGTGCACTTGCGCACTTTGATCGGTCGGTCATCCGGGAACGGGCCCGAACCGGACAGGCCGCTGCCCGCGCGCAAGGCCGTACCGGCGGCCGGCCGCCGGTGCTCGACGAAAATGGCCGGGCCCAAGGGCTGGCGCAGCTTCGCGACCCGCGCATCCCGATCAGGGAAATCGCGGCCAACCTGAACATCTCGGTTTCCACCCTCTACAAATATTTTCCAAACGGACGTTCCGGCATCGGCCGCGAACACAGATAGAAGGCGACATGGGAATGTCAAATGCAAAACTGATTATGTTTCTTGCCACGCCACTGGTGACCGCGGCGCTTCCGGCATACGCCTATATCGGGCCGGGCGCCGGCGCCGGTACGGTCGCCGCCGTGCTTGGTATATTGGCGTCGGTCATCATGGCGTTCTTCGCCATACTCTGGTACCCGGCGAAACGGTTCCTCAAGAAACGCAAACCCGCGGGCCCGGACCCTGATGCCCTGGCCACCGACGCCGGCCCAGACCTGACCCGGTCGTGAACTGGGTCCTGACAGCACTGCTCTGCACCGCACTGGTGGAACTGGTGCTGCGCCTGCCGTTTGTTGAACCGTTGAAGGGCCTGGTCCGGAACAGCCGGAGGGCCGTGCATGTGGTTACCGCGAAAGCGGTGTCCGACCATTGGAAAGAAAAGGCGATGGGCGCCTATGCGCAACGAACCTTTTCGGCGACGGCGAAACTCACCGGTTGCCTGTTAATGGTGCTGGGGACCGCTATCGTCTTGGTGATTGCGATGGAGGTGCTGTTCAACGGCTTTCAGGCCTTCATCCTCAGCGGCATGGGTTTGGGGTTCAGCGTCGTCGCCGCCACGGTATACGTGATGGCGCGCAAAACGATCGGCCATGGCTGACTATGGCATTCTCGACCGGCTGCTGCACCGCCTTGCGTTGCAGGTGACGCCGCTTGCCGAACTTAGCTTCGACCTCGACCAGAAACTGAGCGGTCCGGTATCCGAACCGGCTGAACACGGGCGACACGTCTTCGTCTCCGGCCTGGCCCGTGCCGGTACCACCATCCTGATGCGGCGTATCTATGCCTCCGGCGAATTTTGCTCCCTGACCTACCGGAACATGCCGTTCGTTCTGGCCCCCAATGGCTGGGGCCGCCTGATCGCCGGCTCAAGGCGCAAGGGCGACCCGACGGAACGCGCCCATGGCGACCGAATCCTGGTGGATATCGATAGTCCCGAAAGCCTGGACGAGGTGTTTTGGCGAATCTTCGATGGCCAATCCTATATCGGCAAGGATTGTCTGGTGCCGCACGAGCCGGACGACGAGATCGTCGGGAAATTCGCCGCCTATATCGCCGCGATCCTGAAGGCCGACGCCCAGGGCCGGACGCGCTACCTGTCAAAAAACAACAACAATATTCTAAGGCTTGGACGCCTGCACCGTGCCTTTCCGCGGGCCGTGATCCTCATTCCGTTCCGCGAACCCGTGGCCCATGCGGGTTCGCTTCTGCGCCAACACCGGAACTTCGTTGCCCAGCAACGCACCGACCCGTTCGTCCGGTCCTACATGACGTGGCTCGGCCACCATGAATTCGGGCTCGACCACCGGCCGTTCCGCTTCGACGGCGCGGCCTGGGACCGTTCTGCGATGGGCAACCCCGACTCGCTGCCCTACTGGCTGAACCTCTGGTGCCAGGTCTATGGATGGCTCGAAACAACCGCCCCCAAAAACGCTCGCTTTGTTTGTTACGAGGATCTGTGCGCCGACCCCGGCGTCTGGCGGCGGCTTGCCGAGATCTGCGGCTTGCCGCAAAACGACGAAAGCGACGAGCCTTTTATCGTCAGCAAGGCGGAAGTCGATGAGTCGATCCCGCCACGCCTGGCCGACGACGCCACCATCCTGTACCGGCACCTGGTGGACAGGACACGAGCCGCACCCCTAGTGCGCGACGCGGTGATGGCGGGTTAGGCCACCCGGTCGCCGGGCTCTTCGCCGCGGCAAATCGCATCGAGATTATCCAACGCCCGGAACCCCATGGCATCGCGTGTTTCGCGGGTCGCGCTGCCGATATGGGGCAGGACGAAGACGTTATCGAGGTCGCGGTAGGCCGGATGGATGTCCTCGGGTTCGCCGTTGAAAACGTCAAGACCGGCGGCGAAAAGCTTGCCCGAACCCAGGGCCTCGACCAGGGCATCATCGTCGACAATAGCGCCGCGCGCGGTGTTGATCACGATGGCATCGTCGGGCAGCAAGGCAATCCGCTCGCGGTTCAGCAGTCCAAGCGAGTCCGGCGTCGCCGGACAATGCAGCGACAACAGATCACAGTTCGGCAACAAGTCCTCGACCGATCGGTGGTAGATGGCGCCCTGCTCCACCGCCGGATCCAGTTGCCGGCGATTGTGGTAATGGACCTGCATGTCGAAGCCGCGAGCCCGTTTGGCGACCACTTGGCCGACCCGGCCCATGCCGATGATGCCAAGCCGCTTGCCGGTCACCTGCAGCCCGACCATGAACGCCGGGCTCCAGTCGGTCCAGTCACGGCTGCGCATCAGCCTTCCGCCCTCGCCGGCCCGCCGCGCCGCGCCGATCATCAGCAGCATGGCGATTTCCGCCGTCGCGTCCGACAGCACGTCGGGGGTGTTGGTGACGATGAGCCCGCGATCCTTGGCCGCCGCGACATCGACATGGTCGTAGCCGACCGAAAAATTGACGATCGCCCGCACCCTCTCCGCCAGGTGGGGGATCAGATCAGCGGTGAATTTCTCGGTGTGACAGGCAAGGATGGCATCGGCATCCGCCGCCAATTCCAATAACTCCGCGGCTGAATAAAGCCGGTCGTCCGGGTTGAGGCGTACGTCGTAGTCGCGTTGCAGACGGGACTCGACCGCCGCCGGCAGCTTGCGGGTGACCAGTACGCTGTGACGCTCCTTCATGTCCACCTCGCTTGTTCCATGATTGCCGTCAGGGCCTGCGGCCGCCCAAGGCAATCGTGATATCCTGACCCATCCGGGCCACCGTTTCACCGAGTTCCGACAGTCGTTGGTCGGGGATCCGCACTGCCGGCCCAGAGAGCGAAATCGCACCCATCGGCTTGGCGAATTCATTGAAAATCGGCGCCGCGACGCAGCGCAGTCCGATTGCGTGCTCCTCGTCGTCGACCGCATAACCCTGGCGCACGACCCGGGTCAGATCGCCCTTCAGCTTTTCGGCCGTGTCCAGGGTCTTGTCGGTAAGCCTCGGCAATCCGCGGCGCTTGAGGATCTTGCTGACATCGGACTCATCGGTCTGGGCCAGGATCGCCTTGCCCACCGCCGAGCAATGCATCAGCACCCGCGAGCCGGTCTTGGCCATCGCCCGCATCATCTCACGGCATTCGACCTGCGCGACATAGACCATTTCCCCTTCATCGGCGACCGCCAGATTGACCGTCTCGCCACTGCTTTCCATCAAGGCTTCCATGAACGGCCGGGCCATGAAGATCAGGTCGCGCGAGCGCAGAAAGACGTTGCCGACTATGAAGGCCTGGACACCAACCTGCCAGACGCCCTGATAGCGGTCGAACCGCACATAACGTTCGTTCTGCAGCGTGGTCAACAGCCGGTGGGTGGTTGACGGTGGCAACTCAACCGACCGGGAGATATCGGTCAAGGTCATGCCGTCACCGTCCGCACCCAAGGCATTCAGGATCGACAAGGCTCGGGTCAACGACTGCACCTGGCCGGTGCGGGCCGGTTTGCCCTGCGTCTGCACCTCTCCGGCCTGTTCGGACAGATCCATGGATCGGCCATCCCTCGTTGTTTTCCATATTGCGGAATAGTTTCCAAAATAAATTTCCAGGTTTCCCGGAACCTGTCAATATGGATGTTGTCGCGGTCGGCAATTGCTTGCGGCCACCGCCAAAGATCAAAACACGAGACGGATACCGATCGATGACCGAGAGAATCGAGGTTTGCGGCCTTAAAGTCGCGCGTGTGCTGCACGACTTGATCGAACAAGACATCGCGCCCGGAACCGGCATTTCCGCGCAGGATTTCTGGTCCTCCCTGGCCACGATCCTTGCCGACCTGACACCGAAGAACGTGGCCTTGATAGAAAGGCGAACGCATCTCCAGGCCGAGATCGATTCCTGGTACCACGACCACCAGGGCAAATCCGCCGACGTTGCGTCCCAAAAGGCGTTTCTCCGGGAGATCGGTTTCCTGGTCCCGGAAGGCGCGGACTTCGAAATCGAAACCACCCACGTCGATCCCGAAATCGCCACCATCGCAGGCCCGCAATTGGTGGTTCCGGTGATGAACGCCCGTTACGCCCTGAACGCCGCCAACGCGCGCTGGGGCAGCCTGTACGATGCACTCTACGGCACCGACCTGATCCCCGAAACGCCGGGCTGCGAAAAGGGTACCAGCTACAATCCGGCCCGTGGCGAAAAAGTCTTCGCTGCCGCCGCCGAGATCCTGGACACCAGCGCGCCACTGGCCGCGGGGAGCCATACCGAGGCGCGCGCCTATCGCCTGGCCGACCGCGACGGGCGCATGGGGCTGACTGTTGACTTGGCCGATGGCACCGAAACCGGGCTTGCCGATCCGGCCCAGTTCGCCGGCTATGTCGGTGGGAACTCACCCGAGGCGGTTCTGCTGGAATGCCATGGGCTGCACATCGATATCCGGATCGACCGCGACCATCCGGTGGGTGGCGCCCACCCGGCCGGGGTCAAGGACGTGATCATCGAGTCCGCGGTCACCACGATCCAGGACTGCGAGGATTCGGTTGCCGCGGTCGACGCCGACGACAAGGTTCTGGTCTATCGCAACTGGCTCGGCCTGATGAACGGCGACCTGGAGGAGACCTTCGAAAAAGGCGGTCGCACGGTAAGCCGGAAGCTGGCCTCGGACCGAAGCTATACAGCGCCCGACGGGTCGACCCTGACGCTGCCGGGCCGCAGCCTGTTGCTGGTCCGCAATGTCGGGCACCTGATGACCACCGACGCCGTTCTGACCGCCGAGGGCGAGGAAATCCCCGAAGGCATTCTGGACGCGATGGTCACCTGTTTCTGCGCCCTGCATGACCTCAAAGGGCTGGGAAACTACCGCAACTCGCGGGCTGGCAGCATCTACATCGTCAAGCCGAAAATGCATGGGCCCGAAGAAGTCGCCTTCACCGACGAACTGTTCGGCCGAGTCGAGGACGCGTTGGGCCTTGAACGCTTTACCATCAAGGTCGGGGTGATGGATGAGGAACGACGCACCACCGTTAACTTGAAAGAGTGCATCCGCGCGGTTCGCCGACGCCTGGTGTTCATCAACACCGGGTTCCTGGATCGCACCGGTGACGAGATCCGCACCTGCATGGCGGCCGGTCCGGTGGTCCGCAAGGCGGCGATGAAGTCGGAACCGTGGATCCAGGCCTATGAGGACTGGAACGTCGATATCGGCTTGGCCTGCGGCCTAAGGGGACGGGCCCAGATCGGCAAGGGCATGTGGCCCAAGCCGGACGAAATGCAGCAGATGCTCGATACCAAGGCGGAGCACCCGGAAGCCGGGGCTAACTGCGCCTGGGTGCCCTCACCGACCGCAGCCACGTTGCATGCTCTGCACTACCACCGGGTTGATGTGGCCAAGCGGCAGGCCGAGTTGGCCAAGCGCCGGCGGGCCAGCCTGGACGATATTCTGACCATTCCGCGGCTGGCCAATGTCAATCTTTCGCCAGACGAAATCCAGACCGAGCTCGACAACAACGCCCAGAGCATCCTCGGCTATGTCGTGCGCTGGATCGACCATGGCGTCGGCTGTTCCAAGGTGCCGGATATCGACGATGTCGGCCTGATGGAAGATCGCGCGACCTTGCGGATTTCCAGCCAGCACATCGCCAACTGGCTCTATCACGGGATCTGCGACAAGGCTCAGGTCCTGGAAACCCTGAAGCGCATGGCAACGGTCGTCGACCGCCAAAACCACGGCGATCCCACTTATCGCGACATGGCACCGGACTTCGACAACTCGATCGCCTTTCAGGCAGCCTGTGATTTAATTTTCAAAGGCGTCGAACAACCCAGCGGATATACCGAACCGATTCTGCATGCCCGCAGAAGAGAAGCCAAAGCGAAGTTCGGAACCTAGATCAAACCTTTGAATCCCCGACGGAATCCTTCCGAGCGGTTGATTATTTACGCCGTACTTCGGAAATAATTTGAATAAAATTGGGAAGGATTCCGCGGTTTGCGCTGTTGTCACCCCGAAATGGCCTGAACCGGTTCACCGTTCAAAGCAAAACGAACCGGAAGGCCGAAGCGCATATCGGGGGAGTTGAAGATGACGAAGTACGTCAAGTTACTAGCGGTTCCCGCCTTGGCTTTGGCCTTGTCAGGCGGGATCCCGGAAAGTGGTGCCAAGGCCGAAAGTCACGGAGTAAAGGTCAAGTCGGCCTGGATTCAGGGTTACACCGACCGCAACGATGTTGGGACAGTCTACCTGGAGATTTCCAATACCGGCTCGACCAACGACCGGCTGATTGCGGTTTCCTCACCCAGTGCCGCCATGTCGATGATCCGCACGCCCGAGGGCACCGCGGGTCCCAGTAAGATGCGGCGTTTGGAACCGCTGACGGTCAAGCCAGGCGAAACCGTCAGCCTGCGCCCCGGCGAGGCCCATGTTCTGCTGAATGGCCTGTCGTCGCCGGTCAAGTGGGGTCGTCCGATCACTGTGCAGCTTTATTTCGAGAAAGCGGGCACGATCACGACCAGCGCCCACGTCCATAAAGTCAAAGGCTTCATCGGCCACACCCTGCCGCAACAATAAGGTCGATAAGCAAGCAGCGGCCCGGCGGGCCGCTGCATTGACGCGAACCGGCGTGCGACGGTCTCCACCGTCGCACGCCGCGTTTATTCGCCGGCCGCCATCTTGACGAAATCGAAGGCCGACAGCATGCCGATCATGTCGCCCTCGTCGACCACCAGCAGGTGGTGGACATGGGCTTCGATCATCTGGTTTGCAGCCTCGCGGACCGGGGCATCGGGTGCGACGTTCAGGATTGTCGGATTGGCGATTTCATAGGCGCGGGCATAATACGGGTCGCCGCCGGTGAAACTGAACCGGTTGATGTCGGATTTGGTGATCACGCCGACCACTTTGTTGTCGTCGTCGACCACCGGTGCCGCGCTGATGTTGTTGGCGACCAGGAAGCCCTCGACCTCGCAGACCAGGCGTTCGCGATGCACGGTATAGACCGCCTGCGACATGATATCGGAAACCCGTTGCACGTACCCTCCTCGCACCTGTTGTCGGCGCAGATGACCCCGAGCACAACGCCGGTTGGCCCGTTCCGGCACGTGTGAGCGAAGACTATCCCAAATCGGCGGCCATTGACTACCGTTTGAGGCGTATTTCACATGTCGGGGGAAACGCCGAACCCGGAACGTTGCCGGTTCGGCGCGGCAACAGAAACGTACGGTCTGCGATCAGCCGATGCCGCGCATCCGGTTGCGGGCGGCGCACCGCCACATATAGCCCTCGATCGATTCGATCATCCTGGCGTCGAAGGCGGAACTGCTGGCCAGGCGCAGATCGGCAAAGGAGCCGCGCCGAACCCGCTTGTGAACGTCGATCATCGCAAATGGCAGGCCGTCCTGCTTGCTGACGATCTGGGTCATCCGTTCATGGCGCTGCAGACGGCTCGACAGGTCCAGATTCCGGTTCATCTGCCGCTGGATGCAACGGGCATACACCTTGTGCCCGCGGTTGGAAATTTGCGACGACTGAACCCCGTCCGGCGCCATGGGGTTGATGGTGTGACACCCCGTCGCCGCGACCATCACGACTGCCAATATTGACCACCGAAGCCTGTTCATCATGATCCGCACTCTACTTCTAGACGCCTACATCCTTTGAGGGAATAAAGCAAATCACAAAACTTCTAGACGGTACTTTGGGGTTGCAAAGTGTCAGGAGAGATACCCCGCTTCCCCTCGGAGTTTTTTTATTGTGCCGAAAACCGATTAAGATACGGTTTCCGGCCAAGTGATTGGCGAGGCAGCGTTTATTGGGCCAAACCCGGTCCGCAGGCTGATTTCAGGGGGTGATCGCTTGACCTATGACGAATTCAACGCGTTCTGCGCCGGCCTGCCGGCGACCAGCCATGTGGTCCAGTGGGGCGGGTCCCATGTCTGGAAGGTCGGCGGCAAGGTCTTCGCGATCGGCGGCTGGGGCGAGGACGAGCCGGGCTTCACCTTCAAGGTCAGCGACCTCAGCTTCCGGATCCTCAAGGAGCAGCCGGGACTGCGCCCGGCCCCCTATCTGGCTTCGCGCGGCATGAAGTGGATCCAGCACTACGCCCGGCCCGGCCTGAGCGACGACGCCTTACAGGACTACATCCGCCGGTCCCACCACATCGTCGCGCAGGGCCTAAGCAAGAAGAAACAACGCGAACTGGGCCTACTGCCGCCCAAGGAATAGGACCCCCTAGGCCTTGACCCGTTCCTGGCCAGGGTCGTACAGGGCGTTGTGGTGGAGGCGGCAGGGGATGCGCCGTGCCGCGACTTCCAGTTCGTAGGCGCCGTTTTCGAGAAAGTCCCGATCAACGCCATCCGGGTTGCGGACATAGCCGTAGCCGATCGGATGACCGACCGTGTGGCCGAAGCCGCCGCTGGTCAGCCAGCCGACCGGCTGGCCGTTGCGATAGATGGTCTCGCGGCCCAGCAGTACGGTTTCGGGATCGTCGACCGTGAAGCAGCACAGCCATTTGGTCAGCGGTGCCCGCAACTGATCGAGCAGTGCCTCGCGGCCCAGGAACGCGGTGTCGCCACCCAACTTCACCGCCCAGCCCAGCCCGGCCTCGAACGGCGTATGGTCGGGCGAGATGTCGGCGCCCCAGGCCCGGTAGCCCTTCTCCAGCCGCAGGGATTCGATCGCCCGGTAGCCGGCATCGGCGATGCCGTGCGCCGCGCCCGCCGCCATCAGCCGGTCATAGACCGCGCCGGCGCCGGCAACTGGCAGGTGCAGTTCCCAACCCAGTTCACCGACATAGGTCAGCCTGAGCGCCCGCACGGCAACGCCGGCAATCTCGATCTGGCGATAGGCCGCGAAGGGAAAGGCGTTTGCACCGACATCGGCATCGGTGGCCGCGGCCAACACCTCGCGGGCCTTGGGCCCCATCAACGACAGCGTCGCATGGTCTTCGGTGACGTCGTGCAGACCGACGTCCAGGCCGGCCGGGATATTGGCCTTGATCCAGGCGAAGTCGTGGCAGCGGAACCCGGTTCCGGTGACGATGTAATAGGCGTCCCGCTCCAGCCGGGTCACGGTCAGGTCGCATTCGATGCCGCCGCGGCGGTTCAGCAATTGGGTATAGGTGACGCGCCCCGGCGCCCGGGCGACGTTTCCGGCGCAGATCCAGGTCAGTGCCGCCTCGGCATCGGCGCCCCGGACCTCGAACTTGGCGAACGAGCTTTGGTCGAAGAGGCCGACCCGCTCGCGCACCGCCTGGTGCTCGGCGCCGACCGCGGCGAACCAGTTGGGGCGGTCGAAGCCATATTCGTCGACCGGTGCCTGGCCGTCCCCGGCGAACCAGTTGGGCCGTTCCCAGCCCATTTTCTCGCCGAAACAGGCACCCTTGGCCCGCAAGCGGTCGTAGAGCGGCGAGACCAGGCGCGGTCGGCCGCTGGCATGCTCTTCGTGCGGCCAGGCGATGGTGTAGTGCTTGCCGTAGAGTTCCAGGGTCCGCGACCGGACCCAGGCATCGTCGCGGTGGTGGCCACCGAAGCGGCGGATATCGACCGGCCACAGGTCCATCGGCGGTTCCCCGCCGTCGATCCATTCCGCCAGCGCCCGCCCGGCCCCGCCGGCGCCGGCGATGCCAAAGGCGTTGAAACCGGCGCCGACAAAGAAGTTCCCGACCTCCGGCGCCTCGCCCAGAATGAAATTGCCGTCCGGGGTGAAGCTCTCGGGACCGTTGATCAATTGCCTGACGCCGGCCGAGTCCAGGGCCGGCACCCGGGCCAAGGCCTGGGCCATCAACGGCTCGAAATGGTCCCAGTCGGCGTCCAGCAGGCTGAAATGGAAGTCCGGCGGGATGCCGTCCTGGGCCCAGGCGATCGGATCTGGCTCGTAGCCGCCCATCACCAGGCCGCCGACCTCCTCCTTGAAATAGGTCA
The DNA here is from genome assembly GCA_964344385.1 of uncultured Sneathiellales bacterium. Taxonomy (GTDB): domain Bacteria; phylum Pseudomonadota; class Alphaproteobacteria; order CAYFNG01; family CAYFNG01; genus CAYFNG01. Next base: position 261,162 of record CAYFNG010000001.1, read on the forward strand.
GCCGGTCGGGATCGCGCAGGGTCGGCAGACCGGTGGTGATGCCGGCGATCGGTTCGGTGATCATGTATTGATGCTGGACCGATTGCAGGGGCACCGCGACGCCGACCAGGTCGCCGACTTCCCTAGCCCATTGCCCGGCGCAATTGACCACCACCTCGCAGGCGATCTCGCCGGCCGGGGTCGCGACCGACGCCACCCGCCCTTCTTTGATCCCGATGCCGGTGACCGGGCAGTCCTCGACGATGCGGACGCCGTGCATGCGGGCGCCCTTGGCCAGGGCCTGGGTGATGTCGGACGGGTTGACCTGCCCGTCGGTCGGCAGGAAGGCGGCACCGACCAGGTCGGAGATGTCCATCAACGGCCACAGCTCCTGCGCTTCGCGCGGGCTGAGGATCTCCATCTCCAGGCCGAAGCTGTGGGCGGTGGTGGCCTGGCGGCGGATCTCGGTCATCCGGTCGGCGTTGCAGGCCAGCCTGAGGCCGCCGTTCATCTTCCAGCCGGTGGCCTGGCCGGTCTCGGCCTCGATGCCGTCATACAGTTCGACGCTGTATTTCAACAGCTGGGTGATATTGGCCGAGTTGCGCAGCTGCCCGACCAGGCCGGCCGCGTGGAAGGTCGAGCCGCTGGTCAGCTTGGCGCGCTCCAGCAGCACGACGTCGCGCCAGCCCAGCTTGGCCAGGTGATAGGCGGTGCTGCACCCGACAATGCCGCCGCCGATGATGACGGCCCGGGCCTGGCTGGGGGGTTGGTTCATGGTTTGCCTCCCGCACTCTGAAATTCCGCCAGCACCGCCTCGAAACGGGCCAGGTTGTCGTCCGTATAGCCGGTGTAATCGAAGTCGAGCGATGAATGCAGTTCCGAGACCATGCTCCACATCGCCTCGCGCAACAACGAGGCGCATTTCATCGCCGCAAAGCCGCGCCTCGTTGTGGTATCTGCGGGCTGTTCGAAATAGGCGTCCAGCAGCGCTGCCGCCTGTTCCAGCGCAAACTCGTTATTGGCGGCCAGATTGGCGAGATCGAAGAGCGGGCTGTTGAAACCGGCATAGTCCCAGTCGATCAGCCACAGGCGGCCGCCGTCATCGATGAAATTGGCCGCCAGCAGGTCGTTATGGCCGAACCGGATGGTCACCGGCCCGACCGCCGCTTCCAAATCGGCCGCCACGGACTCGAGCCTGGGCAGGGCCTCGACCATGCGGCTGCCGTCGCGCCGCAGGGTGCGGGCATAGTCACGGATCACCTGGAAGACCCAAAAGACCAGAGCCGGTCCTTGGAAATGGTTCGGCATCTCGTCATGGCAGCGCTTGAGCAGCGGCAGGATGCGGGCCAGCATCCCGGGCGCCCGTACGTCGTCAGGGGTCAGGGTGCGGCCCTCGACAAAGCGCATCACCAGGGCGCCGGGTTCGTGATGGACCACCTCAGGCGACAGCCCGATGTCCGCCGCGGCCCGCGCCGCCGCCAGTTCGTTGAAGCGCATCACGCCGTGGACCGGGATGTCGTCGCCGATCCGTACCACGAACCGCTCACCGCGATCGACGACCGTGAAATTGGTGTTGGTGATGCCGCCACCCAAAGGCTCGGGCGTCACCGCACCGCGCCAGCAGGACAGACCGGCCACCCGGGCCGTCGCGCTCTCGCTCATAGCTCATCCTTTGGGTTTCTGAACGAAACCGTACCGCCCCGCACCGTTCCACGACAGGGATTGGCGCCCAACCGATAGCTGAGTTCGGCCGGCAGGGCGATGTCCCAGATCGCCAGATCGGCGACCTTACCGGGTTCGATGGTTCCGTGGCTGTCGGTGAGACCCAGGGCCCGAGCCGCCTCGCGGGTGGCGCCGGCCAGCGCTTCTTCGGGTGTCAGGCGAAACAGGGTGCAGGCCATGTTCAGCATCAGCAGCAGCGATCCGGCCGGCGAGGAACCGGGATTGGCGTCGCTGGCCACCGCCATGGCGACCCCGGCGTCGCGCAGCAGATCGATCGGCGGCAGCCGGGTTTCGCGCAAGGTGTAGAAGGCGCCGGGCAGCAGCACGGCAACGCTGCCGGCCGTCGCCATGGCCGCCACGCCAGCCTGGCCGAGATATTCGACATGGTCGCAGCTCAACGCCCCGTAACGCGCCGCCAGTGCCGCACCGCCCTGGTCCGAAAGCTGCTCGACATGCGCCTTGATGGGCAGGCCGAGTGCAGTTGCGGCCTGGAACACCTTCTCAGTCTGGGCCGGCGTGAAACCGATGGATTCGCAGAAAACGTCGACCGCATCCGCCAGACCGGCTGCGGCAATCGCCGGCATCGCCTCACTGCAGACGAAATCGATATAGTCGTCGGCCCGGCCGGCGAACTCCGGGGGCAGCGCGTGCGCCCCCAAAAAGGTGGTCCGCACCGTCACCGGGCGCTGTTCGGCGATCCGCCGCGCCACCCGCAACTGCCGGGCCTCGGTCTCGACGTCCAGTCCGTAACCGGATTTGATCTCCAGCGCCGTGACCCCCTCGGCCAGGAAGCCGTCGACCCGGGCCAGGGCACCGGCCAGCAGGTCGTCCTCGCTGGCGGCGCGGGTCGCCGTGACCGTCGACAGAATGCCGCCTCCGGCCCGGGCGATCTCCTCGTAACTGGCGCCCTTGAGCCGCAGTTCGAATTCCGCCGCCCGGTCGCCGCCATAAACCAGATGGGTGTGGCAGTCGATCAGGCCCGGGGTCAGCCAGCCGCCGCCCAGGTCGACGATGTCGCCGCCATGTTCCGCCGGCAGGTCGGACCGGGGGCCGACCCAGGCGATGCGGCCGCCGGCAAGTGCGACGGCGCCGTCTGAAATCGCCCCATAGGCATTCCCGCCCGCAACCATGGTCGCCACATCCGCGCCAACGATGACGGTATCCCAGTCCATGCCCCCTGCCCTTTCCGGTTGCCGCAGGTGTCACGATAAAACGCGCGCCCCCGCACCGCCATGCAAAAGCTTTGACGTCCGCTTGTATATACAGGTACAGTTCGGTTCTCGTGAAGGCGTTTCGTCCGCGGCACCCTGTCCATCGGGTATCGCCAAATTCAAGAATTTAAAATTCCAAGGAGGCTCATATGCACCATTTCAAATTAGGCTGCGCCGTGGCGGCACTTGGCGTCGCCCTGGCCGCCGGCCCGGTATCGGCCGACACGATCAAGATCGGCTTCAACGTTCCCCTGACCGGTTTCGCGGCCGCCGACGGCAAATCGGCGCTGACCGGCGCCGAGCTGGCGGTCGAACAGGCCAATGCGGCCGGCGGCATCAGTGGCAAGCAGATCGAGCTGGTGGTTTATGACGACCAGGCATCGCCCAAGGAATCGGCCCGCATCGCCACCAAACTGGCGACCCAGGACAAGGTGGTGGCGGCGATTTCCGGCAGCTACTCCGGCGCCACACGGGCCGCCGCCGGCGTCTTCCAAAGCTCGGGCGTTCCCTACATCTCAGCCTATGCGGTGCATCCCGACATCACCCGGGCCGGTGAGTTCGTGTTCCGCACCTCCTTTGTCGGCGAGGTCCAGGGCCGCGCCGGCGCCAAGCTGCTCGGGGCCCAGATGGGCAAGAAGAAGGTGGCGCTGATCACCCTGAAGAACGATTTCGGCAAATCCCTGGCGGCCGGCTTCAAGGAAGCCGCCGGCAAGTTCGGCATCAATATCGTCAGCGAGTATGAATACAGCATCAAGGACCGGCAGTTTGGGCCGATCGTGTCGAAGATCAAGGCCGACGCCCCGGAAGCCATCTACGCGTCCGGCTATTTCTTCACCGCCGGGCCCCTGGTCAGCCAATTGCGTTCGGCCGGCATCACTGTGCCGGTGATCGGCCAGGAAGGTTATGATTCCCAGAAGTTCATCGACATCGCCAAACAGGCGGCGGAAGGGGTGATCATCACCACCTCGCTGGACCGGGATTCCGACAGCGCCGAAACCCAATCCTTCATCCGGGAGTTTGAAAAGAAGGCCGGCTTCAAGTCCGACATGGTGGCGGCATCCGGCCACACCGCGGTCAAGGTCCTGGTCCAGGCCCTGAACAAGTCGGGTGGCCAGGGTGGCGGCGCGCTGCGCGACGCCATCGCCACGACCCAGGTGCAGGCATCGACCGGGCTGATCTCGTTCAACAAGTTGGGCGAGGTGCGCAAGGACGTCCAGGTCCAGGTGGTCCGCGACGGCGCCTGGCACCACCATTCGGTGATCAGCGATCCCGAGCTGTTGGCCCCGCCCGAAAAGTAAACCCTGACACGGCGGGCCCGGCCAACGCCGGACCCGCCGCACAGGCGGAATAATCGTCATGCTGTTTTTCGAACTGACCGTCCAGGGGTTGGTCCAGGGAAGCTTGTACGCGCTGATCGCGGTCGGCCTGACCCTGGTCTATGGCCTGTTGCGTATCCTGCACGTGGCCCATGCCGGGCTTTTTACCCTGGGCGGCTATTTCGGCGTTATCGTCACCAACGCCACCGGCAGCCTGGCCCTGGCGGCGCTGGTCGCCGCGGTGTTGGTCGGCGTGGCCGGCGTGGTCGTCTACCGGACCTGCTATCAGCCGATCCTGGACAAGCCGCCCTATGTCGCCCTGATCGCCTCAATCGGCCTGTTCATCGTCATGGAGGAGCTGTTCCGCCTGATCTTCGGGCCCTATGGCCTATCCTATGACGATCCGCCGCTGAGCCAATCGGTCGAACTGGTGTCGTTGCGCCTGAAGGAAGCCGAGATCCTGACCATGGCGGTCGCCGTGGTGCTGATCGGCGGATTGGCGGTGTTGGCCAACAAGACGCGCTTGGGCGCCGCCTGGCGGGCCACGGTCGATGACCCCCAGATGGCACAGTCCTTCGGCATCGACATCGTCAAGGTGCGCTACCTCAACTTCTTCATCGGCTCGGCCCTGGCCGCGGTCGCGGGCGTGCTGGTGGCCCTGCTCAACAATCTGGTCGAACCGACCATGGGCAGCGTGCCCAGCTACAAGGCCCTGGCGATCATCGTCCTGGGCGGGCTGGGCGATGTCCGCGGCACATTGATCGCGGCCCTGGCGCTGGGCGTGATCGAGGCTTTTGGGACCATCTATCTGGGGGCGGTCCTGGACCGCGATGCGATCGCCTTCGCCTTCCTGATCATCGTCCTGATGGTCCGCCCCCAGGGCATGCTGGGCAAGGGCTGAGCCATGGAATACGCAGTCAGCCTGGCAACCTTGATGGGGATCAGCGTGACCTTGGCGCTTAGCTTGAACCTGATCACCGGGTTCTGCGGTCAGATCAGCCTGGGCCACGCCGCCTTTTTCGGCATCGGCGCCTATTGCGCCGCCATGCTGACCAAACAGGGTATCCCCTTTGCCCTGGCCCTGCTCGCCGCCATGGCGATGGCCGGATTGGTCGGCACCGTGGTCGGTCTGGCATCGGTCCGGGTGCGGCACGATTTCCTGGCCATCACCACCATGGGGGTGGGATTCCTGTTCATCGGCGTGGTCCGCCAGCAGGACTGGCTGGGCGGCGAGATGGGGATTTTTGGCATTGCCGATCCCGGCCTGGGCCGGGTCGGCTATATGGTCCTGGTGCTGGTTCTGGCCGGGGTCACCGCCGGGTTCAGCCTCTACCTGAAACGTTCCTGGCTGGGCTATGCCTTCGACGCCATCGCCGATGACGAGGACACCGCCCGCATGGTCGGGATCGACGTGCCCCGCTACAAACTGGCCGCCTTCGCCATCGGCACCGCGATCGCCGGGCTGGCCGGCGGCCTCTATGCCCATGACGTCCGCTATATCGGGCCCGACAGTTTCGGTTTCGTCGAATCGATCAGCATTCTGTCGATGGTGGTGGTCGGCGGCATCGGGTCGGTGCCCGGCGTGATCTTCGCCGCGGCGGTGATGAGCGTCCTGCCGCAATGGCTGCAGGTTGTGGCGGACTACAAGCTGCTGCTCTATGGCGGGCTGCTGTTCGTGATGATGCGCTTCAGCCCCGGTGGCCTGGCCGAACTGGTCTCGCGGGCGACGGCTGGATTGCGTGCCAGGGGGTTGGGATGAGCGCGCTGCTCCAGGTCTCCGGTGTCTCGGTCCGCTTCGGCGGCGTTCTGGCCCTGGATGACGTCTCGTTCGAACTGCGTGACGGCGAACTGCTCGGCCTGATGGGCCCCAACGGCGCCGGCAAGACCACGGCAATGCGCGCCATTGTCGGCGTCGTGGCGCCCGACGCGGGCGAGGTGCGCCTGGACGGCCGGCCCTTGCGCAACCTGCCGACCGACCGGCGGGTCCGCCTGGGCCTGGGCATGTCGCAGCAACTGGTCCGCCCCTTCCGCGCCATGTCGGTCCGCGACAATGTCGCGCTGGCCGCCGGCAAGGCCAAGACCCGCCGGCCCTGGCGGTCGCTGCTGACGATCAGCCGAGCGGACGAACGCGAGAGGGCGATGGAGTATCTCGACCTGGTCGGCATCGCCGACGCCGCCGACGCCGAACCGGGCAACCTGCCGCTGGGTTACCTGAAACGGCTGGAAGTGGCGCGGGCCCTGGCGCTGGAGCCCCGCCTGCTGCTGCTGGACGAACCGCTGGCCGGGCTCAACCATGTCGAAGCGGCGCGGCTGGCCGACACCATTGCCGGCCTGGTCGGGCGGGGCTTGAGCATCGTCCTGATCGAGCACAATCTGGGTGAAGTCATGCGGATCTGTTCGCGCCTGGTGATGCTGGACAATGGCCGCAACCTGGCCGCCGGTCCGCCGCGCCAGGTGATGGCCGATCCGGCGGTGCGGGCCGCCTATCTGGGAGTGGCGACGGATGATCCTGAAGCTGACTGAACTGAGCGTCGGCTATGGCGGCTTCACGGCCACCCATGGCTTGGAGCTTGGCGTCCGCGAGGGCACCGTGTTCGCCCTGATCGGCGCCAACGGGGCGGGCAAGTCCTCGACCATCATGGCCATTGCCGGCCATGTCGAGGTGCAGCACGGCCGGATCGAATTCGACGGCCGCGACATCGCCGGCGTCCCGGTCCACCGGCGGGCTGCGCTGGGCATCGCGGTGGCGCCCGAGGGGCGGCGCCTGTTCGGCGAACTGACGGTGCAGGAGAACCTGATGCTGGGCGGCTACACCAGGCCGGGCATCGAGACCCAGCAGGGCGAGGCGGACGTGGTCGACCTGTTTCCCCGGCTGAAGGAACGCTGGGGCCAGCGGGCCGCCACCTTGTCCGGCGGCGAACAACAGATGCTGGCGATCGGCCGGGCCCTGATGGCACGGCCGAAGCTGCTGATGATCGACGAAGTTTCGCTTGGCCTGATGCCGCGGGCGATCGATGTCTGCTACGATGCCATCGCCAAATTGCGGGCCCGCGGCATCACCGTGCTGTTGGTCGAGCAGAGCACCCAGAAGGCGCTGGCCGCCGCCGACGATGTCTGTGTCCTGGAATCGGGCCGCATCGTCTGGTCGGGCACGGCGGCCGAGGCCCGCGACGACCCGGCGATGATCGAGGCCTATATGGGCTTGCAGGAGCGGCCATCCTGATGCTTGAAAAGACCCCGTTGCCGCAATACCAGCGCATCAAGCGGTACGTCACCGACCGGATTGACACCGGCGAGCTGAGGCCCGGCGACCGGGTGCCGTCGGAAAACGCCCTGGTTCGCGAATTGAGCGTCAGCCGCATGACCGTCAATCGGGCCTTGCGCGAACTGGCGGCGGAAGGCCGGCTGACCCGCCTGGCTGGGGTCGGCACCTTCGTGGCCGCCACCACCCCGCAATCGACCCTGATCGAGGTCCGCAGCATCGCCGACGAGATCGCCGAGCGGGGCGGACGCCACCGGGCCAAAATGGTCAAGCTGGCCCGGCAGCCGGCCGACGAGGCGGTCGCCCGCGCCCTGCACCTGATCGGCGGTGAGACCGTCTTCCACGTCGTCATCGTGCACCTGGAAAACCAGCGCCCGATTCAGATCGAGGACCGCTTCGTCAATCCCAACGTGGCGCCCGATTTCATGGCCCAGGACTATCACCGGATGACGCCCAGCGAATATCTGTTGGCGCACGTGCCGCTGACCGAGATCGAGCATGTCATCGAGGCCTGGCGGGCATCACCCCGTGACGCCGCCCTTCTGGGTATCGCGGTCGACGACCCCTGCCTGGTCCTGAACCGACGCACCTGGGCCGGCGACCAGGTTGTCACCCAGGTCCGCTTTGTCCACCCCGGCGACCATTACCGGCTGGGCAGCCGGTTCGCGCCGCTGCACCCAACACCACCGCCATCCGCCCGCAAGGCAGGCGCAACGACCAGGAAAGATCAGCCATGACCGACCAAGACCGCCTGGACAACACCCGCGACATTCGCAGCCCCCGCGGTACCGAACTCTCGGCCAAGTCCTGGCTGACCGAGGCACCGTTGCGCATGCTGATGAACAATCTGGACGCCGAGGTCGCCGAAAAACCCGAGGAACTGGTGGTCTATGGCGGCATCGGCCGGGCAGCCCGCAACTGGCAATGCTACGACCGCATCGTCAAGACCTTGCGCGAGCTTGAGGGCGACGAGACCCTGCTGGTCCAGAGCGGCAAGCCGGTCGGCGTCTTCCGCACCCATCCGGACGCGCCCAGGGTGCTGATCGCCAATTCCAACATCGTGCCGCATTGGGCCACGCTCGACCATTTCAACGAGTTGGACCGGGCCGGGCTGATGATGTACGGCCAGATGACCGCCGGGTCGTGGATCTATATCGGCAGCCAGGGCATCGTCCAGGGCACCTACGAGACCTTCGTCGAGATGGGCCGCCAGCATTATGGCGGGGATCTGAGCGGCAAATGGATCCTGACCGGCGGCCTGGGCGGCATGGGCGGCGCCCAACCCCTGGCCGCGACCATGGCCGGGGCCTCGATGCTGGCCGTGGAATGCCGCCCCAGCCGCATCGAAATGCGCCTGAAGACCGGCTATCTGGACCGTCAGAGCAGCGACCTGGACGAAGCGCTGGCGATCATCCAGGAAGCCCGCGAAGCCGGCAGGGCGGTCTCGGTCGGGCTGCTGGGCAACGCCGCGGAAGTCTATCCCGAACTGGTCCGCCGCGGCATCCGCCCCGACGCGGTGACCGACCAGACCTCGGCCCATGATCCGCTGCACGGCTATCTGCCGCTGGGCTGGACGGTCGCCGACTGGGAGGCCCGCCAACAGAGCGCCCCGGAATCGGTAATCGCGGCCGCCAAGGAATCGATGGCGGTGCAGGTGCGGGCGATGCTCGACTTCCAGCATGCCGGCGCGCCGACCTTCGATTATGGCAACAACATCCGGCAGATGGCCCAGGAGGTCGGGGTCGAAAACGCCTTCGATTTCCCGGGCTTTGTGCCGGCCTATATCCGACCGCTGTTCTGCCGTGGCGTCGGGCCGTTCCGCTGGGCGGCCCTGTCGGGTGACCCGGAAGACATCTACCGCACCGACGCCAAGGTCAAGGAGCTGATCCCCGACGATCCGCATCTCCACAACTGGCTCGACATGGCCGCCAAGCGGATCCACTTCCAGGGCCTGCCGTCGCGGATCTGCTGGGTCGGTCTGGGCCAGCGCCACCGCCTAGGCCTCGCCTTCAACCAGATGGTGGCGGATGGCGAACTGACCGCGCCGATTGTGATCGGCCGCGACCATCTGGACAGCGGTTCGGTGGCCAGCCCCAATCGCGAGACCGAGGGCATGCGCGACGGGTCCGACGCGGTCTCGGATTGGCCGCTGCTGAATGCGCTCCTCAACACCGCGTCCGGTGCTACCTGGGTGTCGCTGCACCATGGCGGCGGGGTCGGCATCGGCTATTCCCAGCACGCCGGCATGGTGATCGTCTGCGACGGCACCGAGGACGCGGCCCGGCGCCTGGAACGGGTGCTGTGGAACGACCCGGCGTCCGGCGTCATGCGCCATGCCGATGCCGGCTACAAGATCGCCGAGGACTGTGCCCGCGAACAGGGGCTGAACCTGCCGATGCTGGACGAATGAGCGACGAATTCACCTACACCGCGGGACGGCTGCCGCTGGTCGTCAGCATCCCCCATGACGGCCGCGAGATCCCGGACGAGATCGCGGCCCGGATGACCGACACCGGCCGGGCCAATGTCGACGCCGACTGGCACGTCACCCGGCTCTACGACTTCGCCGCCGACGTCGGCGCCCATGTCTTGAGCGCCCGCCTGTCGCGCTATGTCATCGACCTCAACCGCGACCCCGAGGACACAGCGCTGTATGCCGGCGCCGTCAATACCGGACTGGTGCCGGAACTGGCGTTCGACGGCACACCGCTTTACCGGGAGGGCGAGGCGCCGGGGTCCGACGAAATCGCGATTCGCACGTCCTGTTATTGGCAGCCCTATCATGACCGGCTGCGCGCCCTGCTGCAGGACATCAGGGAGGAACAGGGGGGCGTCGTGCTGTTCGATGCCCACTCGATCAAGTCAGAGGTGCCGCGCCTGTTCGAGGGCCCGCTGCCCGATCTCAACCTGGGCACCAACAACGGCCGCAGCGCCGATCCTGAATTGGAGGCCCGGGCCTTTGCGGTTCTGGATTCGGCGGACCAGTATTCGTCGGTGCTGAACGGTCGCTTCAAGGGCGGCTATATCACCCGCGCCTATGGCCGCCCGTCCGACAATATGCATGCCCTGCAACTGGAGCTTGGCCAGCGCACCCATCTGCGCGACGACCCGCCCTTCACCTATGACCAGGACGGTGCCGCTGAGTTGCAGGTCGTCCTGCGTAACTTGCTCGAAGCCTTGTGTGATTGGGCCCGGGAGCGGTTCCGGTGACCGCCTGGTACCGGTTCGAGCACCTTTTTACCCCGCAGGGCTGGTTGTCGCCGGCCTGGGTCGCCGTCGACAAGGACGGCACGATCGCGGCGGTCGAGAGCACGGCGCCGGAACGTGACGCCGTGGCCATCACCGGCCATGCCCTGCCCGGCATGCCCAACCTGCATTCCCATGCTTTCCAGCGGGCCATGGCCGGCCTGGCCGAGCGCCCCGGCGGCGGCGACAGTTTCTGGACCTGGCGCGACGCGATGTACCGCCTGGTGGCGCGCCTGACCCCGGACGACGTCGCGGCGATCGCCGCCCAGGCCTATCTGGAGATGCTCGAGGCCGGCTACACCGCGGTGGCCGAATTCCACTACCTGCACCACGGGCCGGGCGGCACGCCTTACGCCGATCGGGCGGAGATGTCGCGCCGCATCCTGGCCGCGGCCCGGGCAACTGGCATCGGCCTGACCCATCTGCCGGTGCTCTATGCCGCCGGCAGCTTCGGCGGCGGCGCCCTGGACCCTGGTCAGCGCCGCTTCGCCTGCGATGCCGAAATGCTGCTGGGAATGATCGAAGACCTGAGCAACGAAGCGGATGGCCAGATCCATCTCGGCCTGGCGCTGCATTCCCTGCGCGCGGTGCCGGAGCCGCAACTGACAGCCGCGCTGGCCGGACCGCGGCCGATCCACATCCACATCGCCGAACAGCCGCGCGAGGTCGAGGACTGCCTGGCCTGGAGCGGCGCCTGCCCGGTCGACTGGCTGCTGGACCACGCCCCGGTCGACGGGAACTGGTGCCTGGTCCACGCCACCCACATGACCGAGGCCGAGACCGACCGGTTGGCCGCCAGTGGTGCCGTCGCCGGCCTCTGCCCGACCACCGAGGCCAATCTTGGCGACGGCCTGTTCCCGCTGCCGCGCTATATCGAGCGGCAGGGTGCCTATGGCATCGGCTCCGACAGCCACATCTCGATCAGCCCGGTCGAGGAACTGCGCTGGCTGGAATACGGCCAGCGGCTGGCCACCGGGGCCCGCAACCTGGCCGGCAGCCCGGCCGAAACCACCGGCACCGCCCTCTACCGCGCCGCCTTGTCCGGCGGAGCCCGGGCCATGGGCCGCAGGCTGGGCGCCATCGAACCCGGCCGGCGGGCCGATATCGTAGTGCTGGACGCCACGCACGCCATGTTCGCCGGCTGCACAGCGGATCAGGTTCTGGACGCCTACATCTTCGCCGGCAATGGCCGGCCGGTGCGCGACGTCATGGTCGGCGGCCAGTGGCAGGTGCGGGACGGCCGCCACCTGCAGGCCGACCGGATCACGGCCGACTACCAGGCGGCCCGAGCGCGCCTGACCGCAAACGACTGACCACCAGGGGGAGCGGCAATGGCGGTTGAACCCGTGAAATTCGCGATCGAACCCGGCCAATTGGATTTCGCGCTGTTGCGCCGGGTGATGGACGGGCCAGTGGCGGTTGCGTTCGGTGACGCGGCGCGCCAGCGGGTCGCGGCGGCCGAAGCCGTGATCGCCGATATTCTGGCCAGCGGCGATACGGTCTACGGGGTCAATACCGGCTTCGGCAAGCTGGCCCAGGTGACCATCGAACCCGACCATCTGGCCGAGCTGCAGCGCAACCTTGTGATGTCCCATTGCGCCGGGACCGGGCCCCTGCTCTCCGATGCGGCGGTGCGCCTGACCCTGGTCCTGAAGCTGGCTTCTTTGGCGCGCGGCCATTCCGGGGTGCGCTGGACGGTGATCGAGGCGTTGGCCGCCCTGCTGGCCGCCGATGTCCTGCCCTGCGTGCCGGTCAAGGGTTCGGTCGGGGCCAGCGGCGATCTGGCGCCGCTGGCGCATCTGACAGCTGCCCTGCTGGGCGAAGGCGAGGTCCGCCATCAGGGCAACCGGATCCCGGCCAGGGAAGGTCTTAAGCAGGCCGGCATCGCACCCCTGACCTTGGGCCCAAAAGAAGGGCTGGCGCTGCTCAACGGGACCCAGGTTTCGACCGCCCTGGCACTGCTCGGCCTGTTCCGGACCGAAGACCTGATTCGCGCTGCCCTGGTCACTGGCGCCCTGTCGGTCGATGCGGCGGCCGGGTCGGACGCGCCGTTCGACGATCGCATCCACCAGGTGCGCGGCCAGGACGGCCAGATCGAAGTGGCGGCGGTGTTCCGCGACCTGCTGGCGGGCAGCGCCATCCGCGCCTCGCACCTGGACTGCGAACGGGTCCAGGATCCCTATTCCCTGCGCTGCCAGCCCCAGGTGATGGGTGCCTGTCTCGACCATCTGCGCTTCGCCGCCGGGATCATCGGCCGCGAGGTCAATGCGGTATCGGACAACCCCCTGGTCTTCGCCAGCACCGGCGAGGTGCTGTCGGGGGGAAATTTCCACGCCGAGCCGGTGGCCATGGCGGCCGACGTGCTGGCCCTGGTGCTGGCCGAGATCGGGGCCTTGGCGGAGCGCCGCATCGCCCTGCTGGTCGACAGCAATTTCTCCGAGCTGCCGCCCTTCCTGATCGCCGAGGGCGGCCTGAATTCGGGCTTCATGGTGGCTCAGGTGACGGCGGCGGCGCTGGCGTCGGAGAACAAGAGCCGGGCGCATCCCGCCTCGGTCGACAGCCTGCCGACCTCGGCCAACCAGGAAGACCATGTCTCGATGGCCACGTTCGCGGCACGGCGCCTGGCCGACATGGCCGACAACACCGCCACCATCATCGGCATCGAATATCTGGCGGCGGCGCAGGGCATCGGCTTCCGGGACCCCTTGCAGACCTCGGGCCCGCTGCAAAGGGCGATCGCGATGCTCAGGGCCCAGGTGCCGCCCTTGGAGCAGGACCGCTACATGGCCGGCGACATCGCCACGGCCAGCCAATTGGTGACATCCGGCGAATTGGGCGCCATGATCGGCGACGCGCTGGAGGCGCAACTCGGGGTACAGAATCAAAGTTGAGCGGGCGATGAGCTGGATCACCACGGTTCCCTATCACCAGGCCACCGGCCGCCTGAAACGGCTCTACGACCGCATCAAGGGGCCGGACGACACGATCGACAACATCATGCTGGCCCACAGCCTCAGGCCCCACACCATGGAAGGCCATATGGCGCTGTACAAGCACGTGCTGCACCACAACGCCAACGCCCTGCCGGTCTGGTTCCTGGAAACCGTCGGCGTCTATGTCAGCCTGCTGAACGACTGCTTCTATTGCGTCGAGCATCATTTTGCCGGATTGAAGCGGCTGCTGAAGGACGACACCAGGGTCAACCGGATCGCCACGGCGCTGGCGACCGACAAATTCGAGCGCGAGTTCACGCCCAAGCAGGCCGCCGGACTGACCTACGCCGCCACCGTAACCCGGGCCCCGGGTGCCGTCGGCCAGGCGACGATCGACGATCTGCGCGCCGCCGGCTATGACGATGGCGAGATCCTGGAGCTCAACCAGGTCACCGCCTATTTCGCCTATGCCAACCGCACCGTGCTGGGGCTCGGCATCATCACCGAGGGCGACATTCTCGGCCTCTCTCCCGGCCAGGCCGACGACCCCGACGACTGGTCGCACCGGTAGCCCCCGACGCCCCAACAGCCAGCAAGCTGGAGACCCAACATGATCAGGATCGATCGCGACGGCGCCGTCCGCACCGTCACCATGGACCGCGCCGACAAGCGCTACGCTTTGAACCCGGCGATGATGGCGGCGGTGACCGAGGCGTTCAAAGTCTCGCCGGAGCCTGAGGAACGGGTCACCGTGCTGCGCGGCGCCGGCCCTTCTGTGCCGGGCTGGAACTAGCCAAGGGCGGGCTCGATCAGGGCGAGACCTTGCGCATCCAGAGTATGTTCGAGGCCATTCACCACTACCCCCTGCCGGTGGTCGCGGTGGTCCAGGGCGCGGCGGTGGCCGGCGGCTGTGAATTAGCCCGCATTTCTCACACCGTCGATGCCCTGGTTGACGCCGTCTACGCCAGTACAGACGCCGGCGAAGGCATCACCGCCGTCGTCGAACGCCACAGACCGGTCTTCCGGGGCGAATAGGGCGCAAAGCTGAAAAAGTTCGATGTTGACCCTGCGGGACAGCAACTCGCTCAGGAAAAGCAGTGAAGGTTCAGCTTGTTACCGTCGAGATCGCGAAAATAGGCGCCGTAAAACCCTTGGCCGCGAGGACCCGGAGCACCTTCGTCCGATGCGCCAAGTTCCAATGCCAGGGCATGGAGGCGGTCGACCGACGCGGGGTCGCTGACCTGCAACGCCACCATCGAACCGTTGCCGATGGTCGCGGACTCTCCGTCATAGGGCAAGGTCACGCCAAGCAGCGGGCCCTTCGCGAACTGCCACGCCACCAGTTTTTCGGTTTCGTAAGCCAGGGCAACACCGATTTCAGCCAGCAACGAATTATAGAAAGCCTTGGCCCCCGCAAGGTCGTTGGTGCCTAAAGTAATGTAGCCAATCATTGAATGTCCTTTTCATCGTCGCTCACCCGCAATATGACGCAGGTGCAAATCCATATTACTGAAGAATCAATCGGCCTGACTCCCAGGCCCCGTTCTAAAGATAGAGAGTTTTTCAGTTTGACAACCGATTGGTTCAGAACCGGTGCTGCGCGGTGCAGCTCACACCTGCTGGCCATCCTCCCGCCGTGAGGTGGCGCAGCATCCAGTAGGAGGGGTGTCCCGACCCGATTTCGTTCCTGTCAGCCTTTGGCGTCTGGCGGCTCCAGCCGGGCGGGGACGTATTTGTGCCACGGCGTACCGGCAAAGGCGTCGCGGTCCTCGGTGGCGGTCAGTTCGTTGACCGAAACCCCGGTCAGGCGGCGTTCGCCGGAGGCATCGGGATAGGCGAGGCCAAGGCCATTGGGCAGCGAGACATGGCCCTGTTGCATGCGGTCGTCGACCTGGACCAGGACATTGACCGTGTCGCGCCGGGTGATCAGCCGGGCCTGTCCGCCATCGCTCAGGCTGAGCCGGCCGGCATCGGCCGGGCTGACGCTGAGCGAGGTGGCATTGTTGCTCTTCAGCCAGCCGGGATCACGGATCACCGTGTTGGCGGTGTGGGAGCGGCGCTCGCCGGCGGACAGCACCAGCGGCAGCTCGTCCGGCAGGTCGGTCAGGCCCGCCTCGTCCATGGCCCGCAGTTCGTCGAGCATTTCCGGCACCATCAGGTTGAGCTTGCCGTCGGGCAGGGTCACCCGCTCGAGGCTCACCGCCGGCTCATCAACGCTGAAGACGACGCCGGATCGCCCGGCCAGCAGCGCCTCGAACAGGGCGTTGCCGTCGGCATGGCCGGCCCGTTGCACCGATGCACCATACTTCATGGCGCACATCTGGGCCGCCCCCCACAGCGCCGCTGCCGGCGCCGCCCCGTCGGGTAGCGTGGGTCCCAGGGTGCGGTACAGCACGTAAGGCGCATAGGCGGCGACCTTTCGGTTGCTGGTCATGGCCGCGCCGAAGGCCATGGCGAAGGCCATGCGCCCGGCCGCCGCCGCCTCGGCCAGCGGGGCGAGCTCGGCCGCATCGAAGATGCCGGCGGCCTCGATGATCCGGGCGTGGATCTCGGCCTCCGGCAGGGTGCCCGGGGTCGGGCTCAGCAGGGGGGCCCGCAAGTGGAAGTAGTTGTCGGGGAATTCGAAATTGAAGAACGTCGCTTCCCACTTTTCATACTGCGAGGCGGCCGGCAGCACGTAGTCGGCCAGTTCGGCGGTTTCGGTCATCGCGACGTCGATCACCACCAGGAAGTCGAGCGCCGACATCGCCTCGCGCATGCGCTTGCTGTCGGCCAGGGAATGGGCCGGGTTGGCGCTTTCGACCACCATCCCCCGAAAACGATCCGGATGGTCGCCAAGGATCTCGTCGGGCAGCACGTTGCAAGGGATCAGATCGCCCAGGATCCGCGCACCGGTCACCGGGCTGTATTTGAAATGGCTGGCGTAACCGTTCTCGTCCGATAGCCGGTCGGCCTTGCCGTAGCTGTACAGCGGCACGAACCGTGAGGGCACGTTGTTGCCGCCCTGATTGGCGAAATTGCCGGTCAGCAGGATCAGCAGATTGTCTAGGTAGCTGCAGAGCGTCGAATTCGGCGCCATCTGCACGCCAAGATCCTCGTACAGCGCCATGCTTTCGGCCCCGGCAATGGTGCGGGCGGTGGCCCGCAACTGGTCTTCGGCAATGCCGCACCGCGCCGCATAGTCGGTGACCGAGAGCGAGCTGAGCCATTCGGCCACCGGGTCCATACCGACCGCATGCTCGGCCAGCCAATCGGCGGCGACCAGGCCTTCCTGAACGATGACCGCCAGCATTGCGGCCAGACACCAGGCATCGCTACCCGGCTTGACCTGCAGGTGAATATCGGCCAGTTCGGCGGTTTCCGACCGCCTGGGGTCGATGACGATCATGGTCCGCCCAGGGTCGCGGGCGATGCTCTTCAGGACCGCCCGGGCGCGATGGATGCCGTGGCTGTGCCAGGCGTTCTTGCCGACGAACAGGGCGACCTGGCAATGCTCGAAGTCGCCGTGGACCAGGGCACCGAACATGCGCTGGGCGACCCAGGCGAAGCCGGTCTTTTCCTGGGCCAGGGCGTTGGAGCGGAAACGCATGTCGAAGGCCCGGCGCAGCATCGAGCCATAGACCCCACCGAGATGGTTGCCCTGGCCGCCGCCGCCGTAATAGAGGATCTTGTCGCCGCCCAGCTCGTCGCGGATTTGCGCGAGCCGGGCCGCAACTTCGGTGATCGCGGTGTCCCAATCGACCGCCTCGAAACCTCCGTCTTTGCGCCGGCGCAGCGGCGAGGTCAGCCGGTCGCGGCCGTTCTGGTAATAGTCGAGCTGCAGCACCTTGTTGCAGGTATAGCCCTGCGAGGCGGGATGGTCCTTGTCGCCCTTGATGCGGACCATCTGGCGGCCGTCCTCGCCACCCAACGCGACCTGGATGCCGCAATTGATGTGACACAGCACACAGGCCGATTTCCGCCAGTCCGTCATTTGCTCAACCATTTCGCCTCACCTCGCCGGGTTCGAATTGGTGTCAGTTCCAAAAAGATACTGACTAAGGTTAGCAGGGATCGCTGCGCCGCGCCACCCCTCGGTTTGGGGACACTTTCCCTCGGTTCGGGGACACTTTAAAATTTGATCAAATGACTAAATTTTAAAGTGTCCCCGAACGGTGGAGGCTGTCCCGACGCGTAAATCTCGCCTGCCCGCAAGTCTCGCCTCTCAGCATCGGTACTTTGACCTCACTGGAAAATCCACGAACAGTCTGGAACGAATCGGTTTCGCGAATAAGACGCGTTTGCGAATTTGACCTTCTTTGAGACCCTTGTAAACAATGCGAGAACCTCAACCTAATCAGTAGCTTGTTTCAATGGGGTCAGACCCCATTGAAAGGGCTCAATCTCCAACCCGAGATCGGTTGTCGGGCCGGTTCGGCCGGTCAGGCGACCTGGGGTTCGGCCGTGTCGGGGTCGAGGCTGGCGGCCAGGGCGTGGCCGCGGGCAACCGCTTCCAGATTGAGGTCGCGGAAATTGGGCGGGGTTTCGCGCATCACAGCCTGGACGACGGCATCCTGTGAGCACAGTTTTCCTAAAGCCGCCATGGCGGCGAGGCCGATCATATTGGCGACCCGGGGGCTGCCCAGGGAGATCGCCTCGTCGGTCAGCGGATAGGCGTGCAGGTTGAACTTGCCCTTGGGCGGATCGGTGACCAGCCGCTTATCGGTAACCACCAGCGCGCCTTCGGCCAGCCGTTCGGCCGAACGGTCGGCGCCGACCTGGTCCAGGGCCAGCAGGCA
Organism: uncultured Sneathiellales bacterium; assembly: GCA_964344385.1. Lineage (GTDB taxonomy): Bacteria > Pseudomonadota > Alphaproteobacteria > CAYFNG01 > CAYFNG01 > CAYFNG01. The sequence continues at coordinate 279,609 of CAYFNG010000001.1, forward strand.
GTCGATAGCCATCACCAGGGGGAAGTCGACGCTGCGGTCGCTGACCACCAGATCGGCATGGCAGAAGCCGCCGCGCGAGGTCGGCTCATAGCTCTGCGACTGGCTGGCCAGCAGTCCCTCAATGGTCATCGCCCGAAAGAGAATGCGGGCGCCCAGGATCAGGCCCTGGCCGCCGCTGCCGGCGAAACGGATGTCGCGCCGTTCCATGGTCGCATCGGCCATCAATCGTCTCCCCCGCCTGACCGGGCCATGGCCGGTGCGATCACTTGTTCGCGATAGGCGGCGCCGTATTCAGGCCGGTCGTCGCGGGTGAAGATGCCGGTGCCCAAGGGGCTCGGCCGGAACGGCTGGTCGGCGATATTGCCATAGGCCTCGGGCCGCATGTCGCTCTTCTGGCTCAACACCATCTCGGGCGATTCGCCCAGGTCGTTCTTGCGGCCATAGACCTCGGTGCAGTCCGAGATCACTTCCAGGAACGAGAACCCGGGATGGGAGATGCCCTCGCGGATCAAGTTGCGCAGGGCCGGCGTCTGCAGGGTCACCTCGCGGCCGACAAAGCCGGCCCCGGCACCCTCGGCTAACCGACAGGCGTCGAACTGGGGTTCCATGTTGCCGCCCGGCGTGGTGGTGGTCAGCCGGGTCTCCGAGGTGGTCGGCGAGACCTGGCCGCCGGTCATGCCGTAGACCTCGTTGTTCAGCATCAGGCAAGTGATGTCCAGGTTGCGGCGGCAGGCATGGATCAGATGGTTGCCGCCGATCGCCAGGCAGTCGCCGTCGCCGGTGATGACGATCACCGTCAGGTCGGGGCGGGCCAGCTTCAGGCCAGTGGCAAAGGCCAGTGGCCGGCCATGGGTGCCGTGATAGGTATTGGCGTCGACATAGGCCCCGACCCGGCCCGAACAGCCGATGCCGGACACCAGGGCCAGCTTGTCCTTTTCGATGCCGAGATCGTGGATCGCCCAGAGCAGCGCCCTGAGCGCAATACCGTGGCCGCAGCCCGGGCACATGAAATGCGGCATCAGCTGCAGCCGCAAATAATCGCGGATTTCGAAATTGTCCGGGGCCGTTTCAGTCATTTGCCGGCAAGCTCCTGGATCTTCTCGACGATCTGCTGGGGCATGATCGCCTCGCCGTCGATGCGGTTGAGCGGTTCGATCTTGGTGGCGTCGGGACACAGGCGCTGGACCTCCAGCACCAACTGCCCGGCGTTCATCTCCGGCACCACGATGCTGTGCACGGCGCCGGCGGTCAGCGCCTTCAAGGTGCGCTCCGGGAACGGCCACAGGGTGATCGGACGCAACAGACCGGCCTTGATGCCCTGCTCGCGCGCCGTCTTGACCGCGCGGATGGCGGCCCGGGCGCTGATACCATAGGCGATCACCAGGACCTCAGCGTCCTCGGCCTCAACCAGCTCGTACTTTTCGATCTGGTCGCGATAGCGTTCGACCTTGCCCAGCAGCCGGTCCATGACCCGGATCACCGTGTCCGGATCCTGGGTCGGAAAGCCGGTCTCGGCATGGGTCAGGCCGGTGGTATGGACCCGATAGCCCTCGCCCGGCCGGGCCATCGGCGGGATGCCGTCATCGGTCTCGGCATAGGGCTGATAGTCGGCCGCATCGCCGCTCGCCCATTTGCGCTCGGCTGGTTGCAGCTCGTTCGCACCGGGCACGTCGATCGATTCCATCAGGTGCCCGATCACCTGATCGTACAGCACCACCACCGGGACCCGAAATGTCTCGCTCAAATCAAAGGCCCGAACGGTCTCGTCATAGATCTCCTTGACCGAGGCCGGGCTCAGAACCACCACCGGATGGTCGCCATGGCTGCCCCAGCGCGCCTGCAGGATATCCGACTGAGCCGGCCGGGTCGGCATGCCGGTCGACGGGCCACCGCGCATCACGTCGATGACCACGCAGGGGATTTCCGCCATCGAGGCATAACCGAGATTCTCCTGCTTGAGCGAGAAGCCGGGGCCGCTGGTCGCGGTCATCGCCTTGATGCCGCCCATCGAGGCGCCGAGGATCGCCGCCATCGAAGCGATCTCGTCCTCCATCTGGATGAAGGTGCCGCCGACCTTGGGCAGTTCGCGCGACATGCGCTCGGCGATTTCCGATGACGGGGTGATCGGATAGCCGGCGAAAAAACGACACCCGGCGGCCACGGCGGCCAGCGCACAGGCATGATTGCCGTGAATGTTGAGGCGACTTTCGGTCATGTTCGGTTCAGGCCTCCACGGCCTCACGATGCACCGCAATGGCGAAATCGGGACACAGCCATTCGCAAATCCGGCAGCCGGTACAGGCATCCGGGTCTTTCAGGCGGGCGATCTGCTGCTGATCCAGCTTCAGGCAGCGCTCGGGGCACAGCTTGACGCAGATGTTACAGCCCTTGCACCAGGCATCGGTCATTTCCAGGCGGATCTTGACGTTGACCGGTGCCGGTTCAGCCGGCTGCGGCAGGTCGTAGGCCTGGCGCCCGGACGGGTCCTCGATCCACTGGCGCCCCAGCATGAAGGCCTGGCGGTTGATTTCCTCGGTACCCTTGGGCACGAACTGGCCCAGCACGTCGAGCCAATCGTCGACCGGGAAGTCCAGGGCCGTCGACAAGGCCCCCAACAGGATCGTGTTGGCGGCCCGCGCGTTGCCGAGCTCGGTCGCCATCCGGCCGGCATCCAGGGCATAGCCCGCTTCGACCAGCGACAGGATCTCGTCCGGCGTCTCGCGCGAATAGGTCGACGTCGCGCCGAATTTTCGGTTGCGGCAGGCAAAGGGCGGCACGATCTGCTGGGTATCCGCAATGAAAACGCCGCCCTCGCGCCGCAGATAGGGCAGCCAGCGCAGGCCCTCGGCCCATTCTAACGCGATCAGCACGTCCGCCTCGCCCATCGGGATGGTCGGCGACCACACCGTCTCGCCAAAGCGGACATGGCTGAACACGCCGCCGCCGCGCTTGGCCATGCCGTGCACTTCGCTTTGCTTGACCTGGTGGCCCTGGGTCTGACAGAGCAGCGCCAGAACCTTGGAAACCATGATCACGCCCTGGCCGCCGACCCCGACGATCAGGACATTGTGGGTGCGATCGACCCCCGGCGCCCTGGCCTTGACCTGGGCCTGGTCCTGGCTGACCGCTGTGCGGACCGGGGCGTTCATTGTGCCACCGGCTGGATGCAGTCGGACGGGCACAGCTGGGCGCAAAGCGTGCAGCCGATGCAGGTCGCCGCGTCGATCTTGACCTTGTGGTGGCCGTCATACAGCTGGTCGGCCCAGGTGATCGACGGGCAGCCCAAGTTCATGCAGGCCTGACAGGCGACGCAGCCCTTCAGCTCGACCGCCAGCGGCGTGCCCCTGATCTTGATCGGGTCCAGCACACAAGGTCGGTCGGAAATCACCACCGACACGCCCTTGTGCTGGGTCGCCTCGCGCAAGGTCTGGAACAGGTCCGCCATGTCGTAGCTGTCGATGGTGCGGACCCAGTCGACGCCGACCGACCGGCACAGGGTCTCGTAGTCGACGCGGTGGGTTTCCTCACCCCGCAAGGTTTTGCCGGTCCCGGGATGGTCCTGGCCGCCGGTCATGGCGGTGACATGGTTATCCAGGATCAGGACCGTGATATTGGCGTTGTTGTAGACCGCATCGATCAGCGGCGGGATGCCGGAATGCAGGAAGGTGCTGTCGCCGATGGTGGCGACGATCGGCTTGGTCTCGGTCCCGGCCTTGGCGATGCCGGTGGCGTTGGCGATGCTCGATCCCATGCAGATCGTGGTGTCGATCGAGCGCAGGGGCTCGACCGCAGCCAGGGTATAACAACCGATGTCGCCGGCCACCCGGGCGTCGATGGCGCGGAGCGCCATGTAACTGGTGGTGTGGGGACAGCCCGGGCACAGCACCGGTGGCCGCACTACCGGGGTGATGTTCCAGTCGTTGCGCACGTCCGGCGCCTCCGCCAGGCCGGCTTTGGCCAGCCCGGCCCGGATCACCTCCGGCGAGAACTCGCCGGCCCGCGGGAACAGGGTCTTGCCGTCAATGGCGATGCCCATGGCCTTGATCTCGGTCTCCAGCACCGGCTCCAGTTCCTCGACCACCAGCACCCGGTCGACCGAAGCGGCGAAGGCCCGGATCTTGGCCTCCGGCAGCGGATAGGACGAGGCGAGCTTCAGGACGCTGGCCTCCGGCGCCACTTCCTTGACGTAGGGGTAGCAGGTGCCATGGGTGATGATCCCGAACTTGGTCCCCCCCTTCTCCCAGCGGGTCAGGTCGGAACCCTCGAAATACTGTTTCAGCTTGGCTTCGCGTTCGATGACATGGGGATGGCGCACCCTGGCGTTGGACGGGATCATCACCGCCTTGTGGGAATCCTCGAGGAACCCCTTGGGCGGCGGCACCTGCCGCACCCCCATGGTCACCGGTGCCCTGGTGTGGCTCAGTCGGGTGGTCGAACGTACGATCACCGGAGTGTCGAACTCCTCGCTGAGTTCGAAAGCCAGGCGAGTGAATTCCAGCGCTTCCTGGGCATCCGACGGTTCCAGGGCCGGGATATTGGCCAGCCGACAGAAGATCCGGGTGTCCTGTTCGTTTTGGGAACTGTGAATGCCGGGATCGTCGCACACCGCGATGACCAGACCGCCATGGACCCCAATATAGGTCTGCGACATCAGGCTGTCGGCGGCAACGTTGAGGCCGACATGCTTCATCGCGGCAAACCCGCGCACCCCCGACATCGACGCCCCGGCGGCGACGTCGACGGACACCTTTTCGTTGGTCGCCCATTGCGCGTCGAAATCCGACGCATCGTAACGGCCAAGGCTTTCCAGAATCTCGGTGCTGGGTGTTCCCGGATAGGCCGCCGCCACCTTGACGCCGGCTTCCCAGGCACCCCGGGCAATCGCCTCGTTGCCGGTCAGCGGCCGCGATACCGTCTCAACGCGCTCGCTCGGTTTCGGCGCTTCAGGCCTGTTCATTTTTCGCCACCCCTGTCTTTCGCAGACAACGGCCCGCCGCCTAAACGGCGGCGGGCCGCGACCGCAAGTTATTCAGTAAAGCGATACCGGATTTCTGTGGCGACGTCAACGAAACAGCAGGGTTAATGGCGGTTTTGCGCGGCTTCCGTGGGGCAAGAAATCATCCAGCCCGGCCCGGGTCAAGGACTATGGATTGGGTTCGGGAAGAGGTAAAACACAAAATCTAGCTAAGCGCCACCCAACGGCACAGACTGTGCCATTGACGCTACAGCCAATCGGTTTCGAACGGCAGGCTGCTGAGCTTTTCGATCCCGGTTTCGGTGATCAGCACCTGTTCTTCCAGCTTCACACCTTCCGCCCCATCGCCGGGTCCGAGATAGCTTTCGACGCACAGGGTCATGCCCGGCGCCAGCACGGCATCGTAGCGACCCGGCGTGCTGCGCCAGAAGCCAACCGGATATTCGTCACACAGCCCGATACCGTGAACCAGGCAACTATATACATGGTCGTCGGCCGGCGGATCACCGATCCGGTCCGCCAGTTCGGCCAGGGTCACGCCCGGCCCCAGCAGATCCAGCAGCCGCTGCAGATGGGAAAAGGCCCGGCCATAGGTGCGCCGTTGGCCGTCATTGGCCTTGGCCTCACCAGCTCGCCAGGTCCGGGAGATGTCGCAGCAATAGCCATGGCGGCCGATCAGGTCGGTATCCAAGGCGATCAGGTCGCCATCACGGATCACCCAGTCCGAACATTCCTGGTACCAGGGATTGGTCCGGTGGCCCGAAGTCAGCAGCCGGGTTTCGATCCATTCGCCGCCCAGCGCGATGTTCTGCTGGTGCAGGACCGACCAGACCTCGCGTTCGGTCCGGCCCGGTTCGCAGGCCGCACGCATGGCGGTTACCGCGGTCTCGCAGGCCGTCATGGCGTCGCGCATGGCCGCCAGTTCCTGCCCGGTCTTCACCACCCTTGCATGTTCCGCCACTGGCTGGCCTTCGATCACCTCGATTCCCTGTGCCGTCAACGCGCGATACCCGAGTACGTCGAGCCGGTCGACGGCGACCCGCCGGTTGCCGCCGCCGCATTCCGCGACCAGGTCGGCGACCTCCCGCGCGAAGGCTGCGGCCGCGTCCGCCGTGCCTGGCCCGGCCATCAAATGGGTCCACGAAATCGCCGGCCGGACGTCGTCGACGGTCTCGGCGTTCCGGCCGAGATGTTCGCAGGAGGCGAATTCGAACAGGGTGACCCGTCCTTCGGTCGCGACAAAGGCATAACGTGTGGGATTGTGCAGGCACCAGACCTGCATGTTGCTGACATCGGTCGCATAGCGGATGTTGATCGGGTCGAGAAACAGCCCGCCGGCAACATCGGCGTCGCGCAGAGCCTGACGCAACCGGGCCAGTCGCTCGCGCCGCAGCAGCGGGAGGTCGAGTTCGCCGGTCACGACGCGGCTTCCAGACTGGATGCACGGCCGTAGAAACCGATCCGCTCGGCATCAGTAAAGCGGACCCCGGGACGATCATAGTAGGAAAATACGGCAATCATGCGGGGGTGGCCGCCCTCGACCGGCGTCACCCGATGGGCGGCGTACTTGCCTTTGAACACGGTCAGGGTTCCCGGCCCGGGATCGACGATGCGGGAGAAGCTGTCCGGGTCGTCGAGGAACCGACCGACCTGATCGTAGGCCGGATCGGCCTCCGACCTCAGGTCGCTGCAATACTGGAACCGCCCGCCCCGCTCCGCCGGCTGCAGCAGCAAGGTGGTGGTGAATTCCGAGCGATCGAAATGCCAGTTCAGGGCTTCGCCCGGTCGGTACGTCATGACGTTGGCGTCGGCCAGCCGATCGGCCATGACGTGGAGGTTCGGCCGTTCCATCACGGCGGCGAGGAACTCAGTCAGCCGGGGCCATTCGTAAATCCTTCGCAGGATGGTATCGGTGAGCTGGTCGCCGCAAAGTGTGTGGTTGACCGTCTCGAAGCGTTGCAGGGCTGGATGGTCCGCCGGCAGGCCGGCAATCTCGTCCAGGAAATAGATGTTGTGTTTGCGGCGGTGGGTGAAAGCTTGTGTCTCGACCCGGGGCGCGAGTTGCGCGACGCATTCGGCCAAGGGTTCCGGCCGGACAAACTGTTCGAGGTCGAACAGGCCATGTTCCTGAAGGCCGGCGCGGCATTGAGCGACAAGCTCCCGCCATGCCGGACTGTCAGCTTTGTCGAGCGGGTAGCGATCCAAATCGACGACGTGATGCATACAATTCACCTCCCCATACCTTGCAAATCCCATCCTGTATGCAATATTTCTTTCCTTCAACGGTCGAAATTATTACTTTGAGATAGTTTTTCTTAACGCCATCGAAATCATGCGCCGCCACCTTCCACCGCTCAACGCCGTCAAAGCTTTCGAGGCCGCCGCCCGTTTCGGCGGCTATGTCGCCGCCGCGCAGGAGTTGGGGGTATCGCCTGCGGCGGTCAGCCAGCAGGTAAAAAAGCTGGAGCAGTTCTTTGAAAAGCAGCTGTTCGTGCGCCACAACAATCGGCTGACCCTGACCGACGCCGGCCTGACGGTGTTCACAGACGGCAGTGCCGCCCTGCAGCGGCTGGCCGCGATGACCGAACGAGTGGTCGAGGGCGAAGTACGAACCCGGCTGATCGTTAGTGTTCCGCCGTCGCTGGCCAACCGCTGGCTGAACCAGCAGATCGCCGGGTTTCTGGATCGTGAGCCATCCATCCGCCTCGACTTGCGGGTCGAGGAAGATCCGGTTGATTTTGCCCGCTACAACATCGACGTTCGGATCTGTTATGGCGATCATCTGTACCCCGACCTGGCCAGCCAGCAATTGATTCGGGACGAAGTCCTGCCGTTGATGACCCCGGAAACCCACCGGAAATGCAACGTCGACACAGGCGATCCGGCCAGCCTGCCTGACAGTGCGTTGATTCACACCGGCTGGGGCCCAAGCTTCGCGTCCCACCCCGGTTGGACCGATTGGTTTGCAAGGGCGGGAGTGCCGCGATCACCCGATGCCGGTCGTGGCCACCGGGTCGGGATGTCCAGCCTGGCACTGGATCTCGCCCTGGCCGATGCCGGCATCGCTTTAGGTCAGCGCCTCTTGGCCGCCGCCGATCTTGCGACCGGCCGGTTGGTCGCACCCTTTGCGGTGTCACTGCCCCTGGGCCACCCCTATTGCGCGGTGTACCCGCATGCGAAATCGCCGAAACCCGGGGTGCAGGGATTCGTAGCCTGGCTCAATGATGTGACAGGCGACGGCCGTTAATTCGTGATAGCGTTTCAACCCTGTGGCGGGGGTTTCAGGACGCCGTCCTCGGTTAAGGTGCGCAGCGCCGCGTCGGCGGCCCGGATTGCCACCGTCGCTTCGGCGGTCCGCGCCAGGTCGCGAATGCGGGTTTCGCCAATCCACAGCACCCGGTTCTGATCGACCCCGACCAATTCGGCCCGAAAGGTAACCAACGCGTCATAGGTCGTGTACCCGTCCGACCAATAGCCATGGGAACGGAGCCCGTAGCGGTACGAAGGATACCCGTACCAGGGATAGGGGCGGTAGTAGTAGTGCGGTGGAATGTAACGCTCATAGACCTCGCGCCGCACCTTGGTCAGGAACAGCACGGCATCGACATTGGCGGCGCGCGCCGCCGACAGGACCCGGTCGCGCTTGCCGGCATCGCCGGGTGGGGTGAGCGCAGTCCCCTTGGCGACGTTGATGCCGGACGCCCGCAGGCTCTTGGCCAGTTCCTCCTCTGCCGCCAGCCGGGCCTCGACCCCCATCTCCTCGGCCACCACGCCGACGCTTTTCAGCGGCACCGCTTGCGCCAGAGCGGGATCCTTGAGGCTGGTCATCCGGGCCGGCGCACAGGAGGCGACAACGACCAATGCGACGCCGGCCAACACCGGAAACAAACCACGCAGGGCTTTTGATCGGGTCATGACTTACCCCTTTCGCTGTCGGGGTCGCGGCCGGCTGCAGATACCGGTCGCCTTTCTAGAATATGGGGCGTGGATCGGGCGACGCCAGCCATTCCGCCACCCAAACAGCGAAAAGTGAAGTCGCCGTTACCGGTGCAGCCGCGGTCCGACCGGGGCGGCAAACTCCAGGATCGCTCCGCCGGCCTGGTCGGGCGGCACCCGCACCGACTGATCGTAGCCAAGGTAATAGGGAACCTGGTTGGCGGCCAGATAGTCCGCGGTGGCTTGCGAATCGGCGACTTCGATCCCCATGGCCGCGATGAAAGGCTGCGGTCGCCGGAAATTGTGCTCGATCTTCGGGTAGAGCATCGCCAAATCATCGGCGGTCACGAACAGAATCGTGCCCTTCCCGGTATGCACCGCGACGGTGTCGTCGGTCACCGCCGCCGAGCCAGCGCCGAACAGCTTCTCATAGGGTGCCAACAGCGCTTCCGGATCGGGCACCACCACCGTGACGTGGGCGATACCATTTGCGCCATTGGCATGGTGCAGCCATTCAGGTCGGCGCACCATTTCCGGCGTCAGGTGCTGGCACAGGAAGGTCTTGACCGCGGGCGAGTCCTGATCGGCAATCTGTACCAGCCGGAATTCCGGCTGCACCGTGGCTTCCGGCAGCTCAAGGTTCCGGGCCAGCGCCCGCGGTTGGTCGGGATTGAGGCCATTGGCCTGCATTTCCGCATAAGCCGCCTCGCCGTCGTCGGATGCCAGGGCGACGCCGATCAGCCCCTCGCCATGCTCGGCGATATCGGTTTCAAAACCGCTGGAGGAGCCGATCGACGCATCGACCACGCCCAACAGCTCGAAATAGGTTTCGGGGAACATGATGCAGTAATTGGCGGTGCCCCAACCGATATGGGTGCCGCGAGGGGTTAGCGTGAAGCCAAGACGGTCGAACCGGTCGCGGCTCGCCTCCAAATCCTCGACGCCGATGATGGTGTGATCAATGCCAGTGATGCCGTTTGCCATGGCCGGCATTGTGGGTCAGCCGGTCGGGATTTGTAAAGCGGCGCGCGGCCCGGACAAGAAAACGGCGGCACTGTGGGAGGTCAGTGCCGCCGCCGAGAGGGGCCTTGTTCGGTCAACAGGGGAGGGACAAGCTAACCGAAGGCCTGGCCTGGCTTGATACCGAGTTTCTTGGCGATGATGGCCGCAGGGCAAAAGCCTGTAAACGCCGACTGCAGGAGGTTTACGCCAACAAACGCGGTGAACCACAGCCAATACGGGCTGTGGAGGTGTGCCAGTCCGACACTCAACAACACCATAACACCAGCAAACGCGAGAATGAGACGATCAAGAGACATGCAACACCTTGGGCAACGTTCCGATCTTGAACCTTTATATTCGGTATCACTAATTTAGTATATGCTAATATATTGTCAAGGCTCTCAACGCATTTTTTTCAGGATCACGTTTCCATCCCACATCGGTCTATGCTAGGTCCGAAACAAGGGCTGGTTGCGCCCGCGCGGGGAGAAACCATGACAACGGACCAGGGAATCGTTTTTGCCATTTTGGGGGCCAGCCTGGTCCTGTTCGCCTGGGGCCGCTGGCGTTATGACCTGGTCGCGTTGGCGGCGATGGTCGCGGTGGTGTTGGCCGGGTTGGTACCGGCCAGCGAGGCCCTGCAGGGGTTCGGCCATCCCGCGGTCCTGACGGTGGCGGCTGTACTGGTGATCAGCCGCGCCTTGCGCAATTCCGGGATCGTTGAACTCTTGGCCCGGGGCCTGACACCCTTTACCGGCCAGACCATCGTTCATGTGGCGCTTCTCACCATCGTCGTCGCCATCTGTTCCGCCTTCATGAACAATGTCGGGGCCCTGGCGCTGCTGCTGCCCGTCGCCCTGGCAACCGCCGTGCAGCAGGGCCGATCGCCGGCGATCGTGCTGATGCCGCTGGCCTTTGGCAGCATCCTGGGCGGCATGATGACGATGATCGGGACACCGCCCAACGTGATCATCGCCACCTACCGGGCCGAACTGACCGGGACGCCGTTCGGGATTTTCGACTTCTCGCCGGTCGGCGTCGGGGTTGCGGCCTTGGGAATTGCCTTTGTCGCCCTCGTGGGCTGGCGGCTGATCCCGAAGCAGCGGCGCGGCCAGAGCACGCCCGACCAACTGTTTGAAATCGGCGACTACATCGCGGAAGCACGGATCGGCGAGGACAGCCCCCTGGTCGACCAACTGCTCGGCCATGCCGACAAGCATCTTGGCGAAGCGGTCGAGGCGCTGGGTGTGGTCGGACGCGGCTCGTCCCGGGTGAAAAGCTTCCAGCTCCGTCGGCTGCGGGCCGGTGACGTGCTGTTGCTGCGGGCCGACCCTTCCGAACTGAAACCGGTCCTGGACGCCACGAAATTGGAATTGCTGGCACCGGGCGCCGGGGAAAAGACCAGCCTGGAGAGCGAGGAGACCGATCTGGTCGAGGTCGTCGTGGCACCGCGCTCGGCCGTCGAGGGACGCCTGCCGGCCTATCTGCGGCGGCGCACCGGCTATAGCGTCGACCTGCTGGCCCTGGCCCGCCAGGGCGAACCGATGCGACACCGGCTGCGCACTGTCGCCTTGCAGGCCGGCGACGTGCTGTTGCTGCGGGGCGACACGGAATCATTGAACGAGGCCCTGGGTCCGCTCGGCCTGCTACCCCTGGCCGGGCGCGACCTGCGCCTCCACCGGGCCACAAGGGCTGGCCTGGCACTGGCCGTGTTCGCCGCCGCGCTGGCCGCATCCGCCTTCGGCCTGGTACCCATTGTCATCGCCTTCCTGCTGGCAATATTGGCCTATGTGTTGCTGGACATCCTGCCGACGCGCGAGATCTACCGCGACATCGACTGGCCGGTGATCGTGCTGCTGGGCGCCATGATCCCGGTCGGACGGGCGATCGAGACCACCGGCGGCACCACCTTGATCGCCGGTACCATCACCGACCTGACCGCCGGCCTGCCGGTGGCACTGGTGCTGGGCCTAGTTCTGGTGGTCACCATGACGCTATCGGACATCATCAACAACGCCGCGACCACCCTGGTGATGGCGCCGATCGCGGTCGGCGTCGCAGGCCAACTGGGCGTTGCCGCCGACCCCTTCCTGATGGCGGTGGCGGTCGGTGCATCCTGCGCCTTCCTGACCCCGATCGGGCACCAGTCCAACACCATCGTCATGGGTCCCGGCGGTTATCGTTTCGGCGACTATTGGCGCATGGGCCTGCCGCTGGAGATTTTGATCACCCTGGTTTCGGTGCCCCTGATCATGGCCGTCTGGCCGTTGTAGTTTGAGGGAGTTGTCATGACCTTGCCCGCCGCCATTACCGAGAACCTGAACCTGCCGCTGATCGCTGCGCCGATGTTCCTGGTTTCGGGCCCGGACCTGGTGATTGCCTGCTGCCGGGCCGGGGTGATCGGCTCCTTCCCGACCGTCAACTGCCGCACCACCCAGGACCTGGACACCTGGCTTGGGCAAATCGGCGATGCAACCCGGGGCAGCGCACCCTTTGCCGCCAATCTGATCGTACACCGCTCCAACCCGCGACTGGCCGAGGATCTTGCCCTGGTGGCCCAGCACCAGGTGCCGCTGGTGATCGCCAGCGTTGGCAGCCCCGAAGCCGTGGTCGGGCCGTTGCACGACGCCGGTTCCCTGGTCTTCGCCGACATCGCCTCGGTGCGGCACGCCGAAAAGGCGATCGCTGCCGGGGTCGATGGCCTGGTGCTGTTGACCGCCGGGGCCGGCGGCCAGACCGGCTGGGCCAACCCCTTCGCCTTCGTCCGGGCGGTGCGCGAAATCTATAACGGCCCGGTGGTGCTGGCCGGAGGTTTGAGCGACGGGGTCGGGCTGAAGGCGGCGCTGACGCTGGGCTGCGACCTTGGCTATATGGGCACCCGTTTCATTGCCACGAAAGAAAGCATGGCGGCCGAGGGCTATCGGCAGATGATCGTTGAAAGCCGGCTGGACGACATCCAGTTGACCAGCGCCTTCACCGGCATGCCAACCAATATGCTGCGCCCGTCGATCGTCGCGGCCGGGCTGGACCCGGGCGACCTGCCGTCCCGCGGCGCCCTGGAGATCGCCAAGGACATCAACCCGGACGCCCGTGCCAAACGCCGCTGGAAGGACATCTGGACCGCCGGCCATTCCGTCTCGGGCATCCACGACGCCCCAACGGTCGCCGAACTGGTGGCGCGGTTGACCGGCGAATTCGAGGCGGCTTAGTAGAAAGCTGCCGAAACATTCGTCGGCGAAGCATTCCACTACCTGAAAAGGCAATCTCCCGCCCTGTACAAAACGACCGATTTGTGGTGTCGTTAACTTCGTTTTCCGGACTTGAGGAAAACCAATCGCGGCCGTTTCACCCGTTCGCTTGCGTTTGGCGGCGGGTCGATGGTCGCCAATTCGGGAGGAAGAGAATGCGAATTTTTGTCAAAGTGGCCGCGGCCGCTGTGGTTGCCGCGCCTCTCGCCGCCATGGCTACTTCAGCCCAGGCCGACCAGTTCCTGCGCATGGTGTCGGGTCCGTCCGGCGGATCCTGGTATCCGTTGGGCGCCAAAATCATGCAGGTGATCGGCGAAGAGGTGAAGGGCGTCGCCACGTCAAATACCTCGGGCGGCGGCGTCTCCAACGTCAAGGCGGTCAACGGCGGTGATGCCGAAATCGGCTGGACCTATGCCCATACGGCTGCCAACGGCTTTGCCGGCCGCGGCAAGTTCAACAAGCCGCAAAAGGACGTTCGCTACTTCGCGACCCTGTACCCGGCCACTTTCCAGGTGGCGGTCCCAAAGGATTCCAAGATCAAGACCTTCGCCGACATGACCGCGGCGAACATCAGCCCCGGCAAGGCCGGCTGGACGGGCACCGCATTTGCCGAGTCGATTCTGAAGGCCTATGGCTTTGACTTCGGCACGATCAAGAAGAACGGCGGCACCGTCCACCATGTCAGCTACACCGAATCCGTGGCGCTGATGAAGGACGGCCATATCGACGTCTTCATGGCCGCGACCTCGGTGCCCCAGGCCAGTTTCCTTGAGCTGGAGCACAGCCCCGGCATCCGCTTCATCGCGGTACCCGAGCCGAAGCTGTCGGAAATCATCAAGGCCAATCCCGGCTACATTCACGGCAATATCCCGGCTTCGGCCTATGCCAGCCTGAGCAAGGACGTGCCGTCGCTGGGCATCGTCACCTCGATGATCGTCCACAAGGATCTGCCCGACGATCTGGTCTACAACATGGCCAAGAGCTTCTGGAACAACCACGGCAAGTTCGCTGAGGTCAAGAAGATATGGAACCGGGTCGCCTTGAAGAACGCCTTGAACGGCGCCTCGGTCCCGGTGCATCCCGGCGCCCAGCGCTTCTATGACGAGATGGGTGTGAAATAGCCTGACCAATGCGGGGCATTGGGCCGACCCGGTGCCCCGCATCCTATCCGTCAAGCCAGGGAGCCGTCGTGAGCGACACCGTTGAGCGCCTCGATTATCACGAGGCGAAGGATTACACGTTCCTGGACCAGTTGCAGCGGATGCGCGAGCGTCGCGGCCTGGCCTATTGGGTAACGCTGGTCTGCGCCTTGATCGGCGTGTCACTGGCCTTCTACCACCTGTTCGCAGCGGTCTATGGGGCGCCCGAGGGCCGGTCGTTCCGGTCGATTCACCTGTCGGGCATGATGATCCTGGCGGTCCTGATCTACCCGATGTTCCGCAAATCCGCCAAAGACCCGCTGCGGGTCGCCGGTGATCCGCGCAACGGGCTCAGGGTCTTTGGTTTCACCGTCGACATGGTGATCATCTTCCTGGTCCTGTTCATCCAGGTCTGGACGATCTGGGACATCGACGCCTTTCACATGCGTTATGGCGACAAGGAACTGCCCGACCTGATCGTCGGCGGCATCATGATCGTCCTGATCCTGGACGCGACCCGGCGGGCGGTCGGCTGGGCGATGGTCTTCGTGGCCGGCTTCTTCATCGTCCACGCCCTGTATGCCCATTATTTTTTCGGATTTTTCTACGGGCCGCCGACCCGCTTCGGGAAATACATCGACACCATCTTCATGAGTTCGGACGGTATCTTCGGTATCCCCCTGCACGTCTCGGCCACCTATATCGTGCTGTTCATCGTCTTCGGTGGGGTGCTGTTGCGTTCCGGCGCCGGGCGCTTCTTCGTCGACCTGGCGGTGGCATTGACCGGCCATCGCACCGGAGGGCCGGCCAAGGCGGCGACGGTAGCCAGCGGCTTCACCGGCACTGTCTACGGCTCGGCCGTCGCCAATGTGGTGACCACCGGTTCGTTCACCATCCCCTTGATGAAGAATATCGGCTATCGCGGCCGGTTCGCCGCGGCGGTCGAGGCCTGTGCCTCGTCTGGCGGCCAGATCACGCCGCCGATCATGGGCGCCGCCGCCTTCATCATGGCCGAATTCCTGCAGATGCCCTATGCCTACATCATCGGCGCCGCCGCGATCCCGGCCTTCCTCTACTTCGCGACGATCTATTTCATGGTCCATCTGGAGGCGGAGAAGCATGGCATCGAAAAGATCGACAAGTCGCGGCTGCCGGCAATCGGCGAGGCGCTGAAGGAGGGCTGGCACCTGTTGATCTCGGTGGTGGTGCTGGTCGGCCTGCTGGTGATCGGCTACACCCCGATGACCGCCGGGTTCTGGAGCATCATCGCCGTCCTGGGCCTGAGTTTCTTCAATCCGGGGACGCGGATGAGCCCGGTCGACATCCTGGCGGCCTTTGAAAGCGGCATCAAATCGGCCGCCCCGGTGGCCATCGCCTGCGCCTGTGCCGGCATCATCATCGGCTCGGTGTTCGTCTCGGGCCTCGGCCTCAAATTCACCCAATCGGTGATCGATTTGGCCGGTGGCCAACTGTTCCCGCTGCTGATCCTGACCGCCATCGCGGCGATCATCCTGGGCATGGGCATGACCACCACCGCGGTCTACATCACGGTGGCGGCCCTGATCGTGCCGTCGCTGATCAACATCGGTGTCACCCCGGTGGCGGCGCATATGTTCGCCTTCTACTTCGGGGTGGTATCGACCATCACCCCGCCGGTGGCCCTGGCCGCCTTTGCCGGCGCCGCCATCGCCAAGACGCCGCCCATGGCCACCGCGGTCGAGGCCAGCCGGGTCGGCATCGCCAAATATCTGGTGCCGTTCGCCTTTGTCTATAACCCGTCGCTGCTGCTGGAGGGGCCGATCTGGCTGACCGCCTATTCCGTGGTTGCGGTCTTCCTGGGCTATTGGATCCTGTCGGCGGCGCTGGAGGGCTGGCTGCACGGCCGCTTGAACTGGGGCTTGCGGGCGGTCTGCGTGTTGGCGGCGATCTGCCTGATGCTGCCGCCCGAAGCGGCGCCGTTCGGGATCGTCGGCTTTGCCTACAATGCCCTGGGCTGTGCCCTGACCGGCGGGCTGGCGGTGCTGCGCCGGCGCGAGTTGGGAGTGGCGGGAGGCGCGGCATGAGGCGGGTCTTCCTGGGCAAGCCGTTCCACTGGCTGCTGCTGGTTGCGATGATCGTTCCGCTGATCTGGATGGGCTATCTCCACCTGCATGTCAGCCAGTTCAACACCTACATCGTGCTGCTGCTGTTGCTCGTGGCCCTGCTGCTGGCGTTGATCCTGGTGCCCCACAAACATGGCGAACAGATCACCCGCGAACCGCTGACCGATGACGAGTGACACCGCCGGGCGATCCCTGGTCCAGTTCGGCTATGGCACGGCGCTGTTCCTGAGCGCCGCCGGCGGGCTGATTGTCGAGATCGTCGCCGGACGCCTGTTGGCGCCCTATGTCGGCATGTCGCTCTACACCTGGACCGCGATCATCGCGGTGGTGCTCGCCGGCTTCTCGATCGGCCACTGGATCGGCGGCCGCCTGGCCGGGCCCGAGACCGACCGGGTGCGCGGCGGCCGCTATCTGGCCCTCGCCCTTGCCCTGGCCGGGTTGAGCGCGGCCGGCGCCCTGGTCCTGCTCCGGCTCGCCGCCGGCCCACTGCTGGGCGCCGGACTGGGCCCGCTGCCGGCGATCACCCTGCTGGCCACCCTGTTGTTCCTGGCCCCCAGCCTGTTCGTCGGCATCGTCTCGCCGATCCTGACCAAGCTCGCTCTCGACGCGGCCCCGCCCAACGCCCAGGGCCGGGTGATCGGCCGCATGTACGCCCTGGGCGCGGTCGGCAGCATCGCCGGCACCATCGCCGCCGGGTTCCTGTTCATTTCATGGATCGGCTCGACCGGGACCCTGCTCGCCGTTGCCGGCCTGTACCTGCTGTTGGCGTTGGGCTTCGTGCTGCCGCGGCCGCCGCTCAAGAGCACTTCACTGGTCGCTCTGCTGGCCGTGATCGTCTCCGGCTGGGGTCTTGCCTCCGGGTCCTTCACCAGCGCCTGCGATCGGGAGAGCGCCTATTTCTGCATCCGCATCGACGACGCCAGTGCCGAAACCGACCGGGCCGCGACGGTGATGGTGCTGGACCATCTTGGCCACGGGATCAACGACCGCGATGCGCCGGGGCTGTTCTATGCCCCCTACATCCATTTCGTCGACGAACTGGCCGCCGCCCGCCAGCAGGGCGGCCGGCTCGGCCGCGCCTTTTTCGTCGGTGGTGGCCCATATACCCTGCCGCGGGCCTGGCAGGCCCCGGACCGCGACGTCGAGATGGTGGTCGCGGAACTGGATCCGGCGGTCACCCGGGCGGCGGTCGAGGAGATGTGGCTGGAACCCGGGCCAAAGCTGGAGATCCGTCATGGCGATGCCCGCCGGATCCTGCAGGCACTGCCGCCGGAGCCCCGGTTCGACCTGGTGTTCGGCGACGCCTTCAAGGACGTCTCGATCCCGCCGCACCTGGTCAGCCGCGAATTCCACGCCGAGATCGCGGCCCGGCTGATGCCGCAGGGCTTCTACGTGGTCAACGTGGTCGAGAGCCGCCGCGACCCGG
Organism: uncultured Sneathiellales bacterium; assembly: GCA_964344385.1. GTDB lineage: Bacteria > Pseudomonadota > Alphaproteobacteria > CAYFNG01 > CAYFNG01 > CAYFNG01. The sequence goes on from CAYFNG010000001.1 coordinate 297,437, forward strand.
TGTTCCTGTTCGCCCTGGTCAAAACGCTGCGGCTCGACTTCCCGGTGGTCGAGGTCTGGGTCGAGGCCGGGCCGCAGAGCCGGGCCGCCCGCCTGACCTATGTCGTGGTCGCCGGCCAAACCCCCAGCCCGCCGCCACCGCTGACCGCGGCCCAGGGCCTGCCGCGCCGTTGGCTGATGTTGGACCCTGACCGTCTGGCCCGGGCCGCTTCGGCCGATCACATCCTGGTCCTGACCGACGATTTCGCGCCGGTCGATCGCCTGATGGCGCACTTGATCCTGGATGCCGAATTGACCGAAAGTCGTTGAGGATCTGACCGAAAGAGCGCGAACCGCGCTTTTTCGGGTTACTGTTCCTTACCCCTCCCCCTCCCAACCACCCATGGCATGGTACCCTGTTGGGTGGTTGGGAGGGGGAGCGGGACGGAACAGTCTCTTTCAAATCAAATTCTGAGTTCATCACCGACGGGATGCGCAAGCCATGAGCTGGGAGAAGGAAGTCGAGGAAATCGCGGCGCGGCGGACCTTTGCCGAACAACAGGGCGGCACCGAGCAGGTCGCCAAACAGCACGCCAAGGGCCGCCTGACCATTCGCGAACGCATCGACGGCGTCGCCGACCCCGGCAGTTTCCGCGAGCTGGGCCCCGGCGCCGGCGCGCCGGAGCGGGACGCGGACGGCAATCTGATCGGGTTCACACCGGGCAACTACCTGCTCGGCTTTGCCAAGGTCGACGGCCGCGACGTGATCGTCGGCGGCGAGGACTTCACCTTGAAGGGCGGCTCGCCAAACGCCGCCGGGCTGCGCAAGTCGGTCTACACCGAGGAACTGGCGGCCAAGTACCGGCTGCCCCTGATCCGCCTGCACGAGGGCGGCGGCGGCAGCGTCGGCGGCGCCAGTGGCAAGGGCGCCAGCGGGCCGGTCGGCGAACCGGTCGGCGCCCGCCACCGCTTCGCCTCGGTCGCCGAAACATTGGCGACGGTACCGGTTGCCTCGGCCGCGCTGGGCCCGGTCGCCGGCATGCCGGCGGCGCGGCTGGTGGCGTCCCACTTCACGGTGATGACCCGCGACACCGCCCAGGTGATCATCGGCGGCCCGGCCCTGGTCGAACGCGCCCTGAACCAGAAGGTGACCAAGGAAGAGTTGGGCGGCGCCACCGTGCACCTGAAAAACGGCGTGATCGACAACGGCGCCGCGGACGAGGCCGACGCCTTTGCCCAGATCCGCCGGTTCCTCTCCTACCTGCCGCAGAACGTCTGGCAGGCGGCGCCGCGCCAGGCCTCGGGCGACGACCGGGAGCGGCGCGAGGAAAGCCTGCTCTCCCTGGTGCCCAAGGACCGGCGCAAGCCTTTCGACATGCGCCGGGCGATCGCCGCGATATTCGACCGCGACAGCTTCTTCGAGATGACCCGGGCCTATGGGCCGGGCATCGTCTCCGGACTGGCACGCCTCGACGGCCAGCCGGTCGGGGTGGTCGCCAATGACTGCCGATATTATGCCGGGGCGATGACCGCCGACGGGGCCCGCAAATTCCGCCGCTTCCTCGAAATCTGCGACACCTTCCACCTGCCGATGGTCAGCCTGGTCGACGAACCCGGCTTCATGATCGGCCCCGACAGCGAACGGGCCGGCACCATCCGGGCCGGCACCGCGGCAGTATTGGCGGCAGCCGAATATGGCGCGCCCTGGGTTTCGGTGGTGGTGCAGAAATCGTTCGGCGTCGCCGGCGCGGCCCATTACGGGGCCGACGCCTATGTGCTGGCCTGGCCCTCGGCCGCGGTCGGCGCCTTGCCCGTCGAAGGCGGGGTCGCGGTGGCCTTCGGCCGCGAGATCGCGGCGGCCGAGGACCCGGAGGCCCGGCGCCGCGAACTTGAGGAAGAACTGGCGGCCAAGCAGTCACCCTTCCCGCGCGGCGAATCCTTCGCCTTCCACGACGTCATCGATCCCCGCGAGACAAGGCCGGCCCTGATCGACTGGATCGACCGCGTCCAGCCGCAATTGGCGGTGCTGGTCGGTCCGCGGCGCTTCGGCTTCCGGCCCTGAGCCATGGGCGCGCTCGAAGTCCGTGGCCTGAGCCAGCCGGGACTGGGACCGGTCGACCTCGACCTCGCGGCCGGCGAGTGCATAGCCGTTCAGGGCCAGTCCGGCAGCGGCAAGAGCCGGTTGCTGCGCGCCATCGCCGATCTCGACCCGGCCGAAGGCTCGGTGCGGCTGGACGGCACCGAGCGCACCGCCATGCCGGCGCCGGCCTGGCGGAAAGCGGTCGGCTACCTGGCCGCCGAATCCGGCTGGTGGAACGATACCGTGGCGGCGCATTTTCCCGATCCCAAGGCCGCGGCGGCGTTGCTGCCCGAGCTTGGCTTGCCCGCCGAGGCCCTGGGCTGGTCGGTCACCCGCCTGTCGACCGGTGAAAAACAGCGGCTCGCCTTGGCCCGGCTGCTATTGGTCGCGCCCAAGGTGATGCTGTTGGACGAGCCGACCTCGGGCCTCGACACTGAGACCATAGAGGCCGTCGAGGCAGCCCTCAAACAGCGCCTGGCGGCCGGTGCCGCCTGCATCTTGGTGACCCATGCCCCGGATCAAGCCCGGCGCATGGCGAGCCGCCTCTTCCGGGTGGCGGGCGGCCGGCTCAGCGGGGCCGCCCCATGACCTTCATCACCATCAGCCCGGTCGACGTCGCCATCGCCGCTTCGCTGCTGCTGGTCAACGGCGCCCTGTCCCTGGCGCTGGGGCTCGGCCTGGTGCGGGTCATGGCGATCGCGACGGTACGCATGGTCGTGCAACTGGTGCTGATGGGGCTGGTGCTGAAGGCGCTGTTCGACCTGGCCTCGCCACTGCTGACCGCCGGAACCGCACTGGTGATGATGCTGTTCGCCGGGCGCGAGGTAATGGCCCGACAGCGCCGCCGGTTGACTGGCTGGTGGGCCTATGGGCTGGGCACCACCACCATGGTCTTCGCCGGCACCCTGGTGACGATCTTCGCATTGACCACCCAGATCCGGCCCGAACCCTGGTACGAGGCGCGGATCGCACTGCCGATCCTGGGCATGATCCTGGGCAATGCCATGACCGGCATCGCGCTCGGCCTGGAGCGGCTGACCAGCGGCGCGGTCGACCGGCGCCCGGCGATCGAGGCCCGGCTGGCGCTGGGCCATACCCGAACCGAGGCATTCGGCGGTATTGTCCGCGACGCGGTCCGGGCCGGGTTGATCCCGACCATCAATTCGATGTCGGCGATCGGCCTGGTGTTCATCCCCGGCATGATGACCGGCCAGATCCTCAGCGGCGTACCGCCGATGGAGGCGGTCAAGTACCAGTTGCTGGTGATGTTCCTGATCGCCGGCGGCACCGCCTTCGGCGTCACCACCGCCGTCCTGATCGGCGCCCGGCGCCTGTCCGACAGCCGCCACCGCCTGCGCCTCGACCGCCTGGCCGAACCACGAACCGAGTAATGGCTTCCACCGAGACTGGTGTCAGGCAGGAACTAATTTCTGTTTAAAATCAATAGTTTGAATTTTCAGAAGTCAGACCATGCCCCCCTGCAGGAAGTAGATCAGCACCGGCAGGATGACCATGGCCGAAAGGGTGGAGACGAAGATCGTGGTCGAGGCGATGGCCTGGCCGACGTCGTAGCGGTTGGCGAACAGGTACATGTTGACGCCGGTCGGCTGGGCCGCCATCAACACCGCCGCCACGGTCCAGACCGGGTCCAGGTGGAAGACCCGGGTGGCCAGCAGCCAGACCACGACCGGCATCGCGATCATCTTGAGCCCGGTCACGGTGAACGACTGGATCAGGCGACCGCGAACCCCATAGGCCGCCAGGGTGGCGCCGAGCGCGAACAGGGCGCAGGGCGTGACCGCGCCTTGCAGCAGGCGCAGGAAATCGTCGAGCGGTCCCGGCAGGCGGAGCCCGGCCGCGTTCCAGACCAGCCCGGCCACCAGACCCATCACCAGGGGATTGCTGGCCAGGCCGCGCAGCACCTCGCCCAGGGTGGCAATCAGGCCGCGACCGGCGCCGCGCCCCGATTCCAGCAACACCGTGGTGACCGCCATCAGGGTCAGACTGTGAATGGCGATGATCAGGAAGGTCGGCAGGCTGCCCGCCTCGCCCAGGACCCGCAGGTTCAGCGGGATGCCCAGCAGCACCACATTGCCGAAGGCTGAGCCCATGCCGGTGATCACGGCGCCCGGATAGGTGCGCGCGAAGGCCCTTAAACCCAGGAAGAGACCGATCCCATAGACCAGGAAGGCGGCGATGAAAAAGCTGGCCCACAGGTGCCAGGGTGCGGTTTCGAAGACCTGCATCGTCGCCATGGAGCGGAACAGCAGCGCCGGGACCGCGAAGTTGAAGACGAAGCGGGCCACGCCCTCGGCCGAGCTTTGCGCGAACCAGCCCAGCCGGGTCGCGCCGTAGCCCAGCACGACCAGCGCGAACACCGGCGCAACGATTTCAACGACGGTCAGCATGGCAGCACACGATACCGGTTTGAACAGCGGCGCCCGCTACATGGTTCGAGACACCGCGCCTGCGGCTCCTCACCATGCGGGATGTCGGGCGTGAGATTGGAGCTTTAGTCACTGTCGCGGCTCTCCGCCATGGGGTGGGTTGGGCGGGATTGGGGGCGCCTTACACTCGTTGATCTCCGAACTCTCCTCATGGTGGGGAGCGGACCGAAGGGTCCGCGTCTCGAACCATGTGGCGGACCCAGGCGCCGGTGTTCTGCCTGCCAGCCCCCTCACCCGCCGGCGACGGGCGGCCAGATGGCGATGGTGTCGCCATCGGCCAGGATCTCAACCTCGCGTTCCTCAGGCGTCAGGAAGACACCGTTGCGCAGGACCAGAAAGCAGTATTCCTCGGGCAGTGCCATTTGCTCGACCAGGCCGGCGGCGGTACCGCCATCCGCCATTTCGACAATGGTCTGCTGCTCGACCGAGCCGGGCGGCAGGTATTGGCTGAGCGAGGCAAAGAGTTTCAGGGTAACTTGCATGTCGGGCCCGGTCTCACATCATCCTGGTACATGCGATATAGGCGTCCATGTAGCGGGCGGGATCATCCATCAGCCGCTGCTTCCAGGGACCTAGGGCGATCCGCGACTGGATCAAACCCCTGAGCACGCCGACCTGGTCGGTGCGGCCCAGTGTCTGGGCGCCCACCAGCCGATCACCCTCGAACGAGAGCCGGATGTAGCGGAAATTGCGCTCGTCGACGATCTCGGCCTTATCGCCGCCTTCGACTCCATCCCACAGGCCGAAAGAGGTCGAAATCAACCCGGCGGTGTCGAGGACATTCATCGACAGGCTGCCCTGGTAGCGGGTCGCCTGGCCGGCCATGTTCAGGGCTGCCACCCGGCCATGTTCGGTGGCCGTGGGCTGGATGGCGTGGACCGACCAGCCGCCGGAGAAGTCCGGCCCGCGGGCGCAATCGCCGGCGGCGTAGATGTTGTTGGCACTGCTGCGCAGATACTCGTCGACCACGATGCCGTCGTCGACTTTGATGCCGCTGCCGTCGAGAAAGCCGATATTGGGCTTCACCCCGGCCGCGATCACCGCCAGATCGGCTTCGACCGACTCGCCGTTGTTGAGGCTGACGGTCAGTCGCCCGGCATCGGCCGACGCGATCTCGGTGACCATGGTCGAGGTGTGGACCGTCGCCCCCTTGGTTTCGCACCAGGCCTTAATCAGATTGCCGGCGGTTTGATCCATCATCCTGGGCACCATGCGGTCGCCGGCCTCAACCACCGTCAGTTGGACGCCACGGGCAAGCAGCGATTCCAGGATGATCGAGCCGATGAACCCGGCCCCGACCAGGACCACCGAAGCACCCGACGCCGCCAAGCCCTTGATCCTGCGGATATCGTCCAGGGTCCAGCAATGATGGACGCCAGGAAGGTCCAGCCCGGGCACCGGCGGCTTGATCGGGCTGGCGCCGGTCGCCACCAACAGCTTGTCATAGGCCAGGGTCCCGCCGTCGGCCAGTTTGACGCTGTTCCCGGCGACGTCCACCGCTTCGGCCGGCGAGCGTACATAGCGGATCCGCCGATCCTCGTAATAGCTCGGTGATTTGTGCAGGTAGGTGCCGGCCTCCTCGATATTGCCGGTCAAGACATAGGGGATCGCCATCCGCGAATAGGGCGGTTCCGGCTCGCCGCCGACCAGAACGATCTCGGCGTCTGGCACGGTGTCGCGCAAAGTATCGGCCGCCACCACACCGGCCGGCCCGGCGCCCAATATCACGAATGCCATGCTATCCCTCCGCCTTGGGGTTTGATTCGAAGGTAGCTGTTCCGTCCCGCTCCCCCTCCCAACCACCCATTAATGGTACCCTTGTGGGTGGTTGGGAGGGGGAGCGGGACGGAACAGCGTACCAGAAAGTCGCTCTACGCGACTACCGAGCCAGATAACTGGAACGGCCGACGGGGCCGGGAGGCTGGCCCCCGACCCCGCCGGTCATATCAGCCTACGGCTAAAGGCCGAGGCGCGACAGAGTCTCGCCGGTGGGCACGCCGTCTCCCGACCAGCCGCGCAACGAGTAGTACTCGGGCAGCATCTGGTCGAGCTGGCTAACCTTGCCTTCGGCCGGGCCGGTCTTGGCCGCGTCCTTGAGAAGCCGCTTCGGCAGGGTGTCGTCAGCCCCGGTGAACCCGGCCGCCAGATTGTACTGGCGCTCCATGTTCCAGATCCGCTCACCGACCTTCATGCAGTTGTCCACCGACCAGTCGCCCTCGCAGGCAGCATCGATCTGCGGCGCGATGTCCTCCATGCTGAGCGCGAAGGTGGTGAAGACGCAGGTGCCGGAGCTATCGACCACCGCGGTGGCGTCCTGGAAGGCGATCACCAGCCCGGCCTTGCCGTCGGTGGCCAGCGGATCGGTCTTTTCCGGGATGCCCAAAACCTCGGAGGCCACGGTGTAGCTGCGCAGATGGCAGGCGCCGCGGTTCGAGGTGGCGTAGGTCAGGCCCATGCCCTGAATGCCGCGCGGGTCATAAGCCGGGAACTCCTGGCCCTTGACGGTCATCGAAAGATCCGGACGGCCGTACTTTTCGCACAGCCGCTTCGAGCCCATGCCGATTTCCTTGCCAAAGCCTTCGCCCTTGCCGGTCATCTCGACGATCCGTACCAGATCCTCGGCGGAGTTGAAGTTCAGCGTCCCGCCGGTCTCGGCGTCGGTGATCGCACCTTCCTTGTACAAATCCATTGCGGCGGCGATGGTCGAACCCAGCGAGATCGGGTCCATGCCGTATTCGTTGCACAGGAAGTTACAGAAGGTCAGTGCCTCCAGGTCGTCGACACCGGTGGCCGCGCCCAAGGCCCAGGCGTTCTCGTATTCCAGACCGCCGGAAACGATGTGGTATTTTTCGCGGCCCTTGACCGTGAAGTGGTTGGGGTCCATCTGGGACCGCCGCTGGCACGAGATCGGGCAGCCGAAGCAGGCGGCGTTGGAGACCAGATTGGCCTTGCCGTCACTTTCGCGCGGGGCATGCATCGCCTCGCCGCCAATATTGTTGGCGCCGTCGAACTGGACGTCGGATGCATTGTGGGTCGGCAGCGAGCCCATCTCGTTGATCACGTTCATCAGGACCTGGGTGCCGTAGGTCGGCAGGCCTTCGCCGGTAACCGCGTTTTCGGCCAGGACCTGCTTGGCCGCCCCGGTCGCCTGCAGGAAGGCCATCGGGTCCTCGACTGAAACGCCGACCGTGCCACGCACCGCGATCGCCTTCAGGTTCTTCGAACCCATTACCGTGCCGACGCCGGACCGACCGGCGGCGCGGTCCATTTCGTTGACCACGGCGGCAAACAGGACACCGTTCTCACCGGCATTGCCGATCGAGGCAACCCGGGTGTTTTCGTCGCCCGAGCGCTCAATCAGGGACTTTTCGGTCTCCCAGACCGTCTTGCCCCACAGATCGCCGGCGTCAACCAGTTCCGCCTTGTCGTTCCGGATCGACAAATAGACCGGAGAGGCCGACTTGCCTTCGAGGATCACCATGTCCCAGCCGGCGTTCTTGAGCTCGGCGCCGAAGAACCCGCCCGAGTTCGAGCAGGCGATGGCGCCGGTCAGCGCGCCCTTGGTGACCACCGACCAACGGCCGCTGGTCGGTGCCGCCGTGCCGGTCAGCGGACCGGTGGCGAAAATCAGTTTGTTGCCTTCGGACAGGGGATCGACTTTGGGGTCGGTCTCCTCGACCAGATACTTGGTGGCCAGCCCCCGCTGGCCCAGATAGGCTTGCGCCCACTCCATGTTCAACGGCTCGCTTTCGCAGGTGCCGGCGCTCAGGTTCACCCGCAAGATCTTTCGCGTCCAAGCCATTCGTCATCTCCTCCTGTTAGATTCTTGTTGGTTCTGTTTTCGCTTAGCTGGTCGCCTGGGCACCGCTATCCAACTTGGTGGCCCATTGGCGCATTTTGTCGATCCCCGTGGCATCAGCATCCACAAACAGGATGGCGTCCGTCGGACAGATCTTGACACATGCGGGATCGCCGTCGCACAGGTCGCATTTCGCCACCTTGCCGGTGTCCTGCTGGTAATTGATGGTGCCGAAGGGACAGGCGATGGTGCAGACCTTGCACCCGACGCACAGCTCTTTCGAAACGATCTTGGCGCCCGTCGCGTCGTCGGTGGAAATCGCCTCGACCGGGCAAGCGCGCAAACACCAGGCTTCGGCGCATTGGGTGCAGGTATATGGGATATGACGCGCTTGTTCGGGGAAACTGAACACCTTGATCCGCGATTTCGACGCGTTGAACGCCCCTTCTTTGGCATAGGAACAGGCCAGCTCACACTGCATGCAACCGGTGCACTTCTCAGGCACCATCAACAGTGATTTCTGCAAATCCCACCTCCCGATCTTGATTGGCTCTTGTGACGAGTTTGGCCCTGGGACCATCAGCCAGATCCGGCAAGCGGAAACGGCACCCGACCCCACGACATTCAAGAGCCCATACTAGCCATGGCTGAGGGGCGATTTCAATTCATTCAGGGCTCATGGGGCGTGAAATATTATCCAACCGGTCACTTTTTCGTCACCGATAGCAGCCAGTCCCGCAAAGGGCGCCACAATCCGTCCGGCGCGCGCCCACCAACCACCATGCCGATATGGCCGGACGGCGGGGTCATGCGGGTCGCGCCCGGGATGGCGTCGGCCAGCGCGTTGGCCGAATCCGGCGGCACGATCCGGTCGCTGGCCGGGATCGCGGCCAGGGTCGGGAGCCGCAAGCCGGCCGGGTCGACGGCCTGGTCGGCGACCCGCCAATCCCCCGCTTTTGGGCTGTTGTTGCCGTACCACCCGACCAGGCATTCGCGCGCCGCCGGCCCTGCCAGGGGGACGCCGTCGTTCAGCCAATCCTCGATCGCGACGAAGTCCGCCGCCCCCTGGCCGCCCTGGTCGAGCCGCGAAAAGCCGGAGAATTTGCGCAGCGTGAGGTCGGGGTCCAAGCTCAGGAAAAAGCTTTGCAGGATGTCCACCGGCAGTTCGCCAAAGGCGTCGATCAAGGCGTCGACCCCGGCTTCCGCGGTCCAGAACAGTTTGGCGTGCTCCGGCAGGTCGGCATGGAAGTCCCAGGGCGTCGCCAACAGGGCCAGGGCAGCGACCCGGTTTTGCTGCCTGAGCGCCGCGGCGACCGTCAGGTTGCCACCCATGCAATAGCCGACCAGGCCGATCGGTCCGCCGGCCAGCCCGGCGGCGGTCTCGATGATGGCGTCCAACCGGCCGGCGACATAGTCGGTCAGGTCGTAGTCCTTTTCGACCTCGCCCGGGGCCTGCCAGTCGACCAACAGGGGTCGGAGCCCGTTTTCGGCCAAAAACCGCATCAGGCTGCGGCGCTGCGACAGGTCCAGGACATAGGCGCGGTTGACCAGCGACGGCACGAACACCACCACCGGCGCCGATGCCGCCCCGCCATAATCGAGCAGCCGGGTGGTGCCCCGCGACCAGATCGCCGGCGGATCATCGACGTCGCGGTGGTAGTCGTGGGCCCGATAGGCGTCGATCCCGGCCAGCATCCGCCGCAACTGCCCGTCGATTTCCTGTCCCACGGCGGCCAGCAGCGCGGCCGGATTGGCCGCCGCCAGTTCAGGGGTCAGACTTGCCGCCCTTGCCGCCAGACTGGGATGCCAGGGAAACAAGCCGAGCCTGGCACTCGGCAAGGCTGCGAGCGAGCTGGTCAAGCTGCTCAACGCGGCCGTCAGGTGCAGCGGCAGCGGCCTGGGCCCCGCTCGTCCCGTTCGCGGCGGAGGCGCCGCCTGTTGGCTGTTCTCCGTCATCGTCGGATCCCGTCCCCCCCTGGCTGCGCCCGGCCGCCGTGCCAGCAAGCATGGCATGGACCGCCCGCTGGACCTCGGTCGCCGCCGATGGATCGGCGGTCAAGATCGCCAACTGCTCCTTCCAGAGCGCGACGTACTTCCGGGCCAGGTTCTGCACATCGTCGGGAGATCCCATCGGCCGGATTATAGAGAGGATGCCGCCGCTTGGCCAATCCACCGCACGCGTGGCACGATGGTTTGCCGCACCGCAACTAGCGCAGTGCACAATAGACTTGCGCGATGCAGCATAAGCGAGCGAAAATGGCGGCAATCCGTTCCGTCATCCCCAAAGCAAGTCGGCAGTGCAAACCATGACGAAATCAGGCGACGACAAGGTCGTGACGATCAAGAAGTACGCCAACCGGCGGCTTTACAACACCGCGACCTCAAGCTATGTGACGCTGGATCATTTGTGCCAGATGGTCAAGGACGGCCAGGACTTCGTCGTCTATGACGCCAAGACCGGCGAAGACATCACCCGCTCGGTGCTCACCCAGATCATTTTCGAGGAAGAGGCCAAGGGCCAGAACCTGTTGCCGATCAATTTCATGCGCCAGTTGATCAGCTACTACGGCGATAGTCTGGAACAGTTGGTGCCGAGCTATCTGGAATTCAGCATGGAGAACTTCGCCCGCAACCAGGAAGAGATCCGCAACCGGGTCAGCGAGGCGTTCGGCGACATGTTCGGGATAAAGCAGTTCGAGGAGATGGGCCGTCAAAACATGCAGATGTTCCAGCGCGCACTCAGCATGTTCAACCCCTTTACCGCGGCCAGCCAGTCCGGCTTTGGCGCGACGCCGGAGCCGACGCGCCAGAAAGGCGACGAGATCGCCGACCTCAAGACGCAGTTGGATGATCTCCAGAAACAGCTCGACGGATTGGCGAAGAAGACGACCACGGACAGTTGACGGCGGAACATCACGCCACGTCGGTGTCGCAACGCCGCTGATTACCCGTACTGCGTGGCGGCTTCGATTTCGGACACCGGTTCAAACTGGCGAAAGGCCGGATAGTCCCGCAACAGGCGCGGCTGTCCGAACAAATAGCCTTGCAGGATGTCGACCTGCTCGCGCCGCAGCAAAGCGGCGGTTTCCTCGTCCTCGATACATTCCGCCACAACCCGCAAGTTCAAGCCGTGGCACAGCCGGACCAGGGACCTGGTGAACAGAAGGTTCAGCGAGTTGGTGCGGATGTCGTTGATAAAGGAACCGTCGATCTTGACTTCGCTGATCGGCAGGACGCGGATGTGGTTGAAGGACCAATGCCCGGTCCCGAAATCGTCCAGTGAGACACAACAACCGAAATCGCTCAATCGCTGGACGAACGCCTTCGCCGCGTCAAGGTCGTGCAGGGCCGCGGTCTCGGTGATCTCGACCGTCAGTCTTGCCGCGACGTCTGGCCGTTCCAGCAGGCAGTGGTCGAAATCGTCGAGCCAGGTGGCGTCGGCGGTGGTCAGGCCCGAGACATTCACCGCCAACCGCAGCTGGGGATGGTGAACCAACTCGGCCAGTACCAGTTCCATGGTGTAGCGGTCCAGCAAACGGGCCAGGCCAAAGTCCTCGACCACCGGCAGGAATTCGTCGGCGCCTAGGATATTGCCGTCCAGATCCTCCATCCTCAGCAGGCATTCGTATTTTTCCAACTCGCCGCTGCGGCTGTCGATCATCGGCTGGTAGGCAAGACGCAGGCGCTTGGCCTCCAACGCTTTCATTACCCGGTTGGCGGTGGTGCGATCGCGGTCACCATTGCTGGTTTTCGACGGCTCGACCGCGATGAACTGGTTTTGCCCGGCCCGCTTCGACCGCGCCAAGGCGGTTTCGGCGAACTCAATCGCATCGCGCCCGTCCAAAACGTCTCCGCCCAAGGCTACGCCACCGATCGAAATCGTGATCCAGATCGGCCCGACATCGGTGGCCACCGGTTGGCTTTGAACCATGGCGATCAGCTTGGAGGCGATTACCTCCATGGTGTGGCGACAGCAGCCGCGCAGCACAGCACCGAATTGGTTCCCCTGGATCCGGCCCAGAATATCGCTGCTGCGCAACTCGCGCTTGAGGCGCTCGGCTGTGACCTTGACCACCATATCGGCGGCGGAATGGCCGTAGACTTCATTGATCCGCCCCAGATTGTCGATCCCGATCAGCAACAGGCCGGTATCGCTCTTGTAGCGTTGGCAATAGGCGATCGCCTGGTTCAGGGTCTCTTTCATGAAGCTGCGGTTGTAGAGGCCGGTCAGCTCATCGAAATTTGCCGCCTGAGTCAGCTTTTCTTCCCGCTGTTTCAGGTCGGTGAAATCGCACAAGGTACCGACAACCCGACTTGGTCGGTCGTCCGCGTCGCGCACGACGATGGTGCGATCGCGGAACCAAAGGACGCCACGCTGAGGTGATTGGATCCGGAACTCGCAGGTCTGCGGCTTGCCCGATTCGATCAGGCTGTGCAAGGCATGTTGCCGAACCGCGAGGTCGTCCTCGACCAGAATCCTGCTGAACTCCGACCCGGTTGCCGGTAGATCAGCCGCCGGAACACCAAGCTGCACATCGGCATTGTCGGTCCAGACAATGCCGTCCGTCTGCATATCCCAGGCGTATACGATGTCACCGGTTGCCTGCAGCGCCAAGCGCAGCATTTCCCCGGTTTTATCGCGCAACGGTTTCTTCAGGGGTATTGTCTTTTCCACCACTCACCCGGGGCTAAGAACTTCGGTCCGCCTGGACTAACCTTAAGTACCCACAATTAATAAAGCATGAAAACAGGTTGATTATTTGCAATATTTGATTAAGGTTAACAAAATTACTAAATGTAATCTTGGGTTTTAAAGATTACACCTTTCTTATCACAAAAAATTTTATTCGAAATTTACGAATATCGGGTTATGTTTAGGCAAGAACAGATGTCGACGCGGATGGGAAACACCGCGCGAGCCAGAGAACAATCCTCGGGGTTGCTAGGTAAGCTTGATGATCGCGGCAGCGTATGTAGCTAGTCAATGGATTCCGGCGTCGGCTGCTGCCGCCGGCTTGGCCGTCGAATCCGGGCCACCGCCAACCCCTCTCAGACGCGACGTCGTTCCCCGACCGCAAGACCTGCCATCGATGGCGGGCCGGCGATTCCGGCGGCCCGACGAGGCGGAAATCACCGCCGAACGCCGCACCCAGGCCAAGGCACGCGAACGCGACTACAACCCTGGTCGTGGTGATGCAACGGCGCACCGGTCCGGCACGGCTTTCGGCGAAAGCTCGGCCCCGTTTATCGCTCAAGTCCTGGCCCAGGCCACGCCCGACCATTCGGGTTCGGACCAGGCAAGCCCGACGACCACGACAGCCGAAGGAACGGCCGCCTACCAGCAAACCCAAGCCCGCGGCCGCACGCTACTGGGTCCCGAGCTGGACGTCCTGCTAATCGTCTGATCCTTTAGCTCACACCCCCTTGGGCGGGGTGAACGCCACCGCAATCTGTGATAACTGATAGGCGGAACGGTGTGGCCGAGGCTCCACCTTTCACTCTGTCACGACCGCGCGGGGGAGGCCATGAACAGTTTGCACGAGCTTTTGCAGGCCGGCGACGACCAACGCCCGGCCGTTCTGGCGCCGGACCGGCAACCGCTGACCTTCGCGGACCTCCGGTCCCTGGCCCAGGATACGGTTGACCGGCTCAACGCCCTGGGCGTCGGCCGCGGCGACCGGGTCGCCATCGTCCTGGCGAATGGTCCAGAAATGGCCACCGCGTTCCTGGCCGTGGCCTGTGGCGCCACGACGGCGCCGCTCAACCCGGCCTATCGCGAGGAAGAGTTCGCCTTCTACCTCGAGGACCTGGGCGCGAAGGCACTGCTGGTGGCGGCCGACGAGGACGGTCCGGCAGTGCGGGCCGCGGAACGGCTGGGCGTGGATATCCTCAGACTGGCGGTTGATGACGGCGCGCCGGCCGGGCGGTTTCGGATCGATGGACCAGCCGCAACGCCGCCGCAACGGCCCGGCCCGGCCGATGCCGACGACACGGCCTTGATCCTGCACACCTCCGGCACCACGTCGCGGCCCAAGATCGTGCCCTTGAGTCACGCCAACCTCTGTGCCTCGGCCGCCAATATCGCCGAGACCTTAAGCCTTTCGCCGGACGATCTCTGCCTGAACATCATGCCGCTGTTTCACATCCACGGTTTGATTGCAGCGGTGCTCAGCAGCATCGGTGCTGGCGCCGGGGTGGTGTGCACGCCGGGCTTCAACGCGCTCAAATTCTTTCCCTGGTTGGCTGAGTTCCGGCCAAGTTGGTACACCGCCGTGCCGACCATGCACCAGGCGATCCTGGCCCGCGCCGGCCGCAACCGCGACCAGATCGCGGCCGCCCCGTTGCGTCTGATCCGCTCGTCCTCGTCTTCGCTGCCGCCGCAGGTGATGGCGGAACTGGAAGAGGTGTTCGCGGCCCCGGTAATCGAGGCCTATGGCATGACCGAGGCGACGCACCAGATGGCCTCGAACCCCTTGCCGCCACGCGCCCGCAAACCCGGCACTGTTGGTGTTGCTGCCGGGCCGGAGGTGGCGATCATGGACACGGGCGGCACCCTGCTGAACCAAGGTGAAGTCGGCGAAGTGGTGATCCGCGGTGCCAACGTGACGGCAGCCTATGAGAACAACCCCAAGGCCAATGCCGAAGCCTTCACCGGGGGCTGGTTTCGCACCGGCGACCAGGGGGTGATGGATGACGAGGGGTACCTGACCATTACCGGCCGGTTGAAGGAAATCATCAACCGTGGCGGCGAGAAAATCAGCCCGCGTGAGGTCGATGAAGTGCTGATGGACCACCCCGCCATCCAGCAGGCGGTGACGTTCGCCATGCCGCATCCGAAACTTGGCGAAGACGTGGCAGCAGCGGTGGTCCTACGCGAAGGGAGCAGCGCCACGGAACGGGACATCCGGGACTTCGCGGCCGGCCGACTGGCCGACTTCAAGGTCCCGCGCAAGGTGCTGGTGCTGGATGAGATTCCCAAGGGTGCGACCGGCAAGTTGCAGCGGATCGGTCTGGCCGACAAGCTCGGGCTCGGCTGATGCGAATTTGTATCTACGGGGCCGGTGCGATCGGTGGCGCGTTGGGCGCGCTGCTGCACCGCTCCGGCGTCGATGTGACGCTGATTGCCCGCGGCCCCCATCTGGCGGCGATGCGCGAGCGCGGCGTGACTTTAAGGATCGGCGGTGATGAGTTCACCACCCATCCCCGCTGCACCGACGATCCGGCCGAACTCGGCCCACAGGACTATGTCATCATCACCTTAAAGGCCCATTCGATCCCGTCTGTGGTGCCGGCCATGCAGCCGCTGCTGGGCACCGATACTGCGGTGGTGACGGCGGTCAACGGTGTGCCGTGGTGGTATTTCCACAAGCTTGAGGGACCTTGGGCGGACCGGCGCATCGCCCGCATAGACCCCGGGGGCGTACAGTGGACCGGCATCGGTCCCGACCGGGTGATCGGTTGCGTTGTCTGGCAGTCGGCCGAGATCGTCGCACCCGGGGTGATCGAACATGGCGAGAGCAACCGCATGCCGGTGGGCGAACCGGACGGCAGCCGTTCGGACAGGGCGGTGGCGATTTCCAAGGCGCTGATCGCCGCCGGCATGAAATCACCGGTGCGGCCCAAGATCCGCGACGAGATCTGGATGAAGCTCTGGGGCAATCTGTCGTTCAACCCGGTCAGCCTGCTGACTGGCGCGACGCTGGACACCATGGCCAACGATCCAGGCACCGCGGCGATCCTCACCGCCATGATGGCGGAAGGCAAGGCGATTGGCGAGAAGCTGGGGGTGCGGTTTGCCATGAGCGTCGCCGACCGCTTGAAGGCCGGTGGCGACGTGGTCGGCCACAAGACCTCGATGCTGCAGGACCTGGAGGCCGGCCGGCCGGTCGAATTGGACGCGCTGGTCGGGGCGGTCAGCGAGCTGGGGCACCTGGTCGGCGTGCCGACGCCGACCATCGACCTGGTTTACGCCTTGGCGGCGCAACGGGCCCGCGAGGCCGGTTGTTTTTACGGTTGAGTTAAGGAGTAGCGGCAATGACCGATTGGCGGACCTTGAGTCCAACGGAACTGGAGCGGCAATTCAATCCGCGCGAGACGGTGGCCGATTTCCAGGAACACCTCGATTATTTCGCCGCCGCCAGTGCAGCGGCCCGGGCACGCCTGAAGGGCCGCATGGATCTGCGTTATGGCGACGGGCCGCGGCAATGCATCGACGTCTTTCCCGCGGCCGCTGCCGATGCCCCTTTGCACGTGTTCATCCACGGTGGCTATTGGCGGGCGCTGTCGAAGGACGATTTCAGCCTGATGGCCGAGCCCCTGGTCGCGCTGGGTGTGACCACGGTGATTGCCGGTTATGATTTGTGCCCCGAAGTGACGGTGCCACAGCAGGTCGCCCAGATACGGGACTGTCTGGCCTGGGTCTGGCACCAGGCCGCCGAGTTGGGCGGCAACCGCGATCGGCTGACCATATCGGGGCATTCGGCTGGCGGCCACCACGTGGCCATGGCACTGGCCGAGAATTGGCCGGCCCGTGGCCTGCCCGCCGATATGATCAAGGGCGCGGCTTCGGTCAGCGGCGTCCTGGACACCGAGATGGTACCCCAACTTTCGGTCAACGAGGACATTCGCCTGGACGCGGCGATGGCGCAGGAGGTCAACCCCCTGCACCATCTGCCGCATTGTACCCCGCCTTATCTGGTGGCCGCCGGGGAAAGGGAATCGCCCGGTTGGGTGAGCCTTTCCCGTACCTACGCGGCGGCCTGCCGTGATGCCGGGATCGACTGCGACCTGCTGGTCAGTCCCGGCCACGACCATTTCTCGATCGCACCCGCCATGTGCGACCCGGAAACCGATCTCGGAGCCCGAATCATCGCCATGGCACGAAACCCGGGTTAGGCCGCTTCCATCTCAGCCACCGGCCGCCACAGGGGCAGGCAAAATGCGCCCAGGAAACCCAGATTGAAGAAGGCGTTCATGGGCGCGCCGGCAACCACGGACGCGACACTGTCGACCACGAACCAAGTGCCGATCGACACCAGGATGATCGACCGGGCCAGGGCGGGATCGCGCGGCATCAACCTGGTGGCGATCAGCCAGTAGACCAGCCCCCATCCGACCATGACCCCGCCGAGTACCGCATTCAGCAACCGGACTTCCGGGGCGGTGACGGACTGCGCGCCATCGATCGGCCAAAGCATCATGTCCGCCAGGAACTGAACGGCCCCTGCGGTGGCGGGATGCGCGCCTAGGACAATGGCGACACCAAACCCGATGGTCACGGCAGAGGCCCCCTTGATCCAGACGATCGCGGTGGGAGTTTGCATGGCTTGTCTCCTGGTTGTGCTTGTTCGAAAAGACCGAATTTGACCGGCCGCTTGTCACCAGCCATGTTCCAGGGAATTGGTAATGCCTGCAATTACCTCGGAGGTAAGTGCGGTGGCTCGTTAATCGGTTTATAAAGGCACGCAGTCATGCACACCGGATTTGGCACATTGCTGAAGGACTGGCGGACCCAGCGCCGCATCAGCCAGTTGGACCTGGGTTTGGCGGCCAATGTCTCGGCCCGGCATATTTCGTTCCTGGAAACCGGCCGCTCGCGGCCCAGCCGTTCGATGGTCCTGCAGCTTTCCGAATCCCTGCAGGTGCCTAGGGTCGACCGCAACCGCATGCTGGATGCCGCAGGCTTCGCGCCCGCCTATCGCAGCCTTGACATTGACAGCCAGGCCATGGCGCCCATCCGGGAGGCGGTGGCATGGACCCTGGATCGGCACATACCATTTCCTGGAATAGCCCTCGACAAGTATTGGAACCTGGTTCAGGCCAATGCCCCGGCAAACAAATTGCTGGCCCTGTTCGGTATCGGTGTCGGCGACAGCCTGTTGGACATTTTCGGCAGCCCCGAAGCGCTCAAGGGCGTTTTCGAGAACTGGCTTGAAGTTGCGCGTTTCATGGTCATCCGGCTGCGGACCGAAAGCGCCCATCTCGGTGGTGATGAGGTCCTGGACCAGGCCGCCGAGCGCTTGGCCGCCGCAGCCGCCTGGGACCGTGCCGAGGGGCCGATGGTGATGCCCAGCGTCGTCCCGGCGCGGTTGGTGATCAATGGGGCCAGGCTGTCATTGTTCTCGACCATCGCCCAGTTCGGCTCGGCCGAGGACATCGCTTTGGCCGACCTAAAGATCGAATTGATGTTCCCGGCAGACGACGCGACGCGGTCGTTCCTGCTGGCGGCGCAGGATAGCTGACCCGCATGCCTCAGTCGCGTGGGTAACGGTATTCCAGGAACATCAGGGCGCCCGGCGCCTGGTCGCCATAGTCGTTATAGGCCGCGATTTCCTCAAACCCGAGCGAACGGTAGAGCGCGATGGCCGGCTGCATCAGGTCGGTCAGCGTGTCGAGGCGCATGGCCCGGTAGCCGAGTTGCTTGCCCGTCCTGATGATCGCGCGGGCCAGTTCCCGTCCGGCGCCACTCGCCCGGGCCGACGGCACCACGTACAAGCGCTTCATTTCGCAGCAGCCCTCTGAAAGCGGCCTGAGGCCGACCACACCGACCGGGTGGCCGGCCTGCACCGCCAGCAACAGCGCCCCGTCGGGTGCCGCATAGTCGGCCGGAAAGCGCGCCATCTCAGCCTCGAAGTCCTGGAAACACAGGTCGACCTCCAAGCTGCCGGCATATTCCAGGAACAGCGCCCTGGCGGCGGAAATGCGCCCGTCATTGTCGGCCGGTACGATATCGATCACAGGCCCTCCGGCAGCTCGATCTCACCTTTCATGTAGAACGTGCAGGCACCGCTGATGTCAACCCGGTCACCATGATGCGTGCACAGCAGCTCACCGCCGCGGCGCGACGCCTGGAAGGCGCGGATCTCGGGCTTGCCGAGCCGTTCGGCCCAGTAGGGCACGATCGTACAATGGACCGAACCGGTCACCGGATCCTCGTCGATACCGGACCCCGGCGCGAAGAAACGGGACACGCAGTCATGGGACTGACCCGGCGCGGTGACGATGACGTTAGGCTGATCCAACTGTTTCAACCCGGCGAAGTCCGGCTGCAGCGCCGTGACCTCTTCCTCGCTTTCGAAGACTGCCATGTAGTAGTACGCCTTGTGCAACTCGGCCGGTGTGGCGCCCAGGGCCTCGACCATCCCCGATGGCACCTCACACGGCGCAGCGGGGCGTGAGGGAAAATCCATCCGCAGCCGGTCACCCTGCCGGGCGACGGTCAACCGCCCACTCAAGGTCTCGAAAGCGACCTGGTCCAGGTCAGGCCTAAGCTGGGTCAGCAGGACATAGGCGCTGGCCAGGGTGGCATGGCCACAAAGTGGCACTTCGATGGTGGGCGTAAACCAGCGCAGGCGCCAGGCGTCGCCTTCGGCTACGAAAAACGCCGTCTCCGACAAATTGTTCTCGGCCGCCACTTGCTGCATCAACGCATCGTCCAGCCAGGTGTCCAGCGGACACACGGCGGCCGGGTTGCCGCCGAACAGCCGGTCGGTGAAGGCGTCGATCTGATAGAGGGGGATCTTCATCATCGTCTCTCCGGTTCGATACTGGTCTCTGACCCAAACTGCGCCAATCGCGCTCCTTCGGGCCACTGTCCCACACTGCTTCATTTCCAACCGCCGGCTGAGGATACCTCGTCGGGCGGGAAGCGTGACAAAACAACTGAGTTCCAGTCAGCCCCTTACGGCCGCCAGAACGGTTTCCGCGCCTCGGCCATGGCGTCTTCGCGTGAGACGCCGATATCCCGAAGCAGATCGTCATCGGCCTCCTCCAGCCGCAGCCGCCCGTCCGCCCGCCTTTGCCACAACAGCATCTTGGCGTAAAGCGCTCTCAGGCGGGTCGGCAAGGTGGCGGACCGCGCCCGTATTTTGGCGATTGCACCCATTCAATTTCCCTCCAATGCTCGAATGTGACCTAACAAACTCATACAATCACTCTTATTGTTGACAAAATTTAGAGTCAATCGATACATTGTCACCATGACAATATGGCTACCCAATATGCACCCGGACGGGGGGCCGCAATACCGTCAAATCGCCGATGCCATTGCCGAGGATGTGGCCCAGGGGCGTCTGATGCCGGGTCAGCGGTTGCCGCCGCAACGGGACCTGGCTTGGCGGATCGGTGTCACGGTCGGCACGGTCAGCCGGTCCTATGCGCTGGCCGAACAGCGCGGCCTGGTCACCGGAGAAGTCGGCCGCGGCACCTTTGTGCGTGACCGCGACGACAGCGATGCCCTGGCCCGGCTGATCCCGGCGGCTGAAACCAATTGCATCGACCTCAGGTACGCGGCCCCCTTCCCCGGTCCCGAACGCCCGTCCCTGGAAGGCACCCTGGCCGCCCTCAACGGCCGCAGCGACACCGACCGCCTGTTCGGATATGTGCAGTTCGGCGGTTATCCGCCCTACCAGGCCGCCGGCGCGGCCTGGCTCAGACAGGTCGGGCTCGATGTCGCCGCCGAACAGGTCACCCTGACCAACGGCGCCCAGCAGGCCCTGACGGCGGCGTTGCTTTGCTTTGGCCGCGATGGGGTGATGACCGAGGCGCTGACCTATCCCGGCTTCCTACATGCGGCCGGTCTGGCCGGCGCGCGGGTGGAGGCGGTGGCCATCGACGAACACGGCCTGCTGCCCGACGACCTCGACCGGGTAGCCGAGGCCAGCGGCACCCGCCTGTTGCTGATTGCCCCAACCCTGCACAACCCGACCAGCGGCATCATGTCGCTGGAGCGCCGCCAGCAGGTCGTCGAAATCGCCCGCCGCCGCGACCTGCTGATCATCGAGGACGATGTCTACGGCTATGTCGTCGGGGAGAGGCCGCCGCCGATTGCCAGCCTGGCGCCGGAACGGACGATCTATATCACCAGTGCCTCGAAATCGGTGGCACCGGGTTTGCGCATTGGCTGGACCGCCACCCCGCCCACCCTGACCGAACAGTTCGCGGCCACGGTCTACGCGATGTCGATCTGTCCGCCACCGCTGACCGCCTTGATCGCCAGCCTGTGGATCGAAGACGGCACCGCCCGGCGCCTGACCGCCGCCCATGCGGAGCGTCTCGCCGGCTATCACGAGGTGGCGGCGCGCCTGTTGGCGCCGTTCGAATACGTCACCCATCCGGCCAGCCTGTTCCTGTTGTTGACCCTGCCCGATCCCTGGCGTTCGGAAGCGTTTTGCGACGCGGCCATGGCCCGCGGTGTCGGGGTCGCCGCCGCCGGTTCCTTCGCGGTTGGCCGCAGCCCGGCTCCGCACGCGGTGCGGGTGGCAATCTATGCCGCCAAGAATCGCGAAGAGTTGGAACGGGCCCTGACCATAATCGCCGACCTCGCCGCAGCCCCGCCCAGGATGGTCCAGGCTCTGGTGTAAGCGCGGCGCGCGACCTGCGCAAGAGCACTGGGACTGGTCCCGGTCGTTGGCCGGACGCGTTTGATCGAGCTGCACATCCGGGGCCAGACCGTTGCACACTCGCCCGAAAGGCCGCTGCGCACCAACCCGGAAGGCCGACGTGTAACCGCCCAGAAGGCCGTTACAAACCAGGCCGAGAAGCCATCGCTCGACCGCCTGAAAAGCCGCTGCACAACCGCCCCGAAGGCCGACGCACAACCACCCGAAAGGCCACCGCTCAACCGCCCCGAATGTCGCTGCGCAACCACCCCGAAGGCCGCTGCACAACCATCGGAAAGGCCACCGCTCAACCGCCCTGAAGGCTAAAGTCCTTGGGCAATCACTTGTTGCTAAATCAAACGCGAATGCGACGCATTTGCATTTTATGTTGACGTGTCAAAAGGACGGTTTTGACAATTCACATAGCCGGTCCGATGGAGTGTTGCCTGCGGCCAAGATGGTTGAGCCGCGGGATACCCACCTACCCCCCAACCGTGTGGGCATGATTCAGGGGGCCGTGGCCACCGCCGAAGCCCGGCGCGGTGCGGATCGCCTCAGCCACATAGTCGCGGGCCCGGGCCACCGCGTCGCGCACGTCCATGCCCTGCGCCAGGCCGGTGGCGATCGCCGAGGCCAGGGTGCACCCGGTGCCGTGGGTGTGCGGCGTCTCCTGATAGGCGCTTTCGAACACCTCCTCGCGGCCGTCGGACACCGCCAGCACGTCGTAAAGCCGCTCACCCGCCAGATGTCCGCCCTTCAGCAATACCGCCCGCGAGCCGAATTGCAGCAGCGCCGGGGCCGCCCGCAGCATGTCCTGCAAGGTCGCGATTTCACGCCCCAACAGCGCCGCCGCCTCGGGCAGGTTTGGGGTCAGCACGGTCGCCAATGGCAGCAATCGGTCCGACAGCACGTCTTCGGTATCCGGCTGCAACAGCCTGGCACCGCCCTTGGCGACCATCACCGGATCGACCACCAACGGCACGCCGGACCCGTCGCTCACCAGCACGCCGGCGACCGCATCGATCACTTCGGCGCTGTGCAGCATGCCGGTCTTGACGCAATCGACCCCGATATCGGCAAAACTCAGCCGCATCTGGTGGGCGATGAAATCGACCGGTACCTCGTGGATGGCATGGACGGTATGGGTGTCCTGGGCGGTCAAGGCGGTGATCGCCGTGGCTGCGTAGCCATCCAGCGCGGTGACCGTCTTGATATCGGCCTGGATCCCGGCGCCACCGCCCGAATCCGAGCCCGCCACGATCAGAACGCGTCCCCGCATCAGCCGGTAACCCTCATGATGCCAGGCGTTCGATAGCCGTGGCGATTTCGCCCACGACGTCGGAGATCAGACCCTCGTCCTCGCCCTCGGCCATGATCCGGATCAGCGGCTCGGTTCCCGACTTGCGGATCAACAGCCGGCCTGACGCCTTCAATCTGGCTTCACTGTCGCCGATCAGCGATTGGATCTCGGGCTCTTCCAGCGGCGCGCGGGCCTCGTCATAGCGTACGTTCTTCAGGAGCTGGGGCAGCGGCTCAAACTTGCGGCAGACCTCGCTGACCGGCCGGCCCTCCTCGATCACCGCCGCCAGAACCTGCAGCGCCGCGATCAAGCCATCGCCGGTGGTCACAAAATCGTTGAGGATGATATGCCCCGACTGTTCGCCTCCCAGATTGTAGCCGTGGCGGCGCATGTGATCGATGACATAGCGGTCGCCGACCTGGGTTCGCACCAGATCGAGGCCAACGCCGCCCAGGAACCGCTCGAGACCAAGATTCGACATTACGGTTGCCACCACGCCGCCGCCCTGCAAATGGCCGGTGCCCTGCCATGACTGGGCCACCACAGCCATCAACTGGTCGCCGTCGATCACTTCGCCCTGCTCGTCGACCATCACCACCCGGTCGGCGTCGCCATCCAGGGCGATCCCCAGATCGGCGCCATGAGCGACAACCTGGCCCCTAAGCGCATCGGTAGCGGTCGAGCCACAGTCCCGGTTGATGTTGTAGCCGTCGGGTTCGACACCGATGGTTACCACATCGGCTTCCAGTTCCCACAGCACCGTCGGCGCCACCCGATAGGCAGCCCCGTTGGCGCAGTCGACCACCACTTTCAGACCGTTGAGGCGGCGTCCCTTGGGGAACGTGTTCTTGACGAATTCGATATAGCGGCCGGGCGCGTCTTCCATGCGCGAGGCCCGGCCCAGCCGGTTCGGCTCGGCCAATTTGACCGTGTCGATCGCCTGCATGCGGCGCTCGATCTCCGCCTCGGTCTCGTCCGAGAGCTTGTAGCCGTCGGGGCCGAACAGCTTGATGCCGTTGTCCATGAAGGGGTTGTGCGAGGCCGAGATCATCAGCCCGAGATCGGCCCGAAGCGAACGGGTCAACATGGCCACGGCCGGGGTCGGCATCGGTCCGACCAGGATCACGTCCATACCGACCGAAATGAATCCGGCGGTCAGGGCCGGTTCCAGCAGATAGCCCGACAACCGCGTGTCCTTGCCGATCACCACCCGGTGGCGGTGATCGCCCCGCGTGAAATGGCTGCCCGCCGCCTTGCCGACCCGGACCGCGGTCTCGACCGTCATCGGTTCGTGATTGGCAGTGCCGCGAATGCCGTCGGTACCGAAATAAACCCGTTTCATGCCTGCTTCCCGTATCTCAGTCACCGTTCATCCGAAGAAAACGGCGTCGGCCCCTTCATAAAACAACCGCCGGCAAAGGGCGATAGTTTTCAGCCTCTTTTTGGCGCGGCAAAGGCGTTGCCTCTCCGACCCTGCCGGCGTAATGTCGCGGCGACCTTTCGGCCGCCGACGCCGCCGGGTCGCGGGGCGGCAGCGTGACCGCCTCGCCGAAGAACAACCAGGCGATCGATGAGAATTCTGTCTCTCCATACCGGCGGTCACGACGGAACCGCCGTTCTGTTCGACGGTTTCGAACTGGTGGCTGCCGTGCAGTTGGAGCGCCTGACCCGCATCAAGGGGGATGGCAACCGGATCCCGGAACCAGCCATAGACGAAGTATTGCACATCGCCGGCATCGGACGCGCGGATATCGATGTGCTGCTGTTTTCCCGCATGGGTTTTCCCGCCCACTATTTCACCCATTGGCCGTGGTTCAAACGAGTGGAATACGGTGTCCGCCATCGGTTCGGCCATGACCGACGCAAAGACATGGCTGGCGAACTGCATCGCACCGGGGTACCTGATGCCGGTTCCATTTTTGCCGGACCCCGGTTTCTCGCCGATTTCGGTTTCCGGCCCGATACCGAGATCGGGTTCTACAATCACCACTATGCCCATGCCCTGTCGGCGCTGTTCTATACGGATTGGGATGAGGCGCTTCTCTATACCGCAGATGGCGGCGGCGACAACGTCCACTACAGCCATCATATTTTCAAAGATGGCGAAATCAGGACCCTGTTCGGCGGCGAAGAGGAACTGCTGCGACAAAGGCGGGTCGACAGCTTGGGCTTGGCCTATGGTTATGCCACCCAGGCCCTGGGTTACCGCATCAACCGCCACGAAGGCAAGCTGACAGGTCTTGCCGCCTATGGCGAACCCAATTTGTTGGACGAGATCGGCCGCCACTTCACCGTCGACGATCGAGGGCGCATCGACAGCGACTTTGCCGACGACCGTGCCATGCGCGCATTCCTGCTGAAAGTCGCCGAAGGCCGCGAGCCGGCCGACGTCGCAGCATCCATTCAGCAGGTTCTGGAGGACCGGGTCCAGGCCTCGGTCCAGCGTCTGATCGACACGCACGGCGCACGGCATCTGGGGCTTGCCGGCGGTGTATTCGCCAATGTCCGGCTGAACCGCCTGCTATGCGAAACCACCGGTATAGATGAGGTCTTTATCTTCCCCGGCATGGGGGACGAGGGCATCCCGGTCGGCGGTGCCCTGGACTATCTCAGGCAGCATCATGGTGCGGCAACCTGGAACGCCGAACGGCGCCGGCTGGACACTGTGTATCTGGGGCGCGACCACGATGCGGACGTGGAAAACGTCCTGGGTCGGGCCGATGGCGTCACCGTTGTGGCGGGCCCACCGATCGAGACGGCGGCCGAGTTGCTGGCCAAGGGCTGGGTCGGCGCCATCTACACCGGCCGCATGGAGTTCGGCCCACGCGCCCTGGGCGCCCGCAGCATTCTAGGCAGCCCAGCCGATCCGACCATCAACGACACACTCAACAAGCGGCTTCAGCGGACCGAGTTCATGCCGTTTGCCCCCTATGTCCTGGAAGACGACGCCGGCCGAGTTTTCGACATCACATCCGCCAACCGGTACGCGGCAAGTTTCATGACCATCACCACCGACGTTCACGCGGAATGGCGGGAGAAAATCCCAGCCGTGGTCCATGTCGACGGCACCGCCCGGCCACAGATCATTCGCCGCGACGACAACCCGCTTTACGCGGATATCCTGACCGCCTTCAAAGAGCGCACCGGCTTGCCGGTCCTGATCAACACCAGCTTCAATGCCCATGAAGAGCCGATCGTCAACACGCCACAGGAATGCCGCAACGCGTTACTGGGCGACCGCATCGACTTCGTTGTCACCGACCGCGCCATCTATGCCAAGACAGAGAATGCACCTCGGTTGACCGGCTGATCAGGGTCGAACCGATGAAATCCCCTGCCACACTGCCAGGGCCTGGCGGGTTTCGGCGACGTCGTGGACGCGCAGGATGCGGGCGCCGCGGGCGACACCGGCCAAAGCGGCGGCCAATGATCCGGGCAGGCGCGCCTTCGGGTCCTGGGTGGCGGAGAGCCGGCCGATAAAGCTCTTGCGGGAAACCCCCAGCACCAGGGGACAGCCGAGATCCGTCAGGTGGTCGAGATGGGCCAGGAGTTCCAGGTTGTGCTTCAGGTTCTTGCCGAACCCGATACCCGGGTCGATGGCGATCCGCGCCTGGTCGATGCCGGCCGCCTCGCAGGCGGCAACCCGCGCCGCCAGATAGGCCCGAACTTCGGCAACGACATCATCGTACACGGGGTCATCCTGCATGGTGCCGGGTTCGCCCTGCATATGCATCAGGACCACCGATGCCTCGGTGGCTGCGACCAGCGCGAGGGCATTCGGGTCGCCGGTCAGCGCGGTGACGTCGTTGACGATCACCGCACCGGCTTCCAGGGCCGCCGCCATCACCGGCGCATGGCGGGTGTCGATTGAGAGTGGGGTCCCCGCCTCGGCCGCCAATTGTTGGATCACCGGCACGACGCGGGCGGTTTCCATGTCCGGACTGACCGGGCTGGCGCCCGGGCGGGTCGATTCACCGCCGATATCCAGGATATCGGCGCCGGCGGCGATCAGGGCCCGACCACGGGCCAGCGCATCGTCATACGCCAAGGC
Source organism: uncultured Sneathiellales bacterium (assembly GCA_964344385.1). Taxonomy (GTDB): domain Bacteria; phylum Pseudomonadota; class Alphaproteobacteria; order CAYFNG01; family CAYFNG01; genus CAYFNG01. The sequence continues at coordinate 324,471 of CAYFNG010000001.1, forward strand.
ATCGCCACCGTCGGAGAAACTGTCCGGGGTCACGTTGAGGACGCCCATGACCAATGGCCGGTCGAGAGGCAGGCCGGCAAATCGCACATCGTTCATCGGTCCCACCCCGCCAAACGAGCCAAGCCCCGCCGGTTGGCGGGGCCTGGAAACAGTCCGATCATGGTGTCCGGATCAGCCGCCGGGTTGCGGTTTGGGATCCAGGCCACCGGGTTCGTCCCCATGGCTGGGTTGGGGCTTGGTGGTCGGCGGCACGGCCGACGCCGCCGGCGCGTCGCGCGGTGGTTCCGGCTCGTCGGGCCGTGAGATGCTCTCGCCACGCAACAGTGCCGCGATTTCCTCGCCGCTGAGCGATTCATACTCCAGAAGCGCGTTGGCCAGCTTGTGCAGCTCCTCCAGATGATCGGTGAGGATCTTGCGGGCCTTGGCATCGGCGGAATCGACGATTTCACGGATCTCGGCGTCGATCAGCTCCGCCGTGGCCTCCGAAACGTTCTTGCGCTGGGTCACCGAATGGCCGAGGAAGATCTCCTCTTCATTGTCGCTGTAACGCAACGGACCCAGCTTGTCGGACATGCCGTATTCGGTGACCATGCGCCGGGCCATGTCGGTGGCCTGCTTGATGTCGTTGGAAGCGCCGGTGGTGACCTTTTCCGAGCCGAAAATCAGCTCTTCCGCCACCCGGCCGCCCATCGCCACAGTCAGGTGGGCCTCCAACTGGTCGCGGGCCATCGAATACTGGTCGCGTTCCGGCAGCCGCATGACCATGCCCAGGGCCCGGCCGCGCGGGATGATCGTCGCCTTGTGCACCGGGTCGGAAGCCGGCGTGTGGATCGCCACCAGGGCGTGGCCGCCTTCGTGATAGGCGGTGAGTTTCTTTTCCTCCTCGCTCATCACCATGGAACGCCGCTCAGCGCCCATCATGACCTTGTCCTTGGCTTCCTCGAATTCGGACATGGTGACCATTCGCCGCCCCTTGCGGGCCGCCAGCAGGGCCGCCTCGTTGACCAAATTGGCGAGGTCGGCACCGGAGAAACCAGGGGTGCCACGGGCGATGATCCGCGGTTCGACATCGGGCGCGATCGGAATCTTGCGCATGTGGACACGCAGGATCTTCTCGCGGCCGAGGATATCGGGATTGGGCACCACCACCTGGCGGTCGAAGCGGCCCGGGCGCAGCAGCGCCGGGTCCAGAACGTCCGGACGGTTGGTGGCGGCGATCAGGATCACGCCCTCATTGGCCTCAAAGCCATCCATCTCGACCAGCAACTGGTTCAGGGTCTGCTCGCGTTCGTCATTGCCGCCGCCCAGGCCGGCACCGCGATGGCGGCCGACCGCGTCGATCTCGTCGATGAAGATGATGCAGGGCGCGTTCTTCTTGCCCTGCTCGAACATGTCGCGCACGCGGCTGGCACCGACGCCGACGAACATCTCGACAAAGTCGGAACCTGAGATGGTGAAGAACGGCACATTGGCCTCGCCGGCAATGGCGCGGGCCAGCAATGTCTTACCGGTGCCGGGCGGGCCAACCAGCAATGCCCCCTTCGGGATGCGGCCGCCCAGCCGCTGGAATTTCTGCGGGTCCTTGAGGAATTCGACGATTTCCTCCAGTTCCTCCTTGGCCTCGTCGATACCGGCGACATCGTCAAAGGTGACACGGCCCTGCTTCTCGGTCAGCAACCGGGCCTTGGACTTGCCGAAGCCCATCGCCTTGCCGCCGCCCGATTGCATCTGGCGCATGAAGAAGATCCAGACACCGATCAGCAGCAGCATCGGGAACCACGAAATCAGGATGCTGAGCAGCGCATTGCCTTCTTCCGGTGGCGAGCCACGGATTTCGACCCCGCGCTGGCGCAGGTTCTCGACCAGACCGGTATCGCCCGGATTGTAGGTTACGAATATGTCGCCGCCGCGCAGGCGCCCAGTGATCTGATCGCCCTTGGTGGTGACTTCCTCGACTTCGCCGGCATCAACCCGGTTGAGGAATTCCGTGTAGGACCATTGGTTGTCGCCGCCACGATTCGTCGGGCCCTGAAACAGATTGAACAGAGCCACCACCAAAAACGCGATGATGATCCAGAGAACGAGGTTCCTGCCAAACAAGTTCACTTGCGGTGTATCTCCTAGTCGGCCGCTCCGCAGAGCGTCATGTCGCCCGCCTAGCCTGTCGCCGGCCCGAAAGCGCCCGGCAACATCGTCGACCGGCAGGGCCGCGCTATTTATGGCCTATCGTGAGTTAAGATAATACCTCTTTTCAGCGAGACAACGCCAAATCCGGCACTGTTCACGGCACGAGAGGCCGCAAAGGGCGGAATTCCGCGACGAGCCTGGGTGAATCGGCGGCCCGTTCCCCACAAAAGTCGGTAAAATGGGGCGCCGCAATCAGTTTGCGACCGAGCCAGAGCCCCGGCAGCGCCGCCCGGGCCGAAGCGGGGAACCGGCTGGGTGACAGGTCCGGTCGATCGCCGCGCAGCCATGCCGGCCGGTCGAACCCAAGCCGGCGGATCATCAGGTCGGGGTCGCCACCGGCCACGCCCGTCACGCGAACCCGAAAGCGGTTGTCCCAAGTCGCGGTCCCGACAGGACCGATCGGGACCTGTTCACTGGCTTTGGCGGTTTCCCGGGCGACCAGCAGCCGCCCCCGCCAGGGCGCGATACGGCAGCCAGACAAGGTTCGGGACGGCATTGGCCCATCGGCGACGGTGACCATATAAAGCCTGCGCAGGCGCTGGAAACGAGTCGGAAACACGGCATCAGTCCCTATGCAGCGCAAGGTGGAACGCAGCAGCCTCAGGCCGATCTCCTCCGGCAGTTCCGCCAAGCCGTCGCGGTCGACCAGGCAGAAGCCACCGGGATGCAGTTCGACCAGGTCACGGATTGCGGCTTCGGTGGCATGTTCCAACGCCTGCCTCGCCCGGCGCATGGATATTGCGGTCTCGGCCAGGCGGGCCGGCGTCAGGCCTTCGGCGGCCAAGGATTCGGCCAGGTTGCGCATGCGAACCCGGGAATAGGCCGGATCTCGATTGGACGGATCGTCGAGCCAGGATTGGCCGGCGGCCACCAGGGTGGCTTCAAGACGCGCCCGCGGCATGTCCAGCAGCGGCCGTAGCCAGAAAAGATCGTTGCGACGGCTGACCGGCATCATCGCCGACAGGCCGTCGACACCACTGCCGCGCCCTAAGCGGAGCAGCAGGGTTTCCGCCTGATCTTCGAGGTGGTGAGCCAGCAGGACGTGGGCCACCCGGTGACGCCGGCACCAATCCGCCATCAGACCGTAGCGGGCAGTTCGCGCCGCGGCCTGCAGGTTGCTGGTCGGCTTTTCGCCCCGCCAGGTCAAGGTCCGATGTTCGATGCCGTGCGTCTTCAGCCATTTCTTGACCTGGGCCGCCTCGGCCCTGGACCCGGGCCGCAATCGGTGATCGACGGTTAGCGCGATGACCTTGCAAGCCGAGCTGTCGGCCCAGATCGAAGCCAGCAGGCACAGTGCCATACTGTCCCGACCACCGGAAACCGCGACCGCCAATCGCTGTGGTTCCGGATCGGTGAGAACACTCCGCATCAGGTCGGCGAACTCGGCCGCGCCGATCGGAGGAAATGTTGCGTTTCCAGGTTTGGTCATGGCGCCAGACGCGGCCCCGGCGGCCCTGCTACTTGCAGCTTAGACGCTTCTTCTCTTTGGCAGCCAGGCGCTTGATCGTGGGCGAAGCCTTTGGAAACGAGACATCAAGCTCCTTGAAGGTGACGCAAGCTTCCTCGGATTGCCCCATGGCAGCCAATGACTTGCCCAGCTTCAGCAGATTGTCGGGTGCCTTTTGGCTATCGGGGTATTTCTGGAAACCCTCGAGAAAGGCCCGTGCCGCCCGGTCGAAGTCCTGTCGCACGTAAAACGTTTCGCCCAGCCAGTACTGGGCGTTACCGGCCAGGGAATCGTTCGGGTGGGCACTGAGGAACGCCGACAGGGCCTGTTCGGCCTCGACGATCTGACCCTTCCACAACAGGCTCTTGGCAAACTCGTACTGTTCCTTCGGCGAGCCTTGGGTTTGCTCAGGTGCCGGTGTCGGCGACGGTGCCGCGGCAACCGCGGTACCCTCAGCGGCCGCAGCCGGTGCCGCCGGCTGTTCGCCCTGGTCCTGTTCGACGGCGGTGGCGGCGACGAAACCGAGGGTGCGGGTACCCGGGGCCGGCTGGTCGGCGACCACGCCGCCCGGTGTGGGAGCGGCGCGGGGCGCGGCAGCAGAAGGGCTGGGCGCGGCGGCGCGGCTCTGTTCCAACGCGGTGAGGCGGAAATCCACGTCCTCGACCAGCTTGTCGAGGCGGGTCATGGCCTGGCGCACGTCGAAGCCGATTTCCTCGATCTGCCCGGTCAATCTACGGATCTGGTTCTCGAACTGGTCCAGGCGACGCGACAGGCGGGCGGCCGAGGCGGACGGCAGGCCGCCGGACTCAGCCGCCGGCTGGGCGGCCGGCACCGACCCGGGCGGCGGCGGGTCGCCACGATAGACGTTACGCTGTAATACCTTGAGGTCGCTGTCCAACCGCTCGACACGATCGAGCAGGGTCCGCCAGTCGGAACTGCTTTGCGCCGTGGCGGACAGGGGCATGGCGAGCACCGCCAGACCCAGGCACACTGCCAGGGCCGGCATCATCGAATTCTTCCTACAGATCATCACAGTCCACATTCCCGCATACTGGGCCAGGACACCACCGGCTACCTGCCATCCAGCCATTCCAATTCGGCGAAATTGTGGTCGGCCGATAACCGAAGCCCGCCCGTTTCCTTGGCTGATCGGCCAGGGATACGGACGGGCCCCAAAAAGACAACGCCAAAGGTCAGGCGGTCTAGTTGACGATGGTCACGCCACGACGGTTCTGCGCCCACGCCGCTTCGTTCGAGCCGAGCGCCTCGGGCCGCTCCTTGCCGTAGGAGATCGTCGACACCCGGGCCGGGTTGATCCCCAGGTCGATCAGCATGTTCTTGACCGCGGTGGCCCGGCGCTCACCCAGTGCCAGGTTGTATTCGCGGGTACCGCGTTCGTCGCAATGCCCCTCGACCGTGATCACCACGCTGGGGTTGGCACGCATCCAGGCCGCCTGGCGCTTCAAGGTGTCCTGAGCTTCGGCATTCAAATCAAACTTGTCGAAGGCAAAGAACACCCGATCGCCGACATTGAGGATCAGGTCCTCCTGGCTGCCGGGCATCGGGCCTTTCGGCTTCTCCGGTTCAGCAACCGGCTGAGTGGTAGCCTGTTGGGTCGTCGTGGGCTGCGGCTGGGTCTGGACGGCCTGCCCTTCGCCAGCCGCTGTCGATTTTTCTTCGGGCTCGGTCGCGCAGGCCGCTACCAACAACACGGCCGCGACGGCACTGATCGTTTTAATCTGGGAAAATCCAAGGCGCATTTAGTCAACTCCTATTGCCGGCTGGTTTGACACACGCCGCAGCCGAGATAACGGCAAAGGCCTAACTCACCGTTTATGGGAAGATTCGCTGGCGGTTTCAACAACGTAGCACCCATTTTGAACAGCCGTTTCGACCACGGTCGGACTATAAATGTCTATGGTTAACGAATCAAGGGGGACAGAGGCGACCAGGCCGGGTCGGAAGCGTCGACCGGCGTGTGCATTTCGCGCTCATTGTGCCCCGTCAAATCGACAGACCATAGACGCACGGAACCACCCCTCCCCTTGTCGTCGGTGGGCGATTCCCGGAAGAACATCAGGACACGGCCGTTCGGCGCCCAGGTCGGACCTTCGTCAAGGAAGCTCCTGGACAACAGCCTTTCTCCACTGCCATCCACCCGCATCACGCCGATATGGAACTGACCGTCGTGAAACTTGGTGAAGGCGATCAGGTCGCCGCGCGGCGACCACACCGGTGTCGAATAGCGTCCGGCACCGAAACTGATCCGCCGCGGCCCACCCCCGTCGCTGCCCATGACATAGAGCTGCGAGGTGCCGCCGCGATCGGAGTTGAATACGATCCGCGATCCGTCCGGCGAATAGGACGGCGAGGTATCGATCGACGGATGGTTGGTCAGGCGCACGGTTTCGCGGGTGCGCAGATCCATCACGTAGATTTCCGAATTGCCGTCGCGGGCCATGCTCATCACCACCTTGTTGCCGTCAGGTGAGAAGCGCGGCGCAAAGGTCATGCCGGGAAAGTCGCCCAGCACTTCCTGCTGGCCGGTGTCGATATTGAACAGATAGACCCGCGGCTGATCGTTGAAATAGGACAGGTAGGTGATTTCCTGGCTGGTCGGCGAAAAACGCGGCGTCAGGACCAGGTGATCGCCGGTGGTCAGGAAGCGGTGGTTTTCGCCGTCCTGGTCCATGATCGCCAGCCGTTTGACCCGTCGCCCCTTGGGCCCGGTTTCGGCGATATAGACGATGCGGGTGTCGAAATACCCCTCCTCGCCAGTCAGCCGCTTGTAGATCTGGTCCGAAATCAGATGCGCGATGCGGCGCCAATTGTCGGGGGTGGTGAAGAACACCAGCCCGGTCATCTGCTGCTCGGCATAGACGTCCCATAACCGGAACTCGACCCTGAGGCGGCCGTCGTTCAGCACTTCGCTGCGCCCGGTTACCAGGGCCTGCGAATTGATGGTGCGCCAATCGCCAAACCGAGGCTGGACCCGCATCTGCTCCGGGGTCTGGATATAGGCCTTTGGGTCGATTGGGCGGAACAGGCCTGACCGTTCCAGATTGTTGCGGATCACTTCCGCCACGCTGGACCCGATGCGCACCGTCAGCGGCCGGTCGGCATCGAAGGGCGAGACCGCGATCGGCAGGGGGTCCACATTGCCGCGGGTGATGTCGATCTTCAGCAGCGCCGCCGCCGGACCGCCGGTCAAACCAATTGCCGCAGCCACCAACAGGCCGGCCAGCCAGTTACGCATCTTCGTCATACCAATTCCCGTCATCCGCCCAGCATTTCCTTCGGGTTGAAGGTCAATTCGATGTCACGCCAATGTTCATATTTGGCTATCGGCAGGTTGCGCAATGGTGCGCATTTCTTGACCGCACGATACGCGCTTTCGGCCGCCGAGCGGAAGAACTCTTCGCCGGGCCGGGCCATCCGCGCCCGGTCGACGATGTCCGGCTCCCGGCTCAACGAACCGTCGGGGTTGAGGTAAATCCGGATCCGGATCACCAGGTCCTCGGCGTCACGGGCGCCGGCCGGCACGCTCCAGCAGCGTTCGATCTGCAGGCGGATCAGGTCGACCTCGCTGATCGTCAACGGCACGGCACGCGGCGCGGTGGGGGCCGGCGTCGCCGGTTCGGACTTAGCGATTGCCGCGGCAATCTTATCGAAGGTCTTTTCCTCATTCTTGGGCTGCGGCGGCGCCTCTTCGGGATCTCTCTTGCGCTTGTCCAGCAACGCCGCGATCCGCTTGCTGTCGAACGCCGGCTTTTTCGGTTCCGGCTTCTTGGCCTGCTTCGGTTTCGGCTTAGGCTTCGGCTTGTAGCGCGGAACCGGCACCGGCTTGGGCTTTTCGACCGGCTTTTCGACCTTGGGCTTCGGCTTCGGCGGCAGCGGCGGCAGTTCGACCAGCGCCGGCTCCGGCATCGGCGGCGGCGGCAGTGCGGCCATCTTGGTCTCGGGCAGCGGCGGCGGATTGGTGTCGGGTTTCGGTGCCTCGGCCTTCGGTTCCGGTTTCGGCTCGGGGCGCTTCGGTTCGGGCTTCGGCTTCGGGGCCTGCACGGTCTCCTCGCCGACCTCGACCAGTTCCACTTCCATCGGCGGCGGCGAGACGTCGGGGAACGGGTCCTGCCACGGGATGCCGACCACCGCGACGGTAATCACCGCGATGTGCAACACGCCGGAAAGAACCGCAGCCTGACGCACGCTCAAGCCGGAACCCCCTATTTCTGCTTCGGCGCCGTGACCAGCGCGACGCGGTTGTAGCCGGCGGCATTGATGGTCGCCATGACTTCCATCACCCGGCCATAGTTGATGGCACCGTCGCCGCGCACGAATATCCGCGGCGCCTCTTCCAACCGCCCTTGGTTGATTGCCTGCAGCTTCGGCACCAACTGATCCAGGGCGATCTCAGTCTCCTGCAGGAAGATCCGCCCCTCCTTGTTGACTGTCACCGCCAGCGGCTCGTCCTGGCCGCGCAGTTCCGGTGCCTGGGTTTTCGGCAGGTCGACCTTGACCCCGACCGTGAGCAGCGGCGCCGTGATCATGAATACGACCAGCAGCACCAGCATGACGTCGACGAACGGCGTCACGTTGATCTCGGCCATCGGCCGATAGCCGCCCATCCGGCCGCTGCCGCGGCGGCTCAACGGATCCATGACACCGCCGGACATTAGCGGTCATGCTCCTCAAGCTGGCGCGACAGGATGGCCGAGAACTCGCCGGCGAACCCTTCCAGCCGCGTCGCGTAGTGGCCAAGGTCGTTGGAGAACTTGTTGTAGGCAACCACCGCCGGGATCGCGGCGATCAGCCCAAGTGCCGTGGCGAACAACGCCTCGGCGATGCCGGGCGCAACCACCGCCAGGCTGGTGTTCTTGCTGACCGCGATGGCCTGGAAGCTGTTCATGATCCCCCAGACCGTGCCGAACAGGCCGACGAACGGCGCCGTCGAACCGACCGTGGCCAGGAACCCGAGATATTTCTCCAGATGCTGCATTTCGCGGTCGATGGTCACCCGCATCACCTGGCTGATCCGGAGCTGTAGATTGCCGCGCACGTCTTCGCGGCGGCCGACCAGGCCACGCTCAGTGGTGCGGCGCAATTCGCGCATGGCACTGGCGAACAGCCTGGCCATCGGGTGCTTGGGCGTCGCACCGACCGCTTCGAACAACCTGTCCAGCGATCCGCCGGACCAGAAATCGCTCTCGAACCGGTTGGCCATTTCCATGATCCGGCGGAAGCGGAACCATTTTTCGAAAATGATCGCCCAGCTCCAGAACGAGGCCAGGACCAGTAGCGCGATGACGATCTTGACGATCAGATCGGCGCGCATGAACAGGGCCCACATCGACATGTCGGCGGAAATCGATCCCGCGATCTGGGCGGCGACGACGGCGTTTTCTTCCATCAGGTCTTGGTCTCCGAAACTAATCTCAACTGGCCGCCAACGCAGCCCGCAAATCCGTAGGCAAACGCCGGGCCCGCCCCTTGGTGTCCAGACAGGCGATCCGCACCACCAGACGGGCCAGTTCCTCGGCGCCGCGGCGCACCACCTGGTCGGCGGTCAGGCTGGCGCCGCGCACATCGGCGAAACGGGAATGCACCTCCAACGCGTCGTCCATGCGGGCCGGGCGCAGATAGTCGACCTCGCAGCGTCGCACCGCGAAGGTCAGCCCCGCCTCGGCCTGCAGCTCCGACTGGTCGATACCGGCCAGGCGCAGCATGTCGGTACGGGCCCGCTCGGCATATTTCAAATAGTTCGCGTAATAGACAATGCCACCGGCGTCGGTGTCTTCCCAATAGACCCGGACCGGCAGCACGTGGACACCGTCCTTGAGATCACCGGCCGAGGGTGCGGTCATGGCGCATCCTCCTGCCGGTCGATCAGGTCGAGTTGGGCCGGCGCATCGGTCGCGGGCCGGGCCGGGGCGGTGCGCCCGAGATGCTGATAGGCGGCCGGTGTCGCGGCCCGCCCCCGCGGCGTCCGCAGCAACAGGCCCTGCTGGATCAGATAGGGCTCGATGATGTCTTCGATCGCGTCGCGCGGTTCCGACAGCGCCGCCGCCAGGGTCTCCACCCCGACCGGGCCGCCGTCATAGCTGTCGATGATGCAGGCCAGATAGCGACGGTCCATGGCGTCCAGCCCCAGCTGGTCGACATCCAGCCGGGTCAGCGCCGCATCGGCCTTGACCGCGTCGATGGTTTCGGCCCCGGCCACGGCAGCGAAGTCCCGCACCCGGCGCAATAGCCGGGTGGCGACCCGGGGCGTGCCGCGGCTGCGCTTGGCGATCTCGTGGGCACCGTCGCTGGCCAGCGGCATGCCCAGCACCCGGGCGCCGCGCCGCACCACCTGCTCCAGCTCCGCCACCTGATAGAATTCCAGGCGCGCCGGGATGCCGAAGCGCTCGCGCAGCGGCGTCGTCAACAGGCCGGACCGGGTGGTCGCGCCGATCAGCGTGAAGGGCGGCAGCTCGATGCGCACGGTGCGCGCGGCCGGGCCCTCGCCGATGATCAGGTCGAGCTGAAAATCCTCCATAGCCGGATACAACACCTCTTCTACGGCAGGATTAAGGCGATGAATCTCATCGATAAACAGCACGTCATGGGCATCGAGATTGGTCAGCAGCGCCGCCAGGTCGCCGGCCTTGGCCACCACCGGACCCGAGGTGGTGCGGATGTTGACCCCCATCTCGCGGGCGACGATCTGGGCCAGGGTCGTCTTGCCCAGGCCCGGCGGTCCGAAGAACAGCACATGGTCCAGCGCTTCCGACCGCGACCGGGCGGCCTCGATGAACACGCTCAAATTCTCGCGCACCTTTTGCTGGCCGACGAACTCGTCCAGCCGCTGGGGCCTCAGCGCCGCTTCGTCACCATCGCCCTGGGCGAAATCGCCGGCCACCACGCGGTTCTCACTCATCGCGCCAGTTCCTTCAGGCTGGACTTGATCAGCGCCTCGACGGCGGCGTTCTCACCCAGGCTGCGACCGGCGGAAGCCACCGCCCCGGCCGCGTCCACCCGGCGGTACCCAAGGTTGACCAGGGCCGAGATGGCGTCGCTGGCGGCCCCGCCAGCGACCACGCTGAGCGGCGCGGCGGCGGCGCCCGGCACGGTCCCGACCAGGGCCTCGACCTTGTCCTTCAATTCCGTGGCCAGGCGCTGGGCCAGCTTCTTGCCGACCCCGTTGGCCCGGGTCAGGTAGGCGACATCCTGGACGGCGATGGCCTGGGCCAGTTCGGCCGGACCGATGCTGGACAGCACGCCCAGGGCCAGCTTGGCGCCAACGCCCTGGACCGTCTGCAGCAGGTTGAACCAGCGCTGCTCGGTCTGGTCGGCAAAGCCGTAGAGGTGGATATGATCCTCGCGGACATGGGTTTCGATGTACAGCTTGGCGGCCTCGCCGATGCCGGGCATGGCCCGCAACGTGCGGGCCGAACAGAAAGCCAGATAACCGACCCCGCCGACGTCGAGAATCAGCCAATCCTCGCCCAGGCTGTCGACGATCCCGGCCAGCTTGGCAATCACGGTCGCGCCCCCATGGCGGTTTCGGCCCGGGCCAGGCGCTGGCGGCTCTCGGCGTGGTGGGCGTGGCAGATCGCCACCGCCAACGCGTCCGCCGCGTCAGCCGACGTGATCTGGCAGGCGGGCAGCAAATGACCGACCATGGCGTGAATCTGCTGCTTGGCGGCATGGCCGGTGCCGACCACCGACTTCTTGATCAGGTTGGGCGAATATTCGTGGACCGCGACGCCGTTGCGGGCCGCCGCCAACAGGGCGACGCCGCGGGCCTGGCCCAGCAGCAGGGTCGTGGTCGGGTTCTTGTTCACGAAGGTCTCCTCGACCGCCGCCGCGTCCGGCAGCCAGTCGGCCAGCACCGCCTGCAGGCCGTCGTCCAACTGCAGCAGTCGCTCGGCCAGTGCGGATTTTGCGTCCGAGGTCACCCGCCCATTGGCGACATGGCTGAGCCGGTTGCCGGCGGCCTCGATCAGCCCCCAGCCGGTGTACCGCAGTCCAGGATCGAGTCCCAGTATCCTCATCCTCGCCCCATCTCCCCCTCAAGACGATTGGGCTTTTTTCCCTGTGGCCTGCTTGGCCGGCCCGCTCCCCCTGCCCAACCACGAGTTTGGCTCTGCCGGAACCTGGCCTGGCCGGCCATCAACGCAAACACCTTCTCACGCGCTCAGCTTCGCCATGACCTCGTCGGAGACTTCGAAATTGGCCGAAACCCGCTGCACGTCGTCGCTTTCGTCCAGCGCCTCCAGCAGCTTGAACAGGGTCGAGGCCTGGTCCTCGCCGATCTGGATGGTGTTCTGCGGCTTCCACATCAGCCCGGCCTGCTCGGCCGCGCCCAGGCTGGCCTCCAGCGCCTCGCGCACCTCGTTGAAATCATCCGGCGCGCACTGCACCTCATGGGTGGCTTCGTCGCTCAAACATTCCTCGGCCCCGGCCTCCAGCGCCGCCTCGAACATCTCGTCGCCGCTGGCCACCGCGGCCGGGTAGGTGATCGAGCCGATGCGGTCGAACATGAACGACACCGAACCGGTCTCGCCCAGCGACCCGCCATGCTTGCTGAAGGCGGCGCGCACTTCCGATGCGGTGCGGTTGCGGTTGTCGGTCAGCGCCTCGACGATCACGGCGATGCCGCCGGGGCCATAGCCCTCGTAGCGGATCTCCTCGAAATTGTCGCCCTCGCCGCCGCCGGCGCCGCGCTTGATGGCGCGCTCGATATTGTCCTTGGGCATGTTGGCGGCGCGGGCCGCCGCGATCGCCGAGCGCAGCCTGGGATTGGCGTCCGGGTCCGGCTGGCCGGTCTTGGCGGCAACCACCAGCTCGCGGATCAACCGGGTGAAGACTTTGGCCCGCTTGGCGTCCTGGGCGCCCTTGCGGTACATGATGTTCTTGAATTGCGAATGACCTGCCATGTCGCGATCGTGATCCCTCGACAAACTGTTAGAAATTGGTGCCATCACGCCGTTCCCCCGGCGCCACGGTCAGACTCCCACGCGTATACCATATGTTGAGGTCAGTCGCATGAATTATGGCTAGCAACGCATTATGGCAAGAATGCGGCGTGGGGGGGCGCGAATTACCGCGTCAAACCGGCCACTGCTCGGCCAGCCGCCCCTCCAGTCGGATCGGCGCCGCTTGCACCGCCTGGCCCGTCTGGTCGTCGGTTTCGATATAGGTGCCGCACAGGGTGGCCGGGCCGGCGGCCGCCGTGAAGGGGCCGTCGCGCATCTTGGTGGTGAAGCGGCGCAGGGGCTCGGTGATCTCCATGCCGATGATGCTGTCATAGTCGCCGCACATGCCGGCGTCGGTCTGGTAGGCGGTGCCGGCCGAGAGGATCTGGGTGTCGGCGGTGGGCACGTGGCTGTGGCTGCCGACCACCAGCGAGGCGCGGCCGTTGAGGAACTGGCCCATCGCCATCTTCTCGGAGGTGATGTCGGCGTGGAAGTCGACCAGCACGCAATCGGCGTTGTGGCCGAGCTCAATATCGGCCAGCGCCTCGTCCAGCTTGGTGAACGGGTTGTCCAGCGGATCCATGAACAGCTGGCCCATGGCCTGGGCGACCACCACCCGGCGTCCGTCATCGGTCAGCACGTCGGCCAGGCCCCGGCCCGGGGCGCCGGGCGGCAGGTTCAGGGGCCGGAGCAGGCGCGGCTCGTCGACGATGTGGTCGATCATCTCCTTGCGGTCCCAGACATGGTTGCCGGTGGTGATGATGTCGGCCCCGGCGTCGAAGAAGGCATCGGCGATCTTGGCGGTCAGGCCGAAGCCGGCGGCGGCGTTCTCGCCGTTGACCACGACGAAGTCCAATGCCAGTTGCCGGCGCAACTCGGGCAGCCGGCGCAACACCACCTCGCGGCCGGAACGACCGACCACATCACCCAGAAACAGGACCTTCACCGTATCTCCCTCGCAAAGCTCTCGGTCAGCAGCCAGTCCATCGGCTGGTCGTTGTCGTCGTGCGGCACCGTGGCGACCTCCTGGCCGGCGAAGCCGAGGCCGATGGCCGCCGCGCCCTGCCCCGGGCCCCTGAGCCGGGCGATGGTGCGGTCGTAGAAGCCGCCGCCATAGCCGAGGCGGAAGCCTTGCTTATCGAAGGCCAGCAGCGGCACGATCAATATGTCCGGCTGGAGCTCCTCGGCCGTCGCCGGCGGCACCGGGATGTCCATCGCCGCCGGCTCCAGCGCCATGCCGGGCAGCCAGCGGCGAAAGAACAGCGGCCGGTCCGGCCCGGCCACCACCGGCAAGGCCACCGCCAGGCCGCGGTCCACTGCCTCGGCCATGATCGGGCGCGGGTCGAACTCAGACCGCACTGGCCAATAGGCCGAGATGGTGCGGTCCGAAGCAAGCGGTACCTGGCTGAACAGGGCCCGGGCCGCGCCTTGCGCAAGGTCCGGCGGCGCAGCCTCGGCCAAGCGCTTCCGCACGGCCTTGGCCTGACTGCGCAACGCGGCCTTTTGGTCCGGGATTGGGGTCATCAACTCACAGATTGCCGGGGCCGAAACTCGGGCGGACGGACCCGCACCGGCCGTCGCCGGGTCGATCCTCTAAGACCTGGATAACCAGGTGGGCGCCGTGTGTCCGAAACCAGGGCTCCGGCAGGGACAGCTCCCGAGGACGTATTAATGGCCCCAGGGATGCGCGCGACGTCGAACCGGGCAGAATCCGTCCAATCGAATAGTTAGGCGGTTTCGAGCCGCGCGGCAACCTTCTCGATGCGGGCCGCCAATTCGGCGATATCGCCATCCGAGGCGGAACCGGCCTTGGCCTCGACGCTGCGCAGCCGGGCTTTCAGCGCCTCGATCTCCTCATAGGCATCGGCGAGGTCGTCCGAAACCAGCAACGCCGCCATCAACAAGAGCCGTTCCTCGCCGACCTGGCCGACCGCGTCGATCAGGTCGCCGACACGCTTGTCGACGTATTGACCGAGATAGGTGACGTGGTCCTCTTCGCCGTCGTCGCAGCTGACCCGATAGTCGCGCCCGTTGACCCTTACCGTGACCTGTCCCATGTCAGCCTTCCAGCGCCGTTTTCAATTGATTGATCGCATTGTCCAGCCGGCCCGAGACCCCGTCGGTCGCGGTCTTGAGCGCCGAGTGATCGGCCTGCATGCCGGCCAACTCCCTGGCCAGGCGCTCGTTTTCGTCCCGCAACGAACGGATCCGCCCTTCCAGCGCCGCCAGTTCGTCACGATCGACCAGCGCCAGATTGGTCTGGGAAAATGCCGTTTCCAGCCGCGCTACCGCGTCCTGCAGGCGCGTCCAAGCCGCGTCTTCATCGCTCATGAATGATTTCGCTTTTCTTTTAACCGGTTAGCCTCGTTCCCTAAGATCGAAGGATACGATCCAACCGTAACTTGCGTCAACCTGATTACGGTTTCATGACCGGATCATGCCGCCAATCGCCGTCCGCGCCCTGCGACAAAAGGGCGGTTGACGTGGCAGTAGGGGAACGGCATGTTGCGCCGCACTGAGAACGGTTTCCGTTTCGCCGCCAAAAGCTCAAAACACGCGCCCGCGTTTGCCCGACATGGTCACGATCGCTTCCCGGATTGCCACGGTCACGCGCCCCAAGAATGTGGGTCGACGGCGAAACACTCTTGAATCACAGATTTTTACCGTGAAATACCGCCGCCCGGGGAAATCGCCCTTGACGGCTGGACCTCTGTCGGGGGATATATATTAGAAAATACTGATATAAATCACCCGATCAGGAAACGCGAGGAGATGGAGGGTCATTATGGCTGTCAAGGTTGCAATTAACGGGTTCGGCCGCATCGGCCGACTGGTCATGCGGGCGATCGCCGAGTCCGGCCGCAAGGACATCCAGGTTGTCGGCATCAACGATCTCGGCCCGATCGAGGCCAATGCGCATTTGCTGCGCTACGATACGGTGCACGGCCGGTTCCCCGGCAAGGTCAAAACCACCAAGACCGGCATCAACCTGGGCAGCGGCAACATCCTGGTCACCGCCGAACGCGACCCGGCCAAATTGCCCTGGGCCAAGCTGGGTGTCGACGTGGCGCTGGAATGCACCGGCATCTTCACCTCCAAGGAGGCGGCGTCGAAGCATCTGGAAGCCGGCGCCAAGCGGGTCATCGTCTCGGCCCCGGCCAGCGGCGCCGACATCACCGTGGTCTACGGCGTCAACCACAACAAGCTGCGCAAGAGCCACAAGGTGATCTCGAACGCGTCGTGCACCACCAACTGCCTGGCACCGGTGGCGATGGTGCTGGACGCCAAGGTCGGCATCGCGCAAGGTTTCATGACCACGGTCCATGCCTATACCGGCGATCAGCCGGTGCTGGACACCCTGCACAAGGACCTGCGCCGGGCTCGTGCCGCGGCGGGTTCGATGATCCCAACCTCGACCGGCGCCGCCCGCGCCGTCGGCCTGGTGCTGCCGCAGCTTGCCGGCAAGCTGGACGGCACCGCGGTTCGGGTCCCGACCCAGAACGTGTCGATGGTCGACCTCTGCTTCAACGCCAAGCGCAAGACCACGGTCGAAGAGGTCAACGAAGCCATCACCAAGGCCGCCAAGGGCAAGCTGAAGGGCGTGCTGGCGGTCAATGACGAGCCGCTGGTGTCGACCGACTTCAACCACAACCCGGCCTCGTCGACCTTCGACCTGACCCAGACCCAGGTGATCGACGGCAAGTTTGTCCGCGTCCTCAGCTGGTACGACAATGAATGGGGCTTCTCGAACCGGATGTGCGATACCGCGGTTGCGGCCGGCAAGCTGGGCTAGGACCGATGGCCGCATTTCGCCGGCTCGATGACCTGGATGCGGCCGGCAAGACGGTCCTGGTCCGGGTCGACCTTAACGTGCCGATGCGCGATGGCGTTGTGACCGACGCCACGCGCATCGACCGGGTGCTGCCGACCATCCGCGAACTGGCCGATGCCGGTGCCAAGGTGGTGCTGATGTCGCATTTCGGCCGGCCCAAGGGCCAGGTGGTAGCCGAGATGAGCCTGAAGCCGGTCGCCGCCGCCCTGGCCGAACGGTTGGGGCAGGACGTCAGCTTTGCCAATGACTGCATCGGCGATGCCGCCAAGGCCGTGGTCGATGGACTGGATGGTGGCCAGGTGGCGATGCTGGAGAACCTGCGCTTTCACGCCGCCGAGGAAAAGAACGATGCCGGCTTCGCCGGCGAACTGGCGGCCTTGGGCGACCTTTACGTCAACGACGCGTTTTCCTGCGCCCACCGGGCCCATGCCTCGACCGAGGCATTGGCCCGGCTGCGGCCGGCGGCGGCGGGCCGGCTGATGCAGGCCGAGCTCGACGCGCTGGGTGCCGCGCTGGAGGCCCCGGAACGCCCGGTGGCGGCGATCGTCGGCGGCGCCAAGGTTTCGACCAAGCTTGACCTGCTGGGTAATCTGGTCGGCAAGGTCGACCAGTTGATCATCGGCGGCGGCATGGCCAACACCTTCCTGCACGCGCAGGGCAAGGATGTAGGGTCGTCGCTGTGCGAGCACGACCTGGCCGACACCGCTCGCGAAATCATCGCCAAGGCCGCGGCCTCGGGCTGCGAGATCGTGTTGCCGGTCGACATCGTGGTGGCGGCCGAGTTCAAGGCCGGCGCGGCGACCGAAACCCTGGACGAGATCGCGGTGCCGGACGGCAAGATGATCCTGGACGTCGGCCCGGCCAGCATCGCCGATCTGACGGCAAGGCTGGGCAACTGCCGGACGCTCTTGTGGAACGGCCCCCTGGGCGCTTTCGAGATCCCGCCCTTCAATCAGGGCACCGACGCGGTGGCGCTGGCCGCGGCCGATCTCACCGATGCCGGCGGCCTGACCACGGTGGCCGGCGGT
This sequence comes from uncultured Sneathiellales bacterium, assembly GCA_964344385.1. Lineage (GTDB taxonomy): Bacteria > Pseudomonadota > Alphaproteobacteria > CAYFNG01 > CAYFNG01 > CAYFNG01. Next base: position 341,922 of record CAYFNG010000001.1, read on the forward strand.
GGTGACACGGTGGCGGCCCTGAACGGCGCCGGCGTGACGGCACGTTTCACCTATGTCTCGACCGCCGGCGGCGCCTTCCTGGAATGGCTGGAAGGCAAGGCCCTGCCCGGCGTCCAGGCCCTGACCGTTTAGTTCGCGATCCCTGTTTCCTCTTCCCCCCGCGCCCGGCCAGGGCGCGGGCTTAAGTCGTTGTCTTGCGGCCCAAGCTGCGCTAACAAGGGCCGGTATTTCCACCCGCTTGTGTATCCGCCGCTTAAAGGAAACAGGCCCATGAAACTCACCCGCACCGTCAAGAAAATTCTCGCCAATTACGAAAGCGACAATCCCGGCACCAAGGCCAATCTCGCCCGCATCCTGATGACCGGAAAACTGGGCGGCACCGGCAAGATGATCATCCTGCCGGTCGACCAAGGCTTCGAGCATGGCCCGGCCCGCTCCTTCGCGCCCAACCCGCCGGGCTATGACCCGCACTATCACTGGCAGCTGGCGATCGACGCCGGGCTGAATGCCTTCGCCACGCCTTTAGGCATGGTTGAGGCCGGGGCCGACACCTTCGCCGGCCAGATCCCGGTGATCCTGAAGGTCAACAGCGCCAATTCCCTGGCCCGCGACAAGGATGCGCCGACCCAGGCCCTCACCGGGTCGGTCGAGGATGCCTTGAGGCTGGGCTGCGCCGCCATCGGCTTCACCATCTACCCCGGTTCCGACGGCGCCTATGAGATGATCGAGGAGCTGCGCGAACTGGCCCTGGAGGCCAAGGCGCATGGCCTTGCGGTGGTGGTCTGGTCCTATCCGCGCGGCGGCAACCTGTCCAAGGACGGCGAAACCGGCATGGATATTGCCGCTTATGCCGCGCATATGGCGGCCCTGCTGGGTGCCCATATCATCAAGGTCAAGCTGCCGTCCGATCACCTGGAGCAGGCCGAAGCCGAAAAAGTCTACAAGGCCGAGGGCATTGACATCGCGACCCAGGCATCCCGGGTCGCCCATGTCATGCAATCCGCCTTCAACGGCCGCCGTATCGTGGTTTTCTCCGGAGGCGCCAAAAAGGGCGCCGGTTCGGTCTACGACGACGCCCGCGCCATCCGCGACGGCGGCGGCAACGGTTCGATCATCGGCCGCAACACCTTCCAGCGGCCGCGCGACGAGGCGATCGACATGCTGAACCGCCTGATCGCGATCTACAAAGGGCAGGACTAAGAGGTTGGCAATCGACGATCTCCGTGCAAGTCGATACCTCATGCCTCGAGGAGCCGTGGCACACGGCGTCTCGAAGGATGTGATGCCGGTCTGCAACATATCCGCGTGATGGCCATGCTTCGAGACGCAGGCCTTTGGCCTGCTCCTCAGCATGAGGATGTTGATGTTCCAGGCGATTGGGAACGGGTGAATCACAGATGACGACTACTGATAACCCAACTTGCCGCCTCTACCTGATCACGCCGCCGGTGATAGACCCGGCAGTGTTTCGGGATCAGCTTGCCGCCGCCTTCGACGGCGGCGATGTCGCCTGCCTGCAGCTCCGACTCAAAGAGGCCGGCGACGACGAAGTTCTGCGTGCCGCCGAGGTCCTGCTGCCACTCACCCACGACGCCGGGGCCGCCCTGCTGATCAACGACCGGCCAGACCTGGCGTTGAAAAGCGGTGCCGACGGGGCCCATGTCGGCCAGGAGGACGCCCCTTACGCCGAGGCCCGGAAACTGCTGGGGCCCGACCGTATTGTCGGCGTGACCTGCCATGATTCCCGCCATCTGGGCATGGAGGCGGCCGAAGCCGGTGCCGACTATGTCGCCTTCGGCGCCTTCTTTCCAACCGGCACCAAGGCACCGAAGGCCCACGCCGAGCCGGACATTCTGGAGTGGTGGTCGGGCCTGATGGAGATCCCTTGCGTCGCGATAGGCGGCATCACGGTCGACAATTGCGGCCCCTTGGTGCGGGCGGGTGCCGACTTCCTGGCCGTGGTGGCCGGGGTTTGGGCCCATGAAGACGGGCCGGCCGCGGCGGTCCGCGCCTTCAATCAAGAGATTGCGCGCAACCGGCCAAGCTGATAGCTTGCCGCCGCGAAATGAGCGGCGCCCGGCGCCAAGCGAATTCACCAGCAAATGACAGCGAAATATGAGAATCAACGGCAATGCGATCCGTCCCGGCAACGTGATCGAGCATAAGGGCGGCCTGTGGGTCGCGGTCAAGATCCAACACACCCAGCCCGGCAAGGGCGGTGCCTATCTGCAGGTCGAGCTGAAGAACCTGCGCGACGGCAGCAAACTGAACGAGCGCTTCCGGTCGTCCGAGAATGTCGAGCGCGTGCGCCTGGACCAAAAGGAGTACCAGTTCCTGTTCGCCGACGGCGACATGCTGACCTTTATGGATAATGAATCCTACGAACAGATCGAGCTGAACGCCGACAAGGTTGGCGAAGGCACGGTCTTTCTGCAGGACGGCATGCAGGTGGTGCTGGAATCCTATGAGGGCGATGTGTTGCACGTGCAACTGCCCGAACATGTGGTGCTGGAAGTCACCGAGACCGAACCGACCGTCAAGGGCCAGACGGCCGCCGCTTCCTACAAGCCGGCGATCATGGACAACGGCGTGCGGGTGATGGTTCCGCCCTTCATCGAAACCGGCGAGAAGGTGGTGGTGGCAACCGCGGACCAGACCTACGTCAAACGGGCCGACTGACCGACATGGCCCTACGTTCCGCTGTTATCAACGTCATGATGGCCGCCATGAAGAAGGCGGCCCGCGGTCTGGTGCGCGATTTCGGCGAAGTCGAGCAGTTGCAGGTGTCCCGCAAGGGCCCCGGGGACTTCGTCACCAATGCCGACCTGAAAGCCGAGCGGATCCTGCGCGAGGAATTGGCCCATGCCCGCCCGAAATTTGGCTTCGTGCTGGAGGAAGGCGGCCGGATCGAAGGCGAAAACCCGGACACCAACTGGATCATCGACCCGCTGGACGGCACCACCAATTTCATGCACGGCCTGCCCCACTTCGCGACGTCGGTGGCGTTGGAGGTGAACGGCGAACTGGTCGCCGGCGCCATCCTGGACCCGGTCAAGGACGAGTTCTTTTGGGCCGAAAAGGGCCAAGGCGCCTATCTCAACGACCGCCGCATGCGGGTTTCGGGCCGTGGCAAGCTGGACGAGGCGGTGCTGGCCACCGGCGTGCCCCATCAAGGCCGCGGCGACCACCCCAAGTTCCTGGTCGAACTGGAGCGGATGATGCCGCAGGTCGCCGGGGTGCGCCGCTTCGGCGCCGCCGCCCTGGACATGGCCTATGTCGCGGCCGGCCGTTACGACGGCTTTTGGGAACGCGGTCTGTCGACCTGGGATATCGCCGCCGGCATCGTCCTGGTGCGCGAGGCGGGCGGCCTGGTCGGTGAACTGGACGGCAAGGGCGACCCGATGCAGACCGGCAATATTGTGGCCTCGAACGACCGGTTGCATTACCTGCTGGCGACCGGCCTGCGCAAGGCTGGGCGGGCCAAGGCGATCGCCTAATTTGGTTGTGGTCGTGCCACCCATCCGGTATCGTTCCGCCACTTGTAACGGCAGCGGTGCCACGAACGGGGGTTAGGGGTCGCACTGGTGTATCTGACGTACCACGCCACCGGGCCGGTCGGCTTTTCGGACTGCCATTGCCCTGCCAGATATGATCGACATCATCGGTTCCACACCCGTACCGCCAACCGGCAAGGCGCAACGCTACTTCCCGTTTTTGCCACATTCCTGAGCGACAGTCCGGCGGGTTCGAGCAGTTCCCGCCGACGAGGATGATCTCCGAATGACGAGCCCACGCCGATTTCTCACCCGTATGATTCTGTTTCTGGTGGCGGTGATCGCCGTCCTGGGCGTGCTCTTCCTGCCGATCAGTCATGCCTTCATGGCCAACCCCTATCTGAACTCTTTGATCCTGGCGGTCTTGCTGGCCGGCATCATCTACGCCTTCATGCAGGTCCTGCGCCTCAGGCCCGAAGTCGATTGGCTGGAAACCTTCCAGCGCGGTGATCCCGGCCTATCGGTGAGGCAGCCGCCGGAACTGCTGGCCCCAATGGCGACCATGTTGGGAGACCGCGGCGGGCGGGTCAGCCTGTCGACGATGTCGATGCGCTCGCTGTTGGACTCGATCGCCACCCGGTTGGACGAAAGCCGCGACATCTCGCGCTATCTGATCGGGCTGCTGATCTTCCTCGGCCTGCTCGGCACCTTTTGGGGCCTGCTGGAGACGGTGCGCTCGATCGGCGGCACGATCAACTCGTTGAGCGTCGACACCAACGACTTCGTGGTCATGTTCAACGAGTTGAAGGGCGGATTGGAACGGCCCTTGAGCGGCATGGGAACCGCCTTCTCGTCATCGCTATTCGGCCTTGCCGGTAGCCTGGTGCTGGGCTTTCTCGATTTGCAGGCCAGCCAGGCCCAGAACCGGTTCTACATGGATCTGGAGGAATGGCTGTCCAGCTTCACCCGCCTGAGTTCCGGCGGCGGTCTGGTCGAGGGCGACCAGTCGGTGCCAGCCTATGTCCAGGCCCTGTTGGAGCAGACCGCGGACGGGCTGGAGGAATTGCAGCGGGCCATGACCCGGGCCGAGGACAACCGGTCCGGCGCCAACACCACCATGATGCAGTTGACCGAGCGCCTGGCGACGCTGACCGACCAGATGCGGGCCGAGCAGGATTTGATGGTCAAGCTGGTCGAGAGCCAGATGGAGGTGAAGCCGGTGCTGCAGCGCTTGACCCAGGCGATCGAGTCCGAAAGCTCCGGGCTCGACCAGGCCAGCCGCAACCATTTGCGCAATCTGGACGTCTATGTGATGCGGCTGCTCGAGGATTCGGTCGAGGGGCGCAAGCAACTGGTCCAGGACCTGCGCGGCGAGATCAAGCTGCTGGCCCGCACGATCGCTGCCATGAGGCCGGACGAGCGGAGCTGAGGGTAAGGTCATGTCACGCCTCCGCTCCCAGCGCGGAACCGATATCTGGCCGGGCTTCGTCGATGCCCTGGCGACCCTGCTGCTGGTCCTGATCTTCCTGGTCGTGCTGTTCATGCTGGGCCAGTTCATCCTGAGCCAGGCGCTGAGCGGCCGCGACGAGCAGCTTCAGAAACTGGCCAAGCAGGTCAGCGAACTGTCCGACTTGTTGTCGCTGGAACGCCAGGCCAATGCCGACCTCAGGCTCAACGTCGCCCAACTCAGCGCCAGCCTGCAGCAATCGACCTCGGCCCGGGACCAGTTGATCAACCAGCTGGACGCCTTGACCAAGCGGGCCGAGGAGGCCGAGGCGGCACTGCTGCTGTCGCGGAAGGCGCTGGAACGGACCCAGGCCGAGCTCACCCAGGCCCAAAAGGATCTGGCCGAGCGCAACCAATTGCTGACCGTCGAACGCGACACGGTCAAGGCGCAACTGGCCGAACTGGAGAGTCTGAAACGCGACATCGCCGCCCTGAAAAAACTGCGGGCCGAGCTCGAGGACGCGGTCGGCGACCTGGCTATGCGCCTGGAAAGCAGCGAGCAGCAGGCCAAGGACCTGACCTCCCGATTGAGCGAAAGCGAGCAGCAGGCCGGCGCGCTTCGCGACCGGACCAAAGAGCTGGAGGCGCGGCTTGCCGACCAGGAGGAACGGACGCGCCTGGCTCAGGTCGAGATCAAGGACCGCGACATAAAGCTCAGCGAATTGCAGGCGCTCTACCTGCAGTCCCAGGAAACCCTGACCAAGGAACGCAGCCTGTCCGAGGCGGCCCAGGGACAGGTCAACCTCCTGAACCAGCAGATCGCCGCCTTGCGCCAGGAACTGCAGCGCCTGAACGCAGCCCTGGAGGCGGCCGAGCTGAAGGACCAGAAGAGCCAGACGGTGATCGCCGATCTCGGCCGGCGCCTCAATCAGGCGCTGGCCAGCAAGGTCGAGGAACTGTCGCGCTACCGCTCGGAATTCTTCGGCCGCCTGCGCAAGGTCCTGGGCCAGCGCCGCGACATCAGGGTGGTCGGCGACCGCTTCGTGTTCCAGTCCGAGGTGCTGTTCGGCTCCGGGTCGGCAGTGCTGGGGGACGAAGGGCAGCAGCAATTGGCGACCCTGGCCAGGACCCTGCTGGACATCGCCGGCACCATTCCATCGGACTTGGAGTGGATTTTACGGGTCGACGGCCATACCGACCAGATCCCGATCAACAACGCCCAGTTCGCCTCCAACTGGGAGCTGTCGACGGCGCGGGCAATCTCGGTTGTCAAATATCTGGTCGCCGAGGGCGTGCCCGCCCACCGCCTGGCCGCCACGGGCTTCGGCGAGTTCCAGCCGATCGACTCAAACCTCGACGAAATCGCCAACCGCCGCAACCGCCGCATCGAGCTGAAGCTGACCCAGCGTTGATTACGGGATTCTCGCGCTGGCGACCGGCCCAAGTTTCTGAACCGGACAAGGCTCTGACTGTATTATTCTAGAACACCGGACCAGGGGGCAGAGAGCGACCAGTAACCTCCTTCCCCGTGAACAGCAGGAGGACAATGAAGCACCGGATATTCCTCACCCTCGGTATAGGGAGTGGCGCCGCTTTGTGGCTGCTTGTGATTGCGAGCGGCTATTTCGCCAATCCGGCTCTGCCCGCGCTCGGATTTTTCATTCCCATTCCCGCTCTATTGCTCCCGCTGACAGCCATCCTGGTTTAGCTCGGCTACTGTGTCTGGTTTGTTTTTGAAAAAAAACTCGTCGAAACCGTGCGTTCGTCTTTCGCATGTCGGGGTTCTCCGAAGCGGAATTTCAACGCGTTGCGGCAGACTTAAAAGCCGGTTTGGACGAGGCGGGATTTAGCGGGCGCCTCTTCAGCGTAGATAGCCACGAACAAAACGAACTTGCCAAGTCTCTAGCTGAATCACATCCAATTCTCGCAATCAGCCTGTTCCCGCTGGATGTCGGAGCCAATGAGGATCTGGTTACTTTGGAGTGGGCCAGTGGTCTGACCGGCGGCTATATGGTAGAGATTTGGCTGCACCCCAACCCCCCAGACAAATGGGCCGACCCACCGAGGTCGGGATCACCCGGGTCACACTTCATTCCCAAGGTGACCTATATCTATGACAGCGTGGCCGCGATTTCTCGCTGATAGCCGGACCGAAGATATGATCAACTACCCAAGGTCTTCGCGCAACTGACCAACTTCCTAATCTGTCTGGACTCTAGCCCACGAGCTGCTGTCGAATCGCTTCACCGATAGGTGCCCGCTCTGGTACTTCGGCTACTCTCCCGCCAATATCTCGATCGCCCTCTCAGAGGACACGAAAAAGAGCGTGTCCTCTTCCGCGACGGCGTCGATGGCCTGAAGCGCTGTCACCTGCCAGTCACTGCCAGGAAAGACAACACCAAGTCGCTGATCTCATCGGGCTGGTCCTCCATCACGAAATGGCCGCAGCCCGGAACGACCGTCAGTTTGGAATTGGGGATGGCGGCGTGCAGCTTGTGGGCCCAATCGACGACCTGCCAGGCATCGTCGGCACCCCAGATGATCTGAACCGGCAGGTCGGCCAGTTCGCCCAGGCGATCGCTGATCTCGGAGGTGTGCTTGTGGTCGTATTGCGCGATCTGGTGCTGGAACAGGCTGCCCTGCCCGATCGGACCTGAGATCAGGTCCAGGTAAACGTCCAGCGCCTCCTCGGCGAACCGTTGCTTGTTGACGACGGCCGACAGCAGCCATTCGGCAAAATGCGCCCGATGCTCCGGGTCGGGTTTCTTGATCATTGCCTCCAGCCCCGCCTGCATCTGCTGTTTGGTGCGCTTGGACGGCCAACTGTCGAAGCTGACTGTGTCGATCAGGGTCAGCGACCTGACCAGGGGCCGGTGAAAGATGGCCAGGCGTTTTGCAATGGCTGCGCCGATGTCATGGGCGACGATATGCGCCTGCTCCAGCCCCCAGTGTCGCATCAGGTCGCGCAACACCGGCACCTGGCCCGAGACCGAGGTATCGGCGGAGTCCGACCAGGGCCGCTCCGAGGCGCCGTAGCCCAGCAGATCGAAGAGGTGAACCTGATAGCCGGCGCCGACCAGGCTGGGCGCCACCTTGCGCCAGATATAGGACGACGATGGCGTCCCGTGGATCAGCACCACCGGGATCCCGGTTCCGATCACCGCCTCGGCGACGCGGTAACCACCGATCAAGACATTGTTGTTGGTCAAGGAAGACATCTGCATAAATCCCGTTTTTGATGTGATCAATCGCCGCCGCGTTCGCGCTTGTGAGCGGCGACCAGATCGGCCATGGAATTGAACACAAAATCATAGGTCGGCATGTCGCCCGGTGGCATCGTCGCGCCGAATCCCTGCTGATCGTGACGCCGAAAGATCCAGCAATTCGCCAGCCCGAACCGGTTGGCCGGTTGATGGTCGTGAAACATGCTCTCGGCGGTGTGCAGGATCTCATCCCGGGCGATGCCCAACTGGGCCAGGTTTTCGATCATGTATTCGAAGTTCCGGGGATCCGGCTTGTAGGAACCGATGTCGCCGGCGGTGTAGACGGCATCGAAGTCCACTGCCAGTTTTCGGTTGGAACGGGCGAAGCTGCCATTGTCGACATTGGAAAGCACGACCAGCTTGTAGTGGCGCTTCAGGTAGTCGAGAGAGGCGGCGCTGTCGTCGAAGGCCGGCCAGTCGGCAACCGAAGCGCCATAGGCCAGGCACGCGTCCCAAGTCACCGCGACCCCCCATTCCTCGGCCAGCCGCTTGTAGACCACCGCCAGGATCTCGGGATAGGCCTTGGCCGGAGTCTGTCGTTGGGCGGCCGATTCGTAGCGGGCATGGGCCTCCAGGATCTCGTTGCGTGCCAACGACCGGTCGGCCATGTCGGTCAAGGGCTTAAGACCGTTGACCATGCCGGTTTCCCAATCGATCAGGGTCCCGTAGACGTCGAACGTCAGCGCCTTGAACCGGGTCAGTTCCATCATCCGTCTCCCATAAAGTCGGCTTCACCATGCCAATCTGGCCCATTCGTATACATTTATCAAATGAATTGATTTGTAATTTCCATCGAAATTTGTCATGTTCGGTCGATCGCGACCAAGGAACGTCAAATGTCACCTCGTCTGGATATCGATGCCCTCAGGGCATTGCAGGCCATCGATCAGTGCGGCGGCGTCACCCGCGCTGCCCAGCAACTGGCCCTCTCGCAATCCGCGGTCAGCCACAAGATCAAACGCCTGGAGAAAAGCATCGGCAGTGCCTTGCTGTCCCGTCAGGCCGGGGCGGCGGTCCTGACCGATACCGGCCGGCGCCTGCTGGCTTACGCCAACCGCATCCTCTCCCTGCACGACGAAGCGGTGATGGCCTTGAGCAAGCGATCCCTGGCCGGGAAGATCCGTCTCGGCATGACCGAAGACATCACCGGCAGCGGGCTGTCGCGCATTCTCGGCCGCTTCTCCCGGCTGTTTCCTGAGATCGAGGTCCGCACCCATGTGGCCCAAAGCCTGGTCCTGCAGGGGCAACTGGAGGCCGGTGACATCGACGTGGCGGTCATGCAGGTGTTCACCACGGATGTTCGCTCATCGGACCGGGTGCTCTCCCGGGACCAGCTCTGCTGGGCCAGGGCGGTCGACCTCGAGTTTGACCCCGAACGGCCGGTCCCTTTCCTGTCCTATGACGACAATTGCTTCTACCGGAAATGGATGCTGGAGCATGTGGCGGCGCCGGGCCGGCCATTCCAAACCGTCCTGGAATGTACCAGCAACGCCGGCATCCTGGCCGGGATCGAGGCCGGCCTGGGTGTCTCGATCATCTGCCGCCGCCATCTCACGCCGGACATGTCGGATATCACCGAGGCGTTCACCCGCCCCCCCGATATCGCCTATGTGGTCAGGAAGGCGTCCGGGTCAAACGCGCACGCGGTCCAGGCGCTGATCGACGAAATCGACCGGGAAGCCGGATCTGCGATCCGGTTGGATGCGGCGTAGCACAAGCGATACCGCGGCCGCCAGAAAGCGAATATCCGGATCAGTCGCCGACCGCTTCCATGACGCTGCGACCGGCATCGAACTGCATGTGGGCCAAACGTGCGTAAAGGCCGTCCTGGGCCATCAACTGTTCGTGGGTGCCCTGGGCCACGATACGGCCGGCCTCCATGACGATGATGCGGTCGGCTTTCAACACGGTGGCCAGGCGATGGGCGATGACGATGGTGGTGCGGCCCTGCATCAACGTCTCCAGCGCCGCCTGGACCATGCGCTCGGATTCCGCGTCCAACGCGCTGGTCGCCTCGTCCAGCAGTAATACCGCCGAATCGCGCAGGATCGCCCGGGCGATCGCGATCCGTTGGCGCTGACCGCCGGACAGGCGGGTGCCGCGCTCGCCGAGCTGGGTTTCGTAGCCGTCCGGCAGCCGGTCGATGAATTCGGTTGCCGCCGCGGCTTGGGCCGCGGCGCGAACCTCATCGTCGCTGGCCCCGGGCCGGCCGTACCGGATGTTCTCCCAGATATCGGCGGCGAAGATCACCGGGTCCTGGGGCACCAGCCCGATACGGCGGCGCACGTCTTCGGGCGTCGCGTCGGCGATATTCACCCCGTCGATCAATATCTGGCCGTCCTGGGGATCGTAGAACCGGGGTAGCAGCTGAAACACGGTGCTCTTGCCGGCGCCCGACGGCCCGACCAGGGCCACGGTCTCGCCGCTCTTGATGTCCAGGCTGAATTCATCCAGGGCCGAGACCTGCGGCCGGGCCGGATAGCGGAACCCGACCGCGTCGAACTGCACCGCGCCCCGGGCCGGATCGGGCATCGGTTTCGGATCGGCCGGCGCCTGGATGATCGGCTCGGTCGCCAGCAACTCCATCAGTCTTTCGCTGGCCCCTGCGGCCCGTTGCAGTTCGCCCCAGACCTCGCTCAACGCCCCGACCGAGCTGGCGACGACGACCGCGAAGAACACGAACTCAGCCAGGTCGCCGCCAGTCATCTGCCCCGAGACCACGTCGGTGGCGCCGATCCACATGACCCCGTCAATCGCCCCGAACACCGCCAGAATGACCACCGCGGTCAGCCAGGCCCGGGCCCGGATGCGTCGCATCGCCACCGCAAAGGCGGTTTCCGTCGCGCCGCCGAAGCGGTCCCGATCGATGTCCTCGTGGGTGTAAGCCTGGACGGTTTGGACGGCGCTCAGGCTCTCGTCGGCATAGGCCGAAACGTCGGCGATGCGGTCCTGGGACTCCCGCGACAGCCGCCGCACCTTGCGGCCGAAAAACACGATCGGCACGACCACGATCGGCACGATCAGGAAGACCAGGCCGGCCAGTTTGGGGCTGGTGATGACCAAAAGCGTGGTGCCGCCCAGGAACAGCAGAATGTTGCGCAGTGCGATCGAGGCGCTGGAGCCGACCACCGACTGGATCAGGGTGGTGTCGGTGGTCAGGCGCGACAGCACCTCGCCGGTACGGGTGATCTCGAAGAAGGCCGGGCTGAGGCGCAGTACGTGGTTGTAGACCGCCTTGCGGATATCCGCGACCACCCGTTCGCCCAGCCACGAGACCAGGTAGAAGCGGGCAAAGGTGGCGAAAGCCAGAACCGTCACCACCCCCATTAGGGTCAGGAAATATCGATCGACCACCGCGTGGTCGGCATAGGCAAAGCCGCTGTCGATCAGGCTGCGCACCGCCGGGCCGATGGCCAGGGTGGCACCGGCCGCCACCAGTAGCGCGATGCTGGCCCCGACCGCCAGCTTGAGATGTGGCAGCAGGAACGGCAGCAAAGCCCTGAGATGCTTGACGTCGCGGCTGGTGGCCCGTTCGGCCGGGTTTGCCGCATTTGTGCTTGTGGCGAACTCCCGCAACGCCCTCTACTCCGGTATCAATCCAGTTCGACCGGTTGGCCGGAGGATTTGCGCAGATCGGCGCTCAGCACCGCTTCCAGACGCTCCTCGCCGCGGGTCGATGCCCAGGCTTCGGCCGCACCATCATAGGCGAAGTGCCAGGCACCGCTGACCGGCGAGGACAGCCAAAGCTGTTGCAACGGCGCGTGCCGGTTCAGGACGAAAGTGCCGCCATCATCCAGCTCGATGGTCAGGACACCGTCCTCGACATCGATGTCGGCGTCGTCCAACTGATCCTCCAGCCGTTCGGCGATCAGCGTGATCGTGGTTTCGGCGCGGGCTTGGAAGCCGCTGTCGTCATTGCTCATCTGCGCATCCTGTCGCCAACCGGACACCGGGGTATATCAGCCAGGGCGGGGAACAACAAGCGCCCCCGCTTATGGCTGAGCCAGGCCCGGTGTGCGGCAAAGAGATTGCCGCTTGAATTTTGTCTTCTTTTAGATATATAAGGCCGTTCCGCAGGATTTGAGGACGACGATGAAAAAGGAAATTCACCCCGATTATCACACGGTCAACGTGGTGATGACCGACGGCACGACCTACACCACCCGCTCGACTTGGGGCAGTGAAGGCGACACGATGACCCTGGACATCGACAGCAAGTCCCATCCGGCATGGACCGGCGGCCAGGGTCGGCTGGTCGACAAGGGCGGCCAAGTCGCGAAATTCAACAAGCGTTTCAAGAACTTCGGCCTCAAATAACCGGCAGCTCCGGTCCCCGGGACGCGTTCCCGTTCGCAATCAGCTCATCCAGTCGTGCGATTCGCCGATAGAGCGCCTCGCTGCGCGCCATCAGCTCTTCCAGACGCACCGGCAGCCTGGCCGCCGCCAACGGCGCCCGGTCGAGGCAGGTGGCGGCATCACCCAGGCGGCAACGATCCTCAGCCGCCTCGTCGGCGCTGATCTCGCCGGCCTGAACCGCGCGGCGGAACAGGACCCAGGCCATGATATGGGTTACGCGGGTGGTCAGCCGGTTGACCTCATAAACCAGCACGATGGCGTCGGTCGGTGGCAGGCTGCGGCCGATCTCCCGCCCCTCGCCGTCGAGATAGGCGTGCGCCTCCTCGGCCAGCGCCATGCTCTCTTCGAACAGGCCGGTAAAGAACGTCGGTACGGCGGACAGGCTATTTTTTGTGTCCCGGGACACAGCCATGCTTCCCCTTCTCTGTTCGCACCGAAACGGCGGTTTTCCGCCAATAGCGCCACGAACGCCCCACTCTACGCGATTTCACCTAAGGGAAGGTTGACAATTCGGTGATCGATTTGGGTTGGTTTCCAACGGTCATCTGCGATGACCGTTGCTATGTCCCTCAGGCGCCGGGCGCGCACCTCCGCACGCCTGGGCTTCCGGCGCATAGGCGCCGACGGCCGTTCGGCCTTGCCTCAGCCCCTGGTCGGGGCTTCGGTTGGTGTGACCAGGTCTCGAACCGTGTGTGCCGGTGCCCCCCCCTTGACCCGTTTTTTCTGCTTCCTACATATGGATCAGCCGGATGCCTCGTAGAGGGTTCGGCTGACAAACGCGAGCCCGGCCACGATCGGCGGGCTGGATTGACCATATTGCTTCTGAATGGAGGATGTGAGCCATGCGTGCTTTCGACCTTTCCCCCCTATTGCGCTCCACCATCGGTTTCGATCGTTTCGATCGCCTGTTCGACGCCGCCCTGCGCGACGCCGCCGACAACAGCTACCCACCCTACAATATCGAGAAACAGGGCGAGGAGCAGTACCGCATCACCATGGCGGTGGCCGGCTTCCGCGAAGAGGATCTGGACGTCACGGTCAAGGAGAACACCCTGTTGATCACCGGCAAGGCCCAGCCGGAGGATGACAAGGTGAGCTATCTGCACCGCGGCATCGCCGGACGCGCCTTCGAGCGCCGCTTCGAACTGGCCGACACCATCAAGGTGACCGGCGCCAAGCTGGAGAACGGGCTGTTGGATATCGAGCTTGCGCGCGAGATCCCCGAGGCCCAGAAGCCGCGCCGGATCCTGATCGGCCAGGCCGCGTAAGCGCCACCGGACCTGAACCCAAACGATCTTAGGCCGGGCAGAGCAACGCCCGACGACAGGCGAATTGCGCCCGCCCGGCCGAAAACCCAAACGCACTAGGAGACAAAGATGCTGACCACTTATCTGCCCGCCCATCGCTTCGCCCTGCCCGCCCGCGGCGCCGGTTTTCGCCGGCTGCACGGCGATTTCGACCGGATGTTCGACACATTCCGTCGCGACTTTGCGGCACCGGCGCGGACCACCGGACCGGCGATCGACATCCGCCAGGCGCCCGAGGCGGTCACCCTGACCGTCGAACTGCCGGGCCTGGATGAAAATGACGTCGAAGTCGAGATCAAGGAGGACCGCCTGACCATTAGCGGCGAGACGGCGTCCGAAACCGAGACCGAAGGCGACTACAGCCTGCGCGAACGCCGCTACGGCAGGTTCAGTCGCAGTTTCCGCCTGCCTGAGGACATCGACACCGACGGCATCGCGGCCAGCTTCGAAAAGGGCCTGCTGACCATCACCCTGCCGCGCATCCAGCCGGTCGAGCCGCCTGTCCGCAAGGTCGCGATCAAAGCCAAATAACCCGTCCCCCCTCTCAGCCCTCCCTCCCCCACCCCGTTCCCCCCGGGGTGGGGTTTTCTTTTGTGGTGGCCAAAACCGGCTTTTTTTCGCCGGATACGCCCAAGCCAGATTCGCTGGAAAATTCCTTTATTGACAATTTACCGGTAAATTATCAATATATCGCCAACTAAACATCATCATGCAGCGGAGGAAGCGGTCATGGCTCGGGACGGCGAGGCGAAGGGGCAATGGGAATTCTGGATCGACCGGGGCGGCACGTTCACCGATATCGTCGCGCGGCGGCCGGACGGCGGCTATCAGACCCATAAGCTCTTGTCCGAGAACCCGGAACAGTACCGTGACGCGGCGCTGCAGGGGATCCGCGACATTCTGGAGTTGGAGCGCGACGCGGTGCTGCCGGCCGAGCGGATCGCGGCGGTCAAGATGGGCACCACGGTGGCCACCAACGCGCTGTTGGAGCGCAAGGGCGAGCGGGTGCTGTTGGTCACCAATCGGGGCTTCCGCGATGCGCTGAGAATCGGCTACCAGACCCGGCCGCGGCTGTTTGACCTGAAGATCACCCTGCCCGACATGCTGTACGAGCGGGTGGTCGAGGTGGCGGGGCGGACCGGCGCCCATGGCGACGAGGTGGCGCCGCTGAACCTGGACGAAGCCCGGGCCGACCTGCAGGCCGCCTATGACGACGGGTTCCGGTCGGTCGCCATCGTCCTGATGCACGCCTATCGCTATCCGGCCCAGGAACAGGCCCTGGCCGAACTGGCCGCCGGGATCGGCTTCACCCAGGTTTCGGCCAGCCACCAGGTCAGCCCGCTGATGAAGCTGGTCAGCCGTGGCGACACCACGGTGGTCGACGCCTATGTCTCGCCGATCCTGAAACGCTATGTCGACCAGGTGGCCGGCGAGCTGGGCGGGGTCCGGCTGATGTTCATGCAGTCGAACGGCGGCCTGACCGACGCCCGTTTCTTCCAGGGTAAGGATTCCATCCTCTCCGGCCCGGCCGGCGGCGTGGTCGGCATGGCCCGCACCTCGGGCCTGGCAGGGTTCGACCGCATCATCGGCTTCGATATGGGCGGCACTTCGACCGACGTTTCCCATTTCGGCGGCGAGTTCGAGCGCACCTTCGAGACCGAGGTCGCCGGGGTCCGGATGCGGGCCCCGATGATGCTGATCAACACGGTCGCGGCCGGCGGCGGTTCGATCTGCCATTTCGACGGTGCCCGCTATCGGGTCGGGCCGGATTCCGCCGGCGCCAACCCCGGGCCGGCCTGTTATCGGAAGGGCGGGCCGCTGACCGTCACCGATTGCAACGTCATGCTGGGCAAGCTGGATCCGGACTTCTTCCCGCACGTTTTCGGCCCCGCCGCCGACGAGAAGCTGGACGCCGACATCGTGCACCGGAAGTTCGCGGCCCTGGCGGCCGAGATCAAGGCGGCGACCGGCGACGCCCGCACCCCGGAACAGGTAGCGGCCGGGTTCCTGGAGATCGCGGTCGAGAATATGGCCAATGCGATCAAGAAGATCTCGACCCAGCGCGGCTACGACGTTTCGAAATACGTGCTGACCAGCTTCGGCGGGGCGGGCGGCCAGCATGCCTGCCTGGTGGCCGACGCGTTGGGCATGACCCGGGTGATGCTGCATCCCTATGCCGGTGTGCTGTCGGCCTATGGCATGGGCCTGGCCGATATGCGGGTGATGCGCGAACAGACGGCGGAAGCGCCGCTGACCGAAAATCACCTGCCGGAAGTCGAGGCGATGTTGAACGCCCTGGCCGAGGACGGGGTCACGGAAATGAGGGCCCAGGGGGTGGCCGAGGACCGTATCCAGGTGCTGCGTAAGGCGCATATCCGCTATGCCGGGTCGGACACCTCTCTGGTCGTCGACTATGACGGCATTGCCGGCACCAAGGCGGCCTTCGAGGCCGCCCACCGCCAGCGCTTCGGTTTCGTCTCGCCGGAAAAGGACCTGATCGTCGACGCCGCCGCGGTCGAGGTGGTCGGGGCCGGCGAGCCGATCGACGAGCCGGAGGCCTTGGTCGACGGCACCGTTACCGTGCCGGACGCGGCGACCGAAATCCGCTCCTACATGGCCGGCGAGTTCCATGCCACACCGGTTTACGACCGCGACAAGCTGAAGCCCGGGACCAAGATCGACGGCCCGGCGATCATCGTCGAAACCACCGGTACCAACGTGGTCGAACCCGGCTGGCAGGCCGAGGTCACGGGGCGCGACCATCTGGTCCTGACCCGTGTCGTGCCGCTGCCGACCCGTTATGCCATCGGCACTGCGGTCGACCCGGTGATGCTGGAGATCTTCAACAACCTGTTCATGTCGGTGGCCGAGCAGATGGGCTCGGTGCTGGAAAACACCGCCTATTCGGTCAATATCAAGGAGCGGCTGGACTTTTCCTGCGCGGTCTTCGATCCCACCGGCGGCCTGATCGCCAACGCCCCCCACATGCCGGTGCATCTGGGTTCGATGAGCGAGAGCATCCGAGCCGTCATCCGCCAGAACCAGGGCAAGATGCAGCCGGGCGACGTCTACGTCCTGAACGCCCCCTATAATGGCGGCACGCACCTGCCCGACATCACCGTGATCACCCCGGTCTTCGACGAGGCCGGCCAGTCGGTCCTGTTCTATGTCGGCAGCCGCGGCCACCACGCCGATATCGGCGGCATCACCCCGGGCTCGATGCCGCCCGACAGCCGCACCGTCGAAGAGGAAGGGGTGCTGCTGGACAACGTCAAGCTGGTCGACCGGGGCCGGTTCCGCGAGGCGGAAATGGTGGCGTTGCTGGAATCCGGCCCCTACCCGGCCCGCAATCCGCACCAGAACATCGCCGACCTGAAAGCCCAGATCGCGGCCTGCGAGAAAGGGGTGCAGGAGCTGAAAAAGGTCATCGACCTGTTCGGCCTGGATGTCGTGCATGCCTATATGGGCCACGTCCAGGACAATGCCGAAGAATCGGTGCGCCGGGTGCTGGACCGGCTGAGTGACGGGCATTTCGTCTATCCCCTGGACGACGGCAGCCAGATTTCGGTGACCGTGTCAGTGGATCACGAGAATCGCACCGCCAAAATCGACTTCACCGGTACCAGCGCCCAGCACCCGACCAACTACAACGCCCCGACCGCGGTCTGCCGGGCCGCCGTGCTGTACGTCTTCCGCTGCCTGGTCCAGGCCGACATCCCGCTGAACGACGGCTGCCTGAAACCCCTGGAGATCGTCATTCCCGAGGAATCGATGTTGCGTCCCACTTATCCTGCGGCGGTGGTGGCCGGCAATGTCGAGACCAGCCAGGCGATCACCGAGACCATTTTCGGGGCATTGGGCGTGCTGGCTGCCACCCAGGGCACCATGAATAACTTCACCTTCGGCAATGACCGCCATCAGTACTACGAGACAATCTGCGGCGGCTCGGGCGCCGGACCCGATTTCGACGGCACCGACGCGGTCCACACCCATATGACCAACTCGCGGCTGACCGACCCGGAAGTGCTGGAGTGGCGCTTCCCGGTGCGGCTGGAGGATTTCGGGATCCGCCGTAATTCCGGCGGCGCCGGCCGCCATCGCGGTGGGTCCGGCACCCTGCGCCGCATCCGGTTCCTGGAAGCGATGACCGCATCGCTGCTGTCGAGCCACCGCAAGGTGCCGCCCTTTGGTCTGGCCGGCGGCGAACCCGGTCAGGTGGGTCAGCAATGGGTCGAGCGCAATGACGGCAGCGTCGAAACCCTGGAAGGCCGCGACAAGACCGAGGTGGCAGCCGGAGAGGCAGTGGTCATCCAAACCCCAACCGGCGGCGGTTTCGGCCCGCCAGCGGAGCGCCGGCCATGAGTCGGCGAGCCAAGTCAGGCGGCATCGTCGCTTCCGATCATCTGGTGTCGGAGAGGTCCGGCGAGCTGAGTGAGTTCGAGTACGGCCTGACAATGGCGACCAACGCCTTTCAGCGCTGGATCGTGCGCTGCATGACGGCCGCCGGGCTTGACGGGCTGGGGGCGCTGGACGTGATGGTGCTGCATTCGGTGAACCATCGCGGTCGCGACAAGCGGCTCGCCGATATCTGTTTCGTCCTCAATGTCGAGGACAGCCATACAGTGACCTATTCGTTGAAAAAACTGGCCAAACTGGGGTTGATCAGCCGGACCCGGCGCGGCAAGGAGATCTGGCACGCCACCACCGACCAGGGCCGCGCCGCCTGCACCGCCTATCGCGAGGTGCGTGAGCAGTGCCTGATCGCCGCACTGGAGATCGTCGGGGTCGACAATGAGGAGATCGGCAACATCGCGCCCACATTAAGGGCGCTGTCGGGCCTCTATGACCAGGCGGCCCGGGCGGCGTCGGTGTTGTAGAAACAGCGGGCCCGGACCTGGAGGCATTCCCTGCCCCAAGGTCCGGGCCCGAAAGCCAATTTCTACCTTGCCTGCACCACCAGTTCGGCGCGGCGGTTGCCGGGCTCACGAACCCCGTCCGAAGTCGGGATCGCCGGCTGGGTTTCGCCCATGGCCTTCATCTTGATGTCGTTGGCCACCACGCCGGAATCCATCAGTGCAAAGGCGACGGTTTCGCCCCGCAGTTCCGAGAGCTTCTGGTTATGCTCGTCGGTTCCGGCCCGGTCGGCATGCGAGGTCAGCATGATCTTGGCCTTGCCGATCTGCTTGTAATAGGTCACGGCCGCGGCAATCTGGGCCATTTCCGCAGCCGAGACGTCGGCTTTGTCGAAATCGAAGTAGACGACAAACGTCCGGGGTTTCGGTTTCGGCGGCGCCGCCGCCTTCTTGGGCGCCGGGGCCGGGGCCGGTTTCGGTGCCGGTTTGGCGGCCGGTTTCGGTTTCATGGCGGCGTCGACCTTGGCCATCGCCGACTCGAACTCGCCGCGGCAGGCGGCAATGTCCTCGGGCTGGAAGTTCTCCTCCTGCTCCTGCATCCAGCAATCGAACATTACCTGCGCATGGGCCGCGTCGCCGGCCACTTTTTTCCGCGCCGACGCATCCAGGGCCGTGACCAGCCGGCTGCGCGCGGCGGTCAGGTCACCGACCTTGTCATCCGGCAGATCGCGCGCCGAGATCGCCTCAGGCAGGACCATATCCGGCCCGGTCGTGGCGATCGCCTTTTCGGCGAACAGGTCCGAATCGGCCCAGTCATATTCGGCGTATTCGGTTTCGGAGAGTTTCAGATATCCGTCGTAGAGGCTTTGCGCGAAAGGCGTGCCTGCCGGCGAAACCTTGCGTGCCTTGTCCAACCCCATACCGGCACAGCCGCTCAAGATCAGAGACGCGGCGACCAACGCCAGTGTTGTTTTTCCCCATGAAATTGGCATGTCGTTGCTCCCGGAGCCCATCGATAAAGATGCCGGATTATACAACCTGATGCCGCGACCACCACAATTGAAAGAACGGTGTAAGACCGATTCTTCAAATTATTTCGGTTTCGCATCGTTACCGACTAGTGCCGGGTTTCGGCACCAGCCGGTTCGCGGGAAATGTGGCGGCCTATCAACCCTAAACGGGTTGAAGCTATCG
Organism: uncultured Sneathiellales bacterium; assembly: GCA_964344385.1. GTDB lineage: Bacteria > Pseudomonadota > Alphaproteobacteria > CAYFNG01 > CAYFNG01 > CAYFNG01. The sequence goes on from CAYFNG010000001.1 coordinate 361,835, forward strand.
GGCGACAACCACCATTTCGGAACGACGGTTGCCGGGTTCGCGGACCCCATCCGAAGTCGGGATCGCCGGCTGGCTTTCGCCCATCGCCTTCATCTTGATGTCGTTGGCCAGCACGCCGGCGTCCATCAGGGCGAAGGCGACCGTCTCGCCGCGCCGCTCTGAGAGCGTCATGTTGTGCTCTTCAGTGCCAGCCCGATCGGCATGCGAGGTCAGCATGATCTTGGCCTTGCCGATCTTTCGGTAATACGCCACCGCGGCCGCCAGCTGGGTGGCTTCCGACGCCGTAATATTGGACTGGTCGAAATCGAAATAGACGATGAACGTCCTGGGCTTCGGCTTAGCCGGTGCTGCCTTTTTTGGCGCCGGCGCCGCAGGTTTCTTGGGCTGGGCAACCACTTTTGGCGCCGGTGCCGGCGCCGGTTTGGGCTGCGCCGTTGCGCCGGTCGCCGCCTGCGACGACGTATCGTCGGCGGTGCTGGCGCAACCAGCCAGTAAAAGTAAGGCGGCCCCAACCGCCAGAATCGCTTTGCCAGTGGAAATCCGCATAACAACGCCCCCCTTGAACAAATAGCTACTACCAAATGACGGACACTATCCTTTACCATCCGCCGGTCAAATTTGGAAGCGAACCCGCCGTAAACGCAACGTTCGTGGCCCCGCGGTTCACTCCCATAGGTGCTTGTACGAGCGAAATACGGCAAGGAGAGGGCATGCCTCTCGGGCAAGTATGATGATCCTTCGTGGCCTTGACTGGATGGGACGGCGCGCCGCCCTGGTCCTTGCCGGTGGTGTGTTCCTGGGCATCGCGCTGCCGCCGGTGGCGGCGGTTTTCCGGCCATATCTGCTGGTCGGGATCGGCCTGCCGCTGGTTCTTTCCCTATTGCGCATCGATTGGAGCGAACTCGCCGCCTATCGCCGCAGGCCGGGAACCATCGCCGCGCTGAGCCTGTGGCTGCTGGTGGCCAGCCCTGCCCTGGCCTGGGTCGTCATGGCACTGGTGCCCCTGAATACCGGTGTGGAAACCGCGATCATCCTGATGGCGGCGGCCCCCCCGGTGATGTCGGCCGCCGCCTTCGCCCTGATCCTAGGCATCGACGCCGTCACCGCGCTGGTCGCAACCCTGGCCGCGATGATCCTGGTGCCCTTGACCCTGCCGCCAATGGCCCTGGTGCTGTTGGGGCTGGACCTCGATATCGGCCTGTACGAGTTCATGTTCCGCCTGGCGGCGTTTGTCGGCGGCGGCTTCGGGATCGCCTGGCTGGTCCGCCGCCTGGTCCCACCGGCCTCGCTGGCGCGCAACGCCGACCGGCTGGATGGCCTCTCCGTGGTGGGGTTGCTGATCTTCGCCATCGGCATCATGGACGGGGTCGCGGACGCGTTGGTCGCGGACCCCGTCTACGTTGCCCTGGTGACCGCCCTGGCCTTTGCCGCCAACCTGGCCCTTCAGGTGGCCGGTATTCTGGTTTTCCTCAAGCTCGGGCGGGCGACCGCATTCAGCGTCGGCGTGATGTCGGGCAATTGCAACATGGGCATGGTCCTGGTGGTGATGGCCGACCGGGCCGATTTCGACACCGTGATGTACTTTGCACTCGCCCAGATTCCCATTTACATGTTGCCGGCCTTCCTGCTGCCGATCTACCGGCTGCTGCTGGCCTCGGCAAAAGCTTGATCCCACCCGCCTGACGGCCTTAAATAACGCCATGCCAACGACTTTGATCACTGGCGCCAATCGCGGCATCGGCCTCGAATTGGCGCGCCATTACGCCGCCCAGGGCTGGCAGGTCGTCGCCTGCTGCCGGCGGCCCGACGCCGCACCCGAAATGTCCGGCCTGGCGGGTGCTGTCCGTGTTGAAGCCCTGGAGGTCGCCGACCACGGCGCGGTCGAGAGACTGGCCGCGGCTCTGGACGGCACGCCGATCGATCTGTTGATCAACAATGCCGGCATCAAGGGGCCGGAAGCGCAGGACTTTGCCGCCATGGACTATGACGGCTGGGCCGAGGTTTTCCGCGTCAACGCCATGGCGCCCCTGAAACTGGCCCAGGCCTTCGGCCCGCACCTTGCCGCCAGCCAGCGCCGGCTGCTGGTCTCGATCTCGTCGCGCATGGGCTCGGTCGGGCTTAACGAAGGCGCCAACAACATCGCCTACCGCAGTTCCAAGGCGGCGCTGAACATGGTCAACAAATGCCTGGCCAACGAACTGGCGGCCCAGGGCATTACGGCCATTGTCTTCCACCCCGGCTGGGTGGCCACCGACATGGGCGGGTCGCAGGCCCCGGTGACGACAGCCGACAGCGTCGCCGGCATGACCGCGGTGATCGATCGCCTGACCCCGGCGGACAACGGTCTCATGTTCGATTATCAGGGGGCAGTCCTCGACTGGTAGCGGACCTCCGCCCAGGCCTGCATAGCCACTCAACAAAACCAAGAGCTTTCCGGAGCAAGCAATGAACGAAATGTCCGGGCGACGTGCCAGCGCCGCCAGTCTGGAGATGTTGAGACGCCTGATCAGCTTTCCCACGGTCAGCCGCGACAGCAACTTCGACCTGATCGGATTCGCCACCGCGCATCTGGAAGGGTTGGGGGCCGAGACCCGCCTGACCTATGACGAGACCGGCCAAAAGGCCAACCTCTATGCCCGGCTGGGGCCGGCCGACAAGCCGGGGATCATGGTCTCGGGCCATACCGACGTGGTCCCGGTCGACGGCCAGGATTGGGACGGCGACCCCTTCCAGGCCTGCGTCGCCGGCGAGCGCATCTACGGCCGCGGCACCGCCGATATGAAGAGCTTTATTGCCGTCGCCCTGGCGCTGGCCCCGGACTTCGTCAGCCGCGGCCTGACCGCGCCGCTGCATTTTGCCCTGTCCTATGACGAGGAGGTCGGCTGTTTGGGCGTCCGCAACCTGATTGCCGACCTGCCCGAAATCCCGGTATTGCCCGCCGCCTGCATCGTCGGCGAACCGACCGAGATGCGGATCGCCACCGCGCACAAGGGCAAGCAGAGCTTCACCGCCCATGTCGACGGGCTGGAATGCCATTCCTCGCTGAGCCACACCGGCGTCAACGCGGTCGAGTTCGCGGCCGAGATCGTTGCCCATATCCGGGCCATGGCGCGGCGCCACCGCACGCTAGGTCCGTTCGACGACCGGTTCGAGCCGCCCTACACTACCATCCACACCGGCACCATCGCCGGCGGCACCGCCTTGAACATCGTGCCCAAGGACTGCCGGTTCGAATTCGAATGGCGCTATCTGCCGTCCCAGGACCCGGACGAGTTGAAGGCCGAGGTCGAGGCCAAGGTCGCCGAAATGTTACCGGAAATGCACGCTGTTTCCGACGCCACCGGTATCCGGATCGCACCCCGGTCCGACATCCCGGCCCTGGCGACGGACGACGAGGACCCGGTGACCCAACTGGCCAAGGCGCTGACCGGTGCCAATGCCACCGAACAGGTCAGTTTCGCGACCGAGGGGGGGCTATTTCAACAGGCCGGCATACCGACCATCATTTGCGGTCCCGGTTCGATCGCCGAGGCTCATAAGCCGAACGAGTTTATTGCCCTGGATCAGATTGCGGCCTGCGAGGATTTCTTCTACCGCTTGCGGGATCGGCTGTGCGCCACGCCGGAATAGGGCGGGACGGTTAGCGTAATTCGCCCGCACCCCCGGCCCGACCGCACCGCAAACGGCGCGGAACGGTCGAGTTGGAGGAACGGGCGGCTCGGGTCGTAAAACAGGGTGAAACGATCCCGGTGCGTCAGGCTTTCCAGAACGGCTTGCGGGCTTCGCGTATGGCGTCGACCCGGTCGATGCCGATATCCGCCAGTTGCCAGTCGTCCATGCTGGCGAGGTAGCGGCGCTCATCGACCCGCTTCTGCCAAGTCACGAACAGATCGTAGATCCGGCCAACCAGTTTGAGCAATGGCGAATGATCAACCCGCTGGGTGCGCGCGCGCAGCACCGCCGCATGTTCGTCGCAGGGATGGGTTAGTTTCATTGCATAGCTCATGGCCGATCTCCTTTTACCGGCGTTTCCAATTGTGCCGGAATTTCATGTTTAATCGTAATTCCTTGAAAATCTGTTTAGGTGAGGTTTGTTTCCCCATCAAACGATGGTTTTTCACCATTCAATTTAGAAAAACTAACTTGTAGAATCTTTGCAAACCAAACCGGGTCAACTGGGAAATTTACTTGCCGGCAAGGTCGTGGCGGCTATACTCCGCCGCCCGCCACGCTCGCCGGAAAGACCGCCCGATATGCAGATTCGTAACATCGCCATCATCGCCCATGTCGACCATGGCAAGACCACCCTGGTCGACGCCATGTTCCGCAAGAGCGGCACCTTTCGGGCCAACCAGCAGATCGCCGAGCGGGCGATGGATTCCAACGACCTGGAACGCGAGCGCGGCATCACCATCCTGGCCAAATGCACCTCGGTCGATTGGCAGGGCGTCAAGATCAACATCGTCGACACGCCGGGCCATGCCGATTTCGGCGGCGAGGTCGAGCGCATCCTCAGCATGGTCGACTGCGTCCTGCTGCTGGTCGACGCGGCCGAGGGGCCGATGCCCCAGACCAAGTTCGTCACCGCCAAGGCGCTGCAACTGGGCTTGAAGCCGATCGTGGTGATCAACAAGATCGACCGTCCGGACGCCCGTGCCGACGCGGTGCATGACGAGGTCTTCGACCTGTTCGCCGCCCTCGATGCCAGTGACGAACAGCTCGACTTCCCGACCGTCTTCGCCTCGGCCAAACAGGGTTGGGCAACCCTGGATCAGGACCAGCCGAGCGATGATCTGGCGCCGCTCTTCGACCTGATCCTCGACCATGTCCGCCCACCCAAAGCCGATGACGACGGGCCGTTCGCCATGCTGGTCACCACGCTGGACGCCGATCCCTATTTGGGGCGGGTGCTGACGGGGCGCATTCATTCCGGGGCGATCAGCCAGAACGCGCCGATCAAGGTGCTGACCCGCGAGGGCGAGGTGCGCGAGAGCGGCCGCGCCACGAAACTGCTGAGCTATCGCGGCCTGGACCGGGTGCCGGTCGAAACCGCCTATGCCGGCGATATCATCGCCATTGCCGGATTGGAGGGCGCCACCGTCTCGGACACCCTGTGTGCGCCGGCGGTCGAAGCCGCGATCGCCGCCCCGGCGGTCGATCCGCCGACCCTGGCCATGACCTTTTCGATCAACGATTCGCCGCTGGCGGGGCGCGACGGCGACAAGGTGACCTCGCGGGTTCTGCGGGCGCGGCTGCTGCGCGAGATGGAGGGCAATGTCGCCATCCGGATCACCGAGACCGCCGACAAGGATGCCTTCGAGGTTGCCGGCCGCGGCGAGCTACAGCTGGGCGTGCTGATCGAGACCATGCGGCGCGAGGGCTTCGAAATGTCGATCAGCCGGCCCCGGGTGCTGTACCAAACCGAACCCGAGACCGGCCAGCGCCTGGAGCCGATCGAGGAGGTGCAGATCGACGTCGACGACGAGTTCACCGGCGTCGTGGTCGAGAAAATGACCACCCGCAAGGCGGAAATGACCGATATGCGCCCGTCTGGCGGCGGCAAGACCCGGATCACCTTCATGGCGCCGTCACGCGGCCTGGTCGGCTATCACGGCGAGTTCCTGACCGACACCCGCGGCACCGGCATCATGCACCGTATCTTCCACGCCTATGCCCCCTATAAGGGGCCGATCCCGGGCCGCCGCAACGGGGTGCTGATCGCCAATGGCCAGGGCAAGGCGGTGCCGTTCGCGCTGTGGAACCTGGAAGAACGCGGGCCGCTGTTCATCGGCGGCGGTACCGACGTCTATCTGGGCATGATCATCGGCGAGCACAGCCGCGGCAACGATCTGGACGTCAACCCGCTGAAGTCCAAGCAGTTGACCAATATCCGCGCCGCCGGCAAGGACGATGCGGTGCGCCTGACCACGCCGCGGCAGATGAGCCTGGAGCAGGCCATCGCCTATATCGACGAGGACGAACTGGTCGAAGTGACGCCGGGCCATATCCGCCTGCGCAAGCGCCACCTCGACCCCCATGTCCGCAAGAAGGCGGCCCGCGCCGCAGCGGCCGAAGGGGCCTAGCCGCCCTTCAGCGGTGGGAAGACGGTGATAGCGTCGCCGTCGCTCAAAGTGTGCGCGGTCCGCTCACCGCGGGGAACGGCAGTGGACCGGACCAGGGTCAGAACGCCGTCCGGGAGGCCGAGGTCGGCCATCAGATCGGCCAGGCTGGCACCGTCGGGCAGGTCGCGGGAAATCCGCCCCTCGCCGTCGGGCTTGTGTCCCGGCGGTACCGCCAGCCCGCCGATGATCTCCACTGTGACTTTCAACAGTCGGTCCCCGATCAGATCCCGAGGCGCGCCTTGAGGTCGTCGGGCAGTTCGCCGTCCGGGGTCCAACCGCGATAGGCGTAGTATTCCGGCAACATCTCGGCCAGTTGCACGGTCATGCCCTGGCCCGCGCCCGACGGTGCCGGCTGGTTCAGCACCCGCTCGGGCAGGGTATCGTCGGCAGCGGTGAAGCCGGCCCGGTTGTTGAACTCACGCTCCAGGTTCCAGATCCGCTCGCCGGTTTCCAGGTAACGCTCTTCGGTCCAACCGCCCTCGCAGGCGGCATCCAACAGCGCCGCATAGTCCCGAGGCCCGAAGGCGCAGGTCGAAAACGAGCATAGCCCGGTCGAATCGATCGCCGCCATGGCATCCTGGCTGTCCTTGACGATTTGCGCCTTACCCTCCGTGCGGACAAATTCGAAATCGTCCTCGTAAGGGTCGGCCCGCAAATGGCAGGCGCCGCGGTTCGACGTGGCATAACCCAGCCCCATGCCCTGCATGGCGCGCGGGTCGTAGGCCGCGAACTCCTGGCCCTTGACGGTCATCGAAAATTCCGGCCGGCCGTACGTGTCGCAGAGCCGTTTCGAGCCCAAAGCCAGCAATTCGCCCAGCCGCCCCTCGTGCCGGCCGGCCGCCGTGGCGGCCGCGACCAGGGCCTGGGCATTGTCGAACCTGAGGTCGATACCGTCCGTATCGTCACGGCTGAGCAGCCCTTCCTCGAACAGCTCCATGGCGGCGGCGATGGTGCCGCCCAGGCTGATCGGGTCCATGGAATGCTCGTTGCAGATCATATTGGCGAACTGGACCGCATCCAGGTCGTCGACCCCGACCATCGGACCCAAGGCAAAAGCGGATTCATACTCCAGCCCGCCCTTGGCGCCGCGATAATGGGTCGACCCCTTGACCGAAAAATGCTCCGGATCGACATGGGTGACCCGGGCGCAGCCGATCGGGCAGGCAAAGCAGGCCTTGTTGCCGATCAGATGGGCGCTGCCGTCGGAGCGGCGTTTTTTCAGCATCGCCGCGGCATTCATCTGCACCGTGCCTTCGAACTGGACCTGGCGGCAGTTGCGGGTGGGCAGGCTGCCATAGGCATTGGTGACGTCCAGCATTGGCATGGTGCCGCCCTCAACCAGGCGGTGGCGCCACTCATTGTCACGCAGGTCCGCGATCCCGCCCTGCGCTTGCCTGAGAAAACGGTCCGGGTCGCGCACCGCAACCCCCATCGATCCGCGTACCGCGATCGCCTTGACCTGCTTGGCCCCCATCACCGCGCCGACCCCCGACCGCCCGGCGGCCCGGTCCTTGTCACTGATCAGGCAGGCGTAGCGGTTCAGCTTCTCGCCGGCGATGCCGATGCCGCAGACCTTGATTTCCGGGTCCTGGTGACGGGCCCGGATCTTGTCTTCCGCGTCCCAGATCCCGTCGCCCCAGATGAAGCCCTCGGCATCCAGGATCCGAACCTCCTGGTCCTGGATCGAGACGTAGACCGGGCGCGGCGCACGGCCTTCCAGTATCACCAGGTCCCAACCCGCCAGTTTCAGTTCACCGCCGAACTTGCCGCCGGCGTTGGAACACGCGATGGTGCCGGTCAGCGGTCCCTTGGTCACCGCCGACCAGCGCCCGCCGGTCGCCGCCATGGTGCCGGTCAGCGGCCCGGTGGCGATGATCAGCTTGTTGTCCGGCGACAGCGGGTCGGTGGTCGGGTCGATCTCCTCGAACAGGTATTTCGAAGCCAGCCCGCGCTGTCCCATATAGGCCTGCGCCCAGTCCCGGTTCAGCGGCTCGGCCTTCGCCTCGCCGGCGGTCAAATCGACCCGCAGCACGCGCCCCTGCCAGCTCATGATTCCCTCCCTCGCAAGTTCCGCGACATTGTCACGCCGAAGACGGATTGCCCGCTCTCTTTTGCCGAAACTCGATCGGTCTGTACAGCTTCTGTTGCAGGGTCTCGCCGACGGTGCCTACCGTTCGGCTGGTTTTACCCGCCCGGTCACCATCTCCACCGCCGCCGCCAGACAGATGCTGTGTTGTGCAAGCTCGGTCCGCGTCATCACCGGCGCCCCGGATTCGGTCCAAGCCGAGGCGATGCGCCGCAGCACCATGTTGCGAGCCCTGGGGCTGGATGCGAACCGGTCCTGGCTGATCACCGCCTCGAGCGGCGAATCGAAACGAACCGCCTCGTAATAACCACCGGCAAGCCCAAGTGCCGTCACCGCACAGGCACTGCGACCGGCGACCGCGCAGGGGTGACAGACCGAAGCAAAGGGCCGGGTTTCCGGGGCGGTCAGAAGCCATTTTGCAACACCCGGATAAAATGGATTATCGGGGCCAAACCGCACCGGACCGGTTCCTGACTGGTAGCCGATATCAGCGAAAAGCGCCGCATCCTCGGTTTCCCTGTCATTGCCGGCAAGGTGCCGCCCGACCATCCGGGCCAGGGCGTTGCGCCCGGTGGACGTTTCCCTGGTAACGGCGATGAAGGCATTCAGATAAGGTGCCCATTCGGAGTCCGTACCGACGATCCGCAAGGTGGCCCGGCGCTGGGCCTGGGAGCCGTCGACCCCGATCTTGCGGACCAGGTGCTCGGCGGCCTGCACTTCGCCCAGATCAAAAAGGGCCCGCAGCGGCGCCAGGTCAATGCCAAGGTCTGTCGCCGCTTTCAGCGCGACGGCAAAACGATCGCCCTGCCCGGCCAAATGCCGCACCCAACTCGGCGGAAACCGTCGTCCCTCAGCCGGAGCCCGGAACAGCCGCAGCCTCTCCGATCGGGACAGTTCGTTCCGGACGAAGCCACTGGACGCCCGGTCGGTGGCCTCGATCCGGGCCAGCAAAAGCTGCGCCGCCCGGTTACCGCCCTGGGCCAGGCTGGCCAAAGCCGGCAGGCTCAGCCGATCGTCATCGGACAGCCACAGGTGAATGGCGGACATCAAGGCCGGCTCGGCCTGGCCGGGGATGGCCTCGGACTGGGCGGGGTTCATCATGGCGACGACCAGGAGGGCGGCACCCGTGAGGACCCGCAGCCCGGAACACAAGCTCGATTGCAATGCCATGCACGCTCCGAGGTCGGGAATACAGCGGCGGATACCCTGTTTTGTTAGCCGCCGTTCAACACTTCGGCAAGTGTCTCCAATACGGTCCGGTTGGTGGACCCGTAGAACGGCCTCGCTCGATCAATAGCGGAGCCGCAAAAATCGGGGTAAACTCACAGCCGGGCAGTGTCGACCAAACGATCTCGCGCTGCGTCCGCTCAACGGATGTGGAAACGCCCGGCACATCAGTTCGCCTTGTCTACTCCGTACCCCGCTTTGCCCCGGGCATGACGATCGACGGCAGGGAGGTGCGGTCCAGGACGGCGTCGCGCTCGACCAGGTCGTTGAGATAGAGGATATAGGCGGTCAGGGCGTAGACCTCGTCGTCGGTCAGGCTCTTCGGCGCCGTGTGCGGCATGGCCCGGCGGACATAGTCGAAAATCGACGTCGCATAGGGCCACATGCCACCGACCGACAGCACCAGCAGCGGATACTTGCGGACCCGCAGGATGCGCAACGGATCGCCTAGGCCGATAAAGCCGTCGTCGCCGACCAATCGCGCCGCCGGTCCCTCTACCCCCGCCTCGCCATGGCAGGAAGCGCAGGCGCCCTCGTAAAGGTCCAACCCTTCGGCCACCGTGCCGCTGCCGGCAGGCAGGCCGCGTCCATCGGGAAAGACCGTGATGGCGTAAGGGGCGATCTGTTCGGCCGCCAGGTCGCGGCCCAGGTCCGGCACCGGCTCGGCGGCCGCCAGCACCGGCAGGCCGAGCAGCAACACAGCAATCAATCGCCTAAGCATAGCTGTTCTCCACGGTACCGTCCGCCTCCACCCGCCAGACCTGGATGGCGTTGTAGTGATTGAAGGAATGGGCGGCATAGGCGGTCTTCCAGACCTCGCGGGTCGGCTGGACCTGACCCTGATCGTCGGTGGCGCGGCTGAGCAGCAGGGCGTCGCGGCCATCCCAGCGCCAGGGAATGCTGAAGCGGGTCAGCGACCGGTCGAGGACCGGCGCATGCAGGGTCGCCTGGGCCCAACTCTTGCCGCCATCGGCGGAAACCTCGACGCTGGCCACCCTGCCGTCGCCCGACCAGGCAAGGCCGGAAATCTCGTAGAAGCCCCGCCGTTCCGGCAAGACCTGGCCGCCGGATGGGTGGGTGATGATCGACTTCACCGCCATGGTCAGGGTGAAGCGCGCGATCCGGCCGTCGGCCAGGACTTCGCTGTACAGGCCGGATTCGTCCTTCGAATAGGCGGGCCGGTCCGTGACCTCGATCCGGTGCAGCCATTTGACGTTGGTATTGCCCTCCCATCCGGGGATGAAGAGGCGCATGGGATAGCCTTGAGACGGCCGCAGCCTTTCGCCGTTCTGGTAGAGCGCGACCATGGTTCCGGCGGGCAATTTGTCGAGCGGCAGGCTGCGATGGTGCGAACCGCCATCCGCCCCCTCGACAATCAGCCATCGCGCGCCCGGCTTCAATCCGGCCTCATCCAGCAGGACCTTCAACGGCACGCCGGTCCATTCCGCGCCCGACACCTGGCCGTGGATATCCTGGCAGCTCACTTCCATTGCCATCGGCGACAGTGCATTGGCGGCGGAATTGCCGGAACATTCGAGGAAGTGGATGGCGCTGGCCTGCGGGTAGCGTAGCAGGTCGGCGACGTCGAAAACCAACGACCGCTTCACCAGGCCATGAATCATCAATCGGTGCGCCGTGGGATCGATATCCGGGATACCGTTGTGATGCACCGCGAAGTGCAGCCCGTTCGGTGTGATGATGCCGCGCTGATCGGCGATCGGCGTGTGCCACATGGTGAAACCGACGGTTTCCTCGACCGTTTTTGCGGCCTCTCGCACGACGGCTGCCTCATGCGGCGAAGGGCGGCCGTAAGGAATGTCGTCTTCGCCCAAGGCGGTCATCCAATCCGGCAGGTCGTCGCCGATCGCTTTCGGTTCCGCTTCGCCTGCCGCTGCCGCCGGCACCACCGTGGCGGCGATCCCGCTGGCCAGAAAGCTGCGGCGGTTGAGGAGCCCCCCACCCGCAGCGCTTTGCAATCTCTTGTACAAGGCTGCCATTTGCTTTGGTTTCCCCCGGTTATCCGCGCCCATATCTGATTACGAGCATATATGCACAAATGCGCATATATCAAGGCAAGAATTTGACAATGCCCTGGTTCGGGAACGGTATCGTTGCAGGCACTCTTGCTACCAAGGTAGGAACGGATGGACTAACAACCGTGGATCGAAAGGTTGGACCACCGCATTGGCCAGGCTTTTCCGTTCAGGCGCGCACGCACGACGTCCGGCCGGTCGGCAAAGGCCGGTGTTGGGCGTACCACACAATTGACTAGGTCGGATACGCCAAGCGGAGCCAGCATCTCGATGCCTGAATCACTTGCCCTCGCCCCGATCGCGGTTGCGGTTTCCGGCCAGTGGCAAACTGCGTCGCCGGAATCGCGGTAAGGCGGGTCGGCATTGTGAACGTGCATGCGGGCCTGATTGCGGACCGACCATGGTATGTCCGGCATCATCCGGCCAAGCTGGATTTCAAAGTCCTCGTCGCGTTTCGAATCGGTTTCACGCCGTTCAAAATAGATCACATCGACGTCGCTGCCCGGCAGAAGCGTGGGCCGAAGTCCATGCAAATGATCCCAGACCGCGTTGCGGATTAGACCAGCACCGATCCAGCAATCCGGCAAGCCCAGGCCGGCCACAGCGTCCAGGAGACTGACGATGTATCCCTGCTGCCCGACAAACGCCGCGATATCGCTTTCGGTCTTCATTCACCCAACGCTAGCCGAAATCTTCAGCCCATGTGATAACGAAACCAAAAAACTTCGCCAGATAGCACCATCAGCTCGAATCCAGGAAGCAGCGAAACTGATCTCGTGCACTGGGCCTGTGCAAACCTATTGTCGGCCTTGCAACCCGCTCCGCCGCGCCGTCGACTTGTGTTCACGACCGGGCTAGAGTCACGGGATGTGTGAATTGCTGGGCATGAACTGCAACGTTCCGACCGATATCCGCTTCAGCTTTTCCGGCCTGATCCAGCGCGGCGGCCGTACCGGGCCGCATCGCGACGGCTGGGGGATCGCGTTCTACGAGGGCAATGGCGCGCGCAGCTTCCACGATCCCCATCCCGGAAGCACGTCCGAAATCGCCGGCCTGGTGCAGCGCCATTCGGTCAAGAGCCTGAACGTCATCTGCCATATCCGCAAGGCGACCAACGGCCGGGTCTGCCTGGAGAACACACACCCCTTCGGCCGCGAATTGTGGGGTCGCAGTTGGACCTTCGCCCATAACGGCCGCCTGAAGGGGGTCAAGCGCTGGCCGCTCGGCTTTTACCGGCCGATCGGCACCACCGACAGCGAACATGCCTTTTGCTGGATGCTGGACCGGATCCGTGACCGTTTCCCCGAGCCGCCGCGATCGGCCCCCACCCTGTGGCGCCTGATCCGCGAACTGGCGGACCGGTTGCATGACACCGGCAGTTTCAACATGCTGCTGTGCGACGGCCGCCACCTGTACTGCTATTGCAGCACCAAGCTGACCTGGCTGACCCGAAAGGCACCGTTCGGCGAAGCCAGCCTGATCGACACCGAAATGACCGTTGACTTCGCCCGCGAGACGACGCCGAAAGATATCGTCACCGTGATCGCGACACAGGCCTTGACCCACGACGAACCCTGGACCGCAATGCAGCCCGGCAGCCTGACCGTGTTCCGCGACGGCCTGGTGGCGGCCGACTACCGGGCCTGATCCGTCCGCCCCGTGAAGCGATTCTGGGCAACCAGGAACCGGCTCGGCTTAAGGTGAATGTGACCGGGTTCCGACACAGGCCAGCGTGAGGCTGCGGCACAGGACGCTGCCTTCGGTTTCCAGGCATGCCACGTTCTCCAACCCGACGCTGCGCAGCCACGACCGCGCCTGCCCCGGAGTCAGACGGTGGGTGCGCCATTTCAGGTGGATCAGCAGACCCAGGGCTGATCGCCGCGTCATACACGCGACCAGCCGGCCCCCGGGTTTCAGGACCCGGGCCATTTCCGCCAAGGCGGCGTGGGGCTCGGCGAAATGCTCCAACAGATGAGAGGTCATCACCAGATCGAAGTATGCATCGTCATATGGCAGGTCGCGAACATCGCCCTGCAGCAATGTCGGGGACAGTCCCAGTTCGCGCAGGCTGTGCCCGGCCCGGGCCAGCATTGCCTTGGACGTATCCACCGCGTGCAGGTCGATGCACCCGGGCATCGCCTGGGCCAAGGCCTCGGACAAGGCACCGGTGCCGACCCCACAATCCAGAATCCGCAGTTCGGCACCCGGACGACCCGGCGGCAGGTCCGCGACGGCCTTTTCCAACAACAACCGGAAGCAGGTCGGAAAGCCCAGCCGGCTCACCATCCGTTCCCAGCCCGGTGCGACCCGGTCGTAGCGGCGGGTCATTTCCGGCGGACTGAAGGGTTGGCGCCGCACGGAAATCTGCCAGGACCCAAACCAGCGGCTAAACACCGGAATGGTGCCCGTGATTGACGGCGTTTCGATGGATCGCTTCATGGCCCCTGTTCTCCAACTCACGGCTACGCGGCACGAGGAGCCTGAGGCTAGGCTTGCCGGCATCAACCTGTCATCGGCCCGGCGTACGATCCGCACCTCCGCCGAAGGGCGGATATCCAACGACAAAATCCGTTCGAAAATCCGCCTGGCGGCGGATGACGAAACCGCGGCGGATCGCGTACCCTGGTCAGATTGAGAACCCGTACGGCGGACGACAAACGTGGATCAACCGATCGCAAACCAGGAAAGCCTAAGGCCGTTTCGCGGACCGTTCGCGCGCTGGCCGCTGACATCCGACACGGTTCTTGCCGTGGTGCTGTTCCTGATGACGATGTTTGTCGCATCCGGCGAAGGGACCGACCGGCCGATGCTGCGCGACCTGCACGACATCCCTTTGTCGGCCATCCTGTTGTTTGCCATCGCCAATGGTGCCCTGGTCGCCCGTCGTGCCTGGCCAATTTCCGTCCTGGGCGCGGTCCTGGCGGTACGCATTCTGTGCTGGCCGCTCGACCTCAACCACTACGACCTGTTCGCTTTGATGGTCGCGCTGTACAGCCTTGGCCGCTACGCGGGCGAGCGGCGCTGGTCCTACCTGGGTGCCGGGGCTGCAATCCTGGTGGCCGCGCTGGCGGAATTCATTGACAACCGTTCGGCAACCGATATCGGGTTTGCCGTCCTGGCAACCTTTTTGGTCTGGTACATCGGCCGGCAAATGCGGGCCCGGGACGAGCGGCTCCGCCTGTTGGAAGAGCGAGCCCGACAGTTGGAACGGGAACGGGACATCGAAGCACGCCGCGCCGCGTCCGAGGAGCGGACCCGGATCGCCCGCGAGATGCACGACGTGGTCGCCCACAAGGTCAGCCTGATGACCGTCCAGGCCGGCGCCGCCAAAACGATCGCCGCCAGGGACCCGGACGGCGCCATTCAGGCGATGGCAGCGATCGAAGAGGCCGGACGCCAGGCGCTGGACGAACTCAGACAGGTGCTGGGTGTGCTGCGTCAGGACTCAGACGGGATGGACCTGGGGCCCCAACCCGGCTTCGGCGACATCCCGCAACTGGTCCAGCGGTTCAAGGAGACAGGCCTCGAGGCGACCATGGACGCGACCAGCACCGACACGGCCATCGACCTGCCCGGCCAAACCGGGCTCGCTGCCTACCGCATCATCCAGGAAGCCCTGACCAACGTCCTCAAACATGCCGGGCCGGAAACGCCAACCGAAATTCGACTGGCCGTCGCGGACGATAAACTGACCATCGACGTCCGTGACCGTGGTCGTGGCGCCACCATCCTGCCGGGATCGGGCCAGGGTATCACCGGCATGCGGGAACGGGCCCAGTTGCTGGGCGGCACCCTGGAGGCCGGGCCAAACCCGGATGGAGGATTCCGGGTCCGCGCGGTGCTGCCGCTGCCGGGAGGTGGGACATGAGCATCCGTGTCGTCGTGGTCGATGACCAGGCCCTGGTCCGCGGCGGCTTCGCCATGGTGCTGGGGCACCAGGAAGATATTGAGGTGGTTGCCGAGGCGGGAACCGGGGCCGAAGCGGTGAAGGCGAGCATTATTCACCGGCCCGACGTCATTCTGATGGACATCCGGATGCCGGAAATGGACGGGTTGGAGGCCACCGCGAGGATCCTGTCCGAGGCCGATTGGCCGGTGCGGGTCCTGATCCTGACCACCTTCGACCCCGATGAATATGTCTACAAGGCGCTGCGCGCCGGGGCGAGCGGCTTTGTGCTCAAGGACATTCCGCCTGAAGAGCTGGTCGCCGCGGTGCGGACGGTGGCCGAGGGCGGCGCTTTGTTGGCCCCGTCGATCACCCGGCGCCTGATCGGCCGGTTTGCCGAACAGCTTGGTACCGACACCAAGCTGGCGCCACGGCTCGAACGCCTGACGGCGCGCGAACGGGAGGTCCTGGCGGCGATCGCTCGCGGCCTCAACAACATTGAGATTTCGGAGCAGCTGTTTATCGGCGCGGCGACGGTCAAGTCCCACGTTTCCTCCATCCTGTCGAAACTCGGCCTGCGCGACCGGGCCCAGGCCGTGGTATTCGCCTATGAGAGCGGTCTGGCGACGGCCGGCGAGCAGGATATCGGCTATTGACCGCGGCATCGCCCGGCGCGCGATTTGACCTTGAATTGTCGGGGAATCGGCAACAGTCTGGAAGCCGGCTCGCCGATCAAGGAAACCGTCAATGACCGTCGATATCAACCAACGCATCGTCGACGACCTCGTCGCCAACGGGATCGAGTTCGTCACCACAGTGCCGTGCAAGCAATTGGGCGGGGTCATCGACGCCGTCGAAAAGAACGACCGGATCATCCATGTGCCGTCCAACAAGGAGGACGAGGGCATGGGCCTGTGCGCCGGTGCCTATCTGGGCGGCAAACGGCCCTGCATCATCATGCAGAACACCGCCATCGGGGTGACCATCAACACCCTTGCCACCCTGATCCAGTTTTACCAGATCCCGCTGCCGATGCTGATCAGCTTCCGGGGTGAACTGAGCGAGGCGGTGGCCTGCCAGGTCGAGATGGCGATCCATACCAAGCCGTTGCTGGCCGAGATGAACATCCCGACCTACCACTTCCACCACCAAGACCAGGTGGCCGAATTCGGCGAGATCCTGCGCTACACCCAGATGTGCAAGAAGCCGACCGCGATCCTGACCGACGCCAGTTTCTGGAGGGGAGGGCAATGAACCGCAGTGACGTCCTGAAATCCATCGTGCCGCTGATCCACGACGAGCTGGTGGTCTGCAATATCGGCCTGCCGTCACAGGAGCTGTTCATGCTCGACGACCAGCCCAGCAACTTCTACATGCTGGGGACCATGGGGCTGTGTTCGTCCATCGGCCTCGGTCTGGCCCTATCGCAGCCGGCCAAGGTCATTGCCATCGACGGCGACGGTTCGGTCCTGACCAACCTGGCGACACTGTCGACCATCGCCAACAACGCGACCGACAATTTCATCCTGCTGATCATCGACAACGGCGCCTATGGCTCGACCGGCGACCAGCCGACCTATGCCGGCGGCAAAACCTCGCTGGCGGCGGTGGCCGAAGCCTGCGGCTGCGAGGCCGTCGTCGAATGCCGGGCCGAGGACGCGGCCGATACGTTGCGTATTGCCCTCGCCTCCGACAAGATGACCGTTATCGTTTGCAAGTGCGACCCCGGCAACATCCCGGTCAAGGTCATCGAGCTCAGCCCGGTGACGATCCGCGACCGTTTCATGGACGAGGTGCGCCGTCGGAGCGCAGGTTAGCCGCCAGTTTGTCTTCAAGCCAATCGGCGAACCGATTGAGGTCTCGGTCGTGCTTGCGTTTGGTTTCGATCTGCAGCACGAAATGGTGCCGGGTCGGACGCCGTGTCGGGTGCGCAATCACCACCCGGTTGCTGTCCAGGTCGGGTGGCAGGAGCGCCTCGATCGCGATGGCCGCACCAAGGCCTTGGCCGGCGGCCTCGATCGCCAGTCCGATGCTCTCGAAAGTGCTGCCTCCGACGACCGGGACCGATGTGAACCCGGCATGGTCCAGCCAGCGACGCCAGTCATTGGGCCGCGGCCTGGCGTGAAGCAACGGCAGTGCCTCAAAATCCGGACGGGAGCCAGCGACAAGGGCCGGCGCGCAAACGGCAACCGTTTCGATCGGCATTAGGGGCTTCGCCAACACACCGGCACGGGATCTGCTCTCGGACACGGTGATGACCGCATCGAAAGCAGTCGGCACCAAGTCGAGCGGATTGGAACTGGTATAGAACTCGATCTCCAGATCCGGCAGTTCGCTGCCCAGGCGCGACAGCAACGGAAAGACGGCGCGGGACAGGAAATATCCATAGGCACCGATGCGCAGCGTCCGCGAACGGTGTTGTCGCACCTGGCCGGTCGCCGTCGCCAGCATTTCCAACGCCTCGCGGGCGGATTTGGCCAACACCTCGCCGCTCTCTGTTGCCTCGAGGCCGCTGCTCGACCGAACGAAGAGTTTTCTGTCGAGTTGCCGTTCGAGATCGCGGACCTGGCGGCTGACCGCACCGGCAGTGACGTTGAGTTCGCTGGCGGCAAGGGTCATTGAGCGGTGGCGGGCCGCCGCCTCGAAAGACCGGATTGCGTTGAGGGACGGCAGGTTGAGAGCGTCAGCGTGTTGATTTTTTCTCAATTTACACTCCGTTTTGGTCGCTTGCTGTGTGTTTTTTTATCGTCGATGATACCAACTGCCAAGCCGCAATGACGACGGAGATCCGACACAATGGCTGGACCAACGGACAGAAGGCCCATCGGGATCGATGCCTTGGCACCCGACACCAGGGGCTGGAATTTTTTCGAGGCCGATCAGGGTCTGCAGGATCTGCTGGCACTCTATGTGGCGCCGGACCTCCTCGCCCATTTGAAACCGCATCTCTCAAAGCTGGGCACGATGGCCGCCAACCAATTGGATGCCGCCGCTCATTTGGCGGATGTGCACCCGCCGATCCTGCACCAACGCGACCGCTTCGGGCGAGATGCGCAATGGATCGAATACCATCCCGCCTACCATGACCTGGAGGAAGCCGCCTACGGCACCTTCGGCATCCATGCCATGAGCCACCGGGGCGGCATTCTCGATTGGCCGGACCCGTTCCCGGCCACCGCCAAACACGCCTTCACCTACCTGTTCAACCAGGCGGAGTTCGGCCTTGGCTGCCCGATCAACGTCACCGATTCGGCGATGCACGCCATAACCAAGTTCGGCGACGACGCGATCAAGGACTGGCTGATTCCCAAGATGAGCACCACCGACACCGCCGAGCTGTGGCAATCCGGACAGCATATGACGGAAAAGGAAGGCGGCTCCGATGTCGGTTCGATCGTCACCACGGCGCGCCAGGAAGACGGGGTGTGGCGGGTCTATGGCGAAAAATGGTTCTGCTCGAACGCCGATGCCGAAATCAACCTGTTGCTGGCCCGCCCCGAGGATGCGGTCGAGGGCACGCGGGGCCTGGCGCTGTTTGCCATGCCCCGGTTCCTGGAGGACGGCTCGCTCAACCATTACCGCATCATCCGCCTGAAGGAAAAGCTGGGGACGCGCTCGATGGCATCGGGTGAAATCATCCTCGACGGCGCCGTCGCCCATCCGGTCGGGGCCCTGGACCGCGGCATCCACCAGATGCTGGAAATGGTGAACTGGTCGCGGCTGTCCAACGGCATCAAATCGTCGGCCCTGATGCGCCGCGCCGTCCACGACGCAACCGCCGTGATGCGGGGTCGCATCGTGTTCGGGGTGCCGCTGATGCAGAAACCGCTGGCCCGGCGCCAGATGCTGAAAATCCAGTTGCCGGCCGAACAGGCGCTGTCATTGTGGTTCTTCACCGCCGATGTGCTGGACCGGGCCGAAGGCTATGGTGGACAGCCGCCCAGCCAGGAGGCCGCGGCCCTGCTGCGCCTGGCGACACCGGTGCTCAAGTTCCGGGCCACGCGCGACGGCCGCAAGGTCACCGGTGATGCCTTGGAGATGCGCGGCGGCATCGGCTATGTCGAGGAGTTCGTCAATCCACGACTGGTGCGCGACGCCCATCTCGGCTCGATCTGGGAAGGAACCTCGAACATCGTCGCCCTGGACGCGGTCACCCGGGCGGTCGGCAAGCACGCCTGCCACGTGCCGTTCCAGGCCGCCTTGGGCGCCCGGCTGGACGAGGCCGACGGTGTACCGGATGGTTTCAAGGACGAATTGCGGGGCCACCTCGCCCGCGCGGTCGATATGATCGGCGCGGTCGCCGCCACCGGTGCCGACGAGGCCGTCTGCCGCCAGGCGACCAGCGTCTTCTACCACGTCGCCACCGCCATCCTGCTGGCTTGGGAGGGGGCGCAAATCCACGCACGGCGGGGCGATGCACGACGGTTGCTGTGGTCCAAGCTGGTCGTCGACCACCACCTGGCGCAACGCAACCCCTACACGATCGGTGACAGTTCCTGGGAGGACGAGGTCTCGAGCCACCTGCTGGGCGACGACCCGGTCGACATGCGCCGGGCCGCCGACCTGGTCTCCTGAGCAGGTAAGGACGGCCCTGGCCGGCCTAGCCCTTGCCCGGATTGGCCTGGGCCATCAGGTTCTTGCGGGCTTCCTCGTCCCAGTTGCCGGTCGGCTTGCCGAATTCCTTGCCGACCTCGTAGCCGCGCCGCAGGGCCGGCCTGGCCTGCAAAGTTTTGTACCAGCGCCGGACATTGGGGTAGCGGTCCAGGTCGACTTCCTGGCGTTTGTAGGTGATGACCCAGGGCCAACAGGCCATGTCGGCGATCGAATAATCACCGGCGACATATTCACTTACCTCCAGGCGCCGGTCGAGGACGCCGTACAGGCGGTGCATCTCGTTGTCGTAGCGCTTCAGAGCATAGGGCACCGGCTCGGGTGCGTAGAAACGGAAATGGCCGGCCTGACCGAACATCGGCCCCATCCCGCCCATCTGCCACATCAGCCATTCCAGCACTTCCTTGCGGCCGCGCAGGTCGGTCGGCAGGAAGCGGCCGGTCTTTTCCGCCAGGTAGATCAGGATCGCGCCGCTTTCGAACACCGAAACCGGATCACCACCGCCCGGCGGGTCATGGTCGACGATCGCCGGCATGCGGTTGTTGGGGCTGATCGCCAGGAAATCCGGCTCGAACTGGGCGCCACGGCCGATGTTGACCGGCACCACCCGATAGTCGAGCTCCATTTCCTCCAGGGCAATCGAGATCTTCCAACCGTTCGGGGTCGGCCAGTAATAAGCGTCAATCATGGGGTTTATCTCGTGTGTTTGGCCCGAAGGTCGCTAAAGCGAGCTTCGGGGGCGCTGTTCCGTCCCGCGCCCCCGCCCAACCACCCAATGCGAGGGTACCTTATGGGTGGTTGGGCGGGGGAGCGGGACGGAACAGCCACATTCAAAACAGAAGAACCTATCGCCCACGCGCCAGGTTCAGCCAGTGCCAGAAGCCATGGCCCCGTTCGGCGTTCTGCAGGGCCCGATCGCTGGTGGTGATGTGCTGCAAGATCCATTCGCGCAGGCGGGTTTCCAGTGCGATACGGTGGCTCAAATCAGGATCGTCGCGGATCGCCTCGATGATGTCGACGATTTCCTCCAGGAACCCGTCATGCTCGCCCTTGTGCCGTTCGTAGTCGGCGTGCCGGCAATCCCGCATGAAGTGCTCCTCGAGAGCGAAATGCGCTTCCACCCGGGCATGGATTTCACCCAGCGTGGTGCGGATCGCCTCGGGTTCCTCGTGGGACTCGAGCTCACCATGCAGGACGTTCAACCGGTCAAACAGGTCACGATGTTCCCAGTCGAGTTCCGCCACGCCAATCAGATAGTCATCGCTCCAATCCAGCCGCCGCTTGCCCATCGCAAACTCCTTGGAAGGATCGACCCTACCGGCAGACTAACACCGATGGGCGGCGATTGGAACGCGTCAACCGGTCGGCTGGGCGGAGCCGATCAGCCGAAGCCGTATGCTCCAAGACTCAAACTGCCGAGACGAAAGGCCTGGTGCAGCACCCGCCCGGGACCAGCGCCATCCGCTGCCCCGGCAGCCACCAGCAGGGGCAGGAAATGCTCGGTCCTTGGGTGGGCGCGAGCGGCCTGTGGCGCCAGTTCCTCGAAGGCCGCCAAATCGTCGAACCGGCCCTCAACGACCGCGGCGTCGACCCAATCCGCGAAGGCCTGAGCCCAATTGGGGATTGGGGCCTCGCCACCGGTCCGCATCACCGCAAAGGCATCGGCCAGATTATGGGTGACGCTGCCGCTGGCCAGGATCAACACACCTTCATCCCTGAGCGGCGCCAGGACCCGCCCCATGGCCAAGTGACGTCCGGGGTCGAAGTCGCTGAGCAGGGAAAGCTGAACCACCGGCACGGATGCGTCCGGATAGGCCAGGTACAGGGGTATCCAGGCACCGTGGTCGAGGCCGCGGTCCTGGTCGACCACCGGTGCAAAACCGGCACCGTCCAACAATGCCGCAACCCGTTCCGCCAAATCCGGGGCGCCGGGCGCCGGATAAGTCAGATTGTATAGCGGTTCGGGAAACCCATAGAAGTCATAGATCGTCTCGGGCCGCGCATTGGCGGTGACTTTCGGCCGGGCTGCTTCCCAATGGGCGCTGATGCACAATATGGCCTTGGGTCGCGGGACCTGATCGGCAAGGCGCAGCAGGAACTTGTGGGTCTCGTCGTCCCGCTCGACCACCAGGGTCGGCGCGCCGTGGCTGACGAACAGTGCGGGCATTTGCGGCATCTGGGTTCTCCTAGCCGAGACTTGCGAAACGATCCCGATCGTGGGGGTCCATCAGGTCCTGGTCCGGCCCCAGCGGGACCACGCCGGTCGGGTTGACGCTGGTGTGGCTCTGGTAGTAGTGGCGCTTGATATGGTCCATGACCACCGTCTCGGCCACGCCCGGCACCTGGTACAAATCCTTCAGGTAGTTGCCGAGATTGGGATAGTCGGCAATCCGCCTGAGATTGCATTTGAAGTGCCCGACATAGACCGCATCGAACCGCACCAGGGTGGTGAACAGGCGCCAATCCGCTTCCGTGAGCCTGTCCCCGACCAGGTAACGCTGCTGCGCCAGGCGGCCTTCCAACCGATCGAGGCAGCTGAACAGGGCGGTGACTGCCTCGTCATAGGCCTCCTGGGTGGTGGCGAAACCGCATTTGTAGACGCCGTTGTTGACCCGGTCGTAGACCTCGGCATTGACGGCGTCGATGTCAGCCGCGAGATCGGCCGGATAGAAGTCGACCGCGGCGTCGCCAAAGGCGTCGAAGGCCGAATTGAAATACCGGATGATTTCCGATGATTCGTTGCTGACGATGGTACCAAGTTTCTTGTCCCACAGTACCGGCACGGTGACACGCCCCGAATAATCGGATTGGGCCTTGGTGTAGATCTGGTGCAGATACCGGGCGCCGTTGACCGAATCCGGAATGGCGCCGGGGTTCTCGGAGAAATGCCAACCCTGGTTGCCCATGAAATGGTCGACGACGGACAGCGAGATGACGTCCTCCAACCGCTTCAATTTGCGGAAGATGACCGTCCGGTGAGCCCAGGGGCAGGCGTGGCTGACGTAGAGATGGTAGCGACCGGATTCCGCCGGGAAATCCGCCCCGGCGTCCGCTTCAACCGCGTTCCGGAATTGGGACTCGGAGCGAATGAAGCGGCCATTGGTGGTCTTGGTGTCGTACCACCGGTCCTGCCAAATCCCGTCAACCAGCAAGCCCATGATCGTGTTCCTTATGCTGTCTGCAGTTTGCGGGCGGCCACGCTGACCGGCCCCGGTCCCATGGCGGCAACCAGTAGCAGTCCGCCGATGATGCTCAAATTCTTCATGAACATGATCATCTGAATCTGCCGAGCGGCTTCGTCCACCGCCCAGAAATTGTGGAAGATCAGGCTCGCCAGCACGGTAAAGCCGATCAGTGCCAGCGCCGCCGGCCGGGCAAACCACCCGACCATAATCGCCAGACCACCCAACACCTCGACGGCGATGGTCAGCGTCAAAAGGAGAGAGACCATCGGCAATCCCTTCGACGCCATGTAGCCGGCCGTGCCTTCCCAACCGGGTATCTTGCCAAAGCCGCTGAACACGAAGATCAGCGCCAGTAACACGCGGCCGGCAACCGGCCCGTAACGTTCGATCTGTTCCATTCTTCTAACCCTCATTCAAAAAAGATGTCTCCTGTCGCTGCAAAAGATAATTCCTCATTTTTCGTAGACAATTAACCGAATTGGAACAAAATTGTTTCCAAAACGCGCACAATCAAATCGGGTGATCTGCAGGCCGGTGTCACTTGGAGGTCGATATGGATGATTTGGGCGCCATGGCGGTGTTTGCCAAAGTGGTCGATGCCGGCAGTTTTTCAGCCGCGGCGCAACAGCTGGGGATCTCGAAATCCGCAGCCAGCAAGCAGGTCAGCCGTCTGGAGGACGGGCTGGGGGCCCGGTTGCTGAACCGCACCACCCGCCGGCTTTCCTTGACCGAGACCGGCAGGCTGGTACATCGGCATTGCCTGGCGATGCTGGAAGAGGCCCGTCAAGCCCGCGAAGCCGCATCGCGAACCCAATCCGAGCCCCGAGGGCGCCTCAGGCTGAGCGCACCGATGACCTTCGGAACCATGTATCTCGGCCCGATACTCGCCGATTTCCTTGTCCGCTTTCCCGAACTGGAGGTCGACCTCAGCCTCAGCGACCGGTTCGTCGATCTGGTCGACGAAGGCTTCGACGTGGCCCTACGGATCGGCGATTTGCCGGATTCCAGCCTGATCAGCCGGCAACTGGCCGAAAACAAAATGTTCCTGGTTGCCGCCCCTGCCTATTTGGACCGCCATGGCACCCCGGATAATCCGGCCGACCTCAAGAACCACAATTTCCTGCGCTATTCGTTAGCGGATAACCCGAGTGCCTTGCGAATCCGCACTCCCGACGGTGTCGTGACCGTCGAGGTTCATGGTGACCTGGTCGCCAATAACGGTCAGGTCATGTGTGAAGCGGCCATCGCCGGCCTGGGAATTTCTGTGGTGCCGGACTTCATGGTGGGAAACGCGATTCGCGACGGACGGCTGAAAATGTTGCTGCCCGGCTGCCAACCGGCGCGTGCCAGCGCCATCCACCTGGTCTATCCGCACCGCCGGCACCTGGAGCCTAAGGTACGGGTGTTTATCGATTTTATCGCCGACCGCTTCGCAACTTTGGCGACCTGGGAAATCTAAACCCGGCGGTGGAACAGGACATCACGATTAAAACTATTTAAACTGCCACACACTAGGGTCGGGGGAAGAGGCAGTTGGGGTCGATCCGATGAACACCGATATCAACGAGTTGCGCGATCGCGTCGAGACGGCAGAGGCGGCGCTGAAGCAGGCAGAGAGCGGCCGCCAGGGCAACCACGAAACCTTGATGGCGATGCTAACCACGATCGAGCAGCGTCACGCGGCGGTCGAAACAGAGCTTTCGCGTCACCGCGATGAGCTGGCGGAAGCCTCTAACAGGGTCCAGCTTTTGGAAGCCGAAAACGCCGAGCTGGTCGGGCTGTTGCAGCACCTCCTGTCGGTGATCGACGGCACCCTGGAACAGAACGCCGAGAGCGAATCCCGGATACGCGACCTTGCCAACGGCTTCGGCAAGGTGCCAACACCAGCCTCGCCGGGGGAACCGGTGGCGACCGACGCACCGGTCGCTGCGAGCCGGGACGACGACGATGTATTATTGGTTGGCGAGGCAGAGGAGATTTCGCCGACGGACGGCGACGAATCTGAATTGCTGGTGGTTGACGACGAGACGCTGGCGGTGAGCGACGATCTGGTATCCACGGCGGAAGCCGCGTCGGCGGACGAGGTGAACCTGGAGATGGACAGCGCCCTGGACCAGACGCTGGAAGTCGACGACGGTGAAGACGAAGATGTGCTGCTGATCGACGATCCCGACGAGACGCAGCCCAAGGGCCTGTCGAGCACTGAGATTGAAGAAATGCTAATGCTCGACGACCCCGCCGCCCAATCCGAACCCCTGAGCGACGGCGGCGACGAAGACTTGCTGATTGTCGATGACGCAAACGATGACGACGTGGCGATCGGTGACGAAGAGGACCGCCGCTTGGCGGTTCAAAAAGCCGAAACACTTGCCGCCGACGGCGAAGCAGGAGAACCTGACCAGGGGCCAAAGGACATCCGCGATATTCTGGCCCGTGTCGAACGGGAAGTCTCGGACACCGATCCGATTTCCGCCAAGGGATAACAGTCGGTCTGGGTCCAACCCGTGGCAACGCTATAGGATGACCGGCCGTCGGGTCGGTTTCTCCACACATAGTTGCAAATCTGGATTCCCTATAATCTTTCAAGCTTACAGGTATCGGTGTTGATATCGGCAGCCCATCCATCGTGCCACCGGCCTGCCGGACCCTCCCCTTCCAAACGATTCGCCTACGAATCAGGTAATTAACCTTAATTGCCACCCTGAACGGGTGGACTAGGCAAAATTATCAAAAAACACAAAGCGTGTCATATTTCCAACATAGTGTAAGGCTAGTTATTTCGGGTCGCTAAAAACAGCGACAAATGCTGGTGAACACCGTCCCAGGATGGGAACGCGTCGGTTGAAGTAAGGTTAACGCGTTTTGGGGTGGGGTTGCCCAACCAAACAAGGTGTGGCACTGAGGTACGTGATATCGGGTGTTTCGCGTAATTCAGTGGCAACAAAAAAACCGGTTGAGAAGCTGGGGAGACGAATGATGGCTCGTTTTCGCTGGTTGTTGCGGCTGTTTGCGGTCGCTTTGGGAATTGGGGTCGGTGCATCCGCTTTTGCAGCCGACTCAGACAACGCAACTCGCCTGGTGAAGCGCCTGGGCGAGACCGCTTTTCTGTTGTCGGCGGACCTGTCTTTGACGGATGCCGAAAAGGTTAGCGGGTTCAATCAACTGTTCATGGACACCTTCGACGTCAAGATGGTCAGCAAACTGGTGCTGGGCCGCCACTGGCGCCGTGCCAACGACAGCCAAAGGCAGGAATATATTTCGGTTTTTGGCGATTTCATCGTCAGCTCCTATGCCAACCGCATCAATCAGCTGACGGAATTCCGCATGGAAGTGACCGGCAGCAAGGCGCTGAACGAAAAGGACACCATGGTTTCCAGTGTGTTCGAACGCGCCAACGGCCAGAACACGCGGGTCGATTGGCGGGTTCGCTGCATCAAAGGGCGTGACCGGATCATCGACGTCGTCGTCGAAGGCGTCAGCATGGTGCTGACCCAACGGTCCGAGTTCCAGTCTCTGATCAGCGCCGGCGGTGGCCGGTTGGACCTGCTGTTGAAACGCTTGAAGGAAAAGACCGTGGCATCGGCCTCGGCCGCCTGACACGCGCAAAGATTCGGAATTTGAGATGGGCCGGGTCTGGAAAGGACCCGGCCTTTCCGTTTCTGCAATGCCCAGGTTGCCCGGCCGGAACCCCGGGGTTCAAACCGGGCGTGGCTTTCGATCAGTTGTGCTGGACCTTGTCCTGATCGTCGCGCAGCACGTAGCGGCCGCCCTCGATCCCGGCAAACACCGAGTCGATTTCGGGATGGGTGACCGGCTGCCGGGTTTCGTCGGACAACAGGTTCTGCTCTGAGACGTAAGCGATATAAGTGGTTTCGGAGTTTTCCGCGAACAGGTGATAGTAGGGCTGGTCCTTGGCCGGGCGAACATCTTCCGGTATCGACTGCCACCACTCCTCGGTGTTGGAAAACACCGGATCGACATCGAAAATCACGCCGCGAAACGGGAAAAACCGGTGCTTCACGATATCGCCGATCTGAAATTTCGCGGTTCTGATAGTCATCGACCGTCGTCCGTCTGCCCTGCCCGACAGTTTAGCGGAAAACCCGATAGGTTCCATAACCTTGGCCTGCCGGCTGGGCACAATTAAGGCGCCGTCGCGGTTTCGTCAAGCCACTGTCACCCGGAACACACACATCGGCATCACTCTGACCATTCAACCAGCAGGCCTTCCGCCCTGGCACGGATCTCAGGCGGCAGATCGAAACTCTTGCGGGTTGATTTGTCGAAAAACAGGCCGGCAACTTCCAGCGTCGTCACGACTTCGCCGGTATCGACATCGCACAGATGATGAAAAAACCGATAGACCTTGCGCCCGACGTCGTGCATGGCGCTGCGGACCACGATGCTGTCGCCGGCCGACAGCTCGCGCAGGAACCGCAGGCGATAATCCAGCGCCGCCATGCCCCAGTTGCGGTCGCGCAACTGCCCGGCGGAAACCCCAAGCCGTGACAGCAAATGATTGGCCGCGTCGCTGAACCGCGTGATGTAGAATTCAGCACTCATATGACCCAAATGATCGATTTCCCAGGAATTGACCGCGCTGCGGTTGGTTTCGAACATGCCGGCTACGGGCGTCATCGGGATCGGCTTGGTTTCCAGGTCCCGCGGCTCCGGGATTTCGACACAGGGGTCACGCAGTCGTTCCAAACTGGACCGCAAATCCCCGGCCCAGGGCCGCACCTTCCGCGCCGCCAGGTCGAACAGGGCCACCGTGGTCTCGCTGCTTGCCGCTACCACGCCGCTTTCGATGTTCAGCAATTGGTGACACATCAGCGCGGTCTTGCTGGACAGATCGCGCAGACCGGTCCGCATTCGCAGAACGTCGCCGGCATGGGCCTCGCGTTGGAAGAGGATCCGCGATTCCAGGGCGGCCAGGGCCAGCCTTTCACCGCGTTGCCGGCCGGGCGCAAGGCCGATGGCATTGGCGAACTGTCCGGTCGCCTGACCGAACCGCGCGATATAGAAGCGCACGTTCATGTGCCCCATATTGTCGCATTCCCAGGCGTCGACCGTGCCGAGATAGGTATCCAATAGTTTTGAATTCGCGCTCATCGACTAATCCCCGGCGATCAGCAGTTCACCGGCCCGGGTCTTAAGCCAATCCGGCATCGGGGCGGAGCGGCGCTTGGTCAGGTCCATATGGACGCAAACCACGGTCGAGCGCATCACTTCGTCACCGGTTGCGCAATCGCTCATCACGTGGCGCAGGGTGACGCTGCTGTTGCCGATGGCGACGACGCCTGTCTCGACCTTGATCACGTCGCCGGCCAGCAGTTCCCGCTTGTACTGGCTGTGCTCATCCACCACCGCCAGCGCCGAAATCAGCTGCCGGATATGGCTGGGCGTCACGCCCAGGGCATGCATCGTGACCAGCCCCGCATCGGAGATCTTGGCCGCATAGAATTGGAAGTTCATATGGCCGAGATGGTCACATTCCCAAGCCTGGACCATCCCGCGAAACGTCTCGATCACCCAACGCCTCCACTCAAACCCGCAACCTGGCATCCATCGTGGCGATCATGTGATCGGCCAAGGCGTCGCCCTCGAAGCCGAGCAGTTTGAGCCGGCCGCTGGCTTCGAGCAACAGGATTCCGCAAACCTGCGAGACAGCACCGACGGTTTCCAGATTGGCCGCCGGAGGATCCAGCCGATAGGCCTCGGCCACCGCGCCGGCAATGTGACTGAGAACCGCGATCAGCTTGCCATTCAGCACCCGGTCCAATTCCCGGGTCAGGCCGCGGCGACCGCCCTGGAACAGGTAAAGCCCCAGCGCCAACTCATCCGGATGCGAACGGTAGTAGTCGTGAAAGCCACGCAAACCCGCCGCAACGCGGCCCGCCTTGGTTTCCGCATGATCGATCGCCTGGCGAATGACCTGGCCCAGCCGGGACAACGAGGCGGCCAGCATGTCGCCGTACAGTTCCTCCTTGCCCGGGTAATAGGCGTACAGGGCACCGGGGGTATAGCCGGCGGCATCGGCGATGCCGCGCATCGTCACCGCCTCCAGGCCCTGGTCGGCAAAGACCTGGCGGGCGGCGGCCAGGATCTGTTCGCGTTTGAAGTCGTGAACCGCCTGTCGGCGGTCGCTGGCGGGTCGGCCCGACATGGTCAACGGTTGCGCGGATAGGTCTCGCCGATCGGCTCGCCGCTGTCGCGCTCCCTGACCGCCTGTTTGAACCCGACCTCCTCGGCCCGGTGCTTGAACCACATGCCTTCCGGGCTGTGGCG
This sequence comes from uncultured Sneathiellales bacterium, assembly GCA_964344385.1. Taxonomy (GTDB): domain Bacteria; phylum Pseudomonadota; class Alphaproteobacteria; order CAYFNG01; family CAYFNG01; genus CAYFNG01. The sequence goes on from CAYFNG010000001.1 coordinate 391,273, forward strand.
GGTGATGCCGTCGAACAGGGTGGCGGTCATCTGGGTCGAGGCCAGGCCCATATTGTCGAAGGCCTGGTTGATCATCAGCTTCTGCATCATCAACTGGTTCTTCGGCACCCCGGCCATGCGCTCGGCGATTTCCTGAACCCGGGCATCGAGCTCCGCCTCAGGTACGGCTTCCATCACCAGGCCCATGGCGACCGCCTCCTGGCCCGAAATCAGATCTCCGGTCAGCAGCATCCGCTTGGCCCGCTCCGCACCCAGGCGATAGACCCACATGGCGGTGGTCGGACAGCCCCAGACCCGGGCCGGGGGATAGCCGATCCTGGCGTCCTCGGCCATCACCACCAGGTCGCAACTGAGCGCGATGTCGCTGCCGCCGGCGACCGCAAAGCCACGCACCTTGGCGATTACCGGCTTGTAGCTGCGCCACAGCGACATGAAATTGTCGGTATTGCCCTTCATCATCTTGAAGTCGATCATCGGATCCCAGGGCATCTCCTGAACCCCGACATTGGGGCCCTTGGCCTCGGCGAATTCCTGCAGGTCGTAACCCGAACTGAAGGCCCGCCCCGCCCCGGTCAGAATGACCACGTGTATCCCGTCATCGTCATTGGCCCGCTGCACCGCCTCGGCGATCAGCCGCGGCGTGTCCATGGTGATGGCGTTCAGCCGGTCGGGCCGGTTCAAGGTGATCGTGGCGATCCGACCTTCGGACTGATAGCTGACGATGGGTTCCGACATGCTATTCTCCCTGCTTCTGACAGCAGGAACAGTAATTTAATTCAAAAAAATAAACAATGTTCAAATTCTCAAACAATCGCCTCCTCTCTGTCCATCAACCCCCATCGCGGTCGAGGAAGTCCTCCAACGTCTTGCCGGGTTCGGGGTGGAAGGTGTCGGGCAGGACGTCGAGGCCGGAAATCCGGTCAAGGCGGAAGGAACGGAAGTCCTGGCGCAGTTCGCACCAGGCCGACAGTAGCCAGACCGGGCCGTAGAACGAGAGCGCTAGCGGCCGCACCTGGCGCCGGGTCTGGCTGCCGCCGGCGTCGCGATAGCCGAAACTGAGCTTGTTGCGTCGCCGCAGCGCGTCCCTGAGCGGCGCCAGCTCGACTTCGATCGGTTCGGCGTAATGGTCGGCCGGCGCACGCAGGGCGGTCTCGCCCATGGTGCGCCTGAGCCGCGCCGGCAGAACCGCCTCCACCTTGGCGATCAGGTTCGAAGCCGCTTCGGCCAGCGCGGGGTCGGTCCAGCTTTCGACGATCCGGGCGCCCAGCACCAGTGCCTCGACCTCGTCCTCGTCGAGCATCAAGGGCGGCAGGTGGAAGCCGTCCCGCAGCATGTAGCCCACGCCGGCTTCGCCGTCGATCGGCACGCCGCTGGCCACCAGATCCCGGATGTCGCGGTAGATGGTGCGCTCGGACACTTCGAGTTTTTCAGCCAGGTCCCGGGCCCGGGCCAGCTTGTGGCGGCGCAGGAACTGGATGATCGAGAACAGGCGATCGGCACGGCGCATCGGTTTTGACCCTTCTCCTGACACAGGCTGGCAGTTGTCCCGACCATAGCCCATTCCTGCTGACGGCATGATGTCAGGAGAGGTCAGTTAGTGTCCCCGTCATGGGACCTTATTACGATCACATCAGCCTGATGGTGGCGAACCGGCAAACCGCCCAGGGAAAGTTCCGGCGACCAGCCCGGTTTGGGAAATGGTGGGAATTGTTCGCGGATTTCCGGCTGCGTCGGGTCAGAACGGAATCCAGGAATGCTCGCGCCCATAGTGCAGATAGCCAACATTGGCACCGGCCCGCAGACCGACGCCGATACGGATCGGCGCCAGGATGAGGTCGCCCGCCTGTTGGTAATTAACCCCCACTCCGGCGACGAAATAATAGGTGCCCTCGACCCCGGGAATACGCTGGAACAATTCCTCGGTGGCGCCAAGGTGATAGACCAGGACAAAGACGTTGGACGCGTTGCCGCCCAGGTCCCAGCCGATCGATGGCCCCTGCCAGAAGACCTGGCGGCCCCCGCCCGCCTTGCGCTGCAGCATGCCCTTGCCGTAGCGCAGGCCCACGCCGATGGCGCCGCTGACCTCTTCGCCCGCAATATAGGCATTGGGTTTCCCCATTTCGTCAAAGACCTTCTCGATCACCTTGGCCAGACCTTCAGTCGTTTCGCCGAAAAAGTCGTTTGCCGCTTTCAGAATGTCATTCTGTTCGTAGGTATCGCCGTCCGCCGCGATCGCGGGTCCGCCACCCGCCAGCCAAACCACGATGATCAGCCAAAACACCGATTTCAAATGCATGAGTTTCCCCTTCCCCAAGGCGTACGAAGCGACGTTGCGCCTTCCCACAGGACCGGCTACTCGATCAACCCAAAGATCAGCCTACGCCCCAGTCGGCGGATAGGCCAGAAATTAGGCGGATTTTGGACGTGTTACAAAAATTTTCGAAGATTAACCATTTTATTGCCTATTGATCCTAGGGTTCCAGTTCGAGGATCGGCTGAAACCTGGAACCCCCAAGCCGATCGAATGCGATTCTATTCGGCCCATGAACGAATTGACCGCCATCGCCAGCAACACACCGGCCGACCAGAGCTTGGCGACATCGGCGGAATACACGCGGCTGAGCGAAATCGTCCAGGACAAGAACATCAGTCCCCAAACTCTGTTGGCGACCGACTATCTGAACCATTTCAACGAGATCGTCATGCTGATCGAGATGGTTCCGGACATGCCGGAGATCCTTGAGGACGCCAAGGAATGGCAGCCCAAGAGCTACGCCGAGCATTTCCGCGACAGCAGCTTTTCGGACAAGGAACTGGCAATCGAGGCCTATGAACATTCACCGGCCGAATATCGCGGCCCGTTCGACGCCAACACCCAGCGCATGAACCATTTGGTCGAACTGGCCATTGCCAAGATCGAGACCCAGTTGTCCGAGGGCGACGAGGAAGCCGCGTTCATCACCGCGCGCGCGGCATCACGCGGCCTGCAGAAACTGATCGACGTGTCCAGCGCCATCATCCACGGCAGCGACCAGGTTCTCGAGCAGGAGGCGATCGACGACCTGTTATTGGCCTAAGCCGGACCAACCCGGGTTTCGGCCTGCGGCGCCGCCAGGAGCAACGCCGCCATCACCAAGCCTCCGCCGACATACTGCACCACGCCCAATCGCTCGCCCAGGATCACGGCCGCCGCCGCCAGGGCGATCAGTGGTTCGATATTGAACAGAAGTGCGGTCCGGGCGGAACCGATCCGTGCCATGGCGGCGAATTGCAGGATCAACGCAACGGCGAAGCAGACAACCCCGCCGGCAAGACCGGTCCAGCCGAGCGGGGTGTGAGGCAAGGCCCAACTGCCGAGCAACATCGCGGCGACGACAAAAATCGGCAGGCTGACCACATTGGCGGAAAAGGTGACCATCAACGGCTTGACGTGGCGCATGGCCCGCATGCCGCTGAAAAACAAGGCCACCGACGAAGCCGCCGCCCCCAGCGCCAGCGCCAGGCCCCGCCAATCGATAACATCGACCGCCGGAGCCAGAGCCATGGCAAGCCCACAAAAGGCCATGGGAAACGCGAGTTTCTGCCGCCAGCCCAGACGGGTCCCTTCCAACAGCGGCGCCAGACCGGCAACGATCAGGGGGAAGATGTAAAAAATCACGATCGCCAGGCTGACGGGGATAAAAAACACCGACCCTAACAGGCCGATGCTGACCCCCGCCGAAGCCAGGCCGACGCTCAGCAGGCTCGCCCAGGCCGGCCGCGCCGGGCGGAGCGAAATACCACGCCGCGACAGAATATACGCGACCAAGAGCGCCGCCGCCAAACCGCGCAGGAACAGAACCGTCATCGGCGCGGTGCCGCCATCATAGCTCAGCCGTGCCAAGGTGGTGGTCAGGCCAAGCGACGCTGCCGCCGACAGGGCGAGCCATTCGCCCGTCGAGATACGAACCGCCGTTTGGTCTCTCACTTGTCCATTCACCCTACCCCGCTTCCCTACACGCTATCTTCAGGCCCAAGAGCCGGCCCCGCCGTGCCGCGCGCCGGCGGCTCTTTAACCTGCCAAAAATTCGCTGAGCTTGCGTACGACTTCCGATGTGCGCAATAATTGCGCCACCAAGGGGCAAATTCGCCGGGTCCAGGCCCGGCGTCAACCATCAAAGGCCCCACCAAATGGGAGGAATACATGTCACTTTGGAAAACTTCGGCCATCGGCCTGGTTTCGGCTGCCGCGCTGACCGCCGCCGTTGCAACCACCGCAAACGCCGCCGATACGATTCGGGTCGCCTATATCGATCCGCTGTCGGGTCCGTTTGCCGCCGTCGGTTCCAGCGGTTTGAAGCAGTACCAATTCATCGCCGAGGAAATCAACAAAGCGGGCGGCGTTCTGGGCAAGAACCTTGAGGTGGTTGGCTTCGACAACAAGATCTCGCCTAAGGAAAGCCTGATTCAGCTGAAGCGGGTGATCGCCGAAGGCATCCAATTCGTGTTCCAAGGCAACTCGTCGGGCGTGGCGAACGCCTTGACCGATGCCATCAAGAAGCACAACAAGCGCAATCCCGACAAGCGCATCCTGTACATCAACTATTCCGCGGTCGACCCCAAGCTGACCAATGAAAAGTGCAACTACTGGCACTTCCGGATCGACGCCAACGCCGACATGAAGATGAACGCCTTGACCGACGTCATCGCCGCCGACAAGGCCATGAAGGCGATTTACCTGATCGGGCAGGACTATTCCTTCGGCAAGGCCGTCGCCGCCGCGGCCGTACGTTACCTGGGTGAAAAACGCCCTGATCTGAAAATCGTCGGCAACGAGTTGCACCCGATCGGCAAGGTCAAGGACTTCTCGCCCTATATTGCCAAGATCAAGGCGTCGGGCGCCCAAGCCGTGATCACCGGCAATTGGGGGGCCGACATGCTCAACTTGGCCAAAGCAGCCAGCGACGCCGGCCTCAACATCCCGTTCTACACCTACTACGCGGCCTATAACGGAATCACCAAGGCGATAGGCAAAGGTGGCGTTGGGCAAGTCCGGCTGGTTTCCGAGGGTGCCGCGAACCCTCCGATCACCGACGAATGGCTGGATATCAACAAGCGCTTCAAGGCCAAGCACCCCAACGAGGACTTTACCCAGTCCAGGATTTCCAATGCCCTGCGCATGGCTGCGGCGGCCATCAACAAGGCCGGATCAACCGATCCCGCCAAGGTCGCGGCGGCCCTGGAAGGCATGGAGTTCACGACCTACTGGGGTGACAAAGTCAAGATGCGGGCGTCCGATCACCAGTTGCAGATGCCGATCAGGATCATGGTCCACACCGACCAGAACATCGTGATCGACGGCGACAATTCCGGTTACGGCCTCTTCACCGAAAACACCGTATCTGCGGAAAATGCATCGACCCCGACAACCTGCAAGATGAAGCGCCCGTAAGCGGCGCAATCCGCCAAATTCCCCGCCCGGCGTCGTTCCTCTGATTCCGGGCGGGTGGTGCGGGCTGAAATAACCCAATCGATTTTGCCGTTCCGGAGCCGTCCACGTCGTGGCTGAACTGATCATCTTTTCCCTGCTCAACGGCCTGGTCTACGGCCTGCTACTATTCATGCTGTCGAGCGGCCTGACCCTGATCTTCTCGATGATGGGGGTCCTGAATTTCGCGCATGCCAGCATCTACATGCTAGGCGCCTATTTCGCCTACTCGATCAGCACTGTGGTCGGGTTCTGGCCCGGTCTGGTCATTGCACCGGTGTTGGCCGGCATTGTCGGCGCCCTGATCGAACGATACGGCTTGCGCCATGTCCACAAATACGGTCACGTCGCGGAACTGATCTTCACCTTCGGCATCGCCTTCCTGATCGAGGAGTTCGTTCAGTTCATCTGGGGCAAGAACAACCTGGATTACCGCGAGCCTGAAATCCTGACCTTTCCCCTGTTCACGCTGTGGGGCACTGATTTTCCCGCCTACAAGGCCTTCATGCTGCTGATTTCGATCGGCATCTTCATCGCGCTGCTGCTGGTACTGACCCGCTCGCGGGTTGGGCTGATCATCCAGGCCGCGATCACCCACCCGGGACAGGTGGCCATGCTGGGCCACAACGTGCCGCTGGTCTTCATGGGTGTCTTCGGGGTCGGGTCCGGCCTGGCCGGTCTGGCCGGCGTGATCGCCGGACCGGTGCTGGGAACCTTCCCCGGCATGGCGGCGGTGTTGGGCAGCATTGTTTTCGTGGTCATTGTGGTTGGTGGGCTGGGCTCGCTGATCGGCGCCTTCGTGGCGTCGCTGCTGATTGGCATGTTGCAGACCTTCGCCGTCGCCGTCGACTACTCCTTGAACGACCTGTTCCTCAGCTTCGGCATGGCGATTGATGTGGAGAGCGCGCTGAGCGACCTCTACTCCCTGACCGTGGCCCAAATCGGGCCCATTCTGCCCTATCTGTTGCTGGTGCTGATATTGATCTTCCGGCCGACCGGCCTGTTCGGGACGCGCGAAGTATGACCGATACCACTCGTCAAATGACGGCCCGCAATGGGGGCCCCTTTCTGCGCCGCCATGCGATCTGGCTGATCGCCATCCTGATTGTCATCCTGCTGCCGCAGGTCGCCCGGTCGGGCGTCGCCATCGCCGTTCTGAACCAGATGGGCATCATGATCATCTTCACGGTGTCCTACAACATGCTGCTGGGCCAGGGCGGCATGCTGTCGTTCGGGCACGCGGTCTATTTCGGCCTGGGCGGCTATTTCGCGATCCACCTGATCAATCTGGTGGCCGACGGCCTGTTGCCGATCCCATTGCCCTTGGTGCCGATCATCGGTGGCCTGGCCGGCTTGTGCTTTGGGATCATATTCGGCAGCTTTTCGACCAACCGGGCCGGAACCGTTTTTGCCATGATTTCGCTGGGGATCGGCGAGATGATCGCGGCGTCGTCGTTGATTTTCGTCAAATTCTCGGGCGGCGAGGAAGGCATCACCGCCGACCGGACCGAAACCACGCCGTTTTTTGGCCTCGATTTCGCGCCCGAGATCGAGGTCTACTACATGATCGGCGCCTGGATGCTGCTGTCGGTCTGGCTGATGTACCGGTTTTCGCGAACCCCGGTCGGACGGCTGGCCAATGCGGTACGCGACAATCCCGAACGGGCCGAGTTTGTCGGCTATTCCCAAAAACATGTGCGGTTCCTGTCGTTCTGCGGCGCAGGGTTCTTTGCCGGCATCGCCGGTGCACTGTTTGCGATCAACTACGAGATCGTCACCGAGGAAACGGTCAACCTGATCACGTCCGGTGTCGTTTTGTTGCAGGCCTATATCGGCGGTGTCGGCTTCTTCGCCGGGCCAATCGTCGGCGCCATTGTCTACACCCTGCTGCAGACCCTGCTGTCCAACTACACCGAAATCTGGGCCTTGTATGTCGGCATGGTATTCGTCGCCACGGTGATGTATGCACCGGCCGGCTTGACCGGTCTGATCATGATGCACCTGCCTTTGCACCGGGCCAAACAGTTGGGGTCCCTGGGCCGCCCCTACGCGTTGATGGCACTGCCAACGGTAGCCAGCGCCATTGGCGTCATCGGGCTGCTGGAGCTTCTGCATTTCGTCAGCGCCAGGGGCGTCGGTGAGGTCGAAAAGGACCTGTTCTTCATGACCCTGAACGTCGATAGCCCGATCCCATGGATCGTGTTCGGGGGCCTTTCCGTCGGCGGATTCCTGGCCGCCCGCAAGCTGGCACCCACTGTTGTCTCGGCCTGGGAGCAGGCTAGCCAGATCGCCTTTTCGCGGGGGCCGGAATGAGCACCGCCATCGAACTCATCGACGTCCACAAGAGCTTTGGGGCCACCCAGATCATCCGTGGAGTCAACCTGGCAATCGCCGAGGGGGAGCGGCATGCGGTCATCGGTCCCAACGGGGCCGGCAAGTCGACGCTCTACAATCTGGTCACCGGAAAATATGGTTTGAGCGGCGGACGCATCGAACTGCGCGGGCAACAGATCGACGGCCTGGCGCCGTTCGAAATCAACCGGTTGGGCCTCAGCCGCAGCTTCCAGGTCACCAACATCTTCCCCCGAATGAGCGTGTTCGAAAATGTCCGGTGCGGGGTTCTGTGGGCGATGGGCTATCGCTATTCCTTTTGGCACAATGTCGACAAGTTGGCCGACGCCAACCAACGGACCTGGGAGGTGTTGGAAGACATCTCCATGACTGCGCGGGTCGATATCCCGGCCGGCGTGCTGACCTATGCCGAACAACGGGCCCTGGAAATCGGCATCACCATCGCCGGCGGCGCCGACGTCATCATCCTGGACGAACCCACCGCCGGCATGAGCCATTCGGAAACCGAACAGGCGGTCGAACTGATCCGCCGGGTGACCACCGGCCGCACCCTGGTCATGGTCGAACATGATATGAGCGTGGTCTTCGGACTGGCCGACCGGATTTCCGTTCTGGTCTATGGCGAGATCATCGCCACCGGAACACCCGACGAAATTCGAGGCAACGCGGCGGTGCGGGAAGCCTATCTGGGCGAAGAAGTGGACTAGGCGATGCTGCAAGTCACCGATCTGAACGCCTATTACGGCAAGAGCCATATCCTGCAAGGGGTTTCGTTCCAGGTGGGCGAAGGCGAGATCGTCAGCCTGTTGGGCCGCAACGGGGTTGGCCGCTCGACCACCTGCAAGGCGATCATGGGCGATGTGCCACCGGTCGGGTCGATCAAATTCAAGGGCAATGAAATCGCTGGTTTGAAGGCCCATGAGATCGCCCACAATGGGCTGGGCTACGTGCCGGAGAACCGCGATATCTTCCCGACCCTAACCGTGCGCCAAAACCTGCAACTGGGCATGAAGCACGCGCGGCGCGAGGGGCGTTGGAAGATCGCCGACATGTTCGAGATGTTCCCCAATCTTCTGGAGCGCGCCGATGTCGAGGCCGGCGTCATTTCCGGCGGCGAGCAGCAGATGCTGACCATGTGCCGGACCCTGATGGGTGACCCCGACCTGATCATGATCGACGAGCCCACGGAAGGTCTGGCCCCCAAACTGGTCCAGCAAGTGGCGGACCTGCTGCAGGAGATCTCCAAGCGCGGCATCGCCATCCTGCTGGTCGAACAGAAACTGACCATCGCCTTGAAGATTTCCGAGCGTGTTCTGGTCATGGGCCACGGTCACATCGTCTTCGAGGGCACACCGGACGAACTCCGCGGCAATGAGACCATTCGCCAGGAATGGCTGGAAGTTTGACGTTTTTCTCCGCGGTTTAGGCCCCAAATCCCTTCATCCGCAACCAATGCTTAACCGCGCTTTGGCATTCTGGGCGTCGGTCGCTCAGGCCGGAACCATCTTCGCGCGCTCTGGGGCACCGGATGCAGGTCTCGACAAAGCCTACGGTTGTTGCAACGGCACTAGTAGCCATCCTGGCGATTGTATTCGCGTCGGAAGCCCTGGTGATGTTGGCGCTGCACCTGTTCATTCAGGAAACCCATGCCAACCTCTATCACGCGCTGCTTGATGCAAGTCTGCTGGCCTTCGTATCGGCCCCACTGATCTGGTTGATATTGATCGGCCCCTTGCGGCGGCGGCTGGATCAGATCACCCGGTTCGATAGGGCGGTTGTTGACACCTGTCCCATGGCTGTATTCGCGGCCGGTGTAGACGGCCGCATCATCAGTTGGAACCGCGCAGCAGAAAAGATTTTCGGCTACGCGCGTGAGGAAGTTCTCGGCGACAGTCCAACCAGGTTGGTTGCTCCAAACTTCCTGGAGCAGTTCCGGTATTTCGAGGATGAAGCGCGCCAGGGCCGTGCCGTCGAGGGCGCGAAGTTCGACTGCCAACACAGTGACGGCCATCAGATTACGGTCGAAGCCAGTTTCAATCAGATTCGCAATGCGCGGGACCAGGTCATCGGCATGGCCTACGCCTACCGCGACGCCACAGGCTCCATCGCCGAGCAACGCGAGCTGCAGAACCATGTTCGCGACCGGTCCCTGCTGAAAGCCCTCACCGAAATCGGCTGCCAGTCTGAGTTGGACGAGGCCGCGCTGCAAAAGGGCCTGGATCGGCTGCGCGATGCGCTGCAGTGGCCGATCGCCCACATGCTTGTGCTTCGGGACGACGGCAAACTGCAATCGGCCAATATCTGGTCGACCAGTGAACGCCACTATTTTGCGCCGTTCATCGCCGCTACCGGCAGCATGGCCTTTGCCAAAGATGACGGCCTACCCGGTCGGGTTTTGGCGACCGGGCGGCCGGAGTGGATTGCCGATCCGAGGTTCGACCTCAGCCCGCCACGGTCGGACGTCGCACGAGCCTGTGGCATCCGGACCGCCTTTGCCTTGCCGGTATTGATCGGCGGCCGTGTAAGGGCTGTCATCGAGTTTTTTGCCGTTGCGCCGATCGATTTCAGTCCGCAAATCGCCGAAGCGGCGGCCTTGGCCTGCAATATCCTGGGGCGTGTGATCGAACGCCGCACCGCCGAAAAAGAACTCGACGCCACGAGGTGCGAAGTCAAGGTCGCCACGCGTTTGGCGGAGACCCAGGCGGAAGACGCCCGGGCGGCGCGTGCGTTCAAGTCCGAGTTCCTGGCCATCATGAACCACGAATTCCGCACGCCGTTGACCGGTGTCCTGGGAATGCTGGAAATTCTGCTGGATTCCGGGCTTAACGATCAGCAACTTCAATTCGCGGAAAACGCCCATGAATCGGCCGAAGTCCTGCTGTCTGCGATTCGCCAGATTCTCGACCTTTCGTCGTTGGATGCCGCAACCGCCAAGCTCGCCGAATCGCCGTTCGACCTGATCGACACGATGGAGCGCGTGGTTGCGGACGCAGCCGCGGAATCCTCAGCGGCCGACCTGGATTTCGCGATCGTCGTGGCGCCGGACGTGCCGGGCAGGATCATGGGCGACCAGGCGCGATTGGAACAGGTCACCGCGACATTGATCGGCGAGTCGCTCCGGCACACGGAACTGGGCGGCATAACCCTGGACATCCGCAACCGCGGCGACCGGGACGACCGCCAGATCGTCGAAATCGCGGTTCGCGACACCGGAACCGGTATCCCCGAGGAAGCCCAGGCGAATTTTTTCGACCTGACAACCCGGCCGCGCGGTGCGACGGGCCCTGCTTATGGCGGGGGCGAACTCGGTCTGGCCCTGGCCAAACGCCTGGTGGAGCTCATGGGTGGCGAAATCGGTGTGACAAGCGACCAGATCGCGGGCACGACCCTGTGGTTTACGATGGCCGTGCAACCGGCCCAAACCGAGGCCGAAGCAACCAAGGAACCGCTGACCGGAGCCAAAGTCCTGATCGCCGCCGATGCTCGACCTGCCGGCGCTGCCATGGCAAAACAAGTACAGATGTGGGGTTGCGAAGTGGTCTCGGCGGCCGGCATCGGCGAAGCCATCGAGCTGCTGAGCCAGGCACAACAGAAAGCCGAGCCCTTCTCGGTCGTCATGGTGGAAGAAGGGCGCCTGGACACCAGCGGTACGGACTGGGCCGACACGATCTGTGAATATCAGCCCAACTATGCGGACACCACGATCCTGGTGATCCGGCAATATGGCTATTCCACCGCAACAGCCCGTGCTTCGGCCCGTCCGAGTCACGTGCTGATTCAGCCGGTCGGGCAAAGCGTCCTCTATCATGCCGTTGCAAAAGCAGCCGGTTTGGAGGCCGGGCCGACCAATCCACTGGCGACGTCGTCGCGCTCGGCAGACAGGGCCGCAAAACAACGCCTCAATATTCTGGTGGCCGAAGACAATCGCATCAACCAAATGGTCATCGCCACCCTGCTCCAGAAACTCGGACATGATGTGAACGTCGTCGCCAATGGGCTGGAGGCGCTGGCAGCGATCGATCAGAAGGTATACGACCTGGTACTGATGGATGTCCGAATGCCGGGCATTGACGGGCTGGAGGCGACCCGAAAGATCAGAAGTCTCGACACCCCATCGGCAACGGTGCCCATCATAGCGATTTCCGCCGATGCCATGACCGGCGGGCGGGAACTGTGCCGCGCGGCCGGTATGACCGACTTCCTGGCCAAACCGATCGATACCCGTGACCTGGCGTTGATCATCCGGAAATGGGGCGGCGCTGCGCCGACCGCGGAAGCCACGCCGGCGCCGGAGAGGCCACCGCAATCGGCAGCCGAACCCACCGGCGCGGCCCAGGCCGCCCTAGCCGAGGTGGTTGGTTCGCTTGAACGCCTGGCCGGGGACCAAACCGACAGCCAGCGCTAGCGGGTTGCCAGGCGCGGACGGACGTTTCACGCTACCGGGTCATGGCTCCTGACGGTAACAGACCGCCAAGTGCCGGCCTGGCGGCGTTCGGCCGGCTGGTAGAGCGTTCGATCCAACGGCAGCCAGTCCAATGCCGACTGCAAATCGCGAAATATCGAAACCTCGAACAACAGCGATTCCGAATACACGGCGTACATTCGCAACATGCCGTACACAAGGTCATTTGTAACGACGAACGCCCGCCGGCTGTCCTTGTGATAGGGCTGATCATGGGCTGCCAGACGGACCTCCGCCGCCTCCACGGACGTGCCCGTCATCTCGGTCATGTCAACCAAGGCCCGGAAACGCGGGTCAAACTGCGGGTCTTCGCCAAGGGTCTTTAAATAACGCCGCAGTGTCGGCCAATCGAGCATGTCGGAAATTCGGGTGAACACAACCCGATTGTCCCGGTCTATCAAATAGCTGATGGCCATCCATTCCCTATTGAAGGCCAAGGGTTAACAGAACGTTTATTTTGTTGATATTGGCTCGCAACAAGCAAAGGGATCACGCCAATTTGAAACCCGACGCGGCACACCACGTCCAGCCGCGAATGATCGGCACGGTTGCCCAACAGGTAGGATGGGATGGCGCGCCCGGGAAGATTCGAACTCCCGACCCCCAGATTCGTAGTCTGGTGCTCTATCCAGCTGAGCTACGGGCGCATATTGGGTAGCGGCAGGGCCGCCGCCTGAAGGTGCGCGACACTACTGAAAAGCAGCGCCGAACGCAAGTATCTCGATGCCCTTTCGGGCCATTGGCCCGCCGGCGATTGCCGGCGGGCCATAGCTGCAGAAAAAGTCCCGAATTTGCCGGGGTGGTAGTCGTCAATTGGCCCAGGACATGGCCGCGACATCGTTGATGAACATCGGCCAGTTCTTCCACGTGCCCTGCAGGCCCTTGCGGGCGACGCCAGCCTTGGCGAGCTGGAACAGGAAGCCGTTGACCGCGTCCTCGCTCAGCTTGCGCTGGGCAGCGGCATACCATTTGTTCTGGTCGGCCGGGTTGGTCGCCGAATTGGCCTTGTCGATAATGTCCCGGAACTCGGCACTATCATATTGGAAATAGTAGCTGTCCCGCGCATAGATATCGATGTCCATCGGCTCGACATGGCTAACGATGGTCAGGTCGTAGTTCTTCTTCTTATAGACCACGTCCAGCCATTGCGCCCATTCGACCTGCTCGATATTGGCCGTGATCCCGGCCTTGGCGAGTTGGGCCGCGATGATTTCACCGCCACGCCGCGCATAGGACGGGGGCGGCAGTTTCAGCGACACCGTCAGATTGCTCTGGCCGGCCTCCGCCAGCAGGGCCTTGGCCTTGGCGGGGTCATAGGGATAGGCACCTGTCAGGTCGACATAGGCCGGGTTGTGGGGCGCGAAATGGGTGCCGATCGGCGTGCCGTAGCCATACATGGCGCCGTCGATGATTTCCTGGCGGTTGATGGCGTGAGCAATCGCCCGGCGGACCCGCACGTCATCCAGCGGCGGCCGTTTGTTGTTGGTCGACAGGATGGTCTCGCCCTCGGTGGTCCCTTCCAGCACCTGGAAGTCCGGGTTCTGCTTGAACTGCTCCAGCATTTCCGGAGCGCTGATGCCCGGGAAATAGTCCACGTCGCCGGCCATCAGTGCGGAAACCTGCGCCGACGGGTCACCCATGAAGCGGAATTTGACACTGCTGATTTTGACATTGGCGGCGTTGCGATAGTCCGGGTTCTTGACCAGGGTTACGGAATCGCCCTTGACCCATTTGTCGAACTTGTAGGGTCCGGTGCCGACCGGATTGGTGGCATTGGTTGCGGCACTTTCCGACCCGACAATCACGGCCGAGGCACGGGCCAGATCGAACAGCATCAGGCCGTGCGGCTTCTGCAGCGAAATCACCACCGTCTGCGGATCAGGTGCCGTGACCGTCATGGCCGCAAAGTTCTTTTTGCGCTTGTTGGTGCTGTCCTTGCCGCCATTACGTTCGAAGGTGAATTTGACGTCGGCAGAGTCGAAATCCGAGCCATCATGGAACTTGACGCCCTGGACCAGCTTGAAGGTGTAGGTCTTGGCGTCGTCGGAAACCGTCCAGCTCTCGGCCAAGAGCGGCAGCACCTTGCCGCTCTCATCGATCCGGGTTAGCCCCTCGTAAACGTTCAGCAGGGTGATCTGGGTGATCGCTGCCGCCGCACCCATGGTCGGGTCGAGGGCCGGCGGCTCCAGCCGCATCCCCAGCACCAGGCTGTCTTTCGCGGCCTGCGCGCCGAACGGCAACGCTAGGATGGCCGCCAATACTGTGACCGTCAGGAATCTCTTCATTGACTGTTCTCCCGTGTTTTGCCGACTCAATCGCCGGCGAATAAGTCTTTGTATCCAGGTATATCACCGATACCGGCGGCGGCATAGACGCCTCGCGCCACCGCCCGGGCAGCGCAGTCGGCGGCCAAAGAGCCAAGACGCGCCAGACGGGCCGGGACCGGATCGCCCAACGGACGGGCACCGGTCGCCAGGACAAAAATGGTGTCGCCGTCCATCGGCGTGTGAAGCGGGCGGATCGCGCGCGCCAACCCGTCATGGGCCATGATCGCGATGCGCTTGGCCTGGGCCTTGTCCAGGGCTGCGTTCACGGCGATCACGCCAATCGTGGTATTGCCGGCCGGTTCGCCATCAAAACTGATTTCCAGGCCGTCCTTCAGCCCGGCCGTTGGCGGAGAACAGGCGCCAAACTCGTTACCCTGCTCAAGCGCCCAGGCCCAGAAGGTGCCGGTATCCCCGATCAGGGGCGACCCGAAGGGATTGACCGCGATCAAGGCGCCGACCTGAATCCCGTCATCGGTCACCGCAGAGACACTGCCCAGGCCGCCCTGCATCACCCCCCGCAAGCCGCCGGTGGTGGCGCCCAACCCGGCGCCCGCATTGCCAAGGGCGAATTCCGTCCCGGCCGCGGCGATCGCGCGGCGGGCCAAGTCGCGATAGGGCGGTTGGGTACCCCAGTCCTTGTTCCCGCCATTGTCCAGGTCGAAGAGGATCGCCGTCGGTACGATCGGCACCAGATGGCCCTTCACTTCGATGCCCCGGCGCTGTTTCACCAGCCATTCGACCGCTCCGGATGCCGCGTCGAGGCCGAATGCCGATCCGCCACTGAGCACGATGGCATCGACCCGATCAACCAGATTGATCGGATCCATGGTCTCGGTCTCCCGGGTTCCGGGACCTCCCCCCCGAACGTCGACAGCGGCCAGCGTGGCGACGTCGGGCAGCACCACGGTCGTGCCCGAGATTGCCACCGTGTCCTCGGCGTTGCCCACCTTGATGCCATCGACATCGGTGATCAGATTGCTGGGTCCTGGCCTTACCCGCATACGGCCCCTTCCGCGAAAACCCTCCCCCAGGAGACAAGGCTAGAACGGCACACGACGCTGGTCAACGCGTCGTTGTGTGGGTTTGTTGATTAATCGTGACCGCGTCGCCAATTGCCAAGCCGAGACTCTCTGCGGCTGAGCCCTGGTTGACCGCAATTTCCACTAGGCCGTTGCCGTTTTCGTACCAAAATGCCTGACCCGCGCCGCGGTCGGAGAATGTCCGGGCCCGCCGCAGTTCCTCTCCGGCGACAGACAGCTCGGCGTTGGGGTCAACCACTGCCGCCCGCAGGCCAGTCATCGCATTGCCGAAGCGGTCGAAATAGACGATCTCGGCCAAATCGTCGGGCCAGTCGAGCCACCGGATCGCCGCTTGGTCACCCGATGCCGTCTCGGGCCGCCACCCGGCCGCCAACCGAGCCGCTGCCGGCGCGAACAGGTCGCGGCCGTGGAAGCTTGCCGATACTCCGGTCGCCGGCATGTCGATCGGCCACCACTGCACCGACCCGGCGCGGCGGATCACCGGTTCGAACACGCCATTGTCCGGCCCGACAAACCAGCTTCCGTCGATTGAAACAATGATTGCCTTCCGGTCGCTGCCGACCCCAGGATCGACAACGCACAGATGAACGCTGCCGACCGGGAAGGCCGCGGCATAGGCGGCAAGCAGATAGGCAGCCGATTGGGGCCGAAAGGGCGGCAGGTCGGCGAACAGGTCGATGACCGGCACCGTGGGTGCCAGTTCATGCAGGACCGCCTTGACCTGCCCGATATACGGACCCTCCAGCCCGAAATCGGTGGTCAGAACAATCACGCTGCAACCCGGCTAGGCGCGTGACAGGCGGCGCCAGAGATTGTCGGCCAGGGCGGCGACCTCCTCCGCCGCGACGCTGCGCGGTTCGGCCTCGGTCACGCCCAGGCCCAGCATCAGGCTGGAGGCGAAGGCCTGGCGATTGCCCAGCGCGGTCACTGCGATCGGCAGCTTTTCCTTGATGATGTGGTCGCGGATTGCCTCTGGCATGCGGCCGCGCGGCGGTACCCGGTTGAAGACCAGGACTGCCGGCGTCTTTTCGCGGCGGGCCTGCTCCAGGGTCGGCTCCATCGCCCACAGGTCCATTGGGCTGAGCTGTACCGGCAACACCAACAGATCGGCATTGCGGATGGCGATGCGCGACACGGTTTCGGCATGTGGCGGGCTGTCGATCAATACCAAGTCATAGTCCCGGCGCAGCCTGTCGACCTGGGTCGAGGTACGCCACCCGGCGGAAAAGCTGAATTCGATCTTGCTCGTCGCGGTGTCGTGCAGCTCTTTGCGGATGTTGTACCAGGCGGTCAGGCTCTGCTGCGGGTCGGTGTCGATCAGACCGATCCGCTTGCCCTTGCCGGCCCAGTACACCGCCAGGTGCGCCGCCACCGTGGTCTTGCCGACTCCGCCCTTCTGCTGCGCGATGGTCAGTACTTTTGCTGTCATGCTGGTCCCCCATACCTGGCCGCACCCTGATCAGAGGTGGACAAGGTTAACGCCGAATGAACCATAGGGGAACCGGCAAGCCGCGTCGCGGTTTGTCTTGTGCACGTCACGGGTCTAACTTGAAAGACAACAAGCATGGAGACACGGATGACCGGCATCGGCAGGCGATATTTCAAACCCTATTTCGAACTCGGCGACACGCCCAATATCGTGGTCGATGGGGCCGCCAGTTCAGCCACCCGGATTACCCTCTCCCATTGGCCGCACAGCGGCACGCCCGATGCCCTGAAGGCCGACACCTCGGCCGAGATCGCGTTCAATTATCTGGCCAGCCCGGACTTTCACGTCGACGCAAAGGCCGTCAGCAACAACCATTTCGACGAGGACGGCCTGGTCGGCCTCTATACACTGATCGAACCCGATGCTGCCCTGGCGAAGCGCGACAGGCTGGTCGCCATCGCCCATGCCGGTGACTTCACCCAGGCCCGCGACCACGAGATTGCCAAGATCGCCTTCGCCCTGAGTGCCTTTTCCGATCCCGACCGTTCGCCGCTCGATGGATCGCTGTTCGGGCAGGACTACGATCAACTCTGCGCCGCCCTGTATCAGGAAATGCTGCCGCGCCTGGCGGAGGTCGTCGACCACCCGGAGCGCTTTCAGCCGCTCTGGCGGTCAGAGTACCAGGAGTTTCAGGCGACGGTATCGGCGCTCGCCGACGGCCTAATCACCATTGAGGAGTTCCCGACCGTCGATCTGGTGCAGGTCACGGCCACGGACGGCTACACCGGGCCGCTTCACCGCATGGCCGTCAACAACCTCACGGCCCGCAATCGCGTCCTGACCGTTCGGGGTCAATTTTGCGAGTTCCGCTACCGTTATGAAAGTTGGGTCCAATACGTCTCGGCACCGCCGGCCCCGCGGGTCGAACTGGCCGCCCTGGCCGAAATGCTGAATGCGGAAGAGACCGACGGCACGGTCTGGCAGGCCGACCCGGTTTCCGACATCCGGCCCGGGCTACGCCCCTCCGGCGACGGCGCCAGCACGATCCCGATCGAGAAGGTCCGCGACCTGACGATCGCCCATCTAAACGCCGCACCGGCGGCCTGGGATCCATATGGTGGAACATAGGTTGATGCTCGGCATCATCATTGTTCGCATTTTGGTGTTGCATGCCTCATGGTCCACCCTTAAAAAGGGTATTCGTATGACCGGCGGCAAGGTTGGTCGAGTCTCAACGTACGGGATATTCAGGTAGCAGAATGATGGCTGATTCTCTTTGGCAAGCGGGAAGTAGGACCCGGTGCGTGTCCAAGAATTTAAGCGTTTGGGTGGCGGTATTGTTGCTTGTTTCGGGTTGCGCAGTAACAACCTTGAAGCCGGCGACCAAGGCACCGGACGAGCCAACGAGCGCGGAGCAATCTGATAAATCCGAGCAACAGAAACAAAAGGTCGTGCTGTTGATCGAACCGGACGTTGAGCTTTCCGAGATGCAGGCGTCCGGATTGTCCGAGCCGAAGGCTGACTGGACCGATGCCGCAAGAAAGCACATTGATGCCGTTCTTGACGAGTTCATGCAAAGGAACAAGAGCCCGATCATCCGCTACCAACCGCCGGCCGACGACTTGGCAACCGAGCAACAACAAGGCGAGTTGATTAAACTTCACGAGGCTGTTGGTGGTGCAGTCGCATTGCACGGATTTATCCCAGCTTTTGCCCTGCCGGCGAAGAAAGGGACGTTCGACTGGACCTTGGGCAACGGCGTGCAGGTTCTGGGCAAAGGAAACGGTGCGGACTACGCTCTGTTTCTGACCATCCGTGACAGTTATGCGAGCGCCGGTCGCGCGGCGTTGATGGTGGGTGCCGCGATTCTTGGCGTCGGACTGCAGGGCGGTACTCAGATCGGTTACGCGTCATTAGTCGACCTGAAAACCGGCGAGATTATTTGGTTCAATCGGCTGGCCCGTGGATCCGGGGATTTGCGCCAAGCTGAACCCGCACGGGAAACCATCGAGACATTGCTGACCGACTTTCCGATATGACCCCTGGGCCCACCTCATATTGTTTCGGGGTTTTGGCTCTCCTTCTGTCCCTGGCCACAGCAGGTAGCACTGCAAGTGCGGATTCGAGGGAATTCGGCACAGGTCTAAGCACCCCGGAACACGCGGAATCCAGACCGATCGAAAACGTGGTACCCGGGTACCAGCCCGCGCCGGAGTCAGATGAAGCCGGCCTGTGGATGGTCATGGACAAAGTCGAAAAAAACTTGCGGACGTCGGGCCGGATCGTCAACTCACCTGAGTTGAACAGCTACCTGAAGGAGATTTTGTGCAAAATCACCCCGGAATACTGCAATAGTATCCGGATCTACGTGATCCGCACACCTCACTTCAACGCCTCTATGGCGCCAAACGGCGTCATGCAGGTATGGACTGGTTTGCTCCTGCGCTGCGAAAACGAAGCGCAATTGGCCCATGTTTTGGGCCATGAGTTCGCCCATTATTTGCGCCGACATTCCATACAAAGCTGGCGCAACGCTCGCGACCAAAGCAACGCCCTGGTTTTTTTTGGTCTGCTGACAGCCATGGCGGGTGTGGGATTTGTCGGCGATTTAGCACAGTTGATCGCTCTGGGTGGCATATTTGCCTACAGCCGGGACAATGAGCGGGAAGCCGATGATTTGGGCTCAAAGTTCGCAGCAAAAGCCGGCTACGAACCGCGTGAGGCCGCGCGCATTTGGGAAGGATTGATCAAGGAGATCGACGAAGAAGAGCGCGAAAAGCGCTCGATCTTTTTTGCCACCCATCCGGCTCCCGAGGAACGAATCGAAACATTGAAAAAGTGGGCGACGGACCAAGAAACTGGTGCGCTCGGTGAGGGCCGCTTCCACCGTATCATCCGTCCGTTTCGCAGGCAGTGGCTTCGTGATGAGCTGCGCCGCCGCGACCCGATAAGCACACAAGTGGTCCTGACACGCCTAATCGACGACGGCTCAGATCCCGGTCTTCTGAACTATTTCCAGGGAGAACTTTATCGGCTACGCCGCGAGGAAGGCGACGAAGAATTGGCCATCACCGCCTATGAAAAAGCGGCCAGCCATCCGGATGCCCCGGCAGCACTGCATCGGTCAATGGGCTTGGTCCACTGGCAAAAGGAGCAACTGCTGCAAGCTAAAACAGCTTTTGAAACCTATCTCAATCTGGCTCCGAACGCGGACGACCGGGCCATGATCCAATCATACATCGAGGAACTGGAGTAAACACCATGCGTTGCCTGCTTACAGTGATCGCCCTGATCGCATTTCTCTCGGGTTGTGCTGGGATCACCTTGGTTGAACCCAAAGAAGTCAAACTCGCCGGCAAGATGACGGTTACGCCGACAATCGCATGGAATAAGCTTTCCTACCAAGAGCCGGAAATTTGGACAATCAACGGCACCGGTTTGGACGCGATCCGGTTCCTGGTTGACGTGAAGGATGGCGCGACGTTTTTCAAGACCGACAAAGACAAGAAGCAACCGAAGTTCAGCGGGTCCATGCGTCCTACTGAAATAATGGAGTTCGTTGTCGACAGCTTTGCGGGTGCCGGGGCCGTGGCACCGGTCGGCGAAAACCTGCGACCGGCCAAGTTCGGCGGCCATCGCGGGTTCCGTTTCGACATGTCTTACGCATCAAAGAGCGGGCTAAGATACCAATCCCTGGCAGTTGGAGCCAAAGTAAAGGACCGATTGTTCCTGATCGTGTTCTCCGCACCAAAACAGCACTACTTTGGCCGCTACCGAAAGGACGTCGAGGCACTGATCAAGTCGGTGAAGCTGTAAGATAACCACCTCACCCCCACTGGCCCCGCTCCTCCAGCACCTGTTTGAGCAGCGTCGGGCGGTCGGTCATCAGGCCGTCGACGCCGAGGTCGAGCAGGCGGTGCATTTCGGCCGGGGCGTCGACAGTCCAGACATGGACCTGGGTGCCCCGCGCATGGGCGGCACGCACGAAACTGCGGTCGACAACCGGAATTCCCTTGTGGCGGACCGGCACCTGGACGCAGGGCAGACGCCGGCTGCCCAACGGCAGGCGGTAGCTGCTGAGCCGTAACCGGGCCACATCCAGCGGCCCCATCGAGACACAGAGGCGCGGCCCCAACAGCTTGCGCAAGCGCGCAATCCGGGCGCCGACGAAGGAGCCGATGCAGACCCGGTCGATGGCGCCGGTGCGTCGGATGGCATCGGCCAGCGGCGCCACCGCCGCATCCTGCTTGGGGTCGATGTTGAAGCGGACCTCCGGCCAGTCGCCAAGCATTTCATCCAGCCGCGGGATCGGTTCCTTCCCCGCCACAAGGGCCGACTTCACCTTCTGCCAGGTCAGGTCACCGACCCGTCCTCGCGCGTCGGTCAACCGGTCGAGCTCCGGGTCGTGGAAGGCCAGCACTACGCCGTCGCTGGTCGTCACCGCATCGGTTTCGATATAGCGGTAGCCGAGGCGAAGCGCGTTTTCGAACGCCGCCATGGTGTTCTCCGGCGCCTCGCCGGCACCGCCACGATGAGCGAACGGGATCGGCCCCGGATGGTCGAGATAGGGAAAAGCAGGGGTGCGGTGGGATAAAGGTCGATGCATCGAAGGGCCACTGACAAACGCCTTGGAACCGGTCACACTGGGCGTTTCCGGAAACGCGAGGACAACGCGATGAACACATACCACAACCCCACCACCATCGCCGCACCCTTGTCGGCCTACAGCCACGGTGTCGTCGTGGCGTCCAATGCCCAATGGCTGTACATCTCGGGCCAGGTCGGAATGCGTCCTGACGGGCAATTGGCCGAGGGCATCGCTGCTCAGACCGAGCAAGCCTGGCGCAACCTGATCGCCATCCTCGAGGACGCGGGATTCGGGGTCGGCGATATCGTGCGCCTGAACACTTACCTGACCGACCCGCGTTACACGGCCGATTTCCGCGACATCCGCGACCGCTTCCAGGGCGAACACCGTCCCGCCTCGACCCTGATCATTGTCGCGGGCCTGGCATCGCCCGAGATGCTGGTGGAGATCGAGGTGGTGGCGGCCAAGGCGCCATGAGTTCGGGCAGTGCCCCGGAAACGGTGCAGATCCGCCCGGTCCGGGACGGTGATGAAACCGCGCTGACCGAATTGTGGCGGGCCGCCGGCCTGCTGGTGCCGTGGAACGACCCCCTGGCCGATATCGCATTGTGCCGCCGCTCAGCCGATGCGGAACTGCTGGTTGGTGAAATCGACGGTGGGATCGTCGCCAGCATCATGGTCGGCCATGACGGCCATCGCGGCTGGCTTTATTACCTGGCCGTCGATCCGGCCCGGCAAGGCGGCGGATATGGCCGCACCATGACGGCGGCGGCGGAGACCTGGCTGGCCGAGCGGGGCCTGCCGAAAGTGATGTTGATCGTTCGCGAAAGCAACGCGGCGGTCCGGGCCTTTTACGAGACCCTTGGCTACGTCACCGAGCCGAGGATCCTGATGTCGCGTCGCCTGGACGGGCGCCCCGGCGAACCGGGGATTCACGATCAGTCATCGGTGTCGAAGGCATAGCCACTGGCCCGGACGGTTCGGATCGGGTCAACCTCGCCGCCGGCGTTGAGTTCCTTGCGCAGGCGGCCGATATGTACATCGACCGTGCGCTCCTCCAACACCGCGCCGCTGCCCCAGACTGCGTCGAGCAGCTGGGCCCGGCTCCAGACCCGTTTCGGATGCTCCATGAAATGGCGCAAAAGGCGAAACTCGGTCGGCCCGAGCGCCAAATCCCGCCCACCCCGGGTGACCCGGTGCTGGGCCAGGTCCATATCGATATCGCCCAGGCTGAGCGCCTCGTCGGCCAGCACGGGCCGAGCCCGCCGCAGGACCGCCCGGACTCGAGCGATCAGTTCCTTGATGCCGAACGGCTTGGCGACATAGTCGTCGGCCCCGGCGTCCAGGCCCCGGACCCGGTCGGCCTCTTCGCCACGGGCGGTCAACAGGATGATCGGCAGCCGGGCCATATCGGGCGAACGGCGAATCCGGTGGCAAAGATCGATGCCCGAGACGTGCGGCAGCATCCAGTCCAGCAACAGCAGGTCAGGCAATGATTCCTTGAGCGCGATCCAGGCATCCTCGCCATCCTCGGCTTGGCGCACCCGGAAGCCTTCCCTTTCCAGATTGTAGGCCAGGGTCGCCAGCAGCACCGGCTCGTCCTCGGCGATGAGGATTTCGGGCAAGTTCAAGTTGGGACGGGTCGCCACCGTTCACAAACCTTCTTGGTCGTGCCGTGCCGGCTCAGTCTTCCGCCTTGGGTTCCATCACTTCGAACGCCGTCATGTCACCCTTGGGCCGATCGTCGCTCAACGGCACCCCATGCACCACGTAATGGACATTCTCCGCCACATTGGTCGTATGGTCGCCCATCCGTTCAATGTTCTTGGCGATGAACAGCAGATGGGTGCAGGTGGTGATGTTGCGCGGATCTTCCATCATATAGGTCAGCAGTTCGCGGAACAGGCTGTTGTACAGCGCATCGACCTCTTCGTCGCGGCGCCAAACCTCACCGGCCTTGTCAGCGTCCTTGTGCACATAGGCATCCAACGTATCCTTGATCATCGCCTGGACCAACGCCGCCATGCGCGGCAGGGCATAGACCGTCTTGACCGGCGGGGCCTGGTTCAGGGCGATCGTCCGCTTGGCGACGTTCTTGGCGTAATCGGCTATGCGCTCGAGATCGCTCGACGTTTTCAGGGCGACGATGATCTCGCGCAGATCCCGGGCCATCGGTTGGCGCAGAGCCAATAGCCGCACCGCGAAATTGTCGACCTCGTGCTCCAGTTCATCGACGGCCTTGTCCTGATCCATCACCAGTTTGGCGGCATCACTGTCACGCTTGAGCATGGCATCGATGGCCGCCGCCAATTGCCGTTCCGCCAGGCCACCCATTTCGGCAATGATGCTGGTCAGGTGGGACAGTTCATCGTCATAGGCCTTGACGATGTGGCCGCCGCTGGTTTCGTCGATCATGGCCTCCTCCTGCTCAGCCGAAGCGGCCGGTGATATAACCCTGGGTCCGTTCGTCGGACGGGTTGGTGAAGATCTGTTCGGTATCACCGTACTCGACCAGCACCCCCAGATGGAAGAACGCCGTGCGGCGCGACACCCGCGCCGCCTGCTGCATCGAATGGGTGACGATGATGATGGTGTAGTTGAGGCTGATTTCGTCGATCAGCTCCTCGATCCGCGCCGTGGCGATCGGATCCAGCGCCGAACAGGGTTCGTCCATCAAAATGACTTCCGGGCTGACCGCGATCGCACGGGCGATGCACAGTCGCTGTTGCTGGCCGCCGGACAGGCCGGTGCCGGGCTGTTGCAGCCTATCCTTGACCTCGTCCCACAGGCCGGCCTTGCGCAGGCTCTGCTCGACGATTTCGTCCAGGGTTCCGCGGTCGTCGCCCATACCGTGGATGCGCGGCCCATAAGCCACGTTGTCGTAGATCGATTTCGGAAACGGGTTGGGCTTCTGGAAGACCATGCCGACCCGAGCCCTAAGCTGCACCACATCCAGGCCACGGGCATAGACGTCCTGCCCGTCCAGTTCGATCCGCCCCTCGACCCGGCAGCCGTCGATGACGTCGTTCATTCGGTTGAGGCAGCGCAGAAAGGTCGACTTGCCGCAGCCCGATGGGCCGATCAGGGCGGTGACCTGGCGACGCCCGATATCCAGGCTGATGCCGGTCAGAGCCTGCGCCTCGCCGTAATACACGTCGACATCCCGGGCGACGATTTTCGGCGCATCGGGGTCGTGGTTCGGGGGGCGGTTCGAATCCACCTGGATCATGGCCTTACCATCTCCGCTCGAAGCGTTTTCGCAGGAAAACCGCCACTGCATTCATGACGATCAGGAAACCGAGCAGCACCAGGATCGCGGCACCGGTCTTGGCGACAAAGGCGCGTTCCGGGCTGTCGGCCCACAGATAGACCTGGACCGGCAACACGGTCGCAGGATCGGTGAAACCGGTCGGCACATCGACGATGAACGCGACCATGCCGATCATCAACAACGGCGCCGATTCGCCCAGCGCCCGGGCCATGCCGATGATCGTGCCGGTCAGCACGCCCGGCATCGCCAGGGGCAGCACATGGTGAAAGACCATCTGTTGCTTGGAGGCACCGATGCCCAGCGCCGCCTCGCGGATCGACGGCGGCACCGCCTTCAAAGTGGCGCGCGCGGCAATAATGATGGTCGGCAGGGTCATCAGCGCCAGCACCATGCCACCGGCCAGCGGGGCCGAGCGCGGCAGGCCGAACAGGTTCAGGAACACCGCCAGGCCCAACAGGCCGAACACGATCGACGGCACCCCGGCCAGATTGTTGATGTTGACCTCGATCAGGTCGGTCCAACGGTTCTTGGGCGCGAATTCCTCAAGGTAGACAGCGGCCAGCACCCCGACCGGGAAGCTCAGCACGAATGTCACCAGGAGCGTGAGCATCGAGCCGACAATGGCGCCGCCGATGCCGGCCAATTCGGGCTCTCGCGAATCGCCGCGGGTGAAGAACCCCGGATCGAAGCGCGTGGCCAGGGCGCCGTCGGCCGCCAGCGCATCCAGCCAGGCGATCTGCTTGTCGCTGATCCGCCGTTCCGACTGCGGCACGTCGCGGCTGATGAACCCCTTGATGAAGGTGTCGGCATCGTCAGAGGCCCTGAGCCACAGCTCTTCGGTGGTCCCGATGACGGAGGCATCGGCCATCACCCGGTCGCGCACACTGAGCCAGGCGCCGCTGGAGACCAGTTTGGTCAGGCTGCGCCGATCGCGCCGCTTTTTCACCTCGGGAAAACGGGCCCGCAACGCCCGCTTGACCAGTGCCTGGTAATTGGCGAACTGCAGGGTCTTGGCGTCGCGCTTACCGTCGGGATCGATGGTGGCGGCGTCGAAATGGACGTCCAGGGCGATCTCGGTCTGCTGG
Organism: uncultured Sneathiellales bacterium; assembly: GCA_964344385.1. Taxonomy (GTDB): domain Bacteria; phylum Pseudomonadota; class Alphaproteobacteria; order CAYFNG01; family CAYFNG01; genus CAYFNG01. Next base: position 417,293 of record CAYFNG010000001.1, read on the forward strand.
AATGCCGAATAACCCCGCAAGGTTAGGCTGATCAGGAGGAGCGCCAGCACGACAACCGCGGCACCGATGGCCAGGACGCCATAGAGACGGAAGCGCTTCTCGGCCGCGTAGCGCCGCTTCAGCCGGTTTTCCGACAGATCGATCCGGGTCATGGGCTCAGTCATATTTTTCCCGGTATTTACGCACCACCCTGAGCGAGACCACGTTCAGGATCAGGGTGACCAGGAACAGGGTCAGGCCAAGCGCGAACGCCGCCAGGGTCTTGGGGCTGTCGAATTCCTGATCGCCGACCAGTAGGGTGACGATCTGGACCGTGACCGTGGTCACCGCCTGCAGCGGGTTGGCGGTCAAATTGGCCGCCAGGCCGGCCGCCATCACCACGATCATGGTCTCGCCGATGGCCCGGCTGGCGGCCAATAGAACGCTGCCGACGATGCCCGGCAGGGCGGCCGGCAACACCACCTGCTTGATCGCTTCGGACTGGGTGGCGCCCAGGGCATAGGCGCCGTCACGCAGGGACTGGGGTACGGCGTTCATGACGTCGTCCGAGAGCGAGGAGATGAAGGGAATGATCATGATCCCCATCACCAGCCCGGCCGCCAGCGCCGATTCGGAAGCCACATCCAGGCCAACCGCAGTGCCCATGCCTCGGATGTACGGTGCCACGGTCAGGGCGGCGAAGAACCCGTAAACCACGGTCGGGATGCCAGCCAGGATCTCCAGGACCGGCTTGACCACGTCACGCACACCGCGGCTGGCATATTCCGACATGTAGATGGCGGCAAACAGGCCGATCGGCACCGCCACGGCCAGCGCGATCAGCGTGATCAGCAGGGTGCCGGCAAACAGCGGGATGGCCCCGAAGGCCCCGGATCCGCCAACCTGGTCGGCGCGCAGCGCGGTCTGCGGACTCCAATGCAGGCCGAACAAAAACTCGTGCAACGGCACCTTGGCGAAAAAGCGGGCGGTTTCAAAGAGCAGCGACAGCACGATGCCGAGGGTCGTCAGAATGGCGATAACCGAGGCCAGCACCATCACCACGGTGACGACCCGTTCGACCCCCTGTCGCGCCTGCAGTTCGGGCACGATACGCCGGCGGGCGTAGAACAGGCCGGCCAGCGCGGCGGCCGCTGCCAGCCCCACCGCTGCCGCCACGCCATAGGGGCCGGCCGACAGACCCGGCACCGCCGACAGCATCCAACCCATCAGCAGCACCGCCAACGCCGGCAGACCGCACCACAGAGCCAGCCAGGCACCGTGGTAGACGGGTCTGGAATGCAGCACGGCGCCAGCCCCGGCCAAGGCCAAGGATTGCCTCCGACCGAGGCCATAGCCGATCGCCGTCAGGACGGCCAGAACCGCGAAAATCAGGGAAATCTGCATCAACGAACTCGCAAAGGCGGGAGACCCCGTCGCCGGATGACTTCTTATATCGTTTTTGTGACAGTGCGATGACAGAGCGGCGGATTTCTCCGGCTCAGGACTCCAGCGGCAGTTCGACCCGGACGGTGGTCCCCTCACCCAGAACGCTGTCGATGGCCAGGCTGCCGCGGTGGCGGCTGACCACGTGCTTGACGATCGCCAGGCCCAGACCCGTGCCGCCCAGGGCCCGGCTGCGGGCATCGTCGACACGGTAGAACCGCTCGGTCAGCCGCGGCAGATGTTCCGGCGGGATGCCCTTGCCCTGATCGCAAACTTCAACCACGACCTTTCCGTTTTCGGTCGGCCAAACCCTGACCGCAACGGTTGAGCGGTCGCCGCCATATTTCAGGGCGTTATCGACCAGGTTCTGAAACACCTGCGTCAACTGGTCGCGATCGCCGACCACCCGTGGCGATACGCCTTCGTGATCCAAAACGATGCGCTTGTCCGAGGTCCGGGCCGTGACTTCCAACAGCTCGATGACCCCCCTAACCAGCTCGACCACGTCCACCGCTTCGGTTGGCCGGCGATGCTCGTCGCGTTCGATGTGGGAAAGCGCCAACAGATCCTCGACCAGGCGCGCCATGCGCTTGGCCTGTTCATCGACCATCCCCAGGAACCGCTGTTGCGCCTTGGCGTCGTTTCGCGCCGCGCCGGTCAGCGTTTCAACCAGGCCGATAATGCTGGCCAAGGGTGTTTTCAGTTCGTGGCTGGCATTGGCCACGAAATCGCCGCGCATCCGCTCGGCGTGAACCTGGTCACTGACATCGTAGAGTGTGATCAGGGCGCCGCCCTTGTCGCCGCCGACCGGCTGGCCGGCGATTCGCAGGGTTCGACCCGAGGCCGGCTCCGGCACCGTGCGGGCTTCCGCCGGGCGGTTTGTGGTCAGGATCTGCTCCACCAGGGCCAAGGTGGCCGGGTCGCGAACCGCCATGGTCAGGTCGCGGCCAACCAGATCGCCACCCAACAAGTCCAGCGCCGACCGGTTGGCACGGGCGATACGTCGCGTATCGTCGACCACCAGCAAAGCCTCGGGCAGGTTGTCCAGCAACCGCTCGGCCGCATCGGCCCGTTCCTCCAAGGTCGTGACGCGGGCCGCCAGGTCCCGGCGTTGCCGTTCCAACTGCCCGGCAAGTTCGGATGCCATGGGTGGAAACCCGATGGGCAAAGGGTCGGCCGCGGCGTCGGTTCCGGCCCGTCGATGCCGGTCAATTGCATGGCGAATTGCGGCAAACTCGCGCCGCAACAGCCACGAAAGGGCGGCCGTGACGGCGGCACCGGCGACGATGGCGGCCAAGGGATCCAGGCCCGCGAACAGTACCAGCGCCATCAGGCCGAGTGCCACCGGCAATCCGATTAGCCCACCCAACCTGACTGTTTCCTGCAATGGTGTCTGCTGCACGCCTCTGCTCCCGCACCGCTGGTGCGATGGATACTCCCCGCGGGCGAACGCGTCAATTGCGGGCCGTCAACCGGTGGCGTGGAGCGTCAACTCAACCAGGACCGCGTAACGCGCGGTCTTGCCGATCGCGACCAGCGGCAGAAATACCGCAAACCGGACCTGCAACATTCCGGCCACCAAGGTCAGCGGATCACCGATGACCGGCAACCAGGCAAACAACAGCGACCAAAGCCCGAACCGGTGGTAAAGTTCGCTGGATTTTTGCAGTTTTTCGTGGCTGACCGGGAACCAGGACCGGGCCTGCCAATGCAAAAAGAACCGCCCAAGAAGCCAGTTGATGCAGGCACCCAAGGTGTTGCCCAGACTGGCTAGAAACAGGAACCAACCGGCCAGTATCCCGTCGGCCGAGGTCAGACCGACCAGGACAACCTCTGACGAAAGCGGCAGGATGGTGGCGGCCAGAAAAGCCGTCATAAACAGACTCAGCCCCGAAATCACCGGAATCTCCGGTAAACCGACTTCGCCAGTGCGGATTTTATTTCCCGAAATTCAACTACCGGGGCAAGGGTTAGCATTTTTATTACGAATTCAGCTTACGAATTGGTGTTAGGGCCAAGAAAACGGTCGGCCACAAGGTATCCCCCGGATCACCCCGGCAACTTCGGCCGCTGACCAATGATGGACGAGCGCACCTTATGACCTCTCAACCCGTCAAGAAAGTCTTTCGTGCCGAAAGAAACATGAACAGCACCGTCGTCCGGGCAAACGGCACATCAGAGAACCACGACAGCGCGATGCTGGAGAGCCACCACCAGGAAGTCATGGCGGTGCTTGACGAATTGCGGCGTGGCATGGGCGCGTTCAACAGTTTCAGTGGCGAAATGGCCGACGAGTTCAAGCGCGAAATCCAGGAAGTGGCAGCGCTCAAGTCCGAACTGTCGGCGATGAGCGCCGCGATCGAGCAGACCAAGCGGGAGATCGCATCCCTGCATCATCCGCAATCGAACAACGACAAGATAAATGCCGTTGCCTCGGAACTCGATGCGATTGTCGGGGCCACGGAAGGCGCGGCGCACCAGGTTCTCGATTCGGCGGAACGCATCGAAACCCTGGCGGAACGCATCAAGGTCAACGCCGATGACCCCGAACTGCGTGAACCGGCCGACGAAATTACCGATGTCGTGATGGGCATCTACGAGGCCTGCAATTTCCAGGACCTCACCGGTCAGCGGATTTCCAAGATCATCACGACAATGAAGTTTATCGAAGGCACGGTCCACAAGATGATCGATATTCTGGGCGAGGACGGATTCACCGAAATTCCGGCGCCCGAGACCGCTACGGAATATCCCGACGGCGAGAACATTCCAATGCACGGCCCCGCCCTGGAAGGCCAGGGCATCAGCCAGGAAGACATCGACGCCCTGTTCGACTAGGGGCAGCGGTCAGTGCATATGCACCGGGATTTCCCGGAAGCCACCACCGTCATCGGCCAATAGGAACGCCAGGGTCTGGATCGGCGTGCCCTTGTCCACCGCGACAATCAGCCAAGCCAGGCGCGGCTCAAGGGCCGACGCCAGATCGCGGGCCGAGGGCCGGGCGCTGCCATTGGGATGGGAATGGAAGATCCCGACCAGTTCCTGTTCCTGGTCCCGCAGTTCCCGCTCCAGGCCGATACGCAGACCCGGGTCGACCTCGAAAGCCGTGGCCGGATCCGCCGCCAGATTGGGGCTGAGTTCCAGGCGGGTCACCCGGCGCCTGTCGCCCGGCCCGCGATACCCGATCAACAGGCCGCAAGCTTCCCCAGGGTACGCCTCGGCAGCAGCGATAAGCGCCTGTGCCAAAACATCTTTCGGAATGAGGATCATTGAGCGGGCGCAAGCTCGACCAAGCCAAGTCGCTTGCCCGTCCGCATGTCGACCAGCAGCACCGCCTGGCCGCCCTCGGCGAGGTCTAGGCGCAATATCAGCCGATCACCGACGCCTTGTGCGTCGACCAAACGGGCACCATTGGGCAAAGCGATACGGCTTGTATCGAACGTCGCAAGACCTTCTGAGGGGACATCCGGCTCCGCTTCCTCGACCAATTGCTTCGATTTCACGTACAGTCCCACCAGCAGGATGGCGGTCGCGATCACGATCGCGATGCCGAGGCCAATCACCAAACGCTTGAGAAATACGACGTTTTGCGGCAGGTCTTGGTTCATGGTGCCTCAACAACCGAGCGAAATCTTCACCATCGTCGCCGACTCTTCGGCTCGTGGTGCGCGGGTCGACCGCTTCCTTGCCGATTCCCTGCCCGATCTGACCCGAGCCCGGGTGCAGAAACTGATCGCATCCGGCCATGTCATGGTGGGCGCGGCGACCTTAGCCGAGCCCTCGCAACGGGTCAAACCGGGTGAAACCTTTACCGTGTCGGTGCCGCCGGCCGCCGAACCCGAGCCATCCGCCCAGGCCATCCCACTGGTGGTCGTCCATGAGGACGACGCGGTCATCGTCATCGACAAGCCGGCCGGGCTGGTGGTTCATCCGGCGGCGGGCAATCCCGACCGCACGCTGGTCAATGCCCTGATCGCCCATTGCGGCGACAGCCTGTCGGGGATCGGCGGGGTGCGCCGCCCCGGCATCGTCCACCGCTTGGACAAGGACACCAGCGGCCTGATGGTCGCGGCCAAAACCGATGCCGCCCACCAGCACCTGGCGGCCCAGTTTGCCGCCCACAGCCTGGAACGCGCCTATCAGGCCCTGGTCTGGGGCGTGCCGCGGCCGGCGCAAGGTGAGATCGCCGGCGCGATCGGCCGCCATCCCCGGCAACGCAAAAAAATGGCGGTGGTGGCGCGTGGCGGCAAGGCCGCGCTGACCCGCTACCGGGTGGTGCGCCGATTCGGTGATTTGGCCAGCCTGGTGGAGTGCCGCCTGGCCACCGGACGGACCCACCAGATCCGCGTCCACCTCAGCCATTCCGGCTGGCCATTGGTCGGCGACCCGGTTTATGGCCGTTCCCGGCGGGGTTTGCCAACGGTCCTCAACGCCGGCATCAAGCAGCTTGGCCGGCAGGCCCTGCACGCTTTCATTCTGGGGTTCGAGCACCCGACAACCGGTCGGCGCTTGAAATTCCAGTCACAACTACCAAATGATATAAACGACTTGGTTCAAATTTTGGAACAACTAAAATAACCAAGGCAAGCTGTAGTAATTGCACCAGAGATTGACAATATTAGAAAAACAAGATATACTTGGGGCGTTGTTTCAAACTTATGACACAATTGATTTCGATACTTCGATCCTCGCGTAAGTGCGGTTCTTCACTGTGTTGGGCGGGAACCGAGACAACAGGGCCTACTCGATCAACCCGGCAGGACGTGCCTGGCGGTAACTGTGTGTGTCAGGTTTCAGCTTGCTCCGAAGCGGAGGGAAGGCGATGAACAAAATGAGCATACCGTCTATTACGCCGGAAGGCAGCCTGTCACGGTATCTGCAGGAAATTCGCAAATTCCCAATGCTGGAGCCGGAAGAGGAGTTCATGCTGGCCAAGGCCTGGACCGAACAGGGCGACACCGAGGCGGCCCACCGCCTGGTCACCAGCCATCTGCGGCTGGTTGCCAAGATCGCCATGGGCTATCGCGGCTACGGCCTGCCGGTCGGCGAGCTGATCGCCGAGGGCAATGTCGGCATGATGCAGGCGGTCAAGCGCTTCGACCCGGACAAGGGGTTCCGGCTGGCCACCTATGCCATGTGGTGGATCCGGGCCGCGATCCAGGAATACATCCTGCGCTCCTGGTCGCTGGTCAAGATGGGCACCACGGCGGCCCAGAAAAAGCTCTTCTTCAACCTGCGCAAGGTCAAGGGCCGGTTGCAGGCGATCGAAGAAGGCGACCTGCATCCCGACACCGTGACCAAGATCGCCGACCAGTTGGACGTCTCGGAAGAAGAAGTGGTCAACATGAACCGGCGCCTGGCGGCACCCGACCATTCGCTGAACGCCCCGATGCGGGCCGACAGCGAGGGCGAGTGGATGGACTGGCTGGTCGACGACCAGGAAGACCAGGAAACCGTGCTGGGAGAAAACCAGGAACTGGCAGCGCGCCGCGAGATGCTGGGCGACGCCATGGAAGGCCTCAACGATCGCGAACGGCATATCCTGACCGAACGCCGCCTGAAGGACGAGCCGCAGACCCTGGAAGAGCTCAGCCAGCACTACGGCATCAGCCGCGAGCGGGTGCGCCAGATCGAGGTGCGGGCGTTCGAAAAGCTGCAGCGCGCGGTCCGTGCCAAGGCGGTCGAACAGAATATGACGGCCTGAACGGCTGCCTCTGGATAACCGCCCCCCAGCGCTTCTCCACCTCACCTCATGCCTCAAGGAGCCGTGGCACACGGCGTCTCGAAGGATGCGACAGGCGCCACCGGCGCCGCCCCACACATGGTTCGAGATGCTGCAAGCGCAGCTCCTCACCAAGAGGTGGGTCGGTGTCGGGCCTGCGGTCGGAGAAGCCGTGCCGGTTACGGTATGCGGCCACGGTTCACGCGGCTTTGAACACACGTGTTCCACCGATCCGCTAGAGTGCCCCGAACATAACGTTCGGGGTGCTTTGGGTATGTGGCTGAAGTCCTTATTCATTGGAATCTATCCGGCGGTCGCCATGGTGGCCGGCGTCTATTCGCTGATGCAATTGGCCGAGGGTCAGGCGCCCCTGGCCTGGTCAGGTAGCGCCCTTACCTGGTGGCCGTTCCTTTTCCTGCTCGCCTGGCTGATGATCGGCCGCAGGACTGCCCGGACGTCCACCAACCTGCCGGTGATATTGGCTCTGGCCGCCCTGGGGTTGGTGTTGGCGATGTTGAGCTTCGTCCGCAACGACCCCGACGCCCACCTCGCCGCCGTGCTGGCGGCGCTCGGCCTGATCTGCTTCCTGCTCTACAATTTCTGGTACTCCCGGTTTGAGAACCGTGACAGCGGCCGGTTGGCCCTGGGCCAAGCCTTTCCCGACATCGCGTTCGAGGACGCGCAAGGCAACAGCGTGCGCACCGCCGATTTAACCGGTTCGCCGGTCCTGTTCCTGTTCTACCGGGGCAATTGGTGCCCCTTGTGCATGGCCCAAATCAAGGAAATCGCCGCCCAGTACCGGGAACTGGCCGCACGGGGGCTGAAAATCGCCCTGATCAGCCCGCAGCCGCACGGCAACACAGCGCGGCTGGCGGCTCGCTTCGACGTCCCCTTCACCTTCCTGGTCGACCCTGGCAACCGTGTCGCCGATACGCTGGGTATCGCTGCTCCCGGCGGGCTGCCGCTGGGCCTGCAGGCACTGGGTTATGACAGCGACACCGTCCTGCCGACCGTGGTTATCACCGACCCAAGCGGCCGCATCGTCTTTCTCGACCAGACCGACAACTACCGCATCCGCCCCGAACCGGCGACCTTTTTGGCGGTGATGGATCAGATCGCGGCGCGCTGAGCCTGGGGGCCAACGGCCGCGTCCAGCCGTGCAGCCAGTGCATCACTGACCGGTACCATCGGCAGGCGGAGTTCGGGGCTGGCAATCAAGCCGTCGCGCCACAGCCAGTGCTTGATCGCCGCCGGGCTGGGTTCGGCGAACAGCAGGCGGACAATATCGAACAGGTCGCGCCACAGACTCAACGCGCCGTCGCGGTCGCCCTGGTCCAGCCGTTCGCCGATTTCGGCAAAGCGTCGGGTCTCGACATGGGCCGAGGCCAGGATGGCGCCGTCGGCGCCCTGAGCTAACGCCCCGTAATACTGCGCATCCTCGCCGGTCAACACGGCAAACCCGTCCGGACGGCGGCTTATCAGGTCGAAACTCTGGGCGGCATCAGTGCAACAGTCCTTGACCCCGACCAGGTTGTCGATCCCGGCCAACGCCAGCATGGTCTCGTTGGTGATATTGACGCCGGTACGATAGGGGATGTTGTAGATGATGACCGGCCGGTCGGTGGCTTCGGCCAGGGCTTCGAAATGCCGCCTGAGCCCTGCCTGGGCCGGTCGCGTGTAATAAGGACAGGTGATCAGGTAACCGTCGACCGGCCAACCGACGGTGCGGTCCAAGGCGTCAACCAGTGCGCTGGTATGGCTACCCGCAAGGCCGAGATAGAGCGGCAGGCCGCCCTGGTTGGTGGCAGCGGCGATATCGACCAGGCGCGCAACCTCGTCCTGGCTCAAGGTCATGCCTTCGCCGGTGGTGGCGGCCAGGATCAGGCCGTCGATCGGCTGACTGCGATAGTGGCGCACCAGCCGTACCAGCGAAGCCTCATCGAGTTGGTCATCCTCGAACGGCGTGATCAGCGGCAGCCAAAGGCCGCTGATAGGTGTGTATTGCGGGTTCATTTGTCCCTCCGTGTTGGTGTCGGCCGCACCGGCGGGAGGGAGAACATCAAACAAAAGGCCCCGTCCGTGCCGGCGGGGCCTGGTGGTTCGATATGCGCCTGTCAGTTCAACGCGCGCGCCGATCCGCCATCCCCTGAGCGGGATGCGGTTTGCGTTTCGCGGTCGTGGTGACGAGGCACGGCATGCCGTCTGCATGCCATGCCCCGGCAGCACCTGTCAACCATCGGCTATTTCGGGTAGCCGACCTCTTTCAGGGTTTCGGTGATCTCGTCCAGGATCACCGGGTCGTCAATGGTCGCCGGCATGTTGTAGGCCTCGCCATCGGCGATCTTGCGCATGGTGCCACGCAGGATCTTGCCCGAGCGGGTCTTGGGCAGACGCTTGACCACCATCGCGGTCTTGAAGGCGGCGACCGGCCCGATCTTTTGGCGGACCAGCCCGACCACTTCCTTGATGATGTCATCGTGTGGCCGGTCGACCCCGGCGCTGAGCACCAGGAAGCCCATCGGCACCTGGCCCTTCAACTGGTCGGCGGCGCCGATCACGGCACATTCGGCGACGTCCGGATGGCCGGCCAGGACCTCCTCCATGCCGCCGGTCGACAGACGGTGCCCGGCGACGTTGATGATGTCGTCGGTGCGGGCCATGATGAACAGATAGCCGTCCTCGTCGACGAAACCGGCATCCGCTGTTTTGTAGTAACCGGGGTAGTCGGCCAGGTACGAGGCCTTGTAGCCGTCGTCATTGTTCCACAGCGTCGGCAGACAACCCGGCGGCATCGGCAGCTTGACGACGATGGCGCCGATGTCACCGTCCGAAACCGGCTGGCAGTTATCGTCGACGATTTGGATGTCATAGCCCGGCACCGCCTTGGTCGGGCTGCCATATTTCACCGGCAGCATCCCCAACCCGACGCAATTGGCCCCCATCGGCCAGCCGGTCTCTGTCTGCCACCAATGATCGATTACCGGCACCTCAAGCTGGTTCTCGGCCCACTGGATGGTGTCGGGATCGGCCCGTTCGCCGGCCAGGAACAGGGTGCGGAACGCGCTCAAGTCGCGGCTCTTGATGAACGAACCGTCGGGGTCCTGCTGGCGGATGGCACGAAACGCGGTCGGGGCGGTGAACAGGGTCACCACCTTGTGCTGCTCGATGATTCGCCAGAAGGTGCCGGCGTCCGGCGTGCCGACCGGCTTGCCCTCGAACAGCACCGAGGTGCAGCCGTGCAGCAAGGGCGCGTAGACGATATAGGAATGGCCGACCACCCAGCCGACATCGGACGCGGTCCACCAGACCTCGCCGGGATCGATGTTGTAGATGTTCTTCATCGACCATTTCAGGGCCACCGCATGGCCGCCATTGTCCCGCACCACGCCTTTCGGCACGCCGGTGGTGCCCGAGGTATAGAGGATGTACAGGGGATCGGTCGCGGCCACCGGCACACAATCGGCCGGCTGTGCCTTGGCCATATCGGCCTGCCAGTCATGGTCCCGGCCCGCGGTCAACTCAGCCGTCGCCATGGGGCGCTGCAGCACGACGCAGGACGCGGGCTTGGAGCTGGCGAGCTCGATCGCCTCATTCAGCAACGGCATGTATTCGACGACGCGGCCGGGCTCGATGCCGCAGGACGCGGTGACGATCACCTTGGGCTGGCTGTCGTTGATCCGGGTCGCCAGTTCCTTGGGCGCGAAGCCGCCGAACACCACCGAATGGATCGCCCCCAGGCGGGCACAGGCCAGCATGGCCACCGCCGCCTCGACCACCATCGGCATGTAGATCAGGACCCGATCGCCCTTGACCACGCCCTGGCCCTGCAGCACACCGGCAAAGCGCGCCACCTGGTCCAGCAATTCGGCGTAGGTATAGGTTTTGACGGTGTCGGTGACCGGGCTGTCGTAGATCAGCGCGACCCGATCGCCATTGCCCGCCTCGACATGGCGGTCGAGGCAGTTGTAGCAGGTGTTCATCTCTCCGCCGGGGAACCATTTGTAGAACGGTTCGCCGCTGGCATCGAGAACCGCGTCGTAAGGCTTGATCCAGTCGATATCCGCCGCCGCGGCGCCCCAGAACCCTTCCGGGTCTTGTCGCCAGCGATCGTAGGTTTCCTGATAAGTCGAGGACATGGCGAACCTCCCAATGATCGTTGTCCGTCGAAAAGAAATGGCTTAGCGTGACGTCTCCGCACCGCCAATCAAGACATGCCCTTCACCAACACCGCTTGTCAACCGGCAAGCGCCGCGCAGAGGACGGCCCAGTTGGATTCGATCATTACCGATCCTTTGTTCTATGCCGTCGCCGTTCCGGCCCTGTTGGTCACCGGGATCTCCAAGGGCGGCTTCGGCGCCGGCCTAGGCATCGTCGCGGTGCCGGCCATGGCCCTGGTGGTGCCGCCGCTGACCGCGGCCGGCATCATGCTGCCGATCCTCTGCCTGATGGACATCTTCGGCCTGTGGGCCTATCGCCGGACCTGGGACCGGGAAAATATGCGGATCATGGCGCCGGCGGCGATCGCCGGCATTGCCCTGGGCACCGCGCTGGCCGGGCTTCTGACCGCCGACCATGTGCGGCTGGTGATCGGCGTTATCGCCGTCAGCTTCACCCTGGACCATTGGCTGGGCCGGCGGGCTATGGGCGCGCCCAAGCCTCGGAGCCGCCTGAAGGGTTGGCTGTGGGCGGCGATGTCGGGTTTCACAAGCTTCATCGGCCATGCCGGCGGCCCGCCGATTTCGGTCTACCTGCTGCCCCAACGCCTGGACAAAACCGTCCTGGTCGGCACCACCGTGGTGTTCTTCGCGCTGCTGAACTACGTCAAGCTGTTGCCCTATGGCTGGCTCGGCCTCCTTGACACCACCAACCTGGCGACCGCCGGCCTGCTGTCGCCGGTTGCTCCGGCGGGGATCTGGCTTGGCGTCTGGCTGCACCACCGGGTCTCTCCGGCCAATTTCTATCGCCTGTGTTATCTGTTCGTCTTCCTGGTCGGTCTCAAGCTGGTCTATGACGGCGCCATGGGGCTGCTGACGTGATCGCCGGTTTGAACGGAACGCAGACGACCCTGCTGGGGGTAGCCGTGGCCGCGGCGCTGATCTTCCTTTGTATACGCCACCGCGACCGGGTGCCGGGCCGGGCCTACCTGAAAGGCAGTGTCTGCCTGCTGCTGGCAGCCATGGCGCTGGGCGGCGATCTCGGCCGCGACGGCTGGCTGCTGGCCGCGGCGCTGGGCTTCGGGGCGTTGGGCGACGTTTTCCTGGACCATCCCGGCGAAAGCAATTTCGTGCGTGGATTGGCGGCCTTCTTGGTCGGACAGTTGATTTATGCGCTGCTGTTCGGGCTCCATGTCGGCGATACGAGCAACTGGCCGCTGGCTCTGGTCGTGATCGCCTTTGCCGGCACCACCGCGGCCTGGCTGTGGCCCGATCTCGGTCGCTACCGCGTGCCGGTGGCCGCCTATATGGCGGCAATTACCGCCATGGGACTGACCGCCGCACTGGCCGATTTCGCGGGTCCCTGGGTGTTCTTCGGCGCCGCCCTGTTCATCATCTCGGATACCCTGATCGCGATCGACAAATTCAAGCACCGCTTTGCCGGCGCCCATCACCTGATCTGGCTTACCTATGTTGCCGGCCAGACCCTGATCACCCTGGGTGTGATGGCCCAACCTGTTTGAACCCGGCGATTGTTCCTGTCAAATGCCGACGGCCGCCGGTAACAACGGCGGCCGTTTCGTGGTGGCGTGGTCGAAGGCAGAGTGCTTAGGCCGCCATCGCGGCCTTTATCCCCAGCTTGGCCAGCAGGTATTCCAGGTTCTCGCCGTCGAAACCCTCTTCGAACTGGGTAACGACGCGTTCGATCATCTTCTCGCGATAGCGTTCCTGGTCGTTGGGACCGCCATCCATATCGGTCTCGCGGGCAACATCGATCGCGGCCCGGACGATCGGATACATCTCGCCGGGCAAGCCGCACTTCTGATACAGCGAACTCAGGCCCATACGGCCCTCGTCGTGAATCAGGATATGGGCGTTGGCCACCGGGATGTGGCCCAACCGGGCCAGGGCGACCTCGAAGAAGTCAATATCGCCGGTGCAAAGGGAACGCAGTACCAGCGACGGCGTCAGACGACCGTTGACATGCAGCTGCTCGACCAATCGCTCGACATCGACCCGGTCGGAAAGACCCGACAACAGCCCGACAGTGGCTTTCTCGCGGCTTTCCATTACCAGGTCGGCGGCGACGGTCGGCGGCAATTCATGGTGGGTGACCAGATGCTGACGCAGATTGTCGGACACCAGCGACACCAACCGCTCGGAAACGGCGACCGGCAGCGCTTTGCGTTTGACCATCGGCGTGTTGACCCGAACGCTGTCGCCAAACTCATCCAGAACCTTCTGGAAGGTCTTCTCGGTGATCTCCGCACCGTCATTGCTCATCAGGGTCGCCACCACCGATTCGCTGTGCGTGTCGGCCAGGCTGTCGGCGACCACGCTGGACACGTGCTGACGCCGGGCGACGGCAACCTGATGCTCTTCGGTCTGCGAGCCAACAATGTTGATCAGGTCTTCGTCAGTCAGAACCTCTGAGAATTCCAGGATCGGCGCCGCGACCTCGCTGACGTCCTGGGCCAGCCCGAACGCGACATCGTGGGGCAGGATGTCGGATTCCTTCAAACTCTCCGACAAGGCCTGTCGCACGCGCACTTCGGCATCGTGCAGCATGGCACGGAAGATGTCGACGGCAACCGCTCGCTCGCTGGCCGACATGCTGCCATTGTCAAAGGTAACCGCGACCTTGCGTGCGGTCTCGGCCCGGGTATTGCCCGATGGGTCCCTGAGCAACTTGGCCACATCGGCTTGGCTCAGACTGAATTCTTGGGACACTATCCAATTTCCTCTTGTCGTTACCCGGACAGGCTCGGCGGCCCGGGCGGTTCGACGGCTTGCGCTATTTTGCCAGGAAAGTCGTAAATCGACTGTTAACTCCACCACGTGATTTGGCGCAGTTTGCGGAGGATTTTTTCAGAAAATCAAGCAGTTTGCGATTTCAGGGCACGCCTGACCCGTTCAATCTGCCGGTCGACGTCGATGTCGATGAACGATGTCATGTCCAGGTCCCGGTCCTCGAACACGCCTTTCGGCTCGGTTCCGGCCCCGTGCAGCGTGACCGTGGCGTCGCGTTGGTGGATCAAATCCACGATTTGCGGCCGGAACAGGCGGAACATGGCGGTGATCCAACGGTTCACTGGCCAAGACGGGAAGGCGTGGTCAATCTCGAACAGCGGCAGCATGGCGCAGACCCCATCGGCTGCAAACCAGTTTTCGCCGGTGACCCAGCGGTTCGTGGTAAACAGCCTGATCGGAAAGCCGTAGGCGTCCATGGAGATCGCCACCAGGTGCGACAGCACGTCATCGCCTTCGGGCCAGGCCTCGTCGGTCGGGTTGTCAACCGGCTGCAATTCGTCCGGCATGCCCTTGCGCCTGAGGAAGGTGTGGAAATGCCCGTGTTCGTTCTCGTTACCGCGATGGGCGTGGTAGTAGTACTGGGAATGGGTCTCACCGTCATAGACATCGCCCTCAGGGTAATGGTTCCACTCCATATAGGTGCCCTGGCCTTTCAAGATTTCGCTGACGATGTTGGCACCGCCTTTCGACAACACCCGATAGCATTCCAATATCTCGTCACCGGCCGCGGCCATCGCCTCGAGTTCGGGTACCGGTAAAGTCATTAAGTTACTCACGTGTAAATCTCCTTTGACCACCAACGATGTTTGGCAAACCCGGTCGCGGCGGACAATCCAACGCTAAAGGTTCAAGCTTACCACCACCTCATTCCCGCACCAGCCGAAAGCCGATCAGGATGTGCCGCAAATCACCCGGCCGGGAATGCCGGGCCGCGGGCCGGCAGACCCCACATCCCTTGTCATCCCACGACCCGCCCTTGACCCAGTATCGCCCAACCTTTGGCCCATCGGCCGTCCATTCAAAGACCTGGCCCGCCGCGTCGACCAAGCCGAACGGGCTGTTCCCGTCCGGATAGTGGCCGACGGGTACCGTATCGAACGGCCCACGATCATGACTATTCAGGCGGCCGGCATCATAGTCATCGCCCCAGGGAAACACCCGACCGTCGAGGCCGCGCGCCGCCTTCTCCCATTCCAGTTCGCCGGGCAATCGCCAGATCTGCCCGGTCTTTTGCGAGAGCCAGTCGGCATAGGCTCGAGCGTCCGCCTGGCTGACCAGCACAACCGGGTGATCCAACCTGGCTGGTGGGGGATGGCCGTTGACCCAGGCATGTCGCCTGGTGCGTTCGAAAGGATGGATCAAGCCAAAGCCTGCCCATTGCTTCGGACCGACGTCGGGGGGCGTGTGGCCGGTGGCCGCGACAAAGGCCTGGTATTGGCGATTGGTGATCACCGTCCGGGTAATGCTGAAGGTCGGCAGGTCCCTGACCGCGCGGACCTGTTCGCGTTCATACCAACGCTGCTTGCGCGTAACACTGTGACCGTAGGCGCGTTCGTCCAGCCGGTAGGCGGCTTCGCGTTCGGACCGGTCGGAGCCGGCAACGAATTCACCGCCCGTCACGGTAACCAGATCGGGAAGCGGCAACGTTTCGCCGGCCCAGCCGGGGGCTATCCCGGTCAGGACCAGAACCAAACTCCAACCACCAATTGCGACGCCGTGCAACGCTGCGTTTCCTTCATTCAAGTACGGTCTCGGCGGTCCCGGATGCGACCGTTCCCAAACTATAGGGATACGCGCAGGATCCCGCCGTACCTCTCACGGACAAGTGAGTGATTGTTATTCGGCGGTGGCGTTTTGCGGTCCTACACTCGCGGCACATTGCAATTAAGACCAATTACCAATCTACGGAGAGCGTGAAATGTTCGAAATCCGGAACCGTCTTCTGTCGACCACCGTGATACCCGTAATGCTGGGGGTCGGCGGCGCCCTGGTCGGCGCTGTGGCTATCCCGGTCACGGTGCTGGCGAGTTGCGCGCCCAAGAAGGCGTGTAACCCCTGCGCGGCCAAGAACCCATGTGCGGCCAAGAACCCCTGTGCGGCCAAGAACCCATGTGCGGCGAAAAACCCGTGTGCCGCAAAGAACCCCTGTGCCGCCAAGGCCTGCAACCCCTGCGCCGCCAAGGCCTGCAATCCATGTAACCCGTGCGCGGCCAGCGCCGCCGGTTCCAACAAGTGCCCGGTACCGCGCCTGGTCACGGCCGCCCTGCAGAACCCTTGCGCCGCCAAGGCCTGCAACCCGTGCGCTGCGAAAAACCCCTGCGCGGCGAAAAACCCCTGTGCGGCGAAGGCCTGCAACCCGTGCGCGGCCAAGGCTTGCAATCCGTGTGCAGCCAAAAACCCCTGTGCGGCAAAAGCCTGCAACCCCTGCGCCGCCAAGGCCTGCAATCCGTGCGCAGCCAAGAACCCGTGTGCAGCGAAGGCCTGCAACCCGTGTGCCGCTAAGAACCCCTGCGCGGCCAAGAACCCCAGCGCCGCGACAGCCTGCAACCCCTGCAACCCGTGCAATCCCTGCGCCGCCGGCGGCAGCGCCGAGATCACCCATGCCGAGGCCAATTCGGTCTACGACTGCCTGGTCAAGGACATGGTGGCCGGGTACAGCAAATCCGGTCTGGCAGAGGCCAATCACTACCCGAACTGGACCCTGTTCAGCAGCGCCTCGTACCAGTCGGCGACCCATGGCGAACGTTACGTCCGCAACTACGGCAACGCCTTGGCGGGGCCTTACGGTAAATACGAGCAGGTCGGCAAGCTGCCGGTCGGCGCCGTCCTGGCCAAGGACAGTTTCCTGGTCAAGACCAACGGCAAAACCGCGCCGGGCCCCCTGTTCATGATGGAAAAAATGCCTGCCGGGTTCAATCCCAAGGGCAACAACTGGCGTTACACCATGGTGATGCCCGACGGCACGGTCTTTGGCCAAACCAACGGCAAGAATTCCGCCGGCATGGAATTCTGTATCGAGTGCCATTTGGGTGCCGAAGACACCGACCACCTGTTCTTCCTCCCGGAAGAAGTTAGAATCAAGTTCTAGCAAAGTTTGAAGCCCTGCCGGCCGCGCCCCCAATCCCATTCTTGGCGCGGCCGGTTCTTTTTTCCACCGCCCACCGAACAATGAAACCGGGACTTCCGGTTTTTCTGCCTTCCCACCAAATGCCTACTGGAAATCGCGAGTTGGAGGCGCTATATACTCTGCCGGTATCGCCGGACCCATTAGCAGATATTTGGGAGACACGCTAAATGACGATCCGTACGCTTATCGGCCTTGGCGCCGCTGTCGCGATTGCGCTGACATCCTCCGTCGCCTTGGCCGACGGCAATGCCAAAAAGGGCAAGAAGGTCTTCAACAAGTGCAAGGCCTGCCACACCCTGGAAAAGGGTGGCAAGAACAAGGTTGGACCCAACCTTCACGGTATTTTCGGCCGCACCTCGGGCACGCTCGATGGCTTCAAATACTCGAAGGCGATGAAGGAAGCCGCTGTCGTCTGGAGCGAGGAGACGATCGAGGAGTATCTGAAAAAGCCGAAAAAGTACATCCCGAAGAACAAGATGGCATTCGCCGGCCTGAAGAAGGAAAAGGACCGCGAAAACATCATTGCCTATCTGAAGGAAAAGACCAAGTAGGCAACGGGCAGACACATTTCGAAAAGCTGGACCCCGCCGCGATCACCGCGGCGGGGTCTTTCGTTCCTGGCTTCGGACAGAAAGGATTCAGATCGGGCGATCAAGCACGCTTAAATAATCGGCCGCAGCCTGGGTGCCGCCCTTGCCGTGTGGGACCTGGGCCAGGCTTAGGCTCATCTCCACCGCCGAAATCCCCCCCAGCAGCATCGCCGCGTTCAAATCGCCCATATGGCCGATCCGAAAGACCTTGCCCTTCAACTGGTCCAGCCCGCTGCCCAGCGATACGTTGAAGCGCTCGATACAGATCTGACGGGTCAGGTTGGCCTCGTGACCTGCGGGCATCAGGATGGCGGTCACGGAATCGGAATGTTCGTGCGGCAAGAGCGACATCAGTTCGGGCCCGCCGCCGACGCTCCAGGCCCTGACCGCGCGCCGGGTCGCCTCGCCCAAATGGTGGTGGCGGGTGAAGACGTTGTCCAGTCCCTCCTCCGCCAGCATCGCCAGGGCCTCCTGCAGTCCGTACATCATGTGCAGCGGCGACGTCCCCGGCGAGGTGCCCTTGCCGCGGTCCTCGACCGGCAGCATGGCATGCCAATCCCAATAGACCCGCGGCAGGGTGGCCGTCTCGCTGGCCTGCATTGCCTTGTCGCTGGCCACGGTGAAGCCCAAGCCCGGCGGCAGCATCAGGCCCTTTTGCGACCCGCCGACCGCGACGTCGACCCCCCATTCGTCCATCCGGAAATCGAAACTGCCCAGCGACGATATGGTATCGATCAGGTAGAGCGCGGGATGGCCGGTGTCGCGGATCGCCGCGCCAATGGCGCCGCAGTCGCTGGCAACGCCGTTCGAAGTTTCGTTGTGGACCACGGCCACCGCCTTGATGATACGGTCCGTATCGGCGTTCAGCCGCTCGGCGATCGCTTCCGGGTCGGCGCCGTGGCGCCAGTCGCCCGGAATGGTCTCGACTTCCAGCCCCAGGCCTCGGGCCAAGGCACCCCAGGAGGCGGAAAACCGCCCCGTTTCGGGGATCAGGAGGGTGTCGCCCGGCGAGAAGACGTTGACCATGGCGGCCTCCCAGGCGCCGTGGCCGTTGGAGGCATGAATGAACACCGGCCGTTCGGTTTTGAACAGCGCCTTGAGGCCGGCCTGGCAATCCAGGGCGACGGCATGGAATTCAGCCTCCATGAAATCCACCGCGGGGCGGTGCATGGCATTCAGGATGCGGTCGGGGATATTGGTCGGGCCGGGGTTGAGAAACAGTTGGCGGCCTCGGGACACGGTCATGGGCGTCTTTGGTCCTTTTCTGGGTGGCAGCAGCCGCGGATAATGGCACAGCCTGATTGAGGCGCCAGCCCTAAAACGCGAACGACGCCACCAGGGGCGCGTGATAGCTGTCCGGATCGCGGCGCCCGGTCGCCCAGGCGACCAGTTCGTCGGCCAACAGCTCGTTGAGGATTTCGGCGCCGCGGAACCGCCCCAACAGGCCGCGCGACACCAGGACATGGTCCAGCATCAACTTGGCCCCGAAGTGCCGCACGGTGTAGCGGCGATCTTCGGGCAGGCTGGCCTCGAGCAGGGCCAGGGTACGCCCCGCCAAGGCGGCATTGCCGGTTTCGGTCGGCGCGGCGGTCAACGTGATCAAAGGCACTTCCCGCGCTTCGGCATTGAAATCGCCGCACACCGCGATCAACGCCTGCGGATCCGCGTCGAACAGCCGTTCGACCAGCAGGCGCGCTTCCAACGCCTGGCCGCAGCGCTTGGCCGCCGCCAGATAGGTGCCCTCGGCCCAGGCGGCGCTGGAACGCCAGACGAACGGGCTCTCTTTCTGCCCCTCGATGAAGGCGGCCAGCGGCGATCGCAGGTGCAGGTTCAGCACCTCCAGCCGCGTGCCTTCGATATCGATCGAGACATGCAGCAGCGGCCGGTCCCAAACCACCGGCTCGGGCTCGCTGGCCGGCGGGTCGGCGGTGATCGCCCGGTGCAAGGGCGGCGCCACCAGTTGGTGATGGATCTGGGCGCTGTCGACGATCGGATAGCGGCTGAGCACCACCAGGTTCTGGATATCGCGCAGCTTGTCACCGCCCTCGTTGCGGCTGACCACCCGGTGATAGCCGCTATAGGGGCTGTCACCCAGCAGCCGGTCCAGGGCCGCCAATTCGCGGCGCCCGTCGGGCAGGGTCTGGGCATTGACTTCCTGGAGGCAGAGTATGTCCGCGTCCAGGCGTTGGAAGTGCTGCTTCAGGGCACCGATGCGCTGTTCCAGACTGGGGGTTTCGCCCGGCCGGTCGTCGAGGTTCTCCAAGTTGAAGGTCGCGAGACGCAGTTTCATTTGCCGCCGCCCCTTTTCCTGGATATCGCCCTTCGCGCCGCCGACCGCAATAGCATCGCGGCTATAATCGGTCCTTCAATCGATACCAGGCCAGCATGGCGGGCGCCAGCCGCCGGGTCAGGCCATGGGCCGGGATGGCGACCGGGGGCGACAAAGGCAGGGCCAGGTCATCGGTCGCCGTGCCGGCCGCCACCCGCGCCATTTCCCGCCCCACGGCAACGGCCAGTGCCAGACCGCGGCCGGAATAGCCGATCGCGGCCAGCAGGCCCGGTTCCAATTCATGCAGCCGGACCAGGCGCTGGGGATTGTTCGCAATCAGGCCCGACCAGGCAAAATCGAAGGAAAACGCCTGGATATCCGGGAAGAGGTACCGGGTACGCTTGACCAGCATGTCGAGCAGCCTTTGGCGGGTGTCGAACCGGAGGACCAGACCACCGCCAACCACCAACCGGCCGTCGCGGTCCAGGCGCCCATAGTGCAGGTTGCCGCGGGTATCCGACATGGCCGGATTGGTGGGCAGCACCGCCGCACGCTGATCCGCGTCCAACGGCGTTGTCGCGGCCTGAAAGGTGACCGTGGCCACGAAACTTCGGCTCAAGGCCGGCCACAGCCGGGGCGGCGTATAGGCATTGGTGGCCAGGATCACCAGCGGCGCAGAAACGCTGCCTTGTGCGGTCGCAACCCGCCACAGACCGTCGCTCCGGCTCAAGTCGACCACCGGGGACGCGCCATGGACCGCCGCGCCCTGGGCAATTGCTGCCGCGGCCAGGCCACGGGCCAGGCTCAAGGGCTGGACGTGGCCGCCGGTCGCCGCCCGCCAGGACGCGAAATAAGCCGGGCTGCCCAGCGCCGCCCGGGTCGCGTTGCGGTCCAGCAATTCGACCTCGGCGCCACGGGTCCGCCACTGGGTATAGCGGCGTTCGATCAGCGCCACCCGGTCTTCCTTGTGGGCCGGTTGGATCCAGCCGTTCTGGACCGCGTCACAGTCGATCCCGTGCCGGCGGATCAGGTCGAAAACCAACGAGGCCGACCCCGCCACCAGGGCATTCAGGCGTTCGCCCCGTTCCTCGCCCAGTTCGGTCACGATGCCGTCGGGATCATGGCGGATATAGTGCGGTATGACCTGACCGTTGTTGCGGCCCGAAGCGCCGAAGCCGGGTTCCTCGGCCTCCAGCAACACGGTTTCGGCGCCAGCCTCGGCCAGATGCAATGCGGCCGACAGGCCGGTGAAACCGCCGCCAACCACCACCACATCCGCCGTCCGCTCACCCGTCAGGGCCGGCGTCTCGGGCGCCGACGGCGCCGTCGCCGCCCACAGCGACGCCTTCAGGTCTGCCAGTCCTTGAGCCATGCCTTGCCCCCGCCCGCAACGCGAATAGAATAGCGCTTTCACCTGCCAAATGGGAGCCTGGTATGCCGTTGGAAATGCGCGAGAGTTGTGAGAAATGCGAGACCACCCTGCCGCACATGGCCGACGCCTGCATCTGCTCCTATGAATGCACCTTCTGCCCGCCCTGCAGCCAGGCCATGGACCAGACCTGCCCCAATTGCGGCGGTGAACTGGTGGCGCGCCCGAAACGCCGGCCGCGCCCCTTGCCATAGGCGGACGCGCGCGCCATTTCCTTCGACAAAGCAATTACAGCCGCGGAGAGGACCCGACATGGACGAGCAGACCAAATTGGAACTGGAGGCGGCCGCATTCCGGCGCCTGCGCGACCATCTGCGCACCCGCACCGACGTGCAGAATATCGACCTGATGAACCTGTCGGGCTTCTGCCGCAACTGCCTGTCCAACTGGTATCGTGAAGCCGCCGCGGACCGCGGCATCGACATCAGCAAGGCCGTGGCCAAGGAAATCGTCTACGGCGAACCGTATGACGAATGGAAAGCCAAATATCAGCGCGAGGCGACGGCGGAACAGCTGGAACGCCTGAAGGAAACCCATCCCGGCGAGCACTGACCGGCGCGCACCTTTTCCCAAGTGCCAGGCCACAAGCACCGAACGATAAGGAATTTTTGTTCCTGAACCGGCCGGTTCGGCTATCATCGCCGCCAAAATTCGACTGGAACCCGATCATCCATATGGTGGTCGGGTCGTGTTTTGGGAGGCGTCAGCATGTTGAGCCAGGAAAAAAACGATCTGATCACACGCATCGGTCCGGGGACGGCCGCCGGCAAGGTGCTGCGGCAATACTGGATGCCCGCGGCCCTGTCCGAGGAGATTTCCGGTGACACCCGCATCGTTCCGATCACCCTGATGGGCGAACGCCTGGTGCTGTTCCGCAACGACGACGGGGACCTGGGCCTGATCGACCGGCGCTGCCCGCATCGCGGCGTCGACATGTGTTATGGCCGGTTGGAGGACAACGGCCTGCGCTGCCCGTTTCACGGCTGGCTGTTCGCGACCGACGGAAGCTGCCTGGAGCAGCCCGGCGAGCCCGCGGGTTCGCGCTCGTTCGAAAAAGTCCGCGCCCCCGCCTATCCGGTGGTCGAGCGCAACGGCATCGTATTCGCGTTCATGGGCCAGGGCGAAGCCCCGCCACTGCCCAATTTCGACTGCTTTCGCGCCCCCAACACCCACGTCTTTGCCTTCAAGGGATTGTGGAACTGCAACTGGCTGCAGGCGTTGGAGGTCGGGATCGATCCGGTGCATGCGTCCTTCCTGCACCGCTTTCTCCAGGATGAGGATCCATCCGACCAATACGGCAAGCAATTTCGCGATACCGCGGACACGACCGACATCCCGATCACCCGGGTCCTGCGCGAATACCCGCGGCCGGACATCACCGTCGAACCCAATGACTACGGCTTAAGGATCACCACCCTGCGCCACCTGGAAAGCGGCTTGACCCATGTCCGGATCACCAACCAGATCTTTCCCTGTGCCATCACCATTCCGATGTCGTCGACCATGAACATCACCCAGTGGCACGTGCCGATCGACGACGAACGGTGCTATTGGTACGCCATGTTCACCAGTTTCACCGATCCGGTGGACAAGGAAACCATGCGTGCCCAGCGCCTGGCCGAACACACTCTGCCGGATTATGCGCCAATCCGGAACGCCGACAACGAATACGGTTATGACCGGGCCGAACAGGAGACCCAGACCTATACCGGCATGGGCATGGACATCAACGTGCACGACCAATGGGCCTGCGAATCCATGGGCGCGATCCAGGACCGCACCATCGAACACCTGGCGACGTCGGACAAGGCGATCACCGCCTATCGGCGGATGCTGCTGACCGCCATCCAGGAAATGGAGAACGGCGGTTCCGTTCTGGCCGACTTCCCCTCGGCGGTACCGCCCCAGGAGATCCAGGGGCCGATCGCCCTGGACGCGGTCGGGCCGGATGAGAAAAGGGCCGAGATTTGGCGCGAAAAGGATGCCGACCGCCGCGCGGCCTGCCCCTGGGATGCGGCGCTTTGACCAGCTTCGTTGATCGTCACGGCCTGAGGACCGACCAGGACCGCGCCGCCGCGCGGGAGCTTCTGAAGACCGTCAAGGCATCCGGCGTCGAGGTGGTGCGGGTTTCGTTCGTCGACCAGCACGGTGTGCTGCGTGGCAAGACCCTGATGGCCGACGGCCTGGAAGCCGCCCTGGACAACGGCGTCACCATGACCTCGACGCTGCTCCTGAAAGACACCTCCCATACCACCGTCTATCCGGTGTGGCAGGACGATATAGGGTTCGGCAAGGGGGTGATGACCGGTGCCTCGGACATCATCATGCTGCCCGACCCGGCCAGCTTTCGGGTGCTGCCCTGGTCGCCCAAAAATGGCTGGCTGTTGAGTGACCTCTACCTGCCCGACGGCGCCAAGGTCCCATTGTGTTCCCGCACCGTCCTGCACGACGCCATGAACCGCCTGCATGCCGCCGGACTGGACATCGTCACCGGCCTGGAGGTGGAATTCCACGTCTTGCGGGTCGCCGATGGGCGGTTGTCGCTGGACGATGCCGGCCAGCCCGGCGCGCCGCCGGAAACCGCGTTGATGAGCCATGGCTATCAATATCTGGCGGAACATCGTTACGACGAGCTGGAACCGGTCTTCGACCTGATCCGCGAGAACGCCGTCGCCCTGGGCCTGCCCATCCGTTCGCTGGAGATCGAATTCGGACCCAGCCAGTTGGAGGTGACCTTCAACCCGGCCGGTGCCCTGGCCCACGCCGACCACATGGTGCTGTTCCGGTCGATGGTGAAGCAGGTGTGCCGGCGCCAGGGCTGGCACGCCACCTTCATGTGCCGGCCGCGCTTTGCCAATTCCATGGCCAGCGGCTGGCACCTGCACCAGTCCGTGGTCGACATCGAGACCCGCCAGAACCTGTTCATGCCGGCGGCCGGCGAAACAATCACCGAGCTCGGCCGGCAGTGGATTGCCGGGCTGCTCGACCATGCCGCGGAAAGCTGCCTCTTCTCGACCCCGACGGTGAACGGCTACAAGCGCTATCGCCCCTTTGCGCTGGCACCCGACCGCATCCAATGGGGCAGCGACAACAAGGGTGCCATGGTCCGGTGCCTGGCGGCCCCGGCGGATCCCGCCAGCCGCATCGAAAACCGGGTCGGCGAACCGACCGCCAACCCCTATCTCTATTTCGCCTCGCAGATCCTGTCCGGGTTGGACGGCATCGAACGCGGGCTGGCCGCGCCGCCACCGGTCGACCGGCCTTACGACACAGATGCCGCGACCCTGCCCAAGAGCCTGTACGACGCGATCCAGGCCCTGAACGACAGCGCCTTTTACCGCGCCCAGCTGGGTGACGCGTTCGTCGACTATCTGGTGCACATCAAGGCGGCGGAATGGAACCGCTACATCGCGTCGGTGTCGGAATGGGAGCAGCGCGAGTATTTCTCGCTGTATTGATCGCGACCGGCGTTCAAGGCCTATTGCGACAGTCTGCCACCCTGGTTATTGTGCGCACCCCGCCCGGCCCCGGGCGGCCTATCTGAGCGAGAAATTGGGAGAGCGCATCATGGCCGAAGCCGGCGGCATCGCGGTGGAACATCTGCAGTCTTTCGTTGCCCGGATCGAACGTCTGGAAGAGGAAAAGGCGGCTTTGGCGGCCGATATCCGCGAGGTCTATGCCGAAGCCAAGTCGACCGGCTTCGACACCAAGACCATGCGCAAGGTGATCGCCATCCGCAAGCTCGACCGCGCCGAACGCCAGGAACAGGAAGCACTGCTGGACACCTACCTGCACGCCCTGGGCATGTTGGAGCCGGCGGACTAAGCTATTTCGGCTCCAGCCGCACGGCGGTGCCGGACGCCACCTGCAACAGCATCGATTTGTCGCCGCCGGAGATCCCGTTGCAATTCAGGTCGATGGCGAAGACCACGTTGGCGCCGCGATCGGTGGTTCGACCGGGCAGGCTGGTCGCCCGATGCGGGCCGGCATCGCGCTAAATCACCGCTACGAACTGCCCGGTGGGCCCTTGGTGGTCGAGTATTCGAAGTGCAGCTCGCTGTCGGGATAGACCAATGGCCGGATGGCATGGGTCGCGGCCGCTGCCTCCGCGAAGCCGGTCAGGATCAATTTCAATTTGCCGGGATAGTCGGCGATGTCACCGATCGCGTGGATACCCGGGGTCGAGGTGGCGTAGCTGACCGGATCGACGCTGATGTGGTTGCGGTCCAGTTGCAGGCCCCATTCGGCGATCGGCCCCAGGTTCATGGACAGGCCGTAGAACGGCAGCAGGGCGTCCGCGGCAAGCGTCCGTTTGTCACCATCCAGGGTCGCCACCACGACGCCGGACAGCCTTTCGCCGTCGCCTTCCAGCCCCGCCAATTGATAGGGAATCACCAATTCCAGCTTGCCGGCATCGGCCAGTTCGTTGAGGCGGCGGGCGCTTTCCGGCGCAGCCCGGAACTTGGGCCGCCGGTGCACCACCATGACCTGGGCCGCCACTTCGCTCAACGACAGCGCCCAATCGACCGCCGAATCGCCGCCGCCGGCGATCACCACCCGCTTGTCGCGGTAGTCCTCGCGCCGCCGGACCAGGTAGTCGATGCCCCGGCCCTCATATTGCTCGATCCCGTCCAGCGGCGGCCGGTTGGGCCCAAAGGCGCCACAGCCGGCGGCGATGATCACCGCCCTGGCGTCGATCGCCTGACCGGCCGAAGTGCCCAGCCGGAAGCCGCCATCGTAAGGTTCCACGGTGACAACCTGTTGGCCCAGCAGATAGCTTGGCTTGAACGGCGCGGCCTGTTCCATCAACTGATCGATCAACGCCTGGGCATCGATCCGCGGATGGCCGGGAATGTCGTAGATCGGTTTTTCCGGATACAGCGCACTGCACTGGCCGCCCGGCATCTCCAAGGCGTCGACCACCACCGTGCGCATTTCCAGCATGCCGGCCTCGAATACCGCGAACAGGCCGACCGGGCCGGCGCCGATGATGGCGATATCGGTGGAAATCGGATCGGAAGACATGGCAGCACCCTGAAGCCGGAACCTGGCTAAACATGGCCCGCGGGCGATGCCGGATCAAGTGGCTTGGCCGAATTGGCTTCGGCTTGCAGGGGGTGGCCGGTCGGGCTAAATAAATCCGCCATGAACGCCGTGCCCAAGCCCCTCCCCGTGTTGGACCTGAGCCTCCCCGACCTGACAGCGACCCGGGCGCTGGCCGGGCGGCTGGCCGACCTCGCACGGGTCGGCGACGTACTGGCTCTGGCCGGCGACCTGGGCAGCGGCAAGACCGAGTTCGCCCGCGCCTTTATTCGCCGGCTGGCGGACGACGACGTCGAGGTGCCAAGCCCCACCTTCACCCTGGTGCAGACCTATTCGACGGCGAAGGCTGAAATCTGGCATTTCGACCTTTATCGGCTGGACGGGCCCGAAGACACGCTGGAACTGGGGATGGACGAAGCCTTCGCCGACGGCATCTCGCTGATCGAATGGCCCGATCGCCTGGGGGCGGAGCTGCCGGCCGACGCGCTCAAGCTCAATTTCCGTCAGGGCTCGAACCAAACCGAGCGGCGGGTCACCATCGACGCGCCGGCCGATTGGGCCGACCGCTTGGTCGAGGCCGGCCTATGACCGGATCGTCGCGCGAAATGGCCCTGGAGACCTTCCTTGCGGCCCAGGGCTGGGGCGCGGCGGCGCGCGGGATGATCGCCGGCGACGCCTCGTTCCGGCGCTACTGGCGACTGAGGCGAGGCGACGAAACCGCCGTTTTGATGGATGCCCCACCGCCGGACGAGGATGTCGGCCCCTTCATTGCCATCGATCGCCACTTGCGCAGCCAGGGCTTCAGCGCACCGGCAATTTATGCGCAGGACGCGACCGCCGGTTTCCTGTTGCTGGAGGACCTTGGCGACGATCTCTACACCCCAATGCTGGCCCGCGGCGCCGACGAAGCCGAACTTTACGGCGCTGCTGTCGACCTGCTGGTGGAACTGCATCGCCTGCCGGTGCCGGGCGGGATCACCGCATACGACACCGCCGAAATGATCGCCAAGGCGGAACTGCTGTTGGATTGGTACCTGCCGGCCCTGACAGGCGAGCCCGTGGCCGACCGGACCCGCCGCGACTACACCGCGATCTGGCAGGACCTGCTGCGGGGTGCCGACACCCTGCCACCGGTGCTGGCACTGCGCGACTACCATGCCGACAACCTGATCTGGCTGCCTGGGCGCCAGGGCACCGCACGGGTCGGCCTGCTGGATTTTCAGGACGCCATGGCCGCCTCGCCGGCCTATGACCTGGTGTCGCTGCTGGCCGATATCCGCCGCGACGTGCCGGCGGACCTGGCGGCGATCATGATTGACCGCTATGTCGCAGCAAGCGCCTGTGACGAGGCAAAATTTCGCCACGCCTACGACGTGATGGGGGCGCAGCGCAACAGCCGCATTATCGGCACCTTTGTGCGCCTGTGGCAGCGCGACGGCAAACCCGGCTACCCGGCCTATCTGCCGAAGCTGTGGGAGGTTTTGGAGCCGCTATTGACCCGGCCCGGCCTGGAGGCGTTGCGCGATTGGATGGATCACGAGGTCCCGATGGTGCTTCGGCGTGAGCCACTGCCCGGATGGCAAGGAGAGTAAAATTGAGTGCGATCCCGGAAACCGCCATGGTCCTGGCCGCCGGCCTGGGCACCCGCATGCGCCCGCTGACCGACGACCGGCCCAAGGCGATGATCGAAGTTGCCGGCATTACCCTGATCGACCGGTCGCTGGACCGGCTGGCCGCGGTCGGGGTCAAGCGGGCGGTGGTCAATCTGCATCATTTCGGATCGCAACTGACCGATCACCTGCAGCACCGGACCCAGCCGCAAATCCTGTTCTCCGACGAAGCGGAGCAGCTCATGGACACCGGCGGCGGCGTGGTCAAGGCCCTGCCTCTGCTGGGCCCGGACCCGTTCTGGGTGGCCAATTGCGATGTCGTGCTGCGCGACACCATCGAAGACGGCTTTGCATCCTTCGCCCGAATCTGGGACGATCAAAAGATGGATGCTCTCCTTTTGATGCAACCCACGGTCACGGCCATTGGCTATAACGGCTTTGGCGACTTCAACATGGCCCCGGACGGCAGCCTCACCCGGCGGCCTGAGCGCGAGGTTTCGCCCTTCCTGTTTGCCGGAATCCAGATTGTCCACCCCCGGTTCTTCCTCGACCCGCCCGAGGGACCGTTCTCGATGAACCTGCTGTGGGACCGGGCGATCGAAGAGGGCCGCCTTTACGGCGCCCGCCACGCCGGCCAATGGATGGACGTCGGCACCCCGGACGGCTTGGCGGCGGCCGAGGCGGCATTGGCCACGGCCTGAGGCGATGGCGGATCCGGCCAAGCTGTACACCATCCCGGCCGGGACACCGTTCGTCGACGCGCTGGCGAGCGGCCTTCTGAACCGGGCCGGCGATGATGCCATGGCCCTGGCCGACGGCATTGTCCTGCTGCCCAACCGGCGGGCCTGCCGGGCCCTGCGCGAGGCCTTTCTCAGGCTGACCGATGGGGCTCCGCTGCTGCTGCCTCGCATGATCCCGATCGGTGATGTCGACGAGGACGAACTGCTGGCGACCGGCTTCGACGATGCCGAGATACCGCCCGCCATCTCGCCACTGCGCCGGCAGTTGCTGCTCGCCGAACTGATCGGCCGCCTGCCCGATGAAGCCCCCGACCCGGCCCACGCCGCCGTCCTGGCGGGCGAACTGGCCCGGCTGCTGGACCAGGTCCACACCGAAGGCCTGAGCCTCGACGCCCTGGAGACCCTTGCACCCGCGGAATACGCCCAGCACTGGCAGACCACACTGGAATTCCTGAAGATCCTGCGCCAGCACTGGCCGGAAATCCTGGCTGCCGAGGGTAAGCTGGACCCGGCGCGGCGACGCGACCTGCTGGTCCGGCGGCAAGCGGCGATCTGGCGCGATCGGCCGCCGGCCGGCCCGGTCATTGCCGCCGGGTCGACCGCCAGCGTACCGGCCACCGCCGAACTGCTGGCCGGGGTCGCCGATCTGCCGCAGGGTGCCGTCGTCCTGCCCGGCCTGGACCGCGACCTGGACGAGGATGGCTGGACGGCTATCGACCAGACCCACCCCCAGTTCGGCATGAAGAACCTGCTGGCCAGTCTCGGGATCGACCGCGACCGGGTCGCCGATTGGCCGAGCCCGGATATTACCGCCGGCGATTCTGAACGCCGCCGACTGATCTCCCAGGCGCTGCGGCCGGCCACCACGATCGACGCCTGGGCCGGAGCGGTTACACCGCCAGCCAGCGCCCTGGCCGGACTGGGCCGGGTCGACGCGCCGGGCCCGCAGGAAGAGGCCGGCGCGATCGCGCTGCTGATGCGCCAGGCCCTGGAGACACCGGGACGCACCGCCGCCCTGGTCACCCCGGACCGGAACCTGGCCCGGCGGGTCACCGCCGAATTGGCCCGTTGGGATATCGAGGTGGACGATTCCGGCGGCACGCCATTGGACCGCA
Organism: uncultured Sneathiellales bacterium; assembly: GCA_964344385.1. Taxonomy (GTDB): domain Bacteria; phylum Pseudomonadota; class Alphaproteobacteria; order CAYFNG01; family CAYFNG01; genus CAYFNG01. Next base: position 447,325 of record CAYFNG010000001.1, read on the forward strand.
CCCCGCCGGGCAGTTTCCTGCGGCTGACCGCCGCGATGATCGCCGAAGACCTGGCGCCGGTCACCCTGTTGGCCGCCTTGAAACATCCCCTGGCCCGCGGTGGCGAAACCGTCGCCGCATTTCGTGCCCGGGTACGGGACCTGGAATTGGCCGCCCTACGCGGCCCGCGACCGGCACCCGGCTTCGCCGGCCTGACCGCCGCCGCCGGGGCGGAAGTGGCGGAGTGGTTGGGCACGTTGCAGGCTGCGGCTGAGCCGTTGACCAGCGCGATGTCGGCACCGCAGGTTCCACTGGCCGCGTTGCTTGGCGCCCATATCAGGCTGGCCGAGTGGCTTGCGGCCGATGACGGTCCGTTCGGCGGCCGCAATCTGTGGCGCGGCGAGGCCGGCGAGGCGGCAGCCCTGTTTACCGAAGACCTGCTGACCGCCGCCGAAGGGCTGCGCCCGATCGCACCCGCCGGCTATCCGGCGCTGCTGGGCAGTCTGATGGCCGGGATCATGGTGCGGCCGCGGTACGGTACCCATCCGCGCCTGTTCATCTGGGGCCCGCTGGAGGCCCGCCTGCAACAGGCCGACCTGGTGATCCTGGGTGGCCTCAACGAAGGCAGTTGGCCGCCCGAAGCCAGGATCGACCCCTGGATGTCGCGGCCGATGCGGGCCAGGTTTGGCCTGCCCCAACCGGAACGCCGGATCGGCCTGGCCGCCCATGATTTCTGCCAGGCCGTGGCCGCGCCACGGGTTGTGCTGACCCGGGCAGAGAAGGCCGAGGGCGCCCCGACCGTGCCGTCCCGCTGGCTGCTGCGGCTCGAGGCGTTGCTGGACGGAATGGGCTTGGGTTTCGAACGACCGGTCGAAGACGATTTGATCGGTTGGTACCGGCATTTGGACCAGGCGGACCTGGTCCAGGCCACCGATCCGCCGGCCCCGACCCCACCCGTCGCGGCCCGACCCAGGCGGCTCTCGGTCACCCAGATCGAGACCTGGCGGCGGGACCCGTATGCGGTCTACGCCCGCCATATTCTGGGCCTCAAACCCCTGGACCCAATTGACGCCGACCCTGGCGCTGCCGAACGCGGCACCTTGATACATGCGGCCTTGGACCGATTCGTCCAGCGCTATCCGGACGACCTGCCCCGGGACATCGAAGCGGCGCTGATCGAGATCGGCCGCGAGGTCTTCACCGACCAGTTGGACCGCCCCGGCGTTTGGGCCTTTTGGTGGCCGCGCTTCGTCGCCGCCGCCGGCTGGTTCGCCGGTTTCGAACGGGAACGGCGCATGACGGCACGCGTGGCGGCCAGCGAGGTTGACGGACGTCTCGCCCTGCCCGGCCCGGCGGGTCGCTTCGAGTTGACGGCCAAGGCCGATCGCATCGACCGGCTGGCAACCGGCGGGCTGGCGATCCTCGACTACAAGACCGGTCAGCCGCCGACCAACCCGGAGATCGCCGCCGGCTTTGCCCCGCAATTGCCCTTGGAGGCCGCCATCGCGGCGGCAGGTGGTTTCGACGGTGTGAGTAGGGCCGATGTCGTGGAACTGCTTTATGTCCGGCTGGGTGGCGGGGCGACGCCGGGCAGCCTGCACCGGCTGAAGGGCGACCCAGGTGATTTGGCGGCCGAGGCACGGGCGGGTCTCCAACGCATGATCACGGCCTTTGACGATCCCGACACGCCCTATCGCAGCCGGCCGCGCCCGGCCAGGGGCCTTCGCTTCAACGACTATGACCATCTGGCGCGGATCGCCGAATGGTCGACCGGCGGCGGGGGCGAAGACTGATGGCGCTGCACGTCGACAACAATGTCCTGGCCGAGACCGGCATCGCCCGCCAGAAGGAGGCCAGCGATCCCAATGTCTCATGCTGGGTGGCCGCTTCGGCCGGCACCGGCAAGACCCACGTTCTGACCGATCGGGTGATCCGGTTGCTGTTGAGCGGCTGTGCCCCGGGCCGACTGCTGTGTCTCACCTTCACCAAGGCGGCGGCGGCCGAAATGACCACCCGCCTGTTCGGCCGCCTGGCCGGCTGGACCCATTGCGACGATGCCGAACTGGCAACCGAACTCACCAAGCTGATCGAACGCGCGCCGACCGACGACGAGATCCGCCTGGCCAGGCGGCTCTTCGCCCTGGTACTGGAAACCCCGGGCGGCTTGAAAATCCAGACCATTCATGCCTTCTGCCAGTCCTTGCTGGGCCGCTTTCCCTTGGAAGCCGGGATCCCGCCGCATTTCGCGGTGATGGACGAGCGCACCGCCGAGGAGATGTTGGTGGCGGCCCGCGATGTGGTGATCGCCCGGGCCCGGGCCGGCGCCGACGACCGCCTGGCCGCGGCCTTGACGATCGTTTCAGGCCATGTGGCGGAAGGCGAATTCGGCGAGTTGATGGCCGCCCTGCTGCGCGGACGCAGCCTTTTGCGCCAATTGCTGGACGATGCGGGGGGTCAGGACGGGGTTGAGGCCGCACTGCGCCGCCGCCTTGGTCTGGGTCCCGACGATACGGCCGCCACCGTCCTGGCCGCGGCCTGCCAGGACCGGCAACTGGACGGAGACGGCCTGCGCCAAGCCGCCGAAGCCCTGCAACGTGGCAGCAAGACCGATGTCGAACGCGGGGTGGCGATCGCCGATTGGCTCAGTGACCGAGCGCAACGGGAGGCCGGCTTGGCCCGCTATTGCGACGCCTTCCTGACCAGGGAGGGCGTGCCACGCAAGCGGCTCGCCACCAAATCGGTCGCCGCGGCCCTGCCTGCGGCGGAAGACATTCTGGGACGCGAGGCCGAGCGGCTGGCGGCAGTGGAAATCCGCCGGCGGACGACGGTGGTCGCCGAGGCCAGCACCGCGTTGCTGACCCTGGGCGGGGCGCTGATCGATACCTATGCCAGGGAAAAGAAACGCCGGGCACTGCTGGACTATGACGATTTGATCTTGGCGACCCGGGGCCTGCTGCAACAGCCCGGGATCGCGCCCTGGGTGCTGTACAAGCTGGACGGTGGCATCGACCACGTCCTTCTGGACGAGGCCCAGGATACCAGCCCCGACCAGTGGCGGGTGGTCGAGACCCTGAGCGACGAGTTCTTCACCGGCCAAGGCGCCAGCGAACTGATCCGCACCGTGTTCGCGGTCGGGGACGAGAAACAGTCGATCTTTTCCTTCCAGGGCGCCGACCCGGACGCCTTTGCCGCCATGCACCGCCTGTTCGAGGAACGGGTGCGGCAGGCCGAATTGCCGTGGCGGACCATCCCCTTGCAGCTCTCCTTTCGCTCGACCCCGGCGGTGCTGGGTCTGGTCGACCGGGTGTTCGCCAGTGACCAGGCGCGGGACGGGCTTGGCTTCGACCCGAAGGCGGTCATCCGCCACGACGCCTTTCGCCACGGCCAGGGCGGTCGGGTGGAGCTGTGGCCGGTGGTCGAGCCGGTGGCCGAGGATGAGGCGGAACCCTGGGAACCGCCACTGACCCAGCACAGCGAACAGAGCCCGCGCGAAATCCTGGCGGCCCGCATCGCCGACACGGTGCGGGGTTGGTTGGACAATGGCGAGCGGTTGCCGGCCCGCGACCGGGCCATCCGGGCCGCCGACATCATGATCCTGGTGCGCCGCCGCGATGCCCTGGTCGAGGCCCTGGTGCGGGCTTTGAAGGTCCGCAATATCCCGATGGCCGGCGCCGACCGCATGGTGCTGACCGAGCAACTGGCGGTCCGCGACCTGATCGCCGCCGCACGCTTCGCCCTGCTGCCCGATGACGACTTGACCCTGGCAGTGGTGCTGAAGAGCCCGCTGGTCGGGCTCAACGAAGAGGAACTTTTCCACCTCGCCCATGGACGCAAGGCCGGCCTGTGGCGCACGCTTGTCGCCCGGGCCGGCGAGAACCGGCGGTTCCGCATCGCCCACGACTATCTGGCCGGATTGCTGGCCCGGGCCGATTTTGAGCCGCCTTATGAGTTCTTCGCCCGGATCCTGGGGGCCGATGGCGGCCGCTCCGCCCTGCACGGCCGGCTGGGGCCGGAAATCGACGATCCGGTGGACGAGTTTCTGCAATTGGCGCTGGCCTATGAGCGGGCCAACCTCCCGACCCTGGAAGGGTTCCTGCATTGGATCGAATCCGGCGAGGCGGAGATCAAGCGCGACCTGGAACAGGGCGGCGACCAGGTTCGGGTGATGACCGTGCACGGCGCCAAGGGTTTGCAGGCGCCGGTGGTCATCCTGCCCGATACCTGCCAGGTGCCGGTCCAGGACCCGCGCCTGTTCTGGCTCGACGGGCCGGATGCAACCATGTTGTGGCCGGTGCGGCGGGACCTGGCGGAACCGGTCGGCGAGGCGGCCCGGGCCGAGACCCGGCGCTTGCGCGACCAGGAGTACCGTCGCCTGCTCTACGTCGCCATGACCCGGGCCGAGGACCGGCTGTATGTCTGTGGCTGGCAGGGTGCCCGCGGCCGGGCCGCCGGCTGTTGGTACGACCTGGTCGCAGCCGCCATCGATGAGATCGGCCGTGAAGTGGACCTGGGGTTTGACATGCCCGCAATCCGTTTCGACGATCCCCAGACCGCGGCGCCGGTGGTCCGACCGCAACCGCCCGAAAGCGATCTGTTCAGCGGCTCGTTGCCGGGTTGGGCCGGTACGCCTGCACCGGCCGAACCGGCGCCGCCGCGCCCCCTGGCGCCGTCGCGGCCGGACCCGGAGGAACCGCCGCCGGCCGGACCGCTGGACGATGCCGACGCCCCCCGCTACGTACGCGGCCGTCTGATCCACCGGCTGTTGCAATTGCTGCCGGAGGTGCCGGACAAGGACCGCTGGCAAACCGCGCGGCAATTACTTGCCAAATCGGCATCGGAATTACCGATACCAGCCCGTGACTCGCTGGTCACGGAAACCTTGGGCGTGCTGGATGATCCCCGCTTCGCCGGGTTGTTCGGGCCCGGATCGCGGGCTGAAGTGCCATTGGCGGGGCGGGTCGGGGACCAGATCGTCGCCGGCCAGGTCGACCGGTTGCTGGTCGGCGAAGATGACGTTTTGGTGATCGACTTCAAGACCAACCGGCCGCCGCCCAGTCAGCCCGGCGATGTGGCTTTGGCCTATCTGCGCCAGATGGCCGCCTATCGGGCACTGTTACGACGGATATTTCCGGAAAAGCGGGTTGTCTGCGCTCTGCTATGGACCGACGGACCGGCCTGGATGCCGCTGGACGACACCGTGTTGGACGCGGCCGAACCTTGACGCAGCGGGCCCCGACCCATACATTTCTTGCACATGTGAAACACCGCCGCCGCCGGAATCCCGCACCGGCCGCGCCCCAGCCATGATCGAGGGAAAAACTAGATGACCACGCAAAAGATCAGTGATCAGTCGTTTGACGGCGACGTTCTGAATTCGTCACAGCCAGTGTTGGTGGATTTCTGGGCCGAATGGTGCGGACCCTGCAAGCAGATTGCCCCGTCGCTTGAGGAAATCGCCACCGAAATGGATGGGCGCGTGACCGTCGCCAAGCTGAACATTGACGAAAATCCCAATACGCCGTCGAAATACGGCGTGCGTGGCATTCCCACCCTGATGCTGTTCAAGAACGGCGAAGTGGCGGCGACCAAGGTCGGGGCCCTGCCCAAGGGCAAGATCAAGGAATGGGTCGAATCGGTGATCTGAACACCACGGCGGCCGACGATACGCCGCCGCACCGGAACCCCTGAAACAAACGCCGCGGCCGATGTGTCGCGGCGTTTCTTCTTGCCAATTAGACTTGCCGTTTCTTGCCGTATTGGTATGATTTGGGATGAAAATTCCCGAGTATTTAGACCAGTCCGGCCTGACATTGGCCGGTTTCGCGGCCCGGGTCGGCGTATCCGAGGCCGCCATGAGCCGCTATGCCGCCGGCAAGCGGCATCCGCGCCCGGACATTTTGCGGCGGATCATCGCGGCCAGCGACGGCGCCATACAGGTGGTCGACCTGATACCCGGGACCGGAGAACAGGCCACCAAACCCGGCTTCGACTATATCGACCTGCTGGTCCCCGATCTGCATGGCGTGATGCGGGGCAAGCGGGTGTCCGGCAATCTCGCCGACAGGGTGATCGCCGAGGGAATCAGGCTGCCGGCTTCGCTGTTCGGGCTCGACATCACCGGTTCCGACGTGCCCGGCACCGGCCTGGTCCTATCGACCGGGGACAGTGACCGTGACTTGCGGGTCGCCGACGCGCGGCTGGTCCCGGTCCCATGGGCCGACCACAACACCGGCCAGTTTCTGATGACCATGGTCGAGGAGGATGGCAGCCCCTTCTATGCCGAACCGCGCAATGTCCTGGCCGGTGTCGCCGCACGCCTGGCGGCGTTGGGATGCACACCGGTTATCGCCTGCGAGTTGGAGTTCTACCTGCTGGACCCGCGACCCGATGCGGACGGGCGGCCGCGTCCGCCGCCGGACCCGGTCACCGGCCGGCCGCAGGGCACCAACCAGGTCTATGGCATGGACGAGTTGGCAAGCCGGGCCGACCTGATCGCCGATATCCAAGCGGCGGCCGAGGCCCAGGGTGTGCCGGCCGACACCGCGGTCACCGAATATTCGCCCGGCCAGTACGAGGTCAACCTGCGCCACGTCGCCGACCCGCTGGCCGCGGCCGACCATGGCGTGCTGCTGAAGCGGATAGTGCGTGGCGTCGCCCGGGCCCACGGGCTGGACGCCACGTTCATGGCCAAGCCCTATGGCGATCAGGCAGGCTGCGGCCTGCACCTGCATGTCAGCCTGGTCGACAAGTATGGTGACAACCTGTTCTCGCCCCAGGCGGCGGGCGGGTCTCAGCGGCTTCACCATGCGATCGGCGGCTTGCGGGCCACCTTGGCCGATGGCATGGCGGTGTTTGCCCCCAATGCCAATTCCTATCGCCGCTTCCAGGTCGGATCCTACGCCCCTCTGGCTCCGACCTGGGGCCGGAACAACCGCACGGTGGCCCTGCGCATCCCTGGCGGCTCGGACGCCGCCACCCGGATCGAGCACCGGGTGGCCGGAGCCGATGCCAACCCCTATCTGGCAATTGCCGCAGTGCTGGCCGGTATCCACCACGGACTGGTCACCGAAGCCGATCCCGGACCGCCGATCACCGGCAACGCCTATGACCAGGTCCCACCGTCTTTGCCGGTGCGCTGGCCCGAAGCCCTGGACCGTTTTGCCGCCAGCACCATTCTTGCCGACTATTTCAGCCAGCGGTTCATCGACCACTACCTGGTCTGCAAGCGCGCCGAACTGGCCAAGTTCGAGGCGCATGTCAGCGACCTAGATTTTGCCTGGTACCTGAAGGCCTTCTGACCCTCCCCTGCATTCCTAATCCGAATGACCGGCCGCTGACCGTCGCACAACGGACGGCGACGCTATTCACGCGGTTAAAACGCAGGCGGTTAATTGCTCTTTAAGAGAACCCCAAGATACTCACAAAGTTCTACAACCAGCATCCCGCCGGACGCGCCAAACCATGCCAGAAATCGCACTTGAGTCAGCCCGAACGCTTATTATGCTGGCCCTCGTCGTGTTTTTTGTCGGCATCGGCCGCCGCCAGGCGGAACACAGCCGCAAAGGCTGGAACCTGATCGTCGCCGGTTTTTCACTGCTGACATTCGGGAGCCTGGTCAGCCTGGTCGGACAGGCCCAGGGCCCGGACTGGGCTACGGCCCGGATTGGCACGACGGCCATGATGTTTCTTGAAGACGGGGTCGGCTCCCTGTTTGGCGCCGCTGTTTTGGCCGCCGGCCTTATCTGGTGGCTACCGAGCGTCCAGCGCCTGTCCCGGGAAACCGCGGAACGCCGGCGCGCCGACGCAGCCCTGCGGCAGGCCCATCTGGATCTGGAGCAACGTGCCAGCCAGCTGCACCTGGCACTGAACAAGGCGGAAAGCGCCAATTTGGCGCGATCCAGCTTTGTCGCCACGGTCAGCCACGAGATCCGCACGCCGCTGAACGGCGTCATCGGCATGGTCGATGTCCTGCTGGAAACAGACTTGGACGAAGATCAGCACACCTACGCGACAATGGCCCGCCAGGCCGGGCAATCGCTGCTCACCATCATCAACGACCTCCTCGATTTTTCCAAGATCGAAGCGGGCAAGCTCGAGCTGGAGCAGGTTGATTTCGACATCGCGCAACTGCTCGGTGAAACCGCCGCATTATTCGCCAACAATGCCGATGCAAAAGGTATCACGATCGAAGTCGACCTGCCGGACGACACACCGCCCTGGCTCAACTGTGACGCGACGCGTCTGCGGCAAATTCTCCTCAACCTGGTCAGCAATGCGATCAAGTTCACCGACCAGGGCGGGGTCACCATATGCGTCCGTTATCAGGAACTGGGACGAAGTGCCGGCAGACTGCACCTTGAAGTGACGGACACCGGCATCGGTATCGCTCCGGACAAGCAGGCCGACCTGTTCGAACCTTTTACGCAGGCTGACAGCTCGACCACACGAAAATACGGCGGCACCGGGCTCGGCCTGTCGATCACCAAGCATTTGGTGGAATTGATGGGGGGGCAAATCAGCCTGGACAGCCAACCAGGAGGCGGGACCACCTTCCGACTGAATATCGCCTGTCGGGTGGGCTCCCCACCGAATACCGTGGCGACCGCGACAAACGCGGAGACCGCCACCACATTTCCACACCTCCGCATTCTGTTGGCCGAAGACAATCACGTCAATCAACTGGTGGTCTACACCATGCTCAGCCGCGACGGCCACACCGTCGATATCGCCGAGAACGGCGAAGAGGTGCTGGCACTGGTGCAGGCGTCGTCCTACGACCTGATCCTGATGGACGTGCAGATGCCGGTCATGGACGGGCCGACCGCGTCACGCAGGATCCGCGCCATGTCCGGACCGGTGGCCGACATCCCGATCATCGCGGTCACCGCCAATGCCATGGCCAGCCAGCGTGATGCGTATTTCGCGGCCGGCATGAACGACCATGTCGCCAAGCCGATCGAACCGGTGGAGCTGTTCGCCGCCATTGCCCGCGTGGTCGGCCACCCGTCCAGTGCGGCTGACAACACGGCCGGCGAAGGTGCCGCAGACGCTAAGGTTGCCGACGACCAGGCTTTGAGCCCCGATGTCGAGGCGGCGCTGGCCGGCCTGGTCGACACCATTGAAACCCTCGAAGACCGCATCACAAGCAACGGTCCCTCGTCCTGACCGGCCATCGCCGGCCTTTTTTTCCCCGCCCCACCCAACAACACAGTCGCCCGCTCGAGCCCACGCTCGTCGCGCCGAAGGCCCGGATTGACTCGGGGGAAGGGGTTTGGTAGCTTTCCAAACTATACCGAACGGTCGGTAAAGTTTAGGAGAGGCCATGCCCCGCGAACCCCGTTGGGACGCTGTCCTTGAAAGCGCCGCAAAACTGTTCTCGGAAAACGGTTTCGCCGCAACCAGCGTGCGCCAGGTCGCCGACGGCGCGCAGATCACCAAGGCCGGGCTCTACTACCACATCCGCGAGAAGGAGGACCTTCTCTACCGGATCTGCGAGCATTCGATCACCGCAGTGCTTGAAGGCGCCCGCCAGGCCCTGGAAACCTGGGTCGAACCGCGCGCGCGCCTGGCGGCGCTGATCCGCTTTCATGTCGGGTTCTTCATCGCCCACCGCTACAACCTGACCGTCCTGACCCGGGAAATGGGCGCGCTGTCGCCTGAGCCCCGGGCCCGCATCGCCAAGCTTGAACGGGACTATCTCGAGCTCATCCGCGGCATCGTCCGGGCCGGCCAGGCGGACGGGGTCTTCCGCGGCCTCGATCCGACGGTGGCCGCGTTTTCGATCCTGACGCTGATGAACAACCTTTACGACTGGTACGACCCGAACGGCCCGATCGGGCCTGAAGAACTGGTGGCGCAGCTCGAGACCATATTGCTGCAAGGCCTCGCAGCCGGCGCCCAGGGAGGAGAGCCATGACCGAGAACAAACTGTTCGATGCCTATCTGACCGGCGAACGGCCACCCGATACAAGTACCGTCTCGGGGCTGGAATTGAATCCGGTTTACGGGCCGGGCCGCGAGCCGTTGGCCGAGCAGCCGGGCGAATATCCGTTCACCCGCGGCATCCACCCGGAAATGTACCGCAAGCGGCTGTGGACCCGGCGGCAGCAATCGGGTTACGGCACACCGCAGGATTCCAATCGGCGGCTGATCTTCCTGCTGGAACAGGGCATGACCGGCCTGAACGTCGATTATGACGTACCGACCAAGCTGGCGATCGACCCCGACCACCCGCTGGCCGAGGGCGATGTCGGTACAGTCGGCACCTCGATCGCCACCTACGACGACGTGGCCGAACTGTTCGCCGGCATTCCGCTCGACAAGGTGAGTTCCACCTTGATCTGCCAGCCGCCGGCCTCGGCCTTCATCGTCGCCACATATGTCCGCCTGGCCCAGGCCCGGGGCGTGCCGATCGAGAAGCTGATCGGCACCATCATGAACTGCGCCTTCACCCAGCTGGTCGGACCCAATTACCAGGCCAACACCACCTTCTACCCGATAGATTTCAGCTACCGGATCGGTCTGGACGTAATGGCCTGGTGCGCCGCCAACCTGCCGAAATGGAACCTGGTCAACGTCAACGCCTACAACATCCGCGACACCGGGGTCAGTGCGATCCAGGAAGCCGCCTTCGCGATGATGGTCGCGGTCCAACATATCGAGGGCCTGTTAGCCCGCGGCCTGGCGATCGATTCCTTCGCGCCGCGCATGGCGTTCTTCAGCGCCGCCGGGCTGGACCTGTTCGAGGAAGTGGCGAAACTGCGGGCCATGCGGCGCATCTGGGCCAGGATGCTGCGCGAACGCTATGGTGCCACCTCGGACCGATCCTGCTGGTTCCGCACCGCCATCCAGACCTCGGCCCTGCCGCTGACCGCGCAGCAGCCGCTGAACAATATCGTCCGGGCCGGTTTGCAGACCCTGGCTGCGGTGTTGGGCGGCGCCCAGTCGATCCACACCACCTCGTATGACGAGGCCTTCGCGCTGCCGACCGAGGAATCCCACACCCTGTCGATCCGCACCCAACAGGTGATCGGTTACGAGACCAATGTCGTCAAGACCGTCGATCCTCTGGGTGGCTCCTACTTCGTGGAGGAACTGACCGACCGGCTGGAGGCCGAAATCATCGGCCTGATGGAGGAGATGCGCGGACGGGGCGGCTATATGGAGCTGTTCAAGCGGCGATTTGTCGAAGACTCCATTCGCCAGGCCCGGTTCGACCATTCCGACCGGGTCGAAACCGGCGAAAAGCCGGTGGTCGGGGTCAACTGCTTCGCGGACGCCGAGGAAAAAACCCCGGACATGGCCTTCTTCCGGGTCGACCGCCAGATGATGGAGGACCGGATCGCCTATGTCCGCGCCTATCGCAACGACCGCGACCGGAACGCGGCCACGGCGGCGCTTGACCGGGTCAGCGCGGCGGCGGCCGGCAACGACAACGTCATGACCAGCGTCTTCGACGCGGTCGACGCGAAATGCACGCTGGGCGAAGTCGGCGAGGCATTCCGCGACGGCATCGGCCACACGCTGCCGGTTTGACGTTCGGGCCAAACACCTAGTGGATGAAGTCTAACCTATAGTACCCCTACGACGGCGTCCCAAGCTCGTCCGGAAAGGCGCCCGGTGCGCCGTGGTGTGGGCCACCACAAGCATCGGGCAACACGTCCGGCGGGCTTGGGACGCCGCCCTTCGGGTCCCAAATCCCGGCTTCTCGCGGTGTCGAGGCCCCTTGACGATGCGCCAGCATCGCCGGCGGACCCTCTCCTTGCGAGAAACCGGGATTTGGGATCGTAGGGGTACCATAGGTTAGATTTCGTCCACTAGGGAGGGACTGGCAATGGCCAAGATCATGATCGCCAAGGTTGGCACCGATGCCCATGACATGGGTTTGACCGTGGTCGAACGCTGGCTGGCAGAGGCCGGCCATGTGGTCGTCAACCTCGGCCTTTACAACACACCGGAGCGGATCGCCCGGACGGCGGCCGAAGAACGCCCCGACATCATCGGCTTGAGTTTTTTGGGCGGCGAGCCGGTCTACCTCTCCGGCCGCGTCCTCGATACCCTGGCGGCCGCCGGGCTCGAGGACATCAAGCTGGTGGCCGGCGGGGTCCTGACCCCGGAGATGCTGGAGGAACTGCGGGCCATGGGCGTGGCCGCAACCTTCACGCCGGGCACCCCCAAGCACGCCATCCTCGACGGCCTGGCCGGCATTGTCGCCGGCGACCGCCGCAACGTGCCGGTCGGCGGCGCTCCATGAGGCCGGTGTGATGGCCGCCGACACGACCATGTTGCACCCCAAGGTCGAGCGCCTCGACCGCGACGAGATCCTGAAAACCCAGGACGCGCGCCTCGCCGCGCTGGGCGCACGCCTGGCGGATTTGCCGGAATGGCAGGCCCATTTCAAGACGGCCGGCCTGTCGCCACGCGATCTGGCCGACCGCCAGGCATTGACTGCGGCACCGACCCTGGAAAAGGCCGATCTGCGGCGACTTGAACCCTTTCCGATGCTCAGCCTGCCGACCGAGCGCGTCACCAAGTTCTTCGCGACCTCGGGCACCACCGGGCTGCCGGTCCTGTTCGGGTTCACCGAACACGACCTCGACCGGACCCTGGCCGACCAGGTCGCCCGCCTGCTCCACTGCAATGGCTTGCGACCGGGCGATCGGGCCTATCAGGGATACGGTTATGGGCTGTGGATTGGCGGGCCGGCCTTCGACCTGGGCCTGCAGCGCCTGGGCGCCACCTGTTTTCCGGTCGGCCCTGGGCGCGGCGAACTGGTCGTGGAATGGATGCGCGACCAGGAATGGGCCTTCGCCTCGGTGTCGCCGCTCTGGCTGATGACCCTGGCCCGGATCGCCGCCGACCGCGGTATCGATCCAAAACGGGACTGGCGCTTGCGAATCGCGACCACCGGCGGCCAGTCGGTGTCCCAGGCTTTCCGCGACGACCTCGAGGCGGTGATGCCGGACGGGTTCGTTTCCCATAATTGCTATGGCACGACTGAGGCCGGCGGCCCGGTGGTCGCCACGTCTTGCCCCTATTCCCATGACCGAGACGAAATGCACCTGATCAACGAAGATACGGTGCTGACCGAAGTGGTCGACCCGAACAGCCTGGAACCGGTCGGCCCGGGTGAAGCCGGCGAAATCATCGTCACCACACTGGCCAAGGAAGCTTCGCCGATGGTCCGCTGGCGGACCCGGGACCTGGTCCGCGTCGCCGAGCGCCCCTATGACTGCGAATGCGGCCGCAAGGGCCTGCCAACCATCGGCCGGATCATCGGCCGGTCCGACGACATGCTGAAGGTTCGTGGCGTGATCGTCTTCCCATCACAGATCGAGGATGTAATCGCGGCGACGCCTGGGACGGTCAAGGAGGCCTGGCAGATTTACGTCGATCGAATCGACCGGACGTACGATTCGATCACCGTCGCAATCGAAGCCGACCCGCAGTCAAACCGAGAGGCCGAAGACCTGGCGGCCGATGTTGAACGGCGCCTGACCGACCGGCTGGGGCTCAAGGTCCCGGTCGAATGCCACAACCCCGGCGCCCTGCCCCGCTACGAGGCAAAGGCCCAGCGGGTCACGGTCCGCGACCCGGATCATCAGGGGTAACGCGATTTCGCACGTTGCATGATCCCCACTTCCTTGACGGGAGGGGGCTAAGGCGTTGATGCAAAACCTTGTTTCCCTCCGCCTTGGAAGGTGAGGAGGTTAAGGCGTTGATTCGGAACTTGTTTCCCCTCCCCCCTGGAGGGGGAGGGTTTGGAAGGGGGGAGCCAGATTCACGGCGAAAACGACAACTCGTCTTTTCAGCCGCCCTTGATCGGCGGCAAAACGGTCACGGTTTCGCCTTCCTGCAGGATCCGGCTTTCCCGGTCCTCCGGCCCCACCGCCGCGTCGTCGACCAGAACCGCGTAGACGCCCTCGTCGGGCAGGTTGAGCCGGTCCAGGAACGTCGCGAGGGAGGTGCCATCGGCAACTGCCAGGACCCCCTCGCCGCTTTCCGAAATACCGTCCGGCCGCGGTCCCTCGATCGAGATCAGCCGGACCGATACCTTCACCGTCCGGCTCAATCCAGGCCGAGCCGGCTCAGGGTCTGGCCGCGCGGCACGCCGTTTTCGTCCCAGCCGCGCAGTTCGTAATATTCCGGCAGCATCTCGTCCAACTTGCTGACCCAACCCTTGCCGGCGCCACCCTTGGCGGCCTCTTTCAGCACCCGTTGCGGCAGGGTGTCGTCGGCCGCGGTCAGGCCGGCCGCCAGGTTGAACTGGCGTTCCAGATTGTAGATGCGCTCGCCGATCTCATCCAGGCGGGCCTCGTCCCAGTCGCCGCCGACCGCACCGCCGACCATCGCGCCATAGTCGTCCAGCGACCAGGCATTGCCGCTGAACATGCACAGCCCGGTGCTGTCGATGGCCGCCGCGCGATGCTGGGTCGAGACCACGGCCTCGGCCCGGCCTTCGGTACCCACCTTGGCAAAGTCCACCGCAAACGGGCTCGCCCGCATGTGGCAGGCACCGCGGTTCGAGGTCGCGTAGGCCAGGCCCATGCCCTGCATGGCGCGCGGGTCGTAGCCGGGGAATTCCTGGCCCTTGACCCCCATGAAGAATTCGGGGTGGCCGTATTTTTCACACATCAGCTTGGCGCCCAGGCCGAGATCAGCCCCGAAACCCTCGCCGCTGGCCGCCATTTCGGAGCCTCGCACCAGGGCCTCGGCCGAGCCGAAGCGGAATTCGACGCCGTCGGTCTGTTCGGTGGTCAGCACACCGGTTTCGAAGAGTTCCATCGCCGCCGCGATGGTGCCGCCCAGCGAAATCGGATCCATGCCCTGTTCGTTACAGACGAAATTGGCAAAGGTGGCGGCCTCGATGTCGTCGACGCCGCACATCGGCCCGAAGGCGAAACCGCTTTCATATTCCAGGCCACCGCCCGGCACCAGATACCGGTCCTTGCCCTTGACCGAGAAATGGGTCGGGTCGATGCCCGAAACCCGGCCACAGCCGATGGTGCAGGCAAAACAGGCCTTGTTGGTGATCAAATTGGCCTTGTGGTCGGTGTCGCGCACCGACGCCATCTTGGCGGCGTTGATGTTGGCCGTGTTCTCGAACTGCACGTCGCGGCAGTTGCGGGTCGGCAGGCTGCCGAATTGGTTGGTCACGTCCATCATCGGCATGGTGCCGGATTTGGCCAAACGGGCCCGGGCAGGATGCGGCTGCAGCTTTTCATAGGATGCCGCCACGGCGCTGGCGAACCGGTCCGGGTCGGCGACCCTCACCCCCTTGGTGCCGCGCACCGCAACCGCCTTCAGGTTCTTCGACCCCATCACCGCGCCGACGCCTGAGCGTCCGGCCGCCCGGTCGCGGTCGTTGACCACACAGGCATAGCGGTTCAGGGTTTCGCCGGCCGTGCCGATCGAGGCGAACTTCATCTGCGGGTCCTGGTAGTGGTCGCGCAGCCAGTCCTCGGTCTCCCACACCGAACGGCCCCACAGGTCAGAGGCGTCATGCAGTTCGGCCTGGTCGTTGACGATGTGCAGGTAGACCGGCTTCTCGGACTTACCCTCGAAGATGACCAGGTCCCAGCCGGCGAATTTCAGCTCGGCCCCGAAATGGCCACCGGAATTCGACGCCGCAATGGCGTTGTTCAGGGCACCCTTGGTGACCACCGACCAGCGCCCCCCCGTCGGTGCCGAGGTCCCAGTGAGCGGACCGGTGGCAAAGATCAGCTTGTTTTCGGGCGACAGCGCATCGACGCTGGCATCGATCTCGGAATGGAGATAGCGGGTCGCCAGGCCCCTCTGCCCCAGATAGGCCTCGGCCCAGTCCATGTTCAAAGGCTCGCTCGTGCACGTGCCTTCGGTCAGGTTCACCCGCAGGATTTGTCCTTGCCATCCCATTTGAACAAGCTCCTCGTCCGTCCTTGAAATTGCGATGGGCGGCAGAGACGCCGCCCGCCTGTATGTCCACCCGGGGCCGGTCCGGTGTCAAGCGGATTGTCGATGGTGGTCGTAGTCTTGCTGATGAAGAGCTGTTCCGTCCCGCTCCCCCGCCCAACCACCCAACAGGGTACCATCAAGTGGGTGGTTGGGCGGGGGAGCGGGACGGAACAGACTTCGCAGACACTCACCCAAAAGCCACCAGCAGATCCTTGGCATCGACCTGGGTGCCGGCCGGGGCGGCGATCATGACCACTTTGCCGTCGCGTTCGGCATGGATCGCGGTCTCCATCTTCATCGCCTCGATGGTCATCAACAGATCGCCGGCATGCACGCTCTGACCCTCGGCGACCGCCACCGAGGCGATCATACCGGGCATCGGGGCCGGCACGTGGTCGGGATTGCCCTCCTCCGCCTTGGGGTGCTTCGGCCGGTCGGCGGCGGCACCGCGGTCTGCGACCTTGGCGGTGCGGGGCTGGCCGTTCAGTTCGAAGAACAGTTTGACGTTGCCGTCTTCATCCGGCTCGCCCAGGGCCTGGCAGCGCACCACCAGGGTCTTGCCGGCTTCCAGGTCGACCGCGATCTCCTGGCCCGGTGTCATGCCGTAGAAGAATACCGGTGTGGGCAGTACGTCGACGGGTCCGTTTTCGCGCCGGAAGGCGGCAAAATCGGTGAACACCTTGGGGTACATCAGATAGGAGTTGAACTCTGCCTGGCTCAGATGCCGATGCGCCTTCTTTTCCGCTTCGTCCTTGAGGGCGGTCAGGTCGGCCGGCGGCAATACCGAGCCGGGGCGCACGGTGATCGGCGCCTCGCCCTTCAAGGCCTTGGCCTGCAGCGCCTTGGGAAAGCCCCCGGGCGGCTGCCCGAGATCGCCGCGCAGGAACGAGACCACGCTTTCCGGGAAGCTGACGTCGCGGTCCGGGTTCTCGACCTCGGCCCGTGTCAGCCCGGCAGAGACCATGGCCAAAGCCATATCGCCCACCACCTTGGAGCTGGGCGTCACCTTGACGATATCGCCGAACATGGCATTGACGTCGGCATAGGCCGCCGCCACCTCATGCCAACGTTCCTCCAGCCCCAGGGACCTGGCCTGCTCCTTCAGGTTGGTGAACTGACCGCCCGGCATCTCGTGCAAATAGACCTCGGATGCGCCGGCCCTAAGGTCGCTCTCGAAGGCGGTGTAGTGCTTGCGCACCTGTTCCCAATAGTCGGAAAAGCGCCGGATCACCGCCGGGTCGAGACCGGTGTCGTGGGCACCGCCACGCAGCGCCTCGACGATCGAGCCGAGATTGGGCTGGCTGGTCAGGCCCGAGAAACTGTCCATGGCCGCGTCGAAGGCATCGACCCCGGCCTCGACCGCCGCCAATACCGTCGCCGCCGCCAGGCCCGAGGTGTCGTGGGTGTGATAGTGGACCGGCAGGCCGGTTTCGTCCTTCAACGCCGGGACCAGAACCCGGGCAGCGGCGGGTTTCAGGACCCCGGCCATGTCCTTGAGGCCGATGATGTGACTGCCCGCCGCCTTCAACTCCCGGCCCAGGCCGAGATAGTAGTCGAGGTCGTATTTCGGCCGCGCCGGATCGAGCATGTCGCCGGTGTAGCAGATCGTGCCCTCCAGCAGCTTGCCGCTCTCCAGCACCGCATCCATGCCGACCCGCATGTTTTCAACCCAGTTCAGGGAATCGAAGACCCGGAACAGGTCGACGCCTTCTGCCGCCGCACGGTGGACGAACTCGCGCACCACATTGTCGGGATAGCTGGTGTAACCGACCCCATTGGCGCCGCGCAGCAGCATCTGCAGCAGCAGGTTGGGCATCCGGGCCCTGAGCTCGGCCAGCCGCTTCCAGGGGCATTCCTTCAGGAACCGCATGGCCACGTCGAAGGTCGCCCCGCCCCAGCATTCGACGCTCAACAGGTCGGGCAGCAGATGGGCATAGGCCTCGGCCACCCGCACCATGTCGAAGCTGCGCATGCGGGTCGCCAGCAGCGACTGATGGCCGTCGCGCATGGTGGTGTCGGTGACCAGCGGCACGTTTTGGGCCAGCATCCAGTCGCGAAAGCCTTCCGCCCCCAGCGCATCGAGGCGCTGCCGGCTCCCCTCTTTTGGTGTCCCAGCCGGGAATTCGGGCGGGCGCGGGTCGGCATGTTCCTTCGGGACCGGCCGTCCGGCGACTTCCGGATTGCCGTTGACGGTGACATCGGCGATGAAGTTGAGCAGCCGGGTCGCCCGGTCACGCCGCTTGGGGAAATGGAACAGCTCCGGCGTCTCGTCGATGAACCGGGTGGTGTAGTCGTTGGCCTTGAATTTGGGGTGGTTGATCAGGTTCTCGACGAACACCAGGTTGGTGGCGACGCCGCGGATGCGAAATTCGCGCAAGGCCCGGTCCATGCGCCGGATCGCCTCGCCAGGCGTCGGGGCCCAGGCGGTGACCTTCTCCAGCAGGCTGTCATAGTAGCGGGTGATGACGGCACCGGAATAGGCGGTGCCGCCGTCCAGCCGGATACCGAAACCGGTGGCGCCGCGATAGGCGGTGATGCGGCCGTAATCGGGAATGAAATTGGCTTCCGGGTCCTCGGTCGTCACCCGGCATTGCAGGGCGTGGCCGCGCAGGCTGATCTCGTCCTGCGGCGGCACCCCGGTTTCGGTGACCACGCCGATGCGGCCGCCCTCGGCGATGCGGATCTGGGCCTTGACGATATCGACGCCGGTCACCTCCTCGGTCACCGTGTGCTCGACCTGGATCCGCGGGTTGACCTCGATGAAGTAGAAGGCGCCGCTGTCGGCATCCATCAGGAATTCGGCGGTACCGGCATTGACGTATCCGGCCCGGCGGGCCAGGCGCAGGGCGGCCTCGCACAATTCGCGCCGTTGCGCATTGTCGAGATAGGGGGCCGGGGCGCGTTCGACGACTTTCTGGTTGCGCCGCTGCACCGAGCAGTCACGCTCCCACAGGTGCACCACGGTGCCGTGGCTGTCACCCAGCAACTGCACCTCGACATGGCGGGCGCGGGTGACCAGCTTTTCCAGATAGACCTCGCCATTGCCGAAAGCGGCTTCGGCTTCGCGCCGGCCGGCGGTGACCTCGCCGATCAGGTCGGCCTCGCTCTCGATCACCCTCATGCCGCGGCCGCCGCCGCCCCAGCTTGCCTTCAACATCACCGGATAGCCGATCTCGGCCGCCTCGGCGCGCACTGCGGCATCGTCCTCGGGCAGCGGCCCGGTCGCCGGCATCACCGGGGTGCCGGCGGCCTGCGCCACATTGCGGGCCGAGACCTTGTTGCCCAGCGCCCGCATCACCTCGGCCGGCGGGCCGATAAAGGTCAAGCCGGCGGCCACACAGGCATCGACGAAGTCCGGGTTTTCGGACAGGAACCCATAGCCGGGATGGACCGCGTCGCAGCCGGCCGAACTGGCGACCCGGATCATCTCAGGCGTCGAGAGATAGGCCTTGACCGGCCCCATCCCCTCCCCGACCTGATAGCTCTCATCGGCCTTGAAGCGGTGCAGCGACAGCTTGTCTTCCTCGGCGTAGACGGCCACCGTCTTGATGCCGAGTTCATTGGCGGCGCGCAGCACCCGGATGGCGATCTCGCCGCGATTGGCCACCAGGATCTTGCGGATCTTGGCTTTCATGAACGGGGTCCTCGTCTGGTTTCCGGTCTATTCTGGGCCGCGACGGCGCGCGGCGGCCCTCTTATACGATATTCCTGGCCCGCATGGGATTCTGTGGCAAAGTCGAGCGTAGCGGCATCAAAGCAACGGGGAGCAGCCATGAGCGAGAGCGAAATACTGAAACTGACGCCGGACGAAGCCAGGAACCTGATCCGGTCGGCCCTGGTCGGGGCCGGAACCACACCCGACAATGCCGGCTATTTCACCGACGCGATCCTGGATACCGAACTCTCGGGCCTGGAAGGGCACGGCTTCTACTGGCTGCAGTTCTATTGCGCCCATCTGGTCAGCGGCAAGGTCGACGGCGCCGCCCGGCCCCGGATTGAACGACTGTCCGACGTCGCCTTCCGTATCGATGCCGCCGGCGGCTTCGCCCATCCCGCCATCGAGGCGGGCTTTGCCGAACTGATCCCGGCCGCCAAACAACACGGCATCGCGGCCATGGGCATCCACAAGTCCTACAATGCCGCCACCCTGGGTTATCACACCGGGGTTCTGGCACGGGCCGGACTGGTGGCGATCGGGGCGACCAATTCGGTGCCGGCGATCGCGCCGGTCGGCGGCCGCACGCCGGTGATCGGCACCAATCCCTTTTCCTTCGCAGTGCCGGGCGAAAACGGCGAGATCGCTTTCCTGATCGACCAGTCGTCGTCGGCCGTGGCCTGGACCGCGGTCAAGCGGGCGGCGGAAGAGAACCGGCCGATCCCGCTCGGCTGGGCCCTGGACACCGACGGCGCGCCAACCACGGACCCCGAGGCCGGACTGGCCGGGTCGATGGCCCCGGCCGGCGGCTATAAGGGCTTCGGCCAGGGTCTGATGGTCGAAGTGATGTGCGCCGCCATCGCCGGCGCCGCCCTGGGCCCCGACATGGGCTCCTTCACCGATGATGACGGGCGGCCGATCGACTGCGGCCAGTTTTTCATCGCCATCGACCCGCAGGGCTTCTCCGGCGGTGCCTTTCACCAACGCATCGCGGGCCTGACCGCGTCGATCACGGCCCAGGAGGGTGCCCGCCTGCCCAATGCGCGGCGCCAGGAGAACCAACCGCGCCTGGCCGAAACCGGCCTGCCGATCGAACGCGAACTCTACAACCGGCTACGCGCCTTCGCTGAACCCTAAGCCGTGGGCGGCAAAGCGCAGACCTGGTCGTAGGCGTAGCGTTCGGTGATGATGCCGTTATAGGCAAAGATGTCCAGGGTGGCCTGGTAGGCCGGCTCGGTGATCTCGATATGGGGCGTCCAGCAGCCCAGTTGCTGGTAGGCGGCGATGCATTCGGCCAGGACCGGCTCGTCGATATCGGGGAAGAAGGGCTTCTCGGCCCGGGCGATCTCGGCCGCCGGGGTCTCATTCAGATAGGCGCGTGTCCGACGGTAGGCGCGAACGAAGGCACGGGCCATGTCGGTGTTGAGCCACTCCCGGGTCGCCGCCAGGCTGGAGAAACCGCAAGGGCCGATCTGCTTGCCGACCTGGGCCACCACATGGCCGACACCATCGGCCTGCAATTGCTGGGGAAACGGTCCCTGCTGCTGCACGTACTGGCCCTGGCCGGCGCGATACGCCTGATCGATATCGGCCGCCCCGCCGGGGGTGATCGCCTTGATCTTGGCGAAATCGATCCCCGCCTTGTGGCAGGCATATTTGAACATCGCCAGCGGTTGGCCACCGCCGAACATCACCACTTCCGAGCCTTCCAGCTTGTCCCAGGTGAAATCCGGGTCTGCGTCCCGGCCGGTCAGGAAGAAGCCATCCATCTCGTTGATCTGGGCGAAATGCACGGCGCTGGGAACCTCGCCACGCGACAGCGGCCCGAAGCCCTGGCTGAGCGCCGACTGCACGATATGGACGGAGCCGTCCTCCAGGGCCGCGATCGCCGATTTCCCGGGCGGCGACACCGACCATTCATAGTCCAGCCCCTCGTCGGCCAGGAAGCCGCCGGACATGGTGGAAATCAGCGGCGAATAGAACGCCGAGAACAGGGTGAATTGGATATTGATCGTGACCATTTGTGTCTGCCTCCCCGAAACGCACCGGCGCCGCCATCGGCCCGGCTTCAATCCTACATCATCTGGCTCCGTTCTTGCCGCTCAATCCCCTTTCGGCGGTGGCGGCGCGGCCTGCTGCGGCGGGTTCATGGCGTAGATTTCGTGGCCGCGGGACGCGGCCGCGTCCGCCTCCTCGACCCGTCCGGCTCGCCGCAGGATCTCGCTGTATAGCAGGTACTCGGACCCAAGCCGCACATGGGTTGGCCCCAATTCCCGTTCATAGATTTCGATCAGCTTTGCATAAGGCGCCACCGCGCCATCGTGATCGCCCAAAGCGGTCCGTGCCGCTGATAAATCGGCGCAGGCCGCCGACAGCTTCCAGTGGTCGCGTGGCGTCGCGCCATCCAGCGATCTTACGGCCCGGGACCAATAACCCTCGGCCTTGGTCATTTGGCCACGTTCGTGCACGGCCCGAGCCAGTTCAATCAAAGCATTGGCGGTCTCGGCATGGAATTCGCCGTGTTTCTGAACTGCTCTGGCCAAATTGCCTTCCAACACCATCAACTCGACGTCTTGAATGATCGCGGAGGCGGGTCCCGAAAATACCAACCCTATCAAGGCTGCCAGCAGCAGAATTCGTTTGGCCATGGTATCGATCTCCTTGGGTTCAGCACCCAATGTAGTAGGTTTAGGGAACAACCAGAAGGATGGAGAACAAGATGCCTGGACAAAGGCGCCTGATGGTCGCGGTTTCGTTCCTGCTGATTGCTTCGGCCGGCGGGACACAGGCCTGCGGCCACCCTGAGGACTGGGTGGCAAAGTACCGGCACGCCGCGCCGCCCCACGCGGACCGGACCCGGTTGAGCGCCCTGCGCGATTTGAGCGCGGCGTGCGGCAACACCGAGGGTGCCAGGACTGACCGGATGCTGCTGCCAGTGCTTTTGGATGCGCTGAACCGCGGGCTAGACCAAAACGCGGTGCGCGACGTGTTTATCGCCTACAAGTGCTTGGTTGGCGCACAACACGCGGCCGGTTATCCGCGGCTTTGGTCGGCTTTCCCCGACACCGGCTGTCCGACACCGGATGAAATCGCTGACTGGCGGACCATCACCGCCGATGGCGTGTTGATGCGCGAGCACCCCAGCCGCGATGCCAAACGGCTGGGCTGGTTCCGGAAAGGCGCCACCGTCATCTGGCTAGGCGATGCGGGCGATTGGGTAAGGGTTGCCGACAGTGCCGGGCGGCCCGGCTATGTCCACCGGTCGCTGATCAAGCCCTATTCGTCATCCGCCGATTGATCGGGTTCTACGGGGTCGACCCCCAATCGCCGGAGTTCGGCCACCGCCAAGGAGCGGATTTCGGCTGAATCTGGTTGATCCGATCGGTGACCCGCCCAGTACAGAACCCGCTGCCAATAGTCGACCCGGTCAGCGATCGACATGTCATCCGAAGGTAGGACAATTTCCATCAGGGTATTTCCCGGCAGTTCGCTATTGCGCGTCGGCTTCGACGAAATAGTCGAAGGCCGCAAGGTCGATACGGTGCCGCACGGTTGCCTCCAATACCTTGGCCTGGCGATCACCAACCGGCCAGCATTCGACCATTGGGTTGTCCACCGAAACCCCGAACAGCGCCTGAAGCTCGGATAGCTCAAGAGCTTCCAGCGCCTCTTCGCCGATCGCCACATCGGATCGCTTGTCGTACCAGCGCAAGTATCGCTTCGCCCGGATCATCGCGTCCAAATCCTATTTCAGCCGCAACCGTCGGACGAAACCGACGACTTTTCGGAGCGGGTTGTCGAGGCCTTGCAACAGGGAGGCTGACCGGTCAACACCAATCGGTCGCAGGTCATGACATCGTAGGGATCTTGAGGCAGGCGGTTTTCGGGAATGTCAATTTGGGGAAACCCGTCGCCATCAACAGTGGTGAAGGCTTCGCGCAAGGCCATCAACGCCGGGTCTGCATAGGTCATCCGCCCGTCCTGCAGCGCCACCTGCACCAGGTCTTCGCAACGCCCCTCATCCGCATCGGCAAGGAATTTACGTAGCGCGGGGTAGTCGCCCCAAGGCGGCACCGAGGCGCAGGCGAAGCGCGCCACCGACGGGCCGGTGAAGACCCCGATGCGGCCGCCGGGCCCAAAGTCCAGGCACAGTTCACGACCGTCTTGCTGGTTCACGAAGTCCACCACCAGGCCATGGGCGAACCACTGCCAGGCGCCGTGGCCGACGGCTCCCTCCTGCCGCGGTGGCTGGCCGGTAGCGCGATAGGTGTCCTGCCAGCTTTGCCGAACGAAATAGGCATAGGGATCGGCATCGATATCCTTGCGCAACAACCCGTGCAGGCCGACCTGCCGTTCGCCAAGTTCGGCCGCGGCCCGCAGGAATTCGGGAAGGTGCTGCCGTGCTTCCGCCTGGCGTCGCCCGGCACCCATTCGAAACAGCCAGACCATGGCCGTTAATCCTCCTCCTCCAAGGCCACCTCGGTCGTGTAGCCGGTGAAATGACCGACCGACACCAGACCGGCGCTGCAATGCGGGCACGTCAGGCTGGTCCGGGTCCCGTCGCTGGCGAACTTGTCAAAAAGCAGGCGGATTTCGTCAAAACAGGCCGGGCATTCCAATTCGGCGACACCGACCTGGCGGGGCAGAACCACCGCCGCCTTGTCGATCCGGCGCCACGTGCCTTCATCGCTGGCCAGATCCGCGAACTCCTGGATGTTGTCGACCGACTGCACCAGGGTTTTCATGCGTTCGGTCAGGTCGTCCGGCATCCCGTCATCCCCTTCAACTCCGCTGCTTCTCGAGCAGCTCGGTCAGCCGGTCAAAGGCCCGGTCGCGCTGGGCCTCCATGCCATAGGGCAGCAGATGTTCCACCGGCCGGTCCCGGCCTGACAGCTCGATCCGGATCCCGGGAAAGCCCACGGTGATCGGCCGCCAGGGATCCGAATAGGGGAAAAAGGTCTTTTCGACCCCTTCGACCCGCTCAGACCCCACCCATTGGTCGCCTTCCCGGTCCTTGACTTCCAGCCCCCGGCGCCCGAGGCGCAAGCTGCTCAGGCCCGAGATGTAGTGCCAGCGCGATACCAACTGGTTGGCAAACAGAATTGCAGACAGGCCGGCCAGAAGTCCGGCCGCGCGCAGCGACCAAAAAGCCGCGGCTAAGGCGGCGAGCAGCATAAGGCCGGCCGATACCTTGGCACCGTAATGGGCCATCGCCAGGGAGGCGGCGAGTTTTTCGCCGGTTGTCAGGTTCAGCCCCGCCACGGCGTTACCCCCGGCCCACCGCTTATTGCACCACCGAGCCCTGTTCCAGGCTCTTCATCAATTCCTCGACCTCACGCCTGGACTCGCCGGCATAATCGGCAATCCCCCTGGCGTTGCGGCGCAGCGCACCCTTCTTGAACGCCTGGACGTTCAGGGCGTTCGAGGCGTCCTCGGCCATCGCCGCGAAGCGGTCGGCATCCAGCCCCATTTCCTTCAAAGCACGGGCCACCTGGTCCAAATCGCCGCGCACCGCGTCCACCGCCACCGTCGCTTCGATGATGCGCGGATCGTTCAGCCTGGCCAGGTCCAGACCACCCTGATGGGCCGCATCCAATTGACGGATGAAGTATTTCGCGGCCTTGGCCGCCGCCTTGCGCGGGTCCTTGAACTTGCCGGTCGCCTTGTCCCGGACCCCGGTCAGTTCCTTGAACATGTTGGCCCGGTTTTCTGAGAAGGAATCGAAATATTCATCCGGCGTCAGCTTCGACGCGACCGGTGGCGCGGTCAGCGATTCGGCCGTGATCTTGCGCCCGCCGGCCTGCAACTCGCCGACCACATGGGCGATGGCGCCGTCGGTTTGATAGGCTTCGGAGGCGAAATACAGGGCCTGGCCCTGACGGTTGCGGATCTGTCTGGCCATCTGGTCCAGCAATTTGCCCCGCAGTTTTTCCGCATCGGCCATCAGATCGTCGACCGGTGCACCGCTGGCCCGCGCCTTGGTGATCCGGTTCGAGAGCGCCCGCAAATCGTCGACCGCCTTGCCGCTGATGGCAATGTCCTCGGCGCCCCAGGTGCCCAGATCGGCGCCCTTCAGCCGGTGGAATTCGTCCATGAAGTCGTCGACCGATTCCAAGATGTCGGCGTAGCGTTCGTTGGCGGCCCGCAGTTCCAATTGCTTGAGTTGGGCCGAAATCGCATCCACCGCTTTGGCGTCGCCGGCCTTCTCGGCCGTTTCCAGGGCGTCACGCAGCCGGTTGAGTTCGCCCCGCCCTCCGGCCAGGTCGGCCATTTTGGTGTCGACACCGCGGACCACCGCGTCGAAATTGCCCTCGACCCGTTCAAAGGCGTAGCGCAGAGCCTGCGCTTCGGCCTCGGTCGCGTCCGCCAGCAAGGCGGTCTTGTGGGCCCGCCACTGATCGTCAGTCATGTAGCGGCGGTTGGCCGTCTCCTTGTACAGGGTCTGGCGCACCACATCTTCCTGTACCGGACTTAACTGCTTGGCATTGCCCGACCGGGGCGCCTTGAAGAAGCTGTAGGCCGGTTCGGTATAGACGTTGGTGTCGAAGACGATGCCGGGTTCGGCCCCGAAGCGTTTGCGGAACTGGCGATTGAATTCGCGCACCACTTCAGCCGCACCGCCACGCCCGCCGGCCACCTTGATCGACAGGTCATAATCCGAAGTCAGGTTGTTGGAGCCGAAGGCCAGCCGGTCGATCTTGCGCCCGGTCTTGGCTTCGACCGCCGCCTTGATCTCGTCCAGCATGCCGTCAACCACGTCCTTGCGGAAGGTCAGGACCTGATGACGCTCGGCGATGCTGAGGCTGTCGTCCTTCAGCATTTTGGGCCAGCGCGACTTGTTGCGCTTGAGGATATCCAGCACTTCGTCGCGTTCAGCCTGGGTCAGGGATTTGCGGCTTCCCGACAGCCAGTCCAGGTCGCGCTGGCTGAGACCCTTGAGGCTCTTCTCCGCCGCCTCCAGGTCGCCCTCCCACTTGCGGACCTGCTGGTTGGTGTCGTCCAGGCGCTGGGCCAGTTTCTGGCGCACCGGCGCCTCCGGGTCCAGCTTGGCGATATCCTTCTCCAGGCTCTGGGCGCTGCGCCGCGCCTCGGCGATCTTGTCGGGTAGCTCACGCTGGTCGGTGGCGGCATCTGCGATCCGGTTCAGAAGCTTGCGGCGGAACGCCAGATCGCTGGCGCTGTCGGCCATGGCCCCAGCCCGGTAGGCGACTGCGGGATCGTCCGAAATCGCGGCCAGCGACTTGCCCAGATCGGCCTGGTCGGCCCGCTTGGTCAGGTCGGCCAGGGCATCCGCGATCGCCTGATCCCGCGCCACCGGGCCCAACAAGGGTGTGCGGGGCGGCAGGTCCTTCGGCGGCCGAGCCAGGCGCCAATCGGCATCGGCCCGGACCAGGTCGGCGGCCTGGCGGTTGCTGCCGGCGACAAAGGCCCGTTCGGTGTCGGTCAGGCTGTCCGGCCCCGATGCCGTGAGCTTCTTGGCGATCCCTTCCGCCGTGTTACGGTAGGCCTTCGCCTCCAAACCTGCCAGATCGCCGTCCACGTCGCGGGCGTAATCCGCGATCTGTTTGGCGTTGCGCCGCAACGCGCCCTTCTGGAAGGCCTGGACGTTGAGGTTGTTCGACGCCTCTTCGGTCATCTTGGCGAAGGACTTGGCGTCCAAGCCGAGATCGGCCAGCGCCTGGGCCACCTTGTCCAGGTCGCCGCGCACCGCGTCCACGGCCACCGTCGCCTCGATCACCCGCTGGTCCGGCAAATCTGCCAGTTTCAGCCCGCCCTGATGGGCCGCGTCCAATTGCCGGATGAAGTACTTGGCCGCCTTGGCCGCCGCCTTGTTGGCATCCTTGAATTCACCTGTTCCCGGGTCGCGGGCGCCGGTCATTTCCTTGAACATATTGGCCCGGTTCTCGGCCAGGGAATCTAGGTATTCGCCCGGTGTCAGCTTCGATTTGACCGGCGGTGCGTTCAGCGAGTCCACCGAGATCTTGCGTCCCCCCGCCTGCAGTTCGCCGACCACATGGGCGATGGCTCCGTCGGTCTGGTAGGCCTCGGAGGCAAAGTACAAGGCTTGGCCCTGACGGTTGCGGATCTGGCCCGACATGCGGTCCAGCCACTGGCTGCGCAGGGCCTCGGCCTTGGCCAGCGCCTCGGACGGGTCACCGCCGGCCCGGCGGATATCCGCCGCCTCCTTGGCCAGGTCCTCGATCTGCGTCAGCGCTTTGCCATAGGCGCTGGGGCTACCGGTGCCGTCCTTGCCCAGCTTCGCCAGTTTCGGGTTGGCCCCGTCCAGCAGGCCGCCCTTGCCCAACGCGGCGAGATCCGCGTTCTGCAGCCGGTGGAATTCGTCCATGAACCCATCGACCGATTCCAGGATCTCGGCATAACGTTCATTGGCCGCCCGCAGCTTCAATTGCTCGAGCTGGTCGCCAAGCTTGGTCGCGGTCTTGGCATCGCCGGCCGCCTTGGCATCATCGAAGGCCTTTTGCAGCCGGTTAAGCTCGCCCCGTCCGCCGGCCAGGTCAGCCATCTTCTTGTCGATCCCGCGGACCACGGCGTCAAAATTGCCCTCGACCTGATCGAAGGCGTAGCGTAGGGCCCGTGCCTCGTCGTCGGTGGCGCCGGCCAGTAGTGACGATTTGTGGGCCTGCCACTGGTCGTCGTCAAGGTAGCGGCGGGTGGCGGTTTCCTTGTACAGGGTTTGGCGAACCGCGTCCTCCTGGACCGGGCTCAGTTTCTTAGGCCGACCGGATTTCGGCGCCTTGAAGAAGCTGTAGGCCGGTTCGGTATAGACGTTGGTGTCGAAAACCAGGCCGGGTTCGGCCCCGAAGCGCTTGCGGAACTGGCGGTTGAACTCACGCACCACCTCGGCCGCGCCGCCGCGGCCGCCGGTCACCTTGATCGACAGGTCATAGTCCGAGGTCAGGTTGTTGGAGCCGAAGGCCAGCCGGTCGATCTTCTGGCCGGTCCTGGCCTCGACCGCGGTCTTGATCTCGTCCAGCATGTCGTCGACCACCGCCTTGCGGTAGGCGATCACCTGGTGCTGCTGGGCCAGGCTAAGGTCCTTGTCCTTCAGCATCTTCGGCCAGCGCGACTTGTTGCGCTTGAGGATCTGCAACGCCTCGGCCTGTTCCTCGGCGGTCAGCCAGCGGCGCTGCCCGGACAGCCATTCCAGGTCGCGCTCGGTCAGCCCTTTCAGCGCCTTTTTGGCGGAATCGACTTCTGCATTCAGCTTGGCGAGGTGCTTTTCCTCTTTCGCGATACGCCCCTCCAGCGCCTTGCGTCCCTTGGCATCGGACGGGTCCAGCCCTTTCAATTCGGATCTGAGGGATTGCAGGTAACTCTCGGATTTGACCACTTCCCGCTCGTTGTATGGCAGTTCCTTCGATGCCTTCTTGATCCGGGTCAGCAGTTTCTTGCGGAACGCCAGGTCACCGGCGCTGTCGGCCAGCGCCTGGGCCCCGGCCTTGACCTTGGTGTCTTTCGAGAGTGCGGCCAGAGATTTGCGCAGCTCGGCCGCCTCGGCACGGCGTGTCAGGTCGTTGAGCGTGCTGTCCAGCAGCGCATCCCGCCCACGGGTCGCCAGGGGGGTGCGGTCCGGCAGCTTGCCCGGCGGTGCCCGCGCCCAATCGGCATCCGCCCGCACCGCACCGGAGCCCAGGCGGTCAGCCAGGTCGGCAAATTCCCGCTCCG
The DNA here is from genome assembly GCA_964344385.1 of uncultured Sneathiellales bacterium. Lineage (GTDB taxonomy): Bacteria > Pseudomonadota > Alphaproteobacteria > CAYFNG01 > CAYFNG01 > CAYFNG01. The sequence goes on from CAYFNG010000001.1 coordinate 476,579, forward strand.
CCTTGGTCAGACTGCTCGGGCCCAGATCCTTGAGCTTCTTGGACACCCGGTCGGCGGCAAATTTGAACGATCTTGCATCCTCCGGGTCCATGTCGTCAAAAGCCTTCATGCCGCGTTCGAGCGCCGCCTGCTTGGCCTTTTTCAGACGCGTGAAGGGCAGGCCCGAAGCCGCCAGGGGATCGTCGCGAAGTAGCTCCCGCGCCCGTTTCAGGGCGGTGGGGTTGTTGATCCGCGACAGCTCGGCGACCTTGGGGAAGCCGGCCATGCCGTCACCCCGGAAGCCGACATCCGCCGCGTTTTCGATCTTCATGGCGTTGCGGTCGATCAGATCGCCGTGCCGGACGAGCACATCTTCACGCACCGACGAGGAAATCCCGTTGACCCGGCCATCTTCGCCGCGCCGCATCGCATTGCGCAGTTTGGCTGCGTAGTCGCCGCCGGGGTTGTCCAGGGCGCGTTGCAGGGTCCGGGCATTGGCGGCCGCGCCGGGGCCGTCGTCGACCGCCTTGACGATACCGCCGGTATCGAAGACCACCACCCGCCAGCGGTCGGTGCCCGGCAGGGGTTCGAACCCGTAATTGCCGCGGTGGTTATCCAGCCAGGCATAGCCCTTGTTCCAGAAGGCGCGCTTGGCCTCGTCCAGGGCGATCGCCTGGCCGGGGGTCGGCAGACCGCCGGGATTAGCCGCCAATTGCTCCTTGGCCCGCCAGGGGATGTTCTCGACCACTTCGACCCGGCGCCCGGCCTTCGGCCCCTCGGCGATCACATAGATGCCGTCGCGCTTGGGCACCCGGACCGCCGGGCTGTTGATGTCCAGAATGGCATCGCGTCCGAACTCATCGAGCCGTTCGCCCAGGCCCCCGGCCTTCGACTTCGACACCCGGGCGACCCGATTGGGCTTGCCGGCGACCTTGTGGACCTCGTTGTACGAACCCTTGCCGACCTGTTTGCCCAGGATCACCGACTCGGCCGCCTCGCCGGTCGCCATATCCCGCAGCCTGAGTTCACCGTCCTTCAAGGGCGGGCCGGGAACGGTTTCCGGTTCCGCCGGTTTCAGGCCCGGGCTGTCGCCGGTTCGGCCGGCGGTGGAGCCAGCCGACCCGGCTTCGTCGCCGGCGTTGGCCAACCGGTTGCCGTCGCCATCATCGATCCGGCCCGGCGGCGGTAGGGTGTCGGGACCGTCGTCGATCCGTGTCGCCGGCGTGCCGGGACCATCGTCGATCCGTTTTGCGGGGGTGCCGGGTCCATCGTCGATGCGGGTGGCGGGGGTGCCGGCACCGTCATCAACCCGGGTCACCGGTGTCCCTGCGCCATCGTCGATCCGTGTCGCCGGAGTGCCGGCGCCATCACCGCCCCGTCCGGCGTCATTTGCGTTGTCGGCAACGCGGCGGCCGCCATCCGGGATGGGATCGCCGCGATTGGCCGGGCCCGTGTCGCGGCCGGGTTGATCACCGCGATTGGTGGGACCGGTATCGCGGCCAGGCTGGTCGCCACGGTTGCCCGTACCGGTGTCACGCGACGGTTGCCGGCCACCATCGGGCTGGCCGGTATCGCGGCTGGGTTGCCGGCCACCGCTGGACGAACCGGTGTCGCGCCCCTTGCCGCCTTGGCCGCTTTGCCCACCTTGGCCGCCCTGGCCCGTGTCGCGCGACGGCTGCTTGCCGTTCGGCTCGCCGTCCTTGCCCGACGACGCCTTGCCTTTGCCGTCGTCCGGGGTCTTTGTCTTGCCCTTGCCACCGCCCTTGGCATCGTCGGCCGGTTTGCCGCCTTTGCCACCCTGGTCGCCGGGCTTGCCGCCCTTGCCGCCACCGTCCGCCGGCTTGCCGCCCTTGCCACCGCCGCTGCCATCCGACGACTTGCCGCCTTTGCCACCGCTGCCGCTATCGGCTGGTTTGCCGCCCTTGCCGCCGCCGCCACCGCCACCATCGCCGTGCGTCGGCTTCGGCTTCGGTCCTTTGGCCGCCGGGCCGGCGTCGGCGACCTTGTACGGCACCGGGTTGGCATCCAACGCATCGCTCAGCTTGTCCGCCAGCTTGCCTTCCCAGGCAGCGGTCAATTGAATGCGGCCATTCAGGCCCGCTTCCGCCACCGCCGGATCCTTGAGCGCCGCCTGGCGGGTGCGGATGTCGGTGATGTAGGCGGCCAGGTCGGCCCGTTGCGCGTCGCTGAGCTTGGATACCGCACTGGGATCCATGTCCTTGAATTTGCGGCCGATATGGTAGCCGCGATCAATCTGGGCCTCCTTTGCCTTGATGAATTCGTCGTACTTGGCCAGGAACTTCTTGTCGGCATCGGTCAGCGCCCGGCGATTGAGCTGCAAGAGCCGCTCCGCGGCACCCTCGATGCCGGTTTTGCCAGCCAACGCCCGCAAGTTCTTCATTTCGCTGAGATAGGCCAGCAGGGCCCGGGAATCGGCATCGGATAGCTTGGCCAGTTCGGCATGGTCGAACTTGGTCAACGTACGTGCTACGTCAGCGCCACGTTCGATATTACCCAGCGCCTTGAGATCACCGATCGAGCCAAGCACCCCGAGCCCCGGCAGCAGGACCCCGGCCGCGGTCCAGAAGCCCGACGGGTCACCGGCCTTGGCCTGGTCGTAGACATCGGCGCCCAGGGTCGAGGAAGCGCCCTTGGCCCAGTCGACGTCACCCTGCTTGTCGACATATTCGGCGACGCCCAAGGTGCCGAACACCGCCACGTCCAGCGCATCCGCCGCCAGGGTCAGATAGGCGGCCGTGCTCATCGCCCCGACCTGCGACAGGGCCAGCGCACCGACCCCGGTCGCCGCCGCCAGGGTCATCGCCGCCACCGCCTTGTCGAGGCTGGCATAGGCGTCCAGGGCGCGCACGGCCTCACCCAAATTGTTCAGGTTCGAAACCAGGTTCCGGGCCTGGCCGTCCGGGGCCCACCATTGGGTTTTGCCGTCATCTTCCAGCTTGACCAGCCGGGGAATGATCGCGGCAACCAGTTTGGGGGCCGGACGGGCCGAGACGACCATCAGATGCTCAAGGTCGCAGTCGCCCTTCTTCTTGGTGGTCTCGATCGAAGCGGCGATCGCTTTGATCTGTGCCTGCAGCGCCTGGCGGGTCTTTTCGCGCAACAACCCCATGGGGCCGGAATAGCCCATGGTCGAGTGTTTCTTTTTAACTTCATCCAGGTTGAGCAGCGACTTGAGCGGCACCTCGTCGCCCTTGATCTCGACCGTCGCGGTCTGCCACAGGGGATCGCTCCGTGGTCCTTCCTTCTGTGCCCTTTCGATGAACCGGTCGAGGGAACGGCCAAACCGCAAATTCGTGCTGTAGCTGAGCGATTTGGCCTGCGAGGCCTTGATGAATTCATCGCGTATCAACAATGCCGCCGCATGGGCGCCCAGGGTGATGGTATTGCGACGGGTGCCGGCTTCGCGCAGGATTGAAATGCCAGGTGCCGCGTTCGACAGAACCTTGCCCGTCGTATCCCGGGGCGCCGACAGCATGCGTGCGCCGCGCTTCAGGTTCTTCACCGAGAAAACTTCGGTGATGACGAAGTTGGTCATTTCGCCGGCGGTGCTTCGGGCACCGAGTTTCTCGCCGTTTTCGTAACAGGCCCGCGCCTTGTTCAGAGCCTCGAGCCAGACCGTGCCGCCAAGGTCGGCCGGCTTGTCGTAAACCGACAGCGAGGCTGGTCGGGCAATTCGCAACACCTGCGGTTTGTCCCAGGTCGCCGACAGCAAGCCAAGAGCGCCGGATTTCAAGGCATTCCAGTTGGGTTTGGACGCCATGTCCTTGGCCTCGTTGCCCCCCCTCGGCGGTTGCACCTTCTTGCCAAAATCGATACGGATCGCACCACGGGCATTCGGCGGTGCCCGCATCCGCTGATCCGACCGGTAAAGATGGATCGGTGTCGAACGGTAAAGCCGGCCTTTCAACGATCGTCGACCGACCTTGGTCGCCCCCGGGTCGGTCACCTTGGTCAGCCGGATCTTCTCCGGCTGTTTCTCGCCGTCATGATAGAGCTCGACTTCGAACCCCTGTTTGAACGGCAGTTCGGTCTCCAACCGCGCTTCGACATGCACCACGGCGCTGGTATAGGAGGCATCGGTCGGCGTGCCCTGCCGCGGCGGAACTTGCGTGAAATAGAGCCTGGCGGTGGCATCGGCAAAAGCCAGGGGCCAGCCGCCGACCGCGCCGTTGAGCGAAAAGACCTTGGCGCCGGGCAGCACCGAACGATCGAAACTGGCGATCAGAACAAGGGCGGAATAGTCCTCCGGCTTGGTGAAGCCGGGATCGACCTTTTTGGCCAATGCCCAGCCACGGGCCGCCAGGGCGCGGTCCTGGTCCAGCAGCCGGGACTGGTAGGTGATGCCGGCCTCGCCGCTTTCGACCACGATGGCATCGCCATAGCCGGCCGGCAGGCCGGTGCCGTAGACGAACAGGGTCCGCCGGGACTGCGACCCCTTGTTCTTGTTGCGGCCAAAGGGGTAGTGGGCGCGGGCGGAGCTCTTGCGGCTCATCTGATTGTCCAGAACCAGAATGCGGGCGACCTTGGCGCCGCGGGCCCAGGTCTGCTGGCCGCTGCCTTTCATGTCCTCGCCGCGCCAATGGCCGGCCAGTCGGTCCTTGGACCGCTGGGTCAGCAAGACCCGGAACCGTTCGTCCGGCGCCGGCTGCAGGATCACCTTGGCCTCGAGCTTGGCCCGGTTAAGTGAGAACTCCACCTTTTCGGTGAGGGTCGGCAGGTCGATGAACTTGGCCTTCAGGTGCGGTTCGATCCCGGCGCTGCGGCCATAGGGTGTGGTCTTGCCCTGGACCCGTTCGAAGCGGATTTCCAGTTGGCTGCTGCCGGGCTTCTCGGATTCCAGGGCGCGGATCTCGACCGAGGTGTAGCGCTTGAACCCCTTTTTGCCGGTCAGCACCAGGAAGGCCGACTTGCCGCTGTCGGCCACCACGGCCGAACCGAGGAACTGGTTCTTGCCGCCCTCGTCGACATGGGTGACCTGCCACTTGCCCTTGAACAGTTTGGCGGTGGCCGCCTCCGACCGTTTGGTCCCCTCCTTCCAATTGGTCCTGGCGCCGTCCAGCATCACCTCTTCGTAATATTCCTTTTCGTTGAACAGCCCTTCGGCGGGTTCGTAGTCGGTGAACTGGCGGGATCTCAAGTAGTAGACGCTGCTGCGCAGCAGCTTGTCCTCGATCTTGCCGTCCTCGTCGAACGCCGGCCACATGTCGATTTCGGCGCTACCCTTCTCGTCCCATTTCAGGGTGACAATGGCGTCGTCCTGGGCCTCGTTGACGAACTTGGCTTCGACCCGGAACGGCTGATTGTGGACCACGCCACCCAGCGCGTTGCCATCCAGATCGACGATCCGAAGCTCGACCCCGGCGACATAGCTGACCGGCAGCTTGACCGGGCCGGCCAGTTTAAGCTTGCGCAGGCCCCGGAACGGCGAGCGCAAGTTCAAGGTCAGGGTCCTGCGTTCCCTCAGCTTGCGGCTCTGCTCCTCGTCCATGGCCAGTGAAAACTGGCGCAGCCGGGCCATGACAATGGCCACGTCGCCGGTGACCTGGCGCCGCGACTTCGGGTCCATGTCCTGGGGCACGGTGTAGACCGGCGAGCCGATTTCCAGGGTGAGGATAAAGGTCTGTTCGTTGTCGGGCGTGGTCAGGACCGGCGTGATGTCGACGTCCAGGGTTGCCGTTGCCTCGCCATCGTCACCGTCCGCGCCCGCGGTGCCGCCGGTTCCCGCACCAGTGGTGCTGGTTCCGCCGCCTGATTTGCGTATTCGGGTGGCAACGCATTGCACGCCGTGGGTCAGGCTGATGGTTGCGCAATCGTCCGACTGCTTGCGGCGATTGGTCCGCCCCGGTTGGCCCGGCTTGCCGTCCGCGCCGGGCTCCGCCTCTTCCGAATAGCTGAGCGAGGCCCGCACCTTGACCTTGTCGTCCTCCTCCGTCTTCTCCTTGGCCGCGGTTCCGCTGGCTGCATCCCCCTTGCCGTCCTTGCCGTCGGATTGTGTTCCACCCGTGCCCTTGCCGCCCTGGTCGGTTTTCCCGCCACCGCCCTGACCGGCCTGGGTCTTGCGGTCGTCTTGGCGCTTGCGGGTGGGCCCATCCTCCGAACCGCCGCCGGCCGCACCGCCGCCCACCGACTCCAGACCGCCGATCGCGCCTTTTCGGACGCGCATGCCGCGGCGGCGAACCGGGGCATCCTCGTCCCCCGCGGTCAGATTGTGGGAATCCGCGCTGGCTGGAGCAATCGTCGGCAGCGGCGCTAGCCAAAGCCCGATCGGCACCACGATCGCGGCCACCAGGCCGAGCAGCGATTTCGGCAGGCGGTCCCTCATTGGGCGCCCTTCAAGCGTTTTAGTTCCGCCGCCGCCAACCGGTATTCCAGGCGGCTCGTGCTGCATATGTTCAGCGCCGACTGCATTCGTTCGCGGGCCGCCTGCTGCTCCCCGGCGACCAGGCGCTCATAGCCGGCAAAGACATGGGCGTTGCACTGGGCGGCCGGACTGCCGGCCGCCTCGAACAGTGTTTTCAAGTCGATCGAGCCCAGGAGGTATTGGTAAAGTGCCGCTTCCTCCGGCTTGTCCAGCCCGTCCAACGCCGCTTCAAGCTGTTGCCTGGCGGTTTCCTTGTCCGTGGTGTTGTTGGCCAGGGCCGCCGCAAAGTAACGCAGCAGGCGGGTCCGCCGGGCCTGGTAGCCATCACTGGCATCGCGCAACAACGACAAGGCGTCCGCCGGCTGGCCGGCCAGGAAGAGATTGGCCGCCTGCCACCAGCGCCAACGCCCGTCACCAGGCTCCAGTTTGGCCAGACCGGCGAAAGCCTGGGCCGAGCCGAGATAGTCGTCGCTCAGGTAACGGCTGTTGGCGAGTTCGAACCGCAAATCGCCGCTGTCGGGCACTGCGGCAGTGGCGGCTTCGAGAACCGTGACGGCGTCGGAATGCCGGCCGCGCTGTGTGTACATGTCGCTGATCGTGAACCACAGGTCGATATCGCCGGCATCCTTGGCCAGAACCTGTTCGTAGACCTGCTTCGCGTCACCGAGACGCCCGGCATGGCGCAGGGCATCGCCAAGTGCGGTCCGGCGCGCCAAATCGTCCGGTGCGGCATCGGACCTCTGCTTCGCCAACGCAACCCGCTTGGCCGCCTGGGCGGCAACGCGGCCATAATCGCCGTCGAACAGACCGAAGGTGAGCTGCCTGCGGTTCTCGAACATCGTTAGGTCGAGGTCCAGGTGCAGGTCCGTGAGGTCGGGTTGATCCAATGCAACCTGGTAGACAAACCCGCCGACCCCAACTTCCCCGGCAGCTGCGAGTGGCATCAATTTGTCACCGCGGCGCGCCGTCACCGCCGCGACCAGGTCGCGACCCCGGCCGGCCAGGTAGCGCTGAAAGCTGCGCTTTGGCGGATCAATCATGTTGGCCATGGAGCCCGCTGTGTGGGAGGCAGCGTCGAAGCTGAGGACCACGCGCAACATGCCATCGACAATTTCCGGCCGCATCGCCACCACCAACGCCAAGGCTCCCGGCGGGTCGCCGTCATTGTTGATTACCAGGGCGCGACGCTGAGCCCCGGCCGGGAAACTGTCTCCATTGTCCAGGGCCAGGCTGGTCGCCACCTGGTGATAGGCGAGAAACAGGTCGCGCCGGTCACCGGCCGGATGCTTGGCGGTGATCGCCTCGGCCAGCGCCGCGTGGTCCATCTGGTCAAGGCTGCGGCTGCTCCAATACCATTCGCCGTTGATGGTCTTGGACTGGGTATCGCGGCTCGGCACCCAGCCCTGCAGCGACCGGGTCAGGTCTTTCTTGTTCCTGTCCTCATAGATCACCCGGGCGACCCAGGCACTGGATCGGCACTGGCCGGCCGCCAGATTGAAGGCGGTACGGCCGGTCAGGCGATCGCTGTTGTCGGTCCGTCCCGACACGTTGAAATGCAGAAAGACGTCGACAATGGCGTCTTCCAGGGCAAAGTCAGCCTCTAACTGGGTGGCTTCGGGGAGCGACCGCAGCAACGGACACAGATCGCCCAGGCTTTGGACGTAGCCCTCTATGAAGAAGCCGATCATGCGGTCTGACTGGTTCAGGATTTCCCGCCGGTAATAGCCGATCAGCGGCAGCGGATCGGCGGCCACCAGGGTCAGCATCGGTATTGCACTGGTGCTGAACCGCCGGGCCGACACCGCGCGATGGTCATCGGCGGTGCCGTGGGCCAGAAGGTAGGCGGAAACCGGCAAGGCGGCGGCCGCGCCCAGGTCTTTGGGCAAAGCCAGCACGCCACGCATGGCTGCCAGCACGTTCTCGTTGACGGTGCCCAACAGGCCATAGGCTGCCCATGCCGCCAGGTTCCCGTTCGGCGGTTGCGTGAGAGCCGCGAGCAGGATCGAATCCCCCTGGTCGTGGCCGAATTGCTTCAGGCGAAGCGCGGCCCAGGTGGCAATTTCGCGGTTTTCATGGCCGAGCAGTTTCGAGACCGCGCCCGTGCCCAAGACCCCCAGGCGGTTTTCGATATAGGCCGCAACCGCCAGCCTTTCACCGGCATGGAGGTCGGATTCCGCCACCGCCCCGGCCAGTATGGCGGCATCGTCGGCCGTGCCGATCGCGGCGATGATCCTGGCTGGCAGGGCGAATTGCCCGCGCAGGACATAGGTTTCGTTTTGCACCTTGTTGAAGGCCGCCTTTTCGTCCTCGGTGCGCTGATCAGGTGGCTTGGCGCCGGCCTTGGCCAGGTTTCCGGCCAGCGCCGCGAAACGCGGCCGCAGCTCGGCCAAAGCGTGCCGGGCCAGGTCCAGGGCCTTTTGCCGGGTGGTTGCGTCCACGCCGGGCCGCGACACCGCGACCATCTGCCAGGGGAAGTTGTCGCGAAATCCGGCCAGTGCCCGGGCCGCCTTGGCTTTGTCCTTGATCGCCAATGGCAGTTTCACCGGCGCGCCATCGACGACGAAGGGCAGGAACTTCAGCACCTGATGGTCGTCGACCCGGCTGTCCACCACCCGGGACTGGCCGGGCTCGACCGTGACTTCGGCGGTCTGGGACGGAACCAAATGCGGCTCGACCACATAACGCCCTGGCCGTACCACCGCCGATTGGTGCCGTGCGTCGCCGACGAACACTTCCTGGCCCTGTTCGTCATAGACGCTGAACGCAGCGGCAAAAGACTGGTCGATGCGGTCGACGGTGTTGAGCCCGATGGTGCCCAGGGTCACGGCCTCCTGCCGCAATGCATCGGCCAGGGCGGCAAGCGCCTTGACCTTGGCTTCGACCTGATCCGGCGCGGTGGCGTCAAGCAGCCCCTGGCGCGCCTGATCCAGCTTGACGGCGTTGTCCGCGTCCGACGTCAAAAAGGCCAGCCGCGCAGCCCCCGGCCCCTCGACCAGCGACCCCTTGCCGGCGACCTTGCCGATCAGAATGTCGTCGCCCAGCCGCGAGCCGGTGCCGGCGCTGGCATGGATCAACAGCGCGTCCTCGGCCGCGGCGATGATATTGCCGGACAGAATCGCGGAAGCTCCGTTCTGCACCGCCAACCCATTACCGTCCCTGGAAAGCAACAGATTGCCGGAAAGCTCCGCCCCCGGGCTGGAATCCAACAACACAGCAGTACCGACGCTGCCCAGGATCTGGTTGCCGTCCAGCCGGGCTCCGAGCCCGTCCTCGCGCTTGGCCACCTGCAAGGCAATGCCGGTGCCGCTGGCCCCGACCACCTGGTTGCGGCTGAGACGGGTCGGACCGCCGGCCACCCGGATTCCACCGGCGCCGCCAATGACCAAGTTGTCGCGGACTTCGGAGGTGCCTTCGGTCTGCAGGTCGATGGCCGGGCCTTCACCCACCACATCACGGAACCTGTTGCCGGTCACGGCGACCGTAATGGCACCTTGTCCGGCGAAGATGGCACCCGCCACCCTTTCAAACCGGTTGTTCGAGACGGTCAATTCACCGCCCTGCTGGGCATGGATGGCGGTCTTTGCCAGCTCGGTGAACTCCGACTTGGTAACCTTCAGCTTGGCATCCTGGGCCGCAATCAGCGCAACATCCGCGACTTTCTCGAACCGCGAAGCCGAGATGTCCGCCCGGCTGCCGCCGGTGACGCTGATGCCGCGGCCGCCGGCATTGGTGATCCGGCTGTCGACCAGGGACAGCGACGCGCCTTCGGAAACCGTAATCACCTGGTGGTCGACCTTGTCGAAGTCCGTGCCGGTAATCTCAGCCTGGCTGCCGGACGCCAGGAACACGCCGCCCTGCGGCGCCCCGACCACTTTGCTGTCGGTCAGGGTCACGGTTGATTGGTTGATCGCCCCAACCGCCTTGTCCTGCAAGTCGTGAAATTCGCACCGGTCGATGGCAAGCTTGCCACCGTCGACGTAAAAGGACGGCTGAACCGTGGCGTTGACGCGGCAATCGGCGAAGCTCGCCTGGGCCTGATTGATATAGGCCGCCAATCCGTCCTTGCGCCGCGTGCGGAAGCTGACATGGCTGAGTTTCAGGCGACCGCCCTCCACCACCTGGGCGATGACCTGGGCATCGGTGCCGGTCAGGACCGTGCCGCCGCCCGGGTCCCCCTTGACCGTCAGCGCCCTGCCCTTGACGTAGACCACACCGGGATATTCGCCGGGACCCAGGGTGAGGGTCGCGCCATCGGCGGCCTGCGTGCTGGCCCGGGTCAGGTCGCTGCCGGCCGGCAAGGTATCGGCCCCGACGGGACCGCCCAACCCGGATAGAATCAAACAAGCGAGGGCAAAATGCGTCGCCCCTGGTAATCGCAAAGCTCTCCCCCCTTCGGTCTCTCTGTCCTCGACCCGACGCCCGGAGATACCCTCGCCCCAATATTCTTTAATTTTTGTTGATTTAGGATATCGGCTCAATGTCCCTTGGGCAACCAACAGGTGCGCGATTTGACGGCCCGGGCGCTGAGTGTAGAATTCCGGGCTCCGGGCAGTTGCGCAGTTGGCCCCCCGGATCGGCAGCAGGTCAATGCAGGAGCGACCCATGACGCGCAAGCTCACATCCCCCAAACCGACCCGGCAATCGGGAAATCACCTGGCCTTCGCGGCGCTGGTAATGGGGGCCCTGTTGGTGGGCGGTGCATCATCCTGTTCGATGGACGGCATACCCGGCATGGGCCAGCCGACCGCCGTGCGCCAACCGGAGCCGGAAAAGCCGAAAGCCGCTTCGGCCCCTACCTCGACCCAGTTGGCGCAGATCTCGAACCACCTGCAACGGGCCGAGCAATTGAAGGCTGCGGGTCGGGAGACCGAACCCAATGGCGGATCGGCCCTGGACGAATATCGCGCCGTGCTGGCGATTGACCCGGTTAATCCGGCCGCCCGCTCCGAGATCGCCTTGCTGGCCGACCGGTATCGCCGCCAGGCCGAGGCCGCCAACCAGGCCGGCCGCCACAAGGACGCCATCACCATGGCCCGGCGCGGCGAATTGATCGAACCCGACAGTCCGGATTTCCCGGACTATATCGCCATCGCCCATGCCGGCCTTAGACAATGGCCCATGGCGATCACCGCCAACCAGCGGGCGATCGCGCTGGGTTCGACCAGCGCGCAGAACCGTCTGGCACACGCCTATTTCAATTCCGGCCAGTACGGCGCCGCGGCTCGCGCCTTTGCCCAGCTCGCGCGCGCCAACCCAAAAGACATCGACGCGCTGCTCATGCAGGGCCGGGCACACCGCCTGGCCAACCAATTGCCGGGCGCGGAACAGGCCCTGTATCGCGCATATGAAATGGCCGATCAACGTCGCCGTCCGGATATCGCACGCTCTCTGGGCCGGGTCTACTTGGCGATGGGCAAGCACTTTGTGGCCGCCAGTTTCCTGGAAGAAGCCGCAGACACCCATTTCACCGACCAGTCGCTGTACGAGGACCTTTCGACGGCACATAACAAGACTCGCAACACCGGTCGCTGGTTGGAGACCGTCGCCATGGGTGCGGTGTTGAAGGCCATGCGGCCGGGCGAAAAACTCGCGAGTATCGAGAAAGCCCGGGCCCGCGGCATCAAGGACATGCTGGCCGGAAATTTCGCCTCGGCCATGCTGCACGACCTGTTGATTGCCGCCGAACAGGGCGACCCCGAATCCGCCTATCTGATGGCCAGGGTCTACCATCGGGGTTACGGCAAAATCCGACAGAACCTGAAACAGGCGCGCTTCTGGTACGCGGAAGGCGCCAAGCGCGGACATCGTGGCGCCCAGACCGGGCTTGGCTACATGTATTACCGCGGCCTGGGCGGCCTGAAGAAGGACATGGCACGGGCCGCCAAATGGTTCAAACTGGCGGCCGACCAGAACGAACCCGGTGCCATGGCCCGGCTGGGTCTGATGTATGAAAAAGGCGTCGGCGTGCCGCAGGATACCAAGAAGGCATCCTATTACCTGGTGACCGCCGCGGACGCCGGCGATTTGGCCGCCCGTAAACGCCTGACCGAGTTGCGCGTTTGGCCGTTCGCGGGCAAGACGCCGAAGCCGGCGATCACCGGCGGGATCGGTGAGTTGCCGCCCCTGATGGTCATGTCGTCGGGCCGGATGGTTGCCTTGACCGAGAAGACCGCCGCGCCCAAGGCGGCCGAAAAGAACAAAGGCGGAAACACTGGCAAACGGAAAAAGAAGGCCTGCCGCGGTGGTTTGGCGGCGCTGGGCTGCGCGTTTGACTAAAGCCTTTCCCGCGCCCAGGGGAACGGCCTCAGCTGGCGTGGTCTTGGCGCCAAAGTTCGGGGTACAAGTCGGTCCCCAGCCGGTCACCGGGTTTCAAGCCGACTGACGCCATTTCGCCGGAATGATCCGGGTTCATGCCCCACGGCTTGAATTCGACGCGAACATCGTCGCCGCACCATTTGGTGTTGAACACGCGAAGCTCCTTGCCCTCGGCTAACCTGCCGGACCCGCCGTGGATGCAACGCCCGTTGAATACCAGCGCGTCACCGGGTTCCATGTCGAAGCTGAGCGGTTGGTATGTTGCAAGCTCGGCATCGATATCCGGCAGGACCGGTGCGTCATCCAGGTCTGAAAAATCGCTATGCGGGATGTTGGCGCCGTCCGGATTGAAGGCGCCGAAATCCGCCTGCTTGTACACCTTGGCCCATCGGTGAGAGCCCGGCACGATCGCAAGCGCGCTGGTCGCGGCCACCGGCACCAAGGGCATCCAGACCACGCAGGTCTGAAAACCCGACACCGACCAATAGGGCTCGTCCTGGTGCCAGGGCGTCCTGAACTGCGCCCCGGGAGACCGGCAGAACACGGCATCGAAAAAGAAATTCACGCGGTTTGACGCCATCAGGCGGCCGGTGATTTCCGCGCACGGGCTCTGTTTGATAAACCGCTCATACGCCGGCACCCGCATCCAGGCGTGACTGTCGTAGAACATCTCGCGGCCCGCTTCGTCGCGGTCCCACACAGCGGCCCGGTGGGTGGGGTTGGAAAGGCTCTGGGTCAATCCGTCATCGAGAAGGCGGATCCACCCGGCATCGAAAATCCCGCGCAGCATGACGACTCCGTCGGTGTCGTAGGTCTCGATTTCTTCCGCGGTTATCTCCCGCGGCAGGTGTGTATTCACGGCATCCCTCCGATTTCAGCCCGAAAATTGCTCCACCACGTCAACGGCGCGGTAACAAACATAAGATTAACTTTAAAAATCCTCTAAACAATCAACCTGCTGTCGACCGCACGTTCCATATTTTTATTGACGAAATATGAGTTTCCGTGCAAAACAATAATTCTTCCAAACTATAAGAAAATCTTTGATATGAACTGGTCTGACCTTCCCTCGCTCAACAGCCTGAGAGCATTTGCTGTGGTGGCCGAAACCGGCAGCTTCACCAAAGCGGGGCACAGCTTGAACGTCACCCAGGCCGCGGTGAGCCAGCAGGTCAAATCGCTCGAAACATGGCTGGGCACATCGCTCGTCGACCGATCAGGCCGCGGCATTGTCCTGACCGCAGACGGCATCCGCCTGGCTCGCGGCCTCGAAACGGGTTTCGCCACCATATGGAAAAGCATCGAGGAACTGTCGGGCGCGGATGCGCTGCGTCCGGTTCAAATAACAACCTCGCCCGCTTTTGCCGCCGAATGGCTGTTGCCGAGAATCCAGGAATTCCAGCTTCTCCACCCCGACATCACGCTGATGCTCAATCCGTCGGTTGAGATCATGGAATTGAAGCCGGGCGGTATCGATCTCGCAATCCGCTATCAGGACCGCCGCGCGCGGATGCGGGACGAAACGCCGTTTCTGGTCTTCGATACGGCTGTCGTCGGGACCCCAGACCTGCTGGCAGGAAAGGCTCGTACAAAGCCGGAGGCTCTCCTTGACGTTCCCTGGCTGGAGGAGCTAGGCAGAAACGATGTCTCGGATTGGTTCGAGCGCCACGGCATCACATGGGACCGCACCCCGACCATCACCCGGATGCCCGGCAATCTGATCATGCAGGCCGTCCGTCGTGGCGCCGGGGTGACGCACACCGTGAAGGACTATTTCACCGACGATATCCGGTCCGGAACGGTTGTCGCCGCCCACCCCGAGCCGGCGTTCGCCGTGTTCTACGTTCTGACGGCCCAGGATGTGGTTCGGCCGGCCGTCACGACCTTCCTGAAATGGCTCAGCCAAAGAGCGGCTGCTGAAAAGGAAGCTTAGCGCACCTCTTGTTTTTAAAGTGCCGTCGTCAACCGCCCCAGGTGGTTACCATGATGTAGATGCCAAGCCCGGCGGTCAGGCTGCCGATCAAGGCCTGCAGGCTGTGATAGGGCAGCGGCCGGTTCCGGGTATGGCGCAGCGGAACGCAGATGGCGGCCGAAAACAGCGCCATTCCGAACGTCGAGCCGATCCCGAACAGGGCGACGTACATCAAACCCAGAGCCGGCGTTTCCGCGGTCTGCGCCGCCAGCACGATCAAGGCCGCCGACCCGGCCATCCCGTGCATCAGGCCGACCAGCAAACTGCGTAAGGGAAAGCGCCGACCGTCCTCCTGGGCCGCCTTCGACCAGGCCAGGGCGCGCTGAAACGGCAACCCGGCCGGCAGTCTTTCACGCAGCACCCGGCGAATGACGTCCAGGCCGAACACCACCAGCATGGCGCCGACCGCGATCTCCAGATAGGCGGACACCTGGGCCGGCAGGGCGGCGTTCATGGTCAGGACCACGCCGCAGACCAGGAACAGGGTGGAAGTATGACCGATCCCCCAGACCGCGCCATGGCGTATGGCCTGCCGCGTATCGGTGATGCGGCTGGTCAACGACGCCACCGCGGCGATGTGGTCGGGTTCAAAGGCGTGGCGAATGCCGATCAGGAAACCAAGCAAAAGAACTGAATTCATACCTATGCCTCCACTTTAGAAAAATGTCGTGCGGCCGCGATCGCCGCCTGGCCAAGCGCGATGCCGCCGTCATTTGCCGGCACCGCAGCCGGCGCCAGAACCTCAAACCCGGACTGGGTGAGGATGTCCGCCAGTCCGGCCAGCAGGATCGCGTTCTGGAACACACCGCCGGACAGCACCACCCGATGGATCGATGTATCCCGGCGAACCCCGTGCGCCGTTTCGGACAAGACACGGATCAAAGTGTTGTGGAACCGCCGCGCGATTACCGGCGGCGGCGTGCTGCTTTTGAGGTCAGCCAATATCCCACGCCACAGGGACGGCCATTCGATGACCGGTCCAGCCGCGACCGGGTATTCGCCGACGGCCGCATCGCTTTGCCGGGCCAGGTTCTCCAGCAGGATGGCGGCCTCGCCCTCGTAGGCAATCGTATCGAAGCGGAGCCCCAGCGCCGCCGCGACCGCATCGAACACGCGCCCGGCCGAGCGCGCCGGCGGAACATTGATGCCGCGCGCCAGCATGTGGCCGAAAGTGGCAAGCGGCTTGGCCTGCAGACGATCTATCAGGTCCATGCCGGCATATTCGGCGGCAATCTCGGGCCATCCCAAGGCGTGCTCGAGATGCGCGAACGTATTGCGCCAGGGCTGCACCATCGCCTTGTCGCCGCCGATCAGCGGCACCGCGGCGAAATGCCCGACATGGCGGTAGCTGCGATAGTCCGCCAGCATGAATTCACCGCCCCACAGGCCGCCGTCTTCGCCAAGCCCAAGCCCGTCCAAGACGAGGCCGAGCACCGGATCGCAGTCCACCGGCAGGCCGTGTTCCGCCATCACCGCCGCAACATGGGCATGGTGGTGCTGGACCGCCACTATCGGCACCACCATGTCCTCGGCCAGCGTCCGGCCCCATTGACTGGGCAGATAGTCGGGGTGCATATCGACCGCTACCAATTCCGGCGCGAACTGATTGAGGTCGCGGTAAAGCTCAACATTGCGGCGCAGATCGGCGTGGGCCAGCGGGTTCTGCTGGTCGCCCATATGCTGGGACAGGACGGCCGCGCCATCCTTGACCAAACAGAATGTGTTCTTCAACTCGGCGCCCAAGGCCAGGATCCGCGGCGCGCGGGAGAACCCCGCCGGCAGGGTCAGCGGCGACGGGGCGAAGCCGCGGGCCCTGCGGACTGTCCGTGCCGCACCGGCGGTGACCCGCACCACCGAGTCGTCGACCCGGTTGACGATGTCGCGGTCGTGCATCAGCCAGGCATCGGCGATGCCGGCCAGCCTGGTCCGCGCCTCCTGATTGTCGATCGCCTGGGGCTCGTCATGCAGGTTGCCCGACGTCATCACCACGGGTCGCGTGACATCCTGCAGCAAAATCTGGTGCAGTGGCGAATAGGGCAACATAAAGCCCAAACTGGTCTTGCCCGGCGCGATCCCGCCGGCCAACGCCGGGGTGTCCGGCAGCCGTTCCATGAGGACGATCGGCGCAGCCGGATCCCCAAGGGCGGCCGCCTCGGCCGGACCCAGGGCGGCGTACTGGCCGACCATCGCCACATCACGGGCCATCAACGCAAATGCCTTACCGTCGCGCTGCTTGCGGCGGCGCAGTTCGGTCACGGCATCTTCGTTGCCGGCATCGCAGGCCAGATGGAAACCAC
Source organism: uncultured Sneathiellales bacterium (assembly GCA_964344385.1). Taxonomy (GTDB): domain Bacteria; phylum Pseudomonadota; class Alphaproteobacteria; order CAYFNG01; family CAYFNG01; genus CAYFNG01. The sequence continues at coordinate 493,524 of CAYFNG010000001.1, forward strand.
CGATCCCCTTGATCGCGACGATCCGCCCCTTGGCGATCAGGTCCGCGGCCGCCGCGACGGCGTCGGTATGGCCGGCAAGGTTCAGCCTTTCGCCGTCGGCATCCTCCAGCCAGGCGGTGGGACCGCAGGCCGGGCAGGCGTTGGGTTGGGCGTGGAAGCGGCGATCGGCGGGGTCTTCGTATTCGCGCCGGCATTCGGGACACATGGGGAAGGCGGCCATCGAGGTGTGGGCGCGATCATAGGGAATCGCCGAAACGATGGTCAGGCGCGGCCCGCAATGGGTGCAGTTGGTGAAGGGATAACGATAGCGCCGGTTGGCCGGGTCGCTGATGTCGTCACGGCAGGCCGGACAGATCGCCGCGTCCGGGACCACGCCCGTCTCGGCGGTGTCGGCGACGCTGGCCGCAATCCGGAAATCCGGCCCCGGAGAGTGGTCCGACAACTGCTCCCACGCAATATCGTCGATGCGCGACAGCGGCGGCGCCTGTTCGGCCAGGGCCGCCACAAATCTGTCCAGTGTATGGTCATCGCCCCAGACACGGATCCTGACCCCGGCGCCATCGTTGCGCACATCGCCGGCGAGACCAAAATCACGGGCCAGGCGCCAGACGGTCGGTCGGAACCCGACGCCCTGCACCAGCCCCCGAACCCGGATGCCACGGCCGTCGATATGGGGTACACGGTCCATCCCCCGCCCCTAGTGCACCGTGCAGACCATGCAGGGATCGAAGGACCGAACCACATGCTGCACCGCGATGGGATCGGCATCACCGGCACCCGCGGGCGTGCCGACCAGGGCCTGTTCCAACGGTCCCGGCATTTGCAGGCGATCGCGGGGCGAGAAGTTCCAGGTGGTCGGCGAGACGATCTGGTAGTTCTGGATCCGCCCACGGCTGATCCTGACCCAATGGCCGAGCGAGCCACGAGCCGCCTCGACCAGGCCGCATCCCTGCCCTTCGGCCGGCACGTCGTCGGGCAGGCAGAACGGCTCGCCGGGTGTCAGCCCCCGGGCCCAATCCTCCATCATCAGGGCCAGGCGGGCGATCTCCAGCATTCTGGCGACGATGCGGGCGCGGACATTGCCGCCACCCAGGTCACGCGCCAGGGGATGGCCGTCAACGATCTGCCGGGCCAGGGCGCCGACTTCGGCGGTCTTGCCGTTCAGGCGCGGCGCCTTGCTCCAGCTATAGGCGCCGTCGGCGTCGGCATCGGGCACCGTGATCCCGTCGAAGGGATGGCGCGGGCGCCGGCGATGGGCCAGCCAGGACGATGCGGCGTCCTCCTGGATATCCGCCTGGTCGAAGACCGAGACCCGACCCTGCTCGAACACCCCACGGGCAAACCTGTGACCATCGCCGTCCGAATAGGCGCCATAGCTGAGGAACCGGTCGAGTCCACGGCCCAGCTTGTCGAGGTCCAGCGCGTCGGAAATTGCCAGGAAACGGCGGAAATCACCGAACTGCTCCGGCTTGTTCTCGGCCCAGGCCCGAAGCGCTTCGTCGGAGGCGAACCCCGCGATGGTATCCAGACTGGCGCCAAACAGGACCCGTTCCAGCTTGCGGCGGAAGTCGCTGAGCAGGGTTACCAACCGTGCCTTTTCCTGAGATTCGACAGCCTTGGTGGTACCGCCGGGCTGGATCGCCAATGTGTGCGGCCATTTGCCGGCCATCAGGCCCAGCAGGTTCATGAACTCGGCCCGGATCGGCAGGATCTCCGCCGCCGCGGTTCCCTTGACCGCCGTGAACCGGGCCTGTGCTTCGGCGAACCAGGGTTGCTTCTGATACACCGGCCGGGCGAAGTCGGGCATGAAAAACAGGTAAAAATGGGTCAGATGGTCGGCCAAGTTCTCGGCTGCGTGGATCAGGTTGGTCGCCAACCGACCGTTCGGCGGGATCGGGATCTTCTCGACATCACCCAGGGCGGCGGCCGCGGCCACGGACTGGCTGACCGAACAGATACCGCAGATCCTGGGCGCGTAGACCAAGGCGTCGCGCGGGTCCTTGCCTTCCAGGATCTGCTCGAAGCCGCGATACAGGGTTGGCGTCACCCGGGCCTCGGCGACGGCGCCGTTCTGGACATCGACCTGCACTTCGAGGTCGCCCTCGACGCGGTTGAACGGGCCGATGACGCGGCGGTTCACGACTTGTCCTGCCTCCGGCTCTGGGCCGGCGGTATGCGGATATGGTCGGAATGGGCGTTCTCTTTCAGCCGTTCCGGCGTCGCCGCCTTGCTGAGCGAAGCCAGGGCGACGAACCAGGCCTTCGGCATGTCGGTCGGAATGCCGATCGGGATGCCGGCGACCTTTGGTGTTTCGGTGAAGGCGTGTTCGGGCTCTTCGAAGCCGGGTTCGGTGCAGGCGATACAGGGGTAGCCGCCGCTGATGCACGAACCGCCGCCGTTCCAATGGCGGGTGTTGCAATCGCCACAGGCCTGCGTCCCCATGCAGCCAAGGTTTTCCATCAGGCAGCCGAGCCGCGACAGCCGGTCGGCACTGGCCTTGAACTCGTAATACTCGTTGCGTGAGCAGCCATGGTGGACCAGCCGGTTGGTGATCGCTCTCGGCCGGTTCCAGGCGTCCAAATCATCGACGGTGAACTCTCCGGCCGCGATCCGGAACAGGGTCTCGGTGACCCAGCCGGGATGGGTCGGGCAACCGGGAATGTTGACCACCGGCAGGCCGGACGCGCTTTGGAAGTCGCCGCCCAAGAGACCGCCTCCGTCGCGCGCTTCGAAGCTCAGGCCGCAGGCATCGGTCGGATTGACGCCGCCCGAAGTGACGCCACCGAAACCGGCGCAGTTGCCGACCGCGACGACGGTATCGCTTAAACCGGCAATTTCGGCGATCACGTCCTGCATCGGCCGCCCCGATCCGGACATCAGGTGAAACCGTCCCGATCCATTGGGACCGCGCACCACCGAACCTTCCAGGCAGAAGATATCCACCCTGGTTTCGCCGTGCAGAACCTGCTCCAGAATGGCCGTGACTTCGGTGCCGGTCGCGGCGCTTAGCGCGGGATGCCACAGCAAGTCGATGCCGGCGATATCCAGGGCGGCTATCAGGTCCGGCGACTGGGCGCAAATCAGGGACAACGTACAGCCGCCGCAGCCACCGGATTGCAGCCAGAGCAGGTTTTTGCGATCACGGCGCATCGTCTTCGCTCCCCGCGGGCAGGGTCAGAGTGAACACCGCACCGCCGTCCGGGTGGTTTTCGGCATTGAGAGTGCCGCCCAGATCACCGGCCATGCGGTAACTGATCGACAGGCCGAGGCCGGTGCCCTCGCCGATCGGCTTGGTGGTATAAAACGGTTCAAAAATGTTGGGCATCACATCGGCCGGGATGCCGGGCCCGAAGTCGCGGACCCTGGTCGTCACGCTGTCGCCCGCACGGGCACAGGTGATTTCCAGGCGGGGCGCCGGCAGCCTGGCCATGACATCGACGGCGTTCTGCAACAGGTTGACCAGGATCTGCTGGATATGCCCCTTATGCCCGACCACGCTCAACGGTTCCTGGAAGTTGCAATCGACCACGGGCCGGATCGGAACCGTATTCAGAACCCACCTGGCAGCCGTGCGCACGATCGACGGCAGGTCCAGCACTTCCCGATGCTGGTCCTGGGTGCTGGAGAAGCGCCGCAATTCCTGGACGATGTCACGAACCCGCTCGGCGCCCTCCAACGTGCCTTCGACCAGGGGCGCGATGTCTTTGGCGATCTTGTCGATCTTCAATTCATGGCGCAGGGTATTGAGTTCGGCTTCCGCCAGGCCGTCGTCCAGCGCCTTCAGATAACGGGTCAGATTGGCGCCGTAACGTTGCAACGCATGCATGTTGCCGAAGACGAAGCTGATCGGGTTGTTCAGTTCATGGGCGACACCGGCGACCAGGCGGCCCAGCGCCGCCATTTTCTCGGCCAGCACCAGTTGCTCCTGGGCCATCCGCAAATTGTTGTGGGCGGTATCCAGTTCGGTATAGGCGCGGCGAAGTTCGCCGATCGGCCGGCCGATCCAAACCACCCCGACCAACCGTCCCTTGCTGTCGTGCCGCGGCGAACAGTTGACCGACAGTGGAACCGAGGCGCCATCGGCCGCAATCAGCGAAACTTCGCGGTCCATCACCATTTCGTGGGATCGCACCATTTCGAAAAACCGTTCGACGGAATTTCGGGATTCCGGGTCCAGCAGTGCGATCAGTGAGTGGCCGATCAACTGTCGCTCGTCCTTGCCGACAATCCGGGCCAGGGCCGCGTTGACCCGCTCGATGATCCCCTGCATGTCGCTGACGATCAGCACGTCGGTCATCGAGGCCAGGATCGAGCGAATGAACTGCTGGGCGTTTTCCAGATTGACGTTCTTTTCCTCGACCTCGACTTGGGATCGCACCAGATCGGCATAGACCTGGTCCATCTTGTGGATGACCTCGATCCAGGCCTCCTCCTCCGGTGCCTGCGACACCAGGTCCTCGACCGAACCGACTTGTTCGATCAGGCGTCGCGGTGGCAGGTGGGTGGTCGTGTTTTCGGGCATCTGTCTAGCCAACCGCCTCCTGGCTGCTGTTGCGCCCATTGACCTCCAGCCCGTAGCGCTCCAGCTTGCTGCGCAATCCGACCCGGGACAGGCCAAGTTCCTTGGCGGCGCGGCTCTTGTTCCAACGGTGGCGGATCAGGGTCTCTTTCAGGATCCGGGACTCGAAATACTCGACCCTCTGTTTCAGATTGCCGTTGGCCTTGCTCAACAACGAGAACTCCTGCTCCTCCTCGGGCGGCATCGCATGCAGCACCTTGGGCAGCAGCAGGTCGGCACCCAGGGCCTCGCCCTCGGCCCCCATGACCAGAATACGCTGGATCTCGTTCTGCAGTTCGCGGACATTGCCGGGCCAGTGATAGGCGCACAGGCACTGCATCGCCTCCTTGCTCAACCCCCTGACCGATTTGCCCAGTTCCCGCATCGAATTGTCCAACAGGTGGTCGGCAAGGACCGGAATGTCCTCTACCCGGTCACGCAGCGGCGGCATGTGGATGGTGACCGCCGCCAGCCGGAAATACAGGTCTTTGCGGAAATTGCCCTTCTTGACCTCGGCCTCCAGGTCGCGGTTGGTCGCGGCCAGTACCCGGACATCGACCTTGCGCGGCTTGTTGGCGCCGACCGGGCGGATTTCACCCTCCTGCAGGACCCGCAGCAGCTTGACCTGAAATGCCGGCGAGACCTCGCCGATCTCGTCGAGGAAGATGGTGCCGCCATTGGCCCGCTCGAACAGACCGAGATGAGCCTCGACCGCACCGGTGAAGGAGCCGCGCTTGTGGCCGAAAAGCTCGCTTTCCAGCAGTTCGTCCGGTAGGGCGCCGCAATTCTCGACCACGAACGGCTTGTTCCAGCGCAGCGAATTGTAGTGCAGCACCCTGGCCGCCAGTTCCTTGCCGGTACCGGATTCGCCGGTGATCAGGACCGAAATGTCGAAAGTCGCGAAGCGGTGCAGCAAATCGCAGACTTCGTTCAGGGGGCTGTTCTCGGACCGGATGATGCTGTCCTTGCCCTGGTAGACCGTGCGCAGGCGGTTCTTGCGCTCCGACACCACCGTCTCGGCCTGCGGCGCCGACATCTTCAATTCCACCGCCAGCAGCTCGTTCTGGCGCTGCATGTCCGAAAGGCTCAGCGCGTTCTTCAGCGTCAGGACCAAATTGTCCGGGTGCCAGGGCTTGGTGATGTACTGGTAGATCCCCGCCTCGTTGACGCCTTCGATGATGGTGTCGGCGTCGGTATACCCCGAGATGACGATACGGATGACGTCCGGCCAGCGTTCGCGCACCGACTTCAGGAACTCGACCCCGGTGGTTTCCGGCATGCGCTGATCGCACAGGATGACCTGGACCACTTCCTGGGTCAGAATCTCCTCGGCCGCGGCGATCGAAGACGCGGTTTTGACATCGAAATCATCCGACAGGTTGCGCTCCAGCGCTTCCAGGCTGCGGATTTCGTCGTCGACGATCAGGATCGTGGCGGGAACGCTCATCGGGCGCCTCTAAGCTGGGGTTCGGATTGCTGCCGGCGATGGCTGGCGATGGTCAGGGGGGTGCGCGATTTCGGCACCTTGTAGACGAAGTTGTAGCGGGCGACGTGGTAGCTCGGGTCGAAGCCGAAGAAGTTCAGCCGCATCCGTTCCAATTCCTCCTCGCGGTAGGCGGCCAATTGCTTGACCCGTTCGTCACCGGCCCGACGGGCCCGTTTTTCGGCCAGCAAAGCGGCGTCATCCAGGGCGGCGGCACGGTCGGCAACCGCTTCAGCGAAAGCGGACCGGTCGGCCTCCAGACAGGCATCGGCAAGGCCCAGTTCGACAGCTTCTCCGACGCCCATCGGCAGACGGGCTTCGACGATCCGCCGGGCATTGTCTTCGCCGGCGTAGCGCGGCAGCAGGTAGGTCCAGAACTCCGAGCCGTAGAGATTGCCCATATCCTTGTAGTGGGGCGACAGCACCACGCCGTCACGCAGCCAGACCTGATCGGCGGCCCGGGCCAGAAACACGCCACCAGCCCCGGCATTGCCCTGGATCGCGGCGATGGTCAGGTGGCCTTCGGTGCGGATGATCGCTTCGGCCAGGTCGTCGATGGCATTGATGTTGGACCAGGACTCCTCGGCCGGGCTGTCGGCGGCCTCGATCAGGTTGAGGTGCATGCCGTTGGACCAGAAGTCAGGGCCACCCATCAGGACGATTGCCATGGTGTCGCGCCGGCAGGCGTCGCGATAGGCGGCCAACAGGCGTTCGCACTGGGCCGCACCCATGGCCCCGTTGTAGAAGTCGAAATGCAGATAGCCGATCCCGTCCGCCTCGGTGTAGCGGATCTCGCGATAGCCTTCGGGCGCGTCGATCGGCACGTCTGGCAAGCCGCCCAATTCGTCGGCAAACACCCGCCGGGCCGGGAGTTTGAAGGGATGCGCACCGGCCGGGTCGAGGACGTGACCGATCCAGACCGCGCCGTCGGTGGTGGCACGGCAGATCGCCGGGCCGCTGGCCGCGACCACCGATCCAGGCCGGCCGGATCGCCCCGTCGCCGGGCGGCCGTCGAACAGATGGACCGGGCGGCCGAACAATTCGTCCTTGACCCCCGGCACCCCATCGGCACTGCGCAGTTTGCGCAACACCGACGCAGTATCGTCCCGTTGCCAATCGATCCGCCGGTCGGCCTGCCGCACAATCGGGCGCGCCTGGCCAAGCTCTCCGTGGATCGCAGGATCGGCCCGGCTTGGCTGGAAATCGCCCGCCTCCAGCCGAGCCAGGGCCAGATTGACGGCGGCCACGGCTGCATCGCTCACCTCGTTGCGGTAGAGGCTGGATTTGGTCGCGGCGCGCATCGGGAAGTCCTGCCAGGCCCAGATCGGGCCGGCGTCCATCTCGGCTTCCGCCTGCAGCACGGTGGCGCCCCAGCGCTGCCACCCCTCCAGGATCGCCCAGTCCAGGGCCGCCGGACCACGGTCGCCGGGAATGCCGGGATGGACGATCAGGCAGGGAAGGCGCTTCCAGATCTCCGGCCCGATGGCGCGTTTCAGATAGGGCGCGACAATAACGTCGGGGGCGAACCGGTCGACCGCGTCCGCGGTGATCACCGGATTGACGTCGAATTCGACCGAAACCTGATGGCCGGCGCGGCCAAGCTCGATGTAGAGCCGCTGGCTCAGCGAGTTGAAGGCGTGGATGAGCAACAGGATCCGCATGGCTAACAGATCCTCGGCAATTGCTCGCCGGCCAGCCAGTCGACGATGCGGCTGCCGCCAAGCCCGGTTTCCATGGTCACGAAGCCGTCCGGATCGTCCACCACCTGGCCGATGACCGCCGCATCGGCCCCTAAGGGATGGGCCTGCATCGCGGCCAACAGCGTCGCGGCCCGGTCGGCCGGGCAGATGGCGATCAGCTTGCCTTCGTTGGCGACGTAGAGCGGATCCAGGCCCAACAGCTCGCAGGCCGCGACCACGCCCGCCCGGACCGGGATGTCGACTTCGTTCAGGCGCATGCCGACGCCGGACTGGCGGGCGATTTCGTTCAGGGTGGTGGCCAGGCCGCCGCGGGTCGGGTCGCGCAGGCAGTGGATCTCAGGCACCGCCGCGACCATGGCCGCGACCAGCGTGTGCAGGGCGGCGCTGTCGGAACGGATCTCGGTCCCGAAATCGAGGTTCTCGCGCCGCGACAGGATGGCGACGCCATGATCGCCGATCGGCCCGTTGACCAGGATGGCATCGCCGACCTGTGCGTTGTGCCCGGAAATGTCGAGGTGGTCGGCGACGACGCCGATCCCGGTGGTGGTGATGAAAACACCGTCGCCCTTGCCCTTTTCGACCACCTTGGTATCACCGGTGACCACCGGCACCCCGGCCTCGCGCGAAGCCTGGGCCATGCTGGCGACGATGCGATCCAGATCGGCCAGCGGGAACCCCTCCTCCAGGACAAAACCGGCGGAGAGGTAGAGTGGCCTGGCGCCGGCCATGGCAACGTCGTTGACGGTGCCGTGGACCGACAGAGACCCGATATCGCCGCCGGGGAAAAACAGCGGCGACACCACATGGCCGTCGGTGCTCATCACCAGGCGGCCCGGCGGTGCCTGGAACAGGGCCTGATCGTCGCCGCGGGCCAACAACCGATTGTCGAAATGGCGGAAGAACAGTTCGTCGATCAACTGGGCCATGGCCCGGCCGCCGCCGCCATGAGTCATGTCGACCCGGCCAAGGGCAAAATCGATGCCGCGGGCACCGCGTCTGGCCGCCGCCGAACTCATGCCGCCGACCCCCTGGCCTGTCCGGCCCCACGATAGCGCCCGAAGCTCCAATAGGCGGCGCAGGCACCTTCCGACGACACCATGCAGGAACCTTGCGGATTATCCGGGGTGCAGACGGTGCCGAACAGCTTGCAGTCGGTCGGCCGCTTGGCGCCGCGCAGGATCGCCGGGCAGGCGCAGCCCTTGACGTCGCGGGCCCCCGTCTCGGTCAGGGGAAAGCGCAGTTCGGCGTCGAAATCGGCATAGGCCCGCTTGATCCTGAGGGCGCTGTAGGGAACCTCGCCCAGGCCGCGCCATTCGAACGTCCGGCGCAACTCGAAGATTTCCGCAACCAGGGACTTGGCCTTGGCATTGCCCTCGCGCGTGACCAGGCGGGTGTACTGGTTCTCCACCTGGTGGCGGCCGTCGTTGATCTGACGGATCAGCATCAGGGTCGCCTGCATCACGTCCAACGGCTCGAAGCCGGCGATCACCACCGGTTTTTCGAACTCCTCGGCGAAATATTCATAGGGCTGGCTGCCGATCACCGAGCTGACATGGGAGGGTCCCAAGAACCCGTCGATCGCCACCGGCCCGATGTCGCGCAGATCCGGGGACTGCAGGATGTGCTGAATGGCGGACGGGGTCAGGACGTGGTTGCAGAAGACGCTGAAGTTCCGCAAGCCCTCGGCCTTGGCCTGTTTGAGCGCGACCGCGGTCGGCGGCGTCGTGGTCTCGAAGCCGATCGCGAAGAACACCACCTGACGGTCAGGCTCAGCCCGGGCGATGGCCAACGCGTCCTGGGTCGAATAGACCATCCGGACGTCGGCGCCCTGGGCCTTGGCCTTGATCAGGCTGCGCTTCTTGCTGGCCGGCACCCGCATCACGTCGCCGTAGCAGCACAGGGTCACGCCGTGGTCCAGGCTCAGTTCCAGGGCGTTGTCGATGCGGCCGATCGGCAGGACGCAGACCGGGCAACCGGGACCGTGCACGAAATTGATGCCGGCCGGCATCAGGTCCTTCAACCCATAGCGGAAGATTGCATGGGTGTGGCCGCCGCAGAATTCCATGACATTGTATTGGCGGTCCGGGTGGGCGGCCTTTGCGATCGCGCTCGCCAGCTTGCCGGCGACCTCGCGGTCGCGAAATTCGTCGACCCACTTCACGAGACCGATCCATCCTGGAGCAACCCGGCCTCCTGCATCAGCGCCAGGGTCTTCTCGGCCTCGGCGACGCTGACTTTGTTCAGCGCGTAGCCGACATGCACCAGCACATAGTCATCGACCGCCGGTTCGTCGATCAGGGCCAACGAAACCGTCTTGGTGACGCCGTCCAGAGCCACCACCCCTGTCTCGGCCTCGGGATCGATCGACATGATCTTGGCGGGGATGGCCAGGCACATGGGGCTCAGTCCCCGCCGACCTGGGCCAGTTGGCGGCTGGCCTCCAGCCAGCGCAACCAGGGCTCCATGCCATCGCCCTTGGTGGCCGACAGTTTCAGCACCTTGATCCGCGGATTGATCCGCCGGGCATATTCGATACAGCGTTCGACGTCGAAATCGACATGGGGCAGCAGGTCGACCTTGTTCAGGATCATCAGGTCGGCGGCGTGGAACATGTCGGGGTATTTCAGCGGCTTGTCCTCGCCCTCGGTCACCGACAGGATCACCACCTTGTGGGCCTCGCCCAGGTCGAATCCGGCCGGGCAGACCAGATTGCCGACATTTTCGATGAACAACAGGCTTTCTTCGGCCGGGTCGAGCCGTTCGATGGCGTGCCCGACCATGTGGCCGTCCAGGTGACAGCCCTTGCCGGTGTTCAACTGCACGGCCGGTACGCCGGTGGCGCGGATACGCTCGGCATCATTGGCGGTCTGCTGGTCGCCCTCGATCACCGAGACCGCGACTTGGTCCTTCAATGCCTCGATGGTGCGGGTCAGCAGGGTGGTCTTGCCCGATCCCGGGCTGGAGACCAGGTTCAGGGCCAGGATGCCGCGTTCCGCCAGGAAGCGGCGGTTGGCCGCGGCATAGGCGTTGTTCTTGGCCAGGATGTCCTGTTCGATCCGGACCAGACGGTTTTCCGATCCCGAATGCCCGTGATCATGCCCGTGATCATGATCATGCCCGTGCTCATGATGATGATCATGGTGATGATGATGGTGGTCATGGGCGTGACCGTGGGCATGGGTATGGGGCGCCTGCCCGTCGATCCTGGTCTCGCCTTCGCCGCAACCGCAGACGCCGCACATCAGTTGACCTCCATTTCCTTGATCCGGAGCTCGTCGCCACCGGTGATTTGCATTTGATAGCTGCCACAGTCGGGGCAGGCATCGAACCGCTGCGAGACCGTGACAGTCTTGCCGCAGGGCAGGCACCAGGCGGCGCCCTCGGTCTCAATGATCGTCAGCCGGGCGTTTTCGGCGACGGTGCCCTTGGTGACCACGTCGAAGCCGAACCGCAGGGCATCCAGTTCGACCCCGGCCAGGGGTCCGATCTCCAGCCAAACCTGCTCGACCGAGCGGAATTGTTGCGAAGCCGCCTGTTCCTCGATGACTTGGACGATGCCCTGGCAGATCGACAATTCGTGCATCAGACCACTCTCACGTCGAAGGCAACACAGGGATCGATGGCGCCGACCAGCAGTCGCGCCTGCTCGGCCAGCACCGCATCGTCATTGGCCGGCAGGGCCGCCAGGGCCCGCGCGGCCGGCCCGTCAGGGTGAAAGTTCCATTCGGTCGGGGCCAGAATGCGGTAATCGGCGATGGTCCCGGCGGCCAGTCGCACCCCATGGACCAGGCGGCCGCGCGCCGCCTCCACCTGGCTCAACCCGACACCGTCACCGGATGCTGTCTGCGACACCTCGGCCGGCGGCCCCTCCTGCAACCGGCGCAGCAGACCGGGGATCGCCGACAGCTCCACCAGCCGGGCCGCAAACCGGGTCATCAGGCCGGTCCCGAACCGGGCCAGCAAATCGACGATCAACGGGTCGCCGGCCCGGCGGGTCAGGGCCGAGGTCTCGCAAGCGGCGCCATCCCAATCCGGCCGGGCGATGAATGCGGTGTCGTGAAGCCGGTCGAGCAGCACTCCGGGATCCAACGACGGCAGGCTGCAGGGTGCGGGTTCGCTGCCAATCGCCTGCCATTCCCGGTCGTCGACCTGCTGGAAAAAGTCGGCAGCGCGGGTGCCGCCCCGGCCCGCCCAGTCCGCAAGGGACTCGCCGGTATCGCGGTCCCGCCATGCGGTCACCGGTTCACCGAATATGCCGGTAGCCAGATAGTCGTCCAGTCGCGCAATCGGCACCGAAACATCCGCCGACGCAAAATCGACCCGCCTCCCCGGTTCGAAAGCACCGTCCAGGACCTGATGCAAATCGCGGGTCAGCGCCATCACCGGCCTGGCCGCCGCAAGGTCAGGCTTTTCGCCCCAGTCCATTGCAATTCTGATGATGTGTTCGCGGGCGGTTTCCGCCCAAACCATGATCCGCCGGGCGATCCGGGTCAGCGGGTCCGGCACGATGCCCATGGCCATCTCAAGCGCCGCGACGGCGGCACAGCTTTGCGCCTGGCCGCAGACGCTGTAGAGGGAGGGGACAATGGCCAGCGCTTCGGCCGGGGACTTGCCGGCCAGCATGGCACCGACCGCGAAACGCCTTGATGACTCAATCTCGGTCCGCAGGCCGCCGCCGCGTCCCTTGTGAAGGCTGATCTGCAACCGACCTTCGATCGACATGAAATCCGTCCCGTTCCGGCGCCTCCCATGCGCCAGAACCGATGTTAACCATAAACTTGCAAGGAAGAAATACAGAAATGTGCAAAAGTGAAAATTAACTTTCCACTTTTAGCCGATCAGACGCTCGGTGGGACCCGTGTCTGGAGGTTGCCGCTGAGCAATTGTCGGCGATTGAGGGGTTCGCGCGCCTCATCGGACAATGTGACCGCCCCATCGGCAGCCGTTTGAGCCGCGGCACATTCCCGCTGCTTGATGCTTTCCATGTCCTCGCCGTCGAGGAAGGCCGCCAGGCGCTTTTCGTCGACCTCGGCATCCGGGTCCTCGTTCGGCACCATCAGCACCTCCAGGAACGCTTCCGCACTGGCAACCGCGTGGTCCTGGTACTCGAACTCGTGCATCGGCGAATACAGCGCAAAGCCGTAATAGGTCCCGATGCCATCGATCTGGTTGGCCAGGAATTCGTAGGCCCGGGCGGGAAAGTGGAACTCCCGCTTGTCGCCGACCTGCACGGCGCTCCAATCCTCGTCATCGCCGGGGAACACGGCAAGCGACATCATCCAAGGCGTCAGGATGATGCCGTACGGGCGCCCCTCATGGCTGGCAAAACCGATGGCCGCCACCTCCAACATCGGATTGACGATCGGCAGGCCGGCCATGCTGGTACAGCTGATTTCTTCGAACGCGGCCCTGATTCCGACGGCCAGGTGTGTCGGTTCAGTCATATTGCACCTCGTCGGCCGGGACACCGATATCCGGGAAATAGCGGTCGATGTCCGGCACCGCCTCGCCGTTCATGATCGCGGCCAGGCCGTCCAGGGCGGTGTTGATCCGCGCCGCGTCTTCGGGGCTCAGCACCTCACGGGCCGAGCCGAGGAAGTTCAGGACCCAGGTACCCACCGGCTGCGATCCGATCAGCATCATGTTGACGTCGACCGGCCCGTCACGGCCCTGGCAGCGGGCGACGAATTCACCCGCCTCGACCACCTGCACCGGCACCCCTATGCACATGCCTTGGCGGCCTCCAGCTTCGCCTGTTCGGCCCAGAACCTGGGGCCTTGTTGCGGCCGTTCCACCAGGTCCACGCCCAGGGCCCTAAGCTCGTCGGCCAGCATCGCCACCATCCGCGGCAGGCCGGCTTGCGCCTCCGGGCTCAGGCCCAGCTTGTTTTCCAGGTGGTGCGGCACCATGCCGATGATGGTGACGTGGTGCGGCGCCTCGCCGGTCAGGGTCAACAGCGCCAGCAGGTCGGAAAGCCCGAGCTGGTGGTTCGACAGCTTGGTCTGGAAGAAGGCCGGAACCTGCTCATCAGCTAAACGGACCAGGGTACCGGCCGGCGCCCCGGTGTTGACCGCGTCCGCCACCAGCAAATGTCCGACGCCGCGCATCGGTTCCAGCAATTCGGTGCCGGTGGTGCCACCATCGACGATGTCGGCACCGCCGGGACCGAAGGGGATGGCAAACTGGCTCTCGAGCTCCTCGACCGCCCGCACCCCGATCCCCTCGTCCTGCATCAGCACATTGCCCATGCCGATGACCAGAATGTCGCTTGCAGACGCCATTACAGCGCCTTCACCCGCACGATCTCGTTTTGCTCGGTGTCGACCATGTGGATGGCGCAGGCAATGCAGGGGTCGAAGGAATGTACCGTCCGCAAGACCTCCAGTGGGTTTTCGGGATCGACCACCGGGTTGTCCAGCAACGAGGATTCGTACGGTCCCGGTTCGTCGTTGGAATCGCGCGGGCCGGCGTTCCAGGTACTGGGCACCACCGCCTGGTAGTTCTTGATCTTGGCGTCCTCGATCACCACCCAATGCGACAGCGTACCGCGCGGCGCTTCGTGGAAACCGAAACCCTGGATCTCACCCTTGGGGAAACTCGGGGCGTTGAACGTGTCGGCGTCGCCCGAGGCGACGTTTTCGACCAGTTTCTGCCACTGATCCTTGAGGGTATCGATCATCACCGCACAGCGCACCGCCCGGGCGGCATGGCGGCCGATGGTCGAATGCAGGGCGGCGAGCGGCACTTCGGGGATCTTGGCCACCGCCTTGATCACGTCGATCGCCTGGTTGAGGTACTTGGTGTAGCGCTCGTCGCCGGCGGCGACCGAAACCAGGACATTGGCCAACGGCCCGACCTCGGCGCGTTTGCCATAGAAGGTCGGGGCCTTGACCCAGGAATACTGCCCATCGTCCTGGAAATCGGTGTATTGCGGGTTGGTTTCGCCCTTGAACGGATGCAGGGCCTGGTCGCCCTCGTACCAGGAATGCTTGGCGCTTTCCGCCACGCCGTCTCGGAAATAGGGGTCGTTGAAGCTGGTGATCGGCTTCATGCTGGCCAGGTCGCCGTTTTCGATGAAGCCGCCGACCAGGTCGAACTTGGTCCCCTTGGAATCCTGCGGACAGTCGGGCACGGTGAGGTAGTTCATCACCCCGCCGCCATATTTGGTCCAATCCAGGTAGAAGGCGCCGACCGCCGGTACGTCGGTCAGATAGGTCGACTTGATGAAGTGCTCCAGCTTGTCGATGAAGCCCTTGATCAGCATCAGCCGTTCGATGTTCAGGACCGACGGTGCGTCGTGGCCGATCGAGTTGGAAACTCCGCCGACCGCAACGTTCTGGATGTGCGGCGTCTTGCCGCCCAGGATCGCGACGATCTTGTTGGCATGGTTCTGGACGTCCAGGGCCTGTAGATAGTGCGCGACCGCCAACAGGTTGACCTCGGGCGGCAGCACCATGCCGGGATGGCCCCAGAAGCCGCTGGCAAACGGGCCCAGATTGCCGCTGCCGACAAAGGTCTTCAGCCGCTCCTGCACCGCCCGCATCTCGTGCTCGCCGTTCAGCGGCCAATCCGACAGGCTTTCGGCCAGCTTGGCGGTGGCCTTGGGGTCGGCATCCAGTGCCGAAACCACGTCGACCCAGTCGACCGCCGACAAGTGGTAGAAATGCACGATATGGTCCTGGATCGCATGGGCCGTCTGGATGATGTTGCGGACCAGCTGGGCGTTGACCGGCACCTCCAACTGCAACGCGTTTTCCACCGCCCGAACCGAGGTGATGGCATGCACCGTGGTGCAGACGCCGCAGAACCGTTGGGTGTAAAGCCAGGCCTCGCGCGGGTCGCGGCCGATCAGGATCTTCTCGATACCGCGCCACATCTGCCCCGAAGACCAGGCCTTGGTGACCTTGCCGTTGTCGACTTCCACATCAATGCGAAGATGGCCTTCGATCCGGGTGATGGGATCTACTGTAATTCGTGTCGTCACGATTTCGTCTCCTTAACCGAATGACTCAAGCCGGCTCGCTGCGATGCAGGACGGGCAGGGTTTTGACGATGACCAGATAGGCCAGGATCTCGATCGAGATGATGCCCAGCGTGATCATGATTTCCGGGGCTGACGGGAAATAGCTGTAACCGGGGCCGGGATCGTAGGCGAAGAGGAAGGCGTTGAAGCGGTACAGAGAACCCGCGAACACCATCGATACCGCCGCGATCAACAGCTTGCCGCCATGGGCGCGCTGGGTGGGCGATGCCAGGATCGCCACCGGCAGCAGGAACAGCGCCATTTCCAACAGGAACATCAGGCTGCTGAAATCACCGGCGAAGATCAGGCCCAGCTTGCCATGCGCCGCCAGCACCGCCAGTCGGATCACGACGAAGGCCAGCATCAGGCCCATGGCAACCTTGCCCAGCACCGAAAGCAGGGGCGTTTCCGACTTGCCGCCGAACCTCAGGCCGGACAGTGAGCCTTCGAAGACCACGATCGAATAGCCCATGACCAGGGCCGAGATCACCGCCAGCAAAGGCTGGAAGTGCAGCGACTGCCACAACGGGTCGATCTTGTGGCCCATGGCGATCATCAACGATCCCAGCGACGACTGATGCATGGTCGGCAGCAGGACGCCGAAGGCGATGATCAGGAACGCGAACTTGTCCAGGAACTTCAGAACGCCGGTGGCGCCGATCCGCTCGAAAAAGGCCGGCGAGAACTCGATTGCCAGCACGATCACGTAGAGGAAGACGCAAAGGCCGACTTCCAGCAGTACCGAATTCAGGTTCCAATGCCAAGGCAGGCCCATATTGTAGAACTGCCACCAGCGGCCCATGTCGAAAATCGCGCTGAAACCGCCCAGGGCATAGCCGAACAGGCTGGCCAGCAGGGCCGGCCGGACTAAGGGATGGTACTTGCCCCCATTGAAGATATAGACGGTGAAGGCAAGCGCGTAGCCGCCACAGGCCAGGCCGGTGCCAACGACGATGTCGTAGACCACCCAGACACCCCAGGGATAGCCGCCGTTGAGGTTGGACACCGCGCCCATGCCGTGGATGAAGCGCTGGGCCATGAAATAGACGCCGACCGCGGCGATCAGGCCGAAGATCAGCAGCGGTACCGTCAGGATGCGTCCGCCGAGGGGTTTGTGTCCGCTCATTGTTCGTCCCCCCCATCAGAATCGGTGTTGCGCTTGATCACGTAGCTCAAACCCGCCAGTGCGATCACCGGCAGCGCCAAATAGCTGTACAGCGCATGTTGGACCCCTTCCGAGATCGAGGCGTGCGAGCGTTCCCCGAGCGGCGGCATGCCTAGCCGGTCGAAGGACACGGCCGAGATATGCATGACGTTGGTGCCGCCGGCTTCCTTCTCGCCCCAGATATGTTGCTTGTATTCCGGGACCTTCTTTTCGTGGTAGCTGACGGGCTGGCGGATGTCGCCGCGCGGATAGTTGTAGGTCTCGCCCGGCTTCAGGGCCATGCGCCGCTTGGCTTCGTCCAGCAGCGTCTTGCGGGTACCGAACAGGGTGGCGCCGGTCGGGCAGGCCTCGGAACAGCCGGTCATCATGCCCTTGTCGATCCGTTCGACACCTTTCTGATTGCACATCTGGCACTTCTGGATCTGGCCGAACGGGTCGTCATATTCGAAGTGCGGCACGTTGTAGGGGCAGCCGCCCATGCAATAGCGGCAGCCGATACAGGCGTCGGGGTGGTGGGTGACGATGCCGGTCTTCGGGTCCTGGCGCATCGCCGTCACCGGGCAGACCGAGACGCAGCCCGGATCGACGCAATGCATGCAGCTGCGCTTTTCGAACGCAAAGCCATCGACCTCGGCGTCCTTGGTCACGCCGGTGCCATCGCGGTAGATCTTGATGACGTTCAGCGTATCCCCGGACAGGTCACGGGCCTCGTCCCACGCCTTCAACTCGTTCTCGGTCACCGGCGGCATGCCGTTGACCTCCTTGCACTTGGCGACACAGGCCTTGCAGCCGACACAGAGTGTGGAATCGAACAGCATGCCAATGGCTTCGTCGTTCGGCTCGAGATTGGGTCGCGCCGCCGCGGTTCCCGGTGCGGCCAGCGCGCCGATCGCGGCACCGGTGCCCAGGGTTCCTTTGAGGAAATCCCTCCGTTTCATGGCCGCCCCCTAACTGTCTTGGGATCCCGAACCGTCATCCGACGCCTGGCCGATCTTCTTGGCGGCCATCAGCGTGGCACCGACGACGGTGCCGACGGCGGCACCGCCCAAAGCCGCAGCGGTCGGCGATATGCCGTGCTCCTGTTGCCGGTCGGCGATCGGCGGGAAAGCGTTCGGCGGGGTGTGGGTCTTGACGTCGGCCAGGCTGAACAGCGGCTTGTTGAAGCCGACCCCCTGTTCCGAACAGCCGAAGCAGGGATGGCCGATGCCGATCGGCCAGACATTGCCGCCGATATTGTTGAATTCCAGGCTGGGGCAGTTGTTGTAGGTCTCGGGTCCCTTGCAGCCCAGCTTGTAGAGGCACCAGCCCTTGCGGTGTCCCTCGTCACCGAACTCGGTCGCGAAACGGCCGGCATCGAAATGCGGCCGCCGGTAGCAGTTTTCGTGGATCAACCGGCCATACGCCCATTTCGGGCGGTTCTGCTGGTCCAGGGGCGGCAACTTGCCGAAGGTCACGAAGTACAGCACCGTCCCCAGGAAATTGGCCGGGTTGGGCGGGCAGCCGGGAATGTTGACCACGGTCTTGCCGGGCAGGACCGCCTGGGTGCCCTTGGCTTCGGTCGGGTTGGGCGAAGCCGACTGGACGCCGCCCCAACTGGCGCAGGACCCGAAAGCGACGATGGCGGCGGCATGCTCCGCCGCCTCGCGGGTGATGTCCAGCATGGTCTCGCCGGCGATCTTGCAGTAGATGCCACCGTCCTTGACCGGGATCGCGCCCTCGACCACCAGCAGGTACTTGCCCTTGTTCTCCTGCATCGCTTTCTTCTTGATCTCTTCGACCTTGTGGCCGGCACCGGCATCCAGGGTCTGGTGGTAGTCCAGCGAGATCATGTCCAGGATCAGGTGTTCCAGGGTCGGCTGTTCCGACCGCAACAGGCTTTCGGTCGGCCCGGTGCATTCCTGGCCGTGCAGCCAGATCACCGGCGGTCGCTTCTTGGGCTGGGCGATCGCCTGGGCCATCGCCACCGCGGAATGTGTCGAGAGCCCGAGAGACGCGGCCACCCCGGCGCAGAACTTCAGATAGGTGCGGCGCGTGATCCCCAGGCGTTTTTCAACGTCGGAAAAGTCGAAGCCAAACGCTTCGTGGTCTTGCTCAGCCATCCGGGCCCCCGTTGTCCATACAACTTGATCTGGGCCACCGCTGGAGCCGATTCCCCGACGGCGGCGCCATTAACCCTAATTTTGCAGCTTTTGTGCCAAGCGCGACGATGGAGCAGTGTCAGATGGTTAACGGGAGGTTTGCGACCGATTCTGAACAATGTTGGAAAGTTATTTTCGGTTATTCGCGTCGACTGGAAACAAAGTTTCCATTTAGAAAAAAGCAAAAAACGCGGCGGCTGTCACCGCCGCCGCCTGCCGGTAGTCGAAAATGGTGCGTCCCGGTCGCCGGACGGCGCCAGGAATTTCCGCGAGCTGTTTTTGAGGGTTCAGGAAGCCCGGCTGTCCGAATGGACCGGCCGCCGCCCCAGGGACCCGGAGGCGGCCCTGCGGGCGACGGCGCGGTCCTGTCGATCAGGCGGCGCGGATCTCGCTCAGGAAGCTCTCGACCTCTCCCCGCAATTGCTCGGCCTGTTGCGACAGCTCGCCAGCCGAACCGAGGACCCGGCCGGCGGCTTGGCCGGTTTCCTGAGCCGCGTGATTGACGGTGGTGATGTTGCTGGACACCTGCTCGGTGCCGGTTGCCGCCTCCTGGACGTTGCGGCTGATCTCGCCGGTCGCCGAACTCTGCTCCTCGACCGCGCTGGCGATCGAGGTCGAGACCTCGTTGATCTCGGCGATCGTCTGGGCGATCTCCTGGATCGCATGCACCGTGCCTTTCGAGACCTCCTGGACATTGG
This sequence comes from uncultured Sneathiellales bacterium, assembly GCA_964344385.1. Lineage (GTDB taxonomy): Bacteria > Pseudomonadota > Alphaproteobacteria > CAYFNG01 > CAYFNG01 > CAYFNG01. The sequence goes on from CAYFNG010000001.1 coordinate 513,289, forward strand.
CGATTTGGGTCGCGATCTCCTCGGTCGCCCGGGCCGTCTGGCTGGCCAGGCTCTTGACCTCGGACGCCACCACCGCAAAGCCCTTGCCGGCCTCGCCGGCCCGGGCCGCCTCGATCGTGGCGTTCAGGGCCAACAGGTTGGTCTGGCTGGCGATGTCGTTGATCAAATTGACCACCTCGCCGATTTTGTCGGCCGCCTCGGCCAGGCCCTGGACCGTGGTGTCGGTCTGGTTGGCCTTGACCACCGCGCCCTGGGCCACCGACGAAGCCTGGCCGACCTGGCGGGCGATCTCGCTGATCGACGAGGACAGCTCCTCCGCCGCGCTGGCCACAGTCTGGACATTGGCGCTGGCCTGCTCGGTGGCGCCGGCTGCCTGGACCGACTGGTTGTTGGTTTGCTCGGCGGTCTTGGACATGGATTCCGCCGCCGTGCGCATCTCATTGGCCGCCGAGGCGACGCCGTTGACCACACCCATCACGCTTTGCTCGAACCGGTCGGCCAGTTCCAGCATCTGCTGCTTGCGACGGGTTTCGGCCTGTTGTTCGGTTTCGCGCCGCTGGGCCGCGGCTTCGGTTTCGGCGTTGCGCTGCTGCTCGGCTTGGCGTTCGCGTTCCTCGGCCTGTTCGCGGGCCACCTGTTCTGCCTGTTCCACCGCTTGGCGCTTCTCGTCTTCGGCCCGTTCCTTGTCGGCCTGGGCCTGGGCCTCGCGCCTTTTGCCCTCTTCCACCATGCCGTCGATCTTGATGGCGTTCTCCTTGAACACCTGGACGGTCTGTGCCATGTCGCCGATCTCGTCCTTGCGGTCCAATGCCGGCACTTCGATCTGCTGATCGCCGGCCGCCAGACGCTGCATGGCTTCGCTGATCGCCGACATTGGCATGGTGATCTGACGCACGATCATGTACGAGGCTGCCGCCAGCAACAGGGCGGCCACAAGGAACACGCCGATCAAGGTATTGCGGGCGCCCGCCGCCATGGAATCACCGGCCTCCTCGGTTGACTTGGCCTCGGATTCGATCAGGTTGCTGAGCATTTCCATACGCTCTTCCAGTACCGCGAACGCATCATAGAAAGACGGCAGCTTGGCCTCCGCCGCCGCCGTGTTGGTCAGAGCCAGGCCGACCAGTTCCTCGGCGCTGGCGACATAGCTTTCCAGCGCCGGCGCCACCTCGTTAACCGCCTGGGCAACGTGATCGGGCAAGGGCAGCGCCTGGTTGTCGGCCAGCCGGCCGCGGAAGACGCCGGCGTGGTCGTCAAGATCCGCAACCACCCCCTTCTTGTCATCGGCCGCGCCGTTTGGCCCGACCCGCAACGCGACAAGCACGTCACCGCGCAGCGCGTCGTGCATCATATCGCCTTCCAGGTGGTTGCGGATCGCCGAAGCGACCACCGTGTTTTCGTGCAACTGGGTCGTCAGCCCGGTGATCCCCCAAAAACCGACGATTGCCATGACCACGGTCATGATCGATCCCAGCCCACCCAAGGCGAAAAGCTTGTGGCGGATCAAAAGCCGGCTGAAAATTCCCTCAAAAGAAAGGCCCTTCATGTCATGCTCCTTGTCGCGGCCGAGTGGCGCCGCGTCTCTCTTTTCACAGCATTCGCAGGAAGGTTTTCGACGTCTCTCGGTCACCGCCCGCGATGTGTCACGACTGTAAAGTTAGGGGGGATTCCTCAACGCCCGGTTAATTAGACAGGAAATTGTAATGTGCTTTTTTATAAGTTTTTCAGGCTATTATTGTTTGACTACGAATTAATTTAATTGGCAAAAGGAAGAGGACCGCGCGGCGGGAATCAGCCAATTCTTCCGCCATTTGACTGTTTCCGTCGACATTGAAGGCAGCCCGCGTGGGCGGGTCCAAGGCGGGTTGTGTCTCGGCAACGCAGCCGCTTCAGACCCGGCGGTCGCGGTCCCGCCAGTATTTTTCCTTGAGCACGTGCTTGGTCAGTTTGCCCGAGGCGTTACGCGGCAGTTCGTCGATCGTGTCGATGCTCCTGGGGATCTTGAAGCCGGCCAGCTTGCCGCGGCAGAAATCGATGATCGCCTGATCCGACGGAACCGCGCCATCGCGGGGCACGACCACCGCCTTGACCGCTTCGCCCCAGCGGTCGTCCGGCACGCCGATGACCGCCACCTCCAGGACGTCCGGATGGGCCGAGATGACGTTTTCGACTTCGACCGGATAGACGTTCTCACCGCCCGAGATGATCATCTCCTTCTTGCGGCCGACCACGTAGAAGCGGCCCTCATCGTCCCGCCAGGCCAGGTCGCCGGTGTGCAGCCAGCCATCCACCAGGGTCTCGGCGGTGGCGTCCTCGCGGTTCCAATAGCCGGTCATCAGGGTTTCGGACCGGGCGATCAGCTCGCCGACCTCGCCCGGGCCCAACCGGCTGCGGTCCTCGGCGACCACCTCCAGCTCGCAGCCGACCATGGCCCGGCCGCAGGAGCGCAGGATCGTCGGGTCCTCGTCCAGGCCGCGCCGGTGATCGGCCTCGTCCAGCACGCTGACCAGCACCCCGGTCTCGGTCAGGCCGTAGGTCTGCTGGAAGCCGGCGCCGGTTGCCGCCATGGCCTGGGCCAACCGGTCCTCGGCGATCGGCGCGGCGCCGTACATGACCCGCTGGAAACCGCTGAAATCGGTGCTGCGGATGCGCGGTGCCTCCAGCAGCATGGTCAGCATCGACGGCACGAAGGCGCCGACCGTCACCGCCTCACTCTCTATTAGACCCAGGATCGCGTCCTCGTTCCAGGGCGGCGGACAGACGATGGTGGCGCCGGCCGCCTGGTAGGCCATCTGGTAGATCTGCCCGCCGGCATGGAACTGGGGCAACACCTGTAGGATGGTGTCGTCCTCGCGGGCCTTGAGGGTCAGCGCGCTGAGCATCGCACCCAATGCGAAACATTTGTGGGGCAGCATCACGCCCTTGGGCAGGCCGGTGGTACCGCTGGTGTACATCAACGCGAACAGGTCGTCATCGCTGATGCCCGGGTCGAGCGGCCGGTCGGCACCGGCACCGATCAGATCCTCATAGGCCGTGCCCCGGCCCTGGCCGCCGATCGGGATCCAATGGCGGACAGCGCCGATCGCGGGGTCGAGCTGGTCCACCGTCGGCAGCAGGTCGTCGGAATAGATCAGGCCGACAGCGCCCGAATCCTCGATAATGAAGCCAAGCTCGGCCGGCGACAGCCGGGTGTTGAGCGGCACCCAGACGGCACCGGCGGCCGAGATCGCCAGCACCGCCTCCATATGCTGGGTCGAATTGGTGGCCAGGGTGGCGACATGGTCGCGGGGACGGATGCCGGTGGCCCGCAGCGCATTGGCCAGGCGTCGGACCCGTTCGCCGAGTAACCGGTTGGTCACGCGCCGGCCGCCGTCGATGACCGCTGGCTTATCGGCGCGGAAGCGCTCGTTGTGCCACAGGAATTCGGTCGTCAGCATGGTCCGCCTCCCATCGGTCCCGAGAGCCTGGCTCGAACGTGGCTGTTCCGCACCCCTCTCCCGAAGATCGCTGTCTCGGACTTTCGGGGCAGACTCTTAGGTCAGGATCGGGAGAACTTTCCTTATTGTCAAGTTACATGATTGCGCTACACTCCAAGCCCCAGTCCTGCGATGGATGGGCCTGGAAACGAGAGGGACGCGCCGCCATGACGGCAACCACCGACGCAGCGGCGGATATCAAGATCGGCACGCGGCTGAAACACGCGCGGTTGGCTCGCGGTCTGAAACTGCGCGAACTGGCGGACCGGCTGGGCTGTTCCGAGAGCTTTCTCTCGAAGGCCGAGAACGACAAGGTCCGGCCATCGCTGGCCATGCTGCACAAGATCGTCAGCGCATTGGACATCAACATCCCGTCGCTGTTTTCGGAGCCCTTTGCGGACGAACCCGACCCGGTCCATATCACCCGCAACGATGGCCGGGTGACGATTTCCACCGCCGCCCGGTCCCACGGCCCCAGCATCGCCATCGAACGGTTGGTCCTGACCGAACGCGGCTCGCTGCTGGAGGCCAATATCCACACCGTCGAACCCGGCGGCCACACCGACGGGGTCTACACCCATGAAGGCGAGGAACTGGGCTTCGTGCTGCAGGGCCGGCTGGAACTGCGGGTCGCCGACAAGGTCTACGCGCTGGACGCAGGTGACAGCTTCAGCTTTCGCTCCGAACTGCCCCATGGCTACCGCAACCCGGGACGCCAACCGGCCCGCGTCCTGTGGGTCAACACGCCGCCGACTTTTTGATTTGAACTTTCTTTCTGATCAAGTCACTTGACTAACAAGAATACGCCCTCCTATGGTTTGAACCGGCACGACGTCGAGACCGTCGATCGCAAGAATGGGGAGGGAACATGAGCGCCTGGTTCGACCGCTACAAGAAGCTGAGGCTCAGTTATCCGCAGCCCGGTGTGCTGAAGATCGAGATGAACCGCCCCGAACGCCTCAACGCCGCCGACGACGAGATGCACCGGGAGCTGGTCGAGATCTGGCGCGACGCCGATGCCGACGATCAGGTCTCGGTCTCGCTGCTGACCGGCGCCGGCAAGGCCTTTTCGGCCGGCGGCGATTTCGAACTGATCAAGCAGAACATCAACGATTTCGACAAGCGGGCCGAGCATTGGAAGCAGGCCCGCGACCTGGTCTACAACATGGTCAACGCTTCGAAGCCGGTGGTCAGCGCGATCCGCGGACCGGCCGCCGGGGCCGGGTTGACCGCCGGCCTGCTGGCCGACATCCCGATCGCCGCCGACACCGCCAAGATCGTCGACGGCCACACCAGGCTGGGCGTTGCGGCCGGCGACCACGCCGCGATCATCTGGCCGTTGCTGTGCGGCATGGCCAAGGCGAAATATTACCTGCTGCTGTGCGAGCCGATGTCGGGGGTGCAAGCGGCCGAGATGGGCCTGGTCTCGTTGGCGGTGCCCGACGACGAGCTGGACGGCAAGGCGCTCGATATCGCCGGCCGCCTGGCACAAGGTGCCCCGACCGCCATCCGCTGGACCAAATACGCGCTGAACAACTGGCTGCGCATGGCCGGGCCGAGTTTCGACGCCTCGCTGGCCTTGGAGTTTCTCGGCTTCAGCGGCCATGAGGTAAAAGAGGGGCTGGCGTCACATCTGGAGAAACGGCCGCCGGTGTTCGATCAGGACTCGCCGATCTGATCGCCCAGCCAACCGGCCGCAGGGAGGCAGCGATGGGAGATGCGGGGACCGACGATCTGGTCATCGTCAACGCGAATGTCGTGACCATGGACGAGGACGGCAGCCGGGCCGAAGCGGTATTGGTCCGGCGGGGCCGGATCGCGGCGGTCGGGTCCAACGCCGATGTCGAACCGCTGCTGGGGCCCGGCGGCAGCCGCCTGAACGCGGCCGGCGCGACTGTGCTGCCCGGATTGCTCGACACCCACCCCCACCTTCTGCACTACGGCTCGCTGGAAGAGCCGTTGATCAAGATCTGGGACTGTCGCAACCACGCCGAGATCATCGCCACGATCGCGCCCCACGCCAAGGACAAACCGGCCGGTGAATGGCTGCAGACCACCCCGGTCGGCGAGCCGCATTTCTTCCACCGCCGCTCCTACAAGGACCTGGAGGAAGGGGTCCTCCCCAACCGGCACGCCCTGGACCGGGCCAGCACCGACCATCCCATCGTCATCCAGGCCTGGGGACCGGTACGGCCAAGCTGCATGGCCTTCAACAGCGCCGCGCTGGCGGTGCTGGGCATCAACCGCGACACGCCCGACCGGGTCGACAATGTCTGGATCGAAAAGGACGCCCAGGGCGAACCGACCGGGCGCCTGACCGGTTCGGTCACCAACTACTACAGCTATGATCCGTTCAACGAATCGATCTGGCGCAAGATCCCGTTCCTCGACTACGACCATCTGGTGCCCGGCACCCGGACCGCGATCGCCGCCTTTCACCGCCAGGGCGTCACCGGGGTCTACGAGAACCACATGCTGGACGCGGTACTGATCAACGCCTACCGCCAACTGCGCTGCACGGGCGAACTGGAGATGCGGGTGCTGGCCTCGCAGGAGGCCGAGGCCTATGGCATGCCGTGGAGCCGGCCGCGCACCATGGACGACTTCATCCGCCGCCTGGAGCAGGCCGCCGAGGCGGTCGAGCTCGACGATCCGGTGTTCCGCTTCAACGGTGTCAGCATGATGTGGGACGGCTATTGCTTCGGCGGCGCCCAGATGATGCGGGCGCCCTATCTCGACGTCTATGGCTGCCTGACCCACGGCCACCGCCACATCACCGCGGAAAAGGCCGAATATGTCGCCCGCTTCTGCGCCGAACGAAAGCTCCGCCTGAACGTGCTGGCGATGGGCACGGCGGCCCATGACGAGGTGCTGGAGCTGATGGAACGGATCGCCGGCGAGCACGATATCGCCGGCCTGAACTGGGTGCTGGTCCACGCCACCACCATCGAGCCCGAACAGGTCAAGCGCTACAAACGGCTCAACTTCTCGCACACCACGTCGATGACCTTCTGCTGGGGCGAAGGCGCCCTGATGGCGCGGTCAATGGGCCCGTCGATCCACAAGGACATGATCCCGCTGCGGCGCTATTTCGACATTGCGATGCCGGTGGGCGGGGCCAGCGACTGGGGGCCGAAAAATGTCTGGGAGCAGATCGAACTGTCCCTGACCCACGAGTTCGGCGAATCCGGCTACCGCAATCTCGGCCCGGACCAGAAGATCTCGCGCACCGAAGCCGTCGCCATGTTCACCAGCGACGCCGCCAAGGTGATGCGCTGGGACGATATCGGCACGATCGCGGCCGGCAACCACGCCGATTTGGCGATCATCGACCGCGACCCCATCACCTGCCCGGTCGCGGACTTGCGGCACACCAAAGTGCTGCAAACCCGCTTCGCCGGCCGGCAGGTCTATGACAGCGGCGACTTGAGCGCCAAGCCGGGCTGACGCACCCGCCCGCCGGAACCTTTATGCATTGTTCCCAGGGTCGAGTTGGATACCCCAAAACGTCGGACTATCCTTGGGATTCCTCGGATCGATCACCAAAAGAATGTTATCCGGTTCGATGTCGACTTCATACTGGATACCCTGCACCCTACTAAACAGGCGCATCCGACTTACCATTGCCCGCTCGGCTTCCAGAAGCAGCACCGGCGCAGCGGGAACAGGTGAAGGCTGATCATAGAAAACAGCTTTCGCCACCTGCTCACGTCCCAACACCATGGAAAACAGGCAATTGAGGTCGGTGTTGTATCCGCCACTAATGTGAATCGGCTCCGGCAGCGGTCGATCCGGGCCACCGGCTCTCGGACGCTGCGGGCTGAGCGAAAGTCGGAACCAATCGACAAGAAATGGTCGGGGAAGCGCTGTCGCCAGCAAATCCGGGGAAACGTGCTCGGTATGGAAAACCGGTTCTGAAATAAGGCACGATGAGAGCGGCAAATTCCTGACAACATCGAACCCTACCCCGTCGAGCATGATCTCAGCATAACTCGACAGTTCAAGTTCCCACAGACGCGGGTCATCGGGTGACGCAGGTTCTAAGGGGCGAACCGTCAACCCAGTGGCATCCACAACCTGCATTACCATACCAATCGACGGGGCTTCGATGGTGATATTTACCGTGGAACCAAGGTTGAAGGCGTTGAAGATCCCGGTCAAACCGCGGCTCTGTCCGATCTGCAATTTCAGGCTTCCAAATCTCGGCGGTCGGTTTCCCCCAATGCCACCAGGATCGGGCAGGATTTCCACCTCGATATCGAAACCGAATACCTCGAACCAATCCATGTAACTTGGATCAATCGACTCACCGTTTAGTTGCTGACCTGCTACGCTGATGCTTGCAAAACCCAACCCCACCGGTACCGGTTCGGCGCCCCCGGGAGGCCCCTGCAAGCCGCGGGGACCGCGTGGTCCCTGACGGCCGGCAGGACCGGTTGGGCCTTGCGCGCCGTTCACGCCATCGCGGCCGGCTGGTCCGGTGGGACCCGCGGGGCCAATCGGTCCGGCCACGCCTTGGATCCCGGCGGGGCCTGCGGGACCTGCGGGACCTGCGGGGCCAATCGGCCCGGCCGGCCCCTGCCCACCGTCAACACCGTCCAAGCCGGCGGCACCCGCCGGGCCGGTTGCGCCCTGCGGTCCTGCCGGTCCCTGCGCCCCTGCCGGACCTTGCAGGCCCTGGAGACCTTGCGGGCCCTGAGGCCCGGGCGCGCCTTGCGGACCGGCATTGCCCTGCGGTCCCTGGGGCCCCTGAGGACCGACCGGTCCCTGCGGGCCGGTTGGGCCCGGTACGCCCGGGGTGGTCTGAAGCTGTTCCAACTCCTGCCTCAACGAACGGATCGCGGCTTCGATCGCGGCCAGCCGTCGAGCCTTTCGCCCGCGGTCGTCGTCCCGGTCGCGGTCCTCATGCTTTCTTTTCTTGCCGTCTCGCTCGTCCGATTCCTTGCGGTCATCGGCCTGGGCCGGGCCTGCGAATACGGTCGGCAAGGCCGTGGTCAAAAACCCAACCAACGTCAGAAAAATGAATAATTTCAATGATCTAAGTTCAAAACACCAAATATTAAATCGCATGCTTCCTGTCCCCGATCGTCTATGCAACCGGACCAGACTAGCTATTGAAAAGTGTTGAAGATGTTAACAACTCGCGGTTTGAGGGGTTCCCCAACCGGCTTTGGTGATGGCGATATTCGCCGCAGGGGCCACCATGCGCCCCGCCTCCGCCCCCGACGGGGCGCCCGCTCAGGCTGCGGCCAACTGCGCCTTCGGGGCCTCGCGGACCGGCAGGTGGACGATCGCCGAGAAGGCCCCGACGCCGACGCCGACCCACCAGACCACGTCGTAGGAGCCAAACCGGTCGTACATGTAGCCACCCAGCCAGACGCCAAGGAACGAGCCCAACTGGTGGGAGAAGAAGACGATACCGTACAGCGTGCCCATGTAGCGCAGCCCGTAGATATGGGCGATCAGGCCCGAGGTCAGCGGCACCGTCGCCAGCCACAGCCCGCCCATGACCAAGGAGAAGACGACCACCGTGGTCGGCGTCATCGGCATCAGGATGAAGACCGCGGCGGCGATGGTGCGCCCGGTATAGATCAGCGCCAGCAGGTATTTCTTGGACCAGGTCTTGCCCAGCGCGCCGGCGGTGATCGTGCCGACGATATTGGCCAGCCCAATCAGCGCCAGGGAGAAGGCGCCCAGGGCCGTGGTCGAATTGACCCCCAACGCCCGGATCATACTGTCGGGCGGCACCGCCGAGCACATCTCGGCGATGAAGGCCGGGAAATGCGCCGTCACGAAGGCGAGCTGGAAGCCGCAGGAGAAGAAGCCGAAAAAAATCATTGCATAGGTGGGATCACGGACGGCCTCGGCCAGTACCCGGCTTAAGGATTGGTGGTGGGCCGCGGCCTGCTCCGGCTCGCGCTTGCCCAGGAACGGCAGCGCCAGTAGGACCAGCATGATGATACCGGCGAAGACCACGAAGACCGACGACCAGGGCATCACCCGCAAGAGCGCATCGGCCAAAGGCGGACCAACCACCTGCCCGGCCGAGCCAGCGGCGGTGGCGATGCCCAGGGCCAGCGAGCGATGCTGGTCCGAGGCGGCCCGGCCGATCACCGCCAGGATGACCCCGAACCCGGTGCCGGCGATGCCGAAACCGACCAGGATCTCGAGGAACTGGTGCGCTTCCGGCGTCACCGAGACGCTGGACAGGACCAACCCCAAGGCATAGATCACGGCGCCCAAAGTGATTGCCTTCTTGTCGCCGAACTTCTCGGCAAAGGCCGAGAACAGCGGCTGGCCGATGCCCCAGGCCAGGTTCTGGATGGCGATCGCCATCGAGAATTCCGAACGCAGCCAGCCGAACTCCTCGGCGATTGGGATCTGGAACAGCCCGAAGCTGGCGCGCAGGGCGAAACTGGTCAGCAGGATCAGACAGCTGGCGATCAGGATCGGCGTGAACAGGCGGCCGGACGCGGTCATCGGCGGCCGCCGGTCAGGACAAGACATCTCATTGGGTCACCAAGAAATACAGATAGAGAATAAATGCCGCAGTCCGAGGGGTTTGGCAATAGGCCGGTCAGGCACCCGTCCGGTCAGGGACTGAGCAACATGCCGAAGCCCAGAAAGGCCATCGCGATCCAGAAGGTGTTCACCAAATACCTGAGGCGGCTCCTGGCCTGCTCCGCGGCTTTCGCCTTGGCCTTTTCTTCCGGTGTCATCCGGTCCCTGGCGAGCCGGGTTTGCGCCAACAGGCGGACCGAATCCGTGTCATGGTCCAGCGAATTGACCGCAATGCCATCGCCCAGTTCCGACCGCATGGTCACAAACAGGCCAAACACCCCGAGAAACCCGATCCCGAGCCAGCCGACCAGGCTGTAAGCCACAACAGCCGCGACAGCGACGACGACGGAGTCGACGATCCAGCGAAATTTCTTGGATTTGAGAAACTTCATCCCTCAAGACATAGCACAGATGGCGCTAAGGGGGAGGGCGGCGGCATGACCGAGCGCAATCACCGACGGTTGGACCAAGGCGTGGCCCCATCAAATGGCACCCAGACACCTGTGGGAAGAGCCACTCAAGAATTTTAAAACCGGGTGGCAGGGGCCGGTACCGGCCTATCGATCGGGTGACAGGGCGGCCTCCAGGCGATCAGAGATCTCGTCGCCGAGATTGGGAAAACTACCCGATGTGCCCCTGATCGGCTCCTGGATCACCGGTGACATCAGGACGTCTCGGCCAAGTATGATCAGGACCATTTCGCCGGCGTGCACCTCGGTCAGCATCGCTATTTCGCGGGCGAAACTCTCCGTCCAGTGAATCGTGAATGCACCGGCCGACCGTTTGGTTCCTGTCACATGCCACGGTGCCAGGGTCCGGCCCACGCCCGCCACATAGTAGGTCGCCAAAACGCCATCCGACCCTGCATTTGCAGCCAATGCCTGATAGACGTCCTTGGATATTGTCAAACCGCCGCCATCCGTCGAAGCGCCAATTCGGACCCGCTCGCCAATCACCTGCTGACCGCCAACCAAAAAGCCCTCTTCGTTCCCATGGCCGGCGCGAAATTCCTGCCAGCGGGTATGCGCGGATTCCGTCAGAACCAGCATTTGCTTGCCATTAGCGGCAGGCCGCGCCTCAGCAATATCGGCGGCATGCACCGAGAATCTGTCCGTCACGGCCTGAAAGACCAACGCTTCCTCGGCTTTCGCAGGACTACTGAGCAGCAGAAATGCCAGCCAACAAACAGTCGACAGTTTCCGCCGATGCCACAATTCGCGTATTGAAATCAAATTCCCTATGGTGCTCTACAGACTCTAGTGGATGAGTAATCCAATTATACACAGCCATTAGTAGGTGGAACAGCGCGTTAGAATGACGTGGGATTCGACGACCCAAGAGGCGCCTGAAATCCTATTTCTTTTGGAAGCGGAGTTCAGTTCGATTCTCGGCGTTTATAACACCATGGCTAACTGAGAATAGGCAATCGAGCTCCGTGGGCAGTTTTGCACTTCAGCTATGTCGCCTATTGCCAAGGATCAAAATGGGCCGGCACATAGGTACCGGCTGCCAATCGCGACCGCTCGCCAGGCTACTCACAACACTTCAAGAATGAGCTCAAGACCGCGGCTTCACGTTCTCCGGATCATAAAGCGGTTCGTAGCCGACGCCGGCGACTTCTACGGGAAAGGTTTCGCCGAAATACTCGATCTCGAAGCGCTTGCCCTTGACCGCGTGTTCGTGGGGCAGGTAGCCCAGCGCGATGTTCTTGCCGATGGTCGGGCCGAAGGCGATCGAGGTGGTGAAGGAGCGGCGGCCCAGTTCGTCGACCAGGCTCTCGCCGGTGGCCGGGTCCATGATCGCCATGGCGCCCAGGGGATAGCGGGCGACGCCTTTCGAGTCCGTGTTGTCGGTGATCACCAGGGTGCACAGCGTGGCCGGCTGGTGGTCGCGGGCCCGTTGTTCCAGATAGGCGGCCTTGCCGATGAAATCGGCCTGCTTGACCTTGGGCCGGGCCAGGTCGGCCTCCAGCAGGTTGTATTCGGTCAGCAGGTCGGCGTTCTGCAGCCTGAGGCTCTTCTCCATGCGCCGCGAATTGGCATAGGTCTCGACCCCGAAGGCCATCACGCCCTCGGCCCGGATGGCATCCCAGACGGGGAGCGCCTCGTCATAGGGCATGTGCAGTTCCCAGCCCTGCTCGCCGACATAGGAGATGCGGAAGGCGGTGACCTGCTGGCCGGCGATATTGATCTCCTTCAGCGTCGCGAAGGGGAAGTTCTCGTGGGTCAGCGCCTCCGGCTCCGCCACCACCTTCTGCAGCGTCGCCCGCGCGTTCGGCCCCCAGACCCCGATGGTGACGTAGTCGGTCGAGACGTCGGTGATGGTCACGTCATAGCCCAGATCCTCGGCCATACGCTTCATGTAGACGAAGTCGCGGTTGCCGGCATCGGCGCCGTCGATGAGGCGGAAGCGGTCGGCCAGGCGGAAGACCGTGAAGTCGGCCTTGACCATGCCGTGATCGTCCAGGAAGTGGGTATAGATGCCCTTGCCGACCTGGTTGTCACCACCGACCTTGGCAACGCAGAGATATTCCATGAACGCCACATGGTCGGGGCCGGTCACGTCGTAGATCGCGAAGTGCGACAGGTTGACCATGCCGACATCGGCGCTCATCTCCAGATGCTCGGCGTTGGAGACCCGCCAGAAATGGCGGTTGTCCCATTCGTTCTCGCGCACCGGCACCTGGTTGGCGTACTTTTCCAGCAGGTGCTCGTTGGCGGCATAGCCATGGGCCCGCTCCCAGCCGCCGAGCTCCATGAAATAGCCGCCCAATTCCTGCTCGCGGGCATAGAACGGGCTGCGGCGCACGTTGCGGCCGCCGGCAAAGGGCTCGCGCGGGTGGACAGCCGGGTTATAGATCTTCATCGCCGTCTCGGTGCAGCGGGCGTGGATGAAGTCCTCCTCGGTCTGGAAGGGATAGAAGCGGGCATAGTCGATCTGGTGGTGGTCGATATGGGTGCGGCCGTCGGTGATCCAGTCGGCGATCAGCTTGCCCATGCCGGGGCCGTCCTTGATCCAGATGGCGACGGCGTACCACAGGCCGCGCACTTTCTGGCTCTCGCCGATCGACGGGCCGCCATCGGTGGTGACCTGCAGCAGGCCGTTGAACGAGCGCTTCTCGTCATAGCCCAGCTCGCCCAGGATCGGGGTCAGTTCCATGGCCCGCTCCAGCGGCCCGATCACCTGCTCCATTTCCAGGTCGCGCTGCGAGGGCGAGAGGCGGGCCTGCTCCTTCTCCAGGAGGTCGCGCGGGTGGCAGAGGCGGGGCTCGGTTTCCTCGTAATAGCCCAGCTCGATCATGCCGCCTTCCGAGGTCTTGGGATCGCCGGTGTCGCGCATATAGGCGGAATTGCCCTGGTCGCGCAGCAGCGGCCAGCCGATCTCCTTGCCGGTGCCGGCAAACTCGTCATAGGGCCCGAACCAGAGCAGCGGATGGTCGACCGGCATGACGGGAAGGTCCTCGCCGGCCATGCCGGCGACGGTGCGGCCCCACAGGCCGGCGCAGACGATGACCAGGTCGGCATGGATGGTGCCACGGGTCGTCTCGACGCCCTTGATGCGGCCGTCCTCGACGATCAGGTCGGTGGCCGGGGTGTTGGCGAAGACCTTCAGCTTGCCGGTCTTCTCGGCATTGTCGACCAGGATGCCGCAGACGGTCTGGGAGCGCGGCACCACCAGACCAGCGTCCGGATCCCACATGCCGCCCTGGACCATGTCCTGCTCGATCAGCGGGAACTTCTCCTTGATCTCGGCCGGGCCGACCAGCCGGGCGCCGGTGCCGAAGGCCTTGGCCGAGGCGACCTTGCGCTTGATCTCGTCCATTCGGGCATCGTCGCCGACCCGGGCGACCTCCAGCCCGCCGACCTTGGCGTAGTGGCCCATCTTCTCGAAGAAATCGATCGAGTAGAGGGTGGTCCAGCAGGACAGGAAGTCATGGCTGGTGGCGTAACAGAAGTCGGAGGCGTGCGAGGTCGACCCGATATCGGTCGGGACCGCCGACTTGTCGATGCCAACGATGTCGTCCCAGCCCCGCTCGATCAGATGATGGGCCACCGAAGCGCCGGTGATGCCGCCCAAACCGACGATGACGATCTTTGCCTTTTCCGGAAACGCTGCCATGTCTTCCTCCCGACCTTCGGTCGACAATCCGTGCACCAAGGCCACGCAAAATGAATGCGTGGTACCGTTAGAGTTATAGAGCCTTTGGCGGCGCGGGCTGTCTTGTCTAAATCCGCTGTCTAACCTAGGTCGGGAGGTCGATTTTAAGCAATAACGTTATGGCCGCTTGGGTCATCCCACCAGTTCGGCAAAGCCGGGCAGGTCGGCCAGGAAACGCTGGTGCACGTCCATGTAGGCGTCGCGGTAGATCGCATCGATCTCGGCCGCGGTCGGGAAGCCATCGGCAAAGCCGGGGCAGTCGGGATCGATGGCGATCCGGGCCGCCTGCTGCATATGGCCGACCAGCACCCGCGGATCCTCCAACCCGACCGCGACCCGGGTGGTGGTCGGGTGGATGCCGGCCTTGACCAGATCCTCCTCCGTCAGTTCGGAATGGCTGGTCATCGCCGGGCACAGAGTCACGGTATTGGTCTGGCCCAGGCTGACCTGCATGGACAGGGCCGGCTCCAGGGAATCCAGGAAGCGCTTGTAGGCGGCCCGCGAAACCGGCGGCCGCCCCCCCTTGCCCTCGACGTTGATGGTAAAGAGCGAGGCCGGGAAGCCGCAGCGCATGTGGTCCTGCAACAGCTGGTGGTTGGGGTTGCCTTGCAGCACCGGGCAGGAGACATTGATGTCGGGATGGTGGTCCAGCATGCGGGCCAGGGCGGTGGTGTTGACCGCCTTTTGCAGGACCCGCATCTCGTAGGTCTTCATGCCGTTCAGCACCTCGAAGGCCTTGTCCGCGTCCAGGAAGCCGCCCTTGATGTAGTAGACGTTCCAGAACATCGAGTCTTCCCAGGATGCGATACGTTTCTTGCCGGTCGGGGTGGTGGTTTCGACCTCGGCCCCCTTGGGAATGAACATGTCCTCGTTGCGCCCGATCACCACGCCGGCGGTGGTGACACCCGACCCGGTCAGGTCCTTGGTGTAGGAGTGGACGACAAAATCGGGGCGCTCGACCCGGTCTTCCCGCTTCAAGAGCGGATGCAGGAACGGCGTGCCGATGGTCGCGTCGGCGATTACCCGCCAGCCGCGTTCATGGGCGGCGCGGGCGATGCCGGGCACGTCCAGCACATAGCCGTGCGGATTGCAGGGGCTTTCCAGGTAGACATAGACCTGCCGGCCCGCCGCCAACCGTTCGGCGTGGGTCTCGGCGACCACATCCATGGCGGCGGCGAAATCGGCGCCGTCATAGGCGTCGACCCATTCCAGGGCGATGTTGAGGTTGGCCCGCTTGCCGAACCAGTCGTGCAGCAGTTGGTAGGTGCCGCCGTAGATGTTGCGCGACGACAGGATGATGTCGCCATAACCGACCAAATGACTGAACACGCCGTCCAGCGCCGCCATGCCGGAATTGAAGTTCCAGGCCATGTACTCGCCGGCCTTGTCGCCGCATTCCAGATCGACAATGTGGTTGGCCAGGCCGATCGAGGTCGGGTTGAGCAGCCGCGAATAGATCTCGTGCAGCGGTTCGCGGCCGGTAAAGGCATCTTCGACCCATTCCGAACAGGCGAAGAAATAGGTCGCGGTGCGGGTGATCACCGGGGTCGCCGAGAACAGGGCCGTGACATTGTCGAACAGCGGATAGCTGCCCTTGGCGGCAAAACCGTCGCCATGGGTGACCAGGGACTGGTAGACCGCACGGCTCGGGTTCTGCAACGTGTCCAGGATCTTGGCCAGTTGGAAGCTGAGGAAGCGCTTGGCGTTGAACCAGGCGACCCGGTCGGTGCGGTCAAGTGCGGCAAGACCGTCCATGGTCAGGCGCCACAGCGCATGCATGTCGGCATTGGCCTCGTAGAGCCTTTCGGCCAATCGGACCAGCACCCGGCCGTAATCCGAACCGGTATCGATCCCGAAATAGCCGGCCTGCTCGGCCGCCAGGTCGGCCGGCGTCGCGGCCTCGGTTGATCGCCGCAAGGGGCTCAATTGGCGCAGATTGGGGATATCCGTTGGGTTGAGATCCGTGCCCATGACCGTCTCCTCGTCCAGCAAACGAATGACAACAGTGTAGGCGAAATCGACACGAAGAGAATTGCGAATTATGCCAGTTCTATTCACAAAATTAGCATAATCTGCTAAGATTCTGGCTCAGATGTCGCTATTCCGTCCCGCTCCCCCGCTCAACCACCCAGGTCATGGTACCGTGTTGGGGGGTTGAGCGGGGGAGCGGAACGGAATAGCACCCCGGAAATGCGCTCTTCGCGCATTTCCGGCCGGATACAAAGAGTCTTGGAATATGGACCAGATCGATCTTGCCATCCTGCGCGAACTGCAGCGCGACGGGCGAATTTCCAACCAGGAGCTCAGCGAGCGGGTCGGCCTGTCGCCCTCACCCTGTCTCAGGCGGGTGCGCCAGCTTGAACGGCAGGGCGTGATCACCGGCTATCGGGCGGTGGTCGACTACGAGGCCTGTGGCCTGCCGATCACCGCCTTCGTCATGGTACGGCTGGAAAAGCAGTCCGAGGAGACCATCCGGACCTTCGAAAAGGGCCTGGGCCGGTTGAGCAACGTGCTGGCCGGTTACCTGACCTCGGGTTCCTTCGACTACATGCTGCACGTGGTCTGTGCCTCGCTGAAGGATTACGAGAACTTCATCCGCGACGACCTGACCCGCATCCCCGGGATCGGCTCCCTGGAATCCCATTTCGTGTTCGGCGACATCCCGGTCGCGCGATTGGTATTCGATCGCTAAGTTGTGGAGAACGTCTGGTCTGAACCCCATCGTCAGGGTCAAACCGGCCCAAATGGCCTGATCATTGGAAATAGCGGCACTTGGTAACCTTTCTCCGGCTACACCGAACCCCTAACAAGGCGCGGCAACAATGACTTGGGACGCACTCGGGCTCCTGTTGCTGGTCATCGCCGCCTGTGGTTTTGGCTACCAATGCTGGGTATTCGTCCGAAGGATCCTGCCCCAAAACTATGGAAGCAACCCGGGTTTCGGCTGTTTCGAAGTGATGGTCATGCCGTGGCTGGTGACAGGATCGGCCGGGACCGCCCTGGCCGCGCAATCCTGGGCCTGGGGGATCGGCGTCTTTGTCGCCGGATTCTTCTCATCCGGGTTCCTTGCCACCCTTCTGGGCCGCGGGTTCAGGAAATCTGCCCGCCCGCCTCGATCTTGAGCACCTGTTTCTTGTCGTTGATCAGGACCCGGCCCGGCGTTTGGTCGAAATAGACCCAGGTTTCGTCCTCCGGAGTGTCATCGAAGCGGGTTTCCCTGAACGTACATTGCATCCGATCGGCGACATCCTGCAGGACCATTTTCGGGATCTTGCCATTGTCGTCGATAAACGACCGCAGGAGGTGGTAACGCTCGAGGCCGGTCCCGACCTTGTCGAGCCACTTGGCGTAGAGGCTGATCAACGTGTCCCCATTCGAACAGGCTTCGTTCCAGTCGCACCACAGCTGGCCGGGATTGGC
Organism: uncultured Sneathiellales bacterium; assembly: GCA_964344385.1. Taxonomy (GTDB): domain Bacteria; phylum Pseudomonadota; class Alphaproteobacteria; order CAYFNG01; family CAYFNG01; genus CAYFNG01. Next base: position 530,904 of record CAYFNG010000001.1, read on the forward strand.
GCCGTTCAGTTCGACCAGGTACCCGGCGCCGCAGCCGGCTTCGATGATGCGGGCCAAGCCTGGAAGATCGTAGAGCGGGTCGTCATCGGCCACATCGTCGTACCAAACCTCTTCCGTGTAGGGGAAGGGTTCGGGGAAAGTCTCTTCCATCACATGCTTGCGATAGTCGAAAACCCCGTAATAGGGGCCTGCGCCGCCGGCGCCGAAGGTCTGCAGATAGGTCCTGTACTGAACCGGCAGTTCAAATCCGTTGTTGGTTTCGAACACCAGAATATCCCGATCGGAAACCACCGGCAGGATTTCATGCCGGTGCCCAAATCCCCGGCTGGGACCGGCACCGAACACCATGCCGGCGGTATCGAGCGGGCCGAACGTCTCGGCTTTGGCTCTCGCATCCTGCCAGAACTCAGTGCAATAGCGTTCGTCGGTTTCCATCCGCAAACTCCCGATCGCCGACGGTCGGCTGATCAGCCCTTTGACCGATTATGGCACCTTCGGTCCCTCTGGCTTATCACTGTGCCATCAACTCAACAACCGAAGGCCTGACTGCGTGCCCGTTTTATTGAAGCGCCAGACACACGGGACAGCATGACAGACACCGCGCACATCGCCTAGCGAACCGCGCCCCCATTGTGGACCCGGCGGAACACTGCCAAGCGATTCGAGAACAAGGACCCGTCTCCGGCCCGGCTCAAATACGAGGCCAGATCCGTCGTGGTTGCGGTAAGCAGGACATCATCGCCGAACCGGCCTTTCCGGATTTTGCCGGCCAAGCCCGCCTGAATGGCCTTGGCTGCAGCCTCCTGCGGCATGGTCCAAATGGTCAGTTCTCCATCCCGCGACAAGCGATAGCGGGCCAAGTGGAAGAACTCTGAATGCGCCCGTTCATTCGCCTCGGCGATGAATTTCAGGCTCATGAAATCGCGGCCATCGATCCTGGTCGCGACCATGCGGAACACCAACCAATCGCCCCCTGCACGGTCCGTGTTATAGGAAACCGAAACGACTTCGGTCCACCCGTCGGCACGCGGCACGAAATGGAGATAGACATCATCTTCCTCGATCCGCGCCGACCACAGCCCGACTAGTCGGGTGTCAACTCTCGCCAGTTCCGGGTCCGACAACGGGTGCATGCTCCTGGGCACACAGGCGGCAAGCAGCAGCAGCGAAAGCGCCGCAATCATGCCGAATTGTTCTTTGTAACCCAATGCCGGCCTCAACCTCCGCCCCGGACGCACCGGACATGGTTGTAAACGCGGCGGACGTCGCCCTGCGGCCCGTGGCCCCATTGCGGATAGGCGTCGGCGTCGCCGGTCTTGGGGTCGGTGCGCTGGGCGCCGGCACCGTGGACGTCGACCAAGCCCCGTCCATGGGGGGCGCCCATAGCCTGGCCAAAATGGACGATAACAGCATCGCGACCCGAGACCCGGCCACCACGGAAACTGGTGGATGACCAGTAGGCCGGATAGTCCCGCTCGCCGGCCTCGTTCTTGATCGAACTGACCCCGAACACCGCGGCGATCGCGGCGCTGCCGGTTGCCTGCGGCGAGCGTTCATAGTCCAGCAGGCTGTGCAGTTCCTTGGCGTTGGGCAGCCGCCAGTCATCGGTGCCGGCCAGGGACAATCCCTCGCAGAAGCTGAGCGCTTCCGGCCAATCCATGCGGCCGTCCCGGTAATGGGCGCCGGACACAGCCCAGTCGCCGCTATCGTTCTGCATCCAGGTCAGCCCGGTCGCCCGGTCGCTGACCGTGCCGTCACCATTGTCGCGGAAATCATTCCGGCCATAGGCCGGCTGTCCGCGCACCAGGCGCAGGTACCAGCCGCCACCGTCCCGGCGGCCGCGCTGGGGATAGCCCTTGATGCGGCCATCGGCAAAGTTGACCCCGAAAAAGGTCGGCGACCGGCCCATGGTGCGGCCGCGATAAGCGGTCGCCGAGATGTATTGGGCATCGATATACCGGTTGCGGGTCGGGTATTCGAAGTCGAACACGCTCGTGTCGAGGAACGGCCGCGCCTTCCGGGGTGGCTGACGCGATTCCGGTCGGCCGGATCCCTGATGGCCGCTAAAATCGATCAGCGAGTACAGTTCCTTGATCGTCGGCACCCGCCAGTCGCTGTGGCCGGCGGTGGTGGCCCGCCGGGCCCTGGCGTCGGCGTCGCTCCAACGGACGTTGCGGCTGAACCCCTTCTGCCACATCAGGCCGGTGACCAGATCGCTGACCGTGCCGTCGCCATTGTCTCGATAACGCGGCGGGTTGATCGCGTAGTGGGCGTCCTGACCGTACAGCGCCGCTCCGGCGGTTGGGCAAGCGGACAGTCGTCCGGTGTGTCCGACCCCGTAACAATGGGTCTGGTTGGTATCGACGACCGCATAGGATCGGGATTGCACGGCGTCGGCCGTTGCTGCGAAAATCGTGCTGAAAACTGCGGCCCAAAGTGCGGCGCGCCCAGGTCCGGTGGCGAAGGTTTTTAGGTGAGCTTGCATCAACATCTCCATATCAGGGCCCCAGCCCCGGATGGCCACGCCGAAAACGGGACCACCGCACTCGTAAATGAGCTGTCGGCTCCGCGGTTTCAACCGTTCGTTTGGCACCTGAGGATCGTCGGGGCCCAAGGGATCGCGGTCAGGGCGCTTGACAGCACCGCACAATATATGCACATAGATGCATGCATGGATCCGTCTGACGCCATCGACGCCGCCCTGGCCGGGATCGACAGTGACTTCGTCAAGGCACTGACCGAACCGGCACGCATTGAGATTTTGAAGCAACTGATCCTGTTCGGCGCCAGCGACGTCAAGAGCCTGTCCGAGCGAATGCCCCAGGACCGTTCGGTGATTTCTCGCCATCTGGCACTTATGGAACGGGCCGGGATATTGAAATCGCGGAAGGAGGGCCGGCATGTGGTCTACCAGGTCGATGCCGACGGCACCTTGCATAAGGCGGAACAGTTGGTCGAGACCATCCGGCTTTGTATCAAAAACGGGTGCTGCTGATTTTTTTTTGGCATTTACATGCATATATGCGCAAATATGCGCGATAAAAAAGGGAGAAATATGGAACACTACGACACGATCATCGTCGCCCTGCTCTATCTCAGCCTGATGTTTTGGGAGTACGTGAACGGACTGTATCGCCGCCGCAAACGGTCCGCCGGGGAATGGGCGGTGGACTTCATCGCGGTTCCAATGCTGATCGCCATCAAACCTGCCGTGCTATTCCTGGCCTTTTCGTTGGCCGCGTTTCTGCTGCCGCAAGTCCAGGGCGCGCTGGCCGACCTGCCGTTCTGGGCCGCCTTTCTGATCGTGTTCCTGCCCGACGACCTCTCTCATTATTGGATCCACCGGATCGCCCATGAAAACCGGTACATCTGGGGCGCCCACCGCACCCACCATACCGCCACCGTCTATCAGACCTCGATCTCCTTCCGCGAGAACTGGATGTGGTTTTGGATCATGCCCGGCTTCTGGTGGGGCGGCTTCATGGTCTATCTCGGCCTGGCTGAGATCGTCGTGGTTTCGACCACCATCATCGGCATCCATAATGTCTGGCTTCATTCCGGCTTCACCTGGGATCGCAAACTGTACCGCGGTCCCCTGACCCGGCGCGCCTGGAAAGCCTTCGAGGTGTTGGTCAACACGCCCGGACTGCACCGGGGCCATCACGGCATCGGCATCAACGGCGTGCCCATGGGCAACTACGCGCAAACCCTTTTCATCTGGGATGTCCTGTTCGGGACCGCCGAGTTCCGCGACGGTGCACTGCCCGAGGCCTATGGAACCATGGACCCCGCCTCGATGACCCAGGCCTGGTACTATCATCTGTGGTGGCCCCTGTTCCGCGCCAGGCCGAATGGACAACCGTCTGAAACTTCACATCTAGCGAACCGAGGCGCTTAGGGCCTCCTCGACCTGAGGGGCGATGGCGGCCCAATCCCGGTCGGCGATCTGCTGCTTGGTCGCCAGCCAAGACCCGCCATTCCCCGCCTGGCGCTGGAAACCCTGGTCCGCTATACGTGGGATTACCGCCTGAAGAACCCGGAATTCATCATCCTGATGAACACCGACAACCTGCACCGGGCGCGGCACCTGAAGAAACCCGACGTGATCGGCCCGATTTGCCGTTTCATTGTGAAACTGTGGCAAACACGTTTTCCCGCAGCGGTTCTGTTCCGCCGCTGATTTTGGCGGCATGGGCCGGCATGAGGGCGGTGGCGGTCGCCCCACCCTGCTCCGCGACCCTGGTAATCCGCCCGGGCTCCGGATGCCGGTCCGCCGCCCGTCTCAGGCGATACCAGAGGCACAGCAACAGCAGTTCCTGGGTCAACTTCATGAAATCGAAGGCCTGTGGCGCCGGATCGCTGCACGTGATCAAGGTTTGCCGTGCCGCGCGCCAAAGACCCACACCGCGATGCAGGACATCGCAGCCGGCGGCCCGGGCCTCCCGGTCGACAAAACAATCAAAGGCATCGCCCGGCGCCGCACCCAGCAACCGGGTTGCCACCATCCGGGCATGAATGCCATTGGCCCCTTCGTAGATCGCCGTGATGCGGGCGTCGCGATAGGTCTGCTCCAGCCGGTATTCCCGCAAGTACCCATAACCGCCCAGCACCTGGGTTCCCAGTTCGGCCGCGTGCATGCCGGCTTCCGTACAGAACACTTTAGCCACCGGGGTCAAGAATTCGACCAGATCCGGATCGTCGCCTCGTTCCATGGTCACAAGAGCCAGGTGGGCAACGGCGCGGCCGCCCAGGGCCAGGCGGTCCATCTCGTCCAGCATGCGCTGGACGTCGGCATGGTCCGCCAGGACAGCCGGTTCGCCATCCGGCTTGCGCCCCTGGCCCCGCTCCGCCGCGTAGGCCGCGGCGATATCGCGGGCGCGGGCTGCGTGGGCGACGCCCTGCAGCGCGACGTCGAGACGGGCATGGTTCATCATCGTGAACATGGCCTTCAGACCGTCGCCCGGGCGGCCGATCAGCTCCGCCTCGGCGCCGTCGAATTCCATCTGGCAGGTGGGTGACGCGTGCAGCCCCATCTTGTCCTCGACCCGGGTGACCGTGACCGCATTGCGCGCGCCCTGGGCGGTCTCGGATGGGCAAAGGAACAGGGACAGGCCGCGCAGGCCATCGTCGCTGGTCCGGGCCAGGACCAGGTGCAGGATCCTATCGCTCAGATCCTGGTCGCCGCCCGAAATAAAAATCTTTTCGCCGGTGATGGCCCAGCCGTCACCCTTGGCGACCGCTCGGCAGCGGATGCGACATAAATCAGACCCGGCCTCGGGTTCGGTCAGGCACATGGTGGCCAGGGTCTCGCCCGTGGCCAAGGACGGCAGGTACCGAGCCTGCTGATCGTCGGTTCCGAACCTTTGCAGGGTACGCACCGCACCAGGCACCAGGCCGGTGACCATTTGCAGGCTGTGGCAGGCACCGGAGAAGATCTCGCTGGTCACCGCCAGCATCACGGGCCCCAATCCCTGACCGCCATGGGATTCCGGCACCGTCAGGCCCGGCCACCCCATCGCCGCATAGTCCTGGTAGACCCGGGCAAAGCCGCCGGGCATTCTGACCCGGCCATTCTCCAGGCGACAGCCTTGCCGGTCTCCCGGCGCGTCCAGAGGCGCGATTTCCTGCTCCGCGAAGGTGGCAAAATGCCCCCCCAATTCGCGGACTAAATCACCGTCCCAGTCGGCCAGGTCGGTCGCCCCGGCGACATGCTCCAGACAAAACAGAATGTCCTCGACCGGGGCGACAAAGGGTTTCATGGCGCGTCTTCCGGTCGGCGTCAGGCGAAGCCGAGCAGTCTTGCGGCATTGCCCTTGATAATGTCCGGCCGCAGTTCGTCCTTGATGTTGATTTTCTCGAAATCGGCCAACCAGCGTTCCGGCGTGATCATCGGCCAGTCGGAGCCGAACAAGACCTTCTTCTTCAGGATGGAGTTGCAGTAGCGCACCAGGATGTCGGGGAAGTATTTCGGCGACCAGCCCGACAGGTCGATATAGACGTTCGGCTTGTGCTGCGCGACCGACAGCGCCTCCTCCTGCCAGGGGAAGGAGGGATGGGCGAGAATGATCTTCATGTCCGGAAAGTCCACGGCCACATCGTCCATGAACATCGGGTTGGAGTATTTCAGGCGCATGCCGTTGCCGCCCGGCATGCCGGAACCGACGCCGGTCTGGCCGGTATGAAACAAGGCGATGCCGCCATTGTCGGCAATCGCCTCGTATAGGCCGTAAGCCATCCGGTCATTGGGGTAGAAGCCTTGCTGGGTGGGATGGAACTTGAACCCTTTGATGCCGAAATCGGCCATCAGGCGCCGGGCCTCGCGCACTCCCATCTTGCCCTTGTGCGGGTCGATCGAGCCAAACGGGATCAGCACATCGTCGTTTTCGGCCGCCAGCTCCGCCATTTCCTCATTGGCGTACCGGCGATAACCGGTCTCCCGTTCCGCGTCGACGGGAAAAATGACCGCGGCGATGTTTTGTTCGCGGTAGTGCGCCGCCGTTTCCGGCACCGTGGGGGGATGCTCCCAGGGCGCCCGGAAGTATTTCGCCATGGTCGACTGCAGTTCGTCATAGCCGTCATCGGCATGGGTGCCGCAAGGTTCTTCGGCATGGGTGTGGACGTCGATCGCCCGGACCTTGTTGATATCGACCATATCGGTCTCTCCTTATAGCTTGCAGACGGCGGGGTCGCCGTCGCCGTAGAGGCGTTCCAGCAGGACATTCCTTCGGGTCATCACCTTGCGGCTGTTGAGGTTGCCCTTGGCAGTGATCTCGCCATCACCTATCGAAGGTGGCTCGGCCATCACCAGGGCCCGGCTGACCCGGGAGGATGAGCCGCTGACCCGCCGCGCCCGTTCCGCCAGCCGGTGGGTGATTTCCGCCACCAGCAGGGGGCAGGTCATGGCGCCATTGTCGTCTTCGTCGGTGAACCCCGCTTCACTCAGGGAGTCGCGATTGGGGAAGACCAGAACCCCGATCTCGTCCCGGTCCTGGCCGGTCACCACCAGATCGGCCGCCAGCGGCGCCAGGCTGGACAACAGGTCCGCCCGAAGTGCCGCGGCCCGGACCCAGGTGCCGGTCGACAGCTTAAAGTCCTCTGAAATGCGGCCTTCGAAGCGCATGCCCTTATCGGTGTCCGACGGATCGACGAAGGACATGGCATCCCCGGTGACGAAATAGCCCTCGGCATCAAACGCCTCGTGCGTCTTGTCCGGGGCGTTGAAATAGCCGGGCATCACGTTCGGCCCTTTCACCCGGACCTCGTAACGACCGTCTTCGTCGGGGATCAGCTTGACCGTCAGGCCGTTGAGGGGAACCCCGACGATCCCCGAGCGCTCGGTCGGTTCCTGTTGCATCAGGACGGCCGGCGCGGTTTCGGTCAGACCCCAGGACGAGGTGATCAGCGGCACCTCGCCCTTGACCTCCAACGCCATGGTCTCGAGCGCTTCCCATATGCTCTGCGGCAACGAGGCACCGGCGTAGAAGACCAGGTCCAGGTCCTGGAAAAAACGGCGGCGCAGGGCTTTGTCCTCTTGCAGGGCGTCGCACAACATGGCGAAGCCGACCGGTACGTTGAACACCAGACTGCCGGTCATCATCGACAGGTTTTCCAGGGTACGGTCAAACAGGCCTTTCAGCGGCTTGCCGTCGTCGATGTACAGGCTGCCGCCATTGGCCAGCATCATGTTGAAGTTATGCGACCCGCCGAACACATGGTTCCAGGGCAGCCAGTCCACGATCCGGGGCGGGGTCTGCCGCAGGAACGGCAGGGCGTCGGCGATCTGGACCTGGTTGACGCACATCATTCTCTGGGTCGTCAAAACGCCCTTGGGCGACGAGGTCGAGCCGGAGGTCAGCAGGATCTTGGCGACCGTGTCGGGGCCGACCTCGGCGAACGCCGCGTCGACACCGGCACCATCATTGCCGTGCAGCAGGTCTTCGAACGGCGTGGCACCGCTGGATCCAGGCTGGCTGGAGACAATCTCGACCCCGTCAAAGACGTCCAGCGCCAGGGCTTCCGCATATTGATCCGCGTTGACCGCATAGGCCAATTTGGGGCTCACCAGGTCGACGGCATGGCGCAAACGGCCATGCGCGCCGTGGATCAGCGCATATTGCTCGGCCACGGGCACCGCCGGAACACCGACATATTGTGCCGCCAGAACCAGCAGGCCGTGATCGACGCCGTTGCCGGACATGATCAGGATCGGCGTTTCGGCGTTCAGGCCGCGCGCCAGCAGCGCCGCGCCGATGGCCCTGACCTTTTGCAGGGTTTCGCCATAGCTGATCTCGCGCCAGCCGCTGCCGTAACGTTCGGCCAGGAACACCCGGCCCGGCGCCTGCGCCGCCCATTGACGCAGCCAGTCGCCGGTACGCTCGACTGAAGCCCCAAGCGGGTGTTTCGAGGAGAGCAGGACGGAGCCATCGGCGCGATCCTCACGGATCACGGCATGGCGCTGAAAAGACGTGGTGCGTTTCATGGCGCGTCCCTCACCCGTTTTCCTTGATCAGGGTCATCGCCGCGATCACCGTGTCCTGCATCTCCGGCGTCAGGGCCTTGAGCAGCGCCTTTTCGTGCGCCGCGACGGCAACGATCACCTTGTCCAGCAAGGTCTGGCCCGCCAGGGTAATCTTCAACTGGTAGACGCGCCGATCGGTCGCGGAGCGTTCGCGCGAAATCAGCTCACGGCGTTCCAGCTCGTCGACCACGACAACCAGATTGGGGCGCTCGATATCCAGGGCGTCGGCCAGGGTGGCCTGGCTCAGCCCCGGATTGTCGGCAACCACCGCCAAGGCCGAAAACGTAATCATTCTGAGTTCGAATGGCTTCAGGGTACGCGCCAGGTCGGACTGGATGACGTTGGAGGCCCGCCGCAGATGGTAGCCCAGCATCGGGCGCAGCGTTTGATCGGAAATCCGCCGCGACGCCCGCGGCTTGGCTTCCGGGTTCGATTTGGTCTGGATCATGGGTCACCTGAAATTGGGTGCGCGTTTTTCCAGGAACGCCGCCAGGCCTTCCTTGGCGTCGGGAGTCGTCTGGGTGATTGCCGCACACAGGCTTTCGGTAAACAGGCCATCGGCCATTGCCATATCCTGGATCCGGCTGACACCGTGGATCATGACGTAGTTGGACAAGGGCGCGTTGGCGGCAATCCTTTCGGCCAGCTCCCGTGCCTTGCCCAAGGCCTCGCCTTCGCCGACCGCATAATGGTTGAGGCCCAGCATCAGCCCTTCCTCGGCGCCGTAGCGGCGACCGGTCAGCATCATCTCGACCATGCGATCGGCACCGAGTATGCGGCCAATGCGGACCGTTGCGCCACCGCCGACGAAGATCCCGCGGCGGCCTTCAGGCAACTGGAAAATGGTCGAAGGCTCGGCGATCCGGACATGGGTCGCGGCGGCCAGTTCCAGTCCGCCGCCGACCACCGCACCGAACAGGGCCGAAACCACCGGCACGCGGCCATAATGGACGCGGTCCATGATTTCGTGCCAGCCGCGCGAATGGAACAGGTTTTCCTCCGGCGTGCGGGCACTGTGCTCGCCAAGATCGAGGCCCGAGCAGAAATTGCCCTGGGTCCCGGTCAGGATCACCGCCTTGACGTTGGCCGGCGGTTCGGCGAAGAAATCACCCAATGCTGCCAGCAGTTCGTCGTTCATGGCGTTGCGCTTGTCGGGCCGGTTCATCGTCACCGTCGCCACCCGGTCTTCGATGTCGATTCTGAGAACGTCTCCGGTCATTTTCCGTGCCTCGCCCTGTTTGCTTATTTCGGGGCCAAGCGAACCGCGCCATCAAGCCTGATGGTGGTCCCGTTCAGGAAGGGGTTGATTACGATCTGCTCGGCCAGCAAGGCATATTCCTCAGGGTCGCCCAGCCGCTGAGGAAACGGAATGTCGGCGGCGATCTTGGCGGCGATGTCTTCCGGCAGGCCTTCCATCATCGGCGTATTGAACAGGCCCGGCGCGATGGCGACCACGCGAATGCCAAAGCGTGACAGTTCGCGCGCCACCGGCAGGGACATCGACGCGATGGCACCCTTGGAGGCCGAATAGGCGGCCTGGCCGATCTGCCCGTCCTGCCAGGCAACCGACGAGGTGTTGACGATCACACCGCGCTCGCCATGATCCAGCGGCTCCAACTCGGTCATCAAACGGGCCGCGTGGCTGAGCACATGATAGGTGCCGAACAGGTTCACCCGCAGGGTCTTTTCGAACACGTTGAAAGACAGTTTGCCGTCGCGGCCGACCACCCGCGCCGCCATGCCCACGCCGGCACAATTGACCGCGATGCGCGGCGCCGCGCCCAGAGCCTCGGCCGCAGACGCTACCGCCGCCCCGACCGCGTCGGCATCTGACACATCGACCTGGACCGCGGAACCGCCGATGTCCGCGGCAACCGCCTGGGCGCGCGGCAAGTCGAAGTCGAGGATCGCGACTTTAGCCCCCAGGGAGGCAAGCCGGCGCGCGGTTGCTGCGCCAAGGCCGCTGGCACCGCCGGTGACCAGCGCCGCTGTGTTGTTGATCTGCATCTGGGCGTCTCCCATTAAATATGAACTAAAATCATTATGATTTATAATCATTATACTGTAAAGCGATTTTTCCAAGGTGCCCAGCAGGTCGGGCCGGGATCGGATCCCGGTTAGGCCCGCCTGCCGACGGCTGCTTCTTGGGTTCAGTGGGTGGAGGGTCCGGTCGGAGCCCGGCTGGCCGTGTTCTTGCGACTGACGATCTTGCCCAGCAGCCGGATAAAAGCCGTCCGCTCCGTGCCGCTCAGCGGCGCGAGAAGGTTCTCCTGGACGGTCAGGACATGGGGCAACACGTCGGACATAAGGGCACGCCCCGTCCCGGTCAGGGACAGGCGTTTGACGCGACGGTCCTTGGCATCAGATGTACGCGTGATCAGGCCCCGGTTTTCCAATCGCAGAATGACGTTGCCGATGGTCGTGCGGTCGACACCCACCAGGCGCGACAGCTGGATCTGGTCGATTTCCGGATGTGATTCGATCCCCCACATCAGCGCGTACTGGATCGGCGTCAGGTCGAACTGACCGCAGATTTCATGAAATATCCCGACGGATATCTGGTGGCAGCGACGGATCAGGTAACCCGGCATGCGATACAGCGCGTCGCTGTCCCTTTCGTCCGTCATCCTGAAAGCCTTTTTGTTTCCGCCTGTTACCCCGGCCTTCCCGGCATCTTCCCAAAAACCACGATAGACCCATTCAATCGAGATGACTACTGATAATCAGTATTATGATTGACAGTATACTGATCATCAGTATACGTTCGTTCCATGGCCGGGGGCATGGTCTCCGCCAGGCTGGAACCGCGAGGAGACACGGTCATGAGCAATGCAAAGCAACGGATCATCGTTACAGGTGGCGGGATTGGCGGCGTGTCCGCCGCCATGGGGCTGGCGAACCTGGGATACGAGGTCACGGTCCTGGAGCGCGCCTCGGCTTTCGGCGAAATCGGCGCCGGCATTCAGATCGGCCCCAATGCCTTTCACGCCATGGACTATCTAGGCGTCGGCGACCTGGGAAGGTCCAAGGCGGTCTATATCGAGAAGCTGATCCTGATGGACGGCGTCGACGGGCAGGAAATCTCGCATGTCGATATCGGCGATGACTTCCGGGCGCGCTTCAAAAACCCCTACGCGGTCATCCATCGCGCCGATCTGCATTCGGTCTTCCTCGACGCCTGCCGGGCCCATCCGAACGTCGCCCTGGTCAACGATGTCGTGGTCACCGGCTATGAGAACACGGCGACCGGCGCGAAAGTGTTGACGGAAACCGGCCGGGTGTTCGAGGGTGCCGCGGTGATCGGCGCCGACGGGGTCAATTCCAATATTCGGGCGCGACTGACCGGGGGCGACGACTTGAAGTTGTCCGGCCACGTCGCCTATCGCGCGGTCTTGCAGCACGACGACATGCCGGAACACCTGCGCTGGAACGCGGCAACGCTGTGGGCGCTGCCCAAGCGGCACATGGTGCATTACCCCTTGCAGGGGTGGAAGACCTTCAATCTGGTGGCCACCTTCGTGACCGATGTCGACAAGGTGGGCGAAAACGAGCCCGGGGATCCGGAGGAGATCCTGGCCGCCTTCGAGCAACTGGTTCCGGAGGCCCGCGCGCTGCTGAAAATCCCTAAGAACTGGCGCCGTTGGGTGCTTGCCGACCGCGACCCGATCGACAATTGGGTTGACGGCAATGTCGTCCTGCTGGGCGATGCCGCGCACCCCACCCACCAGTATTTTGCCCAAGGCGCATGCATGGCGATGGAGGACAGCGTCATGCTGGCGCATCAGTTGGAACGGCATGGTGGCGATTTCGCGGCCGCTTTCGCGGACTATCAGAACGCGCGCATTCCCCGCGCCTACCGGGTCGTGCTGTCGTCACGCGAAATCGGCAAACATATCTACCACCCCGACGGCGCGCATCGGCTGGTCCGCAACGCGGCGCTGGGGACAAAAACCCAGGAGCAGTACCGCGATAGCCTGGCCTGGCTCTATGGCGGCACCGGCCTGGATGAAGCCGGCGCCAATCCCTGAGGCCGGGATTCCCCGCCGTCCCCTGAAACCGGATACACGTCGCGCCGCGACGCAAACCCACCAATCGTTGGAGCATGCAATGACCACACTTGGCACCCTGGACGAACTGCCAGGCGAATATCTCGACCAGCTGACCGGGAAGAACCTTGCGCCACTGTGGCCGTCGCTGCGGAATTTCCTGCCCTACGGTAAACCGGACCGGGCATGCAAGCCGGTCTATTGGGCCTATGAGGATGTCCGCCCCCTGCTCATGCAGGCGGGCGACCTGACACCGATCGAAAAGGCCGAGCGCCGGGTGCTGATCCTGGCCAATCCCAGCCTAGACCCCGCCACCGCCCGGGCGACGCCGACCATCTATCTCGGCTTCCAATTGATCAAGCCCGGCGAAACCGCGCCCAACCACCGCCACAGCCCAAGCGCGGTGCGGTTCGTGACCGAAGGCGAAGGCGGTTTCACCGTGGTGGACGGGGAAAAGCTGCCGATGGAACGGGGCGACTTGATCCTGACCCCGGCGGGCCTGTGGCACGAACACGGGCACGGCGGCAAGGGGCCGGTGGTTTGGCTGGATGCCCTTGACCTGCCCATGGTCTATTGGGTCGAGGCGTCCTATTGCATCGAAGGCGAGCCGCAGGCCATCCGCAACCGGGCCGACCGGTCGCAAAGCGACTATCGGCGCGCCGGATTGCTGCCCTTTGCCGCGCTGGACCGGCCGCGCGACAATTATCCGCTGCTGCGCTATCCATGGCGGGACGTCCGCGCCGCACTGACCGACATGGCCTCCCACGCCGCCCATGACGAAGCGCTGCACCTGGCCTATGTCAACCCGGAGACGGGCCGGGAATGCCTGCCCATCCTGGGTTTCTCGGCCCTGGCCCTGCGGCCGGGCGAGGTCCTGAAACCCAGGCGCCGGTCGGCCTCCCAGGTGCTGCATGTTGTCGAAGGCCGGGGCGAGGCCTGCATCGACGGCGTTGACATGGAATGGGGCGAGTCGGGGACCATCGCCGTTCCCACCCATGCCGACGTGGAAATCCGCAACGCATCGCCCAACGAGATGGCGTTCCTGTTCATCATCGACGATGCGCCGATGCAGCGCAAACTTGGCTTCTATGAAGAATTCTGAAGAGACTGGAAACATGAACGACAACACATTGTTTGAACTTGCGCCCCTGCCGACCGCGGCGATCGCCGGCACCGATACCCGGTTTCCGGTCAATCGCATCTTCTGCGTCGGACGGAATTACGCCGATCATGCCAAGGAAATGGGGGTAGTGCCGGACAAGGAGGAGCCGTTCTATTTCACCAAGAGCCCGACGGCGCTGGTGGCGTCGGGCGCCACTGTGCCCTATCCGCCGGGAACCGAAAACTACCACTATGAAATGGAACTGGTCGCCGCCGTCGGCCGGCCGGTGTTCGAGGCGGCAATGGGATCGGCGCTGGACGCGGTCTACGGCTACGCCTGCGGGCTGGACATGACCCGGCGCGACCTGCAGCTCAGGGCGCGGGAAAAGCGACGTCCCTGGGACCTGGGCAAGGATTTCGAACAATCCGCCATATTGTCGGACATCGTCCCGGTTCGCGACGGTGCGCACCCGACCCGGGGCACCATCGAACTATCCGTCAACGGAGAAGTCCGCCAGCACGCCGATCTGGCCGACCTGATCAATTCGGTCGAGGAAGTGCTGGTGCACCTGTCGAAATTCTATCACCTGGTGCCGGGAGACCTCATCTATACCGGGACTCCGGCGGGCGTCGGCCCGGTTGTCGCGGGCGACCGGCTGTCCGGCCGGATCGACGGGGTCGGCGAGATCTCCCTGACCATCGGCTAAGGCAAACCCCACCCACACGGGGCCATTTGGCGCGACCGCTAGGGGATCAGGAACAGGGTGATCACCGGGAACAGGAACAGGATGATCACGCGAACGATGTCCGATCCGACGAACCAGATCACTGCCTTATAGGTCTCCAGCATCGAGGTTTCGCGTTCGATGGCGTTGATCACGAACAGGTTCATCCCCACCGGTGGCGTTATCAAGCCAACTTCGACGACGATCAGCACCATGATGCCGAACCAAATTGCCATGTGTTCGGGGGTCAAGCCGAAATCGAGCGCGCTGATCACCGGGAAGAAGATCGGGATGGTCAACAGGATCATCGACAGGCTGTCCATCAGGCAGCCGAAGACCAGATAGAAGAACAGGATCAGCGCCAATACCAACCAGGGACTTAGCCCCTGGCCGACGATCCAGGCCGACAGCTCCTGCGGCACCTGGGTCAGGGCAAGGAAACTGTTGTAGAGCCCGGCACCCAGCACGATGAAAAAGATCATCGCAGTGCTCATCGCCGTCGCGGTGATGCACTTCTTGAAGACATCCCAGGTCAGGTTGCCCGATACAAAGGCGATCAGGCCGGTTCCGGCGGCCCCGACCGCGGCGCCTTCGGTCGGTGTGAACCATCCCAGGTAGATGCCGCCGACCACCAGGCCGAAGACCAACAGCACCGGCCAGACGTCGAACAGCGCGCGAAACCGCTCGCCCATGGGCGCCGGCGGGCGCACCCCGGCCGCCTTGGGGTATTTCCGGACGTAAATCGAAATGGTGATGATGTAGCCGATGGCGGCCAGGATTCCGGGCACGAACGCGGCCAGAAACAGCTTGGCGATATTCTGTTCGGTCAGAATGGCATAGATGACCAGGATCACCGATGGCGGGATCAAGATACCCAGCGTGCCGCCGGCCGCCAGGGTGGCGGTCGAAAAGCCGCCCGAATAGCCATAGCGGCGCAATTCGGGCAGTGCGACGCGGCTCATGGTCGCCGCGGTTGCCAGCGACGAGCCACAGATGGCGCCAAAGCCGGCACAGGCGCCGACGGCCGCCATCGCGACCCCGCCCTTGCGATGGCCCAACCAGCTTTCCGCCGCCTTGAACAGGGCGGACGACATCCCCGACAGCGTCGCGAACTGGCCCATCAGCAGGAACATCGGGATGATCGACAGCGAATAGCTGGAAAAGGTCGAATAGGTTTCGGTCTTGAGCTTGGCCAGCACCATGGTCTCGCCGCCCATCGCCAGATAGAGGCCGCCGATGCCGCAAAGCATCATCGCCAAGCCGATCGGCGCGCGCAGGAAGATCATCCCCAGCAGGACCGGGAACGAAAGATAGCCCAGGGCGAGCATGCTCAATGGACCGCTCCTTCATCACGGAACGGCGGCGGATGGCCGGTGATCACGCCATACAGCGCGGCATAGGTGCTGTAGGCGGCCACGATCGAGGCAACCAGCGCGGCGGCAAAACTGGCCGCATAGGCCCACCATATTGGGAATTCCAACAGGAAAGTCGTCTGTCCGTTATCGTATTTCCCCATCATGCCAACATACAGGCGCCAGGTTATCAGGAAGATGACCAGGCTGAGCAGGGTCTCCCAGAAGGCCTCGATAAGGTGCCGCACCTTGGGCGGCAACTGGCTGGTGACGACATCAACAACGGCGTGTCCGCCGTACAACTGGGTGTAGGGAAGAAAGGCGAAAATCGAGAAGGCAACTCCGGCTTCCACCAGCTCGAAATCGCCATTGATCGGGCCGACCCCTGTGGCAATGAGGGCGTCGGCAAGGCCCGGCGAGAGGGCCACCAGGAATTCCGTGTGCCCTAGCGTGTTCAAGCCGCGCCCAGCTACGCTGAGGCAGGTGAGCACGATCAGGAACGCCAGAACCACGCCGCCCGCGATCGCCATGTAGCGGGAGATATGTTCGACAAATCTCAGCATCTTCCAGCCTCGTCGGCCCGCCTCATCCCCGCACGCCATTGGTGCGGGGACGAAGCGCTCTGCCGATTGGGTCGGGTCGACCTAGTTCGCCGAGAACTTGGCGATCAGGTCACGGGCCCGCTTCAGCAGCCCGGTACCGTCCATGCCCTTCTTGTCCATGTCGGCGACCCAGTCCTTGATCGTGCCCTGCGACGCCTTGCGCCAATCGGCGACCTGTGCCGGGCTCAGGGTGATGATGTTGTTGCCCATCTTGACCGCGGAGGCTCGGCCCGGCGCGTCGTCGGCCTGCATTTGGCGACCGGCAAATGCCGAGAATTCCAAACCGGAATTGTCGTCGATCACCTTTTTCAGATCGTCCGGCAATTTGTTGTAGGCGCCCTTGTTCATGGCAAACAGGAAGGTTGTGGTGTACAGCGACGCGTCACCGAAGGTGGTGTGGTTCTTGACCAGCTCGGGCACCTTCAACGGCAGGGTGACCTCCCAGGGGATGACGGTGGCGTCGATTACGCCTTTGGACAGCGCCTCGGGAACCGCCGGGACCGGCATTCCGACCGGGGTCGCGCCCAGCTTCTTGAACAGCATGTTGGTGGTCCGGGTCGGCGCCCGCAGCTTGACCCCGTTGAGGTCGGCCAGCGACGTGATCGGCTTCTTGGAATGGATCAGGCCGGGGCCGTGCACCCACAGGCCGAGAACGTGAAAGTCCCGGAAATCCTTCTGCATGGTTTCCTGGGCCAGCGTCCAGTAGGCCCGGGATACCGCCTCGGCGTTGGTCATCATGAACGGCAGCTCGAAGACCTCGGTGCGCGGGAACCGGCCGGGCGTATAGCCGGCGACGGTCCAGACGATGTCGGCGACGCCGTCGATGGCCTGGTCGATCAACTGCGGCGGCTTGCCGCCCAATTGCATGGACGGGAAGTGCTGGATTTTGATCCGGCCCTTGGATGCGGCTTCGACCTTGGCCGCCCAGGGCAGCAGGATATGTTTCGGCACACCCGCCTGCGCCGGCAGGAACTGGTGCATCCGCAAGGTAACGTCCGCGGCGATGGCGCCGCCGGCCCCGAAGGACAGGGCCAGGGCGGCGGCCGCCGCCGTCGTGATCAGTCGTCTTGGCATGTAGGTCATGGTTTCCTCCCTTTTTTGACCTTGTATCGCCGCGAAAATGGCGCCCTGCTGGCGCGACCGGCGGCGCATTAATGGTTGCTGTGCGTAACCGTTAGAACCAAATGAAACACTCACATCCCTATTGTCTTATTGTCCCCGCCGGTCATCCCTTGGGGGCCAGCAGGTCCCTGTAGTCCATGTCCATCACCAGGATATGCTTGGCCAGCCAGTCTTTGAGGTAATCGCTGACCTCCTTGGCCGCCTCGGCGGATTGGGGGCCGGCGTTGCGCATGTAAAACCGCGTGCTCTTCAACCAGGTTTCGAACTTGCGATGCTCGGCCTGGTGGCCCTCGTAATCGGCATATCCGGCCTGTTTCAGCAGTTTTTCCTCGGTGGCAAAATGCTCTTCAACGTACCAATCCAGCGTATCCAGGACCCGGGAGATTTCTCCGCCCTCTCGTTCTATCGCGTCCAGGCTATTGATAATTTCGATCAGCGCCCTGTGTTGATCATCCAGTTCGGGCACGCCGACGCTGTAAGCATCCTTCCATTCGAAAAAGGCCATACTTGTTCCGATCTGGTGTTTTGGTGCCGCGAGTATCCGGCCAGGTGTGGGAAATGACTATTTAAATTGCCGCTTGGCGCCATAAATTTTTGCTATACCGTTGCCGCGCTATCGGAATGCCGCCAAGCGAAATGAACTGGTGGACCCGAACCGTCCAGCGATCGTCCGAAAGGGATCACCGCAACGCGACGCTGACGCTGCCGGTTCCCTCACCGCCGACAGCCGACCATCAGAACCATCAACCGGCCAGGACGACGGCGCCTACAATCATAGCTATGTTGCGGGCGCCTTCAGCCGCGGGGCCGCGACAACGACTTAGAACGGCAGGCCGACATAGTTTTCGGCGAGCGAGGCTTGGGCCGCCTGGGAGGAAAAAAGATACTCCAAGTCAACGTTTTGCAGTTTCTGGTCAAAATGTGCGGTGTCGGGATAGGTGTGCAGCAGGTTGGTCATCCACCACGAGAAACGCTGCGCTTTCCAGACCCGGGCCAGGGCCTTCCGGGAATACTGCTCCAGGCCGGTATCGTCGCCGTCCTGATAGTGTTTCAGCATCGCGTGATAGAGGTAGTAGATGTCCGATGCGGCGCTGTTGAGGCCCCGCGCCCCGGTCGGCGGCACGATATGGGCGGCGTCGCCGGCCAGGAAGAGGTTGCCGTAGCGCATCGGTTCGGCCACGAAGCTGCGCAGCGGCGCAATGCTCTTCTCAATCGACGGGCCGGTGATCATCTGGGCCGCGACATCTTCTGGCAGCCGGCGTTTCAGCTCCTCCCAAAAGGCCTCGTCGGACCAGTCCTCGACCGTGTCGGTCAGCGGCACCTGGATGTAATAACGGCTGAGCACCTGGGACCGCAGCGAGCAAAGCGCGAAGCCCCGCTCATGCTTGGCGTAGATCAATTCCGGCGACACCGGCTTGGTGCGCGACAGCACACCCAGCCACCCGAAGGGATAGACCTTTTCGTATTCGCGCAGCACGTCCCTGGGGATCGACTTGCGGCTGACCCCGTGGAAACCGTCGGCTCCGATGATGAAATCGCAATCGACCCGAAGGACCTCGTCGCCCTTGCGATATGTCAGATAGGGGGCGTCCGACGTCAGGTCGTGGGGCGTCACGTCTTCTGCGTTGTGGATCACCACGCCGTTCATCCTGTCGCGGGCTTCGTACAGGTCCCGGGTCAGTTCGGTTTGGCCGTAGACCACGACCGAATTGCCGCCGGTCAGCCCTTTGAGGTCGATGCGATCCTTGACCCCGTCATGGGCGATAAAGAACCCGTCGTGGATCTCGCCATTGCGGTCCATGTTGTCGCCGCACTGGGCTTCGCGCATCAGATCGGCGAAACCATGCTCAAGGACGCCGGCGCGGATCCGGCTCAGCACATATTCGCGGCTGCGCTGTTCAAGCAGGACGGTGTCGATGCCCTTGAGGTGCAGAAGCTGGGACAGCAACAGGCCCGACGGGCCCCCGCCAATAATGCCGACTTGTGTTTTCATGGTTCCGGTCTCCAATGTCCAAGTCGGTACAGATTAAACTAATTCTCAATCTGAGGAATGGACGGAAGCAGCCGATTCTTGTACAAATCGAACATGACTGAGCAAAATTCCCCGATCGGCATCCAGAACTTCAACCTGTTCGGTGAGAGCACCGAGCTGCCGGACGTCGTCCACTGCGAAACCATCGAGGACCGCTCAAAGCTGCACAATTGGGAACTGGTGGCCCACCGCCATGCGCGGCTGCATCAGTTCCTGCTCATCGTTTCCGGCAGCGGGGACGCCGAACTGGACGGCCGGCGCGTCCCCTTCGGCACCAACACCTGTATCAACGTTCCGGTCGGGATCGTCCACGGTTTCAGCTTTTCGCCCAGTACGCAGGGCTGGGTTCTGACTGTTGAGGCGGAGATCATCGACCAAGTCTTGATCGATACCGAAGGCTTGCGCCCGCCCCTGTCCCAGCCCGCCATTTTCACGGCGAGCCCGCACCTAAAGCCGCTTTTCCAGGCTGTTTTCGATGAATACCGGGCCATGGAGTTCGCCAGGGCCCACCTGTTGCGGACCCTGTCGGGCACCTTGGCCGGGCTGGTCGCCCGGCACATCGCGAGTTCGGGCCCGTCGATCACCGCGGTGGCCAACTCGCTGCTCAAACGGTTCCAGGACCTGGTCGAACGCCACTACACCGATCACTGGCCACTGGCCCGCTATGCGGACGCCTTGGCGGTGTCGCCCGGCCATTTGAGCCGCGTCAGCCGCCAGGCCACCGGCCGATCAGCATCCCATATGGTTGAGACACGCCTGATCCGCGAAGCCCGGCGGCTGCTGGTCTACACGAATATGAGCATTTCGGAGGTCGCCTTCGAACTTGGATTTATCGACCCCGCCTATTTTTCGCGCGTCTTTTCCAGATCCATGGGCATCTCGCCGCGCCGGTTTCGTGCCGGCTACCTCGAAAGGTCGCTTCCCGGTCGGCGCGGGCCTTAGGCCAAGGTCACGAACCGAAGCTCTTTTCGATCCGGTCGAGGGTCTGCATCGCCGGCAGGCATTGGGCCACCGATCCATTGGGCTCGCGCCCCTCAGTAATGGCCGAGACGAACTCGCGGTCGATCAGCTCGATGCCGTTGTTGGAAACCGCGACATCCGACAGGTCGATCTGCTCGTCCCTGCCATCGAACAGGTCGTCGTACCGGGCGATATAGGTGCCGTTGTCACAGATGTAACGGAAATAGGTGCCCAGCGGACCGTCATTGTTGAACGACAGCGACAGGGTGCAGATGGCGCCCGACGGCGTCTTCATGCCGATCGCCATGTCCATGGCGATCCCCAGTTCGGGATGGGTCGGCCCCTGCAGGCCAAACACCTGCGAGGCGGTCTCACCGGTCTGATACTGGAACAGGTCGACCGTGTGGCAGGCATGGTGCCACAACAGATGGTCGGTCCAGGTCCGCGGTTCGCCCAATGCGTTGAGGTTGGAACGCCGGAAAAAATAGGTTTGCACGTCCATTTGCTGGATCTTGATCTCGCCGGCCTTGATCTTGTTGTGCACCCATTGATGGCTGGGATTGAAGCGGCGCACATGGCCGGCCATGGCGGTCTTGCCGCTCTCCCGCTGCACCCGCACCAATTCTTCCGAGTCGGCCAGATTGTCGGCCATGGGAATTTCGACCAGCACGTGCTTGCCCGCTTTCAGGCATTGGATCGCCTGGGCGGCATGCACCGGGGTCGGCGTCGCCAGGATGACGCCTTCGACGTCGTCGCGGGCCAGGCTTTCGGCCAGGTCCTTGGTGGCATGGGATATCCCCCGCTCGGCGGCGAAGGCATCTATGTCGTCCGATTCGCCGCCGACCACCGACACCACTTCGACGTCGTCAATATTCGACAGAGCGTCCAGGTGCTTCCGCCCAAAGGCGCCCGCCGCGCCCGCCACACAGATTTTCATCGCATCCTTCTCCAGTCTTCTCAGATTCGCCTAAGCGTTTTCCAGCACCAGGTGGCCGACCGCCGTGTTCGAAGCGGGCACATGGTAGTGGCGGTGAATTTCCCTCACCCTGTCATTCATCGCGCCGCGCATCACCAGCCACATCACCAGCTCAATGCCCTCGGACCCGCTTTCCCGCAAATATTCCACGTGGGAAATCGCCGCCGCCTGGGCCGGATCTTGGACCAGCAGATCGAGGAACCGGTTGTCGAATTCGGGATTGATCAGCCCGGCCCGCTGGGCCTGCAATTGATGCGACATGCCGCCGGTGCCGAAGATGACTACCTTCAGGTCCCGATCGAAGCTCTCGACCGCCTTACGGATCGCCTTGCCCAGGTTGAGGCAGCGGTTGCCGGTCGGCGGCGGGTATTGCACCACGTTGACCGCCAGCGGAATGACCGGGCATGGCCAGGCATCGGGCTGGCCAAAGGCCAGCGACAGGGGCACGGTCAGCCCGTGGTCGACCTCCATCTTGTTGACGATGGTCAGGTCGAACTCGTCCAGGATGACCGACTGGGCGATGTGCCAGGCCAATTCCGGGTGGCCGGTCACGTCCGGTACAGGGCGCTTGCCCATGCCTTCGTCGGCGATCGGGAAATCGGCCGCGCAGCCCAGGGCAAAAGTCGGGATCAGTTCCAGCGAAAAGGCGGTGGCGTGGTCGTTGTAGACGACGATCGCGACATCCGGGTTCAGCGCCGCCATCCATTGGCGGGATGCCTCGTACCCGGCGAACACCGGCCGCCAATAATCCTCGGCCGTCTTGCCCTGGTCGATGGCGGCACCGATGGCCGGGACGTGAGAGGTCGCATAGGCCCCGACGATCCTAGCCATTCTCCCACTCCGACTTGCTGCGGTTGCCCTCGATCGGGCGCCCACCCGCCACCATCATCTTGCGGTACGCCTCGGAACTGACGCCCGACATGATGGCCGCCAGTTCCTGGAACAC
The DNA here is from genome assembly GCA_964344385.1 of uncultured Sneathiellales bacterium. Taxonomy (GTDB): domain Bacteria; phylum Pseudomonadota; class Alphaproteobacteria; order CAYFNG01; family CAYFNG01; genus CAYFNG01. The sequence goes on from CAYFNG010000001.1 coordinate 553,284, forward strand.
GATGCCGTCGGTCATGGCCAGTTTGGCCGTGTAGTAAATGTTGCCGCCCAGTGCCAGCATCTCGTTCCATTGCCGGTCGAGGACGGCCCGGCGCTGGGCCTCGGTCATTGGAAACCGGTCCAGATAGGCGGCTTCGTCGGCCCGAAAGGCGGTCCGGTTTTCCTCGTGGCGCAGGCTCATGCAGAACATGTTCAGGTGATAGCCCTTGCGCGACTGTTCGGCGTCGAACACATAGGTCCCGGGGATGTCGTGGTAGTCATCGGTCATACCGCGTCCTCATCGGCCAGCAATCGGGCGAGCAGGAGATCCGCCAGTTCGCCATAGTCGTCGCCCGCGACGGTCGCCTTCAGGTCGCCGATTTCCTGCTGCCATTCAACGGTGGCCCGGGCGATGCGCCCGTCGAGCCCCAACTCGTCGACGGTCGCCGCGACCTCGCGCATTTCGGCGGCGCGGCGGATCCCGTGGGTCATCACCCGTTCCATCATATAGGCCGCCTTTGTCTTGAAATCGAAACCGGGATAGGTGGCATCCAATGACTCCAGAACCGCCTGGTCGACACCGGCCCGGCGCCCGGCCAGAACGCATTCCATGAACACCGCCTCAAGCCCTTTCATCATCACCGACCGGACCATCTTTATCGACGACGCCGCGCCGGTGCCCCCGCCCACGGCCTCAACGTTCATGTCCAGCGGCTTCAGCGCATCCAGCGCGGCTTCGGCATGGGGGCCACATACCAAACCCGGCGCCCGGTGCAGCTTGGGCCGGACCGGCGACATGATCGCCATGTCCACGTAACGGCCGCCGGTGGCTTCGATGATGGCGGCGTTGCGCCGCTTGGTCCCCGGGGCGCAGGAGTTGCAATCGAAATAGAGGGCTCCGCCGGGGATACTGCCGGCGGCGGATTGCGCCGCGACGGTCGCCTGGTTGGCGGTGACCAGGGAGAAGACCAGCTCCGCCCCGACCACCGCGTCACTGGCGGCGTTGCAACCGGTCACGCCGTAATGGGCATAGCTGGCGCGCATGCCGTCGCGCACCTCGGCGTCCGCGTCGTCGGTCTTGATGTCGAAAACCCAGGCGACCTTGGCGACTGCATCGCCCCAGCCTTCGACGAAGGCTTGGCCGGCTTCACCAAATCCGATCAGTGCGATCTTGCCGAGTGCGCTCACGCTTGCCACGTTCCCACCTTGAGTCAAACAGAGGCGCGTCCGGACGGCCCCAGTCACGCGCCTAGACCTACCATCCACCTTACCCACGCGAAAATTAGAAATCGAAACGGCCTATTCAAAATTCGTATAGGGCCACGCCAACATGGTCAGTGCTGACTTCTGGCTTGGTGGCCCGCCTGGCGTAGGCATTCGAGGAAACGACGCTGGGTCGCGGTCGGCCGCCAGTCACGGCGCTGGGTCAAGCCGATCGGCCGGTCGGTTCCCCGCATATCGAAGTCGAGGGGCACCAAAAGCCCCATTTCCCGCTCCGGCAGGATCTGGTGGGCCGAAATCAGCGTCAACCGGTCGCTTTTCAGCAGCAGCCCGCGGATAAGGATCAGGGAACTCGATTCGACCAGGTTTCGCGGCGCGTCCTCCTTGGGGAACATCTGGTCGAATGCTTCGCGTGTCGGGGTTCCCTGCCTGGGCACCGCCCAGGGATAGGCGACAAGGTCCTGCAACCGTATCGCCTTGCGCCCCGCCAGCGGGTGGCCGGCGCGCGCCACGACGGCCAGGGGGTCGCTGAACAGCGCTTCCTGCACCACGTCGTCGATCGGCACTGGTATGCGCAACGCCCCGACCAGGACATCCAAGTCGCCCTGCCGCAATCCCTGCAGCAGATCGTCATAGGGACCATCGATCACCTGCACGTTCACATCCGGCCGTTCCTCCAACAGGGCCTGGATCGCGGTCGGCAAAACAAAGGTGCGCGGCAGCGGCAGGGAACCGACAACGATCCGCCCCATGTCCATGCCCAGCAACTCGTTGATCTCCATAAATCCCTGGTCCAACTCGGAAAACGCCAGTTTAACGGCCTGGGAAAACGCCACTGCCGCCGGCGTCAGGTCGATCCCGCGGCTGGTCTTCTCGAACAGGGTCAATCCCGACAGGCGTTCCACGTCGCGGGCCGCGCGATGTAGGGTCGGTTGCGACACACCGGCGTCCCGGGCCGCAAGTGTGAAATTACCGGCCCCGGCGACGGCGACCAGCGCCCTGAGCTGGGGCGTGGTCAGCAACTCGTCGAAATTGGCGAAACCACGTCCGCCTTTGCGTTGCCCCAGCCGCAAGGCTTCCTTGCCGCCTTTCCTGATCTGGGCCAAGGCCCGGTCGACCCGGTCCAGGAAAACGCGACCCGGGTCCGCCAACCGCATTCCGTCACTGCGCCGTTCGAACAGCGACAGCCCGACCGTTTCCTCGAGCTTGGCCAGGGCCTGGGTGATCGCCGGCTGCGACAGATGAATCCGCTCCGCCGCCCGGCTGATCGACCCGGTACGGGCGACTTCGCTGAACGCCCTCAGGTGCCGGAAGTTCGGCAACCTTCTATTCAACTTTTGCATTTCCGTTTGGCCCATCCGGCTCGGACACGCACCTACTATAGCAGTTTCTTATAGCTTGAGCGCGACATTCAAATGGGCTTTGCGGGCGTTTCAGCGCATTGTTGCGATACCGATCCAGGCAAGGGGCCATTCCGCCCTCAGGCCCCGCAAATCCAAAGGGACGCCCATGACCGACAACAAGACCGCTCTCGTAATCAGCGCCCATTCCGCCGACTTTGTCTGGCGCTGCGGCGGCGCCATCGCCCTGCACCAGGAAAAAGGCTATGACGTGACCATCGCCTGCCTGTCCTATGGCGAGCGGGGCGAGTCGGCCAAGCTCTGGAAACAGGAAGGCATGACGCTGGACAAGGTCAAGTCGGCGCGGCGGCAGGAATCCGAGGCCGCGGCGGCGGCGTTAGGGGCCCGTGAGATCGTGTTCCTGGACGCCGGCGACTATCCCCTGGAACTCGACACCGACAAGAAATACGAACTGGTCGACCTGATCCGCAAGGTTCAGCCGACCTTCATGCTGAGCCATTCGCTCTACGATCCCTACAACACCGACCACATGTATGCCACCAAGGTGGCGATGGAATGCCGCATGATCGCCCAGGCCTGGGGGCATAACCCGGGCGAAAAGGTTCTCGGCGCCCCGCAGCTCTATTTGTTCGAGCCGCACCAGACCGAGCAGATGGGCTGGAAGCCCGACGTCTTCCTGGACATCTCCGACGTCTGGGACAAGAAGTGGGCCGCCATCCAGTGCATGCAGGGCCAGGAGCATCTCTGGACGTTCTACGAGAATGTCGGCGAGAACCGGGGCAACCATTTCCGGCGCAACTCCGGCGGCCAGGCCGGCGGTCGCGCGGCCAAATATGCCGAAGGCTTTCAGTCGGTCTACCCCCGCACCGTGGACGAACTCTGATGACCGGCGTGGTGGTGCAAGAGATCGAGCGGGCCGATCCGGCGATCATTGGCGGACTGGCGGAATGCGGCGTCGCGACGGTGCACGAGGCGCAAGGACGCAGCGGCCTGATGGCATCCTATATGCGCCCGATCTACCCCGGCGCCCGGCTTGCCGCGTCGGCCATCACCATCTCGGCCCCGCCGGGCGACAATTGGATGCTGCACGTCGCCATCGAGCAGGTGACAAAGGGCGACATTCTGGTCCTGGCCCCGACCTCACCCTGCGAGGACGGCTATTTCGGGGACCTGCTGGCGACCTCCCTGCTGGCCCGCGGCGGCGCCGGGTTGATTATCGACGCCGGCGTGCGGGACGTCCGGGATCTGACCGAAATGAAATGCCCGGTCTGGTCCAAGGCGGTTTCCGCCCAGGGCTGCGTGAAGGAGACGCTGGGGTCGGTCAATGTGCCGATCGTCTGTGCCAGCGAACTGGTCAATCCGGGCGACATCGTCGTCGCGGACGATGACGGGGTTTGCGTGGTGCGCCGCGGGGACGCGGCGGCGGTCCTGGAAAAGGCCCGGGCACGGACCGCCAACGAGGATGACAAGCGCCGGCGCTTCGCGGCCGGTGAGCTGGGCCTGGACATGTACGACATGCGCAGTCGCCTGGCCGAAAAGGGCCTGAAATATGTCTGATTCCGCCCCCTGCCTGTGGATGCGTGGCGGCTCCTCCAAGGGCGGGTACTTCCTGGCGTCCGACCTGCCGTCCGACGTGGCGGAGCGGGACGCCTTCCTGCTCGGCGTCATGGGCTCGCCCGATCCCCGGCAGATCGACGGCATGGGCGGGGCCGACCCGCTGACCTCCAAGGTCGCCGTGGTCGCCCGGTCGAAACGGCCCGGTGTCGATGTCGACTATCTGTTCCTGCAGGTCTTCGTCGACCAGGCGATCGTCACCGACGCCCAGAACTGCGGCAACATCCTGGCCGGGATCGCGCCCTTCGCGATCGAGCGCGGCCTGGTCGAGGCCCAGGACGATGAAACCGCGGTCACCATCTACATGGAAAATACCGGCCAGACCGCCGTCGCCCGGGTCCAGACTCCGGGCGGAACAATCACCTATTCCGGAACCGCAAGTATTGACGGGGTGCCGGGCACGGCCGCTCCCGTCCCGATCACCTTCAAGGATACGGCGGGTTCGACCTGCGGTGCGCTGCTGCCGACCGGCCAGGCGGTCGACATGATCGACGGCGTCGAAGTGACCTGCATCGACAACGGCATGCCGGTGGTCGTGCTGCGGGCCGCCGATATGGGCATAACCGGTCGCGAAAGCCGCGAGGAATTGGAAGCCAATGACGTCCTGCGCGGCAAGCTGGAAGCCATCCGCCTCAATGCCGGGCCGATGATGAACCTGGGTGACGTCAGCGCGAAAAGCGTGCCCAAGATGAGCATGGTATCGCCGCCACGGAACGGCGGCGCCGTCTCGACCCGCACCTTCATTCCCCATCGCTGTCACGCCTCGATCGGCGTGCTGGGGGCGGTCAGCGTTGCGACCGCCTGCATGCTGCCGGGCACGCCGGGCGCTTCGGTGGCCGAAATTCCGCCCGGGCGGACCAAGGAAATCCACGTCGAACACCCGATCGGTGCCATGACCGTGGTCGCCTCGGTCGACGATCAGGGCACGGTCACCGACGCGGCCATCCTGCGGACCGCCCGCAAGCTGTTCGACGGCACCGTCTTTGCGCCGTGAAACCAAGGAGTGGGACCCATGGATAAGGACTATCTGCCGTTTCACCCGAACCCGTCCAAGCCGGCCTTCAAGCCGCCGCCCGGCGCGGTCGACGCCCATTGCCACGTGTTCGGCCCGGCCAAGCGGTTTCCCTACGCGCCGGAGCGCAAGTACACGCCCTGCGACGCCTCCAAGGACCAGCTGTTCGCGTTGCGCGACCATCTGGGGTTCTCGCGCAATGTCATCGTCCAGGCCTCCTGCCACGGCAGGGACAACCGGGCCCTGGTCGACGCCTTGAACACGGCCGGCGACCTGGCCCGCGGCATTGCCGTGGTCGGGCCTGAGGTCACCGACAACGAACTGGCCGCAATGGACGCGGCCGGGGTGCGCGGGGTGCGCTTCAACTTCGTCAAGCGGCTGGTCGACGCCACGCCCCGGGACGTGTTCCTGGGCATCGCCCAACGCATCGCCAAGCTGGGGTGGCACATCGTGGTCTATTTCGAAGCCCCGGACCTGGAGGAGTTGATCCCCTTCCTCAAGCAATTGCCGACCACCATCGTGGTCGACCATATGGGACGGCCGGACATTGCCAAGGGCGTCGACCATCCCGATTTCCAGCGGTTCATCGGACTGCTGGCAGACGTCGACACGATGTGGACCAAGGTGAGCTGCCCCGAGCGCCTGAGCCTGGAAGGCCCCGCCAAATATTCCGACGTCGTGCCGTTCGCCCGCGCCCTGGTCGACCGTTTCCCCGACCGGGTCCTGTGGGGCACCGACTGGCCGCATCCCAACATGAAATCCCATATGCCCGACGACGGCCATCTGGTCGACGTCATTCCCGAAATCGCAACGACCGAAGCCAGCCGGACAGCTTTGCTCGTCGATAACCCCATGCGCCTCTATTGGAGATGAGCGCAACAACAGGGTGGACCGCTACGGAGAGAAAGCCATGAGTACCAATGAACCGATCCCCGGCACGACCATGTTCGACGGCGAACAGGCCATGAAGGGCTATGCCCTGAACAAGATGTGCTACTCGTTCAACCGGAAGGAAAACCGCGACGAATTCCTGGCGGACGAAGAGGCCTATATGGAGAAGTACGGCCTCAACGAACAGCAGAAACAGGCGATCCGGGACAAGGTCGTCCTCGACATGATCGCGGCCGGTGGCAACATCTACTACCTGGCCAAATTCGCCGGCATTTTCGGCCTCAACGTCCAGGATGTCGGGGCCCAGCAGACCGGCATGACGGTCGACGACTTCAAGGACATGCTGGTCAGGCAGGGGGAATAGACCGATGGCACGCATCGTAGGTGGATTGACGACGTCGCACATCCCGGCGATCGGCAACGCAATCGACAAGAAACTGTTCGATGACCCGTATTGGAAACCGTTTTTCGCCGGCTATCCGGCGGCGCGCGACTGGCTGGCCGAGGTCAAGCCGGACGTCGCGGTGGTGATCTACAACGATCACGGCCTCAACTTCTTCCTCGACAAGCAGCCGACCTTTGCGATCGGCGCCGCGAATGAATACCGCAACGAGGACGAGGGCTGGGGCATCCCGACGATCCCGCCATTCAAGGGTAACGCCAAGTTTTCCTGGCACCTGATCGAAGGGCTGGTGGGCGACGATTTCGACATGGTGACCTGTCAGGAAATGGCGGTCGACCACGGCTTCTGCGTCCCCATGCAGCTGTTTTGGCCGGATTTCTCCTACACCGACATCGCCACCGTGCCCCTGGTGGTCAATACCGTGCAACATCCCCTGCCCTCGCCGCGGCGCTGTTACGAAATGGGCAAGTCCCTGGGGCGCGCCATCGCCTCCTACCCCGAGGACCTCAAGGTCGTGGTGCTGGGAACCGGCGGTCTGTCGCACCAGTTGGACGGCGAGCGGGCCGGGTTCATCAACAAGGCGTTCGACCAGCTGTGCATGGACAACATCGTCGACAATCCGGAACGTTTCCTGGACATGTCGATCCACGAGCTGGTGCGTGAGGCCGGGGCCCAGGGGGCGGAGTTCATCATGTGGCTGGCTATGCGCGGCGCGCTGACCGGTACCGTCAAGGAGATTTACCGCAACTATCATATCCCGATCTCCAACACGGCGGCGGGATTGATGCTGCTGGAGAACCAGGCCTGAGGGTTTGCCTCACACTGGCGGCGGGTCTGGTGGGTGGCGGGCTGTTCGCCGCCCTGGACCTGCCCCTGCCCTGGATGTTGGGCGCCATATTCGGGGTGATCCTCGCCTCTCGCCTGCCCGTGTCGTTGGCGCGGCCGCACCGCCGGTTCCTGGACCCGGCGCGGATGATCCTGGGACTGGCGATCGGCAGCCAGTTTTCGCCGGAAACCATTGGCCAGCTGGACCAATACCTGACCAGCCTGGTGTTCCTCGTCCCCTTTGTTGCGCTCACCGGCCTGGCGGGCTGGGTCTATTTCCGCAAAGTCGCCGGGCTCGACCCGGCGACCGCCTTTCTTTGCGCCATGCCGGGCGGCATTGCCGAACTGGTCATCGTCGGCGAGGAGATCGGGGCCGACACCCGAAAACTCGCATTGGTCCAGGGCATCCGCATCCTGGTTCTGGTCTACACCCTGCCGTTCGTCGCCGGGGCGCTGGCTGATACCGCGGTCGGCGGCGGGCCCGCGGTGATGCCGGGCCTGACGGCCAGCGATCCCGTGTCACTGGCGCTGCTGGTTCTTATCGGTGCCGCCGGCTGGGCGGGTTTCAAGGCCCTCGGGCTCGCCGGCGCGCCGATCGTCGGTCCCATGGTCGTCGCGGCCGGGCTCAGCATGGGCGGGATATTGCCGCAATCGCCACCCGACGAGGTCTTCAAGGCGGCCCAGTGGATGCTGGGCGCATCGATTGGCGGGGTGTTCATCGGGCACTCGATGGTGAACCTGCTCGGCACCATTTGGAAAAGCATCGGGTTCCTGTTGCTGCTGGCCGTCGCGACCCCGCTGTTTGCCGCAACCGTCTACCTGCTGACCGATTTCTCCTTCGTCTCGGCCCTGCTGGCCTTCGCGCCGGGCGGACAGGCGGAGATGAGCCTGATTGCGATCATCCTGGGCGAAAACACGGGCTATGTCGCCCTGCACCACCTGTTCCGCCTGATCCTCATCGTCTCGCTGATCCCCGTTCTGGCGCGGCGGATCTTTGCCCGCCCCGGATAGGGGTCTATCCCGTGGCCAGCCGGTCGGGCACCGCTCAGTCCCCGGGTTCCGCCAGCATCTTGCTTTTGTTGACAGCCTTGCGACCCCTATAGAACTGCGTGAGTTCGGGCGCCACGTCATCCTCTTCGACGACACCGATCATGACCCCTGTGGTATTCGGTTTCTTGCGGACGGCGCGCAACGTGGCGTTGGTTACCGTGGTCCGCTGGGCCGGCCGCAAGGCCCAATCGTGCAACTTTGCGGTGAACCGTTCAATCACCGGCCGGTGCGTCTCGCTCTGGCCCAAATCCACCAGTTCCTGGGGATCGGTCCTCAGGTCGAACAGCATCGGCCGCAGGCCGCCCTCGAAATGGATCAGCTTAAAATCCTGGTCGGCAACCATGAACATGCGGGCTTCTCTTGTATCAAGGCCAAGCTGGTCGGCCAGCGGGCGCATCGAGTAGTCGTACTCACAGAACACGGTTTCCCGCACAGGCCGGGAGTCGCCACGCAAAATCGGCAGCAGCGAATGCCCTTCCAGAACATGGTCGACCGATGCGACGTCGCCGCCGGCGGCCTCGAGGAAGGTCGGCAGCAGGTCGATACCTTCGACCAGTTCGGCGCATACCGTGCCCCGGGTTGCATCGGCGTCCGGCGACGGGTCGTAGATGATCAACGGCACCTTGGTGGTGGTGTCGTGGAAAAAGGTTTTTTCGCCCAGCCAGTGATCGCCCAGGTAATCGCCGTGGTCCGAGGTGATGACGATCATGGTGTCGTCCATCCGGCCGGTTTCCGCCAGCCAGTTGAACAACACTCCCATCTGGTCGTCGCACTGTTTGATCAGCCCCATATAGGCACGGATCACCTTTTCCCTGACATCCCGCCGGGCGAACGCCCGCGCCACCGGCGCGTTCATCGACCCCTTGAACACCGGATGGGCGTTGTCGCGTTCCTCCTGCGACCGGACCGGCGGCAGGAACTGGTTGGGGCCGAACATGTCGTGGTAAGGGGCCGGCACGATATAGGGCCAATGGGGCTTGATGTAGGAGAGATGGCAGCACCAGGGCTGGTCGCCCTGCGACTCGATGAATTCGATCCCGCGCCGGGTAAGGTAGGGCGTCTCGCTGTGTTCCTCGGCGATGTTGGCCGGCAGGTGCGCATTCTTCAGGAACCAGCCCGACAGCACATTGCCATCCTCGTCGATCGACGAATTGGCATAGTCGTGCCAGGGATTGTCGCCCTCATAGCCCAGGCTGTGCAGATACCGGTTGTAGCCCAGCGCCCCACCTTCGTCGTAGAAGCCATCGGGGCCTTGCGGCCGCATGCCATCGTCACGTTCGAAAATGTCGAAGCCGCACTCGGCAACCCGGGCCCCGATCACGCTGTCCGGTTCCAGCCCCAACCGCCGCATGCCTTCCACGTCGGCGGCCATGTGGGTCTTGCCGACCAGCCAGCAACCCATGCCGACGTCGCGAAGATAATCGCCCATGGTGCGTTCGCCGACCTTCAGTGGCGTCAGATTCCAAATAGCGCCGTGGCTGTGGACGTAACGCCCGGTATAGGTCGACATCCGCGACGGGCCGCACAACGGCGACTGGATATAGGCCCGGTCGAATCGCACGCCCCGTTCCGCCAACCGGTCCATGTGGGGGGTGTGCAAATGCGGATGCCCATAACAGCTGAGGTAGTCGAACCGCAACTGGTCGAACATGATGAATAGGATATTCTTCGGTTTGGCCATCGCCATGTCCGGCGGCAATTCCCGGTTCATCCCGTTGACTTCACGGGAAAAACCAGCCTTGCCGCACCTCCCCTTAATTTGTTCTTCTCAAGATTGTATGAGAATAAGAGGTAAGTGAAAAATACATAGTCCGATTTCGATATATCGCTTTCGTTATATCAAATCGAGCGCCTGCAGTTCCTGCCGGATCATTTCGATCAGCAATTGCGCCGACGGACTCAGATCGGTTCCCGACCGGCTGGTGATACCGACCGAGCCGGTGAGTTGCTCCCGACCCAGATCCAGGGCCACCGCCTTGTCCGCCTCCAGTTCGTGCCGCATCGTGCCTAATGGCGCGGTGACCACCGCGTCGCTGCCGAACAAGTAGCTCCGTGCGAATTCAAAGGAAATCGTTTCAATCACATTGGGGAAATTGACGGCGTCCATGGACACCAGATAGTGGTCGATTTCCTCACGGATGATCGTTCCCCTGATCGGCAGGACGATCTGGTAGTCCCGCAGGTCCTGGATGGCGACCGTCGGCTTACCGGCCAGCGGGTGGCCGGCACGGACGAACCAGACCAGCGGTTCGCAGTACAGGTGCTCGAAGGTCACGGATTGCGGTTCCGAGGTGTTTAGTGCATGGCCCGGGATCAGCCGATTGAGGGAATCCTCTTCCGAGGTGACGGTAATCAGGTCGCGGCCGGCGTCCGCCCCGCCCCCGCCATGCCTATAAGGATCCCGCAATTCCCCACATGCGAAATATCCCGGTCACAAACAACCGGCCATCTGGGTGAACAACACTGCGGCAAAGTGTAAATATGTGGTAATATTGGGCTTCCGAATCGCGATGCGAGGGTCACCATGTTCGGCAGGCAGACTTGGATTCGGCGGAACGCAGCAATTGGGTTGGCGGCCCTGGGCGCAGTGCTGGTGATCGGCGGATTGGGCGCCCTTGCCCTGACTTACGAGCCCGATGCGATCCGCGTCGACGAACGCGATGTGATGACACCAAGCTGTTGCCAGGATGCCCGCTCCACCTACACGGTGCCGACCTTGCGGGTGGCCATCGCGGCGATGATCTCGCCCGAGACGACCAAGGAATATTACGGCGAATTGATGCGCGAAATCGGCAAGCGCATGGGCCGACGCACCGTGTTCCTGCAACGCAAGACCTATGCCGAGGTCAATGCCCTGCTGGAACAGAAGGAAGTGGACATCGTCTTCGTCTGTTCCGGCCCCTATATCGAAGGGCGGGACAAGTTCGGCATGGAAATCCTCGCCGTGCCGGTGGTCGACGGCCGCAGTTCCTACCGTGCCCTGACCCTGGTCCACAAGGACAGCAATATCCGCAGCTTCGACGACCTGAAAGGCAAGCGCTTCGCCTTCACCGATCCGGATTCCAACACCGGCCATCTGGTGCCGCGCTTCCTGTTGGCGGAACGGGGCACTTCGCCGGAGGCGTTTTTCGGCGAAACCTTTTTCACCCACAGCCACGACAACTCCATCCGCGCCGTCGCCACCGGGTTGGCGGACGGTGCATCGGTCGATTCCCTGGTGTGGCAATTCATGAAGGCGTCGAACCTGGACTTTGCCGAACAGACCCGCGTGGTGTATGAATCGCCGGAATATGGCATCCCGCCCGTGGTGGTCCACCCCAACCTGTCGAACGACGTCAAACTGGGACTCAAGGACATTTTTCTTTCCCTCAACAAGGACCCGGAACTGCAGCCATTGCTGCAAAAGCTGCGTATCGAGCGGTTCGAAGCGGGGCAGGACTCCTCCTATGACACGGTCCGCGACATGCGCGACTGGATCGAGAAGACGGGCCAAGCCCTCCGATGAGCTTGCGCCAGCGGGCGTTCCGGCGCGTCTTTGGACTGCTGTCATTGTTGATCATCGCCGTCTGCGTCACGGCGGCCGTGTTTTCCCTGCGCGAGCACCGGGAAATCGTCAAGAACTCCTTCCGTGGCCAGTCCCTGTTCCTTGCCGATCAGGTCGAACGGCTGGTCCTGTGGGACGACCGGGTATCGCTGGAATACCTGCTGTCGCGGCTGGTCGACGAGCAATCGGTCGTGGCCTATGCCTTCGTCGAAAAGACCGGTGTGCCTTACGTCTTCACGTTTAAATCAGGCGTTCCCCGCGGGCTGTTGAACCTGCACCTGCCGCGGGCGGGGGTATCACTGAAGACCTGGCAATCCCAGTCCGGCGTGTTCTACGACATTGCCGCCCCCCTGGAACATGACGAGGCCGTATTGCATGTCGGCCTGGCGCGCGACGAAATCTATATCGAGTCCCTTCCCAAGGTGCGGGCCATCGCCGCGCTGGGTGCCGTGGCCCTGTTGATCGGCCTGGGCCTGTCCTGGATGATCGCGGTGGTCACCACCCGCGAAGTGGATGCCATGACGGCGGCACTGAGGCTGAGCGAGGAGCGCATCCGGCTGCTGTTAAGCTCGGCGGCGGAAGGGGTATTCGGCGTTGACCTGGCCGGTACATGCACCTTCATCAACCCGGCCGCCCAAGGTATGCTGGGGTTCGACGACAGCGGCCAAGTCGTCGGCAACAAATTGCACGACCTGGTGCATCACACCAGTCCCGACGGCAGACGCTGCGATGCCCGCGATTGCCCGCTGCACATTTCGGCTCATCGCGGCGAGGCCCTGCACCTGGCCGAGGACATGCTGTGGCGCGCCGACGGCACCAGCTTCCCGGTCGAGATTTGGTCCCACCCGATTGAAAAGGACGGGGTCCCGGTCGGTGCGGCGGTGACGTTTATCGATATCAGCGAACGCAAGGCGGCGGAAGCCGAAGGCGAGCGCCTGCAGCAGCAATTATTCGACGCCCGCAAGATGGAGGCATTGGGCCAACTGGCCGGCGGCATCGCCCACGATTTCAACAATCTGCTGTCGCCCATCATCCTGATTGTCGAGGTCCTGCAGGACGACCTAGACCCGGACAGCGACGAGGCCAGGCACCTGGACGACGTGCTCAAGGCGGCGCGGCGGGCCCGGCAACTGGTCCACCAGGTTCTCTCCTTTTCGCGGCCGCAACAGGGCGAACGCCTCCCCGTCGACCTTAACGATATCGTTTCCGATGTGGTGGGGCTGCTTCGGTCCAGCCTGCCGGCCGGCGTGGTCCTGGAACAATCCGCCGACCCGGAGCCGGCGACGATTTACGGGGATTCGGCGGAGATCCATCAAGTGGTCCTCAACCTGGCGACCAACGCGTTGCAGGCGATGGATGAACGCGGCGGACGGATCGACATCCGGCTGCAGCACAAAACCGTCGCCAAGCCGATCACGTTGCCGCGCGCCACGGTCGGGCGCGGCGACTATGCGGTGCTGCAGGTGCAGGACAGCGGCCGCGGCATGAACGAGGACACCAGGGACCGCATCTTCGAGCCGTTCTTCACGACTAAGAAGGGCAGCGACGGGGCCGGACTGGGCCTGGCCATCGTCGACCGCATCGTCGCCGACCATGGCGGCACCATCGATGTCGACAGCGGCGACAGCAGCGGCACGATTTTCACCATCTATTTCCCGACCGCCGAATCCCGCTCCGACACGGCACCACCGGAAGACGGAGCAGCCGCATGACCCGCATCATGCTGATCGACGATGAGGCCCTGGTTCGCCGAGCCTTCCGCCTGGTGTTGAGCAAGGCCGGCTACGAAATCGTCGATTTCGCCGGCGGCCGGGCCGCAGCTAACCGGATCGCCGAACTGAGCCCCGACCTAGTGATTGTCGACATGGTGATGCCGGAACAGGACGGCATCGAAACCATCGAACAGATCCGGCAAGTCGCGCCCGATCAGCGGTTCATCGCCGTGACCGGCGGCGGGCCCATGGGGCCGGATCACCTGATCGATCGGGTCAAGGGAATGGGTGTAGCCGTCGCATTGAAAAAACCGGTCGATCGCGACCAGCTGGTTTCGGCGGTGATGTCCACGGTCGGTCCGCCCTAGGCCAGGGTCAACCGGGGTATCCCTGGCGGATGGCCAGGCTGGCCGCCTGCATCCGGTTTTTTACGCCAAGCTTCTTGAAGATACCGGTCAACCGGGCGCGGACCGAAACCTCCTGCAGGCCCAGGGTGTCGGCGATCTCCCGGTTGCTCATTCCCTGCACCAGCAGGGAGAGGACATCATGTTGGCGCGGCGTCAGGTCGGCGAAGCCCTCGGTCTGCTGCGGCGCGGCCTGCGACCCGGGTGGCAACGCCGCGTCTTCGCCCAGAAAGGCCAGGGACGGCACAAACTTCTCTCCCGACAGCACCAGGTTTATGGCACTGAACATCGCCTTGCTGCCCATCGTCTTGGGAATGAAGCCGGCGGCGCCGTTCTGGAATGCCGCGCTGATATCGGATTGGACATAGGCTCCGGAAATGATGACCACCGGGGTCTCGCCGGCACGCTCGCGCAGGTCGGCCAGGCCGGACATGCTATCGACCCCAGGCATTTTGAGATCGAGCAGGATCAGGTCCAGGGCGGGCCCCGCCTCCACCAGGCGCACTGCCTCGGCGAAGCAATCCGCTTCCAACAGCTCGATGTCCCTATCCAGCCGTCTCAGGATCAGCTTCAAGCCTTCGCGAAATAGATCATGGTCGTCGACAAGGAGGATTTTCACGATTTCCCCTCCCACTGGCTACAAACAGATAGGCCTCCACTTTAGAACGCTTCGCTGATTTCCGCCAACCGCAATTTGCAAGGTTCGCCGACAAACACGCGAAACTGACAATTACTTCAAAGTGCTGTCGTTCGGCAGCGGCCTAGCGCGTTGCCTCCAAACAGCTATATTCATGCCATCGTCCGACATGTCACTTTTATATATTATACATACATTCCGATAAGATTTCGCTGGAAAATTTACTGATTTTTATATATTATGGTTTTCGGTGATAAGCATCTCCCGCCCGCTGTCGCAACAAACCGGTACGACACATCTGCCGCAGAAAAAAAATGGCAATTTGACATGGCATGGACACAAGTACGCATTGCAGCATTTTTCGGTTTTCTGGCGCTTTCGTTGATCCATCAAGGAGCTCTGGCCAACGTCCCGGAAAAGACGGCCGCTCCACCGCTGCCGATGACCACGGCTGATCACGCCAGTTTCGAAGCCTTGAAGAAAGAGTTCGAATCCGGGTCGGAGCTGACCCGGGCCTGTCTCAGCTGCCACACCCACGCCGCCAGGCAGCTGCACGCCACGATCCATTGGAAATGGCAGTACGAGAACACCAAGACCGGACAGGCGGTCGGCAAGCGCCGTGTGGTGAACGGAGGTTTCCTGGCGATCTCGGCCAACGAACCCTATTGCGCGCGTTGCCACATCGGCAATGAGTGGACCAAAACCGACTTCGCTTTCGATGCCGAGGAACAGGTCGATTGCCTGGTCTGCCACGACACCACGGGCACCTACACATCGAAGAAGATGCACCAGTTGCGGGCCAAATGCTCTGCCTGCCATGTGGTGTGGGACAAATCACTGGCGCGCGAGGTGGTCCGCAAGCCCGACCTTGAGGAACTGGCCAAGCATGTCGGCAAACCCAGTATCCAGAATTGCGGCGCCTGCCATTTCTACAGTGACGGCGGCGACGGCGTGAAACACGGCGACCTCGACACCTCCCTGCTGGAACCGGACCGCAAACTCGACATTCACATGGCCAAGGACGGCGAGGGCTATGACTGCGTCACCTGCCACAAGACCGAGCAACACCAGACCCCCGGCAGCCGCTACCTGCCGATCACCAAGGATGTGCGGGGCCGGGATGTGGTCGGCGGCAGCCGTGCGACGTGTGAGTCCTGTCACGGACTGAGCCCTCACCCCGCGACCGCCAATGAACATCTCAACGACCATGTCGCGCGTATCGCCTGCCAGACCTGTCATATCCCGGCGTTCGCGCGCGGCGGCAAGCCGACAAAGACGTACTGGGACTGGTCGACCGCCGGACGCCTGGACGGCCAAGGCAAGGCCATTGTCGAAAAGGACGAAAAGGGTCGTGTTACGTATTCATCCCAGCGCGGCAGCAGCCGCTGGGCGGAAAACGTGGTCCCGGACTACATCTGGTTCAACGGCGAGATCGAATATATCACCCTTGAGGATGAGATCGATCCCGATGGCCTGGTGCGGCTCAACGTCTTGAATGGTTCCCCCGACGACCCCGACTCGCGGATTTGGCCGGTCAAGACCCTGCGCGGCAAGCAGCCGGTCGACACGGGCAACAAAACCCTGCTGGCGGCGCGTTTCTACGGCAAGAAGAAGGACGCCTATTGGAAGGCCTATGACTGGCAGAAATCCATCGCCAAGGGCATGGAAACCGCCGGTCTCTCGTTCAGCGGTCAGATGGCGTTCGCCGAAACCGAAATGCGCATTCCCATCAACCACATGGTCGCGCCGGCGGAAGACTCCCTGAAATGCGATTCCTGCCACGCCAGGAACGGCCGCCTGGCCGGCCTGCCCGGCATCTACATGCCTGGCGGCGGCAACGGATACACCCCGCTGATCGACCTGCTGGGCATCCTGCTGGTATCCGGCGCGTTCATCGGCGTGCTGATGCATGGCGTCCTGCGGGCCTTCATGGGAACACGGAAGAACAGGAAAGCGTGATGACGTCAGAACGGATCTACCTTTACACCCGCTTCGAACGGTTCTGGCACTGGAGCCAGGCAGGGTTGATCATTTTCATGGCGGTGACCGGGTTCGAAATCCGGTCGCTCTACCATGTGTTCGGTTTCGAACTGGCCGTGCAGTTGCACACCACCGCCGCCTGGGCGCTGATCGGGTTGTGGGTGTTTGCCATCTTCTGGCATGCGACCACCGGCGAATGGAAACAGTACATTCCCACCTTCGACAAGATCCAGGCGGTCGCCCGCTACTACGCGCTGGACATCTTCGGTGACGCGCCCCACCCCTATCGCAAAACCCGCCTGCACAAGCACAACCCCTTACAACGGCTTGTCTATTTCGGGCTGTGGGTGATCGTCAACCCGACCATCTGGATTTCCGGCCTGTTGTACATGTTCTATCAGGATTGGAGCACCTTGGGTCTGGCCGCGTACCTCAGCATGGAGGGCGTGGCCCTGGTTCACGCCTGTGCCGCATTCCTGATCATCGCCTTTCTGGTCGGCCATATCTACCTGGTGACGCTGGGGCCGACCGTCCTGTTCCACATCAAGGCCATGTTGACCGGTTGGGAACAGGTCGAACCGCACGAGGAAGAGGAGAGCTGACGCGCCGCCGGCCAAACCGCGCTCGGCCGCCGGCCGTCCGACAACGAAGAGGTTTTGGTTAACCAAGCATGTTTCGGATCCGTCCGGAGCATACGTCCAAGGAGGAGAGCCATGAAGCTCAATCGTAGGGACTTTCTAAAGAGTTCGGCAGCGGCCGGTGGCGTCGCCGCGACCGCAGCCATGGCGCCCCAGGCGGCGATGGCTGAGGATGGCCCCAAGCCACTACCTGCCACCCCCGGAAAGGGAGTGTGGAAGCCCACCGTATGTCAGGGCTGCACGTCCTGGTGTGCCGCCGAAGCCTTCGTACAGGATGGCCGCGTGATCAAGGTTCGCGGTCACCATCTGTCCAAGAGCAGCGGCGGTTATCTGTGCCCGCGCGGGCATCTGGGGGTCTCGCAAATGTACGACCCCGACCGCATCAAGGTGCCGATGAAACGCACCAACCCGAAAAAGGGCCGTGGTGTCGATCCCAAGTTCGTACCAATTTCCTGGGACGAGGCCCTGGACACCATCGCCGACAAGATGATGGCCTTGCGCAAGAACAACGAAACCGAAAAGTTCCTGCTCATGCGCGGCCGCTATACCTATTGCCGCGACGTCATCTACGACGCCCTGCCGAAAATTTTCGGGTCGCCCAACAACATCTCCCATTCGGCCATCTGCGCCGAGGCCGAGAAATTCGGCTCCTACTACACCGAAGGCTATTGGGACTACCGGGATTACGATCTGGAAAACTCCAAATACGTGATCTGCTTCGGCGGCGACCCCATCGCCTCGAACCGGCAGGTGCCGAACGCGATCCGGCAATGGGGCAAGGTGCTCGACCAAGGCACGGTGGTCGCGATCGATCCGCGGCTTACGGCCACGGCCTCGAAGGCCCATGAATGGATGCCCATCAAGCCGGGTGAGGACAGTGCCCTGGCCCTGGCCTTCGCCCATGTCATCCTGACCGAGGGCCTGTGGAGCCGCGAGTTCGTCGGTGACTTCAAGGACGGCGTCAACGCCTTCAAGGCGGGGGCGGTCGTCGACGAAGCCAGCTTCGACGAAAAACTCACCAACGGCGTCGTCAAATGGTGGAACATCGAGCTTAAGGACCGCACCCCGGAATGGGCCGCGGATATCTGCCTGCTGCCCGCCGAACAGATCCGCCGGGTGGCCATCGGGTTCGCCAAGGCGGCGCCCAACGTCATGGTCTGGATGGCCCCGGGTGCGGCGATGCAGCCGCGCGGTGCCTATGGCGCCTTTGCCGCCCACGCCCTGAACGGCCTGGTCGGCGCCGCCGACAACAAGGGCGGCACGCTGCAGAAGATGAGTGCCAAATACACTCACATCCCGCTCCACAAGGAAAAGTTCAAACCCTATGTGGACGACATCGCCAAGAAGGGCCTGAAACACAAGAAGATCGATCAGCGCGGCTATCTGGAATTTCCGTCGCTGAAGAAAAAACCCGGCGGCGGCGTGGTCACCAACCGGGCGGCCGACGGCATCCTGGACGAAGACCCCAACGAGATCAAAGTGGCGATCGGTTACTGGAACAACTTCCCGTTCTCGGCCACCGGTGCCGCGCGTTGGGAAAAGGCCTTGGCCAAGCTGCCCTTCTTCGCCCACATCGTCACCAACCCCTCGGAGATGAGCCAGTTCGCCGACATCGTGCTGCCGGCGTCCTTCCACATGTTCGAACGTTGGGGCCTGGTGCCGAGTAAGTACAACCGCTACAGCTATATCGGCCTGCAGCAACCCATGGTCAAACCGCTGTGGGATACCCGCACCGATGAAACGGAAGTGATCTGGCTGCTGGCCAAGAAGCTCAAGGAAAAAGGCTTCGCCAACCTGTTTGACTACTTCCAGAACGAGATGAAGGACCCGGAGACCGGCAAGGCGGCCGAGAACGAGGCCGAGTTCGCCAAGATCACGGTCAAGATCATGACCGAGAAACAGTGGAACCCGGCGAAATACCATAGCGGCCAGAAGTTCAGTGGCTGGGCGGAATTCTCGGAAGTCGGCCTGTGGCAATCGGACCAGTACCCGTTCAAAAAGAAGTGGAAGAAGGGCTTCAAGACCAAAACCAAGAAGTTCGAGTTCTACAGCGAAACCCTGAAAGCTGTGCTGGCCAAGCATGCCGAGAAGCACAAGGTCGATGTCGACAAGGTCATGGAGGTGACCCAATATGTCGGCCGTGGCGAACAGGTCTTCGTGCCCCATTGGGAACCCGCCAAGTATCACGGCGACCCCAAGGAGTACCCCTTCATCTTCATGGACAGCCGCTCGCGCCTCAGCCGCGAGGGACGCTCCCAGAACCTGGCGGAATTCTATGAGTTCCGGAAGGTCGATCCCGGCGACGTCGCGCACAAGGACGTGCTGAAGATCAACCCCAAGGACGCCACGGCCCTGGGCCTCAAGGACGGCGACAAGGTCAAGGTGACGTCGACCGAAAAGAGCGTGGAATCCGAGGTCAAGCTGTGGGAGGGCGTTCGTCCCGGCACCGTCAACAAGACTTACGGTGCAGGGCACTGGGCGTATGGGCGCATCGCCGCCGCCGACTACGGCAAGCATGTGTCCCGCGGGTTCAACAACAATGAACTGCTGCCGGCAGACTATGACCGACTGTCCGGGTCGACGGCGCGGCACGCCGTGGCCCGCGTCAAGATCGAGAAAGTCTAACCGCCGACCGCTGGACCAAAGGAGCGTATCATGGCTAAGAAATACGGAATGGTGATCGACCTGCACCAGTGCGTCGGCTGCGGTAGTTGCGCATTGGCCTGCAAGGCCGAAAACAACACCCAGGCCCGCGCCGACGGGCAGAGCTTCAACTGGGCTGACTTCATCATGAAGACCGAGGGTCAGTTTCCCGACGTGACCTATACGCAGATGCCGGTGCTGTGCAACCATTGCACCGACGCTGCCTGCGTCGACGAATGCCCGGTCGAACCGAAGGCCATCTTCAAGACCGAAGACGGCATCACGATCTTCAACCAGGAACGCTGCATCGGCTGCGGCGCCTGCCTGGATGCCTGCCCATACAGCAGTCAGAAACTGGGCGAGAAGAGCTACGAAGGTGGCGAATACAGCGTCATCAGCTTCAACCAGTTCAAGAAGACGGTTCACCCCGAGTGGCACGAAGAAGACGCGGCGATCCCCGGCTGCACCTCCAGTGGTGCGGACGTGGCCAAGGCCTCGGGTTCGGTTCCACCGACGGTAAACAAGTTCAACTCCGGTGATTACCCGCCGGTACGGAACGCAGGCATTATCGAAAAATGCACGTTCTGCTACCACAAGGTCATCAACGGCGAACTGCCGACCTGCGTCGAGGTTTGCCCGTCGGATGCGCGTATTTTCGGCGATCAGAACGATCCCGACAGCGCCATCTCCAAGGCCCTTGCCGCCCACAAGGCGACGGTGCTGAAGGAAGAGGAAGGGACCAAGCCCAACGTCTTCTACATCCGCAGCTACAACGATCCTACCGTCTAGGGATCGTGTAGCCTATGATCCGGGGTGGGGCTCACGCCCCACCCCTTTTTTTGCCGGACGTGACCGCCATGACCCAGATGAATGACCAATTCCTGGCCCGCGCCAATACCTACCGGCTGCTCAGCGCCCTATATTACGAACCGGAACCGGCCTTTCTGGAGGAAGATGTTTTCAGCCAGTTACAAAACGCGCTGTCGACACTGGATGCTTCGCTGGCCGCTGATGCGGCTGCACTCGGCGCCGGTTTCCGGGATGCCGATCCGGCGGCGCTGACCCTGGACTACACCCGCTTGTTTCTCGGGCCCTTCGGCATTGAGGCCAAACCCTATGGTTCGGTCTATCTGGACGGTGAAAGCACCGTCATGGGGCCGTCGACCCAGGCCACCCTGGCCCTGTATGGCAAGAGTGGTTTTCAGGTCGACGCGGCGTTCCTGGAGATGCCGGACCACATCGCCGTCGAACTGGAATTCCTCTACCTGCTGAACCACCGGCTGGCCCAGAACGGCGACACGGAAGCCGCGGAGCTGAAAGCCGCGTTTCTGAGCACCTGTCTGGGGCGCTGGGTCGACCCGTTCACCAGGGCCGTCGAACAGGGGGCGCAAACCGATTTCTACCGGCAGCTCGCACGCCTGACCCGAAACCTGGTTCGCAGCGACCTGCAGTCACAAACCAGGGCGGTGTGACGGGGATGGCCCCGCTTGGCGGCCGGGCCCTGTTCGCGCTCGCCCCGGAACTGTCGGTCGGCATTGACCGGTCGCGTTGCGTTCGCCACCGCTGTACCCGGAACGAATGCACCAAGTGCAGCGATGCCTGCCCGACAAGCGCCCTGTCCTGGGGCAAGGGCGGCATGCAGGTCGCGGCCGCCGCCTGCACCCTTTGCCTGCGCTGCCTGGCGGTCTGTCCGACGGCCGCTTTGGCCGCGCCGGAACTCTCGCTCCGCCAGGTGTTGACTGACCTGGCGGCGCACCCGCGGCCGGTGCTCGGCTGCCAGGGCATTCCCGACACCGCCGCCCACGCCAGGCTGCCCTGTCTCGGATATCTGGGCCATCCGGAACTGATCGTGTTGCTGGCACTGATCTTCACCGACGGCCTGACGCTCAACCTGACGGATTGCGCGGACTGTCCCAACGGGCCGAGCCCGGGCGGACTGGCCGAGACCCATGCCCGGCTGGACGAACTGGTGCCCGGCCATCGCATCCGGCTTGCCGAGACCCAGGACACCCTGGATTTCCAGGATCCGGCGATGTCCCGCCGGCAGTTGTTCTCGCTAGTGCGGGACCGTTCGGCGCGCACCGCCAGAACCCTGGTGGCGCGCCTCCAGTCCGCCCCCAAACAGGGGGCCTATGGCGACAAACGGGTGCCCGCGATCCGGCGCATGTTGCTCCAGGTGCTCGAGGGCGTTTCCGAGACACAGCGTCAGGCTCTACGGAACCAGCTGTTTGGCAGGGTCGCCTTCACCGCTGATTGCACCGGCGCCGAACGCTGCGTCGGCGTCTGCCCAACCGGCGCCATCCAACCCCGCGACGGCCACCCCCCGGACTTCAATCAGGACCTGTGCGTATCCTGCGCCTCCTGCCAACTTTTCTGCCGCAACCAAGGCGTGGTTCTGGAACCAAGCGGTGACTTCAAGCCGAGTGGGACCTAATCGCAAGGCACTCTGACACGGCAATTGGGCGGAGAACTCACATCAACCGTTCCGACGACCAGAGAGAGCGAAGGCGCAACTCAGGAGCATGATAACCCACCATCAGTTCGCCGCCCACGCCTCGATCTACACTTATTTCAATCAGAACCGACACCTCAATCGCCGCGCCATCTTCAAACAGGACCACGCCACCGCCCTGAACGAGTGGCGTTAGTTAACTGCCTGACTGCTTCTGACCGTCACCATTTGCGGACCTGTTCAAGCTTGTCTGACAACACCTTCCGAACCGTTGCGAAAGGTTGATTGACGCGCAATACCTATTGTCTTATCGACAACCACGATGAATTTGATCGTTCCCTTGGAACCTTGGTTTATAGCCCTTTGCTTTATCCAGAACGAACATGTCGAACGAAATAAACGGCGACGAGCGATTGGCCCCCACAGACCGGATTAGATATCTGGCTGTCAATTTTTGGCGTAATTTAAAAGGATCGTCCACTCGCTTGTCATCGCAACACTGGGCACCCAGTCGTGAGATGCTGGCTGAGCACGCTTGTACAAACGGATCCCCAAGTCGCGTGCAGATGGCTCTTTTTATTGCCCACGAACTACCAAAGATTATCGCTCCCACGAATGTTCGCGTTCTCGATCTTGGGTGTGGTGCTGGTCATTTGCGGTTTGCCCTCGCAAACGCTGGGTATTTTGGATCTTATACGGGTGTCGATATTTCAGATCATCGGTTCAGGTATGAACACAACGAGTCGTTTCCCGAGCCAAATTTCTTGGTCGGCGATGCTGCCACGGTCGATTTGAAAGGACCTTATGACATCGTGATATCGGTGTCGGCGTTGGAACACTTTCCAGATGATTCCGCCGCCCTTGCGAACGCTCAATCGGCACTAGCCAAGGGCGGTCAACAAGTTCACCTTGTCCCGAACGGCGCGAGTTTACCATTGTATCTTTGGCACGGGCTCCGGCAATACAGCGCCCAAAATGTTGCTACGCGGTTCCCAGCGCCGGATAAAAGGATTTGGAAGCTTGGCGGCGCATTCAGTTTTTTCCTTCACTTCCTCGTCATTACATGTTCCGAGCAAGCTTTACGTCTAAATTTTCGCAGACATTTTTCCGGTGTCTACCAAAGGCTGAATCGCCTGGCGATAGGGCTTGACGCCCATTTCCCAGTTTTGGCCGCGACATCCGTCGTAGTTTGGGAGAAAAAAGTATGAATGGGGCACTGTCCACTCCGGGTCAAGAACGCCAACAACCAGCTTCTGCCCAACCCATCGGTAAGGTAAACCCAAGCGAACCAACAGTGACCGTGCTCGCTCCCACTTCAAGCAATTGAACCTGCCCGCATCCTGGCCCGCGCAGCGTAGGCTCCTGAACCTCCAGACACCGGCATGACCGCGAAAACCGCCGACGAAGACTTGCGCGCGAACAGCGGCAATTGAGCCGGTCATGCTGTCTCCGTTGCCGGGAACAGCTCTACCACAGGCAGCTATGTCTTTGAAATTACGCCATTATCCCAGGCGCCACGCAATGACCGGATTTATCGGAAGGGGATTGGTGGTGGAGGGAGGCAGGTGCGAACCGGTCTCTGCGGCGGATTTCCCTGTTTTCAGGGAAAATACAGGGAATTTGGCGATATTTGAGGTCCCTGGCGTGGTTTGAGCGTCGATATCCATCGGAATTACATTGACTTGCTAACGAATTCCCTAAGCACAAGAACAGGGATTTCTAAATCAGCAACAGGGAATTTTATTGTCGGATCAGGGTAAGCGGTAAGCGTCCCGGGAACGAACACTATGCGCGGGTTGTCCGTTTCTGATCTGTTTTCGTTGCTGTTTTTCAACGAGAGGAGATCGAGATGACGGACGAAACCGCGCCCCGGGCCAGCTACGGAGAAGCCTTCTGGCGCACGCATCACGAGGCCTGGAAGCGTAGCGACCTCAATCAGCGGGAATATCGCGAGATGCAAGGGCTGTCGCTGAAGGCCTTTGGCAACTGGCGCGCCAAGTTCAAGGCCGAGCCGCAGGCGCCCGTGCCCAAGCTGCACTACCGCCGCGGCGGCCTAAGTCACACCCTTAGTCACACCTCAAGCCACAGCCTTAATCACAGCCCAAGTCAAATGACTTATCCCAGTTCGGGGCCCTCCCCCGAGCCTGTACTACAGCTGGTCGAAGGAGTTCCTTGAAGCCGGCAAGAAGCGTCTGGCCGGTGATACGGCCCGTCAGGCCACCAGTGCCGAAGTGAAGGCGCTTCGAGCCGAAGCTCGTGACCTGAAGGAGGCGCTGGCCGAGCAGATGGTGGAGAACCGGCTTCTCAAAAAAAGCATGATCGGGGATGGGGGAGACCAAGAATGAGGTATCCCGCATCGGAGAAACTCGAGATCATTCTCCTGGTAGAGCGATCCCATCTTGACGTCCGGCGGACCCTGGAGAAACTCGGTATCCCGAAGACGACCTTCTATAGATGGTACGACCGTTACCAAGCCCTTGGTGAAGCCGGCCTTGAGGATCGTAACAGCAATCCTGGTCGGGTATGGAACCGTATCCCAGATGAGGTCCGCGCCAGCATTATCGACCTTGCCCTGGAGGAGACCGATCTGTCGCCCCGGGAATTGGCCGTCCGGTTCACGGACAGCAAGGGCTATTTTGTCTCGGAAGCGACGGTCTATCGGCTGCTCAAAGCCCAGGATTTGATCACCAGCCCGGCCTTCGTGGTCATCAAGGCCAGTGACGAATTCCGTGACAAGACGACGGCGCCAAACCAGCTCTGGCAGACCGACTTCACCTACCTCAAGGTCCAGGGCTGGGGTTGGTTCTATCTGTCAACCATCCTCGATGACTATTCCAGATACATCATCGCATGGAAGCTTTGTTCCACCATGAAGGCGTGCGATGTGACGGATACCCTGAAACTGGCGCTCACGGCATCTGGCTGCGACAAGGCAAAGGTCATGCACAAGCCAAGACTGCTCTCGGACAACGGATCGTCTTACATCTCCCACGACCTCGCCGAATGGCTCGAGGGTCAGGGCATGGATCATGTCCGTGGTGCCCCGCATCACCCCCAGACCCAGGGCAAGATCGAGCGTTGGCATCAGACGCTGGAAAACCGCGTCCTGCTGGAGAACTATTACCTGCTCGGCGACCTTGAGAACCAGCTGGGCTGGTTCGTCGGCTATTACAACAACCACCGCTACCACGAGAGCCTGAACAACGTTACGCCTGCTGACGTCTACTACCGCAGAGACCACGCCATCATTGAAAGGAGGCAAAAGATCAAGAAACTGACTATCCAGAACAGCCGCTTGAACCACAAGCGCCAAGCGGCATAACATCAATGGGTGATGGGCCAGGTCCTCCATTAAGCGATGCCCTCAGGCGTCCCAAATGTTTTGATGACGGCCAGGGCTGTCCGCGATGGCCAAGTCGAATTCACTGGTCGCCCCCTGTCCGTGCGGTTTCCCGATCGACACCGTACCTGCCCCCTTCGATCAGAGCGTTTCAGAGGTTTGGACGTTCCGTCCGGGACGACCGCAGGTATCGATTTGTCCGTCGGTCACGCGGAGCTTGGCCCGTCGCCCTGCTCGATCGGCGAGTCCTCGTGAATGCACCAATCATCCCAGGCGCCGTCGTAGATCGCAACGTTCCGGTTCCCGAGGAGATAGTAGCCGAGGGCGACGACGGGGCTGGATCCGCCACCGCCGCAGTAAGCGATGATCGGCTTGTCGATGTCGACACCCGAGTTTTCGCCCCTCTCCTTCAGTTCCTCGATCGGGCGGAACGAGTTAGTGTCCTTGTCGAGACAATCGACGAAGGGAAGGCTGATCGCCCCGGGAATGTGCCCCGGCCGCTTGTCGTGGCTGGCGCCGGTGCCGAGATAGCGTTCGTAGGAGCGCACGTCGACGACCTGCTCCGCGCGCGAGCCGACGTTAGCGAGAACGTCTTCGAAGGTCCGGACGATCCCGGCATTGAACCCAGCGGCGCCGCGCTGGATCGGCTGGGGCGCGGCAGGCATATCTGTTTCCATCGCCATACCCGACCGCTGCCAGGCTTTGAGCCCGCCATCCAGCGCCACCACGTTGTCGTGCCCGAACACGCGGAACATCCACCAGGCCCGGGCGGCGATGGTGTGAAACCCTTCGTTGTCGTAGACGACGACGAGGTCGTCATCGCCGATCCCCAATTCCGACACATAGGCGGTGAATCGCTCGGGCGGCGGCAGATAGAGGCAAGTCTCGGTGCTGTTGTCGCCGCTGCAGGCCTCCCAATCGAAGAGCAGCCCGCCGGGGATATGACCGAGTTCGTATTCGATCAGGGGATCGCGCACCTCCTGCGGCAGATACCAACTGCAGTCCAGGATCTTCACATTGGTCATGTTCATCAACGCCGCCAGGTCGGAGACACAGATCTTGGGTGTGGTCTTCGGATCGATCATGGCCATCCCCTCAGATCGCCGCGATACCCTGGATTTCGATCAGGATCTTCGGATCCAGCATTTCGGCGGCGACGGTGGCCCGCGCCGGCAGCGTCTCGGCATCGAGCCAATTGGCGTACTCGGCCTTGTAGGCCGCGTAGTCGGCGAAATCCCTGATGTAGACGGTCATCGACAGCAGCTTCGACTTGTCGCTACCAACCTCTTCAAGGATCGCGTCGATCTTGGCGAAGATCTCGTGGCTCTGGCCGATGATGTCACCGTCCCAGTCATCGGCAATCTGGCCGGCGATGAAGACCAGCCCGTTTTGCACCGTCGCCTGAGAAAATTGTGGATTGGGGTCAATGTGCTTGATGGCCATCGTTTGTATTCCTCTCATCTTCCGCTGGGCTTTGGCTGGCAGAAAACACGCCCAATTCAGCCAAGTGTTCCAGAAGCCTCTTGGCGGCTTCCTCAGCCGAAACTCCGGTCACGGTCGAACCGCCGCCCGACGCCGTCGACACGATCGCCATCAGCCTTTCGGCGGCCGATGCATTGGGGTCGGCTCTTAAGACATCGCGCGTGGGAGCCGATGCCGGTCGAAACTCGTAGCGAGGGTTGAACAGTACCGGTGGTTTCGATGCATCTACTTCAACCAACCGCCCGCGCTTGGAAAGTGCATAGGCCGGATATCTGGGTGCCGGAGCCGCCGGAGCCACGGTCAGAACGATGGGCAGACGTGATCCAAGTTTCCGCCGACGACCTTTGGTATGGGCCTGCACAACGGTAATGTCGTCAGCCAAGGCGTCGACGGCGACGACGTTTGATATGATTGGATATCCCAGATTGGCGGCAAGTCGATAGGGAACCTCTCCGCTTGCCGCACCGTCCAGGGCTTGGGCCCCGCACAGGATGACATCCGGACGGCGCATCTCGAACCAGCCGGCCAAGGCCGGAATGATGTCATGCTGCTCCACGACCGGCAGAACGGCCAACCGGTCAGGCCCCATGCCAAGGTAGTCCCGCAAGGCCTCTGACTTGCGTTCGCCGGCATGAACCACCTCGACTTTACGATCCGCAACCGTGTCGCAAAGCCGGAGCGCCATTTCGAGCGCCCGCGCGGAAAGAGCGCATCGGCGCGCTCGCCCCGTCTCCGGGTGCTGCCCCAGGGCGACAGCAACGGCGATTCGCAAGCTCATGACCGGGATTCCAATTGGGACAGCAGCGCCGACAGCACCGCATCGACGTCCGTCACGAAAGTTAGGTCGGCTCGCTTGACGATCGGTGCATGCGCATCCGAATTGACGGCGATCACGTTCGCGCAATTCTCGATCCCTTGTAGATGTTGAACCGCCCCCGAGAGTCCGAGCGCGACGTAACAGTCCGCGGAGACTAGGCGGCCGGAGGCGCCGACCTGCCGCTCACGCGGCAGGTGGCCGGCATCGCAAACCACGCGGGTTCCGGCCCGTGTCGCGTTCAGCTTCTCTGCGACTCGTTCGAACGATTTCCAGTCGGAAATTCCTGCCCCACCGGAAAGAATGAAGGGCGCTTCCTCGAGTTCGATCTGGTCCGCAACCTGCGAAATAAAGCCCAGGTCTTTGATGGGGGGCACTCCAATGGAACCGAGGTTCACATCGATCTTTCTGGCTTCGAAACGTTGCCCCGAAACCGGGCGCCCGACGCCCTCGCTGACGGTCATGACGGGCGGTATCGGCATGGACAGATCGATCGACTCGCCGTAGGCGCGTCTGCGCACAACGGACGCTGGAGATTCCAAGACACCGAGGGCGCATGGCAGGTCGAGCGCGGCGGCCAGACGGAGTGCAATATGGCGGCCGTCCGTATCGTCGGGGAGCACCACGTGCCGAACGGTACCATCCAAAATCTTGTCCTGAAGGACGGCCGCCGCGGCATCCGGCCAGTACGTTACGAGAGTGGAAATTGCGAGCACGCGGTCAGCACCGGCATCCGACAATTCCGCCATCTCGGTTGGCAGACAGGCCAGCGTCGCGCCGCCCTCTCCGGCCAACTTAAGGGCGATCCCCAACAGCGACCGCTCCCCGTTTGTCAGCCGGTTGCGTACCTGAGGTAACACCGCGGCAACCAGGAACGACGGTTCGTCGACAACACGCAGCGGGTTCAAGTCTTCCCGTGGGCCATCCTGTGCGAGTGTGTCGAGACCTGCACCCAAACGTTGCGGGTCCAAACGCGGTCGACCAGTCGGGCCCTGTATCAGAACCCGACGACGGACCCAGGGATCCTTGCGCACGCGAGAGGCCGTTTCCAGACGCCCCGCGCCGCCACCCTCCATGGCGGCGCGCATAGCCCGCGGATCAGATCTTGCACCGGCCCACCGCCGATACCGGAAGGCTGCCGCTAGCACGGTCCGTCGGCGCGCACTCAACGCTCTGCCCCTTCGTCACGGTAGTCGTGGAGCCCGTCGGCGACCAGTTCAACGATGTCGATGACTTCAGCCCTGGGCTCGGGAACGCCTTCGAGCATGACCGCACAGTTCGGGCAGGCAACGGCGATGATTCCGACGCCCAGATCACGTGCTTCAGCCATGCGGAGGTCGGGAATTCGAGCCTGGACGGGCGGCTCCGTGAAGGGTGTTCCACCACCCCAGCCGCAGCAGAACGAACTGGATCGGTTGCGCGGCATTTCCGCCAATGGAATACCCAGGGCACCGAGAACGTTGCGGGGCGCAGCGTACTCGCCGCTATAGCGGCCGAGATAGCAGGGATCGTGATAGGTCAGGCGGCTCTCCGGCCACGGCGCCACCTCAATTCGACCCGCTTTCAGCAGGCCGTCGATAAACGTGGTGTGGTGAATGACATCATAGGTTCCACCCAATCGCGGATATTCGCCGTAAAGACAATGAAAGACGTGCGGATCAGTGGTCAGGATTCGTCGAAATTCCAGCTGGTCCAGCGTGCTGATGTTGCGGGCGGCGAGTTCGACGAACGTCGCCTCGTCGCCGAGGCGGCGGGCGACGTCTCCAACATCGGCTTCACGCTCACCCAGGACCGCAAAATCGACGTTTGCGGCCCGCAGCACCTTGACCAGCGCGCGCAACGTTTTCCGGCCCCGCAGATCGAAACCGGACTCGCCAACCCACAGCAGCACGTCCACGCTTACCTTTTCCCGGGCCAGCGGGAGATCCAGGTCGGCCGCCCAGAACCACCGATCCGCCGGGTTCCTGCCACCCACCGAGTCGGTCTGCTTCAGGTTTTCAAGCACCTCAGCACCCTTTCCTGGCAGTGCCCCTTTCTCAAGGCACTGACGGCGCCTGAGATCCAGGATGGCGTCCACGTGTTCGATCATCATGGGGCACGCATCAACGCAGGCGCGGCAGGTCGTGCAGGACCAAAGCACGTCCGCGGACAGCGCCCGGCCAATCAATGTCTCGCGCGGGTTTGCCAACGAAAGCCCGATGATCAGTGATCTTGGACTCAATGGCGCGCCAGCCGTAAACGCAGGACAGGCCGCCTCGCAGCGTCCACAGCGGACGCAGGCATCGAACGACAGAAGTTGTTTCCGGGAAAAGTCGACTCCGGCGCGCGCACCAATTTTGTCGTCATCCAGATTAATTGGGAGCAGACCAGAAACAGGTGCCATGTCCCGCTTTTCCGTGGCATCTCCGAACCGCTGCGGCCGCGGATGGAAAACCAGGTGCACGGCACCAGCAAACGCATGGCGCATGGGTCCGATCGTGAGCCCGGGAAGAAAAAAAGCGGTGCCCAGAACTCCGACTAGTGAAATCGCCGGATTCGCCCATCCGTTCGACGCCAAGTTGAGGTCGAAGAGTAGTGCCGAAGCGGCACCCCCGTAGTAAATGGCAAACAGGGCCAGGGCCGCCGGAACAAGATCATGCGCGCCCGAAGGCAATCGCTGAGGCCGTTTCCGCCAACGTCTCCAAGCAGCCATGCCGGCACCGGTCAGCATCACCAAGGCGGCGATGACGAGAGGAAGGGCCAGCACGGTAAACCCCAACACCAGGGTCAGAAAAACCAAGACACAAGTGGCGACGAATCCACCTGCCGCGAACACGTGCATGCGCGCAGCGAGGCGGTCGCGGGCCACGACACCATGGACATCGACGAGGTAGCGCCGTGGTAGTCGAAACAGGTCGCCGCGGTTGAATGCCCCGGCGGGCCGACCCTGCATCCAACGGATGATTCGGCGCACGGCTCCGACGCCGGTTAGTGCCAAGCCGCCGGCAAAGATCACCCCCGAAATCTCTACAAGGCTTTGCATAGGCGCACTGCCTCGTAGATGGCACCGTGGATGTTCCGCGATGTGACCGCGTCACCGATCCGAAACAGATCGAACGTACCGTCCGGATTACGGTTCACATCTTGTGGGCGTCCGTCGACGAACGCCTGCAGATCGACCTCTCCCAAGTTCCGGCTTTGCGCCTTCAGATCGAAATAGATCTTGTCTGCGGGCATGGTGCCGTTTTCGATGACAATCTGATCGACGACCCGCTCCTCCTCGTCATCCGTATAGGCGTTCTGAAGCACGGCGACCAAGCGGTTGTCTTCCGGATAGATCTCGATCAGCTTCTGGTCCGGGGTGAACAGTACGCCGAGCCGGTAGAGGTTCTTGCGGTAGAGCGCTGCCTCGGTCAGGCCGATGTCCTGGCCCATGGCACGGTCGTGGGTCAAGAACTCGACATTGACCCCGCGCTCGGCCATGAATTCGGCGCACATCGGCGCCTGGTGCTCACCGTTGTCGTCGTAGATTAGTACGTTTTCCGCCAACTCGACCTGGCCGTTCAACACTTGCCACGTCGAAACCGCATGCTCGGCACCTTTGACGCCGGCTGTACCCGGGGTTCCGCCGGTCGCGACGATAACGACATCCGGATTTTCGCCCGCGACCATCGACATGTCCGCCGACGTGTTAAGTCGGAGGTCGACACCCAATTTCCGAACCTGCAGCTCCAACCACTGGGTCACGTTCGCCAAGGCCTCGTGACGCGGCGCCTTGGCCGCTATGTTCACTTGGCCGCCGGTCTGATCGGATTTTTCGAACAGCACCACGTCGTGACCGCGATGGGCGCAGACCCGCGCGGCCTCCAGTCCGGCGGGGCCCGCGCCGACGATGACCACGCGGCGTTTCGTGTCCGCGCGCTCGAACTCGTAGGGAATTTCCGCCTCGCGTCCCATCGCCGGGTTGTGCAGGCACCTGGCCTGACCGCGAATGTAGAAACGGTCGATGCAGTAGTTGGCGCCGATGCATGGACGGATGTCCTCTTCCCGTCCCTCCATCATCTTGTTGACGATATGCGGATCCGCCATGTGCGGGCGCGTCATGGCGATCATGTCCGCCAGACCGTCGCTCAGGGCCCGTGCCGCCGTCCTGACATCGGTGATGCGTTGCGCGTGGAAGACCGGAACGTCGACTTCCTTCCTGACGGCGCCCGCGAGATAGACGAAGGGGGCAACGGGGTAGGACATACCCGGCATCGCGGTGGGATGGGAGATATGATCCTGGGCTTCGCCACCCATGATGCTGAGGTAGTCGACCAGTCCTCTTTCGACCAAATCGCGGGACAAGACAATCGCCTCTTTCTGGTCGAGACCGCCTTTACGCAACTCGTCGCCGGACAACCGCGCACCGAGGACAAAGTCGTCTCCGGCCACCGTCCGGATGCTCTCCAGGATCTCGATCAGGAATCGGCTTCGCTTCTCCTGCGAACCGCCGTAGGCATCGGTGCGATCGTTGGACAGCGGCGACAGGAACTGTTCCACAAGGTGCATATAGGCGCCGCCCACTTCGACACCCTGCATGTCCCCCTGCTTGCAGCGCAGGGCCGCCTGGCCGAACGCCTCGACGATCCGGCGGATGTCCCAGTCTTCGGCGGCCTTTGGAAACGAGTGGTTTGTCGGCTCCCGGATCGTCGAGGCCGAGACGATCGGCAACCAATTGTCACGGTCCCAAATCGCCCGTCGGCCCATGTGCCCGATCTGGGCGAACACGCTGGCACCCTCGTCGCGAATCACCTTGGCCAGTTTCTTGAAATGAGGGATGGCTTCATCTGTCGACAGATCGACGTGCCCGGCTTCCTTGTTCGGGCTGTCCGGCGTGACGGAGGACGTGCCGGCGATCATCGTCAAACCGATGCCGCCACGCGCCTTCGCCTGATGGTACAGGCGGTATTGCTCCTGCGGCAGCCCGCCCTGCACGAACCCGGAGGAGTGGGCCGTGGACATGATCCGGTTGCGGATCGTGACTCCCTTGATGGTCAATGGGCGCGACAAAATCTCGGCTGGATTCATGATCCGCCCTACCCGACCAGATGCAGGAACGTGCCGCCCGTCCATTCGGGGTCGACAAGTATGTCCCGGTCCCGGCATGTCGCCGGGATCGCGTGCTCGGCCACCGCCTGTCTCACGAATTCCAGGTTCTCGCACCTGATGACGAGGCCAGCGGAGTAGGCTGCATGGTCCTCGCACCGCAGACCCGCCCAGGCATAACGTTCTTGCAAGCCCGTCGGCGTCAACACGGAAAGGGAGTAGCCATTGGCGACACGTCCGGTTGTCGTGCCGTTCTCGCGGGAGGTGTTCTCAGCACCCAGAACCGCCGTCTGGTAGTTGGCCAGATGAGCCTGATCGGAACTTTCGACCGACACGACCTCGAGGATATCCGTCGCCCCGTTGGCATGTTTTTGCCAAGCCGGCTGCCAAATCGCTTCCGGGCGTTTCTGATGCGAAGTGAAGAAGAAGACCAGGGGTGTTTCCATTTTTCTTGAAAAAACCACTTCGACATCGGCCACGCCCTGGCTGCCGTCGGGAAGCGTGACGGGGCGCTGAAAGTCATGCTTCATCAGGTTGGGAACGCCGTTTGCCTCGAATTCCTCGTAGTCCCTGGTTTGGTCCTCGGACACGAAGGCAATTCCGGAAACGCCCGTCCGATGCTGCAGATAGGCATCCACCATCCCGCGGCTCCGATCGTTCATCTTTTCGGGCCGGGTCGTGGCGAGAAGTTCGAGGAAATTGCTGCGGAAAATAACCAGACGGTTTCCTGTGCCGGTGGGGTGGTGTGTGACGTCGGTCAAATTGAAACCGAGCTGATTGTAGTTTGCCGCCACCGGCTCGAATTCCGGATGGATGCTCATCACGTGATCGAATTGTTTCATCGTGGTTGCTCTTTCAATCTTGGATAAAGCGAGGGTCTAGTTCCTAATCGACCAGCAGGACTCGGCGACCCTCAGGAAGTTTCCGCCCAGGATGTCGTGTATCGACGGATTGTCGTATCCGGCATCGATCATCGCGCCGACCAGTTCGCCGAGTTGGGAGGGATGCAGGAACGGCCAAGGCAGGGGCGACATGCCCACTTTGCTCAGATCGCCTTTCAACTTGTTGATCACGGCCTTGCATGTGATGTCCGACATGTAGTCGAGCCCCAATCCGACGTGTTTGGGACCGATCTCCTGGACCAGGCTGTCGATGTGATGAAAGACGGTCTCCGCCTTGACGGTCTTCTTCTCTCCGATGAACTCGCCGACGCCGGTGACCCCGATCACGCCACCCGTCTGGGCAAGCGCCTTCATCTGTTCCACATCAATGTTTCGGGGGTGTGAAAACCTGTCCAGAACATTGGAGTGAGAGAACATGCAGGGCTTGGCCGAGAGCTCCATCGCTTCCAGGGTACAGCGCCGGCCCGTGTGCGACAGATCGACGATCATGCCGGCGGCGTTCATCTCTTGGATCAGCTGCCGCCCAAAAGCGCTCAATCCGATATCCCTTTTCTGCGCCTCGATGCACCCGACGGAAGCGTTGTTCTGCCAGTTGTAGGCAAGCAGCATCCAATGCACCCCCAAGGCGCGAAACGCCCACACGTTGTCGAGATCGCGCCGAATCGGTTCCGTGCCTTGGAAGTGGAAGCCGATAGCCAGCTTTCCGTTTTTTTTGGCCTGGTAAATGTCGTTCACGCTGCTCGCCAGAACAAAGTCGTCATTCGTGCCGTAGTATTTGTGCTCGCGAGCTAGGCGCTCCATGGCCGATGTGAACGACGGATTCATATCGGACGCGATGGTAATCGACACGAACGAGACGCCGGCGTTCTTGTGATGGACGATCTCTTCCTCGGGCGGACCCGCATAGGGCAGCGTATGATCGCAAATTACCGCTTCCGAAAGGATCGCTTTCACGTCCTCGCGGAGCTCCGAATGGTTTTCCGTTGGTTCACTCATAATGGATCCTCTAGTCCAAACTGATTCGATCAATAGACTTTGATCTGCGACGGCAACCACGTTGCCAAGGACGGGAAGGCGATCACCGCCAGCAAAACGATCAACTGGCAGATAATGAAAGGCATCACGCCTTTATACATGTCGATGAATCCGATCTCGGGCGGCGCGATGGATCTGAGATAGAAGATGGACGGCGCCATCGGAGGTGTCAGGTAGGAGGTCTGAATGACCACGATCATCATTGTCGCGAACCAGATCGGATCGACCTCGAAGGCAACCAGAATCGGAATGAAGATCGGCAGCGAGATGAGAACGACGGACACCCAGTCGAAAACGAACCCGGCGAAGAACACCAGGATCAGCATCAGCGCGATGGCCCCCGCCGGCCCGGGATCGATGGCGGCAACCAGATCGGCGATCTGCCCGTTCCCGCCTTGCAGATGAAAAACCGCGCTGAAGACCTTACCGCCAACGACGATCAGCAGGATCATGCTGGACAGCCACACGGTTTCGCGCAGTGCCGAGCGGACGACACTGAAGGTCAAGGACCGATTGACCGCGGCAAGGACAAGGGCCCCCGCCGCGCCCAGGGACGCCGCCTCGGTCGGCGATGCGAATCCCATCAGGATGGATCCGAGCACCAGGCCGATCAGGAACGCCACCGGAACGATAGCTTTCAGCGCGGCGAGCATTCGGATCGCGAGGGTCTTGTCCGCGCTCGGTGTCCAGCGTTCGCCTCCATCCGCCTTGTTGATAATGCAGCGGCCGAGGATATAGACAAGAAACAGGCCGACCATGAGCATGGCCGGAAACAGCACGGCCGCGAACAGTCGGGCGACGGAAATCGAGGCGACCGACGAATAGATCACGACGACGATCGTCGGCGGAATCATGGTACCGAGTGAGCCGCCCGCGCAGATCGTGCCGGAGATGAGCGACTTCGAGTATTTCAAGCGCATCATCGCCGGAATGGCCAGCACCCCGATGAGGATTTCGACGGCACCCACGATACCGGTGGTGGCGGCGAACAATCCCGCCATCACCATTGTCGTGAGTGCGATTCCGCCGGGTACGGGACCCAGCAGGTCTCTGATCGCATTGAACAGAATACGGCCGATGCCGGAATGCTCGAGGACGTAGCCCATGAAAATGAACGGTGGAACCGCCGACAGCAGCCAATTGGACGCGATCGTCACCAACAGGTTGTGAACCTGGGTCGCGGCGATGAGCGGCGGAAAAGCCAGCAGACCCGCGGCGGTCGCGACAAGCAGAAAGCTGAACGATACCGGAATGCCGATGAAGATGAGGACAAAGAGTCCCGCGAACATCAGCGCCGGCACTTCTCCGCCGATCATTGGTCGGACTCCGGTTCAAACGACGGTGTCGTCTCGTTCATGACATAGACGTTCGCCAGATCACCGCCGACGAAAACGCGTATTAGATGTCTGATCGATTGAGTAAGCAGTTGCATCGTCAGCGCGAACAAACCGACAGCGATGGTCAGCAGGTACGGCCAAAGCAATGGTTCCCAGGCGCTCACCGTTTCCGTCTCCCCGCTCAGAAACGCCGCGACGGTTTTCCTGAACGCGATGAAGCCGATTAGCCCGAACGCCGGAACCAGGAGGAATCCGAAGATCCCGCCAAGAATGCAATGGCGGACCCTGGCGTTCAGCCCGCTCACGAAAATGTCGATGGTCACATGCCGGCAGTGCAGCAGCGTGCTCGCCCCGCCGAGGATGAAAAGAGATCCGTTCAGCATGTAGATCATGTCATTGGACCAGATGGTGGGCGCGTCGAAGAACCGACGCGCGACCACCTCGAAGATGGTGATACCCATCATGGTGAGCGCCATCGCCATCGCGACCGAGCCGAACCATTCGCTGATCCGATCCATTGCGGCATCGATTTTGAACACGACGGGTCACTCCTCCTCCACACTGGGGCGTTTTCGATGCGTCGGTCGGGCTATTTGCCGGTCACGAACAGGTATTTCGAGTTCGCTTGCCAGTGCGCCTTGAACTCCCGCTCGGAATTCAGCACTTTCCGCGGCCAGGGATTTCCCGCCGCCTCCGCCTCGTCGGCGATGGCGTTCAACCGCACCAAAACCGCTTCCTCGGCTTCCTTGACGAACGCCGGATCCAGCTCGACCAGTTCGTTGCCGCCGGCTTCGAGTTTTTTCATCGCCGCCAGGTCTGCGTGGATCAGCTTGGTCAAGCAGTCGACGGTGGTGAGCTTCGCGGCCGCTTGCATGGCCGATTTGACGTCATCGGGGAAGGAGTCCCACTTTTCTTTTTTCAGGACCAATTCAAAGCGCGCGGCCGGCGTATGAAAGCCGGGATACATGATGTATTTGGCGATTTCGTTGTAGCCGACCTTGATGTTCTGGCTCGGGATCGAATACTCCATGAGATCGATCGCCTTCTTTTCCAGCATGCCGAACAGCTCGGATCCCGGAACGACGACCGGTGATGCACCGTATTTGTCCTTCGACACCTTTCCCCATTCACCGAGGATCCGATACCGCACGCCCTTGAGGTCGGCGCCGGTCTTGATCTTCGCATGGCCATGCCCGAACAGCTCGGTCGGCGTGATTCCGAGGAAAAGAGGCTGCAGCCCCGACCGTTCCCGGCGATATGCGGTCCACAGATCCTCGAAACCCGAGTTGTAGGTGTAGTAGAGGATGGAATCCGCACCGACGCCCGCCGGCCCAAGGGAATAGATCCTGTTGGTCGGGTCTTCCGACTTGATGAACACCGGATGGGCATGCGTCATGTCGACCAGCCCGTCCTTGACCGCCTGGTATCCCTTGAATGGATGATGCAGCACGCCCCCGGGCAGGACCTCGATCTTGACCCGGCCGCCCGTCATCTGGCCAACCGTCTTAGCAAAAGGTTTGGCCATACAGGCGTAGTAGATAGCGGTTTCTTTCGAAAACGTGGACATGCGCAAAGAGATGTCGGAGGCATTGACCTCCATCACTGACATTCCAAGTAGACATGACAGTGCAATTATCTGAAACTTTTTCAAGGTATATCTCCCTTAGATATCGAAAAACTCGCCGTTTTTGCCGATTTTTCCGTTGAACGTCGGCGCTCTATCTAAAATGTCAATACGAATTATCGGAGTCAATAAGATTCTTTGTGGGCGATTCTTGGTATATTTTCGAGAAATTGAGACAATTGACATTTTAATATAGAGTCCAATGCGATAACATGTACCGTACAGGCATCTTGCAGTGTCCGCTTTAAACCGAGGGCTTCTTCAAAGAGCCAAAATTTGGTATAGTTCC
This sequence comes from uncultured Sneathiellales bacterium, assembly GCA_964344385.1. Classification (GTDB taxonomy): domain Bacteria; phylum Pseudomonadota; class Alphaproteobacteria; order CAYFNG01; family CAYFNG01; genus CAYFNG01. The sequence continues at coordinate 591,539 of CAYFNG010000001.1, forward strand.
GAGGGGATTGAATCTCGCAAACGGGTAACGGATCTGTGACTGCAACTGGAATGTCAAATCACCAAACTGTTCTCGGGAATCCTGATACCCCGGACCATGACCTGACCTTGAATGAGACAGCCTATCGGAAGCTGCGCGAGGAAATCGTCCGCTGTACCCTGGCCCCGGGCCAAGCCGTCACGGAAAGCGAACTCTGCACCCGTCTAGGAATGAGCAAGGCCCCGATCCGTGCTGCTTTGACACGGCTTGGGCAGGAGAGTTTGGTGCAAGCGATGCCCCGGCGTGGATACCGGATCGCCCCTATTACCATGCACGACATTCAGGACCTGTTTCAGCTCAGGCTGGTCCTGGAGCCACGCGCCGCGGAATTGGCCGCGGGTCGCCTCACCGGCGATCAAGTCCTTCGCATGCGGGAATCTTGCAATGTCACCTACGAACCGGGGAATGAGGAGAGCCAAGCCCACTTCCTCGAGGCCAACCGCACGTTCCATACCCTCGTCGCCGAAGCCTCCGGCAATCGCAAACTGACGGCTGTTATCTACCAGTTGCTGTCGGAAGTTGAGCGCATCCTGCACTTGTGCCTCAAGCCCGTGAGCCTGGGCGAGCACTTTCAGACGGAACATCTCGAACTGATGGATGCGCTTCTCGCCGGCGAGGCGAAAACCGCCCGAAAGCTGGTCTACGAGCAGGTCAAAGGTGGACAGAAAGCCGTGGTCGAGGCTGTTCTAGCGACGCCGGGACTGATCGAGCTCGACGACAGCCGCTAGCACTCGATACGGCTTTGTCAGAGTAAAATTACGAGACGTGGAAACGCTTCCGTCAAAGATGCTCAAGCCATCAAATCGCGCCACTCGGCCAGAGCGGCGGAACGGTTCTGTTTGAAGATGTCTCGGCGGTTGAGATGGCGGTCCGGCATTGTCAGAGCAAATTGAACCGGCCTGAGAAGGGCGCCGGTCTGATGCGATCAGATTGCCAGCTGACGCCATTCGGCTAGGGCGGCAGAACGGTTTTGTTTGAAGATGATGCGGCGATTGAGGTGACGGTCTTGATTGAAATGATTGTAGATTGAGGCGTGGACTGAGGCGAATTTCTGAAGCGTCTTAACGTCCCTGAACTTTGCCATCGCCCCCTCTCGTCGCCGGAACGGTTGATGCGAATTTTCGGCACGATTGTTGAGCCAGCGACCGCATTCCTGAGATCCGGCATTGCCTATCATTATCATTGCGGCTCGGTACGAGCGAAGTTAGTCCGTGAAGATGGCCTTCGGCTTGCCATAGCGTTTCATCGTTCGCTTGAGAAACTTCAGCGCAGCCTTGCGATTCCGGCGCTTGGTGGCAAAGACCTCAAGCACTTCGCCTTCGTGATCAACCGCCCGCCAGAGATAGTGCCTTTGCCCATTGATCTTCACGAAGACCTCGTCAACATGCCATCGCCATTGCGTGCAACCACGCAAACCAACAGATCGCTTCTTCCTGATTTCGGCCGCGAACATTGGACCAAACCGGTTCCACCAAAACCGCACCGTTTCATGACAGATGTCGATGCCTCGCTCGAACAGCAGATCTTCTACCTGCCGCAGCGAGAGCGGATAGCGAATATACATCATCACCGCGAGGCGGATCACTTCGGGTGAACTGTTGAAATAACGAAACGGATTGCGCATCGACGAAAACTACCGAATGCTGACGCCCACCTCAATCTGGTTTGCTCTGACAATGCCCAGGTTGTTGTGCACCTTCATCTATCGCAACGAAGTGCGTTCGGATGGGCTTCGCATTCACATCCGTGCTGGAGAACTTGAAGGGTCACTGACGGATCGGAAGGACGGCGCAAACACGCCCTTCTCGGCAGATGGCGCCGAGCATTGTATCGAGCTGCCGATCAGCCTGAAACGCCGCGGCGTCGAGTTGAAGATGGTCATCGAGGGCGCTTCGACCATGCCCGGCTCTCCCGACCCCAAGCTGGTCGCGGTCGTCGCCCAGGCCCAGGACTGGCTCGGCAAACTCTCCAAAGGAGAGGTGGCATCGGTCTCGGACCTGGCGGCTCGACTGGGCGTCGATCGCACCGACATCAGTCGCATCCTGCCGCTGGCGTTCCTGGCACCGGATATCGTCCAGGCGATCGTCGAAGGACGACAACCGGTCGACCTGACGGCCTCGCGCCTGAAAAGGCTCTCCGACTTGCCTGCCTCCTGGGCGGAACAGCGCAAACTCCTTGCATCCCGCCACCATCCCTAGGCTTCTCGCCCCCAATATAGTGGTCAAATAATTACCCGCCGGAGACGGTCGGGAATACTAGGTCATATTCGCGGCAAAATGCCGTCTCCGAGCCACAATAGTGGCGGCCAGGTCTGGCTATGTCTTCGGAATTATTGAACTATCTCCGCGACACCCTGTGGTGCGCAGAAATATGGAGAGTGGATGGTGGAGCCGAGGGGAATCGAACCCCTGACCTCTTGAATGCCATTCAAGCGCTCTCCCAACTGAGCTACGGCCCCATCGGTCGGGAAGACACGGGCCGTCGGTCGGCGGCCCGGTCCAGGCCGCGCAACTTAGGGCCGGCCGGTGCCGGTTGCAAGCGAAAAATCCCGCTGTCCGCCGCCGGGTCGGCGGTGATGCGACCTAGTCTTCCTGGTCGCCGATTTTGGTGTCGATGACCCCGGATACGTCGTCGTCGCCATCGTCGATGTCTTCGTCGTCATCGATCAGATCGTCATCGCTATCCTCGACGTCGAGATCCTCGTCCAGGTCATCGACCTCGTCCAATTCATCGACCTTGTCCGAGTCCTTGGCCGGTTTTGCCTTGGCGACCACCGGCTTGGGCGGCTTGGCGGCGGCCGCGGCGCGTCCCTTGGGCTTGGGCGGCGTGTAGGCCGTGCCGCAGGACGGGCAGGTCGGCTCAGGCCGGTTGAGGTCGTAATACATCTTGCCGCACGATGCGCAGTGGCGCTTGCTACCCCGGGGATCTTCCACCATCGCGCTTCCCTCAATCTCCTTCGTGCCCACCAGGTGTCCGTGCTTTCGGCACTCCGGCCGGCCGAAATCGGTCGACAGCGCCGGAACGGCCCGCACCGGTCACACCACCGCAATTCCGGTCGGCCTCAGGGGGCCTGCGCTACCGGTGGCGGCGGCGGCGCGATTGTGGTAAAGACTGCGTCCCTGTCAACATGAAATTCGCACGATTGCCGCATATTTCATGGAAATCAGCAACCGCTCCGCAACCGGGTCCCAGGCCGTGCCCAACCGCCCACTTTCCGCCGCCGCGCCGCACGCACCGCTTCAGGGCACATTGACCGTGCCCGGCGACAAATCGATTTCGCACCGGGCCCTGATGTTCGGTGCCTTGAGCGTCGGCCGAACCGATATCGAGGGCCTGCTGGAAGGTGAGGACGTGCTGGCCACGGCGGCGGCGCTGCGCGCCTTCGGCGCCGTGATCGAGCGGACCGGCCCGGGCCGATGGACGGTCGACGGGGTCGGCGTCGGCGGCTTCGGCGAACCCGACCAGGTCATCGACATGGGCAATTCCGGCACCGGCGTCCGGTTGCTGATGGGCCTGGCGGCCGGCCATGACATAACCACGTTCTTTACCGGCGACGCGTCGCTGCGCGGCCGGCCGATGCGGCGGATCATCACCCCCCTGGCGGAAATGGGGGCCGTGTTCACCGCACGCGAAGGCGGCCGCCTGCCGCTCAGCGTGTGTGGCACCGCAACTCCGCTGCCGATCGAGTACCGCTTGCCGGTCGCGTCGGCCCAGGTCAAGTCGGCGGTACTGCTGGCCGGCCTGCAGGCGCCCGGCGAGACCGTTGTGATCGAACCGCGCGCCACCCGCGACCATACCGAAACCATGGCGCGGGCGTTCGGCGCCGACATCGCGGTCGAGGACCTGGCCGAGGGTGGCCGCCGGATCCGCCTGGCCGGCCGGCCCGAACTGACGCCCTGCGTGCTGACCGTGCCGGCCGACCCGTCCTCGGCCGCCTTCCCGACCGTGGCGGCGACGATCGTGCCAGGCTCGGCGATCCGCTTGCCCCGGGTCGGGCTCAACCCGCTGCGCTGGGGACTTTTTCAGACACTCATCGACATGGGCGCGGCGGTCAAAATCGAAAACCAAGGCGAGTTTGGCGGCGAACCGGTCGGGGACCTGGTGGTCGAGGCAGCCGAACTGACCGGGATCGAGGTGCCGCCCGAACGGGCCCCATCGATGATCGACGAATATCCCATCCTGTGCGTGGCCGCAGCCTGCGCGGCCGGCAGAACCGTCATGCGGGGGCTGGAGGAGTTACGGGTCAAGGAGAGCGACCGCATCGCCGCCATGGCCACCGGCCTGGCGGCGGCCGGTGTCGCGGTCGAAGAGCTGCCCGACGGCCTGATCATCACCGGCAAGGGCCCACCCGCCGGCGGCGCGACAATTGCCACCCACCTCGATCATCGTATCGCCATGTCCTTCCTGGTCCTGGGCCTGGCGACCGAGGCGCCGGTCGTTATTGACGACGCGGCGCCGATCGACACCAGCTTCCCGGGCTTCGCCGGGCTGATGGCCGGGATCGGCGCCGAATTCACGGGTCCTGCATGATTATCGCGGTCGATGGGCCAGCGGCGGCCGGCAAAGGAACCCTGGCCAAGCGCCTGGCCGCGCATTTCGGGTTCGCCTATTTGGACACCGGCAGCCTGTACCGCGCCGTCGCATCCAAGCTGCTGCGCGGCGGTGGTCATCCCGAAGACGCCGCGGCCGCGGCCCAGGCGGCCGGCGCGCTGACCGCCGACGACCTGGCGGCCACGGACCTGCGCACCCCTGATGTGGCCCAGGCCAGCAGCAAGGTTTCGGCCCATCCGGACGTCCGGGCGGCACTGCTGGATTACCAGCGCAATTTCGGGCGCAACCCGCCGGATGGCCAGGCCGGCGCGGTGCTGGACGGCCGCGACGTCGGCACCCATGTGTTCCCCGACGCCGACGTCAAACTGTATGTCACGGCCAGTGACGAGGCCCGTGCGCAACGGCGATTCCTTGAGTTGCAGGCCGCCGGCCTTGCACCGGTGGCGTCGGATGTGCTACGCGATTTGCAGGAACGCGACAAACGGGATCGCGAACGGGCGGCAGCACCAATGCGGCCGGCCAAAGACGCGCTCTTGCTTGATACCTCGAATTTGGGTATAGAAGCCGCCTTTGAAGCGGCCTTGGCGCTTGTCGGCAAGGCTGGGGCAAAGCCCGAATGAGAGGTGCGAGGCCGCATGCGGCCCGACGCCGCGGAGAGATGAACATGAACCGCCAGGCTTGTGTGTCCGCCCCCAGGGGGCGTCCACCCAGGCGTGGCTTGCCGTGCAGCAATGCCGGCTGACACGAACCTGAGGGAAAGCTAAGGAAACCCAATGTCGGAAACCACCGCCGCCGAGAGCGGCCCCAACCAATTACCCGAAGAAAACTTTGCCGCGATGCTCGACGAGAGCTTTGGTGACGGCGGCAGCCTGGAAGGCACCGTTGTCAAGGGCATGGTTGTCGCCGTCGAAAACGACATGGCGATCATTGATGTCGGTTTGAAATGCGAAGGCCGCGTCGCGGTCAAGGAATTCAGCTCGCCCGGCCAGCCGGCCGAATTGAAGGCGGGCGACGAGGTCGAGGTCTATCTCGACCGGATCGAGAATGCCGCCGGCGAGGCGGTGCTGAGCCGCGAGCGGGCCAAGCGCGAAGAGGCCTGGACGCTACTCGAAAAGTCGTTCGAAGCCAATGAGCGGGTCCAGGGCGTCATCTTCGGCCGCGTCAAGGGCGGCTTCACCGTCGACCTGTCCGGCGCCGTGGCCTTCCTGCCTGGCAGCCAGGTCGACATTCGCCCGGTGCGCGACATCACCCCGTTGATGGGCATTCCGCAGCCCTTCCAGATCCTGAAAATGGACCGTAGCCGCGGCAATATCGTGGTTTCGCGCCGCGCCGTGCTGGAGGAGAGCCGCGCCGAGGCCCGTTCGGAGCTGATCGCCAGCCTGCAGGAGGGCCAGGTCCTGGAAGGCGTGGTCAAGAACATCACCGACTACGGCGCCTTTGTGGATCTGGGCGGGGTCGACGGCCTGTTGCATGTCACCGACATGGCCTGGCGTCGCATCAACCATCCGTCGGAAGCCTTAGGCATCGGCCAGACCGTCAAGGTACAGGTGATCCGGCTCAACCCCGAAACCCAGCGGATCAGCCTGGGCATGAAGCAGCTGGAAGCCGACCCGTGGGACGGCGTCGCCGCAAAGTATCCGGTCGGCGTCAAGCTGAACGGCCGGGTGACCAACATCACCGACTACGGTGCCTTCGTGGAACTGGAAGCCGGCGTCGAAGGCTTGGTCCACGTCTCGGAGATGAGCTGGACCAAAAAGAACGTCCATCCCGGCAAGATCGTGTCGACCAGCCAGGAAGTCGAGGTCCAGGTCCTGGAAGTCAACCCCGACAAGCGCCGCATCAGCCTTGGCCTGAAGCAATGCCTGGAGAACCCGTGGGACGGTTTCGCCGACCGCCACCCGGCCGGCAGCGCGGTCGAAGGCGCGGTCAAGAACATCACCGAATTCGGCCTGTTCATTGGCCTGGAAGGCGATATCGACGGCATGGTTCACCTTTCGGACATCGACTGGAACCGCAGCGGCGAAGAAGCCATCGCCGAGTTCAAGAAGGGCGACATGGTCAAGGCCCTGGTTCTGGATGTGGACGTCGACAAGGAGCGGATCAGCCTGGGTATCAAGCAACTGTCCGACGATCCGTTCAGCCATGCCCGCGACCACAAGCGGGGCGACATCGTGACCTGCACGGTCGAAGAGATCATCGACAACGGGATCCGGGTGGTCTTCGGCGACGGTGTGCCGGGCTTCATCCGCAAGGCCGAGCTCAGCCGCGACCGCAGCGAACAGCGCCCGGAACGGTTCGCGGTCGGTGACAAGGTGGATGCACGGATCACCATGATCGACGCCAAGTCGCGCAAGGTGAACCTGTCGATCAAGGGCCGTGAACTGGCCGAGGAGAAGGAAGCCGTGGCCGCCTACGGGTCGAGCGATTCCGGCGCCAGCCTGGGCGACATCCTGGGTGCCGCGCTGAAGGCACGCGAGGAGCGCGCCGAATCCGGGGATGCGCCTGAGGAAGAGCAAGAAGAAGAGGAAAAAGACAAGGACTGACCCCGGGCCCGGAAAACCGAAATCAATTGCGACAGGCGTCGGCATTGCCGGCGCCTGTTTTTTATTTGCGACAGGTCGAGCGGCGGAGGCGGCTTTTCCGTGACCGAATCTGCGACTTCATTACAATAGAATCAAAAAACGGTTTGCTATAAATGGCTTAGCCCTTGACGCTTTGCCCAGGCTTTGGCACCCTTTGGTGGTGAGGAGTTCGACGCTGCCAAAAGGAAGCAATGGCGTGGCCGAAACGGTGGCGATCGGTAAAGGACCAGTGAAATGATAAAATCTGAATTGATAGCAAGGTTGGCGGAGAAAAACCCCCACCTCTATCAACGCGATGTCGAGCGCATCGTCAGCACGATCTTTGACGAGATCGCGGCAGCGCTCGCGCGGGGGGATCGCGTCGAATTGCGGGGATTTGGGGCTTTTTCCGTGAAGCGGAGGCCGGCTCGGATCGGACGTAATCCGAGAACCGGGGAAGCGGTGCAGGTAGCGGAGAAACACGTGCCCTTCTTCAAGACCGGTAAGGAATTGCGCGAGCGGATCAACGGATCCGACGGTTGATCTCGATGAAGGCGGCGCCCTGGGTGTCGTAGGCAACGATGGCACGCCGTAGGCTGTCCAAATTGGCGTTCTGGCTGACACTGCTGATCGCGGCGGTGGTCGCGGCGATTTTGGCGACCGCGAACCGCCACGTCGTCCAGGTAGACTTTTCGCCCCTGCCTTTTGCCTTTGACCTGCCGCTTTTTGTCGTCGTCTTCGGATCGGTGTTCCTCGGCATGGTGGTCACCGCCGGCGCGGCCTGGTTCTGGGCCGGAAAATGGCGGCGGCAGGCGCGCGAACGCGGCCGAACCATTGGCGGCTTGCGGGCGGAAGTCGCAAATCTGCGAGCCGCGACCGCCAAGCCGGTTGCGCAGCCGCCGGTCCCGCGCAAGGCGGATGCCGCCTGAGGCCCCATCGCATGCACCTGATCGACGCTGAGCGGACCCAGGCGGCTTTCGATTCCCGACCCTGATCGATTGTTTGCGAAAGGCGTTCCGGGGCGAATGCGCGCCGCCCTTGCGCACCTATCATTCGATCGCCCGGGACAAGCAACCCGAAGCCATCTTGTTGTTGATGGTCGGCGCCGGGGTGTTGGCCCAACCTGATCGCCGCCCACCGTTCGATCCGACCGATCGCCGTGGTCACGATCTGGAACCACAATCCGGAACGGGCGAAGGCGCTGGCCGACAAATTGGCCGAGGACGGGCTTGAGGTTCGCGCCACCGGCGACCTGGCGGCCAGTGCGGCTGAGGCCGACATCATCAGCTGCGCGACCCTGTCGCAACAGCCCCTGATCCGTGGCGACTGGCTGAAACCGGGAGCCCATCTGGATCTGGTCGGGGGCTTCACGCCGGACATGCGCGAAACCGACGACGCGGCGGTACGGCGGGCCCGGATCTATGTCGACACCCGTGTGGGAGCAACCAACGAGGCCGGCGACCTATTCGACCTGACCCGTGAGCAGGTGGAGGGGCGGCAGGACTCGACCGACATTACGCTCTTCAAGTCGGTGGGGACTGCGTTGGAGGACCTGGCCGCGGCCGAGCTGGTCTTCCGGAAAAACCCTTAAAACCTACCCGCGACACCCCGCATTCTGGTATAAACCGGCCGCCGGCACAGATGCCGGCACGAATGCGGGAATTCTCAAACCATGACCCTGACCGCCAATCCGGTGTTTTGCGCCGTCGACACCCCGAACCTTGACCAAGCGGCGAACCTGGTCAACAGCCTGATCGGCCGGGTCGGTGGCATCAAGCTGGGCAAGGAGTTCTTCACCACCCACGGGCCGGACGGGGTTCGCCAGGTGCTGGGAAATCGGGCACCGCTGTTCCTTGACCTGAAATTCCACGATATCCCCAATACGGTCGCCAACGCGGTGCGGGCCGCCTGCCGGTCGGTGGCGCCCTATATGATGACCCTGCACGCCGCCGGTGGGCCGGCGATGATGCAGGCTGCGGTCCGGGCGGCAGCCGAATTTGCGCCCCGCCCGCTATTGCTGGGTGTGACGGTGCTCACCAGCCTTGACAATGCCGACCTGGCGGCCATCGGGGTTACCGAACCGATGGCGGACCATGTTGCCCGTTTGGCCGGTCTGGCCCAGGAGTGCGGCCTGGACGGTGTGATCTGCTCGCCGCATGAAATCGCCAACCTACGTGACCGGTGCGGGACCGATTTCAAGCTGGTGGTGCCCGGCATCCGGCCGGCCGGCGCGGCGATCGGTGACCAGAAACGGGTCATGACCCCGGCCGAGGCGTTGGCCGAAGGTGCCGACTTCCTGGTCATCGGGCGCCCGATCACGGCAGCCGACGACCCCAGCGCGGCGGCAGCGGCAATCGCCGCCGAGATCGCCGGCAAACCGGCGGCATGAGCGTCCTGGCGAAAATATGCGGCCTGCGCACGCCCGAAGCGGTCACCGTGGCGGTAACCGGAGGCGCGGATTTCATCGGCTTTGTCTTCTATCCCCCCAGCCCCAGGGCCGTGTCGCCTGGCCTGGCCGCCGGGCTCGGCCGCCCGATCCCGACCGGCATCGGCAAGGTCGGCCTGTTTGTCGACGCCAGCGACGACGACATTGCGGCAGTGCTGGCCAAGGCGCCCCTGGACATGCTGCAATTGCATGGCGCCGAGAGCCCGGAACGGGTCACCGCGATCAAGGACCGGTTCGGCCTGCCGACGATCAAGGCGATCAAAGTTGCCGAACGGGCCGACATCGACCTAGCGGACACTTTTGATCAGGTGGCCGACTGGTTGCTGTTTGACGCCAAAGCGCCTAAAACCATGGCCGATGCGCTGCCCGGCGGCAACGGCCTGATCTTTGACTGGAACTTGCTGGCGGGCCGGCGTTGGGCTTCGCCCTGGATGCTGTCCGGCGGCCTGGACGCCGACAACCTGGCGGAAGCCGTGGCGATTTCCGGCGCGCCGGCCGTCGATGTCTCATCGGGCGTCGAAGCCAGCCCCGGCACCAAGGACCCGGCGCGGATCTCGGCGTTTCTCAAGGTCGCCAAGGGGCTCGCTTAACAGAGGATTGCAGACGTGACGGTACAAAAACCCAACAGCTATGCCGCCGGGCCGGACGAGCGCGGCCATTTCGGCATTTTCGGCGGCCGCTTCGTCGCCGAAACCCTGATGCCTTTGATCCTCGATCTGGAGCGGTCCTACTACGCGGCCAAGGACGACCCCGCCTTTCAGACTGAGTTCGACGACCTGATGGCCCACTATGTCGGACGCCCAAGCCCGCTCTATTTCGCCGAACGCCTGACCACCCATTTCGGCGGCGCCAAGATCTATTTCAAGCGCGACGAGTTGAACCATACCGGCGCCCACAAGATCAACAACTGCATCGGCCAGATCCTGCTGGCCCGACGCATGGGCAAGAAGCGGATCATCGCCGAAACCGGCGCCGGCCAGCATGGCGTGGCGACCGCCACGGTGGCCGCCCGGTTTGGCATGCCCTGCATCGTCTACATGGGCGAGGAGGACATCAAACGCCAATCGCCCAATGTCTTCCGGATGCGGTTGCTGGGGGCCGAGGTCCGGTCGGTGACATCGGGCTCGCGGACCCTGAAGGACGCCATGAACGAGGCCTTGCGGGATTGGGTGACCAATGTCGAGGACACCTACTACATCATCGGGACGGCCGCCGGGCCGCATCCCTACCCTGAACTGGTCCGCGACTTCCAGTCGGTGATCGGCCGCGAGACCAAGGCCCAGCTGCAGGAACGCGAAGGCCGCCTGCCGGACACGCTGGTGGCCTGCATCGGTGGCGGTTCGAACGCCATTGGCCTGTTCCACCCCTTCCTGGACGATGCAACGGTCAAGATTTACGGCGTCGAGGCTGCCGGCCACGGCGTCGAGACCGGCCAGCATGCTGCTTCGCTCAGCGCCGGCTCGCCCGGTGTCCTGCATGGTAACCGGACCTATCTGCTGCAGGACGCGGACGGCCAGATCACCGAGGCCCATTCGATCTCGGCCGGTCTTGACTATCCCGGCATCGGTCCCGAACATTCCTGGCTGCACGAAATCGGCCGGGTCGAATATGTCTCGGCCACCGACAAAGAGGCCTTGGACGCTTTCGGCCTGTGTTGCGAACAGGAAGGCATCATCCCGGCCCTGGAACCGTCGCACGCACTGGCCCATGTGGCGCGTATTGCGCCGGACCTGCCGGCCGACCATATCATCGTGATGAATATGTGTGGCCGCGGCGACAAGGATATCTTCACCGTGGCGGAAGCATTGGGAGTGACGTTGTGAGCGGTGGCCGTATCGAACAGCGATTTGCCGAGCTGAAGTCGGCCGGTCGGGCCGGGTTGGTGGCCTATGTCACCGCCGGCGATCCCAATCCGGACACCGCATTGAAGGTCATGCAGGCGCTGCCGGCCTCGGGCGCGGACCTGATCGAGCTGGGGATGCCGTTCAGCGATCCGATGGCCGACGGTCCGACGATCCAGGAAGCCAATCTGAGGGCCCTGGCCAGCGGCGCGTCCATGCGGACGACCCTTGAACAGGTACGGAAATTCCGCCAGGGCGATGCCGCGACCCCAGTGGTCCTGATGGGGTACTACAATCCGATTTACGTCTACGGCGTTGACGCGTTCCTGAAGGACGCGGTCGCGGCCGGCATCGATGGGCTGATCATCGTCGACCTGCCGCCAGAGGCCGACGAGGAACTGTGCCTGCCGGCTATGGACGCCGGCATCAATTTCATCCGGCTGGCGACCCCGACCACCGACGAAGAGCGACTGCCGGCGGTGCTGGCCAACACGTCGGGCTTTGTCTACTACGTGGCGATCGCCGGTATAACGGGCGCCGCTGCCCCCGACAGCGCCAAGGTGGCCCAAGCTATCGCACGGCTGAAACGCCACACCGACCTGCCGATCGTTGTCGGCTTCGGCATCAAGACCGCAGCCGATGCCGAAGCGGTTGCCGCGGTCGCCGACGGAGCGGCCGTCGGAACCGCCTTGGTCGCCAAGGTCGGCGGCGGGGCCAATGAAGCCGAATCCGTGGCCGGGGTCAGCGCGCTGGTTGCCGATCTGGCGGCCGGCGTGGCACGGGCAGGCAAGGAGGCACCATGAACTGGCTGACCAAGAAGGTTCTGCCAAAGATCCGGGCGCTGGGCCGCAAGGAGGACACGCCCGACAATCTGTGGGTCAAGTGCCCGGCCTGCGGCCAGATGATCTTCCATCGCGACCTGGCGGACAATCTGCAAGTCTGCCCGCAATGCGAACACCACATGCGCATGGGCGCGACTGAGCGCCTTTCCCTGTTGCTCGATGCCGACAGCTATACCCGCATCGAACTGCCCGAAGTGCCGGTTGACCCGTTGAAGTTTCGCGACAGCAAACGCTACCCCGAGCGGCTGCGCGAGGCCCGCAGCAAGACCGGCGAGCAGGATGCGATGATCGTCGCCCATGGCGAAATGGGCGCCATGCCGGTGGTGATGGCGGTGCAGAATTTCGCGTTCATGGGCGGCTCCATGGGCATGGCCGTCGGCGAGGCGATGATCGCGGCGGCCAAGCTGGCGGTCCTGCAAGAGGCACCGCTGATCGTGGTTGCCGGTTCGGGCGGCGCCCGCATGCAGGAGGGGATCCTGTCCTTGATGCAGATGCCGCGCTCGACCATCGCCGTGCAACGGGTGCGCGAGGCCGGCCTGCCCTATATCGTGGTCCTGACCGACCCGACCACCGGTGGCGTGACCGCGTCGTTCGCCATGCTGGGCGATATCCAGATCTCGGAACCCGGCGCCCTGATCGGCTTCGCCGGACCAAGGGTGATCGAACAGACCATCCGCGAAAGCCTGCCGGAGGGCTTCCAGCGGGCCGAGTTCCTGTTGGACCACGGCATGCTGGACATGGTCGTCCACCGCAAGGAACTGCGCGACACGTTGATCCGGATCGTCGACATCCTGCGCAACCCGACCGCGCCAGCCGAAGTGGTGGCGCTGCCGATCGAACCGATGGCCGAACTTATGGCCAGCAGCGACACTGAGACGAATCCCTAGTCAGGTTTCCCGAGCCTAAGCCAAGTTTCCCGATATGGCGGACCCATCGCGGTATCACAGCGACGCGATTCTAGAACGGCTGCTGGCGCTGCATCCGAAAAGGATCGACCTGTCGCTGGACCGACTCTATCGCCTGCTCGACCGCCTTGGCGATCCGCATTTGCACCTGCCCCCGGTGGTCCATGTCGCCGGCACCAACGGCAAGGGGTCGTTGATTGCCTATCTTCGGGCCATGTTGGAAGCGGCCGGGCAGCGCACCCATGTCTACACGTCCCCCCATCTGGTGCGGTTCAACGAGCGGATCCGCCTGGCCGGTGAGTTAATCCCTGAAGCTGCGCTGGCCGAAACCCTGGAACGCTGCGAGCGGGCCAACGCGGACGACCCGATCACCTTTTTCGAAATTACCACCGCCGCCGCGTTTCTGGCCTTCGCCGAGCAGCCGGCCGACATACTGCTGCTGGAAACCGGCCTTGGCGGGCGCCTGGACGCAACCAATGTCTTCGACCGGCCGTTGCTGACCGCGATTACGCCGGTGGCGCTCGACCATCAGGAGTTCCTGGGTCCCGATATTCAAACCATCGCCGGCGAAAAGGCGGGCATCCTGAAGCCCAAGGTAGCCTGTGTCATCGGGCGGCAGGAAGTGGCCGCCGCCCACGCCATCCAAGCCCGCGCCGACGCAGTCGGTTGCCCGCTGATTCTGGCCGGTCGGGATTTCCAGGTGGAATTGTCCGGCCAGCGGCTGATCTGGCGCGACGGCGGCACCACCCTGGACCTGCCGGCCCCGGCCCTGGCTGGCCAGCACCAGCCCGACAACGCGGCCATGGCCATCACCTGCGCCCGGCAACTGAACCGATTTGCCATCGATGACGCCGCCATCGCGGCGGGCCTGACCAGTGTCACCTGGCCGGGCCGAATGCAGCGCTTGGCATCCTCTGATCTGCCGACGGGCAGCGTGTTATGGCTGGATGGGGGCCACAACCCCGCCGCCGGCCAGGCCCTGGCCGCCAGTCTCGCCCCCCGGGCGGGGAGCGACGACGGCCCGGTGCACCTGATCCTGGGCATGTTGGCGAACAAGGACGCACGCGGTTTTTTGGCCGCCTTCGAACCGCTGGGCCCGCGGGTCCATACGGTGGCAATACCCGGTGAAACCAGCAGTCATGACCCGGTTCACCTGGCCGCGATTGCCCGCGAAATCGGTATTACGGCCGAACCGGTGGACACGGTCGAAACCGCTCTGGCCCGCATCGCCCAATCGGGGCACGCCGCCCGGGTCCTGATCTGTGGCTCCCTCTACCTTGCCGGACACGTGCTTGCCGGATCTTTGGGGTTGCCGGACTGACTCACCAACGGTTCGCGTCCACCGGCCGAAATCACAATGATTTCCATCACGCCGCTAACCATGACTTAAGCCTTACATTCTAGACTTTGTTGATCCGAATGGTCGGTGGCGGTTCTGGCCTGTGGGCAAGCCCCAGCACGACGGCATTCGGATCTCGGGCGCCTTGCGCCACAGTTTGGGTTGAGTTGAGCCATGGTGAAAGCAGTTCCTGGCGCGCCTTCTCCTGGCGCAAATGCCAGTCCGTATAAAGCCGAATGGCATGTATTGCTGCGCACCTTGGCCGTGGTGCTGGGTATCGTTTTCGCGGCCGAAGTCTTTATCATGTGGGCCTTGCCGTACTTCCTGCCATCCCTCTCCGGCACGACCGAGGCCTTGATCGACGCCGCGCTTCTGGCCGTGCTGGCCGGACCCATATTGTGGTGCATCCTGATTGCCCCGTTGAACCAGGCGATACGGAAGAAGCAGGAAGCCTCGAGGGCGAAATCGGACTTCCTGGCCTCGGTCAGCCATGAGATCCGAACCCCGATGAACGGTATCATCGGCATGGCGGGTCTGGCCTTGGAGACCGACCTGGACGACGAACAGCACAAATATGTCAAGAACATCCGCCAATCTGGCGAGGCCTTGCTGGCGATCATCAACGACATTCTCGACTATTCGAAGATCGAGAGCGGCCAGGTAGCCCTGGAATACATCGACTGCAGCGCCGAACAGGTGGTTGACGAGACAGTTTCGTTACTGAGCGGCCGCGCCTGGGAACATGGTACCGAAATCGAAACGGTGATCGCTGATACGGTGCCACAGTGGGTGGTCACCGATCCCACCCGGCTGCGCCAGATCCTGATCAACCTGACCGGCAACGCCGTCAAATTCACCGAAAACGGTCGCATCACGATCCGGGTTGACTATGACCGCAGCCAGGATGGTGCCGATTACCTGCGAATCGCGGTCAGCGATACCGGCATCGGCATCGCGCCCGAGGCTATTGGCCGACTGTTCGATCGCTTTTCACAGGCCGATGCGTCGACCACGCGGGTCTATGGCGGGACCGGACTGGGCCTGGCGATCTGCAAACAGCTTACCCATCTCCTAGGCGGCGAGATCGGCGTTGAAAGCGAACCCGGTCAGGGCAGCACCTTCTGGTTCACCATTGCCTGTCACGTGGGGCGGGAACCGGACATGTCGCGGGTCGATCCGACGGCCAACCCATCGGCCGAAGTCCTGCCTCTGCGCGTCCTGGTCGCCGAGGACAATCACATCAATCAACTGCTGGTCAAAACGCTGCTGGAAAAATCCGGCCACACCGTGGATGTGGTCGGCGACGGCGAGGAGGCGGTTTCGGCCATCAGAAACATCCCCTACGACCTGGTTCTGATGGACGTCCGCATGCCCAAACTTGACGGTCCCTCGGCAACCCGAAAAATCCGTGAATTGGGCAGTGCCGCACCGCAGGTCCCGATCATCGCACTGACCGCCAACGCCATGACCGGCGACCGCGAGGCTTATCTCGCAGCCGGCATGAACGATTATGTCTCGAAGCCGATCGAACCCCGCAAGCTGTTTGCCGCCATGGCGCGCGCCATCGGCCGGTATTGCGGCCCAGCCCAGCCCCGCATGGTCCGGCCGGATTCAAAACCACCGGTCACCGGTGAGGCGAATGAAGCACTGATGGCGGTGGTCCGCGATCTGGAGAAGTTCCGCGACGGCGATACTGCCTGAAACGGCGACCGGGTAGCCTTTCTTATCCCGAGCCGGGGGCCCGGGACATCAAGAACACTGGCAATCTATCTTCCAATTTTTGACTGAGAAACTCAGCAAACCCGAAGGATTCCAGGATCTGAGTGACGACGGGCAGGCGGCCGAGGATCGGGCGGAAGGTCTGGCTCTCGATCGCCACATACCCGGTCAGCCTGTCTTCCAGTTCGGCACCGATCTCCACGAAATTGCTCGAGCCCGGGCGTGCCAATTCGGCGTCCCGGATCTGCCGCACTTTTTGCAGGATCTCCCGGTGTCCTAGCTGATGCTCCTCGGATTCCTGAAACCCGATGGCCCGCATCAGAAACTCTTCGCGGGCGAAATGAAACTCGGAATAGTCAAGCAGCGTGGAAATCGCGCTGCCGAACACTTCATCGTCGCCGCCCCCAAGGCTAGCCGATCGGCAAATCTCAAGCATATTCAACAACGTCTTGTGGTCGTTATCGATGGCTTCGATGCCGGTTGCAAGGTTCGGGCTCCAACCGTGCGGTGTGTCGACCCCTGTCATGGTCCAGTTCTCCGGAAACGAGCCTGCGTACTGCAGCTCCGGTCAGTGGACCAACAAGCGGCCCGCCTAAACTAAAGTCATACCCAAACACGGTTAACAATGTGTCAACGGCCCAGGATGAAATCGCTATTTCTCTTTTAAATTAAAGTGGTAAGCGCATTTTTGAGAATTTAACTCATTATTAAAAACCGATGGTTAACTTGCATCGACATTACAAACACTCCGTTTCAGCAGACCGGACAGACATTCGAACCATGCTCATTGCCTTTCAAATCGCAGTCATCATCTTCACGCTGGAAGCGGTGATCATGCTGATTCTGCCCCACCTCGGACTGCCGGAATCCGATTTGGTCCACATGCTCTTTGACAGCGTGGCGCTGACCCTGGGCACTACCCTGCCGATCTACCTGCTGGTCATCAAACCCTATATTACTGAACGCGACCGATCCGAGCAGGAGCTGATCAAAAGCCAGCAATCCCTGATGTGGGCCAAACAGGAGGCGGAAGTGGCCAACGAAGCCAAGTCGAGCTTCCTGGCCAATATGAGCCACGAGATCCGCACCCCGATGAATGGCATCATCGGCATGAGCCGGATGCTGCTGGACACCGAGCTCGACCCGGAACAGCGCCATTTCGCCCGCACAGTCCGTGATTCCGGCCAGTCGCTGCTGGCGATCATCAACGACATCCTGGATTATTCGAAAATCGAATCCGGCCGCATCGAGATCGAGATCCTGGACCTGAGTCCCAGCCAGCTGACCGACGAGGTAACCTCGCTGCTGGCCGCCAAGGCCCGCACCTACGGCACCGAACTCAAAGTCGACATCGACCCGGAGGTTCCGACCTGGCTGCGCGCCGACCCGACCCGACTGCGTCAGATCCTCTATAACCTGGTCGGCAACGCGATCAAGTTCACAGAAAACGGCACGGTAAAGATCCGCGAACACTACACACCCCGCCCGGACGGCGGCGGCGAGCTGAAGGTCGAGGTGTCGGATACCGGCATCGGCATTCCGCCGGACGCCCAGTCGACCCTGTTCGAACGCTTCAAGCAGGCCGATTCCTCGACCACCCGAACATATGGCGGCACCGGCCTGGGCTTGGCGATCTCGAAACAGCTGGTCGAATTGTTGGGCGGCGAAATCGGCGTCGAAAGCACGCCGGGTCAGGGTAGTACCTTTTGGTTCACCATTGCCTGCCAGCCCGGCCAGCCCGTGGCACCGGACCGGGGCCTGTCCCTGGCCGGCCAGGCGGCGGACCTGGAGCCATTACGGATACTGGTGGCTGAGGACAATGCGGTCAACCAGGCGCTGTTTGCGTCGATGCTACGCCGGGCCGGACACAGTGTCGAGATCGTTGACAACGGCCGCCTCGCCGTCAACGCGGTGCAGGCCAAAACCTATGACATCGTCCTGATGGACGTTCAGATGCCGGAGATGGACGGCCCGACCGCGACCCTTTGCATTCGCGCCCTGGTCCCGCCGCTCTCTGAGATCCCGATTGTCGCGGTCACTGCCAATGCGATGATGGAACAGCGCAAGGAATATCTGGCCGCCGGCATGGACGAGATCGTCATCAAACCGATCGACCCGGGATTGCTGTTCGCCGCCATCGACCGGGCCACTGGACGAAGCGAAACGGCGGTGACCGACGCGGAAAAGGCCACAGCGCCCCTCACAGCTTCATCACCGCCCCCCGACCCCGCCATCATTGAGCTCGATGCCGATGCCGAAGACGCCCTCGCCGCCCTGATCGAAAACGTCGACGACCTGGCGGCGGCGCTACAACGCGGGTGAAGGGGGAGCGGACCACGCCCCCTGTTTTTGGCGCGACGCCTCAATTCCGATACGACCTGACCACGGCCTAACCAGTCCGAACCGACTGGACCTTGAACCAGCGTCCCACGCGTCCCGCGCCGAACCTTCGCCATAACGACACGACAAAGCCCTCTCAGCCGGCCTGGCTGAATTTCCACGAACCTGCTTGCGCGTTCTCAGCTTGGTCATTCAAACACGAGTAATTGACTGAAGTTATGGTGCACTCCAAGAAAACCAAATAAGGATATTTTTGATTGAAAGTAAAATTCGATGAAACTACTTTTAATTGCAATACTTTTCTTCTGCTTGCTCACAGGGTCTGCAGCGGCGGATAAGGTAATCCTGCAGCTTTGCTGGGACCATCAATTCCAATTTGCCGGGTACTATGCCGCTGCCTGGCAGGGGTACTTCTCCGAGGTGGGGCTAGACGTAGAGATTCGTCCCGGATTCAGCCAACATGGCGATTTGGTAAATCCGATCGACGAGGTGACTAGCCACCGGACCGAGTTCGGCGTCGCAGCCGGTGAACTCCTTCTCGCAGGTCGAGCTTCGAGTCAGTTGGTCGCCCTGGCTCCATTCTTCCAGGAGAGCCCGTTGATTTTCTACGGACCGGCCGACCTGCAGCTCGAATCGCCCGCTGACCTCGCCAGAAAGCGGATAGGCATGTTCGCACGTGGCAATACAGGCGAGTTCGCCATCAAGATTATGCTGCATAAAGCCGGTCTCGACCTAGCCGAGGATTTTCCAAAATTCGTTATCATTCGCAATGGGCCAAGGGACATCGCGGCCGGACGTGTCGACTTGGCGGCCGGATACACAATCGAACGTGACCGATTGGAGCAGCTCACCGGAGGACCGCTGGCTGTCCTCAAACCCTCCAACTTTGGGGTGAATTTCTACGGGGACACGCTGTTCACGCGCCGATCGCTTGCCGAGCAGAACCCTGAACTGGTCAAGGCATTTGTCGACGCAAGCAAAAAAGGGTGGCGATTTGCCCTGGCGCACAGCGACAGGGTCATCGAGCGCATCGTTAGAGACCTGCCCAGAACATTGCCCGTGCAGGATCTTAAGAACTTCAACCGAAACCAAGCCAGCATCGTTGCGACCTACACGCACTTCCCGGTTGTGTCCCTTGCCAAGAACGACCCAAAGCGCTGGCGGGAGGTCCATGATTCGCTGAAATCGGTCGGCGTGGCATCCGGGGCGCCACCCAGCCGAGGCTTCGTGTTCGATCCCCAGCGGGATGCCGCGGAGCGCAAGCGATACCTGGCGACCGGCGCGTTTGTCCTTTTGATACTCGCCGCCCTAGCCGCGGTCGTGGCGTGGGTTGCGTCCTTGCGCGGAGCGGTAAAAACCAGAACCAAGGAGCTGGAAGCCGAGATTGCAGAACGGAAGCTGATCGAAAAGGAAATAGAACGCTCAGACAACGACAAGAAGCTCATTCTCAATGCCGCCGGAGAGGGGATCTATGGTGTCGATTTGGATGGCCAAATCAAATTCGCCAATCCGGCCGCCGCGGAAATGGTCGGATGGAAGGTTTCCGAACTTCTTGGCAAAACCCAGCATGACGTGATTCACCACTCACGGGCCGACGGCACACCTTACCCGCCACAGGATTGCGCGATTTACGCGGCGATGGCCGACGGTGAACTCCATCACGGCTGTGACGAAGTGTTCTGGCGCAAAGACGGCAGTTATTTCCCGGTCGAGTTCAAAAGCAGACCGATCAGAAACGAAAACAACGCGATTGTCGGTGCCGTCGTGACCTTCAACGATATCAGCGAGCGCAAAGCTATGGAACGACAGCTCGTCCAATCCCAGAAAATGGAGGTTGTCGGCCAATTAACTGGCGGCGTGGCACATGATTTCAACAATCTGCTGGCGATCATTAGCGGCAATGTCGAATTGATCGAGATGGAGCTTTCGGAAAACGCAGGTCTCATGGAACACATCCGCCGCACCATGAGCGCGATAGAACGCGGGGCCAATCTGACACAGCACCTGCTGGCGTTCTCTCGTCAGCAAACCCTGTCGCCCCGGCCGACGGATCTGACCCAATTGACGGCCGAGTTCATGGATATTCTCACCCGTACTCTGACCGAGACCGTCGAGATCAAGGTGAAACACGAGGAAGGTGTATGGCCGGTGCTCGTCGATCCCCATCAGTTGGAATCCGCTATTCTCAACCTGGCCGTCAATGCTCGGGATGCGATGCCGGACGGAGGCGTCTTGACCATCGAAACCAGGAAAGCCCGCTTGGATGAGAGCGATGTGAGTCAAATCGGAGGTATTGCGGCCGGTGAATACGTCATATTGTCCGTCTCGGACACCGGCATTGGTATATCGGCACAAGACCTAGAACATGTATTCGAACCGTTTTTCACCACCAAGGAAGTCGGAAAGGGCAGCGGACTGGGACTCAGTATGGTCTACGGCTTTGTCAGACAGTCCGGCGGCCAAGTCGCGGTCGAAAGCCGTGTCGGCGTCGGGACGACGGTCAGGGTCTACCTGCCAAGGCATAACGACGAAAAAGGCCGCATAGAACGTTTGGACGATTATCGCGGCCACCAGCAGATGCGGCCGAGGAAACCGCTGGCCGGTGGTAGCCATTCGAAAAGTCGGGGCTGAAATTACCCCCATCTCTCCCCTTGCCTTTCGCCCCCGCGCCCGCTATAAACCCGCCTCTTGAGCGGGCGGTCCGGCCGGACGTGCTTGGGGCATGCCGTGGCCGCCTTTGAACCCATCTGACGCTATGTCGGGAAGGATGTGAAATGCCCAAAATGAAGACCAAGAGCGGGGCGAAGAAGCGTTTTCGCCTGACCGCCTCAGGCAAGGTGCGCATGAACCAGGCCAACAAGCAGCACGGCATGATCAAGCGCACCAACAAACAGATCCGCAACCAGCGCGGCACCACCATCATGGCGCCGCAGGATGCGAAGATCATCAAGAAATTCATCCCTTACGCCTGAGCGGAGACCACCCATGAGCCGAGTCAAACGGGGCGTCACCGCCCATGCCCGCCACAAAAAGGTCACCAAGGCGGCCAGCGGCTATCGCGGCCGAGCCAACAATGTCTACCGCGTCGCGGTCGAGCGGGTCGAAAAGGGCCTGCAATACGCCTATCGCGACCGCCGCACCAAAAAGCGCAATTTCCGGTCCTTGTGGATCCAGCGGATCAACGCCGCGGCCCGCGAGCACGGCCTGACCTATGCCCGATTTATCAACGGCCTCGGCCGCGCCGGCATCGAGGTCGACCGTAAAGTGTTGGCCGACCTGGCGGTGCGCGAGCCCGAGGCCTTCAAGGCCCTGGCCGAACAGGCGCAAGCGGCGCTGGCCAAGGCCGACTGATCAAGGCCTTCTCCAAACCTTAACCATTTCCTGATTTGGAAGGGGCCGTCCGAACAAGACCGGCCCCATTTCCGCTTGCGGGCCGCCCATTCGCCGGAAGGGATCATGCAGGACCTAGACAGAACCGAGGCGGAAATCTCCGCCGCCATCGAAACCGCCGCCGACATTGCCGCCCTTGAGGCCGTGCGCGTTGGCGCGCTCGGCAAGAAAGGCACCATCAGCCAGATGATGCGCGGCCTGGGCCAGATGGACGCGGCCGAGCGCCAACAGGTGGCGCCGCGCCTCAACCAACTGAAGAACCAACTGACCGACGCCATTGCGGCACGCAAATCCGACCTGGAGGCGGCCGCCCTGGAGGCCCGCCTGGCCACCGAGCGGGTCGACATCACGCTGCCGGTACGACCCGAGCCACGCGGCCGCATCCACCCGGTCAGCCAGGTGATGGACGAGATCGTCGCGATCTTCGGCGATATGGGCTTCAACCTGGCCGAGGGGCCGGATATCGAGGACGATTTCCACAATTTCACCGCCCTTAACATCCCGCCCGAGCACCCGGCCCGCCAGATGCACGACACCTTCTATCTGGAGGAGAGGCCGGACGGCGAGCGGATGCTGCTCAGGACCCACACCTCACCGGTGCAGATCCGCACCATGATCAGCGAGCAACCACCGCACCGGATCATCGTGCCCGGGCGGACCTATCGCTGCGATTCGGATGCCACCCACACCCCGATGTTCCACCAGGTCGAGGGGCTGGTGATCGACGAAAGCACCCATATGGGCCATCTCAAGGGCTGCCTCGAGGAATTCGCCCGTGCCTTCTTCGAGGTCGAGAACCTGCGCATGCGCTTCCGCCCTTCGCACTTCCCGTTCACCGAGCCCAGCGCCGAGCTTGATATCCGCTGCTCGTTCGCGGGCGGCGAACTGATCATCGGCGAAGGCGATGACTGGCTGGAGATCCTGGGCTGCGGCATGGTCCACCCCAAGGTGCTGGAATACTGCAACCTGGACCCCAGCCGCTATCAGGGCTTCGCCTTCGGCATGGGCATCGACCGCATCGCGATGCTGAAATACGGCATTCCCGACCTGCGCGACTTCTTCGATTCGGACCTGCGCTGGATCGACCATTACGGGTTCACCGCGCTCGACGTGCCCAGCCTGGTGGGAGGGCTCAGCCGATGAAGTTCACCCTTGCCTGGCTGAAGGAGCATCTTGACACCGAGGCGTCGCTGGACCAGATCGTCGACACCCTGACCAATATCGGCCTTGAGGTCGAACAGGTGGTCGACCGGGCCAGCGATCTGGCCGCCTTCACGGTGGCCCACGTGGTCGAGGCCAAACAGCACCCCAATGCCGACAAGCTCAGCCTGTGCATCGTCGATACCGGCAGCGAGACCGTCCAGGTGGTTTGCGGCGCACCCAACGCGCGGACCGGTATGAAGGGGGTCTTCGCGCCCGTCGGGACCGACATCCCCGGCACCGGCCTGCACCTCAAACCGACCAAGATCCGGGGCGAGGACAGCAACGGCATGCTGTGTTCGGAACGCGAGATGGGGATATCGGACGAGCATGAGGGCATCATCGAACTGCCCGAGGACGCGCCGATCGGGGCGCCGTTCGCCCGGATCGCCGGCCTCGACGACCCGATGATCGAGATCGCCATCACCCCCAACCGCCAGGACTGTCTCGGCGTCCATGGCGTGGCGCGCGACCTGGCGGCGGCCGGCATCGGCACGTTGAAGCCCCTGAACACCGAGCCGGTGCCGGGCGGCTTCGCGAGCCCGGTGACGGTCGAATTCGACTTCCCGTCCGGCAAGGAGGACGCCTGCCCGCTGTTCATCGGCCGCTATGTGCGCGGGGTCAAAAACGGCCCCAGCCCACGCTGGCTGCAGGACCGGCTGCGGGCCATCGGGCTGCGGCCGATCTCGACCCTGGTCGACATCACCAACTGGACCACCTTCGACCTGGGCCGGCCGTTGCACGTCTTCGATGCCGACAAGATCAAGGACGGCAAGCTGGTGCTGCGCCTGGGCCGCGACGGCGACAAGTTCGATGCCCTGGACGACAAGGCCTATGAGGCCGATGAAGAGATGTGCGTGATCGGCGACAGCACCGGCATGCTGGCTCTGGGTGGGGTGATCGGTGGCGAAAGCTCCGGCTGCTCCGAAGACACGGTCAACGTGTTCATCGAGGCGGCGCTGTTCGATCCGGTCCGCACCGCCCGTACCGGCCGCACCCTGGGCATCGAGAGCGACGCCCGCTACCGCTTCGAGCGCGGCCTGGATCCGGCATTCGTCGAGCCCGGCACAGAAATTGCGACCCGGCTGGTGATGGACCTGTGCGGCGGCGAGCCCAGCGAACTGACCATCACCGGCGCGGTGCCGGACTGGCGCCGCACGGTCGAACTGCGGCCCGAGCGGGTCCGGACCCTTGGCGGCCTGGACCTTGCCGCCGTCGACAGCCAGCGCATCCTGGAAGGCCTTGGCTTCTCGGTCGAGGATACCGGCGAGGTGCTGGAGGTGGCGGTGCCGCCCTGGCGGTCCGACGTCAATGGCGAGGCCGATCTGGTCGAGGAGATCACCCGTATCCATGGCTATGACCGCATCCCGTCGGTGCCGATGGTCAACCCGCACACGGTGACCCGGCCGGCCCTAACCGTGCCCCAACGTCGGGCGGTGGCGGCCAAGCGGGTACTGGCCGCCCGCGGCCTGGACGAGACGGTCAATTTCTCCTTCGTGCCCCGGGCCGATGCCAAACGCTTCGGCGGCGGCGACGACGCGATGATGCTGGCCAACCCGATTAGTGCCGACCTCGACTGCATGCGGCCCTCGCCGCTGCCCAGCCTGATCGCGGCCGCCGGGCGCAACATCGACCGCGGCTTTGCCGATCTCGGCCTTTTTGAGGTCGCCCAGGCCTATTTCGACGACACCCCGGACGGCCAGAGCCGCCGTGCCGCCGGCATCCGCCGCGGCATGTCGGGACCCCGGAACTGGACCGAACCACCCCGCCCGGTCGATGCCTTCGATGCCAAGGCGGACGCCCTGGCCGTGCTGGCCGAATGCGGCGCGCCGGTGGCTTCGCTGCAGGTCGCGCCCGAGGCGCCGCCCTGGTTCCACCCGGGCCGCTCCGGCGTCCTCAGGTTGGGGCCAAAGAACGTCCTGGCGGCGTTCGGCGAGCTGCATCCCGGCGTGCTGGCGGCGATGGACGTCAAGGGGCCGCTGGTCGGCTTCGAGGTCTTCCTCGACACCATCCCTCTGCCTAAGGCCAAGACCAACAAGTCGCGCGGCGCGCCGCAAATGAGCGACCTGCCGGCGGTCGACCGCGACTTCGCCTTCCTGGTCGACGAGGGCGTCGAGGCCGACCGCATCGTGCGGGCTGCCCGCGGCGCCGACAAGGCGCTGATCAGCGCGGTCGAGGTGTTCGACATCTACCAGGGTCAGGGCGTCGAGGACGGCAAGAAGTCGGTCGCCATCTGGGTCCGGCTGGAGCCGCACCAGAAAACCCTGACCGATGCCGAGATCGAGGCGGCCGGGTCCAAGGTGGTGGCGGCGGTGGCCAAGGCGACCGGCGCCAGCCTGCGGGGTGGTTGACGTGGGCGCCGATATCCCGGCCGGCTTCCACCCCTTCCCCCTGGGCACCGGCTTCGTCAACCATGTCGGCCCGGTCTATTGGCACCGCGACGGCAACGAGGTCCGCCTCGGCTTCCGGGTCGCCGAGGAACACGCCAACCCGGCCGGCATCTGCCATGGCGGCATGCTGATGACCATCGTCGACATCCAGATCGGCATCGGCTGTGGCACCCTGGCCGGGCTGGATGCCTTCCTGCCGACCATCAACCTGAACTGCGACTTCCTGGACGTCAGCCATATCGGCGAATGGGTCGAGGGCCGGGCCGAGCTAGTGCGCCAGACCCGGCGCATGATCTTCGGCACCGCCATGATGACGGCCGACGGCCGCCCGGTGATGCGGGCCAATGCGCTGATGAAGATCGCCGGCGCCGGCGATTCCCGCTTTGCCTGGGCCGGCCGCAGCCATAGCTTTACCGACGCCGCCGGCTGAGCCCCCAGCGCCCCGATGACCGACCTCGCCCATATCCGCAACTTCTCGATCATCGCCCATATCGACCATGGCAAGTCGACTCTGGCCGACCGGCTGATCGAGATGTGCGGCGCCCTGCAAAGCCGCGAGATGACGACCCAGGTGCTGGACAGCATGGATATCGAGCGCGAGCGCGGCATCACCATCAAGGCCCAGACCGTGCGGCTGGGCTATCACGCCCGCGACGGCGAAACCTATCTGCTGAACCTGATCGACACGCCGGGCCATGTCGACTTCGCCTATGAGGTCAACCGTTCCCTGGCGGCCTGTGAAGGCTCGCTGTTGGTGGTCGACGCCAGCCAGGGGGTCGAGGCCCAGACGCTGGCCAATGTCTACCAGGCGATCGACAACGACCATGAGATCGTGCCGGTCCTCAACAAGGTCGACCTGCCGGCGGCCGAGCCCGACCGGGTGCGCGAACAGATCGAGGACGTGATCGGCCTCGACGCCTCGGACGCGCTGCTGATCTCGGCCAAGACCGGGGTCGGGGTCGAGGAGGTGCTGGAGGCCCTGGTCGAGCGGCTGCCGGCCCCGACCGGCGATGTCACCGCGCCCCTGAAGGCGCTGCTGGTCGACAGCTGGTACGATTCCTATCTCGGTGTCGTGGTGCTGGTCCGGATCCATGACGGGGCCCTGAAAAAGGGCATGAAGATCCGCATGATGGCGGCCAAGACCACCCACCAGATCGAGCGGGTCGGCGTCTTCACGCCGAAGGGCACGGTGGTCGACCAGCTGGGCCCGGGTGAGATCGGCTTCTTCACCGCCGCCATCAAGGAAGTCGCCGACACCTCGATCGGCGACACCATCACCGAGGAGAAGAACCAGACCCCGGAGCCCCTGCCCGGCTTCAAGCCCAGCGTGCCGGTGGTGTTCTGCGGCCTGTTCCCGATCGACAACAACGACTACCCGGAGCTGCGCGACAGCCTGGCCAAGCTGCGCCTCAACGATGCCAGCTTCCACTACGAGCCCGAGACCTCGCCGGCGCTCGGCTTCGGCTTCCGTTGCGGCTTTCTCGGCCTGTTGCATCTGGAGATCATCCAGGAGCGGCTGGAGCGCGAGTTCAATCTCGAGCTGATCACCACCGCACCGTCGGTGGTCTACCGGCTGCACATGATCGACGGTACGGTCACGGAGCTGCACAACCCGGTCGACATGCCCGACGTGATGCAGATCGCCTCGATGGACGAGCCCTGGATCAAGGCCACCATCCTGGTGCCGGACGACTATCTCGGATCGGTCCTCAAGCTCTGCGAGGAAAAGCGCGGCGTCCAGCTCGACCTGACCTATGCCGGCAACCGGGCCATGGTGGTCTACCGCCTGCCCCTGGCCGAAGTGGTGTTCGACTTCTACGACCGGCTGAAATCGGTCAGCCGCGGCTATGCCAGCTTCGACTACCAGATGGACGGCTACGAGGAAGAGGACCTGGTCAAGATGTCGATCCTGGTCAACGCCGAACCGGTCGATGCGCTGGCCCTGATCGTCCACCGGGCCCGGGCCGAGGCCCGGGGGCGCCAGCTCTGTATCCGGCTTAAGGACCTGATCCCCCGCCAGCTCTTCAAGATCGCCATCCAGGCCGCCATCGGCGGCCGCGTCATCGCCCGCGAAACCATCTCGGCCATGCGCAAGGACGTCACCGCGAAATGCTATGGCGGCGACGTCACCCGCAAACGCAAACTGCTGGAGAAGCAAAAGGCCGGCAAAAAGCGCATGCGCACCATCGGCAAGGTCGAAATCCCCCAGGAGGCATTCCTGGCGGCGCTTAAGATGGAGGACAACTAGGGGCGTAGACCAGGCACGCAAAACGCCACTCCCCGCGCTCCGTCACACCCTCGCCTCCTCCCCACAGACCTCAGCCAGCCAGCGCCGCATGTGCGTGGTCTGGCGGTGGATCAGGGCGGGGCTGGCGTAGCTGTGGCCCAGCGCGCTGATGCCCTGGGCCAGGACCATCAGGAATTCGGCTTTCTCACGGGCCTCGTCGGGTGGGAACAAGCCCCGGAAGCGGGCCTCCAGCCAGGCCAGAAACAGGTCGAACATGCGGCGCGCGGCCTGTTGCAGCGCCGGCTCGGTCTTGCCCAGTTCACCGTTCAGGGTCCCCATCGGACAGCCATAGTGCGACAGGTCTTCGGCATTGTCGGTGATCATACGGGCGAACCGGTCCAGGCAGTCATAGGGGGTGCTGCAGTCCAGCGTCCACGCCTCGAGCAACTGGCGGATACCGTCCAGCCGTTGGTCGACCGCGGCGGCAAGCAGGTCGTCCTTGGACTTGAAATGGTATTGCACATTGCCTTTGCCGTGGCCGGACCGCGCCCCGATATCGGCATAGGAGGTTGCGGCAAAGCCCCGATGGTAGAACAGGTCGCGGGCGGCAATGACGATGGCCTGGCGGCTGGCCTCTCCCTTGGATGGCATCAGTTTTCTCTCCGACAACGACAGGTCTGGTTCACCGGCATCGTAGCAGCCCTCATGACAATGTCTCCTTCGGGATCGGCCGGGCCAGGCTCATCGGTCCCTGCCGGCGCTCGGCCATTTCGGCCATTTGCCGGTCGACGGCCTGTTGCCAATGGTAACGCGGAACATAACCGAGCCGTTCGGTGGCCAGCCGGTTGTCGACCGCGGTTTCCTGCATCAAATGGACGATGCTTCGGGTCACCAGCGGTTCCCACGGCACCAGGGGATCGAGCTTTTCCATGAGCCAGGCAAAGGCGAAGGCGATTGGGAACGGGACGCTGAAATGCGGCCGCGGCAGGCGGTGCCGGTGGTGCAGATGGTCGAGCACCGCGCGCACCGTCGGAACCTCGGGGCCGACGATGTTGAAGCCCTCATAGCCCCGGAGCCCGGCAGCGGTCGCAGCCAGGGCCGCCGCTTGCCCGACATCGCGCCCGTCGGTGATCGGCAGGCCGGTGCGGCCGCCAGCCACATAGGGCACCAGATGGGTCTTCAGGCGCGGCACCAGGACCGGCAGCAGCCCCAACCCGTAGCGGGCGCCCGCGAACAGCCCCAGGCGCAGGGCGACGGTGCAGAACCGATCGTCGGCCAAGCTGCGCATCTCATCCTCGATCGCCACCACATTGGCTTCATGAGGCCAATAGGCGCGCTTGCGCCCCGGGCTCAAGGGATCGCGGGCGTTGCCTGGTGCGGCGGCGCTGACCGTGCTGGCGAAAATGAACCGGCGAACCCCGCTCCGTTTGGCGGCCCGAACCAGGCTTAGACTGGGTTCGAGAAACAGCGCGTTCGATCGTACGCGGTGGCCCCAGAGCGCCGTCCAGGCCGCCGCGTGGATCACCACGTCGATGCCGTCTACGACCTGATCGATATGGGACGGGTCGCGCAGATCGCCCTGGCGGACCTCGCCCTTAAAGCCCGGCGGCAGTTTCGATCGGTCCCGGCAGGCCGCAACCACCGTTACGTCGGCAAAACCCGCCAAGGCCTCGACACAATGACTACCGACGAACCCCGTCGCTCCGGTCACCAAAACCCGCATCCCTTCACCTCAAGTCTGAATTAGTACGATCGTACAAATTTATTGTACGTTCGTACTATTTTCAAGAGAGACGTCGGGCCGGTTTCGTGCGGCACCATCTGCGCCATGCGTTCCTTGTTTCGTCGACGAACTGCCTGCCGCTCCTATCGCCGGCAGACCCGGATGCGGTCGCGGTATGACGCCATACCGGTTGAAACAAACTTCGCCCTTGTGGTCGCCGTCATGGTCGCCTATCCGTACCTGACCATGATGTGATGGGAACAACCGTCGGCGGCCCGGCGCACCGCGCGCAAAACCCTTGCTTAACCCATTTTCTCGTATAAGGTGCAGCCGCCTTGACGAACCCCTCCCGGTGGCAGGCCAGGAGGGGCTCAGTAGCAAGATCCGGTCTCTAGTGAGGGTGAGATGAGCGAAACTGCTTATTCTTATATTGCGACCGAAGGGGCGCCGGTCAAGGCGTGGACCCGGGGCGTGCCGGTCGATCCGGCGGCCACCGAACAGCTCGCTAACATCGCGGCGCTGCCCTTCATCCATCACCATGTCGCGGCCATGCCCGACGTCCACCTGGGCAAGGGCGCCACGGTGGGCTCGGTGATCCCTTGTGACGGCGCGATCATACCGGCTGCCGTCGGGGTCGATATCGGCTGTGGCATGATGGCGGTGCAGACCGGCCTGACCTCGCAGCAACTGCCCGAAAATCTGAGCGACCTGCGCGCGGCGATCGAGCGTGCGGTTCCGCATGGCCGCACCGGGCGGGGCGATGTCCGCCAGGACCGCGGCGCCTGGGGTGAGGTGCCAAACGACATCGCCACGATCTGGGTCGAGCGCCCCTATCGCCGCCACAACCTGGCCGACGGGCTGGCGGCACTTGTCGAGCGCCACCCCAAGCTGGCCAAGGCCAACAGCGTCCACCACCTGGGCACGCTGGGCACCGGCAACCATTTCATCGAGCTGTGCCTGGACGAGGCCGACCGGGTCTGGGTGATGCTGCATTCCGGCAGCCGCGGCATCGGCAACCGCATCGGCAGCTATTTCATCGAGCTGGCCAAGGCCGACATGCGCAAATGGTTCGTCAATTTGCCGGATGCCGACCTCGCCTACCTGCCCGAGGGTACCGAGCATTTCAACGAATATGTCCAGGGGGTGGCCTGGGCCCAGGCCTTTGCCCGTGCCAACCGCGACGCGATGATGGACCGGGTGCTGGCGGTCATGGCCCAGAGCTTCACCGGCTTCGCGCTCGGCGAGGTGGCGGTCAACTGCCACCACAACTACGTCGCCCAGGAAAAGCACTTCGGCAAGAAAGTGTGGCTGACCCGCAAGGGCGCGGTCAGCGCCCAGGACGGCGAGTTGGGCATCATCCCCGGTTCGATGGGCGCGCGCTCCTATATCGTCCGCGGCAAGGGGGCGCGGGAAAGCTTCTGTTCCTGCTCGCACGGCGCCGGACGGGTGATGTCGCGGTCCGAGGCCAAGCGCCGCTTCACCCTCGACGACCACGTCCAGGCGACCGCCGACGTCGAATGCCGCAAGGACGAGGATGTCATCGACGAGACCCCGATGGCCTATAAGGACATTGACGCGGTGATGGCCGCCCAGGCCGATTTGGTCGATATCGTCCACACCCTGAAACAGGTGCTCTGCGTCAAGGGATAGCTGAGGCCCGAGAACCACGGGAGGGCGGCGTGACCGACATACGCTATGTAACCGATCCGGATACGTTGCTGAAACGAACCCGGGGGGCGCGGAGCGGACGCAAAATGTTGCTCGGCGCCAGATTGCATGTCGATACCAGCGACAATGTCGGCGGCTGGATCCCGGCCCGCACGGTGCCCAACGCCGCCGGCAAGTCGCATCGCGGTTTCGTCCTGGCCAACAACCTGTCCGATCGGCAGCAGTTGAAGGTCTTCTACGTCGATGTCGGTCAGGGCGACGCGACGTTGATCGAAGCCGACGGTGCTATTGTGATCATCGACGGCGGCCCGAACCGCGGATTTTACAACCGATTGCGGCAGCGACTGGCCGCCCTGCGCCGCGCCGACGCGGACGCCGGCCTGGCGCAGCGCACCCGCCTTCACATCAACGCGGTGGTCGTCAGCCACTTCGACAAGGACCACTACCAGGGGCTGACCCGCGTCCTCAACGACGATGATTTTGAATTCGGCGTGCTGTACCACAACGGCCTGCCGCGATACGACGAAACCGCCCGCAGGGACCTCGATCTCGGCACCCTGACGGGACCGGCAAACGGTCCGCGGTCGATCAGCACCGATCTCAGAGACCTTGCGTCGGCACGGCAGTTGCTCCAATCCGGCAACCTGATGACCGCCAACGGCAACCTGAATACCTTTGGCAAGTTCCTCGACGCAGCCGTCCGGGCCGCAAATGCCGGGCGGCTGCAAGCGATGCAGCTGTTGGTCCGCCGCGATACCGCAACTGCCGCAAATTTGCTGCCGGGAACCGGTCCCGGCCTCCGCTTCGAGGTCCTGGCACCGGTTACCACCAGTTCGACCGGAGCCATCCGGCTGCCGGCTTTTCCCGACCCGCACAAGGTCTGCAACAGCAACCCGCACCCGACACCGTCGGCATCTCACACCATCAACGGCAACAGCGTCGTGCTGCGCCTCACCCATGGCACCAACACGTTCCTGTTCGGCGGCGACCTCAACCAACCGTCCCAGAAACACCTGGCGGCGGCGTATGGCGGCCTGGCCGCGTTCCGGGCCGATGTCAACAAGGCCTGTCATCACGGCTCCTCGGACTTCGACCTCGGTTACCTACAGGCGGTCTCTCCCCACGCGACGGTGTTTTCGTCGGGCGATTCCGGAACCTACGACCACCCAATGCCCGATGCGATGGGCGCGGCGGCAAAGTCCAGCAGCGGCGCCTTTCCGCTCGTTTTCTCGACGGAACTCGCCCGCGAGTCCGGCAGCAGCGGCGTCAAACTGGGGCATATCAACGCGCGATCCAATGGTACGACGATCGTCATGGCCCAAAAGAAGGAAAAGCCGTCGGCAACCGGCGACTGGCACAGCTTCCCGCTCCCCTACCCCGGGCCGTTTGGGCATTAGATGTAAGGCTTAGAAGCTCCGCATGCGCGTGCCCTTGGGGTCGAACACCGCTGTCTGGATGGCCCGGGCGGTAAAACGGCTGCCGGCGATATCGACCTCGACCTCGCTGTCACAGGCGTCCCGGTCGATGGTGGCGATGGCGACGGGTCGCCCGACCCGGTAGCCGAACGCAGCCGATGTGGTTTGCCCCACGATCCGGTCGCCGGAAAAGATCGGTTCATTGCCATGGGGCCACGCCGCCAGGTCATCGAACAGCAGCGACACGATCGTCTTTGGCGTATGTTTCGAAGCCAGGCGGTCAAGCGCGTCCTGGCCGAAAAACGGTGTATCCCAGGCGATCGCGAAATCCAGCCCCGCCGTCAACGGATCGGTGTCGGTGTCCATATCATGCCCGCAAGCCAGGAAGCGTTTCTCGATCCGCATGGACGTCTGCGCCAGCAACCCCGCCGGCGAAGCACCGGCCTGTTGCAAGACCCGGAAGAGGTCCGACGCCCGGTTGGCCGGACAAATGATCTCCCAGCCGGCCTCGCCAACATAGGACAGGCGTGCCGCGCGCACCGGCACGTCGGCGATCTCGGTTTCGAGGTGCCGGAAGTACCTGATCGCCAAAAGGTCTTCGGCACCCAAATCCGCCGCGATCCGCGGCGCCTCGGGTCCGGCCAGGGCAAGAACGGCGTGGCGATCGGTCTCGTCGGTGATGTCCACCCGCTCGTCGTCCCGAAGGTGCCGACACAGCCAGGCGATCACGCGTTTCACCGACCCGGTTCCGACGCTGAGGCGATAGCGTTCTTCGGTCAGGCGCAGGACGGTCATGTCGTCGACGATGCCGCCGCGGCTGTTGAGCAATAGGCTGAACAGGATGCTGCCGGGCGCACGCCGCATGTCATTGGTGCACACACGGTTCAGGAAGGTTTCGGCATCGGCCCCGGCAACCGCGATGCGGCCCAGCGTCGACTGGTCGAACAGCGCCGCCGAACCATGCGCCGCCGCGACTTCGCCAGCCACATGGTCGAACCAGTCCGGTTTGCCGAAACCGAGCACGGGGTCCTGTCGCTTGCCGAAATACAGGGGGCGCTCCCATCCGTGGACCTGACCGAAATGCGCGTTGTTGTCCTGCCAGGCCTGATGCAGCGGCATTGGACGCAGATTTCGCGCGGTCTGCCATTGTCGGTTCGGGTAGGTGATTTCATAGTGCTTGCCCAGGACCTCCGGCACCCGGGCGCTGAGCGCCGCGACATTGTTCCAGCAACCGGCGAACCGGGCGGGGTCGACCTCATGCAGATCCATCGGCATCTGCCCCTCGACGATATTGCGGGCCAGAACCATGCCGGCGCCGCCGCCGGTGGCGACGCCGACCGAGTTCATGCCGCAACCGAGGAAAAGCCCCCGTGTTTCGGCGGCTTCGCCCAGCAAGAAGGCGCCGTCCGGTGTGAAGCTTTCGGGACCGTTGAGCAGCATCTTCACCTCTGCGGTCTCTAGCGCCGGCAGCCGGTGCAGCGCGTTGACCATCATCGGCTCGAAATGAGCCCAATCTTCGGGAAGCAATTGAAAGGCAAAATTCTCTCCCAATGCCTGGGGCGCGATCGCTTTGCCCATCGGCTCGAAGCAGCCGACCAGAAGCCCGCCGGAATCGTCGCGAATGTAAAGGTGGGAATCATGGTCCGACAGCGAGGGGACATTGCCGACTATGCCGTCGATCGGTTTGGTGAGCAGATAGAAGTGCTCGCACGGCCACACGGGGACTTCGGCACCGGCCAAAGCGGCGGCATCGCGGCTCCATAGCCCGGTACACAAGGCAATCGCGTCGGTTCGTATGGCGCCGCGTGTGGTTTCCAACCCGGTCACGCGGCCGGCCTCGGTCGTGATACCGGTCACGCCGGTTTCCTCGAACACCTTGGCGCCTCGCGATTTGGCGCCCTTGACCAGGGCGGCGCAGAGATCGGAAGGGCTGACCCGACCGTCATCCGGAGACCAGACGGCACCGATCACATCGTCGGTGGTCATCAACGGCCAAATCTCCTTTGCCTCGCCGGGAGGAATCGAGGCGGCCCTGACGCCGAACATCCCGGCCAGAGCGGCTTGGCGCTTGATGTGCACCAGGCGGTCGGGGTTGGTCGCGATGGACAAAGACCCCTTGTTGATCCAGCCGGTCGCCTGGCCGGTTTCCGCTTCCAACTCGGCGTACAGGTTGACCGAGTAGCGAATGAGTTCCGTCATGTTCCTGGTCGACCGCAACGCCCTTACCTGTGCGGCCGAATGCCAGGTCGTGCCCGACGTCAGCTGGTTGCGCTCCAGAAGCACGGCATCGCCCACCCCCAGCTTTGCAAGATGATACAGGGTCGAACACCCCATGATGCCGCCGCCGATGACGACGACGGAGGCATGGGCAGGCAGCAGCGTTTCAGCGGCCATGGTTATTCCCCGAAATAGTAGTTGTTGGCCTTGAGAACCCGTTCATAGTCCGAAATCGCCGAGACACCGGCCTTGCCGCATTTCACGGCGATCACGGCGCTCAACATTTCCAAGGTGGCGTTGAGGCTGATCATGGACGGGAAATAGTGCGGGCTGTGGGTGTCGATGATGATGGCCGCATCCGAAAACCGCGCCACCGGCGAGGCACGGCTGTCGGTGACGGCGGCGATCTTGGCGCCGCGCTTCCTGGCGAACTCGGCGGTTTCGATGGTGGCGCGGGCGTAGGGCGCGGTCGAGACCGCCAATACCGCGTCGCCGTTTGCCGCGAACGCGACCTCGCCGACCGAACGGACGCCCAGCCCGCTGGCAAGTTCGACCGACGGCAGTGCCATGCGGCAGACATATTGAAAACTCACGGCCTGGCCAAACGACGCGCCACTGGCCACGACAAAGGTCTTGCGGGCCGAGATGACGATATCGGCGACTCGTTCCAGAGTGCGGGCAAAACCGGGATCCTGGAAACGCTCCGCGCCCTGCCGGGCGGCAATGGTGGTTGCCTCGACCAGGGCGGCGATGCCTTGGTGCTTGGTCGTCTTGCGCAGGTCATCGGCACGGAGGCCATATCCCGACCGGGTGACGGACTGCTTGAAGACATCGCGAAACGCCTCGTAGCTGTCGAACCCCAGCCGCTGCGCCAGCCGCAACATGGTTGGCGGGGAGACTTCGGCCCTTTGCGCCAATGTCCGCATCGAATCAATCGCGACATCGCTTGGATTTTCGAGAACGACCAGAGCGGCACGCTGCAACTGCGGGCTCAATCGCGCAAACTCGTCGGACAGCTGATCGACGATCTCTTCCAAAGTCGCCTCCCCATCTTGTAACAAATGTAACATGATTTAGTCGATGTTACCGGGTGTTTTCAACACCATTATCCGTTATGTTTGAAAATTCGCAGTTTTATGTTGACACAAGAAACAAACGTTCCATAAGCTCGCGCTTGGACGTGTCATGCAAGTGGTGAAATCGCGGCGCAGCCTAAGCCCGATTTTGTCGCGTGGCGCCACGAATTCGGGTGTACTGATCCAGTCACCTGTCAATGAAAACGAATAATGGGGAGGTGTTGTTCATGAAAAAGACAGTTTTGTTGACGGTGGCCACCGCGATGGTGTTGTCCGCCGGGACGGCGTCGGCAGCCCAGTGCACCAACGACGTATGGAACAAGGTGATGAGCCGCGGCAAAATGGTTGTCGGCGTCAAGGCCGATTACAAGCCGTGGGGTTTTCGGAACGAAAAGGGCGAACTGGTCGGTATGGAGATCGACATGGCAAAAGCTGCGGCGGCTGCCATGGGGGTCGACATCGAACTGGTGCCGGTCCAGTCGTCGAACCGGATGCAGTTCCTGGAACAGGGTAAAATCGACCTGATGATCGCGACCATGTCCGATCGCCCGGACCGCCGCAAGATCGTCGGCATCGTCCAGCCGAATTACTACACCTCCGGCACCAACATCATGGCGCCGAAGGCTCTGGGCCTGAGCAAATGGGAAGATTTGCGCGGCAAGCCGGTGTGCGGCAAGCAGGGCGCGTTCTACAACAAGATCGTCACCGAACGTTATGGCGCCAAAGTGGTCGCATTTACCGGCAACGCCGAGGCCAAGCAGGCGCTTCGCGACAAGAAGTGCATCGCCTGGGTCTATGACGATTCGTCGATCGGTTCGGATCTGGCGTCCGGCAACTGGGACGACTTCGAGATGCCGCTGAATTCCGAAGACGACAATCCCTGGGGCCTGGCCGTGCCGCTGGCAGAAAAGGACTGTGTGTTCGGCAATTTCATGTCCGGCATTTCCTACAATTGGCTGCAAAACGGCCAGTTGATCGCCTGGGAAAAGAAATGGGGCATCAAGGCCACAGCGTTCCTTAAAGCGCAGGCCGAGCGGACGAAAGACTGGCTCGACAAATAGCCGTGTGAAACGGGGGCGCCTGTCCGTCGGAAGGCGCCCCCCTCTCACGCCGGCAAGAGCCAGAGATGGTTGAGTTCATCCGCCAGTTCTTCCTCGACCTTTACGAGGTCGCGCCGCGCTGGAATTTCGTTTTTTTCCACGATCCGGCTCAATGGGCGCGGGTCGTCGAAGGATTCTGGGTCACCGTCCAGCTATCGGTCGCCTGTGTCGTTTTCAGCGTGGTGATCGGCGTCATCGGCGCCTGGCTGCAGGGCTCTCAACTGCGCCTGGTCCGGGCCATCGTTCAGGGCTATATCCAGTTCTTCCGCAATACGCCGCCTTTCGTGCAATTGTTGTTTTTCTATTTCGCACTGGGCCAGTTCACACCGACCTACTCCCCCGACGGATGGCTGGAAATTCCGATCATTTCCAATGTCGGCTGGGCGATCATTTCGCTCAGCTTCTTCGCTGGCGCCTTCAATGTCGAGATCTTCCGAGCCGGTATCGAAGCGGTGCCGGAATCGACCCAAGAGGCGGCCGAGGCGCTTGGCATGTCGCGGCTGCAAATCTACATCTATGTGGTTCTGCCGCTTGCCTTTCGGGTCAGCCTGCCGGCGTTGAACAACAATCTGGTCAATCTGGTGAAGACGACGACGCAGGCCCTGGCGATCGCCGTGCCTGAGCTGTTGTACCAGTTCCTCGGGATTTGGAACGACTATCCGTCGGCGCTTTATCCGTCCCTGACCATGGTCTTTATCATCTATATCGGCCTGGTCGGCATCCTGGTGTTTTCCATGCACCGCTGGGAAAAGGCGATGCGTATTCCGGGGTACGGCCAATGACGGCGCTGCGCAAGGGAATCCCGGGCGTGTCGGCCACCGCGGCCACGGACCTGCCGGTCCTGCTGCCGTTGGATCGCGGCAAGGCCAAGGGTCCGGATGCCATGCAGGTCAGCCGATGGCTGGCCGGCCTTCCGCCCTGGACGCCGCTGGCCCTGCTGGGGGTGATCCTGCTGTGGCCGTTGACCGCTTCAGCCGCCAAGTTCACCTATTTCGATGCCGTTGACACATTGTTCCGGTGGATGTGGTTCCTGCTATCGGCCGGGTTCCTGTTCAATGTCCTGATTTCGTTTTTCGCCATGGCCATCGGTACCTTCCTGGGTGCCGCCCTGGGCTTGGCGCAAATCTCGCAGCACCGGTCCATTCGCGGGCTTGCCAAGTTCACGACCCAGGTTTTCCGCAATTCCCCCTGGCTGGTGCTGCTGTACATCGTGCTGTTGGCGGTTCCGTTCGAAATCGTCATCGGGGATATCATCATCCCGGTGCCGGACTGGATGAAGGCGGTTATCGGCCTCAGCCTGCCGATCATGGCCAACATTTCCGAGATCGTGCGGGGCGCAGTCCTTTCAGTGCCGACGGCGCAGTGGGAGGCTTCCGAATCCCTGGCCTTCTCGCGCACTCAGACCTTGTGGCGGATCATCTTGCCGCAGTGTTTCAAGCGCATGATTCCACCCTGGATGAATTGGTATGCGATCCTGACCATGGCGACGCCGCTGTGCTCGCTGCTGGGCGTCGAGGAACTGATCACATTGTCGCGCCAAGCCATGGAGGGATCCGACAATCATCCCGAGCTTCTTGTCCCGTTTTACGGCTTCGCGCTGCTGATCTTCTTCGTTTACTGCTATCCGATCGCGCGCTGGACGGTGCGGTTGGAACGCAAGTTCTCGGTGAAGCTTTGAAGGAGTTGAACCCATGAACGAGCCCAATACCTGGACCCCCGACCAACCGATGGTCAGCGCCAGGGACGTTCACAAATCCTTCGGCGAACTGGAGGTGCTGAAAGGCATCTCGATGGACATCATGAAGGGCGAATGTGTCTGTGTGATCGGTCCGTCCGGGTCCGGAAAGTCGACCTATATCCGGTGCATCAACGGCCTGAACGACATCCAGCAGGGGTCGATCAAGGTCGAAGGGCAGGAAGTCAACGACCCCCGCCTCGACAAGCTGGAACTGCGGAAAAAGGTCGGCATGGTGTTCCAGCAATATAATCTGTTTCCGCATAAGACGGCGCTGGAGAACATTATGATGGCGCCGGTCCTGGTCCTGAAGGAGGACAAGGCCAAGGTTGAGGCGCGGGCCCGGGACCTGATCAAAAAGGTTCGCCTGGAAGGCAAGGAGGGCAGCTATCCCGGCGAATTGTCCGGCGGCCAGCAGCAACGTGTCGCGATTGCCAGATCGCTCGCCATGCGGCCCGACGTGATGCTGTTCGACGAAGTGACCGCGGCGCTGGACCCCGAAACTGTCAAGGAGGTGCTGGTCACCATCCGCGAACTGGCCGAAGAAGGCATGACCTGCATTTTGGTCACCCATGAAATGGGATTTGCCCGCGAGGTCGCCAACCATATCTATTTCACCGATCGCGGGGTTATCGTCGAGCACGGGCCTCCGGCGACGTTCTTTTCCGATGCCAAGGATCCCAGGACCAAGGAATTCCTGAGCCAGATTTTGTAACTCCGGCGCAGGCCGTGATGGACGGCAACGCCGCGGCACACGGCGCTGGACTTCCCGCCGCCGGCCGGTCAATCTGGCGGCCATGACGAACAAGCACACCGATATCATCGTGATCGGCGGCGGCATGGTGGGGTTGAGCTTCGCCGTGGCGGTGGCCGAGGCGGGCCTGGCGGTCGCGGTCGTCGACACCACCGCACCCGCGGCATTGACC
This sequence comes from uncultured Sneathiellales bacterium, assembly GCA_964344385.1. Lineage (GTDB taxonomy): Bacteria > Pseudomonadota > Alphaproteobacteria > CAYFNG01 > CAYFNG01 > CAYFNG01. The sequence goes on from CAYFNG010000001.1 coordinate 631,189, forward strand.
GACGCCGGGTTCGACGGGCGGGTTTCGGCGATCGCCTATGCCAGCGCCTGTGCCCTTGAGGCGACCGGGGTCTGGGATCATTTGACCGAGGCCCAGCCGATCCTCGAGATCCGGGTCGATGACGACAATTCGCCGCTGTTCCTTCACTACGACCATCGCGACCTGGGCGACGAGCCGCTGGGCCATATGGTCGAGAACCGGCATCTGCGCCGGGCTTTGTTCGCCCGGGCCAGGCAACTCCCCGGCCTGACCTTGCTAGCACCGGCGGCGGTGGCAGAACTGGACCGCGGCCGCGACAGGGTGGTTGCGACTTTGACCGACGGGACCGTGCTAACCGCGGCGCTGGCAGTGGGGGCCGAGGGGCGCAATTCACCCAGCCGCGAAGCGGCCGGCATCCGCCTGATCTCCTGGTCCTACCACCAGACCGGCATCGTCTGCACCGTGGCCCATGAACGGCCCCATCGCGGCATTGCCCATGAGCATTTCCTGCCTGCCGGGCCGTTCGCCATCCTGCCGATGACCGGCAACCGGTCGTCGCTGGTCTGGACCGAACGCGAGAAGCTGGCGCCGGCGATCATGGCCCTGGACGACGCCGGCTTCATGGCCGAACTGGAGAGCCGTTTCGGTGATTTCCTCGGAGATTTGGAGGTGGTGGGCCCGCGTTGGAGCTATCCCCTGTCGCTGCAGCAGGCGGCCAGCTTCACCGCCCCGCGCCTGGCGCTGATCGGCGATGCCGCCCATGGCATGCACCCGATTGCCGGCCAGGGCCTGAACCTGGGCCTGCGCGACGTGGCGGCCCTGGCCGAAGTGGTGGTCGAGGCGGCCCGGCTTGGCCTCGATCTCGGCGGTGCGGACGTGTTGAACCGCTATCAGCGCTGGCGGCGCTTCGACACGGTCTCACTGCTGGCGGTGACCGATGTGCTGAACCGGCTATTCTCCAACGACATCCCACCGATCAAGCTGGCCCGCGACCTGGGTCTGGCCGCGGTCGACAAGATGCCGCCCTTGAAGAAGCTGTTCATGTCCCACGCCCGCGGCACCGTCGGCCGCCTGCCCCGCCTGCTGGCCGGCGAGGCGCTGTAGAGCCTGCCACATCCTTCGAGACGGCGGGACAGGTCCGGGACAGTCGAAAAAGAGGCAGTTACCGTTTCTCGGACCTACCGGGACAGGCCCTGCTCTTCGAGCGCGGCGAGATAGCCCTGCCACAACTCGTCCTGGCGGCGGCCGAAATCGTAGAGGGTCGGCCAGGAATAGAGGCCGGTGTCGTGCATGTCGTCGAAGCAGAGCCGGACCGCGTAATTGCCGACCGGTTCGATCTTGATGATGCCGACATCGCGCTTGCCTGCCACCACGGTCTTCTGGTCGGGCCCGTGGCCCTGGACCTCGGCCGACGGGCTCTCGACCCGCAACAGCTCGGCCGGCAGGTGAAAGGTCTCACCGCTGTCGAAACTGACCACCAGGGTCTTTTCCTCGCTCACATAGCGCAGTTCGGTCGGCGTCGGACGGTCGGTCTGGGTCATGCGGGATACTCTGGTTGATGCTTCGGGCCTGGCCAGGGAGATGGCGCGGGCGGCGTGGAATTCAAGCGGTTCAATCGTCCAGTTTACGGGCCTCGTCGACCAGCATGATCGGGATCCCGTCGCGGATCGGGTAGGCCAGCTTGGCCTCTTCGCTGACCAGCTCCTGGCGTTCGGCATCATAGCTCAACGGCCCCTTGGTCAGGGGGCAGACCAGGATTTCCAGCAATTTGCGGTCGATCGCGGCTTCGGTTTCAGTCATCGCTCCCACCTTCGAGATTGCTCGGTCATTGCATCGGGTGCTCGTCGCCGGCCTCGTCGCCCAGCGCCGCCATTTCCAGCAGCGCGGTCATGACCCCGGCCCGTTCAGCCCCCCATTTCGATTCAAGAAGCGCCTGCTTTTCGCTGGCGGTAAAGGGTGAAACCATCGCCACCTCGTCGACCAGGGTGCCGGTCGGTGTCTCCTCGATCGCCGACCAGTCGGCGTCGATATTGCGGGTCCCGAGAAAGGCGCGCAGGGCCAGCAGCAGGCGTTGCCGGTCGATCCCGTCACCCGAGGCACGCTCGAAATCGCTGCGGAAGCGGGCATAAGTTGCCAGCACCTGACGATAGGGCGTCACCGCCGGCAGTTCCTCCACTACGCTGAACCGGCAGAGGCCGGTCAATGTGATCAGATAGCGGCCGCCCTCGATGGTCTGGAATTCGCTGATCTGGCCGGCGCAGCCGATTTCGAAGGTTTCCGGCTTGGCCTCGGTGCTGTCGGTCTGGCGCGGCTGGATCATGCCGATCACGCCCTCGCCGCGGCGCGCGTCGTCGACCATTTTCAGGTAGCGCGGCTCGAAAATGTGCAACGGCAGCCGGCAACCCGGCAGCAGCAACGCCCCGCTCAACGGAAAGATCGGCAGCCGGCGCGGCAGTTGCTCGAAACTCAGCGGCGCCGCGGTCTCGCTCATGAAAACAGCAGTGACGACAATTGCCGGCGGGCCGACTGGGTCAACTCGTCGGTCGGGCCCCAGGCCTCGAAAAACTCGATCAGCTGTTTGCGGGCCGCCTCGTCGTTCCAGTTGCGGTCGCGGCGGATGATCTCCAGGAGCTCGGCCACCCCGTCCTCGCGCCGGTTGCCGGCGACCAGGGCCAGGGCCAGGTCGAAGCGGGCCTGGTGGTCGGCCGGATTGGCCTCCAGCTTGGCCCTGAGTTCGGCGGTGTCGCCAGCATCCGCGGCCTGCTCGGCCAGGGCCAAAGCGGCTCTGGCGCCGCTGATGTCGCTGTTGCCCTGGTCCTTTTCCGGCACCTGGTCCAGCAACTCGCGGGCGGCTTCCAACTCGCCGCTATGCACCAGGACCCGGGCCAGGCCGCCGGTGGCCGTCAGATTGTCGGGTTCGGCCTGCATCAGCTGACCAAAGGCCTGGGCCGCGGTATCCATGTCACCGGCTTCCAGGGCCGCCTGGCCGGCTTCCAGCAGCTGTTCTGCGGGTGACGGACCGACCGGACCGGCCAACCGTTCGACGAACTGCTTCAACTGGCTTTCCGGCACCGCGCCCATGAACCCGTCGACCGGCTGGCCGTTCTTGAAGCCGAACACGGTCGGGATCGACTGGACCCGCAACTGGGCCGCCAATTGCTGGTTCTCGTCGACATTGATCTTGACCATGCGGACCTTGCCGCCGGCCTGCTTGACCACCTTTTCCAGGGCCGGGCCCAGGGTCTTGCAGGGACCGCACCAGGGGGCCCAGAAATCGACGATCACCGGCACGTCGCGGCTGGCGTCGATGACGTCGGCGGCGAAGCTCGCAGTGTCGCTGTCCTTGATCAGATCGGCCGCCGGCGCGGCCGTTTCACCGATAATTTGTTCCATGTGCTTCCGTCTTACAGGCTGATCGGCGCGGCTTGGGCGCCCAAACCAAACCTAGGCCGTGCCGTGGGTGAATTCAAGCGCGGGTCGCGGGGCCCAGGTCCAGGATCTGCGGCTCATGGCCGCAGGCGCGGACGAAGGTTTCCAGGTCGGCCGCCGCAATCTGGGTGGTGGCGGCATTGTCCAGGGGATGGAAATTCAAGGGATCCATCGCCATCATCGCCGCGTCCAGCACCACCTTGACCCGCTGGTCCCGGTCGTTGATCAGGGAAAACGGGGTGACCGCGCCGGGTTCGATCCCCAACACCTCGACCAACAGTTCGGCCCGGCCGAAGCTCAGGCGGGCGGCACCGATCAACTTGTCCAGCTGCTTGAGATCGAGGCTGCGGTCCTCCAAACAGACGACCAGCCAAAGCTGGCCTTTTTTATCCTTGAAAAACAGGTTCTTGGTGTGGGCCCCGTCCAGCTCTCCGCGCAGCGCCTTGGCCTCTTCGACCGTATAGACCGGCGGGTGCCGTTTGGTGGTGGTTGCGATGCCCAACTCGTCCAGCCGGGCCATCAAGTCCGCTTCCGTCGCCGCCATGGTGCTGCCCCCCGAAACCTGCTTCCGAAGCCGCGCACCATAGCAAAGCGGCGGTGGCGATCAAGCCCGGGCCGGTGCAAATCGGGCTTGCAATTGCCAACTTTTTGCGTAGTATCCGGCTGCTGTTGCCGGACGCGGTTCGGCGATACGGGGCGGGCGTAGCTCAGGGGTAGAGCACAACCTTGCCAAGGTTGGGGTCGTGAGTTCAAATCTCATCGCCCGCTCCAAATTTCCCTACTAATTTCAATATGTTAACACCGGACGACGGGCCATGCGGCCCGACCGGTGCTATTTCGGCGGCAGCGATGCGGCATGTCCGAGGGCCAGGTCGAACCAGGCGTCCAGGTCTTTGTCGCCGCAGGCCCCCTCGGGTACGAAAAAGAAGCCTGTCATTCGCCGGCCGCCCTGGACCATCGGTTCGGCACCGGGCAGCGCCGCGCCGCGGTCGTGGTTGTCCTTGCCGACCCGGAACATGAAACGCCCCAGCCCCTCACGTGTCCGGTCGGCCCCACCGATCATGTTGCCGTTGAGCAGAAAGCAGGTACCGCCCATCATCTTTTTTTCGCTGATCCCATCCACCGCCGCGAGACGTGCCCGGAGCCGGCTGTTCAACGCCTCGTCGACCGCCATCACACTTGCCCCTGGTCAGTGCCGTACCGGTCGCGGCGGCGGACCCAGGCCTGGGGGTAACTGAGGCCGGCCTCGTCGCGACCCTTGGGCGTCAGGTCGAGCAGATGATAGGCGCCGTTCAGCATGTCGAGACCCCTTCCATAGGTGGAATAAGCATGGCCGATAGCGCCGTCGGCAAAGCGGCGAAAAACGCTGATTCCGGGCATTTCCTCGCCGAACACGTCCGTCGTGTAATTGTAGCCGCCGGTCGGCCCAGGATCCCGGCCCGGGAACGTCACCCCGAAATCCAGGTTGAAATCGCCGTCACCGCTGGAGACCCAGTCGAAGCGCCAACCCATGCGGTGCTTATAGGCCTGCAGCTTGGCCAGCGGCGCGGTCGAGCTCACCACCAAGCTGGTGTCGCGGGCCGCCATATGCACGTCGATGCCATCCATATTGTCCATCCAAAAGGAACAGCTGGGACAGCCTTCCTGCCAATCAGCCCCGAACATGAAATGGTAGACGAGCAACTGGCCGTGCCCCTTGAACAGATCGCCCAAGGTTTCGTGTCCGCGCTTGGTCTCGAACCCATAGTCCTTGTCGATCCGGACCATCGGCAGGCGACGGCGTTCAGCGCTGAGCTGATCGCGAGCCTGATTGAAGGCCTTTTCCTTGGCCAACAGCGCCTTGCGTGCCTGAAGCCAGGTTTCGCGGTCGACAATATTTACCTCTGACGCATTGTCCATCTTTGCCTCCCTCTCGTTCAAGGCCCGCGATCTTCGCTTGCCTGCCATTTACTGAACTAGTAGGTTGATTATTGTTCAATACCACAAACAGTCAACCGGAAAGTTCACTAAAGGTCGTTTTGATGGGTTCACTCGATGCCACCTTCACCGCGCTGGGAGACAGCACCCGCCGGGCGATCCTGGCCCGCCTGGCCGGCGGCGAAACCGCGCTGTCGGAGATTGCCAAACCGTTCGACATGACCCAGACCGCGGTGTCCAAGCATGTCCGGGTGTTGCGCGAGGCCGGATTGGTCGAAGTCACCAAACGCGGCCGGACCCGTTACTGCCGCCTGTCAACCGCACCGATGCAGGAAGCGATAGACTGGCTGAAAACCTATCAGGTGTTTTGGGAGGAGCGGCTGGACGCTCTGTCGCGATTTGTGGAGGGCGACCGTTGACCACCCCCCGCCAGGCGCAAGCCCGACGGGGGAGATCATTGACATCAGGGATTGACGGTATCGATCGGCTCGACCACCGAGCCCTCGGGCCCGAAGACCCGCACTGACACCGGCAACGAGGTAAACTTGCTCAGATAACCGCCCAACAGGCGCTGCCAGCGCTGTTTGTCGGCGTTCCAGACCAGCTTGCGGGCAACCACGCTGTTGTCGGAATTGGTGATTTCCATTTCCAGGTCCGCGGTCGGACCGTAGGCACTGGTGGCAATCACCGAGACCGAATCCTTGGATACCTTGAACCGGGCCTGCTGCACCGCAATCGAGTTGCCGACCACCGCCGGGGCAATGGCGACATCGCGGCTGGACTTGCCGCCGGTGGTCGAAACCACCGTCACCTGCGGCGGCGGTGCGTCGATGGCGCGGGCCAGGCTGCCGGCCACCAGGTCACCCAGACCGGGCACCGTCAGGACCGGGGGCGCTGCCAAATCACCCGACGCCCCTTCAATCAACAGGGTTCCGGTCGCCGTGTCGTAACTGGCGGTGCCGATCGTCACCTCGTCGACCAGGGGCCGCGACCGGGACATCGGCACATAGGTGAAGCCGCCCGGGTCGATCTGGCCCGAGGCATCGGCGTTGACGTGAACGGCGCCCGGCAGGGGCGGTGCTCCGATGAACGGCACCGAGGCGAAGAACCGGTCGGTGTCCGGATCGTGGCTCATCGTTACCGGCCCGAAATCAAAGGGCGGCTCGCCGCTAACCGTTAGTTCGGCGGTGGGTAGCGAATTGGCGAACACGTCGATGCGGCCGCCGGCACCGTCGCGGGCATAGGTCGCGCGGGCGATCGTGGCCGGCGTTCCCACCGTACCGGAGCCCAGCTTGCCTTCGACCACGAACAGGTTGGTTTCGACCACGTCGCCACCCAGCCCGTCCAGATTTGAGCCGAGCGGACCCTGAACCCGGAACAGGTTGGTGTTGCAGGGGCTGCCGACCACGGTATGCGGCGTCAGACCGTCGCCGACATAATCGGCGGGCGGATCGCTTTCGGCCGGATCCCAGACCAGGAACGGGCCAACCCGGCCCTGATGTTCGGTATCGAAGCCGGCTGCCTCCAAGTCGTGGCTGACCCGGATCTCATGGCCCGGGCCGATCGCATCGACCTCGTACACCTCGACGCCGTAGGGATGGGTCACCGTATAGGTCCCGACCACCGGAACGTCGAGCCGGATCCTGAGGCGGGTGAAGGGGAACTGCTCACCGTCGATCGGCTCCTCGTTGAGGAAGGCCGCTTCGACGGCCATGACGATCAGTGCGTCCATGCGCGGGGTCGACAACGCGGTTTCGGCCCGCCACCAGAACGCCTCGGCGCCGAAGCCGATCTGCTGCGAAAACGGGGTGGCCAGGGGCGGGTCAAAGGCGCAGATACCGCCGACCACACCGCCGGGTCCGTCGAGGCACAGTTGCAGGCCGACGCCATTGGTATCCAGGAACCAAAGGGCAAAGCCGTTATTTGGGTTTTCAGGTCCGACCCGCAACTTCGTCGCTCCAGCCGGCGGACAGACGGACTGGGCCAGCGCCGGATTCGGGATCACCAGCGCGAATGCCACCATCACAAAGCACGCGACCAGCAATCCCTTCATCAAGGCTCGCCTGGCGCCCCCTCCGGGGTCGGGGGGAACGGATTGAAGCTTTTTCGGCGGATATTTTGGTTTTGTGAATTTCGGATTTTGCATTGTCTGACGTCTCTCTGGTTGACCGATTCCAGACAAAGTCTGGCCAAAAGTTGTTCAGCGAGACGTAGCTGCAAGTTTCGTGCAAGGAAAACGACGAGATTTATCAAAAGCAAATGCAATAGGTGGAAAACCTTTAAATAACAATGGGCTGGTAAGGCATGGACGCACCTGGCCGAAGTCGCCAGCAGCCGGGATTGCAAACAATTTCCGACGTGCCATAACGCCTTCGTTTGCGACTCAAAAAAATCTGTCGAAAAATTTTACAATATCCTTACAAATTCGGCATTGGGAATCCCATTAATGTTACACAACGTCATTTTGTCGGCCACTCTTAAACCGCTCCAAACAAGGCTGACGGCAAGAAAAGCCCCCCGGACTCTGGTCCGGAGGGCGAAACAGGTGGTGGTTCCGCGGCGCTAGACCGCCGCGGCGGTAATCCTGTCAGCCGTAACGATAGGGCCGGCCGGCCTTCAGCATGTCGGCATTATATTTCTTGAAGATGTTGACCACCTTGGCCTTGGTCTCGCTCTCGGCGGCGATCTCGTCCCAGAACTTCACGGCCGCGGCCTCGACCTGGGCCCATTCACCGTCCGGGATCGAAGTCAGCTTCATCTTGGTGCCGTTGACGCGCAGCGACGCTTCGCCGCCCCAGTACCACCACTGACGATAATAGTGCGAGCTATCGAAGGTGATCTTCAGCAGTTCCTTCAAATTGTCGGGCAGCTCGTTCCAGCGGTCCATGTTGGCGAAGAACGAACCCGCCCAGGCGCCGGAGATGTTGTTGGTCAGGAAGTAATTGGTCACGTCGGCCCAACCGACCGTGTAGTCCTCGGTGATCCCCGACCAGGCGATGCCGTCCAGTTCGCCGGTCTGGACCGCGACCTCGATATCCTCCCAAGGCAGGGTCACCGGAACGACGCCGAACTGGGTCAGGAAGCGGCCGGCGGTGGGGAAGGTGAAGACCCGCTTGCCTTTCAGGTCGGCCAGGCTGCGGATCGGATCCTTGGTGGCGAAGTGGCAGGGATCCCAGGCGCCGGCGGAAATGTGCTTGACGCCGACCTTGGAATATTCCGCGTCCCAGATCTCGTTCAGGCCGTACTGGTTGAACAGAACCGGCACGTCCAGCGAATAACGGCTGGCGAACGGGAAATAGCCGCCGAACACCGTCACTTCCGTGGGCGAGGCCATGGAATCGTCGTCCGACTGCACTGCGTCGATGGTGCCTTTCTGCATCGCCCGGAACAGCTCGCCGGTCGGCACCAGCTGATCGGCAAAGTACAGCTCGATCTCCATCTGGTCGCCGGCGATTTTGTTGAAGCTGTCAATCGCCGGCTTGATGACATGCTCGGCCAAAGCGGGACCGGCATAGGTCTGCAGGCGCCATTTGATCTTGGACTGCGCATGCACCGCCGGGGCCGCCAGGGTTGACGCACCGGCCACGCCGGCGGCACCGGCAGCGGTCAATAATTTTCGCCTCGAAATCATTGTCATATCCTTTCCTCAATGATTAGTCCGGTTGTTCGCCGGGCCTTCTTGCGGGCCCTTGGTTGTCTCCTATTTCGCGTAGATGTATTCAGGCAGCCAAAGCGCGATGTCGGGGAAGCTCATGACCAGCGTCAGCGCCAGGATCATCACCACCACGAACGGCAGGATCGACGTGTAGATGTCCCGCAAACTGACTTCCGGCGGCGCCATGGCGCGCATCAGGAACAGATTGTAGCCAAAGGGCGGCGTCATATAGGCGATCTGGGTGGTGATGGTGTACAGGACCCCGTACCAGATCAGATCGAACCCCAGCGCTTTGACCAGGGGCACGTAGAGCGGCGCCACGATCACCAACATCGCGGTGTCGTCGAGAAAAGTGCCCATCAGCAGGAACGACAACTGCATCAGGATCAGGATCACCCAGGGGTTCAGCCCCAACTGCTCGGTGAACAGATTGTCGATCGCCCGGACCGCGCCCAGCCCGTCGAACACCGCCCCGAAGCCCATCGCCGCCAGAATGATCCACATGAACATGCAACTGACCATCAGGGTTTGGCGCACCGTGGTTTCGAACACCTGCCGGTTCATGCGGCCCTTCAAAATCGCCGCCAGCAGGGCGGCCAGCGCGCCCACGGCCGAGCTTTCCACCAGACTGGTCCAGCCGTTGACGAACGGCACCATCATCACCGAGAAAATCAGGAAAGGCAGGGCGCCGGCCCTGAGCAGCCGCAGTTTTTCGGCCATCGGGACGTTGCGTTCCTCCACGCTGAGGGCCGGCCCCAGCTTGGGTTGAAAGCGGCAGCGGACAAAAATATACATGATGAACAGCCCGGCCATCATCAGCCCCGGCACCACGCCGGCCAGCCACAACTGACCGACCGGTTGGCGGGCGATCATGGCATAGAGGACCAGCACCACCGAGGGCGGCACCAGAATCCCCAACGACGAGCCGGCCTGGATCACGCCCGTCACCATGCGTTTGTCGTAGCTGCGGCGCAACAGCTCGGGCAGTGCAATGGTGGCGCCGATCGCCATGCCGGCGACCGACAGGCCGTTCATCGCCGAGATCAGCACCATCAACAGGATGGTGCCGATCGCCAGGCCGCCATTGACCGGCCCCATCCAGACATGAAACATCTTGTAGAGGTCGTCGGCCAACCGCGATTCCGACAGCACATAGCCCATGAAGATGAACATCGGCAGGGTCAGCAGCGGATACCATTTCATCAGCTTCATGGCGGCCGAGATCGGCAGGTCCGACCCGCCGACGCCCCACAGGGTCAGCGCCGCGATCGAGGCAACGGCGCCGATGGCGCCGAAGACCCGCTGGCCGGTCAAGAGCATCAGCATCATCGACGAGAACATCAGGATGGCGATCATTTCGTAGGACATCAGAGGCTCGCCCCGCGAAGTTTGGCGATGTCCTTGAAGAACTCCGAGATCGCCTGCAGCAGCATCAAGAAAAAGCCGAGGCAGATGAAGACTTTGATCGGCCACAGCACCGGCCGCCAGGCGGTCGGGCTGCGCTCATTGTACTTGAAGGCGTAAGTCGTGCTGTCGATGGCACCGTACAGCAGGACCCCCAGATAGAAGATCAGCAGCAGGATGGTGAAGACATCCACCTTGGACTTGGTCGCCGGTTTCCAGTCGCCGTAGAACAGGTCCATGCGGACATGGGCACCCAACTGCATCGAATAGGGTCCGCCCAGGATATAGTATCCGACCATGACGAACTGGGCGATTTCCAGGGTCCACAGCGACGGCAGAAAAAAGGTCTTGGAAATCGACGACCACAACAGGACGCCGAACATCACGAAGATGCCGTACATGATGACCCGGCCCAGCCGGTAGTTGACCGCGTCGACGACACGGACATAGTGCCGGATGGCGCTTGGCATTTGCTTGTTCATCACGCGGACTCCGTTTGTCGTGCCTGGGGATCCGTGTGTGAGAATGGTCCATCCGAACCGCCGGGTGCAAGGCTGTCGCTGCGCAAAGACCGGTGGGCCGCCAGGAGATAATCACTCAGCATCTCTCCCATCACAGCCTGCTCCGTCGGACCGACGATCAGATCGTTGCGGACCTCGATCATCAGGTTCAGGAGCCCTTGGTCGGCGCTATGGCGGACCAGGGTATGGGTGACGCCATCCTGCGGGCTGTAGGGCCGGTTGCGCTGGACGTTCAACGACGAAGCGGACGTGGCGCGGAGAAAGGCATCGGCAAACCGCCGGTCGGTGTCGTGAATGACGCCAAGATGCATTTCGCGCTGCTCGCCCAGATAGACCGGCGAAAAGGAATGCAGGGAAACCAACACCGGCGGGCGGCCTTCGGCGATCGCCTGCCCGACCACGCCGGCGACTGCATCGTGAAACGGGGTATGGAAACGATCGATTCTGTCCTGGCGCTGGGCAGCCGACAGGTTGAGGTTGCCGGGGATGTCGTGGGCTTCGCTGCGGGCCGGCACCGCATCATCCCGGTCCGGCGACCGGTTGCAGTCGCAGACAAGGCGCGAGGCCAGCGGCGCGACCAGCGGTGCGTTCAGGATTTCGGCCATCACCGAAGCGACCGCCAGGGCGCCGGGATCCCAGGCGATATGGCTGTTCAATGCCGGCTGGGTCAGGCCCAGGTTTTCGAATTCGTCCGGGATGAAAAAAGTGGCGTGGTCGCAGACCAGCACGAACGAACCGTCGCGGCACGGGTTCTTTACCAGACCGCCGAACCCATCCTCGTCTGGGGGCATCCCCGCCCCCGATTGCGTGCGCGTCTCCAAGCTCCGCCTTCCCAAGCCTTGCTTTTTTGAAGCTATTTTTTCAGAATTGATTGGGCTGTCAAGTATATTGCTGAATGGTTTTCTTCAAATCGTCGCGGCAGTGCGATAATTTGCAGGGTATTCCAGGGGCGACCGCGCAGGGCCTTGCCCCGGGGACGGAGTGGGGACATGGCTGAATTCCACGATCCGACCGTCGCTGAGCGCATACAAACCCGGTTCGATGAATTGACCCGGGCGGAACGGCAATTGGCCAATGCGTTGATGGCCAACTATCCCGCCTCCGGCCTGGGCAGCATCACGGCAATCGCCGAAGCGTCGCAGGTTTCGACCCCGACCGTGGTCCGGATGGCGAAGAAGCTCGGTTTCCGGGGCTTCCCGGAACTGCAGGCGGCGCTCAGGACCGAGGTCGAGGCAACGATTTCCAACCCCATCGCCAAGCACAACCATTGGGCCGAGGGGGCCCCGGACACCCATATCCTGAACCGCTTCGCCGACGCGATGATGGCCAATCTGCGCCAGACCCTGCGCCAGATCGATCCGGCGGAATTCGACGCGGTGGCGCAATTGCTCTCGGACCGTAGCCGCGCCGTTCACGTGGTGGGGGGGCGCATCACCCGCTCGCTGGCCGACTACTTCTTCACCCACATGCAGGTGATCCGCGACCGCACCACATTGGTTGCATCGAACTCCAACACCTGGCCCCACTACGTCTTGAACATGGGGGAAGGCGACGTGCTGGTCGCCTTCGACATCAGGCGCTACGAACGCGACATCCTGCGGCTGGCAGAGATCGCCGAGTCCAAGGGGGTGGTGCTTGTGCTGTTCACCGACCAGTGGGGATCGCCGGCGGCCCGCCACGCCGCGCACAGCTTCCGTTCGCGGATCGAAGCACCCTCGGCCTGGGATTCGTCAGTGGTCATCCTGTTCGTGGTCGAGGCCATGATCGCCGCGGTACAGAACCTCAGCTGGGACGAAACCGAGGAGCGCATGCAGTCGCTGGAGGAGCTGTTCGACCGCACCCGCCTGTTCCGCAAATTCGTCTGAACAAGCCCGGCGAAATGTGAACTATGCGCGGCGATCAAGAAGGGTCCGCGCCTTTTGCAGCAAATCGGTTGCGGTAAAAGGTTTGCGGATGACGGCGGCGCCGGCGCCGAGCCTTTCATCCTGGAGGAGGGTCTGCGCGGCAAAACCGGAGGTGTATAGGACCTTGAGGCCGGGCACTCTGCGGACGGCCTCCATCGCGACATCGACGCCGTCAAGGCCGCCGGGCAGAACTAGGTCGACGAACAGAAGGTCGAAATCGGGGTGTGCGGCCATCGCGTCGACCGCCTCGGTTCCGTCCGCCGCCTCGATCACCTCGTAGCCGTCGTGGCGGAGGATGGTCGCTGATATATCCCTGACGTCCGGATTGTCGTCGACCACCAGGATCTTCCTGGAGCCGGGCCCCGGTTCGCTCCTCTCCGGCGCGGCGTCCAGGGTCGCGGACTGGGTCGGCGCAAGCCGGTGCCGGTCGACGGACGCTTCGGCCTGGGGCAGGTACAGGGTGATCGTCGTGCCCTGCCCGACCTCACTCTCGATCGTGATATGCCCGCGCGATTGCATGGCAAAACCATAGACCATGCTCAATCCCAAACCGCTGCCTTTGCCGACCTCTTTGGTCGTGTAGAACGGCTCCATAACCCGGTCGAGGTTTTCCGTCGCGATGCCGTTGCCGCTGTCGCTGACGGCGATTTTGACGTAATTGCCGGCCACGAAATCCTCCACATTGGCCGCGTAGGTTTCGTCCAGCGTGACGTTGCATGCTTCGATCACCAGCGAGCCGCCGCCCGGCATCGCATCCCGGGCGTTAATCGCCAAATTGATCAATGCATTCTCCAGTTGGTTGGGGTCGACCAGGGCCAGCCAGAGCCCTGGTGCCGATTTGACCTCCAGGGAAATGGTTGCGCCTAAAGTGCGCTGCAGCAAATCGGTCAGGCCACCCACCAGTTCCACAAGATCCACCACGGCCGGCGCCAAAGTCTGCTTCCGGGAATAGGTCAGCAGGCGGTGGGTCAGCGCGGCGCCCCGTTCGATGGTTTCCTTGATCATGCCGATATGGGCCATCGATTCGGGGTCATCGCCCAGCTTGCCTTCCAGGAGCTCGACATTGCCGATGATGATGCTCATCAGATTGTTGAAATCATGGGCAATCCCGCCAGTCAATTGGCCCACGGTCTCCATCTTCTGCGACTGTTGCAGCCGTTCCTGGGTTTCGCGGTGCGCCATTTCGGCTTCGACCCGCGACGTGATATCCAACGTCATCGTGCAGATGCGGGTCACGTCGTGTGCGCGGTTCTTGATCGGGATCTTGCCGATCAGCAGGGTTTCGCGGCGCCCGCCCTTCTCGATCATGTCTTCGTAAAACGGCATACTTTCACCGGTATCCATCACCTGCCGGTTCTGCGCTCTTGCCTTGGCCGCGATATTGTCAGGCAACGTGTCGTAGAACGACGTTCCGACGGCATCCTCCGGGTCGTAACCCCAGGTTTCCGCTTCCAGCCGGTTGGCGAAGACCAATCGCCCATCGGGTTCGACCAGCGTAACCCCGACGGGCAAGGCGTTGAGGATCGACGCCAGCAGGTCGCGGCTTTCCTGCAGCCGCTGCTCGGCCTCTTTGCGTTGGGTGACGTTCCTGGTCACGCCCCGATAGCCGAGGAACGAGCCGTCTTCGGCAAACATCGGCTTGCCACTGACACTGATCCAGGTGTTGTCCCGCAAGTCGGAGCGGCGTTCGACATTGCGATAGGCGCGACGCGCCTGCATGGCCAGTGATTCCGCGTCTGTCTCGGCCGGATTGGACCCGGAGGCCAGGATCTCTTCATGCCTCTTGCCCAACAAGGCCGATGGCGGGGCGCCAAATTCTTTCTCGGTCGACGAAACGAAGGTGAAGCGCAGATCCCGGTCGGTCTCCCACAACATCTCCGCCGACAGCTCGGCAAAGTCCCGGAACCTGGCTTCACTTTGCATGAGTGCGATTTCGGCGTTCTTCTGTTCGGTTATGTCGGTCCGGACGCTAAGGGTGCCGCCCAGTTGGGTGCGAAAGTCCGAATGCACGATCCACCGCCCGGCCACCGTCAGATATTCCAACCCAGCCTGGCAGCGGCGGAACTCGGCCATTCTCCGGGCAAGAACCTCCTCGATCGATGTCACCCGCCCCGCCTGGTAAAGGCTCTCGGCGACCCGCCGCGCCAAGTGTTCGAACGGAACCCCGGGTTTCAGCAGATCGGCATGGTTGGGGTAATAGTCCCGGAAGTGCTGGTTGAAGATGACCAGCCTTTCTTCGGCATCGAACAGGGCAAGGCCCGCGGACACGCTTTCAAAGGCATCCACCAGGTGGGCTTCCGACTTGCGGACCTCCTCCTCCACCCATATTTGTTCGGTGATATCGAACCAGAGCCCGATCGTGCCGCCGAAATCGGGCACCGGGCGTTCGCGGATCAGAAACCAGCGGCCGTCATTGACTAGGCGTTGGGTATCGCCGCCATCGCGATGGGTGCGAAGGCGTTCCTGGACCCAGTCCTCTGCCCGCCCCATGGCCTGGGGGACCTGGCCGCGCCGGGCGATCTCACGGATCATGTCTTCGAAGGTGATCCCGGGAACCAGCAAATCGTCGACTTCGGCGTTTAATGCCTCATAGGCTTGGTTCCACAACAATAACTTGTCGTCGGAATCGAATAAAACCACGCCGTCATCCAGCCTGGCAACGATGGCGCGAAATACAGAAAGAGGGTCGCCGCTCTTCGTGGTCAAATTAACGCTACCCTTCTTGCATCACCATTAGCACGAACTCAGGTAAGCAAGACGTCGTCCCTATTTCAGCGGTCTCTGGTCGTTTTTTCCATAACTTAGAACCTAACCTGAAAGAGTCAAACCGAAATGAACACACCAAAAAACGTCATGAATGGCTCGGTTTCTCAGGTGATTTCCTTTGGCGGCGATTTGCGATGGCATGCCGTCGCCGTTTCCGCTTTGATGACGGTTGGATAACCCAAAGGGAGAGGTCGATGACGGGGGAGAGTGCGGAACCACGGGGCGAATTGTCGCTGCGTACCCTGGCCATGCCGGCCGACACCAACCCGGCCGGCGACATTTTCGGCGGCTGGGTGGTGTCGCAGATGGACATCGCCGCCGGCATCGCGGCCGGCAAGCGGGCCGACGGCAGGGTCGCCACGGTTGCCATCGAATCGATGCGCTTCCACCGCCCGGTCAAGGTCGGCGACGTGCTCTGCGTCTACACCGACATCGCCAAGACCGGCCGAACTTCGATAACCATCCACCTGGAGGCCTGGGTGCTGCGCGACCGGCTGGGCCGGCGGGAGAAGGTGACCGAAGGCGTCTTCACCTTCGTCGCCATCGACGCGCAGGGCCGGAAACGGCCGCTGCCCGCTTGAGAGTCGTTTTCGTTCGTCGCTGTTCCATCCCGCTCCCCCTCCCAACCACCCATGGCATGGTACCCTGTTGGGTGGTTGGGAGGGGGAACGGGATGGAACAACACCCCAAAGGCCGCGTATAGCGGCGTTTGGACCAAAACAGAGGCCACCACTCCCCCATGGCATTGCAACTTTCCCATTCCGATCTTGGTCATGGCGAAACGCTGATCATCCTGCACGGCCTGTTCGGGTCGAAACGCAATTGGGGCAGCATCGCCAAAGCGTTGAGTTCCGATCACCGGGTGCTGGCCCTGGACCTGCGCAATCACGGCGACAGCCCCTGGGATGCCGACATGCGCTACGAGGCGATGGCGGAGGATCTGGGCCGGTTCATCCACCAGCACAATCTGGCGCCGACCACCGTGGTCGGCCATTCCATGGGCGGCAAGGTGGCAATGGCCGCGGCCCTGGCCAGGCCGGGGCAGATTCGCCGGCTGGTGATCGTCGACATCGCACCGGCGCCGACGGGAAGCGAGCTACACGCCTATATCGAGGCCATGGCCGAGGTGCCGCTGGGTGCGATCGCCAATCGCGACGAGGCCGGCGAATACCTCGAATATGCGGTGCCGGACCCGGTGGTGCGCGGCTTTCTGTTGCAGAACCTGGTGCGGGACGGCGACCGCTATCGCTGGCGGATCAATCTGGCAGCGCTGGACGACGGCATGGCCGAGATCACGGACTTTCCCCAGATCACGCCCGGACGCTCCTATGCCGGCCCCACCTTGTTCATCGCCGGCGGCAGGTCACCCTATATCAAGCCGCACCACCACGCGATCATTCACCGGCTGTTCCCCCACGCCGAAATCCGCATCATTTCCGGCGCCGGCCATTGGGTCCACGCCGAAGCGCCGCGGCAATTCCTGGACATGTTGAAGGAGTTCCTGGCGGGTTGAAAAAGGGGACTGCTCCGACCCCCGACCACCGCCTCGTCCTTCGAGATACCGCTATCGCGGCTCCTTGAGGCATGAGGCTCCGCTCGCGCGCCACACCGTCTTTGGCGGCACAACAGACCTCGCCTCATGCTGAGGAGCCGCGGCACGCGGCGTCTCGAAGCATGTTGCTAGCTCGTCGCTGCAAAAAGGGGCAGCCACCTTTCTCCGCAAGGCGCGGGCGTCAGCTTGCCATCATTGCGGCGCGGGTCGGCTCGCCGTGCAGGAAGGTCAGGCGGGCGTCGGTCTTCGACGGCGTGATCTCCATGATCTCGGCCTTGACCACGTCCTCGGCGACGAACGGGTCGCGGCTGACCCGGGCCTCGAGATCGGTGCGGGTCGTGTTGTGGGCCAGGATCGCACCGCCCAGCTTGGGCTGCAGGCTGCCGCTGACCAGGAATACCCCGTCCTCGAAGCCCCGCTTGATCCAATCACTGTGCCCGGCCATGTGATGGCCGGCCGCCGCCTTGTTGTCCGAGAATTTGAGCAGCACCAGGTACATTGTTCTCTCTCCGGTATTCAGGATTTTGTCATTGGTTCCGCCGGACCGGCCTTGTCCAGGCAAGTGCAAAGCCAGTCGCACATTTCCTCGACCTCGCGGTCGATGAAGCTTTCGTCGTGGAAGGCGTTGGCCAACGCCGCCGCGCCCTGACTGCGGGCCAGCAGGTGTGTGGCAAGCGTGTCGGCGTTCTGGCAGCAGCCCGCCGCCCGGAACTGCCGCCGCAGCCAGGTTCGGAACAGGCCGAACAGCGCGTTGGCTTCGTCGCGCGAGACATGGCCGAGCTTGGCAAGTTCCGTGCACAACGTGCCGACCGGGCAGCCGAACCGGACGATCTTGTCCCGGTTGCCGACCAACATGTGGATGAACCCCTTGATCCGCGCTTCCGGCGTTTCGCCTTGCGCCTCCCACTGGTCCAGCATGCGCTTTGTGTTGACCAGCCGGGCCGCGATCACGGCCTCCAGGATTTCGTCCTTGGATTTGAAGTGATAGTAGAAATTTCCCTTGGCGATGTTCACGGCATCGGCGATATCGGCAAACGAGGTGTGATCGTAGCCGCGCTGGTAGAACAGCCGGTCGGCGGCTTCGACGATCTGGTCGCGCGTCGTTTTGCCGGTCATGGATCCGCCTCGACTCCTGGAAAACTCGTAGGACGTCCGTCCTAAAGAGCTAATTAGGACGATCGTCTGAGTCCGTCAAGAGGCGATCGGCGGTTTCTGAAAAGAATTCTGTGATCGCCGCCGTCGCCGGCCGGGCGCTTAAGCGATGTTGCGCGCCGAGACCGCGACTGTATCCCGGAACGAGGCCGCCGAGGACGAGGCCGAAAGCAGCAGGAAACTGTCCTTATCCTCGGCCAGGATGATCACTCCCAGATGCTCCATCACGGTGCGCGCCACCCGGCCCGGCGGAAAGGCGGACGGTGCCAGGTCCAAGGGGCAGATCCGCTCCAATGCCTCGCGGACCCGGGGACCGCTCAGGCGCAGCACCACCCAATTGTCGGACTGCAGGGTGGTGTAGCCGGCCTGGCCCAGCTTGTCCGCCACCAGGTTGGCAGCATCGGCACCGTCATGGCTGAAAATCGCGAACATCTGGTCCTGGGCGAGCCCGAGGAAGCGCACCGCCCCATCCGGGGAGGCGGTCGAGCCGCCCGGCGCCGCCAGGCCGGCGCCATAGGCCTGGTCCAGCGCCGTTGCCAGTGCCTCGGCGCCGCCCAGTGGCACCGCGATCGAAACGATGGCCAGGTCGGCGGCCTCGGCAAGTTCGACGCCGTCGAAACTCTCCTGATAGCCACCCAGGGGCGAACCGGCGGTGAGGGTGTAATCAGACACGGAGACGGGCTCCTTCCGGATCGACGAAATGCGGCGAAACGATTTCGACCTCGATGTCGCGGTCGCGCACCGGGTCGACGGCGCGGACCACCTCGCCGACACGCTCCTGCCCGCGCTCGATGAAGCCCAGCCCGATGGAATGGCCGAGCTCCGGCGAATAGGCGACCGAACTCATCCAACCCTGGTCGTTCTCGGTCACCGCCTCGGCGCCGGTAGCGACGAAATGGGCACCGGCCGTCAGCAATTGGGACCGATCGACCGGGCGGAAACCCATCATGCGGATGCCGTCGGCCCGGTTGAGTTCGTGGCGTTCCGAGAGCGTATTGCCGACGCAGTCCTTTTTCTTCGAGACCATCCGCCCCAGTCCGAGATGGTCGGCCGAGGTCTGGCCGTTGAGTTCGTTGCCGGCGGCATGGCCCTTCTCCACCCGCATCACGCCCAGCGCCTCCGTGCCGTAGGCAACCACGTCATAGTCCTCGCCCGCCGCCATCAGCGCCCGCACCATGGCATCGCCATAGCGGGCCGGCACCGCAATTTCATAGGCCAGTTCGCCGGAGAACGAGATCCGGAACAGGCGCGCCGCGACCCCGCCGCAGACGGTGACCGCGCCGCACGCCATATAGGGAAAAGCCTGGTTGGAAATGTCATGTGCGGGGTCGACCAGCTTCGCCAGCAGGTCGCGCGAATTCGGCCCGGCGACCGAGAACTGGGCCCAGCCGTCGGTCACCGAGATCAGGTGCACGTCCAGCTCCGGCCACAGGCATTGACGACAGAATTCCAGGTGCCGGAACACCGGCCCGGCATTGGCCGTGGTGGTGGTCATCACGAAATGGTTGTCAGCCAGGCGGGCCGTGGTGCCGTCGTCCATCACCAGCCCGTCCTCGCGCAGCATCAGGCCGTAGCGCACCTTGCCGACCGACAACTTGGCGAAGCCATTGGCATAGACCTTGTTCAGGAACTCGGCCGCGTCGCGGCCCTGGATGTCGATCTTGCCCAGCGTGGTGACGTCGCAGATGCCGACCGAGGCCCGGGTCTGGGCCGCCTCGCGGTCGACGCTCTGGCGCCATTGGGTCTCGCCGTCCCGCGGGAACCACTGCGCCCTGAGCCATTGCCCTGCGGTGACGAACACCGCCCCCTGCTCCGCGGCCCAGCGATGGCTGGGGGTCAGGCGGGTGGGACGGAAATGCTTCCCCCTTGAGCGGCCGGCAAAGGCGCCGATCGCCACCGGGCTGTAGGGTGGCCGGAAGATGGTGGTGCCGGTCTCCGGGATCGTCTTGCCCGCCGCCTCGGCCAGGATCGCCAGGGCCAGCACGTTGGCGGTCTTGCCCTGGTCGGTGGCCATGCCCAGCGTGGTGTAGCGCTTCAACAGCTCGACCGAACGGTAACCTTCGCGCTGGGCCAGCTTGACGTCTTTTGCAGTGACGTCGTTCTGCAGGTCGAGCCAGGCCCGCCCCTTGGCGCCGGTGACCTGCCACAGCGGGGTGATCGCGGTGGCCTCGTCCTCGGCGCTCGGCGCCTTGTCCTTGGGCGCCTTGAAGTCGAGATCCTTAAGCGCCGCCGTCGCCGCGGCCCGGCCCTCAAGCAGGCAGGCAGCCAGGGACAGGCTGCCATTGGCGGCGCCGGCCACGCGCAAACCCACCGGCAGTTGGTCGCCGGGTACGAAGGCGGCGATGTCGTCGTTCCAGGCCGGACGGCCGCGCTGGTGACCGGTCAGGTGGACATTGGGGTTCCAACCCCCCGCCACCGCCAGGCAGTCGGCCAGGATCGTCTGGCCGTTGCTGAGGCCGATCGACCGTAGCCCCTTGCGGCCGCTGGTGTCGACCACCTGGGTTCCCATGAAAATGCCTGCCCCAGGCACCGCCGCCCTGGGTTGGCCGTCCCGGCTGTCGATCACCGCCGCGACCGTCACGCCGCGTGCCGCCAGGTCGGTCGCGGTGCGCCAGCCATCGTCATTGTTGGTGAACACGGCGACCGACTTACCCGGCGCCACCGCCCAGCGATTGGCATAGGCCCGCACCGCACCAGCCAGCATGACGCCCGGGCGGTCGTTGTTGCCGAAGGCAATGCCGCGTTCGGTGGCACCGGCCGCCAGCACCGCCCGCTTGGCATAGACCCGCCACAGGATCTGGCGCGGCTTGCCTTGGGCCTCGGCCAGGTGATCAGTCTTGCGCTCCAACGCGCCATAAATGCTGTGGTCGAAAGCGCCCAGGACCGAGGTTCGCGGCAGCAGGCGGACATTGTCCAGGCCGGCAAGCTCGGCGACCGCCTGCTCGGCCCAGGCGGCCCCGGCCATGCCATCGACCTCCAGGGTCTCGGCATTCAGCCTGCCGCCGAACCGGAAATCCTCATCGGCCAGGATCACCCGTGCCCCGGCCCGCCCCGAGGTCAACGCCGCCGCCAGCCCGGCCGGGCCGGCACCGATCACCAGCAGGTCGCAGTGCAGGAAGCCCTTGTCGTAGGCGTCCGGGTCCTCCTGCATCGAGATCCGGCCCAGGCCGGCCGATGTGCGGATGATCGGCTCGTAGACCTTTTCCCAGAACTTGGCCGGCCACATGAAGGTCTTGTAGTAGAAGCCGGCCGACAGGAAGCGCGAGAACAGGTCGGTCACCGCCATCAGATCGTATTCCAGCGGCCCGCGATGGTTCTGGCTGGTCGCCGCCAGCCCGTCGAACAGTTCGGTCACAGTGGCCCTGGTGTTGGGCTCCAGCCGGGCGCCGTCGTGCAATTGCATCAGCGCGTTGGGTTCCTCGGACCCGGCCGAGAAGATGCCGCGCGGGCGATGGTATTTGAAAGAGCGCCCGACCAGCCGCTGACCGTTGGCCAGCAGCGCCGAGGCCAGGGTGTCGCCGGGATGGCCGCTCAATCGGCGGCCGTTAAACGTGAAGTTCAGGGCCTGGTCGCGATCGATCAGTCCGCCGCTCAGCCGATAGGTCCCGCTCATCGTCCGCGCCCCTTTGCCCGGGCCACGTCGCGGGCCAGTTCGACCTTGGTGATCTCGTGGGTCAGGGTGTCGCGGGTCACCACCAGCCAGGAGCGGTCGCCATGTTCGTGGTACCAGAGCTCGCGGTGCTCGCCGGCCGGGTTGTCGCGCAGATAGACGTAGTCGTGGAATTTGGCCTGTGCTTCCTCGTCGGCCCAGTCGGGCCGGTCGATCAGCGCGGCATCGCCCAGATAGGTGAATTCCTGGGCGTCGCGGGGGCCGAGCAGGGGGTGGTTGATGATCATATTCGCCTCCCCCTCAGTGGAGATTCGGTTGGGCGCCGGCGCCCTTTTCGTCGATCATGGCGCCGCTCACGAAGCGGTCGAGGCGCATCCGGGTGGCGGTCGGGTGCGGTTCGTCCCGGGCCAGCAGATGGGCGAAGCAGAAGCCCGAGGCCGGCGTCGCCTTGAAGCCGCCATAGCACCAACCGCCGTTGAAATAGAGGCCGTCGATATCGGTCTTGTCGATGAAGGGCGAGCCGTCCATCGACATGTCCATGACCCCGCCCCACAGGCGCAGCAGCCGGACCCGGCCGATCATCGGCATCAGGGCCATGCCGCCCTCGCAGACATCCTCGACCACCGGCAGGTTGCCGCGTTGGGCATAGGTGGCGTAGCCGTCAATATCGCCGCCGAAGACCAGCCCGCCCTTGTCGGACTGGCTGATGTAGAAATGGCCGGCCCCGAAGGTAATGACCCCGGGCAGAACCGGCTTCAGCCCCTCGCTGACAAAGGCCTGCAGGACATGGCTTTCGATCGGCAGGCGCATCCCGGCCCTGGCCATCACCTGGCCGGACGACCCGGCCACCGCCACCCCGACTTTCCCGGCGCGGATGGTGCCGCGGCTGGTTTCGACCCCGACACAGGCTCCGCCTTCCATGACGAAGCCGGTGACCTCGCAGTTCTGGATGATGTCGACGCCGCGGGCATCGGCACCGCGGGCATAGCCCCAGGCGACCGCGTCGTGGCGCACCGTACCGCCGCGCGGTTGCCACAACCCGCCCTTGATCGGGAAGCGGGCGTTTTCGAAGTCGAGGAACGGGCACAGCTTGCGCACGCCTTCGGTATCCAGCAACACCGCATCCGCCCCGGCCATGCGCATGGCGTTGCCGCGGCGGGCGAAGGCGTCGTGCTGGCCGTCGGAATGGGACAGGTTGATGATGCCGCGCTGCGAGACCATGGCGTTGAAGTTGAAGTCCTGCTCCAGCCCTTCCCATAGCTGCATCGACAGTTCGTAGAACGGCTCGTTGCCGGGCAGCAAATAGTTGGAGCGGATGATGGTGGTATTGCGGCCGATATTGCCCGAGCCCAGCCAGCCCTTTTCCAGCACCGCGATATTGGTGATGCCGAATTCCTTGGCCAGGTAATAGGCCGCCGCCAGGCCATGGCCGCCTCCGCCGACGATGACCATGTCATAGGCGGCCTTCGGCTCCGGCTCGCGCCAGGCCGGCGTCCAGCCGGTATTGCCGGTCAGTCCCTGTTTGATGACCTGCCAAACGGAATAGCGCATCTCTCCCCCGCTGATCGGTTCGACAGGGCATGATGTCGCGGTTTCCGGCCATCGACTTTCAAAAAACAGCCGCTATTATTCAAAAAATGGCCAGACCGTCCTCACCCGATCGCCCCTTCCGCCTGGGCCTGTTGCTGATCGACGGGTTCGCGCTGATGTCCTATGCCGCCATCGTCGAACCGCTGCGGGCCGCCAATCTGCTGCGCGGCGAGAGGCTTTACGAGATCCGCAATATCGCGGTCTCGGGCCACCGGTCGCGAAGCTCGGTCGGCACCCTGGTCGAGACCGAGGCCGCGATCGGCGAGGCACCGGCCGCGGACCTGTTGCTGGTGGTTGCCGGCGGCGACCCGGCTACCTATGACGACGTCCGGGTATTCAACTGGCTGCGCCGTGCGGCCCGGTCGGGGCTCACCCTGGGCGGGGTCTCCGGCGGGCCGGTGGTCCTGGCCCGGGCCGGGCTGATGACCGGCCGCCGGATGACGGTGCACTGGGAATACGCCCCCGCCCTGGCCGAGGTGTCGCCGGCCCTGATGATCGAGCGCAGCCTCTACGTCATCGACCGCGACCGCATCACCTGCGCCGGCGGTACCGCGCCGATGGACCTGATGCACGTGCTGATCGCCGGGCACCACGGGCCCGATCTGGCCCGGCTGGTCAGCGACTGGTTCATGCACACCGATATCCGTCCCGCCGGCGGCCAGCAGCGGGCCGGGCTGGCCCAGCGCTGGGGCACCACCGACGCCACCGTGCTGGTCGCCATCACCGCCATGGAGGGGCATATCGCCGATCCCCTGAGCCTGGCGGCGCTGGCCGCCCGGGCCGAGACCAGCGTGCGCCAGCTCAACCGCCTGTTCCGGGCCAAGCTGGGCCAGTCGACCATGGGCTTTTATCGCAATCTGCGCCTGGAATCGGCCCGCAACCTGCTGCGCAACTCATCGCTGCCGGTCACCGAGATCGCCCTGGCCACCGGCTTCGCCTCGGCCGCACATTTCGCCACCAGCCACCGCCAGCGCTATGGCCAGGCGCCCTCGGCCCTGCGCGCCTAGACCGTTAATCGGCTGTTGCAATTGCGGCTCGGGTTGTGTTGCCTAGCGGTTCAGGCAATTGATCAGAGTGGACACGGTTTGGGGCGGTATGGGATTTCGGATCGGCATCGACGTCGGCGGCACCTTCACCGATTTCCTGTTGGTGGACGCGGCCGGCGAGCCCCAAGTCTTCAAGGTCCTGTCAACACCGCGCGACCCGTCGGAAGCGGTGCTAGCCGGCCTTCAGGAGATGGCGGCGACCCATGGTATCGGACTCTCGGATTTTTTGGCTCGGGTCGAGCTGATCGTCCACGGCACCACGGTAACGACCAATGCCGTGCTCACGGGGCGAACCGTGGCCACCGGCCTGCTGACCACAAGCGGCTTCCGTGACGCCCTGCAGATGCGCCGTGGCATCCGCGAAGAACCCTATGACAACAAGGCCGTCGCGCCGACACCGCCGGTGCCCCGGCGCCTGCGCTTAGCCATCACCGAACGGATCGACCGCGACGGCCGGCCGGTCACCGCGTTGGACACGCAAGACGTCGATAAAGCAGCCGCGAACCTGCTGGCGCAAAGCGTCGAGGCGGTGGCGATCTGCTTCCTGCACGCCTATGCCAATCCGGACCATGAGCGCGCCGCCGCCGAACGGGTCCGCCGATTGATGCCGCACGCCTATGTCTCGGCCTCGGCCGACGTGCTGCCCCAGGTCCGCTTCTACGAACGCACCAGCACCACCGTGCTCAACGCCGCGGTCGGGCCGATCCTGAAACGCTATATCGACAGGCTGATGGCCCGTCTTGACCAAGGCGGCTTCGCCGGGGTCTTCCTGGTGATGCAGTCGAACGGCGGCGTCACCTCGGCGGCCGGTGTCGTCGACCTGGCCGCCACCACCCTGCTGTCGGGGCCGGCCGCCGCCCCGGCCGCCGGCCTGGCCTATGCCGAACCCCACGGCGTCGACGACATCATCACCGTCGACATGGGCGGTACCAGCTTCGATGCCGCCCTGATCAAGGCCGGCCAACCCGACGTCACCACCCAGGGCACGGTCGGCGGCTTCGCGCTGGCCCTGCCCAGCATGGCGATCAAGACGGTCGGGTCCGGCGGCGGTTCGATCGCCTGGATCGACGAGGGCGGCCTGCTGCGCATGGGACCGCAAAGCGCCGGCGCCGATCCCGGCCCGGTGGCCTATGGCCGCGGCGGCAGCGAGCCGACCTGCACCGACGCCAATCTGGTGCTGGGCTATCTGTCGGCCGGGTTCTTTGCCGGCGGCCGCATGGCCCTGGACGCGTCAGGGGCACGGGCCGCGATCGCCGGCCGCATCGGTGACCGGTTGGGCCTGGACCCGGTCGAGGCGGCGGCCGGCATGTACCGCATCATGAACGTCAACATGGCCTCGGCGATGCAGGAAATCTCGGTCAAGAAGGGCTGGGACCCGCGCGACTTCCTGATGATCTCGGCCGGCGGCGCCGGTCCGATCCACGCCGCGATGATCGCCCGCGAGCTGGAGATCCGGCGCCTGCTGGTGCCCAGGGATTCGTCAATCTTCTGCGCCGCCGGCATGCTGCGCTCCGACCTGAAGCACGATTTCGTGCGCAGCCTGAACGTGCCCCTGGACCGGGACGCGATCGGTGCCGAAGCGCTGAAACAGCCGACCGCCGCCATGATGGAGGAGGGCCGGGCCAAGCTGCTGGCCGAAGGGGTCGCGCCGGAGCGGATCCGCTTCCGCCATGCCATCGACCTGCGCTATGCCGGCCAGTACCACGAGGTCACGGTCGAGGTCGAGGAGGCCGTGCTGCACGGTTTCGACGAGGCGGCGATCCGCGATGCCTTCCATGCCGCCCATAACCGGCTCTATGGCTACGACCTGGCCGGCGAGGGCAGCGGCGTCGAGGTGGTCAGCCTGCGGGTGACCGCATTGGGCCTGACCGAAAAGCCGCCGCTGATCGCCATGCCGAAAGCCGCAGACCGGCCCGATCCCGCCGCCCTGAAGGGACGGCGGCCGGTCTATCAGCCGGACCAGGGGCGCTTCGCCGACACTGCGGTCTATGACGGCGCCCGCCTGGCCCATGGCAACCGCATCGACGGGCCGGCGATCGTCGAGCAGGTCAACACCACGACCTTCGTGCCGGCCGGATTTGTCATGACCTGCGATCCGTTCGGCAGTTTCCTGATGACCGACGAGGCGGCGCCATGACCCAAGACGGCAACATCGATCCGATCCTGGCCTCGGTGCTGCAGCGGCGCCTGAAGTCGATCACCGAGGAGATGGGCCTGACGCTGCTGCGCACCACCCGCTCGCCGATCCTCAACGAGGCCCGCGACTTCGTCACCGGCCTCTACGACGCCAAGGGGCGGATGCTGGAGCAGACCGAATACATACCCATCCTGGCCTTCGCGCTGCAACCGGTGTGCGAGCGGATCATCGCCTATTTCGGCGACGACATCGCCGATGGCGACGTCATCCTGCACAACGACGTGTTCTCCGGCGGCAACCAGAACAACGACGTCGCGGTGTTCAAGCCGATCTTCCACGATGGCCGCCTGATCGCCTGGTCGGCGGCCAAGGGCCACCAGGCCGATATCGGCGGCGCCGTCGCCGGCGGCTACAACCCGGAAGCCCGCGAGGTCTGGCAGGAGGCCTTCCGCATCCCGCCCGTCAAGGTCTACGAGGCCGGCAAACGGCGCGACGATGTCTGGAACCTGATCTTCGCCAATGTCCGCCTGAAGATCGTCGAGGAGGACATCAAGGCCCAGATCGGTGGCGCCGTGGTCGGCGAGCGCGGCATCAAGGCCCTGGTCCAGCGCCACGGCGCGGACCGCTTCCTGGCCCATGTCGAGCATCTGTTCCAGGCCGCCGAGGCGATGGCGCGGAACGAGATCCGGGCCATCCCCGACGGCACGTACGAGGCCGCCAGCCAGGCCTTCTACGACGGGGTCAGCGACGGCACCGTGATGACCTGCCGGCTGAAGGTCACCGTCGACGGCGACCAGGTCACCTTCGATTTCACCGGCTCCTCGCCGCAGACGCCGGGCTTCGTCAACGCGCCCTATGCCGCCACCGCCTCGGCCGTGATCCTGACCTTCCTGATGCTGATCAACCCGGACATCCCGCACAATGACGGGATCACCCGCGCCATCCGCATCGTCAACCCGGAAGGATCGTATCTGAACGCCGGCTTCCCGGCCGCCACCACCTTTGGCAACACCCTGACCGGCCCGACCTCGGACGCCATCTTCCGGGCCTTCGCCCAGGTGCTGCCGCGCATGGTGACGGCCGGCTGGAACCGCCAGATGGGGGTGGCAGTGACCGGCAGCGACCCGCGCCGGAACGGCGAAAGGTTCGTCGATATCCTGTTCATCGCCCTCAAAGGCGGCTCCGGCGCCACTTTCGGTGCCGACGGCTACGACCATATCGGCCTGATCAACTGCGCCGGCGGCATCCAGGCCCAGGACTACGAGATGTTCGAGATCCACAACCCCTTCTTCCTGCACGCCCATGAATACCTGCCCGATTCGGCCGGGCCGGGGCGCTGGCGCGGCGGCCTGGGCACGACCACCGAGTTCACCATGGCCGGCGAGGACCAGACCGCGGTCGCCTTCGGTGACGGGATCGAGGAAGAAGCCCGCGCCTTCGGCCTGTTCGGCGGCGGACCCGGCGCCATCAACCGGATCGCCTTCCGCCAGCCCGACGGCACCGTGCGCACCCCGAAATCCAAGCAGATCCTGCGCGACATTCCCAAGGGCACGGTGTTCGTCCAGACCGCCGGCGGCGGCGGCGGTTACGGCAACCCGCATGAGCGCCCGGCCGAGACGGTTGCCGCCGAGGTGCGGGACGGTATCATCGGCATCGAAGCCGCAAGACGCGACTATGGCGTGGTCGTCGATCCCGACACCATGGCCCTGGACGCGGCGGCCACCGAAAAAGCCAGAGGAGGCGACACATGACTGCACCGGTTATCGACCATGTCGGGGTCGTGGTGGCCGATCTCGAGGCGGCGATCGCCAAGTTCCGGCCGCTGTTTCCCGACGGCGCCAGCATGATCAAGGACCTGCCCGACGCCGGCGTGCGGGTGGCCATGCTGGAGGCGGCCAACGTCACCATCGAGTTCATCGAGCTGACCGGCGACGGGCCATCCTTAGGCCGTTCAACCTTGGGCGAAAAGCTGGGCATCAACCACATTTCGGCCCGGGTCGGAAATGTCGATGCCACCATCGACGAGCTGGGCGCGGCCGGCTTCGCCCTGACCGACGGCTTCCCGACCCAGGGCGCCCACGGCAAGGTCGCCTTTTTCGACCCGGACGACGTCACCGGTCTGCTGTTCGAGGTCTGCCAGGAGGACTGACCGGTGGCAATACGGCACGGCCCCTTGTGGAACCCCGAGGTCGAGACCCTGGACCGCGCGGCGCTCAGCGACCTGCAGTGGCCGCTCCTGGGCCGGCAGATCCGCTACGTCTATGACCGCAGCGACTTCCATCGGGCGCGCTTCCGCCAGGCCGGCCTGACCCCGGACGACATCGTCGATTTCGCAAGCTTCGCCGCCCTTCCCACCATGGACAAGGAGGACCATCGCCGGGCCCAGCAGGAGGCATTGGACCGGGGCCTGGGCGCCCATGCCCTGCTGGCCTGTGCCAATGATGACGAGATCGTGCGCTTCAACGCGACCTCGGGCACCACCGGCCTGCCCACCCTCTACGCCCTGACCCAACACGACGTCGACGTGGTCAACGAAATGCACGCCCGCAAATACTGGCGGGCCGGCATCCGCCCCGGCCAGGCCATGCTGCAGGCCCTCAGCCTCAGCATGTTCACCGGCGGCCTGCCGCTGAGCCAGGGGATCATGAACCTCGGCGCCGCGGTGATCCCGGTCGGGATCGAGGGCGGCACCAAACGGGTGGTCGAGTTCGCCCGCCTGACCCGGCCCCAGGCGTTGATCGCCACCCCCAGCTTCGGCCAGCACCTGATCGAGGAATGCCCCAAACTGACCGGCGGACCGGCCAGCGAACTGGGCTTCCGCTGGTTCTTCTGCGCCGGCGAACCGGGCGGCGGCGAACCCGAGACCCGCACCATCCTGGCCGAGGGCTTCGGCGCCAAGGTGTTCGACCATACCGGCGGCGGCCACGCCTTTCACGGCATCTCGTGCGACGAGCCGCCGGGCGAATTCAAGGGCATGCACTTCGTCTCCGAGGACCATTGCCTGCTGGAGCTGCAGGACCCGGAGACCAAGGCGCCCATCGCCATCGCCGACGGCGCGGTCGGCGAGATGATCTGGACCTTCCTCGACTGGCGGGGCGGGCCGTTCCTGCGCTATGCCATGGGCGATATCGTGCGGATCCGCACCGACCCCTGCACCTGCGGCATGCCGGGCCTGCGCTTCGCGATCATCGGCCGGGCCGACGACATGCTGATCGTCAAGGGGGTCAACATCTATCCCCAGGCGGTCAAGGCGGTGATCGACGCCTTCTACCCAAGGACCACCGGCGCCTTCCGCATCCGGCTCGACCGGCCGGGGCCGAAAGTGACCCCGCCGCTCAAGGTTCGGCTGGAGATCGCCGACGGTCTCGACGAGGCCGGCCGCGCCGACCTGGATAGGCAACTCCAGGCCCGGTTCCGCGCCGATCTCAGGGTATCGCCGCACCTGGAATGGGTGCCCGCCGGCACCCTGCCGCGGGAGGCGATGAAAACCCGTTATGTGGAGGTCGAGGACTAGCCCGCATTTCCTTCGATGTTATGATCCATTGCCAAGGAAGGAGCACGATCTGTCGATGGGCATGTTCGATCATTACATCCCCGACCCGCCGATCCCCTGCCCGGCCTGCGGCAAGGTGCTGGAAGGCTGGCAGGGCAAGGACGGGCCCAACGCGCTGATGGTCTGGCGGCAGGGCCGCGCGGCGCCGGTCGACCAGGATATCGAGGATGAGGAGGTGCGGCTGCTGGACGAGCAATTGGCCCGGTTTCGCCTGCCCGACAGCTTCGTGATCTACGACATGTGCGACTGCCGCCGCGAATGGGTCGAGGCGGTCGGCACCACCACCGACCAGGTCTGGACCCGGACCGAACTCACCAAGTCCAGCGGTTAGCGCGCCTTTTCTTCCTTCCCCGGAACCAGGTTGTTGGCCAGAATTTCGAGGCGCCCCTTGTCCCGGATCAGCAGCATCCGGCCCTTGCGTTCGATCAGGCCGCTTTGGGTCAGATTGCCGAACACCCGCGCGACGGTTTCCCGGGTCGTGCCGACCTGGGCGGCGATGGCGTTCTGGGTCGGCAATTGCTTGACCCACCAATGGGACGTGTTGACCGGGTCCGGCGTCGCCAGGCGCACGATCTCCAGCATCACTCGCTGCACCGCGCCCAGGGTCGCCAGGTCCATGATCCGTTCGTCGCAGGCCCGGATGATCGATGCGAGCTGCTGCAACAGCGAGAGCGATATATCCGATTTCGCCAGCAGCATCTCGTGAAAGTCGCGCGGTGACAGGGCCGCCAGACGGCAGCTTTCGTTCGCCACCACATTGGCCGAACGCGGCTGGCCGTCGACCGCGGCCAGTTCGCCGAAATAGCCGCCCTGCTCGACGACGGCGTAGGCAACCTCGCGGCCCGAGAGCGAAAAATTGACGATGCCGACACTGCCTTCGACCACGAAATAGATGTCGCGGTTGTCGCTGTCGCGGCCGAGAATCTGTTCGCCCTTGTCAAAACGGCGCCAGCGGCACCGCCGCTCCAATTCCTCAAGATCGCTCGACTGAAGGTTCGAAAGAAGCGCAATCTGGCCCAGTGCGTTCGCGCCCGCCATTGACCCTAATCCCCATTACCCTGTTTTGATCAAGCGCCATTTCATGTTTTTCGGCACGATAGCATGGGCGCGGACCGGACGCACCCACCATCCGGGGTAGCAGGCCGGGGTAGCACGATTTCCGGGACCCGATGACCGCCGCCCGAAGCTATTTCGAGCGGGCCACGTAAACCGCGTCCCAGTCCCGGGGCGGCGGGTCCGAGCGCAGCTCAGTGATTCGCGATTGGTACAGGGCATAGGTCTTGGCAAGGTAGGTCCCGTCCCGATCCTGAAGGTCCGAGCGCAACAAGTGCTCTGCCTTGTCCCAGTCCTGGGCCCGGTAGGCCGCCAGCAAATCGGTATGCGCCTGGTGCTGTTGCCGGTAGGTGTCGGTCGCCGTCAGTTCGGGAGACCCGACCAGGCCATAGATCCGCACCGGTACTTTCTTGCCGACGACGCGGATCAAATCCAACTCCAACGCGGCGACGTCGGAT
The DNA here is from genome assembly GCA_964344385.1 of uncultured Sneathiellales bacterium. GTDB lineage: Bacteria > Pseudomonadota > Alphaproteobacteria > CAYFNG01 > CAYFNG01 > CAYFNG01. The sequence continues at coordinate 662,915 of CAYFNG010000001.1, forward strand.
GCCTTCTGAAACGTCGTCTCACCAACCACGATCGGGCAGGCGTAGGTCTTGCCCTGGGCCTCCAGCCGCGACGCCAGATTGACGCTGTCGCCGAGAACCGAATAATCGAAGCGTTGTTCCGATCCCATATTGCCGACGCAGCAGATGCCGGTGTTGATGCCGATGCCGACCGAAAGGCCGGTCTGTTGGCCGTCCTTCCAGAACGCCTCCTCGTGCAGCACGCGGTTCAGATCGGCCATCGCGCCCTGCATTTCCAGGGCCGCGAGACAAGCGTTCCTGGCATGGTCAGCATCGGAAAGCGGTGCATTCCAGAACGCCATGATGCAGTCGCCGATATACTTGTCGACGGTCCCCTGCCGTTTGTGGATGACGTCGGTCAGCGGCGTGAAGATCCGGTTGACCAGGTTGACCAGGTCCTCTGGGTCCAGGTTCTCGGAGATCGAGGTAAAGCCGCGCACGTCGCAGAACATGACGGTGATTTCGCGGTTTTCCCCGCCCAGCCGCAAACGGCTGGGATCCTCGACCAGGCGGTCGACCATTTGCGGCGCCAGATAGTGCGAGAACGCCGAACGGATGCGGGACCGGGTCCTTTCCTCGTCGACATATTTCACATAGGCCAGGTAGACATAGAGCAGGAACGTCGCGACCGCTGCATAGGTGGCGTCGATCAACACGCCCTTGGCGGAAAACAGCCACCACGACCCGCCGAACAGCCCGATGGTCAAAAAGACCGAGATCGCCAGGGTCCATTTGGCTGAGGCGAAATGCATCAACAGGGCGACCAGCGCCAGGCTGGCGATCACCACCAGAAGCTCGATCGTGGTGGCGATACGGGGGCGCTGCAGCAGGTTCTGGCTGACGATCGCTTCCAGGACCTGGGCGTGGACTTCCACCCCCGGCAAGGCGCCGCTGACCGGTGTCGGGGCAAAGTCGCTCAGGCCTGAGGCGCTCGAGCCAACCACCACGATGCGGCCGGCAAGCCGGTTGGCCGGCACCTGCCCGGCCAATATGTCCTTGGCCGACACGAAGCGCGAACGGTCATGGCGTGAATAGTGGACCAGCAAGCGGCCATGTTCGTCGGTTGGCACGAAGGTCTGCCCGACGATCAGGCCGGCAACGCCGGCGGCGTCGGACTTCACCACCAGGGTCTTGGCCCCGGTGGCGACAGTCAGAGCGCTGATCGCCAGGGACGGCAGGATCTGGTCGCCGACCCGGACCACGCCCGGCAGCCGACGGACGACGCCGTCGCTTTCCGGCAGCAAGGTAAACACCCCGAGGCCGGACGCCGCGCCCTCCAGCACCGCGATGTTGCGAACCGCATCGGCATAGTTGAAAAGGAACCGGGTCGGGTCGCCGCCCAGCTTGCCGATCGCAATGCCGGATATCGGTTTTGCGTCCCCGGACTCCGAAACCTGCCGCTCGAGCAGGGCCTGGCCCAGCACCACCCGCCAGCCCTTGATCGCATCGGCGAACAGCGCGTCATTGTCGGGCAGTTCGGCAATCCGCGCCGCCAACGCGTCGTCGCTGCGGACCAACGACCGGGCCAGCAAGTCCGGCGACATCCGGTCGGGTTCGGGGAACAGCATGTCGAAGGCAATGGCCGCCGGCTGCATCGCCGCGATCCGGTTGGTCAGGTCCGCCAGCACATTGCGTGGCCAGGGCCATTGCCCGGTGGCCGCCAGGCTCTCCTCGTCGACATCGACGATCGCCACGGGCAGTTCCTTGACCGGCTGCGGCGCCATCCATTGGTAAAGGTCGAACATGCGCAACCGTCCGAACTCGACGAAGAACGGGTCGAGATAGCGAATGCCGACGATCACGATGACCAGGATCAGGGTGAAGGATTGGGACCGGGACAGCGGTGCGAACCATTTCTTGGTGGCGTTCACGGTTGCCGCCCCGGCATTGGGCGCAAAAGCGGCCGTGGTGCCGCCGTCCCCGCGACGGACGGCGACGGGCCGCGTTGGTGATTGGATTGCTCGCCCGACTGCATGACCGAACTCTATGCGATTCTTGTAACCTGTCAATTATCACTGTAGATTCAGCCGCCCGTAGATATGTAAAGACCAAGTTTAACCATGGCCGGCAACAAATACTTCAATCCAGACACTAATGGACCCAAGTCAAAGAACTGGCTGAAGGAAATAGTTCGCCCGCTAAGGCGCAGCTATTTCGAATTGATCCTGTTGTCGGCCGCAGTCAACATCATCGCCCTGGCGGTGCCGGTGTTCGTGCTTCAGGTTTACGACCGGGTGGTGTTCCACGCCGGGGTCTCGACCCTGCAGGGCCTGGTGATCGGCCTTTGCATCGCCCTGCTGTTCGACTTCATCCTGCGCCAGGCCCGCAGCCGCCTGTTGCAGCGAACCGCGATGCGCATCGATATCGGGTTCGGCAAGGCCCTGTTCGCCAAACTGACCTCGCTCACGCTGCGCGACCTGGAACGGGTGGCGACCGGGCAATACGTTTCGCTGTTCCGCGACGCCGACGTGATCCGCAACACCTATTCGGGCGCCTCGGCCCTGCTGCTGGTCGACCTGCCCTTTGTCGTCCTGTTCGCCATCGCGATCTTCCTGATCGCCGAGCCGGTTGCCTGGGTGGTCGCGATCCTTATCCCGATCTTTCTCGTGGTGTCGGCGCTGTCGGCCACGCGCATCGGCGCCGCCAACCAACAGGAACGGCAGGCGCTGTTGGACCGGGACGCGCGGGTGCACGAAATCATCGCCGGGCGCAACACCCTCAAGGCCCTGGCGCTGGACGAAGCCCTGCGCCCGGAATGGGACGACCTGCACGCGCAAGCGATTGAAAGCAGCCTGCGCCGCGGCGCCCGGGCCGACACGTTCGTCAATATCGGGACCGGACTGGCGATGTTTTCGACGGTCGCGGTGACCACGGTCGGCGCCCTGGCGATCATCGAACAGCAACTGACCATCGGCGCGTTGATCGCGGCCAATATCCTGGTCGGCCGCATTGTCGGACCGATGAACCAGTTGCTGGGCAATTGGCGCAACTTCGCCAACCATCGCGGCGCCATGCAGCGGCTGAACGAGTTTCTGGCGCTGCGCGGCGAAACCAACAGGGACGAGGTCGATTTGGGCCGCGCCAGGGGCGATATCGACCTGGAAACTGCATCCTTTTCGTTCGGCCCGAGCGAGCGCAAGGTGCTGAACAATGTCAGCCTGTCGTTCCGCCCCGGTGGCCTGACCGTCATCCTGGGCAACAATGGCAGCGGCAAGACGACCTTGCTGAAGCTGGCCCGCGGCCTCTACCCGCCGGACAAGGGCCGGGTTTTGCTGGACGGCGCCGACACCAGCCAGTTCAGCAACCGGACCCTGGCCCGCAATATCGGCTATGTTCCCCAGGAATTGCAGCTGTTCGCCGCGTCGATCCGCTACAACATCGCCATTGCCGACCCGGAAGCGTCCGACGACCGCATCGTCAGGGCGGCGCAACTGGCCGGCATCCACCAACAGATCATCGACCTGCCCGACGGCTACGACACCGATATCGGCGAACACGGCAACCGCCTGTCCGGCGGCCAGCGCCAGCGCATCGCGATAGCCCGGGCGATGCTCAGGGATCCGCCGGTGCTGTTGCTGGACGAGCCGACGGTCGGGTTGGACCGGGATGCGGAAATGGCGCTGTTGGCCGTGCTGGTTCCGATGGCCAAGGAACGCACCGTGGTGGTCGCGTCGCACAGCCAGATGGTGGTGTCGAACAGCAATCGGGTCGTGGTCCTGGCCGGTGGGCGGGTGGTCGCCAATGGCCCGACCGCCGATGTCGCGAGGCAATTGAACCAGCAAACCGCGTCGCCGGTGAATACGGCGCCGACGGAGGAATAGCATGTCCTCGCTGGATCAGCTCGCCGAACGGTTTCCCTTGCCAAGCTGGCGCGGAATAGCCTGGCTGGTGGTGGTTCTCATCGCGGCTTTCCTGGTCTGGGCCCGGTTTGCCGAACTGGACGAAGTGACGGTGATTTCCGGCCAGGTCATCCCCGCCGGCCAGGTCCGGACGATCCAACACCTTGAAGGCGGCCTGATCGAACAGATCCGGGTGGCGGAAGGGGATGCGGTCGAAAAGGGCCAGGAACTGGTCCACCTGTCCCTGGCCGCGACCAGCCTCAACCTCGACGAAATCCAGGTCCTGAAGGACGGCCTGCTGCTGCGGCGCGCCCGTTTGAAGACCGAGGCGTTTGGCGGCGAACTGGCCTTTCCCGAAGCCGAGGCCGAGCGCCTGGCCGATGTCGCCTTTACCGAACGGAAGATCTACGAGGAACGCCGCAGCGAACGCGACACGCGCCGCAAAGCGCTGCAGGCCAAGGCCAGGCAAAGCGAATTGCAGATCGAGGAGTTGCGGACCCAGATATCGGCGACCGGCGTCAATCTGGGCCTGGCGCGGCAACGGTTTGCGCTGGCCGACGATTTGCTGAAATCCGGTCTGATCCCCAAGCTGGAACATCTGTCGCTGTCCAGCGACGTGAAAAAGCTGGAAGGCGAACTGGCCATACTGGAAAAGGCAATGCCGCGCGCCCGTGCCGCGCTGCACGAGATCCGCCAGTCGATCAAGGAGGACGGGTTCAAATTCACCCGCCAGGCGCGGGAGGAATTGGCGGAACTGGAAATCCGCATTGCCCGTGCCGACAAGCAATTGTCGGAAGCCGAGAGCCAGAACCGGCGCACCATCATTCGCAGCCCGATCGACGGTGTGGTCAAGAACCTGCAGCATCACACCATTGGCGGCGTGGTACGGGCCGGCGACCCGATCATGGAAATCGTGCCGTTGCGCGAGAAGCTGGTTGTCGAAGGACAGTTACCGCCGGCCGACCGCGGCTATGTCGAGCTTGGCCAGAAGGCGATCGTGAAGGTTTCGGCCTATGATTTCACCCGCTATGGCGGGTTGGACGGCAAGGTCGTCTCAATCGCCGCCGACACCAGCGTCAACCGTCAGGGCGAAGCCCATTACCGGATCGTCGTCGAGACCGAAAAAGGCCATATCGGGGACGAATCAGAGGCCCTGGCGATATCACCGGGCATGGAGGCGATGGTGGATATCCATTCGGGCAAACGGACCGTGTTCGAATATCTGATCACTCCGGTCCTGAAGCTGAAGCACGAAGCGTTCCGCGAACGCTAAAATTTTTTCAGCGGCCTTGCAGCACTGCGGGATCGACCTGGCTCAGCCTGAGGAAGGCGCGAGCCCGGTCCCAGGCATTGGTCATTGCCGCGGTGGCGGCCAGTGATTGGCTGACGATCTGCCCGGCATCGTGCCGTCGGCCGGTCGACAGCAGAAAATCCACCCTGTCGAGCTGCAAGTCCACCCGGTCCGACGCCGCCGAGACCCGGCCGATGGCGAGTTCGGCCAGCCTTTGGTGGCGGATCCGAGGCGCCTGCGCGGCCGCATCCGGCCAATGGTCGGCCAGGTGAAAATAGGCCCTGGCTCGCACCTTCGGATCGGCGATCAGGGCCGCCGCCTCGCCGGCCCGCTGGCGTGCGCCAACCGTCAAAAAGGCTTCCGCCAGCCTGGCCAACGCCACCGAGCGGGCGAAATCGTCTTGGATCCGGGCGATCGAAACGTCGATGTCATCCAGATAGGCTGCCGCCACATCGCCCTGTCCGGCCTGGGCGTGTGCAAGGGCAATCGCGATCGCCAGCGGCGCCCGGTATCTGGGTTCGGGCACCAGGGCCGCCTGTTCACGGGCCGCCGCCAACTGTCCGGACTTCATCAGGGACTCGGCCACCGCAATGCGTATACCGCGTCGCGCCGATGCCTGGCCCAGCTTGGACAGCATCGGTATCGCCCGTCGATGATGCCCGGTACGGGCCCAGAACTCGGCCATTGCAGTGTCCAGTTCGCCAACGTCGGAAACGGCCTGTGAATCCCGATGGACGTCCTCGGCCCGGCGCAAACAGGCCTTGCCCGCCTCTTGGAAGCCGGCGGCCGACAGTTGCTGCCCCAAATCGGCCAGGATCCGGATCTGGCTGGTCGCGTCCAGGCTGGTCGCCAGGCTGTCAAAGACCAACTGCAGCAAGTCCCACGCCGCCGGTTTCCTGTCGCGCCGCGCCATCGCCACAGCGATTTCGCCAAAGGCGCCAAGGCGCTGTACCGCGGCGGGGATATTGTCGGCAATGTCCCGTGCCTTCGTGAAGCGCCCGGACCGGGCGTGGGCCGCCGCAATCTCCCGCAGGCCGTTGAGGACCAGCCTGGGGTCTTCGATGGCATTCAAGGTCTGCTTTGCCTGACCAGTGTCGCCGGCCGCCTGGGCAACCGCGATTTCGCCCAGCAGCCAGTCGCGAAACCTTGCATCCTTGATCCCGGCGACATTCGCCAGCGCGCCCTGCGACAGGCAGCGCACGGTTGGCGCGGCCAGGCAGGGCCGAGCAGCGAACCGCCGCCGGGCGTCCGCCAACAGGCTGGTCGGTTGCAGCAATTGGCGGGTTTCCGGATTTGAACGCAAGGCTGAACGGGCGGCCACTTTCTGTCGCTTTGTCGCCCGGTCCAGCCGCTGCTGGACTTCGGGAAACGCCGCGGCGGCCTGCAATCGTTCGACGAAGGCCTGGTCGATACCACTGTCCAGCGGCAAACCCGATTGCACCTGGAACTGTCGAATGGCATCCGCTGTTTCCGGTGACATCCGGCCGTCCAGCGCGCCCTGGTAATAGCCGATCCGGGCCAGCAATTCCTGGACCCGCAACACCAGACTGGAGGGCAGATAGCGGTTGTCGTCGATGCCGGCCTGGCTCGACGCCCGCGCCAGGACAATGTGCTGGCCGGCCATGGCGCCAGCCAGCAAGGCCAAGGCCGCCAGAATCAGAACATGTCGCCGCAACAGGGTCCGAACGATCATCTTTCAACAATCAGCAGTTAGACCTCCGCCCCCGTCCCCGGGGACACCATTTGGCATAAATTCGGGGCGTGCGCCAGCCACGAAACCGCCGGCCGGGCCGCGCTTTGGCACGCCAATCGGGTTGGTTTCCCGCGAAAAGACGATTTGTAGCATCGGTCACATCGGTCCTCCAGGGCCGTCCCTAAGCTGCTTACCACACCAGCGAAGCAGTGGAGGCCCGCCATGTCAGATCGATACCAGCCAACCGCAAGGCGGCACATTTCGATTTTCCTGGCGGCACTTGTCTTGGCCGCCATCGCCACCGGCGCCGCCTCGGCCGCCGCCAACCAGATGGAAGCCGCCCAACGGTTTGTCGCCCTGCTCAGCCGCCAGGCGGTGTCGATCCTGGAAGATCCGGCGCTTTCTAAGCCTGAGAAGAAAACGGCGTTCCGTACCCTGTTGACCCGCGAATTCGACCTGGCAACCACCGGCCGCGTGGTTCTGGGGCCCTATTGGCGCCGCGCCAGCGCCAAGCAGCGCCAACGTTATATCGACCTTTTCGAGGCCCATATCATGGCGATCTACGTCAACCGCCTGGTTGAATTGCCCACCCTGAAGGTCGAGATCACCGAGGCCCGCGCGATCGGCGGCCGCGAGACCATGGTCATCAGCACGGTTTCCTCGCCAAGAGCGGGACAGCCGATCCGCATAGGTTGGCGGGTCGCGCGCCAGAACCGTCAGCACAAGGTGGTCGACCTGATCATCGAAGGCGTCAGCATGGCGCTGTCCAAACGCACCGAATTTCAAGCCCTGTTGAACCGTCATGGCGGGCGCCTGGAGGCGTTGCTGGTCGCCATGAGTACCAACACGGCGATTTGACCCGGAATTCCCGACGTCGGTGGCTCCCCGACCGCCGGCGCGGGATGGCTCGGAGAGTACAAAGGCTCTCCAGCACCTCTCTCCCAAACTCAACCGGCGCCTGGTGGCGCCGGCTTTCTTTTTTGGGTCTGATGGCGTTTCAGGCCAGCGGTCCCACGACCTGGAAGTCGGCGTCCGTCAGGATCTGCAAGGTGCCGACATTGGCCAGGATGGTATAACCGTCGGCCGCACCGTTTGCGTCATAGATCAGGTTGCCGACACCGTCCTGGATCAACGCCGCGGCCCCGGCGTCAAAGGCGGTGTTGGACCCGGTCGCGATATTGGCGCCGTTATATTCGACGCCGGAATCCAGGACCGAGAAATTCACCCCCGTCGTCACCGCGGTCAAACCAAAGGCGGCGCCCAGCAACTCGATGATATCGCCGGATATGGCGCTGAAATCGGCGATGAAATCGCCCGAAACGCCGGATGCGCTGACCGTCTGGTTCAGGGCCACGCTGCCGCCGTCGGTTAGGGCCGAGAACGCAAAGGTATCCGCCCCCAGACCGCCGCTCAACACATCCGCGCCGGCCCCGCCTGCGATACGGTCATCGCCGTCGTCGCCGAACAGGACTTGGCTGCCGTTGCCGCCGATCAGGGTATCGGCGTGCATCGAACCAACAAGCTGGCTGACGCCGCCGGTAAAGGTGTCGGTGCCGATGCCCGCGAGATCGCCCTGCTTGGCGAAGTCCGTCGACTGGGCCGAGCCCGCTCCACCGGCGTTCAGAGTCGCGGTGACGCCGGCCAAGGCATCCCAATAACTGACCGCCGTGCCGCCGTTGCCGGTGATCAGGTCATCGCCACCGCCGCCGGTGAATGTGTTGAACGTGATCAAGGTACCACCGAACCCCGTGGCATCGTAGGTGTCCGCGAATTCGGTGCCGACGATGGATTCGATGTTGACCAGCGTATCGGTCCCGACCGAAACGTCGCCGGTGACCGTACCGGTCGCCATGTTGACCGCAATACCGCCAGTAATGTCGCCAGGCAGCCAACCTTCGTAGGACACCGTGTCGAAGCCCGTGCGCCCGTCGAACACGTCGTTGCCGGCCTGGCCCTCGAACCAGTTGTCACCGGCATCGCCGGACAGTTTGTCGTCGAAGCTCGACCCGTAAACTTCACCAATATTTAGCAAGGTGTCCACCGAACCGAACCCGTCCGTCGCGGTGCCGGCGCCCAGGTCGACCACCACGCCCGCCGGATCGTCGGCATAGGACACGGCGGCAAAACCGATGCCCCCGTCGATCACGTCCGCGCCGCCCTGGCCCTGGAACGCGATATCACCGGCGCCGCCGATCAGCGTGTCATCGAAATTGGAGCCGAGAACCGCCCCGATCCCGGTGAAGGTGTCGATCCCGACATTGGCCAGGTCGCCGGCCACCGTTCCCGCAGCCGTGCCGGCGCCGTTGTCGACCTTGACCGTGACGCCGGCGGTCGCCCGCCCGTATTCGATGCGGAAGTCGCCGTTGCCGGTGATCGTGTCATTGCCGCCCAGGCCCTCGAAGGTGTTGATGGGGCCGAAACTGCCGCTGAAATTAGTACTGTCGTAGATATCGTCGAAGTTCGTGCCGACCACCTGCTCGATATTGGTCAGGGCGTCGGCTTCCTCGTACACGCCGTCACTGTCGCGGTCGACCTGCGCCGTACCGACACCGTCCAACCCGTAGCTCACCTTTATCGGCCCGGTGGCCTGGCTGTAGTCCGCCATGTCCAAACCGGCGCCGCCGTCCAGCACGTCATTCCCGGCCCCACCGATCAACAGGTCGTTGCCGGCCAGGCCAACCAGAGCGTTGCCGCCGGCATCGCCGACGATTCTGTCGGCGAAGGACGTGCCTCTGACATTTTCGATATTGGCCAGCTTGTCGGTACCGCCCTGGCCATCGGTCGCGGTTCCCGCCACCAGGTCGGCCACGATACCGGTGGTCGCGGAGAAATCGTAGCGCACCCGGTCGATCCCGGCGCCGCCGTCGATGGCGTCATTGCCGCCACCGCCCCAGAAACTGTTGTTGGTTTCATCGCCGATAAAGGTGTCGGCAAAGTCCGTGCCGCGAATGCGTGTGACGCCACCGGTAAAGGTGTCGGACCCGATACCGGCCGTGTCGCCGTTGGTGGCGAAGTCGGAGGACTGGGCGGTGCCGGCGCCACCGCCGGTCAGGGTTACCGTCACGCCGGCCAGCGCACCGTCATATTCAACCCTTGTGTTGCCGTTACCGGTGACCAGGTCGTCGCCGCCTAGGCCGCGAAAGGCGTTGAATTCCGGCGCACCAGCACCAAAACCGGTGGCATCATAGGTATCGGCGAATTCGGTGCCGCGGATCCGCTCGATGCTGATCAGGGTATCGGTGCCCACCGACGCATCGCCGGTCACGGTACCGGCCGCCATCTTGGCAACGATACCACCGGTGACTTCACCGTTCTTCCAGTCGTTATAAGCGGCCGAATCAAACCCGAGGCCGCCATCGATGATGTCATCGCCGGTGCGGCCCCACAGCCAATTGTCGCCGGCGTCGCCAGTCAGCCGGTCGGCAAAATCCGAACCGACGGCGCTTTCGATGCTGATCAGGGTGTCGATGGACCCATAGCCGTCAACCGCGGTTCCGGCCGACAGATCGACGGTCACGCCGGCCGGTGCCCAGGTATAGACGGCCTGATCGAATCCGGTGCCGCCGTTGATGATGTCGGCACCACCCCGGCCTTCGAACTGTTCGTAGGAATCGTTGCCACCACCGGTCAACTGGTCGGCAAAGTCAGAGCCCCGCACCCGGGCAACCCCGGTAAAGGTGTCGGTGCCGACATTGGCGACGTCACCGGCCGCAGTTCCGTGGGCGATGCCGGCCCCGAAATCGACGGTCACACCGTCGCTCGCCCGGGAATATTCGATCCGGGTCATGCCGTTGCCGACAATGGTGTCGTCGCCACCCATTCCCTGGAACGCGTTGAACTGGCCGTGGTCGTCGCCGATATAGCCGGTGGCGTCATAGGTATCGGCATGGTTCGACCCGGTCACCCGTTCGATACTGATCAGGGCGTCGGTTTCCTCGAAGGCACCGTCACTGTTGCGATCGACCCGGACGGTGCCAACGCCACTCCGGAAGCCGACGGTGATGGGGCCGGTGGATGCTGAATAGTCGGCCTCGTCAAAGCCGGTGCCGCCGTCAATCCGGTCGTTGCCGTCGCCGCCGATGAACCGCTCCCACTCATTGTTGCCGCCACCGGTCAGGGTGTCGTTGAAGGCCGATCCGACAACCGTCTCGATGCCGTCCAGCGTGTCGCTGCCGATGCCGGCAATATCGGCAGGCGCCGAGCCATAGGCGATGCCGACGCCACCCAATCCACCGGCCCCCAGGTCGACGGTCACCGCCGCCGCGGCGCCCGAATAGTCCGCGGTGTCATTGCCGGCGCCGCCCTGCAAACTGTCGTCGCCCGCACCTCCGATCAAAAAGTCATTGCCGGTGCCACCGATCAGCGTGTCGTTGCCGCCGAGGCCCGAGATCCAGTCGTGACCGCCCTGGCCGTCGATCACGTCCGCCGCGGCGGTGCCGATCAATTCGTCATTGCCGGCGCTGGCGATCTGTATCGCGACCGGGTCGACGTCGGACAGCACGCCATCCGACGTGGTGACGGTCAAGGAGGCACCGATCGAACCGGCCACCGGCGTGTAGGCGAGCCCATCCAGGGTCGCGTTGACGTCGGCCAGGCTGCCGCTGATCGTCATCAACGAGGCGCCTGCCCCGTTGACGATCGCCGTTCCGGCCGCCACCGCGACCAGAGTACCAATATTGACCGCCAGCGTGACCGTGACCGGGTCACCGTCCGGATCATCAACCGTGATCGCGTTGTTGTTGGCGGCGCTGAACACCAGGACCCCGGTGTCCGCGACGGTCTGCTGGGTCGGTACGGTATTGACCGGCGCATTGTCGTTCACCGGGCTCACCGCGACGTTCACCGTCACCGGGCCGGCGCCAGCCAAGCCATCGCTGACCGTCACCGTGAAGGCATCCTGGGTCGTTTCTGAGCCGTCATGGACGTATTGCAGCAGCCCGCCGTCGATGTCCGCCTGGCTGAAGCTGGTCACGGCTACACCGGGATTGCCAGTCAGTTCCAACCTGCCGTTCGCCGGACCAACCGTCACCGTGTAAACAAGGTCGGCCGCGACATTATCGACATCGCTCGCCGCCAGGTCCGCGGCCGCCACCGCAATCTGGCCGCCCTCATCCACCGCCAGCCCGAGATCGCCGCCCAGCACCGGGGCATCGTTCGCTGGGCTCACCGCAACGTTCACCGTCACCGGGCCGGCCCCGGCCAACCCGTCGCTGACCGTCACCGTGAAGGCATCGGCCTGGGTCTCGCTGCCGTCATGGACGTAGCGCAGCAAACCGCCGTCGATATCGGCCTGGCTGAAACTGGTCACGGCTACACCCGCGTTGCCGGTCAGTTCCAAGCGGCCATTGGCCGGGTCTGCCGTCACCGTATAGGTCAATTCGGCCGCGACATTGTCTACGTCGGTGGCAGCCAGGTCAGCGGCGACGACAGGGACAAACCCACCTTCGTTCACCGTCAGGCCGAGATCACCCCCCAGCACCGGGGCATCGTTCGCTGGGCTCACCGCAACGTTCACCGTCACCGGGCCGGCCCCGGCCAACCCGTCGCTGACCGTCACCGTGAAGGCATCGGCCTGGGTCTCGCTGCCGTCATGGACGTAGCGCAGCAGACCGCCGTCGATATCCGCCTGGCTGAAACTGGTGACCGCAACACCCGGGTTGCCGGTCAGTTCCAAGCGGCCATTGGCCGGGTCTGCCGTCACCGTATAGGTCAATTCGGCCGCGACATTGTCTACGTCGGTGGCAGCCAGGTCAGCGGCGACGACAGGGACAAACCCACCTTCGTTCACCGTCAGGCCGAGATCACCCCCCAGCACCGGGGCATCGTTCGCTGGGCTCACCGCAACGTTCACCGTCACCGGGCCGGCCCCGGCCAACCCGTCGCTGACCGTCACCGTGAAGGCATCGGCCTGGGTCTCGCTGCCGTCATGGACGTAGCGCAGCAGACCGCCGTCGATATCCGCCTGGCTGAAACTGGTGACCGCAACACCCGGATTGCCGGTCAGTTCCAATCGGCCGTTCGCCGGGCCTGCCGTCACCGTGTAGGTCAATTCGGCCGCGACGTTATCCACGTCGCTCGCCGCCAGGTCAGCGGCGACGACGGAGACTTGGCCACCCTCATTCACCGCCAAGCCGAGATCGCCGCCAAGTATCGGCGCATCGTTGACCGGGCTTACCGCGACGTTCACCGTCACCGGGCCAGCCCCAGCCAAGCCGTCACTCACCGTGACGGTGAAGGCATCGGCCTGGGTCTCGCTGCCGTCATGGACGTAGCGCAGCAGACCACCGTCGATATCGGCCTGGCTGAAACTGGTCACGGCTACACCCGCGTTGCCGGTCAGTTCCAAGCGGCCATTGGCCGGGTCTGCCGTCACCGTATAGGTCAATTCGGCCGCGACATTGTCTACGTCGGTGGCAGCCAGGTCAGCGGCGACGACAGGGACAAACCCACCTTCGTTCACCGTCAGGCCGAGATCACCCCCCAGCACCGGGGCATCGTTCGCTGGGCTCACCGCAACGTTCACCGTCACCGGGCCGGCCCCGGCCAACCCGTCGCTGACCGTCACCGTGAAGGCATCGGCCTGGGTCTCGCTGCCGTCATGGACGTAGCGCAGCAAACCGCCGTCGATATCGGCCTGGCTGAAACTGGTCACGGCTACACCCGCGTTGCCGGTCAGTTCCAATCGGCCGTTCGCCGGGCCTGCCGTCACCGTGTAGGTCAATTCGGCCGCCGTGTTGTCCGTATCCGTGGCGGCCAGATCAGCGGCGGCAACGGAGACAAGCCCGCCTTCGTTCACCGCCAGTCCGAGATCGCCACCCAGCACCGGGGCTTCGTTCACCGCCGACACGTTGATCGTCACCGTCACCGGGGCGCTGCTGTTCAGGCCGTCGCTTGCCGTGTAGGTGAAACTGTCCTGGCCATTGAAACCCGCCGCCGGCGTATAAGTGAAGCTGCCGTCCGGGTTCAACGTCAACGTCCCGTTGGCCGGGCCGGTCCCCAGTACCGCGCTCAGCGTGTCGCCGTCCAGGTCCACGTCGTTGGCCAGCACCCCGGTGGCGGCCGCCACCGTCAGCGTCCCGCCCTCGGCAACCCGGTAACTGTCCGCCGCTCCCACCGGCGCATTGTCGTTGACCGGGCTCACCGCGACGTTCACCGTCACCGGACCGGCCCCGGCCAAGCCATCGCTGACCGTCACCGTGAAGGCATCGGCTGTGGTCTCGCTGCCATCATGGACGTATTGCAGCAACCCGCCGTCGATATCGGCCTGGCTGAAACTGGTGACCGCAACACCGGGATTGCCGGTTAGTTCCAAGCGGCCGTTCGTTGGACCGACCGTCACCGTGTAGGTCAGGTCCAACGCCGGGGTTTCCGCATCGCTGGCCGCCAAATCCACCACCGTCACGGAGACCAGGCCGCCCTCGTTTACCGCCAGGCCGAGATCGCCGCCAAGTATCGGCGCGTCGTTCACCGGACTCACCGCGACGTTTACCGTCACCGGGTCGGCGCCCGCCAGGCCGTCACTCACCGTGACGATGAAGGAATCCTGGGACGCCTCGCTACCGTCATGCACATACCGCAGTAGACCACCGTCGATATCGGCCTGGCTGAAGCTGGTGACCGCAACGCCGGGATTGCCGGTCAGTTCCAACCGGCCGTTCGCGGGACCAGCCATCACCGTGTAAATCAATTCGGCGGCGGTGTTGTCGATATCCGTGGCCGCCAGGTCGGTGGCAGAGACGGAGACCAAACCTCCCTCCTCAACCGCCAGTCCAAGATCGCCACCCAGGACCGGGGCGTCATTAGCTGGGCTCACCGCGACGTTCACCGTCACCGGACCGGCACCGGCCAGGCCGTCGCTCACCGTGACGGTGAAGGCATCGGCCTGGGTCTCGCTGCCGTCATGGACGTAGCGCAGCAGACCACCGTCGATATCCGCCTGGCTAAAGCTGGTCACGGCTACACCCGGATTGCCGGTCAGTTCCAACCTGCCGGTCGCCGGGCCTGCCGTCACCGTGTAGGTCAATTCGGCCGCGATATTGTCTACGTCGGTGGCAGCCAGATCGGCAGCAGCAATGGAGACAAACCCGCCTTCGTTCACCGCCAGGCCGAGATCGCCGCCCAGGACCGGGGCGTCATTAGCTGGGCTCACCGCGACGTTCACCGTCACCGGACCGGCACCAGCCAAGCCGTCACTCACCGTGACGGTGAAGGCATCGGCCTGGGTCTCACTGCCGTCATGGACGTAGCGCAGCAGACCACCGTCGATATCCGCCTGGCTGAAGCTGGTCACGGCTACACCCGGATTGCTGGTCAGCTCCAGCCGGCCGTTCGCCGGACCGACCGTCACCGTGTAGGTCAATTCGGCCGCCGTGTTGTCCACGTCAGCGGCAGCCAGGTCGACAGCAGCGATGGAGACAAACCCGCCTTCGTTCACCGCCAGGCCGAGATCGCCGCCAAGTATCGGCGCATCGTTGACCGGGCTCACCGCGACGTTCACCGTCACCGGACCGGCCCCAGCCAAGCCGTCACTCACCGTGACGGTGAAGGCATCGGCCAGGGTCTCGCTGCCGTCGTGGACGTAGCGCAGCAAACCACCATCGATGTCGGCCTGGCTGAAGCTGGTCACCGCCACGCCGGGATTGCTGGTCAGCTCCAGCCGGCCGTTCGCCGGGCCGGCCGTCACCGTGTAGATCAGTTCGGCCGCCGTGTTGTCCACGTCAGCGGCAGCCAGGTCGACAGCAGCAATGGAGACAAACCCGCCTTCATTGACCGCCACGCCAAGATCGCCGCCCAGGACCGGCGGCAGGTTGGCGGGAGGCGATGGCGGCGGCGTGGGCGGCGACGGCGGGGTTGGTGGCGGGGCCGAGTTCGGGTCACTCGTCCCCGACGACGAGCCGCCGGTGGTTCCCCCGCCACCGCTCGGCGGTGGTGACGCAGGGTCGGTAAACACGGTCTCCTGCTGGGTATCGGTCGTCGGCAGGGTCGGGTCGGTGGCCGGTGGCGGGCTGGGCAGCGGCGCCGGCGGAACGATCGGGTCGGGCGTGGCCGCCACCGGGTCGCCCAACAGCCCCTGAAAGCCGCCAGCCGGCGTGCCGGGGCCGGCGGCCGGCGTGGTATCGGCCGGGTTGGCCGGGGCCGTCCCCGGCACGGCCGTTCCCGGCTCGGGATCCTGGGCCCCGGCCTCGGGCGCCACATCGACCGGAACGAACGTCCGCAGGGCCGCGGCCACGATGCGGTCGGCTTCCTCGGCCGTCAGCAGGACCGGATCGGACGGCGGCAGGTTCAGACTGGTCGAGCTGATTTGCGAATTGGCCCTCGAAAGGACCGAGATACCGGCGTTGTTCGAAAACACCACCTGGCCGACATGGCCATCGGCCTCCTGGAACAGGATGACCCGGGTTTCGTTGCTGCAGATCCGGGTGGCATTGACCGCATCCACCGTGCATTCGACGCTCACCTCGCCACCCACCTGGGTGCCGCGAATGCCGATCGTTCCGGTCGGGGTCTTGACGGTCATGGCGTCGTCGCCCGAACCGGCGATCTTGCCGGTGACGAAGATGAAGGTGCCCTGAAGCACCGAAAAGACACTGCTGCCCTGCTCCGAAGCCGGGTTGAAGATCAGTTCGTTCAGCACCAGCCGGGCGTTGTCGCCCAAGGAAAAGGTCGTGTTGTCGACGAACAACAGGCCGACCGCCGCCCCGCTGCCGGTTTCGAGCACATCGCCCTGGAATACGTCGGACCCGACCTCAAGCGCCACCCGGGTGCCGTCCGCCCGGGTCGCGAACACCTGGCCTTCGATCTGGTTGACCTGCCCGATGGCCTGGTCGGTACCCGGCGCCGTGGCCTGCGCATATTGACCGGGGGCCCGGGGGCCGGCCAACAGGGTCGCGTCTTCCGGTGCCACGACCGCCCCAGCCTCGGTCGACAGGATCGGCGGTTGGTCGGTCAGGAAATAGCCTTTGATCAGGATCTTTTCGCCGCTGGGCAGCGACAGGACAAGGTCCGGCCCCTGGCGGACGAAATCGGCCAGCAACAGGGTATCGCCGCCCGGGACGACCACCGTCCCGGCGTGACCGGCTTCCAAAACGGCGAGGAAATTCTCGCCCCCCAAGCCGCGCAACCCATTTAACCATGAGCTATGGTTAATGCTCACGCCCGTCTCCTGTTATCTTTATTGAGAAAATCCCCAGTTAAAAATCGGGATTTCCCGTTTTTTCTTACTTGTTACTTGCACGATCTGATTTGATAAGAAGCTTATCAAATTCTGCTAAAATACACAACCACTTCGACTGTTAACTAAGCCCGGACGATTCTTAAGAAGGTCGACGGATGAAACCAAGTAGCACGCATGTGCTTTATTCAACTTATAATTGTTGCATTGCAATGTAATCTGAAAAACGGTATCCAGACCGTCTGCACAAAAACAAAACCCGGCCCACAGCCCCGGGATCGGCAAGCAGATAAAACGCGCAGCGCGGGGAGACGGAAGATGGCGCGGGTATTTCTGTCAAAGCAATGGGTTAACCGCAGGGCCGGCGGTTGGAAACCGGCTTTTGTCATGGCTTTCGCCAAGGCCAAGGCGCCCGTTTGCGGCCTGATTCCGGCGGTTCTCGGCGCCTTTCTGGTCGCCACCGGATCGCCTGCCATCGCCCAGACCTTGGATGAGGAGTTGCTGCGCCTGATCAAGGAGCATCCGCGTCTGCAGGTGGCCAAGAAAGAGCAGGCGGTCAGCGACGAGCGCATTTCCCAGGCCCGCTCGGTCTTTCTGCCGTCCCTCCAATTGTTGGGCGATATCGGGCGCGAATACACCAATTCGCCGCTGACCCGCGGCACCGCCGACCGGACCCTGAATGCCACCAGGGAAAACGCGCAAGTCACCCTGACCCAGAACCTGTTCGACGGTTTCCGCTCCACCTCGGGCCTGGAAATCGCCAAGGTCGAACGGGAATCGGCCGATGTATCGCTTAATGCTGAACAGCAGGAATTGCTGTTCCAGGGCGCCAGCGCCTACCTGAACGTGCTGCGCGGCAGCGAACTGGTCCAGCTTGCCAAGTTCAACGAAGAGATCATCAAGGAACAGCTCGACCTGGAGGACGAGCGGGTCGAGCGCGGGGCGGGGATCGCGGTCGACGTGCTGCTGGCCAAATCCCGGCTACAGCTGGCCAAGGAGCGCCGGGTGGCCCTGGAAGGGCGGCTGTTCGCGGCGCTCGACACCTATCGGCAGGTCTTTGGGCGTTCGATTTCGCTGGCCACCATGAAAGAACCCAATCTGGCGACCGGGCTGTTGCCCGCGACCCGCGACGCGGCGATTACCGGCGCCATGCAAAACAATCTGCAACTGGCGACCGCCAAGAAGCTGATCGAAGTTGCGGACAAGAAACGGACCCAGCAAAGGTCCGGCTTCTACCCCAGGGTCGATCTGGTCGCCGAGGCCGGGTACGAGGAAGACCTTGCCGGGGTGGAAAGCTACCGCCGGGACGCGGCGATCCTGTTGCGGGTGACCTGGGACCTCTTTTCCGGGGGCCGGACTTTGGCCGAGAGTCGCGAGGCGGCGATCCAGTACGGCATCGCCCTGGACAACCGCAACGACGTGCAGCGCAAGGTGATCGAACTGGTCGAAACCGCCTGGGACGACTATCGGACCATGGCGCAGCGCGAAACCCTGTTGGAGAACGCGGTCAATATCGCAACCGAGGTGTTCATCGCGCGTTCGAAGTTACGCGATTCGGGCAAGGAAACCGCCCTCAATGTGTTGGATGCGCAAAGCGAGGTGTTCAACGCGCGCATCAACCTGGTGTCCGCCAAATTCGACAAAATGGTCGCCGAGTACCAGATCCTGGCCGCGACCGGCGGCCTCGACCCGCAAACCCTGGGTCTGGCGCCCTGAGCCGCACCTGCCGCTCAGAAATCGTATCTTAGGCTGATGCCGCTGTTACTGCCGCCGGACTGACCGACTTCGGTGTCCACGACGACGCCGTCCATGATTTCGACCTCGACCGCCAGGGCGCTGCCGGCACCGCCGAGCTTCTGCCGCGCACCGACGAAGATCCCCTCGCCGACATTGCGGCCGACCGTGACGGTGGCCGCCTCGACGCTTTCGCCTTCGACCCGCAACACGTCGACACCCGCGGCGTCGCGGACGCTGTCCAGGATCCCCGCCTCGCCACTGAGCAGGGTCGCCACCCCGGTCGCCAATTGAAGGGCTTCGGGGCCCGATAGCGACTGCTTCGAACGGCCGAACAGCAGGCGCGGCAACACCTCGTCTTCGGGCAGGGCCGGGACCGAGGCAAAGCGCAGATCGGGCGCGGAGGCGCGGCCACTGAGCAGGATGCCGCCGCGGATGCCATGGTCTTCGTATTGCAGCGATAGATCGAGCAGGGGGTCGATCGCCTGACCGCCGTCGAAGACAACCCGGCCACGGTCGAGGTCGAACGGCCGGCCCAACAGGTCAAGGCGGCCGCGGACCTTTTCGATCGTGCCGCTGATCGCCGGCGCGGCGCTGTCACCGGCAATCGCCAGGTCCATCTTCCATTCCGATTCCAGCCCCCGGCCACGCACGAAGATGTTGCGGTCCGCGCGGACCGTCAGGTCCAAAGCCACCGCTCCGCCTTCGGCCTCCGTCGCTTCCGGCTCAGGCGCGCCCTGGATGCGCACGCCCTCCAGTTCCACCACTTCGGGCGGGGTGGCGTTGACCAGCCGGACTTCGGCCTTGTCGATCGTCACCTGGCCGGTCAGGGCGAGGCCGGCAAGCGGCCCGGCAAGTGCGAGGTCGCCGCTGATCCGGGCGGTGACGTCGTCGCGGCGAACCAGCGTCGCAGCCCGGATGGTGGCAGCGCCGTCCAATGACGGCGCGGCATCGGCCAGGCGCAGGGACACATCGGCTTCGACGGTCCCGTCACCACCGTCGCCGGCCTGCAAAACCACAGTGACGCCACCATCATCGGCGATCTTTGTCCGGACTTTCAGGTCGTGCAGGATCGTGCCGGCGTCCAGGTTCTGGTATTCGCCATCCGACAGGTCGGCACGGCCGCTGAGGTGCGGCGCCGAGAGGCGGCCGGCCAGGCTGAGGTCGAGGTCGGCGCGACCGTCAAGGATATGGCCCGGTGCCGGCACCAGGGCCCAAAGATCGCCGAGATCGCCGGACCAGACCAGGGCGCCGTCGATTTCGCCGTCCTGGGGCAGCACCGGCAATCCGTCGGCGCCGGGCAATAAGGGTGCCGCCAGGTTTGCGCGCAGCGGTTCGCCGAAACCGCCGCGCAGTTCGGCTTTGACATCGGCCCGTCGGCCGTCCCAACCGGCATCGAAATCCAGGTCGAAACCGTCGCCGCCGGCGACGCTCCGGTCGAAGCGCAGCCCGCGCGCCTGCGCGTTCAGTTTGGCGCCGGCCTGGGCCTGGCGGGTGTCGAACACCGCCCGCAGGTCCAGCCGCCCGGCGGTTACCGGCGCGCCGGCCCAGCGCTGCGCCAGGTCCAATGGCAGACGGCTCAGGGACAGATCGCCGGTCATACCGTCAGGACGCATTGCCGCGTCGCCTTTCAGGGAAGCGGACTCGGGCAGGGCGAGATCGAGACCGGTCGCCGAGACGGTGCCGTCGCCGAGTCGCAGGAGCAAAGGCTGGCGCAGATTGGCGGTATCTGCTCCGGCGGTGACGCGTGCCTCTTCCAGGGTCAGACCGGTCGGGGCGCTGTCGGCGTCCAGCCACCCCGCCAACCGGCCGGTGAGGCGCTGGCCGGCAAAGGTGCCATCGGTATTGGCGGAAAACTCGATCCGCTCCACCGGGCCTATGGCCTTGGCCTGAAACGCATCCAGCGCGACATCGCCGGCTTCGATACCGGCGGCGGTCAGGCGCACGTCCAGGTGGGGAGCGGTGAACGCCTGATCCGCCTTCAGGAGCAGGTCGGCGCGGTCCAGCGACGTCCCATCGCTGGTCAAGCCCGTAACCGCAAGCTTGCCGGACACCGATTGCTGGCCCCCCGCCGGCTGGAAGGCGATGCGGCCGGTGGCCGCCCCCCCAAGGTCGATCCCGGCAAAGCGGCCGGCGGGCCCCAGATCGGCGATTTCGAGATTGACCGCGCCGTCGACCAGGAGGCGATCCAGGTCGATCCCGGCAGATCCTTCCAAGCCGGCGCCCAGCGCCCCGGCCCGCAATTCCCGCAGTGACAGGGTCGCACCATCCAGTTGGAAGCGGGTCTCGGCGCTGGCCTCGCCCAGCGCGCTACCCCGAGCGGTCAGCCTGACATGGCCCGCCGGGCGATCGCCCAGTGCGACCCGATGGTCGAGCGCCACCGCGCCAAGCGACCGGCCGCCAAACCCGGCCTGGTCGATGCCGGCCCGCCCGTCGATGCGCGGCGCGTCGATGGTGCCGGTGATGCGCCCTTCGGCTTCCAGCACGCCCGACGCATCGGCCCCATAGGCGCCGGCGACCGGCTTGAGGTCGGTGGTTGTCACCTGGTAGCTGAGGGCCAACGGCCCCTCCTCCAGCCCAAGCGTGCCCGAGGCCTTGGCGGCGAGCAATGGCGAGGTCAGGGTCAGTTTCTTCAGCCGCAACGTGCCGGATACGACCTGCCCGCGGCCCGCCAGGCTGAGATCACGGGTTAGGTCGCCGGGGATCCGGTCCAAGACCACCTGCTGCCCGTCGCCGGACAGGTCGAAGGCCAATTGCTTGGCATCCTGCCTGACCGTGCCACGCAGGGTCATCGCCCCGGCGGCAATCCGATCCATCGCCAGCCCGGTCAACTTTGTGGTGATTTTGGCATCGACGGCATCGCCGGCGACCGCGACCCTGGTGTCGGCAACGACCCCGCCGCGCACAGAGACGCCATAGGCAGATGCCAGGGGCGCGATCTCGGGCACCGCCAGGTGTGCGGACACATTGCCACTGCCGCCGGCAAGGTCATAGCTGCCGGTCGCCGTCAGCTTGAGCGCCGGTGCCGTCAGGGCCACGTTGGCCAGGGTCAACTTGTCGCCGTTCAGGCTGCCGGCCGCGGCCAGGGTCGGCGCGCCGAGTATGTCCGAGCCGAGCTTGTCCAGCCGCATCGCCGCGCCGCTTCCGTCGAGTTCGAAATCCAGTCCGGTTGCGGTCTGGGCGACCCGCCCGGCCAGAGCCAGTTTTCGCGCGTCCAGGGCAGCGGTGGCCAGCCCGTTCAGGTGCAACTCACCGACGGCGGCCAGCCGGTCCCGCGGCCCGATCACCCGCCCGTCGAAGTTCAGACGGTCGAAGGAAACGCCGTCGACCAGTGCCGCCAGCGGCGGTAAAGCGGCCAACGACACGGCAAGATCGCTGTGACCGGCCGCGGTGGCGAAGGCTCCGCTGGCGTTCAGCGTCAGAGCCGGCGAGACCAGGCTTCCCGACCGGACCTCCAGCATGCCTTTCTGCCGTTCGATCATCTCGGCCCGCAAACTCGCCCGATCGCCGAGGACGGTGCGCAATTCGGACGCCAGTTCCGGGCCCGGACTGACGCGGAGGTCGGCGGACACCGCCAGCCGGTCGGCATAGGCCAGGGTGGCCCGGCCCTGGGCGTGCAGGACCCGCTCCACCGTCGCCTCGAAGATCAGCCGCCAATCCTCGGGCGGACCTTCGGCCCGCACATCCAGCCGAGCCGGTACGTCGGCGGGAAACCCGGCGGCGGCGGCGACCATGCCGCCCGGCGCCTCGTTGGCGTTGATCGCAAGCTTGACCGTATTGGCGGCAAAATCGCGCCGCATCGCCACCGCGATCTGACCGTCGACCGCGTCGGTGCGACGCAACGACAGCGCCAGTTCCTGCAAATCACCCTTGTCCACGGCCCGCCCTTCAGCATCGAAGCGGATTTCCTGCGGCAGCACGCCTTCGGCAATCGTCACCCGCTCCAGCCGCACCCCTTCGATCGACAGTGACAGCGGCGACCTTGGCCAGTCGAACAGGCCCCGGTCCGACGGTTCGGTCGGTTTCAGTTGCGGTGCCTCGGCGCTCTCGGACGGCGGCCGCGCCACCGTCAGCCCGATCAGTTCCAACCGCGTGATCGCCAGTTCGCCGGACAGCAAGCGATCCGGCTGCCAGGCAAAGCGCAACTGATCCAGGGTCAGCCAGGCACCGACGCCGTCCGAGACCTTGACATCGTTGAGGCGGGTAACACCATCTTCCTCTTCGTCGATCGAGCCGGCGGTGACCTCGAACGAGCCGGGCGAACTGATCTGCTCCAGGGCCAGTTCGATCAGCTTGTTCTTGATCGATGGCAGGCCGATATCGGCCCGGACAGGCCCGGCCACCCACAGCACCACGAAAGCAAGCAGGACGATCCGCGCGCGCATCAGAATGCCTGCCCGATAGAGAAATAGACCTGGAACCGGTCGTCCGCCGCCCGCCGGTTCAGGGGAAAGGCGACGTCGAGGCGGATCGGCCCGGCCGGCGAATGATAGCGAAAGCCCAGTCCGGCCGCGGTTTGCACGCCTTCGGCAAAATCCGGCATGGCCTTGGTCGACACCGTGCCGGCCTCGGTAAACACGACGCCGCCGAAATCACCGTACAGTCGGGCCCGCAACTCACCCCCGACCTCCAACGCCGAGCGGCCGCCAACCGGGTCGTTGGCGGCATCCAACGGGCCAATGAAGTTTTGCGCATAGCCCCGGACCGAGCCGCTGCCGCCGGCATACAGGCGGCGGGTCGCCGGGATTGCCTCGAAATCCGGCGACAGGATCGTCGCCGCCCGTCCGCGAAAGGCGAGCACGCACCGGCGCGCCTTGTCCAGCTTCTGATAGGCGGCGCCTTTAGCGTCGAGCACCAGGAATTCCGTGTCCGTCTCGTCGAAAACCCCGGCAAACGGCGTCGCCTCGAAACGCAACCTGGCACCCTGGTTCGGGTCCAGCAGGTCGTTGGAACTGTCGTAAGCAACGAACAGCGGGACACCGAGCAGGTAGGCGGTTTCCTCTTTGCCGGCATCGTCGATCAGGCTGATTTCTCCCAGCGCCCCCAACCCGCCGCGCCAATGATCGCTCAACCGCCGCTCCAGGCCGCCGAAACCGGTGATGCCGATAGCCTCGTACGCGTCGTCATCGGTGCGCTCCAGCGTCAGATCGCCAATCAGGTCCTGGTCAGGCTGGCGGAACTGCGGCTTGCGCAGCCCCAAACCCAGGCTTTGGGTGACCAGGCCGCCTTCGGCCTGTACCAGCAGCCTCTCATTGGCCCGGAACAGATTGCGATGCTCGAAACTGGCCCGCACCGTCGGGCCAAGATCGGTGTCGTAACGCAGCCCCCCGGTGACCCGGCGCGGCGGCCCCTCCTCCACCGCCACTGTGACCGGCAGCGGCGCTGGCTCGGCACCGGTCGCGGGCGGTTCGGCGGGCGGACGCACGGTCACCGAGGCGAACAGGTCGGTGGCGAACAGCCGGTGCTGGAACTCGCGCAGCGCGTCGATGTCGAACCTATCGCCTTCCGTCCAGGGCCTATAGCTTGCCAGATAGGCTTCATCGACCGATTTCACGCCGGCGAAGGTGACGGCGCCAAACGTATAGGCGGGGCCGGCAAGTATTCGGCTTTCAACGGCCAAGGTCGCGGCCTTCGGGTCGGCCAGCCCGTCCCGGTCCTTGAACCTGGCATAGGGGAAACCGGCCTTGCGCAGCTCGGCAACCGCCATTGCCTCGGCGTTGACGATCGCCGCGGCCCGCGCCGGACCCCCGACCGGTGCGCCCAGCGCAGCGGTGTCAAGGCCGGGGGGCGCGACCGTGCCGGCCTGTTCGATGACCAGATCGTGTTTGACCAGGGTATAGGCCGGGCCCGGTGTGACGGTGATCGTCACCAATGCGGTCTGGGGGTTGGTTTCTTCGACCCTGACCTTGGCGGCGGCGGCATAATAACTCTGCGACCGCAGGATCTTCAGCAGGATCGGCACATCGCCTTCGGCACGGCGACGCAGAAAGGCGAAACTGACCGCCCCCTTGTCACGCAGCCTGACCGATGCAAGGGATTGCTCGGCCAGGTCGTCGACCTCGTCCGATGGTGACCCGACCAGTTCGAAATCATAGGACACGACCGTCTCAGGTTGGCCAAAGCCGGTCGGCAACCAGCTATCATCCCGGTCGGAACACGCAGCCACCGACAGCCCTGCCAGCAGGCAGATCGCCCGGACCAAACCGGCTCCGGCAGGCCAAACTCGTCGCATCGTTCTCCTCGCCTTGCTCCGGCCCCGCCCAGCCGACCGCTAACCGTTCGACATGGCGTAAAACACCTCGGAGGTCAACCCGGACCTGTTCTGGCGACGGAACCGTCCGCGCGGCGGCCGCCAGAAGCTATTCAGCAGCAGAGCTGGTCGGAGTACTGGCCAGGGTTTGGCGCAGTTCGTCCTCGCGCGCGAGGACGGCGGTGGCGGCGGCCTGTTTGACATGGCCGAACCCGCGCACCTTCTCATAGAGGCCAAGCAAGGCGAGCGCCTGGTCGTAGGTCTCGCGGCTGGTCCGGGATAGGACCTCGTCAACCAGCGCTTCGTAGCGCAGGATCAACTGGCGCTCCAATTGGCGGTCCCGACCGTAGCCGAACACGTCAAAAGCCGTGCCCCTGAGGCGCTTGAACCTGGCCAGGACCTTCAGGACACCGAAGATCCAGGGGCCGTAAAGGCGTTTCTTCGGCAAGCCGGTGTCCGGGTCGGTCCGGCTCCACAGCGGTGGCGCCAGATAGAGGCGGGTGCGGTAACCGTCCTCGAAGGCCGCCTGCAGGCGCCGCTGAAACGAGCCATCGGAATAGAGTCGCGCCACTTCGTACTCGTCCTTGTAGGCCAGCAGCCTGGCATAGGTGCGCGCGACCGTGGCGGTGAGGTCGGCGGGCCGGTTGAGCAACCGGGTCTCGGCCTCCCGGACCCTGTCCACCAGGGACCGGTAGCGGGCGGCATAGGCATCGTCCTGATAGTCAGTCAGCCGGCGCACCTGGCTGTCGATCAGCACCTCCAAGGTCGGCGGCTCATCCTCGGAGGTATCGACCAGGGCTTCGACGGCGGCGGGATCATGACCGGCGCAGCGCCCCCAGAGGAAGGCCTGCCGGTTTTCCTCGACCATCACCCCGTTGAGTTCGATGGCGCGCAACAGGGCCTCGGGCGACACCGGGACTAGCCCCTTCTGGTAGGCAAAGCCAAGCATGAAGACCGTGGCCAGGATGCCTTCGCCCAGGATCCCGCCGACCAGGGCGCCGGCGTCGACATAACTCGCTTCGCCGACCGCCAGGTTCACCTTGCGCATCAGCTGCGTCAGCGGAAAGTCGAGGTCGGGGTCGGCTGTGAACTCGCCGGCCGCGGCGCGGGCGGTGTTGACCACGGCCCGGCTGACACCGTTTTCCAGCCGGTTCATGGCCTCGTCCTCGCACACCACCGAGATGTCGCAGCCGATGATGGCGTCGGCACTGAGCGGGATGCGGGTGGCGTGGATGGCTTCCGGCCGGTCGGCGATCCGGACATAGGACGTTGCCGCCCCCCAGCGTTGCGCCAGGCCGGTCATATCCAGCACCGTGGCACCCTTGCCGTCGAGATGCGCGGCCATGCCGATAATCGCGCCCAGCGTCATGATGCCGGACCCGCCGATGCCGGCGACGATGATGCCGTAGGGCCGTTCCACGGCCGGCAGTGCAGGCTCGGGTACCGCAAAAGGCACCTGGTGGTTGGCCGCCGGCGGCCTGGGCACGGCACCTTCGACCGAGACAAAACTGGGGCAGAAACCCTTGGCACAGGAATAGTCGGTGTTACACGACGACTGGTCGATGCGGCGTTTGCGCCCGTGGTCGGTTTCCAGCGGCAGGATCGCCAGGCAATTGGAAACCGCGTTGCAGTCGCCGCAGCCCTCGCAGACCTCCTGGTTGATGAACATCCGCCGATCGGGGGGCGGTGCCAGGCCGCGCTTGCGCTGGCGGCGACGTTCGGTGGCGCAGGCCTGGTCATAGATCAGCACCGTCACGCCCGGCATCTCGCGCAGCTCGCGCTGCACCTGGTCCAGCTCGTCGCGATGGCGCATGGTCACATCGGGTGCGAAACCGGCGGAAGATGGATATTTATCGGTATCGTCGGTCACCACGACGATGTGCTTGACGCCCTCGGCCGCGAGCTGTCGGCTGATCTGGGGCACCGTCGGGCTGCCGACCAGGGGCTGGCCGCCGGTCATGCCGACGGTACCGTTGAACAGCAGCTTGTAGGTGATGTTGACGCCTGAGGCGATCGCGGCACGGATCGCCAGGATGCCCGAATGCAGATAGGTGCCGTCGCCCAGATTGGCGAAGACATGGGGGTTGTCGGTGAACGGGGCCTGGCCGATCCAGGCGGCGCCCTCGGCGCCCATATGGCAGTAGGTCATGGTGCTGCGGTCCATCCACATGACCATGAAATGGCAGCCGACCCCGCCCTGGGAGCGGCTGCCCTCCGGCAGCCGGGTCGAGGTGTTGTGCGGACAGCCGGAGCAGAAATACGGTAACCGGCCCTTGGTGAAGAGCGCGTCGCTGCCGATGTTGATCGGCGTCGCACGCAGCTGTTCCTGAGTGCTTTCGCGGGCATCGAGATGCGCCAGCCCGCGTTTTATGGTGTCGCTCTCGTGGAAGCGGTCGACGCGGTCGGCGATCACCCGGGCGATCCTGGCGGGGGTCAACTCGCCGACCGAAGGCAGCAGCCAATCGCCAAGCTCGCCTTCCCAATTGCCTTTGCCAGCGTATTTACCGACCACCCGGGGCCGGCTTCCGTCGGGCCGGTTATAGAGCTGCTCCTTGATCTGCTCCTCGATCACCGGGCGTTTTTCCTCGACCACCAGAATCTCCGCCAGGCCATCGGCGAAATCGGCGATGCCGACCGGTTCCAGCGGCCAGGTCATGGCCACGCGATAGACGCGCAGGCCGATCGCGGCTGCTTCGACCTCGTCGATGCCCAGGATATCCAGCGCCTCCAGGACGTCACCGGCGGCCTTGCCGGTGGTGACGATGCCGAACCGCGGCTTCGGCGTGTCGATCAGCGTCTGATCGAGGCGGTTGGCCCGCACATAGGCCAGGACCGCGGCCAGCCGTTCCTCCTTGGTGCGCCGTTCCTGCTCCGGGCCGGCATCGGGCCAGCGGATGTTGAGGCCACCCTCGGGCCGGGCAAAATCTTCGGGCAGGCGCACCTTGATGCGATGGGGATCGACATAGAGCGACGCCGAACTCTCGATATTGTCGCAGACCGACGTGAAGCCGATCCACGAGCCCGAATAGCGCGACATGGCGAACCCATGGACGCCAAGGTCGAGATAGTCCTGCAGGCTGGCCGGATTGAGCGACGGCATGCCGGCGGCGGAAAAAAAGATTTCGCTCTGGTGGGGCGTGGTGGTGGTGCGCGCCGCGTGGTCGTCGCCGGCAATCACCAGCACGCCGCCATGGCGCCCGGTGCCGGCGGCATTGGCATGGACGAAGGCATCGCCGGTGCGGTCGACGCCGGGGCCCTTGCCGTACCACATGCCGAATACGCCGTCATAACGGTTGCCGGGATAAAGGTCGAGCTGCTGCGTGCCCCAGATGGCGGCGGCCGCCAGATCCTCGTTGAGGCCCGGCTGGAAGCGGATGTGATGTTCGGCCAGGAAGGGCTCGGCCTTGGCCAGGGCGATGTCGAGGCCGGAAATCGGCGAGCCCTGATAGCCGGAGACATATCCCGCGGTGTTGAGGCCGGCCGCCAGGTCGCGCTGGCGCTGGATGATCGGCAGCCGCACCAGGGCCTGGAAGCCCGACATATAGGCCCTGCCGGCGTCGCGGGTAAATTTATCGTCAAGGCTGCTGTCGGCGAGTGTCATGCGGGCCTCCCTGCCAAACCGTGTATCAGCCCTGGGCGCGCCGCACCGTATGGGCCTGCAGGAAGTCCAGGATCTCCTGCGAACGGGTGTTGCTGTCGAAGATGCCTTCGATGCCCAGCGCCTGGAGTGCGGCAAAATCCTTCCGCGGTATCACGCCACCGACCATTAGCGTCACTTCGGCGATGTCCTGTTCGGCCATCTGTTCGACCAGCGTCCGGCAGTATGGAATATGAGCGCCGCCAAGGAAACTCAGTCCGATGACATCGACATCTTCTTCCAGCGCCGCAACAACGACCTGTTCCGTGGTCAGGTACTTGCCCAGATAGACCACCTCGTGCCCGGCCTCGCGGAGCAGCGCGGCCAGCACCTTGATGCCGCGGTCGTGTCCGTCGAAACCGACTTTGGCCAACATGATACGCCGCACAGCAGTGATATCGGGGAGCACCGCCATGGCTAGAACGGCGCCTCGACGGCACCCAGATCGTCGTAATCATAGCCGAAGCCCTGGCGGATATAGCCGTTCAGCTCACCAAGGGTGGCACCGGCCTCGATCGCCGCCATGGCCGGCGGGAAGAGGTTGACGGCACGACCGGCGGCCTGTTCGCGCAATTCGGCCAGGGCAGTGCCCAACACCGTACGATCGCGCCCTTCCTTGAAGCGGCGCAGACGTTGGACATGGTTCCGGACCTCAGCCTCGGGCACTTCATGGACCTGCAGCGCATCGCCCGCTTCGTCCCGGGAAACCCCGCGGTTGACGCCGACCACCGTGCGTTGGCCGGCCTCGATTTCCTTGTGAATACGCAGCGCCTCGGCATCGATCAGCCGGTCGGTCCATCCCGTCTCCTGCGCCTTGATCATGCCCCCCAAATCGTCGATCGCCGCCAGCAGTTTGCGGATCTCGCCCTCGATGGTGTTGGTCAGATTCTCGACGTAATAGGAACCGGCCAGCGGATCGGCGACGTTGCCGATGCGGCTCTCGAAGGCCAGGACCTCCTGGGTGCGGACCGCCAGTTCGACCGACTCCTCGGTCGGCAGGCCGCTGTTTTCATCGTACGAACAGGTGTGCAGCGACTGGGTGCCGCCCAGCACCCCGGCCATGGCCTCGATAGTCACCCGGACGGCATTGACCAAGGGTTGCTGGCGGGTCAACGAAGACCCCGCGGTATGGACATGGAACTTGTACTTCAGCGCCTTGGGATCGCGGCCGCCGTAATCGTCGTGGATGATACGGGCCCACAGGCGGCGCGCGGCGCGCAGCTTGCAGATCTCCTCGAAAAAATCCATCTCGGCGCTGGCGGTAAAGGTAATGCGCGGCGCCAGTTGGTCGATGTCGAGGCCGCGCCGCAAGCCCTCGTCGAGATACTCCTTGGCCAGGGCAAAGGTGAAGGCGATCTCCTGCGGCGCGGTTACGCCGTTTTCGCGGATATTGTACCCATCGACGCTGAGCGGGTTCCACTTGGGCACGTTGCCGATACAGTATTCGACGCAGTCGATGGCCAGTTTGAGGCCAAGATCAGGTGGCACGAAACTGCGCTTGTAACCGCAGAACGGATCACCCAGCGTGTCGTTCAGGATGGTCCCACGCAGCCCGGCGAAGTCGAAGCCGCGCCGCCGCGCCGCAACCAGGTAATAAGCCATCAGCATGGTGCCGCCGACACTGCTGAGATTGACGCTCACCTGATCCAGGGGGATGCCGTCCAGTACCTCCGACATGTCCTGGATGGTCGAGACCGGCACGCCCTGAAGCCCGACATCACCCTGGGCCAGGGGATGGTCGGCGTCGACGCCGGAATTTGTCGGGATATCGAAGGCGACGTTGACCGCACTTTCGCCGGTATCGATGAGATAGTGAATGCGTCGGTTGGTCAGGTGGGGCGAGCCGAAACCGCAAAGCTGGCGCCGGCTCCACAGCCGCCCGCGGTACATGTTGGGATAGATGCCACGGGTATAGGGATAAGCGCCGGGATCTCCCAGATCGCCTGCGTAGTCCAGCCCCGCCACATCGTCGGGCCCATAGACCCCTTTGACCGCCTGGCCCGAGCCGGTTTCGTAGTGATCGACGGTCTCCCGATAGGCGTCCGCCACTTTCCGGGCCCGGTTGTCAGATGATTTGTGCGCCGTCATTCTTTCCACCCAATAGCAAACGAGCGTTTGCTTAACCGTAGAGAGAGGTTATCCAGCCGTCAAGGTGGCAGCATCGAACGAAACAAAATTCAGATATTTTTCTGACAGTTAGTTGCGGATAAACTCTTGGAACGGTTTGACAGCTCTATGCTGCTGCCCTAGAAATACGAACAGATGTTTGCCATCCGCAATGGAAGCTGATGACCCCAACCGCTGCATCGAGCCGCCGCCCCCGCGTCGACAGCCGTCGCCGCGCCTTGCTGGACGAGGCGGCCTGGTTGTTCCGGCAAAAAGGCTATCACGCCACGTCGGTCCGTGACGTTTGCTCGGCCGTGGGCATGCTGCCGGGTTCGCTCTACAGCCACTTCGCCAGCAAGGAGGAACTGCTGGTCGCCGTTTACCGGGTCGGGATTGCCGAAATCTCCGAAGCCGTCACCAACGCCGTAAGCGCGGCGGACGATCCCCGGGCGCGTTTCGAAGCCGCCTGCACCGCCCATCTCGAGGCGCTCCTGAAATCCAGCGACTATCCACAGGTCGTGGTGCGGGTGCTGCCCGAAGATGCGCCGGGCGTCAGGCAGCAATTGGCGGCGCTCCGCGACAGCTACGAAGCCATTTTCATCCCCCTGATCGACGAGTTGCCGCTGGCCGACGGCGTCGACCGGAAATTCCTGCGGCGTCTGGTCATTGGCGCCCTCAACTCGACCACCACCTGGTTCCGCCCAAGCGGCGATTCACCCCGCTCTATCGCGCGGAAATTCATCGCAACATTGCTCTGACCTGAAGAAAGGGGCGGAACACCGGTCCTTGCGCCCACCGGGTCCGCAGGGGCGGTTTCATCTCCAATTTCCGCCAATCGCCTCGCGGTCGCCTCATAGCGATCTAAAATCGCCGGGAACCCCTTGCCACTAAACCCGAATTCCGATCCTCACATTCATCGCCGATTTACGTATTTGGGATAGAAAAAGACGAATCCAGATAGGTTCCGAGCCACCGGATGGACGTAAAATCCCCGGGCTGAATTTCCGTCCTGGTCGCGACGAACGGGTTGGGAGGTTGCCGCTGTGGCTGCGGAGCACAAAACTGGCAAAAACGCACCCGTGGGCGCCGCCCTGGTGGTCGGAGGCGGCATTGCCGGCATGCAGGCCTCGCTCGACCTCGCAAACACCGGCTACAAGGTCTATCTGGTCGAACGCAACTCGGCCATTGGTGGCCACATGGCGCGCCTCGACAAGACCTTCCCGTCCAATGACTGCGCCATGTGCACCATCTCGCCGCGCCTGGTCGATTCGGGCCAGCATCTGGACGTCGACATCCTCACCAACACAGAAGTGGTGGCCCTGGACGGTGAGGCGGGGGATTTCACCGTCACGCTGCACAGCAAGGCGCGCTTCGTAGACACCGAGAAATGCACCGCCTGTGACGACTGCGCCAAGGTCTGCCCGACGGTGGTCGACGATATCTTTGAAGGCCGGCTGAAGAGCCGCCGCGCCGCCTACAAGCTGTACCCGCAGGCCGCGCCCGACGCCTATGCCATCGACAAGCGCGGCGTGGCGCCATGCCGCGACGCCTGCCCGGCGGGCCAGCGCGCCCAGGGCTACATCTCGCTGATCGCCGACGGCCGCTATGACGAGGCCTATCGCTCGATCAAGCTGGACAACCCCTTCCCGGCGATCTGCGGGCGGATCTGCAATGCCCGCTGCGAGGACGCCTGCAGCCGCGCCATGGTCGACGAGCCGGTCGGCATCCGGGCCCTGAAACGCTTCGTCACCGACACGGTGATGGCCGAACCCCGCACCGCGCCGGAAGCGGCCCCCAGGCTGAATGAGGAACCGATTGCCATCATCGGCGCCGGCCCCTGCGGCCTGACCGCGGCCCAGGACCTCACCCTCGCCGGCTATCCGGTGACGGTCTTCGAAGCGCTGCCGGTGGCCGGCGGCATGCTGCGCGTCGGTGTGCCCGAGTTCCGCCTGCCGGCCGAGATCATCGAACGCGAGATCGCCGATATCGTCGACCTCGGCGTCGACCTGAAGCTTTCGACGCCGGTCGAGAACCTGGATGATCTGTTCGACCAGGGCTACCGCGCGGTGCTGATTTCGGTCGGCGCCCATGAAGGGGTGCGGCTGCCGATCCCCGGTGCCGATCTCGACGATGTGCTGATCAACACCACCTTCCTGCGCGACGTGCGCCTGGCCGAGCTTGGCGACACCACGCGCGACCCCAGGCCGCGCATCGCCGGCAAGCGGGTGGTGGTGGTCGGCGGCGGCGACGTCGCCATGGACGTCGCCCGCACCGCGGTCCGGCTGGGGGCGACCGAGGTTCAGATGGCGGTTCGTGGCAGCGGCGGGGCCATGCCGGCCAGTGTCGCCGAGGTCGAGGCCGCCCGGGCCGAAGGCGTGACCATGTCGGTCGGCCTAAATTTCCTGCGCGTCACGGACGACGGCCAGGGCCAGGTCACCGGCCTGGAATGCCAACGGGTCGAACGCTTCGAGAAGGGCGAGGACGGTCGCACCATCGCCCATGTCGAACCCGGTTCGGACCACGTCATGGCCGCCGATGTGGTGATCTTCTCGGTCGGCCAGAAGGCAGGCTTGGGCTTCGTGCCGGAAGGCGGCGGCTTCGAGGTCGGCCGCGACCGCTCGGTGGTGGTCGACCAACAGAGCTTCGCCACCGGCCGGCCCGGCGTCTTTGCCGCCGGCGATGCGGTCAGCGGCACCGCCTTCGTCATCGAGGCAATCGCCGGCGGCCGCCGCGCCGCCAAGGCGATCCAGGCCTATTTGCGGGGCGAGGACCTGGCGGCCGAACCCGAGCAACCGGTGGCCAGCTTCACCCAGGCCGAACTCGACGCCAAGGTCTTGAAGGGCGAGATCAAACTGGCGCCGCAACAGCGCGAGGCGCATCTGCCGGCCGAGAGCCGCACCCGGGACTTTGCCGAAGTCGACACCGTCTACAGCGAGACCGAGGCCCGCGCCGAGGCCGCCCGCTGCCTGAGCTGCGGCATCTGTTCGGAATGCGGCGCCTGTGTCGAGGCCTGCGGTTTCGACGCCATCGATCTGGACATGGTCGACCGTACCACGCAAGTCCCGGTCGGCGCCGTGGTGTTGGCGCCGGGCTACAAGCCTTACGAAGCGGAACAGGCCCAAGAGTTCGGGCTGGGGCGCTATCCCAATGTGCTCACCTCGTTGCAATATGAAAGGCTGCTCAGCGCCTCGGGGCCGACCAAGGGCCAGGTGCTGCGGCCTTCCGACGAACAGCGGCCGAAACGCATCGCCTTCCTGCAATGCGTCGGCTCGCGCGATGCCAATCATGACTATTGCTCCTCAGTCTGCTGCATGTACGCCACCAAACAGGCGACGATGACCAAGGGGCATTGGCCGGACACCGACATCGACGTCTTCATCATGGACGTGCGGTCGTTCGGCAAGGGCTACGAGACCTATTACGAGACCGCGCGTAAGACCCATGGCGTCGGTTATATCCGCTGCCGGGTTTCGGCCGTCCGGGAGGACCCGGCGACCGGCGACCTGGTGCTGAAGGTGATGGACCGCGGCGCCGGCAATGGCGGGGCCGGGCTGCGCGAGGAGCGCTACGACATGGTGGTGCTGTCGATCGGCATGGAGATCGCCGACAGCACCCGCGACCTGGCCGAAAAACTTGGCGTCGAAGTGGATGCCAACGGTTTCTGCCGCACCGCGCCCTATGATCCGCTGCAGACAAGCCGCCCGGGCGTCTACGGCGTCGGCCCGTTCCGCGAGCCCAAGGACATTCCCGAATCGCTTCTCGAAGCCAGCGGCGCCGCGGCCCAGGCCGGGGCCATGTTGCGTTCCGCCCGCGGCAGCCAGACCCGCGAGGCGGTGTTCCCGCCGGAGCGCGACGTAGGCGCCGAAAACCCCAAGGTCGCGGTCTTCACCTGTCATTGCGGCAGCAATATCGCCGGCTATCTCGACGTCCCCGGGGTCGCCGACTACGCCGCCGACCTGCCCAACGTCATCCACGCCGAGGACACGCTCTACGCCTGCGCCCAGGACAGCATCGTCCAGATCACCGAAAAGGTCGAAGCGCTGGGCGCCAACCGGGTTGTCATTGCCGCCTGCACCCCGCTGACCCATGAGCCGGTGTTCCGCAAATCGATCCGCTCGGCCGGGCTCAACCCCTATCTGCTGGACGTCGCCAATATCCGCAACCAATGTTCCTGGGTGCATTCCCACGACTGGGACGCGGCGACCGCCAAGGCCAAGGACCTGGTGCGCATGTCGGTGGCGCGGGCGTCGGCGCAACAGCCGCTGGCCACGGGCAGCATGGCGGTGCAGCGCGGCGCCCTGGTGATCGGCGGTGGCGTCGCCGGCATGACTGCGGCCCTGACCCTGGCCGACCAGGGCTTCCCGGTGGACCTGGTGGAACGCTCCGATACCCTGGGCGGGGCACTCAGGCACGTGCATTACGGGCTCGAGGATTTTGGCGTCGGCGCCGACCTGCCGCCGGACGGTGCCAACCGCCATCCCGGCCCCCAGGCCTTTCTCGCCGATCTGGTGGACCGGGTCGGCGCGCACCCGGCGATCACCGTGCATTTCGGCGCCGAGCTGGCATCGACCAAGGGCTTCATGGGCAATTTCACCTCGACCCTGGCCTTTGCCGGACGCTCGGAGCGTTTGGAGATCAGCCACGGCGCCACCGTCGTCTGCGTCGGCGGCAGCGAATATCGCGGCGACGAATACGGCTACGGCACGGATGCGCGGATCGTCACCCAGCAGCAGTTCGAGACCGTGCTGGCCGAGCACGACGCCGGTAACGGGTCGCTGCCCCGGGACATCGTGATGATCCAGTGCGTCGGCCCGGCCGACCGCTATTGCGGCCGCATCTGCTGCACCACCGCGCTGAAGAATGCCCTGACCCTGAAGCGCCGCGATCCCACAGCCCGGGTCATCGTGCTGTACAAGGACATCCGCACCTACGGCTTCAAGGAGCGCCTCTATACCCAGGCCCGCGAACAGGGGGTCCTGTTCCTGCGCTATGACGACGCGCACCCGCCCGAAGTGGCGGCCGGTGAACGGCTGGAAGTCCGTGCCTGGGAAGAAGTGCTGGGCGAGGAGATGGTGTTCACGCCGGATATGGTGGTGCTGTCGACGCCGGTGGTACCGGCGGAGGGCACCGGCGAGCTGGCGGCCCGGCTCAAGGTGCCGGTCGATGCCAACGGCTTCCTGATGGAGGCGCACGTCAAGCTCCGGCCGGTCGATTTCCTCTCCGACGGCATCTTCATGGCCGGCCTGGCCCATTTCCCCAAGCTGCTGCAGGAAAGCATCGTCCAGGCCAAGGCGTCCGCCGCGCGGGCGGCGACCATCCTGTCGCGCGACACCATCACCACCGGCGGGCCGGTGGCCGAGGTCGACCTGGACCTCTGCGTCGCCTGCCTGACCTGCGTGCGCAGCTGTGCCTATGGCGCGCCGCGGGTGTCGGCGGATGCGGCCGGGGTCGGCGGCATCCTCGGCGCGGCCCAGATCGAACCGGCGCTGTGCCAGGGTTGCGGCCTGTGCGCCGCCGCCTGCCCGGCCGGGGCGATCCAGTTGCGCCACTACACGTCGGACCAGGTCAAGGCCAAGGTCGACGCCCTGTTCGAGACGGAGGCGGCCGAATGACCGACCGCGATTTCAAGCCCGAGATCGTCGCCTTCTGCTGCCGCCACTGCGCCTATGCCGCGGCCGACCTGGCGGGCGGGGCACGCACCACCTATCCGCCGTCGATCAAGATCGTCGAGCTGCCCTGTACCGGGCGGGCCAGCGTATTGGAGATCCTGCACGCGCTGGAGGACGGCGCCGACGGGGTGGTGGTCGCCGGCTGCCTGCCGGGCACCTGCCACTTCCTGGCCGGCAACACCCATGCCCGCCAGCGGGTCGATCAGGTCACCGAATTGCTGCGCGGTATCGGCCTGGCCGAGGAGCGGGCGCGGATGATCAACATCTCGGCCGCCATGGGCGCGCAATTCGCCGAGAAGGTCACGGAATTCGCCGAGTCGGTCCGCGAATTGGGCCCATCGCCGATTGCCCGCGGTGCCTGCCGCGGCGGAACCCTGGACGAGGACAGACGGGAAGCCAAGCCATGATTGTCGCCGAACAGAAACCGCTCGACCAGATCAAGGACATGCTCGCGGACGCCAAGTCGGTCCTGGCCGTGGGCTGTGGCACCTGCGTCACTGTCTGCTTCGCCGGCGGGCGCAACGAGGTCGGCATCCTATCCTCGTCCCTAAGGATGAGCCGCGAGATCGACGGGGCGAGCCTGGCGGTCGACGAGATGACGGTGCAGCGCCAATGCGAAGTCGAATTCATCGACCTGATCGCCGACCGGATCGAGGACTATGACGCGGTCCTGTCGCTGGGCTGCGGCGTCGGCGTGCAGAGCCTGGCCGAA
Source organism: uncultured Sneathiellales bacterium (assembly GCA_964344385.1). Taxonomy (GTDB): domain Bacteria; phylum Pseudomonadota; class Alphaproteobacteria; order CAYFNG01; family CAYFNG01; genus CAYFNG01. The sequence goes on from CAYFNG010000001.1 coordinate 700,035, forward strand.
CGCTTCCCCAAGGCCCGCATCCTGCCGGCCCTGAACACCAAGTTCATGGGCTATCCCTCCGAACACGGGGTCTGGGAGGAGCGCTGCCAGGGCTGCGGTAATTGCGTGCTGCACCTGACCGGCGGCGTTTGCCCGGTCAGCCGCTGTTCGAAACAGCTGTTCAACGGCCCGTGCGGCGGTTCCCAGGCCGGCGAGTGCGAGGTCGATCCCAAGACCGAATGTGCCTGGCAGGTGATCTGGGAGCGTTTGGGCGAACAGGGCAAGATCGACCAGTTGATGGCCATCGAACCGCCGAAGGACTGGTCGTCGTCCCGCGACGGCGGCCATCGCCGAATCGTGCGCGACGATCTGCGCCTGCCGGACGAGGATTGAGCGATGACCGTGCACTATCCCCAAGTCACCCTGCCGGACGATCCCGACACCCCGGAACTGGGAGCGCGCTCAGGCAGCCGGCTGGAGATGGTCCTGGCCGCAGGTGAATTTGCCGTCACCGGCGAGATCGGCCCGCCCAAGAACCACGATGCCGACATCATCCGCAAAAAGGCCAGCCTGCTGAAGGGCTGTGTCGATGCCGCCAACATCACCGACAACCAGACCGCGGTGGTCCGCATGAGCTCGATCGCCGCCGGCGCCATCCTGGCCGCCGAGGGCATCGAGCCGATCGTCCAGATGACCTGCCGCGACCGCAACCGCCTGGCCATGCAGTCGGACCTGCTGGGGGCCCATGCGCTGGGCGTCCGCAACGTGCTGTGCCTCTCGGGCGACCACCAGTCGATGGGCAACCATCCCGGGGCCAAGAACGTCCACGACATCGACAGCATGCAGCTCATCCGCATGGTCAAGGACATGCGCGACAGGAACAGCTTCCAGTGCGGCGAGGAGATCAAGGGCGGCGGGCCGCGCCTGTTCGTCGGCGCCGCCGCCAATCCCTTTGCCGACCCGGTCGACTGGCGCCCCTACCGGCTGGCCAAGAAGGCGATTGCGGGCGCCGATTTCGCCCAAACCCAGTTGATCTACGATGTCGACGCCTTCCGTGCCTATATGCGCCGGGTGGTCGATCTCGGGGTCGCCGACCGGATCAAGATGATCGCCGGGGTCGGGCCGCTGAAAAGTGCCGGCATGGGGCGCTACATGAACGCCAACGTCCCCGGCATGTCGGTGCCCAAGGCGGTTATCGCACGCATGGACGGCGCGGTGGCCGGCATCGACAAGGCGGACAAGGCGGCGGTGCGCGAGGCGGCCCAGGCGGAAGGCATCAGGATCTGCATCGAGCAGATCCAGCAGATTCGCGAGATCGAAGGCGTCTCCGGGGTCCACATCATGGGCATCGAATGGGAAGCGGCGGTCCGCCCCATCGCCGAGGGCGCCGGCCTGCTGCCGCGCCCCGAGGTCTAGGAGCCAGGCGATGAACATGATGCAGGCACCCGAGAGAGGCTCAACCCCGCTGGCCGAACTGGTCGGCAAGGAGGTCGGGGCCAATCTCTTTCGCTGCTATTCCTGCGTCAAATGCTCCAGCGGCTGCCCGATGGCCGACCAGTTCGACCTGGCGCCGCACCAGGTGATGCGCGCGATACAGTTCGACGATGACCGGGTGCTGGGGTCGCAGGCGATCTGGCTGTGCGCATCGTGCCACACCTGCGCCACCAGGTGCCCGCAAGGCATCGACGTGACCGGCGTGATGGACGCCTTGCGCATCGAATCGCGGCGCCGCGGCGTGACCCCGGGCGTGCCCGAAATCGCCAAGTTCAACGATCTGTTCATGCGAAGCGTCAAGCGCTTCGGCCGGGTCTACGAGGCCGGCCTGATGGCGGCCTTCAACGCGGCGCTGCGCAAACCGTTTCGCGACCTGGCCCTGGGTCTGCGCATGTTCCGGCGCGGCAAGCTGAAACTGCTGCCGGAATTCGCCCGCAGCCGCCGCGCCAAGACCGAACCCGGGCCCGATGCCATCGGCTATTTTCCGGGCTGTTCCTTGAGCTGTTCGGCCGCGGAATATGGCCGTTCGGTCGAGAGTGTCGCCGAAGCGCTGGACCTCGAACTGGTGGAGCCGCAGGGCTGGCGCTGCTGCGGGTCGAGCCCCGCCCACGCCACCGACAAGGAACAGGCGCTGACCCTGCCGATGCAGGCCGTGGCCACGACCGAGCAGATGGGCCTCGACACCCTGACCTCGCCCTGCAGCGCCTGCTTCTCGCGCCTCAAGACGGCGGAACATGAGGTGCGGCACGACGACGGGGCGGCGGAGACCTCCAAGGCGGCGACCGGCCATGCCTATCAGGGCGGTGTCGAGGTGCGCCACCTGCTCGATATCTTCGTCGAACGCCGCGGCCTGGACGGCATCGCCGGCCGCGTCGAACAACCGCTCAAGGGCCTGAAGGTCGCCTGCTATTACGGTTGCCTGATCACCCGGCCGCCGAAGCTCACCGGCGCCGACGACGCCGAATACCCGCTCAAGATGGACCGTCTGGTCAGGGCGCTGGGTGCCGAAGCCGTGGACTGGTCGTCGAAGACCGATTGCTGCGGCGGTTCGCTGGGCGTGACCCAGCCGATGCGCGCCGCCAAGCAGATGCGCCGGGTAGTGGACAATGCCCGGGCCTGCGGCGCGGAAGCCATCGTCACCATGTGCCCGATCTGCCACCTCAACCTGGACTCGCGGCAGCGGGAAATGTGCCTCGACCAGGATGTCCCGATCTTCCAGGCCACCCAGCTGATGGCCCTGGCCTTCGGCCTCAGCCCCGATCACGCCGCCCTCAACCACAACCTCACCGACCCCAAACCGTATCTCAGGGACAAACGGATATTGCCCTAAGCCTAAAAGCCTGGACGATTTCGACGTCGGAAGGGGTTTGGTGGTGGAGGGAGCGCCTGGGCAGCGATTATCCGTTCCTACCGTCGCACCTATTACTTTGGTGATGCTTGGCTCAGGATCCCACGGTCACGGCCTGCCATGAAGCCATCGCCTCACAGCGGGACCGGCCAAGCGTTCTCCGTGAGATGAGGTGGCTCCCGGCGTAGAAGGTGTTGTCGACGGCGCCGTGTTGCGAGAGAACCGCTGCGCTGATCCAGGCGACTTCAAGCCCAGCATTCTTCGCTCTCGCTGTTGAAGCAGTAGGTGCGCATTCTCAGCCCGATTGTTCATTCCGCCGCCGAAATCTTGTTTCCTTTCATTCGATAACGGGCGCCAATCAACTTCGCCTGGCGGTAGTCCGGGCCCAGAATAGCTTCTAGTCCGCCCAGCAAATGGGATCAGACGTGCGCGGAAAGACTCGCACCGGTACGGGTGGTAGGGCGAAATTGGTGGAGCTACCTAATCTTCAATGCCTCGCGCTCCCCCTCCGGAACCAAGTCTGCACCGATTGCCGCAAGTAGCCGCTGAAGTGGTCCGAACCCATTCCCTCCCGTCTGGAAACCTCGCCCGCCACCACAAGCTCAAAATCCCGCGTCAGAGGGTTCGTTCAATACCCTTACCATTCCAGCAAAACGTGAAGTGCTCTAGCACACGGTTTGCACTCGGTGAAGGATCGTGTCCAGCACTTCGTTCGGATCGCGCTTCCACCAATTCTCGGCCGAAAAGATTTCGACCTCGCAATAACCGGCATAACCGGCACCTTCGACCATACCGCGTAGGTGTTTGAGGTCGGCGACGCCGTCGCCCATCATGCCACGGTCCAACAGGACATCTTGCGTGTCCGCCAGCCAATCACACATGTGGTAACCGGCAATCCGCTCCCCGCCGAGGCGCAGGAGCTGCTCGCCCAGCGAAAGGTCCCACCAGACATGGTAGACATCCACGGCGACCGTCACCACTGGATCGCCGACGGTGTCGCAGACTTCGACCGCGTCGCGCACCGACACAAGGCAGGACCGGTTGCCGCCGTAAACCGGATTGAGGGGTTCGAGCGCCAGCTTCACACCGGCCTGTTTGGCAAGGGGCACCGCCGCCGCGACCATGGCGGTCACCTCCTTCAGGCTCTCGCGCAGGGAATGGGATCCCTCGATGACCCCGCCGACGACGATCGTCAGGCACTGCGCGCCCAGGTCCGCCGCCATGTCGATGGAGGCCTTGAAATCGTCCATCACGGCGGCACGCGTCGGCGGCGCCAAGGGGCCGACCAGGAAAGGCGAGCGGCAGAGGCCGCAAACCTGCAAACCGGCCGCCCGGGTCCGCTCGCCGATTTCCACGGCGCGGTCGCCGATCTCGCGGCGCCAAAAGGCGATGGCGCCGTAACCCCGTTCGGCACAGGCATCGATGACCTGTTCCGGCGACCAGCCGGCACCGTGACCGTCGACATTGTGGCCCAGGGTCGCCGTATTGAGGGCGAGAGCGGAATGGTCTTGCCTGAAATCGCGCACCAGGTCCCTCCCCTATCGTACCGAGGAGGCGAGAGCATCCTCGACCTGGCGGGTGATGGCAGCCCAATCCCGGTCGGCGATCTGCTGCTTGGTCGCCAGCCAGGACCCGCCGATCGCCGCCACGCTGGGCAGTGCCAGATAATCGTTCATGTTTTTCGGGCCGATGCCGCCGGTGGGGCAGAACCGCACCCCTTGGGCGGCATAGGGTGCCGCCATGTCCTTCAGCATTCGCACCCCGCCCGAGGCTTCCGCCGGAAAGAACTTCAGAAGCTGGCAGCCCAGCCCCAGGCCGCGCTCGATCTCCGACGGCGTCATGATGCCGGGGATGAACAGCGCGCCCGCCTTCTGAACGTAGGTCACGACCTCCGGGTTGAGCCCCGGCGCCAGGGCAAAGCGCGCGCCAGCGTCCAACGCCCGCTGGGCCTGTTCCTGGCTCAGCACCGTGCCGGCCCCGACCAGCATCTCCGGAAAGGCTTTGGCGATGCGGCCAATGGCGTCGCCGGCGGCCGCCGTGCGGAAGGTCACCTCGATCACGTCCATGCCGCCGGCCAGCAAAGCTTCGGCCAACGGCTCGGCGTCATTGGCATCTTCGATGACGATCACCGGGATGATCGGGCGTTTGAGCAGTTCCTCCTGGATCATGCCGCGTCCCCTATCGATCGACCCGGGCGCCGCCGCCGCCCACCAGCTTTTCGACCTCCTTCAGGGACGCCATGGTGGTGTCGCCCGGTGTGGTCATGGCCAACGCCCCGTGCGCCGCGCCATATTCGACGGCCTGGGCCGGATCGCCGAATGCCATCAGGCCATAGATGAAGCCGGAGGCAAAGCTGTCGCCGCCGCCGACCCGGTCCATGATCTCCAACCCCGGACGGTGGGTCGCAGTGTGGAAATCGCCGTCCATCCAGCACATCGCGCCCCAGTCGTTGACGGTCGCGGTCCTGACGCCGCGCATGGTGGTGGCGGTCGCCCTGAAATTGGGGAATTCCGCGACGGCCCTTGCGATCATCTTCTGGAAGGCCCCGACTTCGAGATCGGTTAGATTGTCGTCGACCCCTTCGACCTCGAACCCGAGGCAGGCGGTGAAGTCTTCCTCGTTGCCGATCATCACGTCGACGTAGCGGGCGATCTCGCGGTTGACCTCGCGGCAAGTTTCCAGCCCGCCGAACCCCTGCCACAGGCTGGGACGGTAGTTGAGGTCATAGGAAACCCAGGTGCCGTGCCGTTTGGCCGCCTTGGCCGCCTCGATCACCACCGGGCCGGTGGTCTCGGACAGGGCAGCAAAAATGCCGCCGGTGTGGAACCAGCGCGCGCCCAAGGTCCCGAAGATATGGTCCCAATCCACATCGCCGGGCTGCAACTGCGAGGCCGCGGTCAGGCCCCGGTCGGAGCAGCCGACCGCGCCCCGGATACCAAAGCCGCGTTCGGTGAAGTTGAGCCCGTTGCGCACGCTGCGCCCAATGCCGTCATAGTCCACCCAGTGGATCAGCGAGGTGTCGACACCCCCCTGCAGGATCAGATCCTCCATCAGCAGGCCGACCTCGTTCCGGGCGAAGGCGGTCACCACCGCGGCACGCTTGCCGAAGCAGCGGCGCAGGCCCCGCGCCACATTGTATTCGCCGCCGCCTTCCCAGGCCCGGAACTGGCGCGCGGTGCGGATCCGTCCCTCACCGGGGTCCAGCCTCAGCATGACTTCGCCCAGTGAAACGATGTCGTAGCGGCAGTCCGTCGCCGGTTTCAGGTCAAGGTTGTTCATGGCTGTTCGATCCTATCTGCCGATATCCGGTGAGGGGGAATGGTCAATCGTAGATCTCCCGGTTCCGGTAGGCGGCCCAAGCGGTTTCGAACCAGAGGTCGCTCTCGGGAATCGGCCGGACCGGGACCCAGCGGCACGCCACTTCTCCGTTCTCGATGGCGGTTTCCAAAACCTGGGCACGGAAATCGCGGTTTTCGTCCTCGATGCGCCAGGCGTCACCCAAAGCTTTGTGGACCGGTGTTCCCGTACCGGATAACACAACCGCCGAGCCGCGGCTCCCCTGGCCGCTTTCCACCGCGAACAGCAGGGTTTGCAGGTAGACCAGGTGGGCGTAGCAGAGGTGGCGGTTGCGCAGGGCCTCGCGGCGGCCACGGCCCGCGCCATAGGTCCCTGCATTGCCGCCGGCCCGCGACAGGCGCTGCCACTGGGCCTCGGCTTCGGCGATTGCGGTTTCCAACCCCGGGCCAGACCGCACGGCGGACCCGTACCTGGTCATGCGCTGCTGGATCTCGGCGCGCTCTTCCTGCCATGTGGCCGGGCTGCCCCGGCTGGCCTCCAAATAGTCCATCAGCCGGGCGAGCCGCTGCCTGGCCAAATCCCGGACCGCCCCCCTGTCCAGGGTCGTGTCGCGATAGCGGTTGGCGACGTAGTCGGCGATCCGGAACCCGCCAACCTGCCCGGCGTTCAAGGCTGCGCCTCCGGGCCGGGAGACGCCGTGCGTCCCGGCGACTTCGCCCAAGGGAAACAGGTGTTTGATATTGAGCGATTCCCACCAATGATTGACCGCCAGGCCGCCATTGTTGTGCTGGGCGCAAACGTCGACTTCCAGCGGCTCGGTGCGGATATCGATGTTGCGGCGCAGGTAGAGTTCGACGGCGTTGGGGTTCATGGCTTGCAGCCGCTCGATCGGCAGATGCTGGGTCGAACCCGAATTCACCAGATAGGACCGGGCTTCCTCGCTCAATTCGTCCAGGACAAAACCGGTCGGATTGCGCCGGAAGTCAAGAAACACCCGCCGGCCCTTTTGCACGGTTTCGATATAGACTAGGATGTCGATGATCGACGATCCGCCCCGTGCCTTGGCGGCATCGAACGGCCATTGATAGCCTTTCAGGAAGATATTGGAGCACATCTCGCCGGCGGACTCGAAGTATGGCGGCAGAAACTCCCGTTCGTCGCCGCCCTCGGCATCGGTGCTAATGAAGCGCGGCACCACCTGCATGAAGCTGCCCGAAACGTTCCAGCGGAACTTGGTCGATGACAGGCCGTACTGGGATTCGGAAATACCGTGCGCAAACGCACCTTCCAACAAGGGCAGGCCGATGGCGCCGGTCTGGGCCTTGGGGTAGACGCTGGTGCGGTAGAGCCCGCCGGGTCCGCCGATGGCCAGGACCAGGTTTTCCGCGCCGACCACCTCCAGCCGACCGTCATCATCGGCAAGGACGACACCGGCCGCACGCTTGCCCCGGCCATCGCCGAGCGTCAGCAGATCGACGATATTGACCTTCTCGCGCACCCGGATGCCCCGGCGCCGTAGGTCCTCGGTCAGCGAAATGCACATCTGGCGCGAGGTATAGGGGCCGATCGACGTGGCCCGCCGGCGCGGGTCGTGGTCGGTCTTGTAGCCGACGAACTGCCCGTACGGATCCTGAGGAAAGGGCACGCCCAAATTTACCAGATTGAGAAATGCCCGGGCCGAACCCGCGGCCTCCGCCAGGGCCAGATCGCCATGGGTCGAGCCGTTGTCGAAATAGTTCCTGGCCATGGCCAGGGGCGAATCTTGGTCCTCGCCGCAGGTGGAGATCTTGTAGTAGGTTTGCTTGTCGCTGCCGGTGTTGATCGACGTGCCCATCTTAAGGCCCTCGGTCACCACCAGCAGATCCGCAACGCCGCGGCCGTCCAATTGGCAGGCCGCGTTCAGGCCGGCCGCGCCGCTGCCGCAGACAAGAGTGTGGACCCAGGTGATCGGCACCGTTTCCCCGCCGCCGCCTGGGTCAAGTTCCAGCGTTTCGCTTTCGAGGCTCTGCATGTGGTTCCGTTCCCAAGCCCATGTCATAACCCGTGACATCCCGGGCGTCACTTCGTATCGCGATTTCCCTTACCCGACGGTCCGGGGCCGTCCAAATGCTGCCCCGATCCGAACTCGAAAGAAATTCGTTTGAATAACTATCTGGATAGTTAATAATACAGGGACTGGCCGGCCACGGTCAAGTCTGCCGACAGGTGCGCTGCCGGGATGCCGTTCGGTTTCGGATGGGTGGGGCGGACCCCGCGCCATGGATTGCCTGGAAGGAAATTGTTCGATGAATGAAACGCACCAGAAAGCCGCCTTTGTCACCGGCAGCAGCCGCGGGATCGGGCAGGGTATCGCCTTCTCGCTGGCCGAACGCGGCTTTGCCGTCGCGATCAACTGCGAAACCGACCTAGAGGGCCTGCGCGAAACCGAAGAGCGGCTCAAGGACGTCGGTGCCAAGGTCGTCGCGATCCCTGGCTCGGTCGCCGATCTCGGGAGCCACGAGCGCATGCTGTCGGATGCCGAGGACGCCATCGGCCCCCTAACCACCCTGGTCAACAATGCCGGGGTTTCGGCGATGATCCGCGGCGATCTGCTGGACGTCTCGCCGGCGAGCTATGACCGCTGCCTCGAGGTCAACGCCAAGGCACCGTTTTTTCTGTCACAGGCCTTTGCCAAACGGGTCCTGGGCCGCGACAAGCGGCCGGAGGCCTATCACAGCATCATCAACATAACCTCGGTCAATGCCCTGGCCGCCAGCATCAACCGGGGCGAATACTGCACCTCCAAGGCGGCGCAATCGATGGTATCGAAACTCTTTGCCGTGCGCCTGGCCGATGACGAGATCTTCGTGTTCGAGATCCAGCCCGGCCTGATCCGCACCGAAATGTCACGCCCAGCGTGGGAGAAATACGACAAGCTGTCGGAACAGGGCCTGACCCTGATCCGCCGCATGGGCACACCCCAAGAAATGGGCGAAATCGCGGCGATGGCGGCTACCGGCTGCATGCCCTATATGACCGGTCAGCCGCTGATGGCCGATGCCGGCTTGCTCATTCCGCGATTCTGACCCCGGCGGGAAGCCGCTCGGCGCCACCTGCGGCCGTGGGCCTGGCTCGCATCTCTCACACCTCCATGCCATGCATCGCGCGGCGCACCGCTCCTGCCCTGAGTGGGGCCGGGAACCGCTCTCGGGGTATCGACGGTGTGAGAGATGAGGGCTAGCCGCGGGCCCCGTTTTTCATCAATTCGCGGGCAATGATCATCCGCTGGACCTGGTTGGTGCCCTCGTAGATCTGGCAAATCTTAGCATCGCGATAGAGGCGCTCCACCTCGAATCCGCGGATATAACCCGATCCTCCGAACACCTGCACCGCATCGGCCGAGCGAGCCACCGCCATGTCCCCGGCGAAACACTTCGCCATGGAACAGGCCTTGGTGGCGTCTTCACCCCGATCGATCTTCAGAGCAGCCGAATGGACCAGCAGCCGGGCGGCCTCGACATCCTTTGCCATGTCGGCCAGCAACCATTGGACGCCCTGGAAGTCGGCGATCTTCTGGCCGAACTGGCGGCGCTGACCGGCATAGTCGACCGCCGCCTCCAGCCCGGCCTGGCCGATACCGACCGCCAGAGCGCCGATCCCGACACGACCCTTGTCCAGGACGCTCATCATCATGTGGAAGCCGCGTCCCGCCTCGCCCAACAGGCTGTCGGCACCCAATTTGACGTCTGTGAAGGTGAGCGCACCGACCTGGCTGGCCCGCTGGCCCATCTTGTGCTCCTTCGGGCCTCGTTCCACCCCGTCGGCATGCAGGTCGACAATAAAGATCGACATGCCCCGGTGCCCGGCCGTTTTGTCGGTCCGCACCAGGACGAACCCGACATCGGCGACCGGAGCATTGTGGATCCAGATCTTGCCGCCATTGAGGACCCAGCCATCGCCATCCGGTACCGCCGTGGTGCGTATCCCGGAAACGTCGGTACCCGCCTCGGGCTCGGTCAGGCAATAGGCAACGCGTGTCTTTGCCCCCAGCACCGGTGCCAGCCACCGGGCGCGCTGGGCGTCGGAGCCATGGCGAACCAGCAAGGTCGAGATCAGTTCCACCAGACCGCATTGGTCGGCCACCGAGGCATAACCCCGTGACAGCTCCTCCATGACCAGCGCATAGGTCAAGGTGTCGAAACCGGCGCCGCCCAATTCCTCGGGAACCCCGATCCCAAACAGGCCCAGTTCGGCCATCTGGTCGTAGATCTCGGCCGGAAACCTCTCCTCCCGGTCCAGATCCTCGGCTTTCGGGCGAACGATGTCCTCGGAGAATTTGCGGGCCATGTCGCGGACTTGCTCATGGGTCTCGGTCAAGTACATGCTCAGATCCATATGTAACTATCTAGTTACTTTATAGGTCGAATGCAGGTCGGTCAAGGCCGCCCGTGGCGGGCCCTTGAATCCGACGTCCGGTCGCTTCATCCGGCCTCGGTGCAAAACCCGGCGCCACGGATGGCGGCCTCGGCGCAGGCCACATCCTCATGGTCCTTGGCACCGGACACCCCCAATCCTGCGATACAAACACCGTCGTGAAACACCGGCAGCCCGGCCGACCAAACCATCAGCCGCGGCCGGTTTCCCAGCCCCAAGCTGAGGGACGGCGAGGCCGCAGCACGCGCGAAGAAGGATTCCGTGGAGCGGCGCAGGGTGGCCGCGGTGTAGGCCTTGTCCACCGCAAAATCGACCGCCGGGACGATCACGTCATCTGTGCGCAGCAGCGCCACCAGTGAACCGCGCGGGTCGCAGACCGCGGCACAAATCTCCCAGTGGTTGGCCCGGGCGTGCCGGAGGGCGGATTGCACCAAGTCCAGCGCACCAGCGGCACAGATCTCGGTTCGGGTAAGTGTCATGGCGGAACCTCAAAACAGCCTTGATACACCGGGCACCATCCCTTATTGTAACTAACTAGTTATATAAAGGGAATAGCCATGCAGCCATCGCAGAAAAACAAGTTCGGGCGCGTCGACCTTGAGGTGACGGCCTTTTCCTTCGGTGCCGCGCCGATCGGCAACATCTTCCGTGAAATCGACGAGCAGACATCCGACGCCATGATCCAGAGCGCCTGGGAAGCCGGCATCCGCTACTACGACACGGCGCCAATGTACGGCCATGGCCTGTCGGAACTGCGCACTGGTCAATCGCTGCGCTGGAAGAACCGCGACGATTTCGTCTTGTCATCGAAAGTGGGCCGGATCCTGAAACCGGCGAAGCGGACGCAGATCGACTTCACGCCCTGGACCAATGCAGCGCCGTTCGAAATGGTGTTCGACTATTCCTATGACGGTATCATGCGCGCCTTCGAGGATTCGCTGCAGCGTTTGGCCCTGGAGCGGATGGACATCGCCTTCATCCACGATATCGACGTCTTCACTCGCGGCGATGAGCAGCCAGAGGTGTTCGAGCAGGCAATGGACGGCGCCTGGCGCGCCCTGGAACGACTGCGCAGCGAAGGCACGGTTAAGGCGATCGGCGTCGGGGTCAACGAATGGCAGGTCTGCCATGCCGCACTGGAACGCCGGGACTTCGACTGCTTCCTGCTGGCCGGACGTTATACCCTGCTCGAACAGGACGCCTTGGACCGGTTCCTGCCGTTGTGCGAGGAACGCAACGCAGCCGTGGTGATCGGGGGCGGATTCAACTCCGGTATCCTGGCCACCGGCGCGGTCGAGGGCGCGAAGTACAATTATGCGCCGGCGCCCGCCGACATCATGGACAAGGTGCGGAAGATAGAGGCGGTGTGCCGCGACTATGGGGTTCCGCTGCCAGCAGCCGCGCTGCAATTCGTCGTCGCCCACCCGGCCATTCCGTCCTTCATCGCCGGCACCCGTACGGTCGCGCAGTTGCAACAGAACCTGGACTGGTTCAGCCATCCCATACCGGCCGGCTTCTGGTCCGACCTGAAGGCCCAGGGCCTGTTGCGCGAGGACGCACCGACACCGGCCTGACAATGCCCACACCGCCCGGGCGCCAATTGGAGAAAGGCCGTTACGGCTTCGACGGCCTGCAAACCGGCGATTGGCTGCGAACCGGCGAATTGTGCCTTGAGGCCGGGCTAATCGACCTGTTCGCCGATCTGACCGGTGACCGGTTCGAGATCCACATGAGCGACGCAGCGGCCCACCGCCATGGGTTTCCGCGGCGCGTGGCGCACGGTCTGCTGGTGCTTTCGCTGATCGACGGCTTGAAAAACCGGGCCGAGGCACGCTTCAACGCCGTCGCCTCGCTGGGTTGGACTTGGTCGTTCAACAGACCGGTCCTGATCGGCGACAGCATCCACGGCGTTCTGGTGGTGCGCGAAAAACGGCTCACCAGGAAGGGCGACCGCGGAATCGTGAAAATCCATTTCGAAGTGTGCAACCAGCAGGACGAGGTGGTGCAGTCAGGGTTTAACCAGCTCATGGTCTATTGCTGAACCGAAGGCAACGGCGGATGAAATCGAACCCCTGGCGTCGTTTCGGGCCCCAAGCCGGTCCGGATGGCATCCGAACAAGCTGCTAGCGCGCGATATCGAAAACCACAATGCCGTCGGCTCCGCCCTCCAGCGCCGCCACGATGCGGGTACCGATTGCCTGGTGTTCGGGGTCGGCGAGATAGGCATCACGGGCCGCTTCGTCGGAGAAATCAAACCAGAAGCCGTCGTTGAACCCCCGGGTCAGCGGCCCTTCGACGCTGATATTGGGCCCGGCATGGAAGTCGAGGATTCCCGGCAAGCCGCGGCGCAGACCGGCGAGCCCCTGGAACAGCTGATGGCGCTGTTCCGCCGTCACGTCGGACCTGAAACGCAAGAGCACGATATGGCGGATCATTGGCACCCCCAGAACCGGTCAACCGGCATCGAACGCAGGCCTTCTTTTTTCGCGATAGGCGGCCAGCCCCTCGCGTAGGTCGGGAGACGCGGCCGAGATCCAGCCACCCAGGCTTTCCAGGATGCGCTCGTGTTCCTCACCCTCGGCGGCATTGATCAGCATCTTCGTCAACTCAGTGGCGGTCGGCGAGCGCTTCGGCCGCCGCCATGCCCACCCCGATTTCGGCCACAGCGTCGACCATGGCTTCGCCGAGGGCATTCAACTTGTCGGGGCGCCGGACCACCAGCCTGGCGATGCGGTTTTCAAGGGAGAACGCGTAATGGGCTTCTTCAGTCACGGCAGCACCAAGCCCATGGGCGCTTCGCGGAACAGGGCATCGGGCATGGTCCGCAGGTCCTCAGCGATCGCCAGGGGGATATCGGCGCGGTCGAGGATATCCCGCCGCGGCTCAATCCCCGGCGCGATCTCGGTGACCACCAAGCCGTCCGCCGTCAGTTTCACCACGCAACGTTCGGTGACGTAGGTGACATCCTGGCCCTGGGCAACGGCGCGACGGCCGGAGAAGGAAACCTGGTCGACTTTTTCCACGAATTTGGCGATCGCGCCCTCCCGGTCGATGGCGATCCTGCCGTCTTCGATCCGCATCTTGGCGCCGGCGTTGAAATTGCCCGAGAATATGATCCTGCGGGCTCGGGCGGTGATATCGACGAAACCGCCGGCACCGGCTGTGCGGTGCGGCATCGCGGAAAGCCGCGATACGTTGACCGAGCCCTCGCGGTCGATCTCGAGGAACGACAACAATGACGCGTCGAAGCCGCCCGCCTGGAAGTAGCTGAATTGGTGGGGCGAGGAGACGAAGGCTTCGGCGTTCGACGAGCAGCCGAACTTGAAGTCGAGCAACGGCACACCGCCGATCGCTCCCTGCTCGATCACCCAGGTCACCTTGCCGTGCAGCCCTTCCTCGATGAAGACCCGCGGCACGTTGGCGGATATGCCGAACCCGATATTGACCGCCCAACCCTGGCGCAGTTCCATGGCGACCCGGCGGGCGATGACCTTGCCGATATCGAATCGGGGCGTCCTGAAACTGTCCAGTGGCCGGAACAGCTCGCCCGAAATCGCCGGGTCGTATTCCGTCGCCGTGGTCTGCAACTGGTCCGGCGCCTCGAACACCGCATCGACCAGGATTCCCGGCACATGCACGTCGTGCGGACGCAGGGTCCCTTGCTCCGCCACGCGCTTGACCTGGGCGATGACTTTGCCGCCATTGTTGTGCGCCGCCAGGGCCAGTTCCATGGCCCCCAGATAGGCGCCCTCGTGCTCGAACGTCAAATTGCCCCGCTCGTCACCGGTGGTCGCACGGATGATCGCGACGTTGGGCACGATGGCCGGAAAATAGAGCCAGTCCTCGCCTTCGAATGCGATCTTTCTGACGATCGGCGACTGGCGGGCCAATTCGTTCATGGCGCAGCCTTCCAAGTCGGGATCGGCAAAGGTATCCATGCCCACCTTGGTGATCACACCCGGTCGTTTTCCGGCCGCCTCGCGAAGGATGTCGAAGACGATGCCGCTGGGAACGTTATAGGCCGCGACTTGGTTGCGGCCGATCATCTGCCAGATCAGCGGCGGCTCTGCCGAAGACGGGCCCGAGATGTACGATCCACCAATGATTCGGGCCAGCAGGCCGGGCTTGGCGATATGATCGGTGCCAAGGGAGCCGAACATGTCGCCAGCGGCAATCGGATGGATCGATGTCAGGTTTCGCGGCGCGCCCTCTCTGTCGAAGCGCTCGCCGATCGCCTTCAACATGGCATCCGGGCAACACAGGCCACTGGACGAGTTGACGGCAATCGTATCGCCATCGGAAATCAAGCGTGCCGCCTGCTCGGCTGTGGTAACCTTCGACATCTCGGCCTCGGTTTAAATTAGCTGTTTATTTAAGTAACTAGTTGGTTATATAACTATGGATCAATCGACGCCGTCAAGCAAGGAATTCATGGAAAAATTGGCGGTTTGACGATCCCGCCGGCGAGATTGCGAAGGAGCTTGAGGACCCATGAGCATCTATTTTGAAAAAACCCACCAACGGGCGTTCGGGACCTTTCCGCTGACAGGCGAGGTGCTGGCGAATGCCGTCAAACTGGCCCTCGACGTCGGTTACCGGGCGTTCGATACCGCCCAGATGTACGGCAACGAAGCTGAGGTCGGCGACAGCCTACAGGCGGCCGGCGTCGACCGGGCCGAGCTGTGCATCACCACCAAGGTACATCCCGACAATTTCACGGTCGGCGATTTCCTGTCCTCCGTCGAACGCAGCCTCGAGGACCTGCGGTTGGACTATGTCGATGTGCTGCTGCTGCACTGGCCGCCGATAGGTGGCGATATCAAGCCCAGCCTTCAACTGCTGGAACAGGCACTGAAACGGGGCCTGACCAAGAACATCGGCGTGTCCAACTACACCGCCCGAATGATGCGCGCGGCGCGGCAAATCGTCGACGCGCCGCTGGTCACCAACCAGGTCGAATTCCATCCGCTGCTCGATCAGAGCACGCTCCTTGCGGCTTCGGTCGAGACGGGGATCCCGCTCTCCTCCTATTGCTCAGTGGCGCGCGGCGAGGTGTTCAAGCACCCGCAATTCGCCGAGTTGGGCGCCGCCTACGGCAAGACCGCGGCGCAGATTGTCCTGCGCTGGATCCTGCAAAAGGGCGTGCCGATCAACACCATGTCGACCAAGGCGGAGAACATCGCGGCCAATTTCGACGTGATGGACTTTACCTTGTCCGCGCAGGACATGGCCAAAATCGACGCCATGGGCACGACCAACTACCGCATCGTCGACAGCTCGCTGGTACCTTGGGCTCCTGACTGGGACTGAAAAAAAAGGCGGCCCCCCAAGGGGCCGCCGCAGGTGGTCGTTCGGGAGGTTTATTGGTTTCCGCGGATCATGTCGGCAGCTTTTTCCGCGATCATGATGGTCGGCGCATTGGTATTGGAGCCGATCAGGCTCGGCATAACCGAGCTGTCGCAAACCCGCAGGCCGTCAATACCCCGCAGCCTGAGCTGCGGGTCGACCACCGCCATATCGTCGATCCCCATTTTGCAGGTGCAGGTCGGGTGGTAGGACGTCCGCCCGTGCTGCCGCGCATATTCCTCATAATCCTTCTGCGTCTTGACACCACTGTCGGGAAAGCGGATCTGGCGGATGTATTTCTGAAGCGCCGGCTGCATGAAGATCTGTTGGCTGATCTTGACGCCCTCGGCCGACAGCTTGACGTCGTCGGGATGGCCCAGGAAGTTCGGGTCGACCAGGGGATTGTCGGCGGGATCGGCTGATCGCAATTTGACGGTGCCGCGCGCCTTGGGCCGCAAATTATACGAGTTCATGGTGATGCCGCTGGTGCCCTTGGGCACGCTGGGGACACCCTCTTCCGCGCCGGCGCCGGCCAGGAAGTGGAACTGCAGATCCGGCACCGGCTTAGCTTTGTCGGCATACCAGAAAGCCCCGCCCTCGACGATATTCGAGGCCACCGGTCCGGACCCAAACAGCAGGTACTGCATGCCGGCCCAGACCATCCAATGCGGCTTGCCGTACTTGTCCAGGCTGTAGTGGCCGTTCAGTTCCGCGACGATATCGATGCCGAAATGATCGTTCAGGTTTTCGCCGACCCCGGGCAGGTCCAGCGCCACGTCGATACCGTGCTCGCGAAGATGGTCCGCCGGGCCAATGCCCGAGAGCATCAGCGTCTTGGGCGAACCGATCGCCCCGGCGGCCAGGAGCACCTCGCTGCCCGCACGGGCAGTTTGCAGGGCATTGCCGCGCTTGTAGGCCACCCCCACGGCGCGTCCGTTTTCCACCAGTATCCGATGTACCAGGCAGCCGGTTTCGACGGTCAAATTGGCCCGCCCCATGACCGGACGCAAATAGCCCGCCATGGCCGAACAGCGCCGCGCATTGACGATGTTCGCCTGGTAAACACCGGCGCCTTCCTGTCGCGGCCCGTTGAAGTCGGGGTTGTAGGGAATCCCATATTGCTGGCAGGACTGTACGAAGGCGCGGGTCATGGATTGCGGGTCGGCGATATTGGAAACCCCCAGCGGCCCTTCGGTCCCGTGCCAGTCATCGGCCAGAATGGTATTGCCTTCGGAGAGGACGAAGTATTTCTGAATGTCGGCGAACGACCAACCCGCGCACCCTTCCTCGTGCGCCCAACGGTCATAGTCTACAGGGTTGCCGCGGGTGAACACCTCGGCGTTGATCGAGCTGCCGCCACCCATCACCTTGGCCTGGGCATAGGGAATTTCGCGGTTATTGGCGTTTTTCTGCGGCACCGTGGTCAAACCCCAGGTCAAGGGCCCCGAGGTCATCTTGGCGAAGCCTGCCGGCATGTGAATATAGGGATTGCTGTCCCTGCCGCCGGCTTCGAGCAGCAACACCCGAGCCGCGGCGTTCTCGGACAGCCGGGCCGCCAGCACGCACCCCGCCGACCCGCCGCCGACGATCACGTAATCGTACCCCGGTTCACTCATCGTTTCGTCCCCTGCCTCGCCACAAGTAACCAATTAGTTATTTTACCGGGTCTTGCCCGCGGGTTCAATCCCCGTTAGGCGACCCAGGGCGTACGGCGTCCGATTTCGATGTGTACCGACTTGATCTGCGTGTACTCCTCGACCCCGTAGATGCCGGCCTCGCGCCCCCAGCCGGATTGTTTGAAGCCGCCCAGGGGCAGTTCCGGGCCGCCGGCCAGGGTCGTGTTGACCCAGAAGCGCCCGGCCCGGACCCGCCGGGTGACATTCAGGGCCTGGTCGATGTCCTGGGTCCAGACGCTGGCTGCAAGGCCGTAGACGGTATCGTTGGCCAGGGCAATGGCCTCGTCCACGGTATCGAAGGGCATGACGCTCAGCACCGGGCCGAAAATCTCATCCCTGGCGATGGCCATGTCCCGCGTCACGTCCCCGAACAGAGTCGGCGCGATGAACCGGCCGCGACCGAAGTCGAGCGCTTCGCCGCCACAGACCAAGCGGGCCCGCTCCGCCTTGCCGGTCTCGATATAGTCCAAGATGGTTTGGTTCTGAGCCTTTGTCGTGATCGCGCCGATCTGGGTTTCGGGGTCCAGGGGATCCCCCACCTTGACCTTGGCGAATTTCTCGGCGACCAGCTGTTCGAAATCGCGCGCGACGGAACGCTCGACGATCAGCCGGCTGCCGCTGACGCAACATTGGCCGGCATTGAACCCGGCCCCGAAGGCAACGCCGTCCGCGGCATCATCCAACTGTGCGTCGGCGAAGACGATCTGCGGATTCTTGCCGCCCAGTTCCAGGCCCAACTTCTTGAAATTACCGGCGGCCGCCTGCACGCAGTTGCGCCCCACATCGGTCGATCCGGTGAACGAGACCATGTCGATATCCGGATGCTCTGTCATCGCCTGACCGATCACCGAACCCGAACCGGTGACGACGTTGAAGACCCCATCGGGCAGGCCGGCCTCGGCCAGCACCTCCGCCAGCAACAGGGTCGTGGCCGAGGTCACCTCGGACGGCTTTGCGACGATCGTGCACCCGGCGGCCAGGATATAGGGCACCCGTTCACAGAGGATCAGGAACGGGAAATTCCAAGGCGTGATCACGCCCACAACACCGATCGGTTCGCGGGTCACCACACCGAACATGGCATCGCCAAGGTTGTTGAAAGCGTCCCCATGCAGCAGGCGCGCCGCACCGGCGGCATATTCGTACATCCCGGCGCAAGCCGCGACCTCGCCGCGCGACTGGCTGATCGGCTTGCCGTTCTCCAGGGTTTCCCAATAGGCGATTTCGTCGGCCCGGCGGCGAATGACGTGGGCGGCGCGCAACAATATGTCCGCCCGCTCCGCCGCGGCAATTCGCGACCAGCGCCCGTCCTCGAAGGCGGCCCGGGCGGCGGCCACGGCATCGTCCAGATCGGCGGTCGTGCAGCGCGGCAAGCACGATACCGTCACATCATGGGCCGGGCTCGCACGTTCGAACAGCGGCCGCGATTCGGCGGCAATGTTCCGCCCGTTGACAAAGAAACCGAACTCCTGCGGCCGGTCGGGGAGGGAGAGAATGGATTCAGATAATGCCATGACACAGGCTCCGGTCGGCATGTGGCGCGAACCGCCACCGCGGCGGTTCGCAAATCGGCGGTAACGGCTAGTCCTCGATCGAGGTCAGGGCCCGCACCACCAGTGGCGTCGCCATTGCGGCCTCCATCTTGGGGGCCCATTCAGCGAACCAGTCTTGCGCCAAATGGGCGTCCAAAGCCGCCTGACTCGACCACACCTCGACAATCGCCATTCTCTCCGGCTGCCTGGGGTCCTGCCACAATTCATACAGCTCGCACCCCTTTTCGCTGCGCGAGCGGGACATGAACTCGCTGCGGAACATGGCGATGAACGCCGCAACCTCTTCGGGCTTGACGTCCAAATCGACGATCAGGCGTGCCTTGCTCAATCTGCCAACTCCCAAAAGCGCTGATACGTGGCCTTCAACGGGTGCAGCTCCTTGCGCCCCTCCATATAGTAGCCGACCCACTCGGCCAGGCGGGTGCCGACACGCCGGCAAGCGTCCTTGGCATGCGCCTCCCGCGGCTCGCCGGCGACCACGGCGCCGTAGTGCAGGCTCTCCTTCTTGGCCACGTAGTCGGTGATCCCGAACACGAAATACCCCATGTTCATCATCATGATGCTGAGCGCCTGGCAGGTTAGCTCGCCGCCGCCGCCCAGGCTGCCGGCCGAGGTGAAGGGCACCGCGAACTTGCCGTCGGTCTTGAACCAGATGTCCGGGGTACGCTCGTCCCACCATTGCTTCATCTTCCAGGAAATGCCGCCCAAATGGGTCGGACAGCCAATGGCGATACCGTCGGCCCAGAACACGTCCTCGGTCTCGGCGTCTTCGACGAAGCGCACGCGTACGTCCATGCCGCCGACCTGCTCGACACCTTCCTTGACGAAGGGGACCATGGTTTCGGTGAAGCGGCGCTCACTTTCGCTGTCGTAGATGATCAAGATGTTCGCCATCCGTCTTGCCCCTCTTTTAAAACTACATGTAGATTTGGGTTTTCAGGTCCTGCAGTCTGGCCGGCAGGCTGTCGAATGCGTCCTGGATATCGGCCAGGGAAAAGCCAGCACGCGTGAACAGATCGGTCTTGAAGCGGTGGTTGACGAGCAGGGTCATGGCATCGTGCATGTCCTGGCCCATGCCCGCGACCGAGCCCTTGATCGAATTCTCCCGTAAAACGGTATCGAGCAACGGCAAGGGCAGATGGTCTTCCGGACCGGCAATGCCGAAGGCGGCAACGTGGCCGCCAGGGCGGACCAGGTCGAACGCCAGCCGATAAAGCTCGCTGCTGCCGACGCTCTCGATGGCGACGTCCGCGCCGCGCCCGCCGGTCTTGGTATGGACCGTGGCCAGCGCCTCGGCCGGCTCGGTGACGACCAAGTCGGCCCCCGCCTCGGCGGCCAGTTTGGCGCGGTCGGCGTTCGGCTCGATGCAGATGATCGGCGCCGCGCCGATGCTCCGCAGCAACTGCACATGCAGGTTGCCGATCGGGCCGGCGCCGATCACCACCACCGACTGGCCGAACGTGATGTTCGATTTGCGCGCGGCCCGCACCACGCAGGCGACCGGTTCAGTCAGAGCCAGGATCTCCGCCGGCGTGTCGGCCGGCGCCGGGATCACCAGACGCGCGGGAACCGCGACATATTCGGCAAAGGCGCCGTCGCGCGTGATGCCGACCTGCTGCATATCCGGGCAGTTGAGAATCTCGTTTC
The DNA here is from genome assembly GCA_964344385.1 of uncultured Sneathiellales bacterium. Lineage (GTDB taxonomy): Bacteria > Pseudomonadota > Alphaproteobacteria > CAYFNG01 > CAYFNG01 > CAYFNG01. The sequence goes on from CAYFNG010000001.1 coordinate 720,788, forward strand.
GCCGGCAGTAGTAACAGTGGCCGCAGCCGATATTGATGTCGACGACCGCCTTGTCCCCGACGCGCAAGGCGGAAACGTTCTCGCCCAGGCGATGGATCGTGCCGGAGAACTCGTGCCCCGGCACCAGCGGCAAATTATCGGCGGCATAATGGCCGTTGAAGATGTGGGCGTCGGTTCCACAGATGCAGCATCGGTCGACTTTGATCAAGACATCGTCCGGGCCGATTTCGGGTACCGCCACACGTCTGACCTCGAAACTCCCGGGCGCAACCAAAACGGCGGCTTGCATGCTTTCCATGGACAGCCTCCTCTACCAATCGGCTATTTAACGATCCGCATCTTGGTGCGGTCGATGGTCAGGGCGATAGCGATGATCAGGATGATTCCGAACACCATCTGCTGGCGGGTCGCGTCGATCTCGAAGTAGAGCATCGAGGAACGAATGACGGCGACGATTAGAGTACCGATCAAGGTATTGACCACGCCGCCCACGCCGCCGGTCAACGGCGTGCCGCCGACCAGGACGGCAACGATGGCCGGCAGCAGGAACCCGTTGGCGATGGTCGGCGAGCCGCCGGACAGTTTGACCGAGAACAGCAAACCGGCAATCGCCGCCATCATGCCCGAGACGGCGAAGGCCAGGATCTTGATGCGGTTGACATTCAGGCCGGAAGCCAGGGCGGCGGGTTCGCCGGCCCCGACCGCCTTCAGGGCACGACCGAAGGTCGTACGTTTTTGCACGAAAACCGCCAACAAAACGAGTCCCCCGCCGATCAACAGTTCGTTCGGCAGGCCAAAGCTCTTGCCGACCATCCAACCGAAGGCGTTGTCACGCAGGGTGGCATCCATGTAGAGCGCCCGCTGGCCTGACAGGTATTGCCCCGCCGAAAAAGCAACGCCGCCCACGGCCAAGGTCGAAATAAACGACGGAACATACAGGCGCGTCGTCACGATACCGGACAAGGTACCCAGGACAAGCCCGCCCAGGATGCAGATCAGCGCGCCGCCGATGCCGAACATAGGCAGCGAAACGGTGGCCACGACGGTCGTCATATTGGCCACCGACTGCGCGCTCAGATCGATGCCGCCGATATAGATGGCGAAGGTCATGCCCAGCGCCATGATGAACAGGGGCACGATATCGGCGGCCATGCCGATCAGGTTGGCCGGGCGCAGGAAATTGGCGTCCGCAACCCCCACGATCAGGGCCAGGCCCAGCAGTGTGATCCAGGGCAGGTGCGGCTTGATGCGTTCAAAGGTCATGGCGCGGCCTCAGATCATGTAGTGCAGCAGGTCGTACAGGGACGGCTTGTCCCCCGGGGTACAGGCGAACCGCTTCTGTATTTCGCCATCCTTCAGGACCAAGATCGTGTGACTGAGGCCGATCGCTTCTTCCAGGGTATCGGCCACCAGCAAGATGCCGACACCGGCATCCGACATCTCGCGGATCATCTCATAGACGTCTTCCTTGGCGCCGATATCCAGGCCGCGTGTCGGATGGTCCAGCAACATGATGTCGGACCCGCCCGAGCGCCACTTGGCCAGCACCACCTTCTGCTGGTTGCCGCCTGACAGGCCGCCGCAATCCTTGAGTTCGGACGGCGTCTTGATCGACAGCCTCCCGATCCAGTCCTTGGCCAATTGCCGTTCCTCGCCGACCCGGAGAACACCGCCCTTGGAGAAGTTCCGCATCTGGCTCAGGGTCATGTTTTCGAAAAGGTTCATGCCGCCGACAATGCCTTCAACCTTGCGCTCGCGCGGCACGTAGCCGATCCCAAGGGTGACGCCGTCGGCTGCTTTGTGGCGAGATAGCCGGTTGCCTTTGACGGTGATCGATCCGCGGTTCGGGGTCGCGAGTCCAAACAGCGAGCGCAGGATCGCCTCGCGGCCCGACCCCTCGGTCCCGACCAGGCAAAGAACCTCGCCCCGATGCAAGTCGAATGAGATGTCCCTGTAACGGTTGCCGTGCGAAATGCCCGCGACACTGACCAGGACCTGGTCCGCCTGATAAGGCTTTTGCTTTTGCTCCCGGTAATATTCCTTGTCGACCTCCCGGCCCACCATCTTGTGCTGGATGGCGTCGATGTTGGCGTTCCCGGATTCGACGACGTCGACGACCTCGCCGTCCTTCATGACGTAGATCCGGTCGGACAGCTCGATCACTTCCTCCATGCGGTGCGACACGAAGATGAACGATGCCCGCTTGGTCAGGTCGCGCACGATGGAAAACAGCAGTTCGACTTCCTCGCGCGCCAGCACCGAGGTGGGCTCGTCCAGCAGGATCACCAGGTCGCCGTCGATCCGTTCCTCCAGGGTCAGGACCTTGGCCAATTCGACCAACTGCCGCTGGGCAAAGGACAGTTCCGATGTCACGGTGGCCGGGTCGATATCCAACTTCACCTTGCCCAGTTGCTCGCGGGCGGCTTCGGCCATCTTGCGCCAGTTGATCACGCCATAGCTGACAAACTGGCTTTCATAGCCCAGGAAGATGTTCTCCATCACGGTCAGGTTGGTGATCAGCGACTGTTCTTGGAACACCATGCCGATGCCGTGCTCCATCGCCTGGCGCGGGTTTTGAAACCGAACCGTCTTGCCGTCGATGGTGACGGCGCCGCCATCCGGCGGATAGGTGCCATAGATGACCTTCATCAGGGTCGACTTGCCGGCCCCGTTCTCACCGACCAGGCCGACGATCTCACCCCGGCCGATCTTGAAGTCCACCGCCTTGAGCGCGTGGACACCCGGAAATTTCTTGTCCACCTTTTGCAGTTCGTACATTGTCCGCCCCCCCTATTTCACGAAGGACACGGACTGGCGGTCGGTCGACAGCACGACTGCGGCGATCACCAGCAAGCCCAGCACGCCGTCCTGGATGTAGCCGGGCAAGCCGATCACCACCATACCGTTGCCGATCACGTTGACGATCAGGACGCCGATCAGGGTGTTCCAGGCGCCACCGATGCCGCCCCACAGCGCGGTGCCGCCGACCACCACCGCGGTGATGGACAGGAACATGAAATTGTTGCCGGTCGCGGTTTCGGCGATGCCGATCCGGCCGACCGCCAGAATCGCACCGACGGCGTAGAACATCCCGGCCAACGTGAAGCCTAGCAGGCGCACACGGTTGACATTCAACCCGGATGCGTGGGCCAGTTCCTCTCCGCCCCCGACGGCATAGAAGTTGCGCCCCAAGGTGGTCCGTTTTTGAATGAACCAGGCCATCAGGAGGAACAGGGCCGCGACATAGACCATGATCGGGAAGTTCAGGATGCGTTCGGTGAGCAGGGCGCGGAACAGGCCATCCTCGACCCGGATGCGGTCACCGCCGGTCATCAGCAACGCGAAGCCGGTGCCGACGAACCCCATGGCGAGCGATGCCATGAAGGATGGGATTCGCAGCTTTACGTGGACCAGGCCGTTGATCAGACCGACGACGGCACCGACCATCAGTGCCAGCGGCAGGGCGACCCAGGCCCAACTTGCCAAGGTCCCGCCAAGTCCGATGAACACAAAAGCGAATATCACCGCGCAGACGGACACCGTCCCTTCCATCGACAGGTCAATGGACCCCATGATGATGATAAAGGTCACGCCGACCGCGACCATCAGCATCGGCGTCGAGGAAATGGCGATGCGCGCGAAATTGCGGACCGAGAGGAACCGCGGCTCCATGATTGCGAAAAACAGGACCAAAACCGCCAAGACCAGCAGTGGGGCCCATTTCAAAAGGACCCCCCGGTCGATGAATCTCGCCACGGCTTCCTCCCCAGACCTACCAAGTAGCGCTTCACCCGAACGGGATAGGGCGGGGCGGGCGCCGCCGAAGCGACACCCGCCGGTTTAAGGTTATTTGTATTTGATTTGACCGTTGGTTGGGCCCCAGAAATCCTTCCAGTCATAGGCCGGAACATTCTCCAGGTAGTTTTTCTTGAATTCGGCCGCATCCTTCGGGGTAATCATGACGGTCGGGCCGTAGAACTCGCGGTGCTCGTGCGGCTCGTCGGACGGCTTGAAGCTGCCGATGGCCGCGTGATAGGCCAGCGACGCGGTGACGCCCCCGCCCCAATGGGGATTGGTGAACACGGTCGCCAGGATGTCACCCTTCATGACCAGGTCGACGGCCTGCGGATTGCCGTCATAGGTGACGATCGGGAGCGACATGCCTTCGGCCCGCAGGGCTTCCAGGACCCCATAGCCGATGGTGTCGTTGGCACAATGCACACCCGTGATTTCGTCGCCGTAGCGGGTAATGAAGGACGACATCACCTGGTTGGCCTTTTGGGTATCCCAATCGGCCGGCTGGGCGTCCAGCAGCTCGACGTTCGGATAGTCCTTCAGTGCGTTCTTCAGGCCCTGCAGGCGCTCGATGGCCGGATTGTTCGAGGCAATGCCGCCCAGGTGAACGACGCCGCCCTTGCCACCCATGGCTTCCAACAGGATGCGCGCGGTCTGTTCGGCCGGCTTCTCGTCCGACCAGGTCATGTGGCTGACATAGCTGTCGCCGAAATCCCAAGGATGCAAGTCGTCGGTCTTGTTCCAGATCGTCGAGACATAGCCGCCGGCGTTGGCCACGGCCTCGACCACCGGGCGGCAGTTCGGCGCATCGTTGGTGTCGATGGCCAGGGCCAAATTGCCACCGGTCTTGGCCAGCAGCGCCTTCACGTCGGCCAAGGACTTCTCGCTCGAGCCTTCGTTGATCAAGTGGGTCATAAAGCTCTTCGGCTTGCCGAGGCTCTCGACAAACGCCTCGCCGCCCGAGACGATTTCGTTCCAGTAGGGATTGGTGCGGTTGCGGTAGCTCCAGGCAATCGTGGGATTGCCTGCCGCCGCGGCACCGCGCGGCAGCATGCCGGAGGCGGCCAGGCCGCCGAGGCCGGCAGCCGAGGCCAACAGGAAGTTGCGGCGATTGACCGTTTCCTGTTCGATGAATTTCTTGATGAAGGACATATCTCACTCCCTGATAGCAACCGAGATCGCAAAAACACGAGATCAAGCGCCCAGGTCATCCTTTTTCGACTTCGAACTTGACTTCCCCACGAGCGCTAATACACTAACTAGTTACTTCGTTATGGGGCGCCTGTCAATTGCAATTTATGGCCGGCACAATTTCCTGAATGGCGGCTCGGAGATGCTGCCCGGTGGCGGTTCGAAGCCGGAAGAAAGGTTTGCAGTTCACCGGAGCGGACGGTATTTAAAGTTGCAACAGCGGCGATTTCGGATCGCGCGCAGAAATTCGATGGGGGAAACATGGGCCGGGCCGCAGCGACGAAAGCCAGAGTTCGGGACGCAGAGGCAACCAAGTCCAGAATCCTTGCGGCTGCAAAAAAGGAGTTTGCCAAGAATGGCCTAGGCGGCGCCCGGGTAGACGAAATCGCGGATCGGGCGAAAGCCAACAAGCGCATGATCTACCACTATTTCAGCAGCAAGGAAGACTTGTTCCGCGTCGTTCTCGAAAATGCCTATCTCGACATCCGCACCGCCGAGCAGAAACTCGACCTCGGCCATTTGGAGCCCCACGAGGCGCTTGAAACCTTGGTCCGGTTCACCTGGAAATACTATCTGAAGAACCCCGAGTTCATCACCCTGGTGAATAGCGAAAACCTCCACAGGGCGCGTCATTTGAAGAAATCCGACCTGATCAGTCAGGTCAGCCGCCGCTTTGTCGACATGGTGGCCGACATCCTCGAGCGTGGCGCAAAGGAGGGCGTGTTTCGCAGCGGCATCGATCCGGTGCAACTCAATATCACCATTGCAGCGATCGGCTATTACTATCTCACCAACCGCTACACCGGCGCGATCATCTACGAACGCGACCTGATGGACCCGCAAGCCCTGGACGACCGGCTGGACTTCAATATCGAAACCGTCATGCGCCTGGTGCAGAACTGAAATGCGCGCCCTACAGGGCGTTATCGCGCTGAAGCATTGACGATTGTCGTCATTGCAGACCGGTACGTACGAAAACGGTCAGTGACAATGGTCTTCGATTGGCCATGGCGCATCATCGCTGGTTTGGGAAACCTCCGCGCAGCCTTACGATTCCGGAGCGTGGTGACACAGACCTCGAGCACTTCGCCTTCATGATCAACCGCACGCCGGAGATCGCGCGTCTGCCTATGAGTCTTCACGAAGACCTCGTCCAGGTGCCAGCGCCATTGCGGCAGGTCGCAGATCATCGCCGCAAGGCGAGTTACCTCGGGTGAACTGTTAAATTAGCGGAATGGATTGCGCATCAACGAAAGCTACCGAATGCCCCCGCCCCGCTCAGTCAATGTCCTTGGACAAAGCCGTTTGTTGGGTTGTCAGGGTTGCTGTTGAGGATGATTCCAGCGGGCGTTTGACCCGATGGGGCTGGGTGGCTTTCCGTTTCCGCTGTGACTTACTGGTGACTACGAAAACCACGAGGGCCAGACGCCCCTACACTGACCCTTTGAAAAATTTGGTGGAGCCGAGGGGAATCGAACCCCTGACCTTCGCATTGCGAACGCGACGCTCTCCCAACTGAGCTACGGCCCCACAATCGGCCCGCGGGCGCGGGCGGTCTTGCAGCATATAGGGAGGGTCGAGGCGGGCTGTCAAGTCAAGAACGCGAGGCGGTCCGGGGCTTTGCCGCCAAATCGCGACTTGCAGAAGCCGCCGCAAGACATTAAATCAAGGCACCAGTTGTAACGGGGAACGGCATGATCGCACTTTTCGCACTGATCGACACCATTCTCGGCCTGCTGTTGTTTCTGATCATCGCCTCGGTGATCATGAGTTGGCTGGTGGCGTTCAACGTGATCAACACCTCGAACCGGTTCGTCTACATGATCGGCGATTTCCTGCACCGGGTGACCGAGCCGATGCTGGGGCCGATCCGGCGTTTTCTGCCCAATCTCGGCGGCCTCGACATCTCGCCGGTGATCCTGATCCTGATCATCTACTTCCTGCAGAACCTGATCAGATACGACATCCGGCCGATGTTCATGTGAGGCATGGGCGCGAGGCCGCCAGCCCCGATTTCGCGAACCCAAGGCGGGGTCCGGATTGCGGTCCGCCTCACCCCCAACGCCGGCCGCGACCGTATCGACGGCGTCGCCGAGACCGGGGCCGGCCTGCGCCTCAAGGTCCGGGTCGCCGCGGTACCGGAAAAGGGCAAGGCGAATACCGCCCTGGTCAAGCTGCTGGCCAAGGCCTGGCGCCTGCCGGCCGGCACGATCAGCGTGGTCGCCGGCCACAAGGACCGTAACAAGACAATACTGGTCGCCGGCAATGAAGACGCGCTGGCGGCGATGTTGGAGAACTGGCTGGAAATGAAATCCATGTAACCGGACCGATGCCGGCCCGCAGGACAAAGGGTACAACTATGGCTGAAGCAATGATCATCGACGGCAAGGCCTTCGCGGCCAAGGTGCGGGAAGGGGTCGCCGCCAAGGTGGCGGTCCTGCAGGCCGAGCACGGGCTGACGCCGGGCCTGACGGTGGTGCTGGTCGGCGACGACCCGGCCAGCCAGGTCTATGTCCGCAACAAGGGCAAGCACACCCGCGAAGCCGGCATGGCGTCGGACGAGATCCGCCTGCCCGAAGACACGTCGGAGGCCGAGGTGCTGGCGGTGGTCGACCGTCTGAACGCCGATCCCGCCGTGCATGGCATTTTGGTGCAGTTGCCGCTGCCGTCCCAGATCCGTGAGGCCGAGGTCATCAACCGCATCGATCCGGCCAAGGATGTCGACGGCTTCCACGTGGTCAATTCGGGGCGCCTGGCGACCGGCCAGGCCGCCATGGTGCCCTGCACCCCGCTGGGTTGCCTGATGATGCTGAAGGACCAGTTGGGCGAACTTTCGGGCAAAAAGGCCCTGGTGCTGGGTCGCTCCAACATCGTCGGCAAGCCGATGGCCAGCCTGTTGCTGGGTGAAAGCTGCACGGTGACCATCGCCCATTCCCGCACCCGCGACCTGGCCGGGGAGTGCCGCCAAGCCGACATCCTGATCGCGGCGGTCGGTCGGCCGAACATGGTGCAGGGCGACTGGATCAAGCCCGGTGCCACGGTGATCGACGTCGGCATCAACCGGATCGATGCCGGCGACGGCAAGACCAGATTGGTCGGCGATGTCGATTTCGCCGCCGCCTCGGCCGTGGCCGGCGCCATCACCCCGGTGCCCGGCGGGGTGGGGCCGATGACCATTGCCTGCCTGTTGGCCAACACGGTCACCGCCGCCTGCCGCCAGGCCGGGATCCCGGAACCGGAAGCCGGGTGACCGACACCGGCATCAGCGGCGGCTGCCTGTGCGGCCAGGTCCGCTACCGGGTCGATGGCCCGGTCCGATCTGTGGTTGCCTGTCACTGCCGCCAGTGCCGCAAGACTTCGGGCCACCATGTCGCCGCCACCCAGGTGGCCGACAAGGGCCTGAGCATCACCGGCGACGACAAGATCACCTGGTTCCGGTCCTCCGACGTCGCCCGGCGTGGTTTTTGCCAGGTCTGCGGCAGCCAGCTGTTCTGGCAGCGTCTGGGCTCGGGCCGGACCTCGATCATGGCTGGCAGCATCGACGGGGCGACCGGCCTCAGGCTCGACCGCCAACTCCACACCCTATCCAAGGGCGATTATTACGACCTACCCAGCGTGCCCGAAGTCGACCAGTCGTCGCTTTGAGACCAGCCCTGGTTACCGCACGTAGAAGGTCGCGTGGCAGCCACGACAGGCGCTGGTGATCGCCTGCAAATGGTCGAAGACTTCGGCATAGTCCTGTCGGCTGGCGGGCTCGGCGACCGTCCTGGCCCGCGCCGCGAAGGCGTCCGCCGCATCGTGCATGACGTGACCCATGGCGCGGAAGTGCTCGGGCAGGAAACGGCCGACCCCATGCAACCCCTTGCCCAGCATCCCGGCCGCCGCGCGTCGCTGGCGTTCGGCCCGGATTTCGGTCATTGAGGCGCCGTCATCGGCCATGCGCCGCCACAATTTATGACCCACTGTCAGGTTGATCTCGGCGATGTCCGCGGCCTCCTGGAATTCGTCCGCCGCCAGGGCGGCCAGAATCTCGTCGAGATGCTCGATATCCTGGCGCATCTGGCTGAGGAATTGCTGTTTGGCCTGAGCCGGCAATTGTATGGCTTCGCGGTCTTCGGCGATGGTCGGGGCCGAAGACAGGCCTACAATCGCCAACGCCAAAGCTACGAAAATCGCGCGATGCATGGTTGGGGTCTCCTGGAAAACGTGCCGTTCCGGTTTGGCACCTGGGTCTTTGGGCCCGTCTGCTATATGCGGTGGATTGCCCGGCGGAACAATAACCTGGGTTGAGTCCACGCCCCCTCATCCGGGGCGCTTGACACGGCCCGGTTTTGCACCGCCAACTAGCCGGCATGTATCCAGCCGTCCCCGTACCCCTTCGTTCTGTCTCCACCAGTCCGCCATGACCGCCGATCGCCTGCCTTTCCACTATGCCTGGGTGATCGCCGGCGCCGGCGCCCTGGTGGTGTTCGCCTGCCTCGGCCTGGCCCGGTTTTCCTTCGGCATGCTGTTGCCGTCGATGGGCGCGGCGCTGGAGCTGTCCTATTCCGAAAAGGGCGCCATCGGCACCGGCTATTTCATCGGCTACCTGGTGGTGGTGGCGGCGGTGCCGTTCATTCTGGGGCGCATTGGGGCCCGGCGGGCGATCGCCGGCGGCCTGGCGCTGATCGGCCTGACCATGGTCGCCGTCGGCTCGGCGCACGGCTTTCTGACCATCTTGCTGCTCTACACCCTGACCGGGATCGGCAGCGGGGCCGCCAACATCTCGATCATGGCGCTGGTGTCGCGTTGGTTCGCCCCGGCCTGGCGCGGCCGGGCGGCCGGCATCGCGCTCGCCGGCAACGGGCCCGGGATCATCCTGTCGGGCCTGATGATCCCGGCCCTGGACGGGTTCGGCATCTGGGAGGGCTGGCGGCTGGGCTGGTCGATCCTGGGTGCGGTTTCGGTGGTGGTCGCGGTCGTCTGCTGGCTGCTGCTGCGGGATTCACCGGAAGCGGTCGGCCAGACCATGCTGGGCGGCGGCGCCAAGCGGCCCGCCCACCTGGAGGCCGGCACACCGCCATCCAAGGTCCAGGCGGCACGGCGGCTGACCCATCTTGGCCTGGTCTATGCCCTGTTCGGTGCCACCTATATCGTCTATGGCACCTTCATCGTCACCACCCTGGTCGATTCCCGCGGCTTCGAGGACAATGTCGCCGGCACCTTCTGGGCCTGGGTCGGGTTCTTCAGCATGTTCTCGGGCCCCCTGTTCGGCGGCATATCGGATCGCTTCGGACGCCGCGCCGGGCTGATGTCGGCCTATGCGGTGCAGACCGCCGCCTACCTGCTGGTCAGCAGCGATTTCGGCGCGGGCTCGCTGTACGCCTCGATCTTCCTCTATGGCATTGCCGCCTGGTCGATCCCGACCATCATGGCCGCCGCGGTGGCCGACTATCTGGGGCCGGACCGGGCCGCCGCCGGCCTGTCGGCGATCACCTTCTTCTTCGCCATCGGCCAGACATTGGGCCCGGTCGGGGCCGGTGTGCTGGCCGACGTTACCGGCGATTTCACCCTGGCCTATACCTTCTCGGCCTCCCTGACCGGGCTTGCGGTCATTCTGTCCCTGGCCCTGCCCCGGCCCAGGCGTTGATTTGTCGCATTGAACGGCAATTTGCGTCGCAATCCTCGGCGCGCGCCCGTCCGGACGGTGGTATTGGGAAGGAGAATGGCGTCATCCGTGCTGAACGCCGCTGGGAGGAGACACAGGCTTGAGCAGACGAGGAAGAAGCGGACGCCGCCGCGAACCGGCACAGGCGGCCTTGGCCCAGTTGCCGTTCCGGCAGCCGAGCAACCCTTATCCGCCGTTCGGCATCCTGTCCGAGGATGCGCTGGAGGCGTTGCACCGGGCGTCGCTGAAGGTCCTGCAGGAGATCGGCGTCAATTTTCTGCTCGACGACGCGCGGGAGATCCTAAAACAGGCCGGCGCCGATGTCCGCCCGGGAGACACCAGAGTTCGGTTCGACGGCGCGATGATCGAGGAGTTGGTCGCCAAGGCGCCCCGCGAGTTCCGCATGCACGCCCGCAACCCGGCCCACGACCTGGTCTATGGCGGCAATAATATCGCGTTCACCCTGGTCGCCAGCCCGCCAAATGCCAGCGATCTGGAAGGCGGCCGGCGCAGCGGTAATTTCCAGGATTTCCAGGACTTCGTCCGGCTGGGCCAGTCGCTGAACACGGTGCACCAGATCGGTGGCTATCCGGTCGAACCGTCCGATCTGCACCCCGCCATCCGCCATCTGGAGGCGGAGCGGGCGACCCTGAAGCTGAGCGACAAGGTCGGCTTCGGCTATTCGCTGGGCCGCGAGCGCATCCGGGACTCGATCGAAATGGCCCGTATTGCCCGGGGTATCGACCGGGACCGATTGCTGTCCGAACCCAGCCTGCTGACCACGGTCAACGCCAATTCGCCGCTGCAATACGACATTCCGATGCTGATCGGCATTATCGAAATGGCGCGGGCCGGCCAGCCGATCATCGTCACCCCGTTCACCCTGGCCGGTGCGATGGCGCCGGTTACCCTTGCGGGCGCGCTGACCCAGCAAAATGCCGAGGCCCTGGCCGGCATGGCGTTTGCCCAGGCGGTCAAGCCGGGGACGCCGGTGATGTATGGCGGCTTCACCTCGAACGTCGACATGAAGTCCGGCGCGCCGGCTTTCGGCACCCCTGAATACGCCAAGGCGGTGCTGATCGGCGGCCAATTGGCGCGGCGCTATGGCGTGCCCTACCGGTCGTCCAACGTCAACGCCTCGAACGCACCCGACGTGCAGTCGGTCTATGAGAGCCAGATGTCGATCTGGCCCTGTATCCTGGGTCATTGCAACATCGTCAAGCACGCGTTGGGCTGGCTGGAAGGGGGCTTGTGCGCCTCGTTCGAGAAGGTGATCATCGATGCCGAGATGCTGCAGATGATGGTCGAGATGCTGGAGCCGGTCCGGGTCGACGAGGACGAGCTGGCACTGGACGCGATGCGCGAGGTCGGGCCCGGCGGCCATTATTTCGGCGCCGCCCACACCATGGCGCGCTACGAGACGGCGTTCTATGCGCCGCTCCTGTCGGACTGGCGCAATTTCGAGACCTGGCAGGAGGCGGGCGCGGTCGATGCCACCAGGCGGGCCCATACCATCTACCGCCAGATGTTGGCCGATTATCAGCCACCGCCGATGGACCCGGCGATTGCCGACGAACTCGACGATTTTGTCGACCGCCGCATCGCGGAGGGTGGCGTGCCGACGGATTTCTAGAGAAGGAGTGGACAGGTGAAGAGCCATACACGGGTTGCGGTGATCGGCGGCGGCGTGGTCGGCTGCAGCGTCCTCTTCCACCTCACCAAATATGGCTGGCGGGATGTCGTCCTGATCGAGCGCTCGGAACTCACTTCGGGGTCGACCTGGCATGCGGCCGGCGGCTTTCACACCATGAATTCCGATCCCAACATGGCCAAGCTGCAGGGCTATACCATCCAGCTGTACAAGGACCTGGAGGAGATCAGCGGCCAGGCCTGCGGCCTGCACCATGTCGGCGGGGTAACCATCGCCACCACGCCGGACCGGGTCGACTATCTGAAGGCGGAACGGGCCAAGCACCGCTATATGGGCCTGGATACCGAACTTATCGGCCCGGCCGAGGTCGCAGAACTGTGCCCGCTGATGAACACCGACGACGTGCTGGCGGCGCTCTACGACCCGCTGGACGGCCATCTCGACCCCAATGGCACCACCCAGGCGTATGCCAAGGCGGCCAAGCTGCAGGGCGCCGAGATCTACCTGCGCAACCGGGTGGTGGAGCTGAACCGGCGCCCGGACGGCCAGTGGGATGTGGTCACCGAACAGGGCACCATCATCGCCGAACACGTGGTCAACGCCGGCGGCCTGTGGGCCCGCGAAGTCGGGGACATGGTCGGGGTCTACCATCCGCTGCTGGCGATGGAGCACCAATACCTGGTCACCGACGACATCGCCGCGGTCTATGAGCGCGACAGCGAACTGCCCCATGCCATGGACCCGGAAGGCGAGAGCTATTTCCGCCAGGAAGGGCGCGGCCTGGTCTTAGGGATCTACGAGCAGGCCTGCGAGCCCTGGTCAGTCGACGGCACCAGCTGGGATTTCGGCCACGAGCTGCTGCCCAACAAGCTGGACCGGATCTCGGACTCGCTGGAGCAGGCCTATCACCGCTATCCCTGCCTGGCCGATGCCGGCATCAAGCAGGTGATCAACGGCCCTTTCACCTTCGCTCCCGATGGTAATCCGCTGGTCGGGCCGATGCCGGGGGTGCCGGGCTATTGGACGGCCTGTGCGGTGATGGCCGGGTTCAGCCAGGGCGGCGGCGTCGGGCGCACGCTGGCGGAATGGATGATCGAGGGCGAACCGTCGTCGGACGTCTTCGCCATGGACGTCGCCCGCTTCGGCGACTACACCACCCACAGCTATACCGTGGCCAAGGTGGTCGAGAACTACCAGCGCCGCTTCACGGTGCCCTACCCCAATGAGGAATTGCCCGCCGGCCGGCCGCTGGTGACGACGCCGGCCTATGGCGTGTGGCAGCAGCAGAACGCGGTCTTCGGCTCAGGGTACGGGCTGGAGCATGTCAATTACTTCGCGCCGCCGGGCGAGGCGCCTTACGAGATCCCGAGCTTCCGGCGCTCCAACGCCTTCGGGACGGTGGGCGCCGAATGCCGTGGCGTGCGCAACGCGGTCGGCATCAACGAGATCCACAATTTCGGCAAGTACGAGGTGACCGGGCCCGGGGCCGAGGCCTGGCTCAACCAGGTTATGGCCAACCGCATGCCCAAGGTCGGGCGTATCGTGCTGACCCCGATGCTGAGCCCGCGCGGCGTGTTGATCGGCGATCTGACCGTGGCCCGGCTGGGGCCGGAGCGGTTCCAGATCATCGGTTCGTCGGTCGCCCAGGGCGCCCATATGCGCTGGTTCGAGAGCCACTTGCCGGAAACCAGCGTGGCCGTCGCGAACATCTCGCTGCAGCGGATCGGCTTCCAGATCGCCGGGCCCAACGCCCGCGAACTGTTGTCGCGGGCCACCCGGGCCGATGTCTCGAACCAGGCCCTGCCTTTCTTGAGCGTTCGCGAGTTCGAGGTCGGCCAGGCACCGGCGATCGTCTGCCGCATCTCCTATACCGGTGACCTGGGCTACGAGATCTATGTGCCGGCCGCCTATCAGGTGGCCTTGTACGAGGCACTGACCGCGGCCGGGGCCGATCTCGGCCTGACCCCGTTCGGGATGCGGGCGATGATGTCGCTCAGGCTGGAGAAGGGCTTCGGGTCGTGGCTCAGGGATTTCAGCCCCGACTACACGCCGGCGGAAACCGGCCTCGACCGGTTCGTGCGCTTCGACAAGGACGATTTTATCGGCCGCGAGGCGGCGCTGGCCCAACACAACAACCCACCGCCCCGGCAATTGGTGACGCTGCAGGTCGAGGCGGACGACGCCGACGCCTGGTGCGACGAGCCGATCTGGCGCGACGACGCGGTGGTCGGCTTCGTGACCTCGGGCGGCTATGCCCATTACGCGGAGCAGAGCGTCGCCATCGGCTTCGTGCCCCGCGAACTGGCGGCCGAGGGCGAGGAATTCGAGATCGAGATCTTAGGAGAGATGCGCCAGGCCGTGGTCCGGCTGGATCCGCTGTTCGACCCGACCGGGGCGCGCCAGCGGGGATAGGAGTTGTGAGAATCTGACTGGGAAGTGGCTGTTCCATCCCGCTCCCCCGCCCAACCACCCATGGCATGGTACCGTGTTGGGTGGTTGGGCGGGGGAGCGGGACGGAACAGTCTCCCCAACGTTGCTTTGAGCAACGTTGGGGCCAGACACGAGGGAGAGTAAGCCATGCCGATCAATGCCGCCGAAGCCGTCTACCGCAAGAACGCGCCGCGCCAGCACGGGGCAATGGAATACACCGAGGCGCCGGAGGAGCTGGACGAGGTGCGCCGCTACCGGGCGGAGCGGGTGCGGGAGCTGCTGAAATCCCGCGACTATGCCGGCATCCTGCTGTTCGACCAGCTCAACACCCGTTATGTCACCGACGCCACCAACATGCAGATCTGGTGCTCGCACTACGAAACCCGCTGCGTCTTCATGGCGACCGACGGGCCGATCATCCTGTTCGACTATGACAACCACCCGCACCTGGCCGAGGGGCTGCCGACGGTTGACGAATACCGGGTGATGCCGACCTTCTACTACTTCTCGGCCGGCGCCAACGCCGAGGACATGGCCCGGGAGTTCGGCGCCCAGATCGCCGATCTGGTCAAAAAATATGGCGGCGGCAACAAGCGCCTGGCGGTCGACGTCCTGTCGCCGCTGGGGTCGGACGCGATCCGCGCCCATGGCATCGAGCTGATGGACGGCCAGGAGCTCACCGAACTGGCCCGCTGCATCAAGAGCCCCAGCGAGCTGAAACTGATGCAGGCGGCGATCGACGTCTGCGAGGCCGGCATGGCGGCGATGCGCGACATCCTGGAGCCCGGCATCACCGAGAACGCGCTGTGGGCCAAGCTGCACGAGGTCAACATCCGGATGGGCGGCGAGTGGATCGAGACCCGGCTGCTGTCGTCGGGGCCCCGGACCAATCCCTGGTTCCGGGAATGCTCGATGCGGCCGATCGAGGCCGGCGACATGGTCAGCTTCGATACCGACCTGGTCGGGCCTTACGGCTATTGCTCGGACATCTCGCGCTCCTGGCTGTGCGGCGACGGCAAGCCCGACGACGAGCAGCGCCGCCTCTACGCCAAGGCCTATGAGCAGATCCAGTACAATATCGGCCTGTTGAAACCCGGCCTGACCCTGAAGGAGTTTTCGCACGCCGCCTGGCCGATCCCGGAGGAGTTCCTGTCGAACCGCTATTCCTGCGTCGCCCACGGGGTCGGGCTGGCCGACGAATACCCCTCGGTCAAGCACGCGGTGGATTACCACAAGAGGGGCTATGACGCCCCGCTGGAAGCCGGCATGACGATCTGCATCGAGAGCTTCATCGGTGTCGAGGGCGGCAAGGAGGGCGTCAAGTTGGAGGAGCAGGTGCTGATCACCGATTCCGGGCCCAAGCCGCTGTCCAGCTATCCCTTCGAGCTGGACTGGCTGTAGCCGTCCAAGACCGACACAATCTCAGCGTCGACGGCGTGCGGTTTACCAACCCACGCCTGCCGACTGTCTACGCCGAGTGGCGAAACCTTTACTCACGCCAGCATTAAGGATGGTGCGGAAAACGTTTTTTTTTCGCCGCCCATTCAACCCTTGTGGTGCGTCTCGGCGCTGAGTAACATTGTATTATGGCTTACCACCCCATCGACTGTCATGTCGGCGGCCGTATTCGGACGCGCCGAAAACTCATGAAGCTGAGTCAGAACGACCTGGCGCGGGCGCTTGGCCTGACCTTCCAGCAGGTGCAGAAATACGAGAATGGCGGCAACCGGGTCTCGGCCAGCCGGCTTTACCAGATCAGCCGGGTGCTGGACGTCCCGATCTCGTTCTTCTTTGACGACCTGCCGGCGGAGTTTGCTACCAGGGAACCGGGGCACGAGCCCGCCGCCGGGCAGGGCGAGGTCGCCGAGTCCGACCTGCTGGCCCGCGCCGAGACCCTGGAGTTGGTACAGGCCTATGCCCGCATCGGGAACAAGTCATCCCGCATCTCGATCCTCAACCTGGCCAAGTCGATCGCCAGGACCAACCGGGTGCGGCGGAAATCGGCCAAAGCCAACTAGTCCGGCCAAAAGACCGGCCAACCCGGCCGCCACAGTCGCGTGATCCCCAGGTCATCGTTCGCCTGGTCGAAAGTTTGAGCTTTCCGTAACCGCAGTCCAAACCGTGCCTTTTGGCGCGGGACCTGGTGCCGAAGGTTTGAGCAAACCGGTCCCCTGCCCCGCCGAGGCAGGTTGGCGACCCGTATTGCCGATCCCAGTGGCCAAACTGTACCGGCTGGCATCATTTGGCGTGCGTTCCAAGCCGGATATGCAAAGTAAGACTTGAATTTTCGCAGCCCTTTGCTGCAAGGTTCTACTATCAATATCCCACGCGGTGCGGGATATTGCAGTATACGATCATACTTTAGTTGTAGTTGACCACCCGAACCAGAGAGTTTTGCCTATGCCAATCGCCGTTTCCTTTTGGTGTCACGGGCGCCACGAACGCTCAATACCCCTGGAACCTGGGTGCGCGTTTGCCTCGTTCTCGCTGCCCAGGGTCAACCGGCACCGGCGCGGCTGCCTGTCTGGTTCATGCGGACAATTCGACGCGCCCCCCGCCCAGTCGCCCCGAGCCGGCCGCGCGAAGCGTTCCGCGTAGGGCGGATGGAGCGAGTCGTCATCAATGTGAGGATCGGGGCTCGTCGCACCTCGATGCGGCTGTCCCGCGCCGAAGCGGCGGCGCTGCAGGCGGTGTGCGCCGCCCAAGGCATGACCGTGGACGAATTCTGCACCCGGGCAGTGGCCGATGGCGGCCGCCGAAACAACAACACCCAAAAGGTGCGCGACGCCATCCTGGATTATCTGCTGGACCGCTGGCACCGGACCTGAAATCCACCAAGGCGAAGGGCGAAGTCTTCGTGGCCGCGTTGCGTCACATCGCGTGATTGATCATTGCGTCGAAATCGGGTTCGACCTTTTGCACATGCTTTTGCCCCCATTCGCACATTGTCCGGACAACCGGCAGCAACTCCCGGCCCATTTCGGTCAGGGAATATTCCACCCGGGGCGGCACCTCGGCATAGACCTTCCGGTGCACGATGCCATCGGCCTCCAACTCACGTAGCTGATTGGTCAGCATCCGCTGGGTACATCCCGGCAGACTGCGCAACAGCTCGTTGAAGCGACGGGTCCGGACCAGAAGCCGCAGAACGATCAGCCCTTTCCACTTGCCGCCGATCCGGTTCAGCGCGGCTTCGACCGGACAATCGCTGGGATCGGCGTGACGCGCCTTGCGCGGTCGAACAACCCTCCGTTCGGCCATTTTCGTCTCCAATAGTATCTTTTTCGACACTATATGTGAAAAAGGTGCGTACTTGAAAGGATTATTCTAAGTCAGCATGTTCCCGGCACCTGTCGGGCGCTCGGCGCCCCTAGCATTAGAGGAGAGAGAACATGCTAAGAGATTCGGTTTTTTCTGCGGCTGCCTTGACCGCCTTGTTCAGCGCCACGGCCATGGCCGGGGACCAGCCCATCCTGGGATATGACCTGTTCGGTTCCGGTCCCGAAAAGGTCATCGTTTTTCACGACTGGATGGGAGACGCGGCCAATTACACCACTGTCCGGCCCTGGCTGGACCCCGAGGCCTTCACCTATGTATTTGCCGAGGCGCGCGGCTATGGTGCGTCGAAGGGCTTGTCGGGCGACTACAATTCCGACGAAATCGCAGCCGACACGCTGCATCTGGCTGATCACCTGGGCTGGGACCGGTTTCACCTGGTCGGTCATTCCATGAATGGCATGGCCGGGTTCAAGACCTTGCTGCGGGACTGGCAGGGGGATCGGCGGATCAAAAGCTACGTCGCCGCTACGCCGGTGACCCCCAACGGGTATCCGGCAACGGCCGAGGACCGGCAGTTCCTGGACGCCGCGATCGCCGATGATGAAACCGCACGTGCCGCCTTCGGCGCCCTGACCGGGGGAAAATTGAACCAGAACTGGTCCAAGCGAAAAACGAGCCGCAGCCGTGCCACCTCGCGCCCCGCGGCTCTGCGCGGTTACTTCAACATGTGGCTGGACGAAGATTTCGCCTCTGAACTCAACGAGGCCGACATCCAAACCCCGGTTCTGGTCATCGGCGGCCGACAGGACCTGCCCGGCTTTCAGGAAACCCATTACCTGAAGACTCTGGCCAACTGGCTGCCGAACATACGCTTCGAATATATCGACAATGCCGGCCACTACCCGATGCAGGAGACACCGGTTCTCTTCGCATCCTTGATGGAAGCGCATCTCGGCGCCAACAAATAGCGGTGCCGTTGATCTATCGCAGGTCGTCCGCACGGCGAACGTCGAGGGGGCTGGTCATGGGACCGGCCCCCGTGGCGCTGCGCCATGCTTCAAAACGACCGCATCTGCAAGACCCGCAAGCGTATCTGCTTTTCGGTTTCGGTTACCGTGAACACGACGACCCCGACCGCGACGATCAGCACGCCATCCCAGAACGGCACCGCGACGGTGGCGAACACCGCCTGCAACGGCGGAAAATAGGTGATGGCGAACTGGGCGGCCGTTACCGCGAGCACCGTCAGCCACACCACTTTGGTGCCGCGCGCCGCGGCCCAATTTATCGAGGTGCCGTAAATATTGCGGACGAAGAACAGGTGGAAGATCTCCAGAACCACCAGGGTATTCAGGGCCATGGTGCGGGCCAGGTCCAGCGGATAGCCGCGGTCGATGGCATAGGCGTAGACACCGAACACACCGGCCAGGAACAGGCCTGAGACCAGTACGATCTGCCAGGCCAGCGTACCGGTCAGCAGCGGTTGGCCGCGGGGGCGTGGCGGGCGGCGCATGGTGTCCGCCTCGGTCGGTTCGAAGGCCAGCGCCAGGCCCAAGGTGATGGCGGTGATCAGATTGATCCACAGGATCTGGATCGGCGTGATCGGCAGGGTCATTCCCGCCAACAGGGCCACGATAATGGTCAGGGCTTCGCCGGCATTAGTCGGCAGGGTCCAACCGATCACCTTTTTGATGTTGTCGTAAACCGTTCGGCCCTCGCGGACCGCGGCGGCGATCGAGGCGAAATTGTCGTCGGCCAGGACGAACTCCGCCGCCTCCTTGGCGGCCTCGCTGCCCTTCCTGCCCATGGCGATGCCGGCGTCCGCGCGTTTCAGAGCCGGCGCATCATTGACCCCGTCACCGGTCATCGCAACTGTCAGCCCCATTGACTGCAAGGCCATCACCAAACGCAATTTGTGCTGCGGACTGGTGCGGGCGAAGATATCGGTATCCTTGACCGCCACGGCCAGCGAGGCGTCATCCAAGGCGTCGAGGTCGGTGCCGGTCAGGACCCTGTCGGGATTTCTCAAGCCGATCTGACGGCCGATCGCGGCGGCGGTTCCCCGATGATCGCCGGTGATCATCTTCACCCGAATGCCGGCGCCGAGACAGTCCGCGACCGCCGCCACCGCCTCGGGGCGCGGCGGGTCGATCAAGCCGACCAGGCCAACCAGGGTCAATCCGCCTTCGAGGTCGGAAAACTCCAGAACCGTGTGCTCCGGCGGAACCGATTTGACCGCCAGGGCCAGGACCCGCTGCCCCATCGCGGCCACCGCCTCGGCCTTGGCGTGCCACTCATCGACGTCCAGCGGTTCGGTACCGTGGGCCACCGACCGCTGCCCGTCACACAGCGCCAGAACCTGCTCCGGGGCGCCTTTGACGGAAACGCGGGCATGGTTTTCATGGTCGTGGTTCAGGGTCGCCATGAAACGGTGCTTGGCATCGAAGGGAATGGCATCGGTCCTGGTCCAGCCGGACAGCTCGGCGCGGACATCGATACCGACCTTGCCGGCAAACGCCAGCAGGGCGCCTTCCATGGGATCGCCCTCGACGCTCCAGACCCCATCGTGCTGGTGCAGCGAGGCGTCATTGCACAGCACCGCCGACCGGCCCAGTTCCTCCAGGATCACATGCTCCCGGGCGCTGACCGCTTCGTCATCGAGCATGATCGCACCGTTCGGTTCATAACCTGACCCTTCCAGCGAGAAGACGTGCGCCCCGGTCACCACCGAAGCCACCATCATCTCGTTGCGGGTCAGGGTGCCGGTCTTATCGGTGCAGATCACCGACACGGAGCCCAAAGTCTCGATCGCCGGCAGGCGGCGGACGATGGCGTTGCGACGGGCCATGGCCTGCACGCCGACCGCCAGGGTGATGGTCAGAACCGCCGGCAGGCCCTCAGGTACGGCAGCGACCGACAGGCCGACAACGGCCATGAACAAATTGGCGAACGCGAAATGCCCGACGAAATAGCCGAACACCAGCAGTACCACGGCGATCAGCAGAATCAGAAGGGTCAGCCAGCGGGCAAACAGATTCATCTGACCCAGTAGTGGGGTGGTCAGCGTCTCAACATCGGCCAGCATTCCGCTGACCTGGCCGATTTCCGTATTGGCGCCGGTGGCAACAACGACCCCACGACCCAGGCCGCCGGTCACCAAAGTGCCGCTAAAGGCCATGCATGACCGGTCGCCAAGCGGCGCCTGGTCGGCGACTGGCCGAACCTGCTTTTCCGCCGGCACTGATTCCCCGGTCAGGATGGCCTCCTGGATTTGCAGGCCGTTGGCGCGAAACAGTCGCAGGTCGGCCGGCACTTTGTCGCCTGGCTCCAGCAAAACCACATCGCCCGGCACCAGCAACTCGCCATCGACCGTACGACGTAGGCCGCCGCGCAAGACCGACGCTTTCAAGGCCAGCATTTGGCGAATGGCGTCCATCGCCTTTTCGGCCTTGCCTTCCTGGATATACCCGATCGCGGCGTTGACGACGACGACGGCCAGGATCACCGCGGTATCCACATAGTGGGCCAGGGCCGCCGTTATCACGGCCGAACCCAGCAACACGTAAATCAGGATGTTATGGAAGTGCCGAAGGAAGCGGACCAGCGGGCTGGTCGGGGCCGGTTCCGGAAGTCGGTTCGGACCATAGGTGTCGAAACGCGCCGCGGCGTCATGGTCGGACAGCCCGGCCGCGTCAACCCCAAGCGACGCCCAGGCGGTTTCGATGGATGCCGCGTGCCAGCCGGTTTCGGTGGTCGGCTTGAAATCTGTGTTCATCGCATTCGACGCATTGCAGACCACAAAACGGCGAACAGGTGGATCGGAGAGCCCGTGCCGTTGCGACCCTACCCTATATAGATTGGGCATTCGGGGCTGGTTTTCCACGTTTCCGCGACACGTTTTGCGATCGGATTTCGACCTCTGGTTAACCCACACCAAGGACATTCAAGGCATCGCCATGCGATAATTCGCCATTGGAAACGGATACGTACCGCTTGTAGGGTTTTTACCCGAAAACTGCCAAAAAGACCCGCACATCCAACGGGTCGCATTGAACGGGATGGCGTGCGGTACGTGACCCTGGGCCTGATCACGCGTTGGTTTGTGCCCGGACCTCATCAAGGCGAAATGAACCGGGTCGCTTCAAACGGAGGTTTGAAATGCGAAGAAGAGCTGTGTTGATGACCTTGGCGATTGGTGCTTTGGGCCTGCTACGGACGCCCGCCTGGGCGCAGGCCGCTGGCGTACAGCAACAAGTCTATGGCTGGCAGTTGATGACCCAGCAGGAGCGCCTTGAGCATCGGAACCGCATGCGTAACGCAGCGACCGAAGAGGAGCGGGCGCGGATCCGCCAGGAACACCATCTTAGGATGACCGAACGGGCCCGCCAGCGCGGCGTCACCCTGCCCGACCAGCCACCAGCGCGCGGCATGGGCGGCGGCACGGGCCGGGGCGGGGGTCAAGGTATGGGCCAAGGCATGGGTGGCATGACCCGCTCACGCGGCGGCGGACGGAACTAACCCACCGGCCGGGGCTGTTCAGTGGTCCCGACCACCGGCAACGGTCTGAGAAAATCATTCCGGGCGGCGTTGAAGCCGCCCGCCCCAGGCCCTATGATCGCATGTAGGCAAGTGGAACAAAGGAGGCTTTGTGATTGTCATTGTGTCCCAGCGTACCGGCGGAGGCTGCTTGACGTCGTGAGCAATTCGGCAAACAGGTGGGTGTGTTCGTAGCTTTGCCCATGATCGTTTCGTCGCTTCTCCGTCGATCGGGCCGGACTTGAAAGCCGCAAGCCAGATGGCGAAGGCTTCCAGGACGGCAAACCCGAGCAATTGCGCATGGGGTCCACCCCGGCGCCGAAGCTGATGCGAGACCAATGACAGAGCTTTCCACTGATCTGGCCGACTATGGCTGGAATACCTTCTTTCAATCCCAACTCGACCTACAGGACTTGGCGGACGGCCTGCCGCTTAGGGTGATGACCGTGCATCGCGGTGCGCTGGGCGTCGCGGGCCCCGGCGTCGACCAGATGATACCGGCGCTGCCGCCAACCGCAGGCGACGAAGAGGCCGCCGCCACGGTCGGCGACTGGCTGCTGGCCGAGCGCGATACCTTGCGCCCGTTGCGCCTGTTGGCACGTCGCAGCCTGTTCAAGCGCCGGGCTGCGGGTGCGGGGCGTAAATTGCAGCTGATTGCCGCTAATGTCGATACGCTGTTCATCGTCACGTCGTGCAATCTGGACTTCAACCCGGCCCGGCTGGAGCGTTATTTAACGTTGGCCCGCGAGGCCGACGTGACGCCGGTTATCGTCCTGACCAAGGCCGATCTGACCGAAACGCCGGAGGACTTCGTTCGCCCCGCGACCGCGTTGATGCCCGGCCTGTTGGTGGAGCCGATCAATGCCCGCGACGCTGAGAGTGCGGCCTGTCTTTCGCCCTGGTGCGCACGCGGCCAAACGGTGGCGCTGGTCGGGTCGTCCGGCGTCGGCAAATCCACTTTAATCAACACCCTGACCGACAGCGACCGGATCGCGACCCAGGCCATCCGGGATGATGACGACAAGGGGCGGCACACCACGTCGGCGCGGACCATGCATCGCATGCCCGCCGGTGGCTGGCTGGTCGACACGCCGGGTATGCGCGAATTGCAGCTGACCGACGTCAATGCCGGTATCGATGACGTGTTCGCCGACCTGGTCGAACTGGCCGGCGGCTGTAAGTTCAATGATTGCCGGCACGAATCCGAACCCGGTTGCGCGGTTCGGGCGGCGCTTGAAGCCGGCGAGCTGGAGGTCGAGCGGCTACGGCGCTGGCGAAAACTCGCTGCCGAAGAAGCCCGCAATGCGGAAAACCTGGCCGAACGCCGGGCCCGGGACCGCACCTTTGGCAAGATGGTCCGGACCGTGATGCGGGACAAGCGGGCGCAGGAGGAAGAGTGAACGAGTGACCACGAGCCGGCGTCAGGGGACAGCTAGGTCGAACGCAACATCCCCGAAATCCTGGCCGTTGATCCTCAGAGAAAGGCGTTGCCGTCCTGAATAATAACGGCGGGTGGTGATCGGCCGCAGGGGCAGCTTGCGCTTGAAATGGGCCACCTCCTTGGGGCCAAGCGTCAGATGGCTGCCCTTGAAGACCTTGGCGCCGTACTGGCCGTTCGCTTTCAGGAAATGCGCGACGATATCCACGACCAGCGACTGCGGCTTGGCCGACCGCGAAGTCAGGTGGGCCGAGAGTTCGACGCTCTGGCCAAGTTCGATCCGTTCCGGCGTCACCTGGAAATCCGCGATCTGAATCTCGGGTGCGCCATGGCCGAACACCTGCAAGGCGCCGGGGTGGCCCGTCTTGATCAGGCTTCGGCAGGCGTGACGCAACAGGCGCTGCCTGGCCTGGTTGCCGGGGTCCGCCCAGGTCAGGGCGATGTCGGCGACCAAATCGGGATGATCCTTGGAGATGTCGTTAAGGTGGTTGGCCACCGAACGCCGGACATACTCTTCCGGGTCGTCGCGCAAACGTTCGAGGATCGGCAGCATCGGTGCGGGGTCCTCGATCAGGTTCGGCAGTTGCGGCGCCCAGGGCAGCCGCGGCCGGGTGCCCTCGGACACCAGCCGGCGCACATGGTGGCTGGTGTCGGCTACCCACGCCGTCATGGCCGCCAGGGTCCGCGGCTGGTCGTCGAGCAGGAAATAGCGGATGCCGAACTCAGAGGTGAACCGCTTGGTCATCGCCCTGAGCAGGTTGAGCGAGGCATCGAACTCATCGCGCCCGTGTTGGCCGACCACCAGGGTCAGGGGCCAGACCGCGAAACCGCGCATGCCATGCCGGTCGCTGCTCTGCTGCGGCGAATCGCCCTCTTCCGGGTGCAATATGGCCTCCAGGATCCGCAAACGAGCCAAGGTGCCGCTCGGCAGATGTTCGGCCAGCATATCGGCAAGAAGCTGGACGCGGTCCTTCAGTTCCAGGCCTTCAAGGTCCCGCATCACCGCGGCAACAAATCCGTCGCGGTCGAAACCCTGGTCGACCCGGTGCACATTGTCGGAAAGCAACACGACCAGCGACGGTGAAAAGACGTTCTTGAAAGGCTCCACTGAACTGTTCCCGGCAAAGGCGTCCAAAGTGATCTAAGTCGGAAATTATCGGAACGCTTCGGCTTCCGCTTCTCTTTTGTTGCCTGCCGGCATGACGCGGTCCGGGGCGTCCCAGTGGTTCACGCACCGCTGGTCGTGGTCACCGGACGCACCACATTCAACGCCTTCGACGGATCGAACCTGGCGCAGGTCCTGACGGATATTGGCACGACCCGGCCGCTGTTCGCCGGTTTCGCCACCGACCAATGCGTCCAGAAGACGTTCCGCTGTGCTTTAACGAAGGGGCTCGATACCTATATGGTAACCGACTGCAGCGCGACATTTTTCGCCTGGCTACAGCGCAAAACCGAAAGGGCGGCCGGCGACCGCGCCGTCTCCCACGCGGCCCTGCATGATCTGTTGCGGCAACCGGCGGAACCTGGATGACCACGGACCTGACGATCAGAGCCTACCGCACCACCGACCTCGACCCGGTGATCCGGGTCTGGCGGGCGGCGACGGTGCTGGCCCACCCGTTTCTGGGGCCGGCCGACCTCGACCAGGACGAAGACCTGATCCGCAACCAATTGATCGCCAAGACCGAAACCTGGCTCGCCTGCCATGACGAGACCATGTTGGGCTTCGTCAGCCTGATGGAACGCACCATCGTTGCCCTGTTCGTTGATCCGGCCAAGCACCGATCCGGCATCGGCGCGCGACTGCTTGCCCACGTCAACCGACTGCATGGACCGCTCAATGTCGAGGTCTTTGCCGACAATGGGATCGCCATGCCGTTCTACCGGAAACACGGCTTCACCTTTCAACGGATTGCGACCAACCCGGTCTACCCGGACCAGACCCAGTGGATCATGGCCCAGCCCGGGGCGCCAATACCCTAGACGCGGCGAACCGGTGCTCCACCCCCGGCCGCCTGGCGAGCGGCGGAGCACCGGAATGCTAACCCATCGCGCCGTTCATCCGCATCAGCGCCACCGCACCGGCGTCGTCGACACCGACCAGGGTTTCGCCATCGGCGGTCCAGGCCAGCGCCACGATCGGCTCACCGTCGCCTGGCCGGGCAATGGCTGCGGACTCCAGCTCGATCTCGCCGATCAGCACGGTGCCGTCGGAATAGCCGCCCGCCACCACCCGCCGGGAGGGATGCGCCGCGACCTGCCGGACGGTCCCGTTGTAGACGTAGCCGAACTCCAGCGGTGCCCGCCCCGAGGGACCACCGCCGGTGCAATCCCACGAGGTCACGGTATCTGCACCGCCGGCGGCGACGAAGCGACCATCCGCCGTCCAGGACAGCGACCGGATCTTGGCGGGATAGCCGCTCATCCGCATGCTCTTGCGGTCGCGCCATCGCCAGCAGTGCATCTCCTTGTCCTGCATCGCGGTTACGATGAACTTGCCGTCGGGGCTCCAACTGACCGCGGTGTGCGAGCCGTGCCAGCTGAGCCGCACCGGCGTGCGCCCGGTTCCAACCGTGGGCCACACTTGGACGCCGCAATAATGGGCAGCGGCGATCCACGATCCATCGGGTGAAAATGCGAGATCGGTGACCGTGCTGGCATGATCGTCGGCTCGGTTCAGGACCGTCCCCGCACTGTCCAGAATGGTCACGATGGGCCCGGCCGCAAAGGCCCAACAGCCAGTGCCAGAATGAACGCTCAGGGCATTCACCCAGCCCTTTTCGACCGATGCCACCGGTTCAAGCCTGCCGTCGGCCAACGCCAACACGGTCCCGGCGTCGGTGCCGATCAGAATGCGCTGGCCGACGACATCCGTCGCCGCAGTCAAAGGCAGGTTGTCGAGCGTCGCCACGTGGTTGAGCCCGGTTCCGGTCGACGCCAGGGGCAGCACCCGCAGGGTCCCGTCCCCGAAGCCGATGACCACACGCTCTTGGGCCGCGTCCATGGTTGCGAAGGTCGGGCGCGTGCCCAGGGCCGGGGTCTGCGTCAGTTCCACCGTCGGCGAGACGATGCGGGCGCCGGCATCGAAGGAAACATCCAATGCCGCGTTCATGCCGCCACCGTGCAGGCTTTGAAGGAGTGATCGATCTTCGCGGCATCCAGGTTGCGGCCGATGAACACCAGCTTGCTGGTGGGCTGGGATTCGATCCACGGCGCCCCCCAGGCGCTGTCCATCACCATGTGCACGCCTTGGAACACATAGCGGTTCTGTTGGCCACTCAGGTGCAAAATCCCCTTGGTGCGCAAAATATCGGTGCCGCAATCGGTGATGAAACCGCGGATCCATTGGGAAAACTTCTCGGCGACCAACGGCCGATCGGTGGTCAGGGATACGCTGACGATATCCTCGTCGTGCTGGTGGTCGTCTTCACCGCTCAGAAAACCGGGCTCGATATCGAGGACCCGCGCCAGGTCGAAGGCCTTGCGGTCAAGCACCTCGTCCAGGGGCACGGCACAGCGCACCGTGTCGATGATCTTGGCAAACCGGTTCAACGCCGCGATGCGGCTGCGGACACCGGCCAGTTGCCCTGGGTCGACCAGGTCGGTTTTGTTCAACAGGATCACGTCGGCAAACGCCACCTGTTCGGCGACCTCGTGCGCGTCGTCGACGGCGTCAAGGAAATGCCTGGCATCGACCACCGTGATGACCGCGTCCAGGCTCACCTGGTGTTGCACGTCTTCGTCGACGAAAAACGTCTGCAGAACCGGCGCCGGGTCGGCGAGGCCGGTGGTTTCGATGAGCAGCCCGTCGAACTCTTCGGCCCGCTTCATCAATGCCGAGATGATGCGGATCAGATCACCGCGGACGGTGCAACAGATGCAACCGTTGTTCATCTCGAATATTTCCTCGTCGGCGTCCACCACCAGGTCGCTGTCGATCCCTTCCTCGCCGAACTCGTTGACGATGACCGCGTATTTCCGGCCGTGCTGTTCGGTGAGAATGCGGTTGAGCAGGGTGGTCTTTCCGGCCCCCAGATACCCGGTAAGCAGGGTGACGGGGGTTTTGTTACTGCGCGTCATCGGAACTCCTTTGTTTCGCTGACCGGTTGATCGGCGCCGTTGCCGCCGGCGTTGGTGGATGGCCCCCGCCCAACCGGACGGGGGCCACCGGATATGGTTGATTATTTGGCGAGCTGCAGGCTGCCGACCGCGAACAGCCCGGAAACCAGTTTGGTGTCCTCGAACTTCTTCAGCCCCCGGACGGCGGCATAGGTCACGAACGGCTCCAGCATGACGATCGCCAGATAGGAACCCGCGAAGGCGAGCCAGGCCGAAAGCGGCGTCGCCACTTCGCCGATGGCCAGCCAGAAACCGACCATGCCGGTCACACCGGCGTAGTACATGGCGTCCAGCTTGAGGATGCGCGCGATGCTCAGACGCTGCTTGAGGCTGGCGTCGAACAGCTTACGGCCGGCGGTGTAGTGGACGGCGACCAGCGGAACCATCAACGACAGCGAATTAACGCCCAAGTGCACCAGATCGCCGGGGTTGAAGACCGCACCCTGCAGCGCCAGCCCGATCGCGAAGCCCAGCATGGTCGGCAGGAAACCAAGGGTAAGGTACATGGCCATGGCGCCCACGAAATGCAGTTCCGAGGGGCCCACCGGCATGTGGAAGCTTTGCATGAAGACAGTGAAGAACGTCGCCGCGGCGACAACCTTCAACGGCGCCCAAGGCTCGCGAATCAAGGTCTTGACCTGTTCCTTGGCGGCCCAGGTCAGGACGCCGATGGCACCGGCATTGGCCAGCATCACCTTGGTCGGGGCGACAAATCCGGGTTCGATATGCATGGGTCTCTCCTTTACTTTCTCAGGTCGACGGGGTTGGGTTTCAGTAGCTCTTGTAAGGCAGGAATTTGCCGCTCATGGTGATCACCACGCGATCACCCTTCGGGTTGGCCTCGCGGGCGATGTCCATGTCGAAGTCGATGGCGCTC
This sequence comes from uncultured Sneathiellales bacterium, assembly GCA_964344385.1. Classification (GTDB taxonomy): domain Bacteria; phylum Pseudomonadota; class Alphaproteobacteria; order CAYFNG01; family CAYFNG01; genus CAYFNG01. The sequence continues at coordinate 749,754 of CAYFNG010000001.1, forward strand.
ATGATGCCGTCACCGAACTCTTCCTCGATGATCGACTTGATGGTGGTGCCGAACACCTGGGTGATCTCGTAGAATCGGTAAATCAACGGGTCGGTCGGAATCTGGGTATCCAACGAACCACGATACGGGACCGTCATCAACAGGCCGATTTCCTCGTCTGACAGGTTCATTCCCATGGCGTTTCCGGCGGCTTCCGCCTGTCCCTTGGTCAGGGCAAGCTGTCCCAGCATGGCGGCGGCCGTCCATTCCTTGGATTGCCCCACCTGCTCGGCCACCTCGGCCCATTTGAAGCCCTTGTACATTTTGTGGGCGACAATTTTCTCCGTCAGCTCGGCTCGTGTCATCGTTTCTCTCCTCATTGGCTCATGGGTGGTCGGGGTCAGGCGGTCATCCGTACCGACGGCTGCACGCCATCGACCCGGGGTTCGACCACCGGCGGATTGCGCGGGTCGTAATCGGGCGAACTCAGCTCCTGCTTGAAGCCGGCCGAACGGTTGACCAGGAATTCGATCAGGTGGTTGCGCACCGGGTAGTAGTTTTCATGCTTGTGCATGTCGTTGCGGGTCCGCTGGCGCGGCAGGGTGTTGCGAACGATTTCACAAATCCGCGCGTCCGGGCCGTTGGTCATCAGGATGATCTTGTCGGCCAGCAGGATGGCTTCGTCGATGTCATGGGTGATCATGAACACCGTCTGCTCGGTCTCGGCGCAGATCGACAGCAACTCGTCCTGCAGGGAGCCGCGGGTCAGCGCGTCCAGGGCACTGAACGGTTCGTCCAACAGCATGATCTGGGGTTCGATCGCCATCACCCGCGCGATGCCGACCCGCTGCTTCATGCCGCCGGAAAGTTGCGCCGGCTTCTTGTTTTCCGAGCCGGTCAGATGCACCAGATCGATGAATTTCTGGCAGTGCGACTGGCGGTCCTTGCGGTTGAGCTTGGGCCATTTGGAACTGACCGCAAAGGCAATGTTGTCCATCACCGTCATCCACGGCATCAGGGCATGGCTCTGAAACACGACCGCCCGTTCCAGGCTGGTGCCGGTCACTTCCTGGCCGCTGACGATGACCCCGCCGCTGGTTGCGTACTCCAAACCGGCAAGGATATTCAACAGCGTGGTCTTGCCGCACCCGGAATGGCCGATCAGGCAGACAAATTCGCCCGGCGCCACGGTGAACCAGATATCGTCGAAGACCGTGAACTCACCGTCCCCATCCGGTGTCGGATAGCACTGGGTCAGTCCCTCGACACTGATCCGCGGCGGCAGGTCGACGGCGGTATCGCTGGCCTCTGGGCTCATCGATTGGTTCCTTTCTTATTCGTCATAGGTGACCAGGCCCAGCAGGTAGGCGAGGCCGAGGTCCAGCGCCATGCCGATCAGGCCGATAAAGAAGATGGCGGCGATCACGTTGGTGATGGACAGGTTGTTCCATTCGTTCCAGACGAAATAGCCAATGCCGGTTCCACCCACCAACATCTCGGCGGCGACGATCACCAGCCAGGCGATGCCGACGGAGATGCGCATGCCGGTCAGGATGGTCGGCGCGGCGGCGGGCAGGATGACGCGAAAAGCGGTTCGGAACTGGCTGACTTCGAGTGTCTTGGCGACGTTCAGCCATTCGCGGCGCACGCTGGCGACGCCGAACGCCGTGTTGGTCAGCATCGGCCAGATCGAGCAGATAAAGATCACGAAGACCGATGAAATGGTCGAATCCTTGATGGTGTACAGCGCCAGCGGCATCCAGGCCAAGGGCGACACCGGTTTCATGATCTGGATGAACGGATCGAGGGCCTTGTAGAACAGCGGCGACATGCCGATCAGGAACCCAAGCGGCAAGGCCACCAGCACGGCAAAACCAAATCCGACGAGAACCCGCAGGATCGAGAACCCCAGCTGGATGCCGATCCCCTTGTCGTTGGGGCCGGCGTCGTAAAACGGGTTAATCACATGCTCCCAGATTTGCTCGCCCACCTTCAGGGGCCCCGGCATTGCCGAGGCCCCCTTGGCGGTCGCGCCCATCAGGGCGGCATATTCCGGATCCATGCCTTCCGGCACGCTCCCACCCGACTTCAGGGAAAGCTCCCAGGCAGCCGCGAATACAAGGAACAGGGTAATCGAGACGATCAGGGCCCGGGCCCGCAATGACATGGACATGTTGGTCTCCGGCTTAGGTTCGCTTGATGGCGAAGCTGTCGACATAGGCGTCCGCCTTCAGGGGATCGAACTCCTTGCCCATGATGGTGTAGTTGGCATAAGTGTCGGCTGGCGGGGTCGCGTAGGGGCCCTGCAGGTCCATCTCAGCCATCAGCTTCTGGGCGTCGGTGGCGAGATAGACTTCCTCGGCCACCTTCTTGTAGTCGAGGTCGCCCTTGACGTAGCCCCAGCGCTTCATCTGCGTCAGAATCCACACCGCCATCGAATGCCAGGGGAAGGGATCGAAATCGATCCGGTCCGGAACCTTTTTGACCTGCCCCAACCCGTCGGCATAGGTCCCGACCAGCACCTGTTCCAGCACCGTAACCGGCTGGTTCAAGTAGTTCTTCGGCGCAATCGCCTTGGAAATCTCCTTGCGGTTGGTCTTGACCGAAGCGAAGTCGGTGGCATCGAGGATCGACTTCCACAGGGCCAGGAAGGTATTGGGATTCTGTTCGATGAACGCCTTGCTGGCGGCAAAGGCGCAGCACGGGTGCTTGTCCCAGATATCCTTGGTCAGCTTGTGGATGAAGCCGACCCCGTCATAGACCGCGCGCTGATTGAACGGGTCCGGCGACAGATAGCCGTCGACATTGTCGGCCCGCAGGTTGGCGACCATTTCGGGTGGCGGAAGGACGCGGATCTGGATGTCCTGATCCGGATCCAACCCGTGTTCGGCCACGTAGTACCGCAGCAGGAAATTGTGCATCGAATATTCGAAGGGGACCGCGAACTTGAAGCCCTTCCACATTTTCGGGTCGTTCTTGTCCTTGTGTTTGTTGGCAAGAACGATGGCCTGGCCGTTGATGTTTTCCACCGCCGGCATGGTCCACGGTACCTGGGTGGAACCGGCACCCAGGGAAATCGCCAACGGCATCGGCGTCAGCATGTGGGCCGCGTCGTATTCGCCGCTGAGTGATTTGTCCCGCGACACCGCCCAGCCGGCGGTTTTGATCACCGAAACGTCCAGGCCATACTTCTTATAGAACCCCATGGGGTGGGCCATGATGATCGGCGTCGCACAGGTGATCGGCACGAAGCCGACATTCAGCTCGGACTTTTCCAGCTTGCCGCCGGCCTTGGCCATATCGGCGGCCGCCGCCATGGCCTCCTTCAACGGGAAGATCGACGAAATCGCCGCCGCCGCGGTTCCGGCGCCGACCGCGCGAAGGAAGGCACGGCGGTGCATGTCGGTGCCGAACACGCCGCGCATGACGGCGGATTCGACCGCCCGCGCCATCGTGCTCTCATGATCCGCCATGTCCGGCTCGGCCGTCAGTGCTTCCTGTTCGCGCTGATGCGCCTGGGCCGCACGAACCAGATCGCCCTTGCCGGCCGCCTCGGCCGACTGGCGCATGGCAATGCAGGCCCCTTCCATGCAATTGGGGTCGAAGCAGTTAGCCGGGCCTTGGGCCGGTGCCGCTTGGGCGGTGGCCCCGGTTTCGTCGCCCATACCGTCCACATCCTCGCACAGGAAACGCGACGCGTCCTTGCCCTGCTGCTTGGCCATGGCCATCTGATGTTCTAGTAGGCTGCGGTGTTGACCGCACGGACAGCCGTTCCACAACAGCTTGTCCGGGTCGAACGGGTTTGCAAAAGCTCCCATCGTGACAACTCCATAAAAAAACGCCCAACGCCGGACCCCGGTTAGGGCCGGTCGATGGACGTCCTGGTCCTGTCGGGGGTCGTCTTCGCCCCCCTGTGCAACCGGCTGGCACCGTTGCCGTCCGGTTCGGGTTTCTGGCGGCGCAGCCGTCGTTGCCCGGCCGCCAATTCATCATGCCGCGGTCGCCAAACCGGCGCCCAGCGGTGAAAACCTATAACTGCATCACCTCGGCAGCTTCGTTGACCATTTCGGCGACCACACAAAGGCGAACCCCGCGCTGCATTGCACGGGTGCGCAACAGGGCATAGGCGTCCGCCTCACTCAGGTCGCGCTCGCGCATGACGATGCCCTTGGCGCGCTCGATCAGCTTGCGTTCGCGCAGCGCGTTACGGGCTTCGTCCAGTTCCTCGCGCAGTCCCTGGGCACTATTGAAATTGGCCATTGCCAGGTCGATCGCCGACCGCACCCGATTGCCGTTGACGCCGACCACCACGCAGGCGTTGGCACCGGCCGCGACGGCGGCATGGATGGCATCCGACGACCCGTCCTCGGTGATCAACACGGTCGGTCGGCGCAAGCGGTCAGGCAAGGCGCGCAACCTGTCGAGCAGCACGACATCGGGTGTCGGCGCAAAGATCAGAACAGTGTCAACGGCGGTATCGGTAATCCGGTCGGCCAAGGCAGCAGGATCGGCAAGCACCTCACCCACCGAGTAGCCCTGCTCGATCAGCATGTGCCTGGTCGCCCTGGCGCGGTCCGGGTTCTCGTCGAGCACGAGAACATTGGTTCCGACCGGCGTTATCAAGTTGATATGCATGTTCCAATGACCCTCATGACCGAGCGTGCGCCTTCGCGCACAAATTCTGTTCCCGCAAACGCCGGCACCACCGGCGTCCACCCGTCATGGGGCCTAAGGCTGCTCAGGTCCGCACGCCGTTGCGCGGTGAGCAGATGAAAAGCCGATCCGGCTTTCGCTATCCTTCTTGGCAAGAGCTGTGCCAGAATCCTAAGTTATTGAAAATCAAACAGTTTAGGAATCGAAATCCAGAAAGAACGCACCAAGGCTGCCTGTTTTTTGGTCGTCTTTTCGCCAGGTGAATAAATTTGTATCAGATTCCGAATTCGTGGGCGGTCAGAATGCTCTCCGCCACGCTGGCCATTCGCTTGCCCTTGTCGCGGGCCATGCGGCGGATCGCGTCATGTGCATCGGGCTCTGACAGATTGCGCCGCGTCATGAGGATGGATTTCGCCCGTTCGATGGTTTTGCGCTCGACCAGTTCGGTTTCCGCCAGCGCGACGCGCTGCTCCAACTCGCTGAACGCCTGGTAACGCGAGATGGCAACCTCGACCACCGGCTTGACCCGTTCGCGCTTCAGACCGTCGACGATATAGGCGCTGACCCCGGCCCGAATGGCCGCGCGGGTCATGTCCGGATCGCTTTCATTGACGAACAGGGCAATCGGTCGCCGGATCTCTCGGGTGATGCGGAACAGCTGTTCAAGGCTGTCGCGGCTGGGGTTCTCGAAATTGATCAGAATGGCGTCCGGTGAGATCCGGGCGATATTCTCGATCAAGTGGGTGATATCGGGCAGGAAATGCAGGTCCGCATAACCCGCATCCCTGAGACCGGACAGAAGGATGTCCGCACGTCGTGCACTTTCGTCCAATACCAGAATTCGCATGCCTACCTCGGCGGAACGCAACGCAACACCTTTTCACCACCCCCAACGGCTCCGAGCCGTTTTCCCTACTTTTGCTGCACCGCAGCATAACGGCCCGAAGGCCCATTTTCAAGTTGCATTGTTTCTGTGCAGGGCAAAAGTGATGATCAAATATTAGGCAATTCCGCCTGTGGAACACCGATCAGGTGTGATTTTGCCCCCGCACCAAGGCTCCCAAATGCGAAGGCCGGTTACCAAGGAACCCGACCAGCCGCTCAGGGTACCCCGCCGGAGGCGCCGCCGCGACCGAAGCACGGCGGGAAACGGCATCGCGCCAAGCCTGGACTTTCTCCAGGCCATCCATTAGTCCGAAATCGCCAATCGTTTCGAACACGTCGAGGTACCTAAAAATCGTGCCCCAGACCCCGTCGATCAGGTGAAAGCCGGCACCTGAGAACAAGGGGCCGGCGATCTCTGGCTCCACCCGGGCGAACTTCGCCCGCAGGGCCGCCTGTTTCTCGGCAAAAGCCTGCGCATCCTGGGCGTTGTAGAACGCCGCGATGGCGTTGAGGGTTTCCGATCCGAACTCGATCCAGGACCGGTGACGGGCCTTCTCCAACGGGTCCGAAGGGTGCAGCGACCCCGGAGTAACCTCGTCCAGGTATTCGGCAATGACCTGGCTCTCGAATACCGCCACGTCGCCCACCAACAGGACCGGAACCCGTCCCAAGGGCGATACGGGATGGAACCAGTCCGGCTTGTCCGCCAGGTCGATATAGGTGCGCCGGTGCGGCACGCCCTTTTCGCCGAGAACGATAACCGCCCGCTGCACATAGGGGCAAAGATGATGACTGATGAGATGAAGGTCGGGCATCTGTCTCTCCTGGATTTACATGCGTTCGCATCTATATAGGGGCTGAAGATTGACAATCAATGCGTTCGCATCTACCACCACGGCATGTCCGATCCGGCTGAAACCACGGTTGTCGCTTGGGTACGGCTGCTGCGCGCCCACAAAACGGCGCTTTCAGCGGTCGAGGCTGCCCTGAAAGGCGCAGGGCTGCCGCCGCTGGCCTGGTACGACGTGCTGTTGGAGCTGGAGCGCACGCCGAACGCCACGTTGCGCCCGTTCGAACTGCAGGAGCGCCTGCTGTTGCCGCAATATGGCCTGTCGCGGCTGGTCGGCCGCATGGGCGACGCCGGACTGGTCGAGCAGCGCCCCTGTGTTACGGACGGGCGCGGACAGTTGATCGCCCTCACCAAAGCGGGACGGGACATGCGGCGGCGGATGTGGCGCACCTACGGGCCGGCCATGCACAGCGCGGTCGGCGACAAATTGACCCCGGACGAGCGCCGCGCCCTGGCCGGCCTGTTGGACAAGCTGGTTCGCCCCTGACCCGGCCTCGGGTCAGGTCAAACCCTTGCGCTCAGTGCTGGTCGTCGCCGTTGGTCAGCGGTGAATGCTGCCAGTCCCAGCACCGCATCAGTTCGGTGGCGCGGGCGTCGTATTCCAGGTGATAATGATGCTGATGCGCCTCGGGGACCTGGATCCGGCCCTGTTCGAACCCCAGCCGCTCCAACTCGGCCAACACGCGCTCGTCATCGCCATAGGCGTAGACCACTTCGTGCCGGTCATAGATGATCTGCCGTTCGTCCTCAGGCGCCGCGATCCACAGGTTCTGGCGCGCATCGTGCTCCAACAGGTCACGGAACCGGTCGAGGAACCAGCGCAGTTCCGACCACGTCGCCAGCGGCGGTGACTGATAGCGCCCGGCCTGGTGGCTGGTTCGCGGCGCCACGTGGACATACAGGACATAGAAGGGCGGCAGCCAGTCCTCGGTCAATTCGATCATCAGATCGACCGGGCTGCCGGCCGTGGTGATGCGAAGGCGGCTCCAGCCATCGCCGGAGTCGCGATCCCACAGGTCGCCCCGCTGGACCGGGGCGCCAGACGGATCGGTCAACTTCATCCAACCTCCTCTCGATCAACGCGGGGGGTTGGATCGACTGCCAGCCACCAGAATACAAACCTGCGATTAACGGTTTGTTACCAGGAAATGATTGGCAATTTTTAGTGGTATTTTCCGGACCCTGCCCATGGGTTCAACGTTCTCGACAGAGGTCCGCATCGAGCCCGTTCTCATCAAAGCTGCGTTTTGTCTGGTTGCCTGCAATCAACGGCAACTTGACGCCCGCTTCATATTAATATACTGATTCGCATAAAATTACGCAAAGGACGATCCATGGCGAGACCACGCGGGCGACCGAGAAAATATGACGAGCAGAAAGTGCGCGCGGCGATCCTTCATGTCTTTTGGGAAAAGGGGTTTGCCGCCACGTCGCTCGACGATCTGTCGAAGGCCACCGGCATGGTTCGGCCGAGCCTCTACGGGGCTTTCGGGTCGAAGGTGGACATGTACCTGATGTCCATGGACGTTTTTCTGGAGAGCCTGGCGGATGTTCGAAGCGGACTGGCCGCCGCGAAAGACCCCCGGCGTGCAATCGAGGGCTTTCTGCTGGGGATGATCGACCGATATTTCGACGACGAAGCCGGCAAGCAGCTTGGGTGTTTTCTGGTCGGGACGGCAATCGCAGAAGCCCCGAGCAATCCGGAGATCGGCGCCGCGCTGAGCCAGCGGCTCAACCGGCTCAACAGGATGCTCCGCGCGACCTTCGAGAGAATGGCGCCGGGCCTCCCATCCGATCGAATCCAATTCGCCGCAGACCAATCCGCCGCCGCCATGCACTCCGTCGCCGTGCGCGCCCGGGCCGGTGAAGCGCGCGACACCCTGACCGGCTTTGCCCGCCGCACGGCCCGGTTCGTTTCCACCCTAGTGGAGCAATGAAGCTCATGGCGCATCCCAGCATCGCGCGGTTTTTCGACGTCATCACCGAGCATCGAAAGATCCTCGACCTTCCAGGCTCTCCAACCGGGCGCCTCACCTCGATCTGGGCCAAGGTCATGGTCTTCCCGCAAGTCCTCGCGCCCATCCTCGCGCTGTTCGGTGCGCCGCTGCTTGATGTCGTGATGATCTTTCTGGCGCGTTACGTGGCAATGCACGTGGTCTGGTTGCTGGACCGCTACATGCCCTACACCCGGGCGCTTGGGATATGTCATCTGGTTACCTATGGGCCGCTCTTCGTGTATTTTTCGCTCCAATTCACGGCGATTTACGCCAATTGGGGCGTGCTTGCCCCGGCCTTCTTGCTTTACTACGTCACCATCGCCGCCTGCCTCTACATGGATGTTCGCGACCTGCTCCTGCACGTCGCCGGGCGGCCCTTTCCGGCCTATATGCGCGACCATCATCGCAACGGGCATCTGATCATTGATGATCCCCGGATTGAAGAACCCGTCACGACAGTCAATCGACTGCTTTGGTGATCGGCATGAACGGGACCGTGTTCTGCACCCCGGGGCATACGAAGGGCTCGATCTCGGATGCGCTCTCCGACACTCAGGTTCTTGTCGGGGACCTCGTTTCCTCGGGCATTCTGATGGGCGGAATCGCCCTCCGGGGCCGCGCCAAACCCCCTCCATTCGAAGAGGACAGGGGTGCTGTTTTGACCTCTCTGCAACAGCTCGTATCGCAGGGGTTTGAGAACTTTTTTCTGGGTCATAGCGGGCCGATGTCGTCTCGGGAGGTCAAGGATTATTGCGAAAGACAACAGCCGAGAGTGAGATGATAGATATTTCCACAGATCCGGGGCGCCCACGCAAACCCGTACTTGTTTCACGCCTGGTCGGAATGAAGCTCGGGGACCAGCTCCGGCGCGTCAAGATCGCCACGGGTATCCGCCGGCAGTTCGATGTGCTGCCCGACGATTACGCCATTCCCGATTCCGCGCTGGCGACGGGAGCGGCCGCTGTTGCGTCGGAACTGTCATCGCCGATGCTGTTGGCCCATGTCCACAGGACCTACTGCTTTGCCGCCGTGCTGGCGGCACGCAACGGCGTGAACATCGACCGCGAGTTGGTCTATGTGGCCTCGGTCCTGCACGATCTGGGCTTGACGGAGAGCCTCGCCGAAGAGCCCGGATCGTTTGAGTGGGTCGGGGCGAAACGGGCCCGCGCGTATTGCGCTGAAAATGGCCTGCCGGCGCCGAAATGCGACCTCGTTCATGACGCGGTGGCGCTGCATTCATCTGTCACCATCGCCGACAAAAGAGAGCCCGAGATTGCCTTTGTGCATTACGGCGCGGCGCTTGATCTGTTGGGCCTCCGGCTTGACGAGGTTCCCACACCCGATCTCGACACCATCCTTGAGCGCTACGCACGGCATGACTTCAAATGTGCGTTTGGCAAATGTCTCCAGCATCAGGCGGACATCAAACCTCAAAGCCACATCGCTGGCAGTGTCGACATAGGATTCCGCGATCGAATTCGAGAAAGCCTCGATTAGTTCGTTATCCTGACGCTGTGGCAACAGTGCCCCTGACGTGGCGGTGAAAAACACCGGCATCTGAATTGGAGATCGAATATGAGAAAGACCGGTATCTCAGCCAACTCAAGGAACAGATCGACAATCCGCCATTTTGCATCGTCGATATGGTGGGTGTTCGAGAGCCAGTGGTGGGTGGTCGTGGAACACACTGCCGGATTGGTCAAATGCATAAAGGCAGGAAGCCCGAGCGCAGCCGCAATTCTGATTTGGGCGCCGGTCATGTGTTTTCCTCAATGGATACTCGCCCCGTTGTTTGGCTTCAAGATCGAGACCCTTGCCGTTTTTGGCGCGAGGGTCGCGGCCATGTGCATCGTACGTAGACTGGACGGGATCATACCGCTCACCCGCGCGCTTGGTATCTGTCACCTGCTGACGTTTGGTCCCGTATTGGTGCTGCTTGTGATGTCTCAACATCCAATCGGTGAGGCCCCGTTGTTCGATTGGTTTGTCTGGAGCCAGATCGTCGTGATCGGGATCTGCCTTTTCCTTGATGCGCGTGACTTCCTATTCTACCTCGCAGGATATCCCTATCCCTGTTACATCCGCGAAGGCGTTTTGGGCGGGGAGTTGGAGGTGGAGGATCCTCGAGCGCACCAGGAGGTCAACTGGCGCGCGAGGCTGATTGGCCCATAGCGTTGGCGCCCATTCCATCGACCCGATACACCGGATGCCGGCACAGGAAGCCCGCACTGACCTGGAGCGTTTTGAGTGGTTTGAGGCGAAACATGCATTCAGGCATTGCTCCGAGAGCGGCCGATAAACACACCTGGCGGACATTGATCCCTATTTGCTCAGTGGCTGGTTTGTCCGCATTGTCGTCGTCGAAAAACAGGCGTGTTACGTGATTTCACTGTAGCGTGGAAACACCCACAGTGCTGCGAGACAGGCTGAAGGATTGAAGCCGGCCGTCGGGATCGAAGTAAGCTTCCGCCCCGTCGACGAAACTGCAACGCCAATCGTTACGCCCTTCGATCAGTTCGACCGGTTGGCGATTTTTTAGTGGTATTTTCCGGGCCTTGCCCATGGGTTCGCCGCGGTCGGCCCAGCCGCCCACTGGCAGGCCCTCACCCGGTCCGCCGAGGGGTCAGCCTTTTCCCGAAGCCGAATTGCAGAGATCTTCCTCCTGTTCGCGCATCCGGAATTTCTGGATCTTTCCGGTGACGGTCATCGGAAAGGCGTCGACGAAACGCACCTGCGACGGCACCTTGAAGTGCGACAGCCCCTTGGCGCAATAGTCTCGGATCTCGGCTTCCGTCGCATGGGCGCCGTCATGCAGCTGCACCCAGGCGACGACCCGTTCGCCCAGGCGCGCATCGGGGATGCCGAACACGGCGGCCTGGGCAATCTTCGCATGCTCGAACAGCCAGGCCTCGATCTCGGCCGGGTAGATATTCTCGCCGCCCCGGATGATCATGTCCTTCAGGCGCCCGGTGATGCGCAGGTAACCGTCGCCGTCCATCGTGCCCAGATCGCCGGAGTGCAGCCAACCGTCGCCGTCAACCGCTTTTTCGGTCGCGGTCCGGTCGCCGTAATATCCCTGCATGATGTGGTAGCCGCGAAAACAGACCTCGCCGACCGTGCCAATCGGCAGCGTCGTCCCGGTCGCTGGCTCGACGACCTTCACTTCCTGGTGCGGCAGGTTGCGCCCGACGGTCCGGACCCGGCGTTCCACGCTGTCGTCACGGCGGGTGAGATGGGTCAGCGGCGACGCCTCTGTCTGGCCATATCCGATCAGGATTTCCGGGCAATGCATGTCCGCCATCACCCGGCGCATCAACGGTTCGGGGCACGGCGCGCCGGCCATGATGCCGGTGCGCAGGCTGGCAAGCGACGCGGCGGCAAAATCCGGGCTTTCCAGTTCGGCGATAAACATGGTCGGCACGCCATGCACCGCGGTGCATTTCTCGGCCGCAACGGCGGCAAGCACCGCCCCGGGGTCGAAATGCGCCGAGGGGATGACCAGGCAGGCGCCGACGGTCAGGCACAGCAGGTTGGCCAGCACCATGCCAAAGCAATGGTAAAACGGGACCGGGACACACAGGCGGTCGGCTTCGCTGAACCCCATGATCCGCGCCGCGTCGTGGGCGTTGTTCAGGATGTTGCGGTGCGTCAGAACCACCGCCTTTGGGCGCCCGGTCGTGCCCGAGGTGTACTGGATGTTGATCGCATCGCCAGGATCCAGGGTATCGAGCGCCGGCAGCGTCACGCCCTTGCCGGCGGCCAGCATGTCCGCCCAGGTCGTGTAGGTCGCGTTCGGCTTGCCGGTCGCCATCGGGGCGGCGGGGTCGAACAGCACCACCGCGCGCAAACCGGCCGGCCGGCCGGCCTCGCCCAGAATGGCGACATAGTCGCTGGTCCGGAAGTCCGGGATCATCACCAATCCCTGCACCTCCGACCGCCGCAGCGCGTAGGCCAGTTCGCGGGCCCGATAGGCCGGATTGATGGTGACCAGGATAATCCCGAGCCGCGCGGTGGCCAGTTGCACCAGCAGCCATTCGATATTGTCGGTTGACCAGATGCCGACCCGCTGGCCCTTGGCAAAACCCAGGCCGGCCAATCCACGGGCCACGGCATCGACGGCGTCGGCCAGCTGGCCGTAGGTCAACCGTCGGTTCTGGTGGCGGCACACCACCGCTTCATGGTCGGGGAAGGTTTCGGCAATGGCCGCAAAATGCTCCGGGATGGTCGCGGTCAGCAGCGGCTCCGCCCCGTCGTCCCGCCAGTAGCTGAGCGTTTCGGTCACGAAAGGTTATCCCAATAGGCGTCGACTTGGGCTTGGATGGCGGCAAGCGCCGCCTCATCTCGCACCGGTTCGAACAGGTGGCGAAACCGGCCCTGCGGTTTGAGATATTCCTCCACCGGTACCCGTGGATGCGGGACCCGCGTGTGGGTGAGCTTGCCGTCGCGGTATTCCTTCAGCGGCCAGACACCCGTCTTGACCGCGAGCCGGCCCAGTTTCGCGGTCAGTTCGGGATCGAACCCCCATCCGGTGGGACAGGGCGACAGGGCCAATACCAGGCGCGGGCCGGTCAGCGATTTCGCGGTGGCGATCTTGCGCGCCAGGTCGAGCGGTTCGGCACCGATGACCGTCGCGCAATAGGCGGGCCGGTTGGCCACCCAAAGGCCGAACAGGTCCTTCTTGGTGCCGACCTTGCCCAATTCGGTGGTCGAGGTCTTGGCCGCCGACGGGGTCGCTTCGGACGCCTGCTGCCCGGTATTGCCGTAGCCTTCGTTGTCGTAGCACAGATAGACGAAGTCCAGGTCCCGATCGATCGCACCCGATGTCGCCGACAGGCCCATGCCATAGCTGGAGCCGTCGCCGGCCAGGACGACGACCTGCAGGTCCGCCTCGTCGCTCAAACGCCCCTTGGCCTTCAACACGTCCAGCCCGTCGCGGACACCCTGCGCACCGGCCGCGGCCGAACCCATGGCGGTGTAGAGCCATGACCCGGCAAAGGGCGTGAAGGGATAGATCGAGCTCAACGTCATGCAGCCCGCCGCATTGACGAAAACCGTGTTGGCACCCAGCACGTCGTAGACCACCCGTACCGCTTCCAATCCGCCGCAGCCGGCACACATGGCGGTGCCCGCGCCCAGCAGGTGCTCCGAGGGCAGGTCCTTCAATGCCTTGAAGCTTTGAGGTTCGGTCATTGGTCCGCCTCCTCTCGCACCTGGTGTCGTTCGACGGCCGCGACCGCCTGCAGCTTGCGCATTTCGCGCAATTCGGTCGCGGTGTAGAGCAGCCGGATCGGCGGCACCTCGCCGGTGCGTACCGCCTCCTGGACCTGGCGGGCCATTTCGGCAAACTCGCCGGCGCCAATGTCCCGCCCGCCAAGCCCGCCGATAAAGCCGAGTAATTTTGGCGGGTCCTTGCGGCCATACAGGACCGAGGCGATTTCGGCGTGCAGCACGCCGCCCTTGCCCATGGAAATGTTCTGGTCGACCACCGCGATGCCGGCAACACCGGCCAACAGGTTGGCTAATGCCAAGGCGGGGAACGGGCGCAACAGGCGGGGGCGCACCAGGCCAGCCTTGACTCCGGCCGCTCGCATCTGGTCGATCGCGTCATGCGCCTTGGTGGCGAACGCACCGATCATGACAAAGGCGATCTCTGCGTCGTCCATGCGGTAAGTCGCCACCGCCGGATGGCTGCGACCGAACGCGGTTTCGAACGCGGCCGCCGCCTCGTCATAGACGGTGATCGCCTGTTCGGCGGCCCGGTGCAGTTCGTAACGGAAGTAGGAATAGGCGGGCCCGCCCACCACCGCGACTGCTTCGCTCAATGGCCTGTCGGCACGGAAACCGTGCTCGCCAGGATCGAAGGCGCCCACATAGGCCTTGGCCGGTTCGGCATCGGGCAGATCGACCGGCTCGCGGGTAAAAGACAGATAGAAACCGTCCAGGTTGACGATCACCGGCAGGCGAACCCGGGGATCCTCGCCCAGGCGATATGCGATCAGGACGCTGTCCACCACTTCCTGGCAGGTCGCGCAATGGAGTTGCAGGAAACCGGAATCGCGGGCCGCCATGATGTCGTTGTGATCGGGCTCCAGCGTGATCGGCGCGGCCAGGCCGCGCGAGACGTTGACCATTACCAGCGGCGCACGCCAGCCCGACACGTTGTACAGCATCTCAATGCCATGCAGCAGCCCCTGGCTCGACGTCGCGGTGAACACCCTGGCACCGGCCAGCGCGCCGGCACCGGCGGCGGTGATCATGGAATGCTCGGATTCCATCATGGTGATCTTCGCGTCCATCTCGCCGCGATCGACCCAATGGCCCAGGGTTTCGATGATTTCGGTCTGCGGGGTGATGGGAAAGACCGGGCAATAGTCGACATCGGCCAGACGCGCGCCCCAAGCGGCGGCGGTGTTGCCGGTCAAAAGGTCGCGGCTCATGCGGCACCCCCCGAAGCCCCGGCGGCTTCACGTTCGGGCAAAGCCAGGATGGCGTGGCGCGGGCATTGCGCAACGCAGATCATGCAGCCCTTGCAATGGTCATAGTCGAACGCCGGAAAGCCGTCCGACGTGACACCGATAACGCCGTCGGGACAGACCGAGGCGCACACCCAGATGCATTTTTTGCAGTGCTCGGCCTCTAATTCGGGACGCAGGGTCCGCCACAGGCCGGTGCGGACCAGCACGCTGGTCAGCGGTGCGTGAATCGTCGGCGACGACACCCGCGCCGGCTCGAACGGAATGTCGATCCAATCGGGCACGGCCGCCGCGTCGCCGGACGGCCGTTCGGAGACCTGCCCGTGGTGGTCCGCCATGGCTTGGAAGCCGTTCCGCGCCGGTGCCAGGTTGGCCTGGGCCACGGCCGCGCCCAGGGGTGCCAGCTCGGCCTCGACCGCCGCCAGCAATGACGCTTCCGAAATACAGCCGACCAGGCGGGCCGCGGCGCCGGCACAGATCACCCCGATGTGCGGTTTGGCGGTGCCGTCGCCGGTGGCCATGGCCGGCACGGTCAGAATACGGGCCTCCGTCTGCAGCCGGTCATTCCAGGTTGCCGCGTCGTCCGGCCCGGCGATCAGCAGGACCGTGCGCGCGTCAATTCCCTGCATCACTCCCGCCACCGGCACCGAAACCAGGGTGTCGTCGGCAACCAGGACCAGGTCCGGGTTGGTGATGATGCCGCGCTCCTGAATGGTTTCGCGCCCGGCCCGAACATAGGCGAAGATCGGCGCGCCCCGGCGCTCGGCGCCGTAGCGGGGCGCTTCCTGGACTTCAAACCCCTCGAGAAAAAAGGCGCGCCCCAGAATGCGACTCGCGGTCTTCGTCCCCTGGCCGCCGCGCCCGTGGAACCGGATGCGAAACATGGTGCACCTCCGTCAGAACAGGGTCCAGCGCCGGTGTGCCATGGCCCGGCGCACCCTTGCCTCGGCCAAATGCCGGGCGGCCTCGCGCGGCAGCAGGGCGTCGGCCTTCACCGTGTCGAGGACCTCGGCCAGATTGGCCCGGATCTTTTCCTCAATGGTTTGGAACGCCGCCGCCTCCGACGCCTTGGCATATTCCATCGCGGCACAGATGACCCCGCCCGCATTGGCGATGAAATCGGGCAGCACCAACTGGCCGCGCTCGTGCAACAGCCTTTCGGCAGCCAAGGTCGCCGGAATGTTCGCCCCCTCGACGATCAGCCGGGCTTTCACCACATCGACATTGTCTTCCCGAATGACGTCCGGCCGGGCCGCCGGTACCAGAATGTCGCAATCCACAGCGATCACGGCATCACGGGCCAACACCGCGCCAAGACCGGACTCCGCCACCGACTTGCCGTCCTTCTTGATCGCGATCAGCGCCGCCACGTCCAGCCCCGCCGGATCGTGCACGGTCGCGCTCGAATCGCCCGCCGCCACCAAAACGCAGCCGCGGTCCGCCAGGAACCTGGCGGCGTGCATGCCGACATTCCCGAACCCTTGTACGGCGACTCGCGCACCGTCCAGTTCCAGGTCGCAATACCCCGTCGCCACGTCGGCGGCGTGCGCACAGCCAAACCCGGTGGCGCCCAGTTCGTCGAGGGGAATTCCGCCCTGTTCCCGCGGCAGGCCGACGGCGCGGCCGATTTCGTCGTGTACCCACGCCATACAGCTTTCATCGGTCCCCATGTCTGGGCCGAAAATGTACATGTCTTCGCTACGCAGCGCGCAGGCGAAGGCGCGGATCATCGCTTCCTTCTTGTGGCGCGGCATGCCCGGATCGCCAATCATCACCGACTTGCCGCCGCCGTGGCGCAGGCCCGCGGCGGCATTCTTCAGGGTCATGGCGCGGGCCAGACGCCGGCATTCCTCGACGGTGACGTCGGGCGCCAGGCGCAATCCGCCGATCGCAGGGCCGGCCGCCACGTTGTCGACCACCAGTACGGCCCGCAATTCAATTGACGGCTCGCAGACTTGGATAATTTTCAGCGGGCCGAACTCATCACAAAACTCGGCCATATCGCTCATGGCGCACCATCCGGTTGCTGCCAATCACGTGGGATCAGTATACCGATCCGGTAAATCGGCGCCTTGACTTGGCGCAATCAGGCGGACACCGACAAGAGCGAGGAAACCACACCGAATACGCTGGAAGAAGCCGCGCGGTAGGGCGGTTTCCGGTGGCGAGGATTGCGGGTATTTCGAGTGAAGGGAAGGCCGGCGCGGCGGGGTGATGGTTGCGGGGGCAGGATTTGAACCTGCGACCTTCAGGTTATGAGCCTGACGAGC
>CAYFNG010000002.1:0-562372 GCA_964344385.1 uncultured Sneathiellales bacterium
CTCGTCAGGCTCATAACCTGAAGGTCGCAGGTTCAAATCCTGCCCCCGCAACCAACTTAACCTGCTGTACCGAAGGGTCGCTCTGATCGAGCGGCCTTTCTTTTTGCGCGGCCAGGCTCAGGATGCCGGCAAGATCGCCGTAGAGGTCGATTTCGAGTTTGCCGTCTGCGTTCGGGCTCAGCTCGATCCGGTCTACAAGTGAGCGGATGATTTCCGCCGCTTCGCTGCGGTACTCATCATCGTTCAGGGCGGCGGCGAGATCGGCGACCTGCTGCCGGTAGTAGGCTGCCATTTGCGGATGGAGCAGCACCGGCTCTTCATCCTGCCCTTCGATCTGCGCTTTGAGTTCATCCTGCCGCGCCGTGTTGCGGGCAAGATCATCTTTGACCGTGGATGCCGGCACGCCGTCCTTGATCGCCTGAATCAGATTCGCGTGCTCTTTGGTCAGCTTTTCGAGCTCGCGCTTTGCCGCGATCAGCCCCGCGTTCTTTTCCGCGCGCAGCTCGTTGAGGTGGCGCGTGTATTCTTCACAGAATTCAGCGCACAGCGCCGGGTCCATCAGCCGCGATTGCAGCGCGGTGATGACCAGGCCTTCCAGCTCATCCTGCCGGATGGTCCTGCGGTTCTCGCAGCTTCCCTTGTTGCGCGCGTTCGAGCAGCCATAGTGATGGGCCGAAACCTTGCTGAAGCCGCCCCCGCAGCACCCGCATTTTAAAAGGCGGGAAAGCAAATAGGGCGCGCGCTGATGCTCATGGAACGCGCCCGCCTTGTGCTGTGCCTTCTGGCGCGCCTTGACCTTGGCCCAGAGCGTCTCATCGATGATCCGCAATTCGGGCACGTCTTTGATGATCCATTCGGATTCGGGATTAAGGCGCGAGATGCGCTTGCCGGTGTCAGGGTTCTTGATGTAGCTGAGGCGGTTCCAGACCAGCCTGCCGACATAAAGCTCGTTGTTCAGGATGCCCGTGCCGCGCCGCCAGTTACCGTTGATCGTGGACTGGCCCCAGCCTTTGCCAGACGGGCCGGGCACGCCTTGCCTGTTCAGAGCCTTGGCGATCGCCTTGGGCGATTTACCGGCGGCATAGTCATTGAAGATGCGCCGCACGATACGTGCCTGCTGCTCGTTGATCCGGCGTTCGCCGCGCTCGGCTTCGCCAGTAGCGCTCACGGTCTTGATGACATCATAACCGTAGCTGTTACCGCCGCCGGACTTGCCGGCCTCAACGCGCCCGCGCAACCCGCGGCGGGTTTTTTCGGCGAGCTCCTTAAGATAGAGCGCACCCATCGTGCCCTTCAGGCCGATATGCAGCTCACTGATATCGCCTTCAGAGAGTGTGAGCATCTTCACGCCGGCAAAGCGCAGGCGCTTATAGACCCCGGCGATATCTTCCTGATCGCGGGAAATCCGGTCCAGCGACTCGGCCAGGACCAGATCAAAGCGCCCGCCCTGGGCATCCTGCATTAAGGCCTGGATGCCGGGGCGGATCAGGCTCGCCCCGGAAACCGCCTGGTCTTCATAACTGCCGATGACGCTCCAGCCTTCGCGGGCCGCGCGTTCCTTGCACAGCCTGATCTGGTCTTCGATCGAGGCTTCGCGCTGCTTGTCCGAAGAGTAGCGCGCATAGATAACGGCCCGCATCATGACCTGTCCTTCTTCTGATCTCTTGGCGGCTCTAGGGAATCATGACTCAGAGCGCCTGCCTTTTCCAGAGTCTGCCGGGCGGCGCGCCGGGCGAGCAACCGGGCGAACGCAGCAAAACGCGGATCGGGCGCGATCGCGTCCGTCCGCTTTGTCTTTGCCGGTGCTTTGCTGTTTGTGGCCCGCATGAACAAAAGATTGGCGAAAGGGCCACCAAATGAAATCTTTGGCGCTGGTCAGGGATTGGTCACGCGCGCCAGATCAATCCTCCAAAAGCCGCTCTGAGCAAGCGTTGCCGCTGAACTAAATGGGCTTGCAAAATTTGCGGGTATGCAACCGAAAGTGGTATTATGAAAATATATACTGAAGTTTGTTTTTTGAAAGTATTTGAGATGAAAAAGCGCAGCGGGCCGTTTGAGCCCGACGGGTTGACTATTGGCTATAAAGAACTCGGAACGATCAGTCTGGAAGAGCTACGCGATGCAATTCTCGCCGATATCCGGGCGCTCAGGGACATCTACAATGTCCAATACGTCAAGCACTCGCGCCTCAAGCTCCACATAACCAACGAATATGGCGAGAAAATCAAGGTGCGCCGACCCACCGGCGGCACGATCTTCTACATGGACACGCATCATTACCGCCCCGCCTGCAAGGATTATGATTTGTAAGCGGGCAAGGCGGTGCGGTGCGGTGCGGACTGCGCCGGACCGGAAAGGAGAGACACGGATTGAAATTGCCTTGTTACATCGGACTGACCCAGGCCCGGCAGGTGCTTGCCGAAATGGGCGTCGAGCTGAACGAACGCCAGATGAAGCGCGCCGCCGACAAGGATGCCACCGGCAATCGCAAATTGCCGTTCTTTGTCGATCCGATCGACGGCAAGCTGAAAATAGAAAAGGGTACGCTGGTCAGGATTTACCATGAATTGCAAATACAAGCAGAAAATAGTGCAAAATATTAGTGCATTTTATATTATTGGTTGATTTTACAGAGTCTTTATTTATCATGAATTGTAATGTCAGATATAAGAAGAAGAAAAGGTAAGAAGGGCATAACGTATCAGGTCCGCTATCCCAGCAAAGCCAGCAAGACGGGCTATGCGTACAAGACGTTCAATACCCGAAAAGAGGCGCAGGCGTTTTTAGAAAGCGGCAAGGCCAAAGCATCTGCGGCCTGTTCAGGCAGCACGCTCACCGTATCCGAAGGGATTCAGACATGGCTCGACGTGTGCGAAAAAGAAGGGCGTGCCGGACGTGATCCCGTTACAAAATACACGCTCAAGACCTATCGTTACCGCGCCGAAATCATTAAAGCCTACGACTGGCCTGGGCCGCTTTCCGCACTGACAGCGCCGGATGTGGTCGCTTTTCGGTCATGGCTGCTCGAACATCACAGCCGCGATCAAGCTCGCAAGGTTTTGTCCTATTTCCATTCGATGGTGCTTGAACTTGTAAATCGTGGATCACTTCAGCACGATTTTGCTGCTGGGGTTCGTGTCACATCGGCTTCTCGATACGATGAACCGGTCAAGATACCGACGGAGGCCGAAGTGCTTTCGCTACTCAGCGCGGCTGACCGCCTCGCGAATTCAAAGAACCAACAGATTGCAAAAACATGGCAGCGCTATCGGCCTATGCTGTATCTCGCGGCCGATAGCGGCATGCGCCCTCAAGAGTATCTCGTAGTTGCCCGCTCCAACCTTTCCGATAAGGGCGTCAAGGTTGATCGCGCTCTTGATGCTGGTGGCCGCGAGATTTCCGTTACGAAGACGGCCGCAGGTCGTCGCTTCATTGATCTCAGTCCTTCTACCATCGACATGGTACGCCACTATGCGGACAACCATGCTCCAAAGAACAAGCACGATTTGGTGTTTCCAACCTCCAATGGTTCATGGGTGAGTTCGAACAATTGGCGGCGACGGGGCTTTGTAGCAGCATGCGTGGAAGCCGGTCTGGTCGATACAGTCGAAAAGGACGGCGAGAAAGTGGAGGTACCACGTTACAAGCCTTACGACCTCCGTCACTTCTTTGCTTCAATGCTAATTGAGCAACGAGTAAACATTAAGCGTATCCAAACGCTAATGGGCCATTCCGATATCCAAACGACTTTGAACGTCTATGGCCATGTCATTGAACGTGTTGAGTGGGAAGAGGAAAACCGGTTTGGAATGCTTGCCTCGTTGTCTGAAAATTCCTGTGGCAAATCTGTGGCAATCTCTCTGCAAGCCGCGGAATAGCTTGTCTTTTATCAGAACTGAAAATCCTTGTGTCGGTGGTTCAAATCCGCCCCGAGGCACCACAATCAAAACAATATCTTAGCTAGAAGTTACGGAAAGAAATAGGCTCTTTGGGGCCGCTTTTGCCACAAAATACCGGTCCGCTGTAACCCGCAGAAATCCGCTATTTCCTGAATTGCCCCGAGATTCCTTGTGGCAAGTTTGTGGCAAAAAGTCAAAGAACAACTTCTACTAATTCTTTGACGCCATTTTCAGCCGTAGGTAGCTTCATTTCATGACTGTGCCGATCACAGCTTCGATGCTCTATGACCTGATCAGCTGTCCGCACCGGGTGCGGATGGACGTTTTTGGCAATCCGGCTGATCGGAATGAGCCCAATCCCTTCGTCCAGATGCTCTGGGAGAAGGGGAGTCTCTATGAAGAGGAAGTCATCGAAGGGCTCGGCGCGCCTTTCCTCGATCTTTCTGAATATGCCGGGGATGAAAAAGAGCGCCGCACAACTGAGGCCATGCGGCAAGGCGTTCCGCTGATCTACAGCGCGCGCATCAAAGAAGGCGGCCTGCTTGGTGATCCCGATCTGCTGCGCAAGGAAGCGGGCGGCTATATCGCCGGCGACATCAAATCCGGTGCAGGCCTGGAAGGCGACGAAGACAACCGAAAGCCCAAAAAGCACTATGCCGTGCAACTCGCGCTCTATACCGACATACTGGAGCGCAAAGGCTTGCTAGCCGGGCGGCGCGGCTTCATCTGGGACGTTCATGGCGAAGAAGTCCCCTATGTCTTTGATGAGCCCTATGGCACCCGAAAGCCGCGCACGCTCTGGCAGGACTATCTTGAAGCGCTCCATACCGCCGAGAACATCGTCAATCATGGCGGGACCACGCAGGCCGCCTATAGCAGCGGTGTCTGCAAGCTCTGCCATTGGTACACAGCTTGCCTGAAGCAGCTTTCCGCGGCTAACGATCTAACCCTGGTCCCGGAGCTCGGCCGGTCCAAGCGTGATGTGATGGCCGATCGTATCGGCTCTATCCCCGATTTGGCGGAGATCAATCCCGATGGTTTCATTCAGGGGAAGAAGACCGTCTTCCCCGGCATCGGGCCGAATACGCTGGTCAAGTTCCATGAACGGGCGAAGCTGATCGCCGCCGGCGATAAGGCCAAGCCCTATCTCCGGGCGCCGGTGCGTCTGCCGGCAGCCGAGCGCGAGCTATTCTTCGATATCGAAGTCGATCCCATGCGTGATCATTGCTACCTGCATGGCTTTGTTGAGCGCATTGGTGGTGATAATGACAACGAGCGGTTTGTGGATTTCTTTGCGGATGAAGCCAGCCCGGATGCGGAGCGCGATGCTTTTGCTGGGGCTTGGCGCTATATGCAGGTATCCCAGCCCTGTGCGATCTACTACTACTCCAAATACGAGCGCACGATTTACCGCAAGCTCCAGCAGCGCTACCCGGATGTCTGTAGCGCCGATGAGATCGAGGCGCTGTTCGATCCGGCAGCAGCTGTCGATCTGTATTTTGATGTGGTGTTAAAGGCGACCGAATGGCCGACGCGGGACTACTCGATCAAGACGCTCGCCACATATCTCGGCTTCGGCTGGCGGGATACGCACCCGTCAGGGGCGGCCTCGATTGAATGGTTCGATCAGTGGATCAAGACCGGCGATCCCGCCGTGAAGCAGCGTATCCTCGACTACAACGAGGATGATTGCCGCGCGACGCGCGTGCTGCTGGATGGGATCAGGGGGCTGGAGGCTTAGCTTCTTCCGTCCGGCCACAGGGACGTGGCGATATCGAATAGTTCCGCCGCACGTCCTTCGATAGCGTCCTCATCCCAGCGCTCTTTCTCACAAAGCTGCTTGTTCAGGAAAAGTACGCTGTGATCACGCAGCGCTTCACGTTTGCCGTCTGCCTCGTCTTCAGTATTGATCCAGGCTTTGTTCGATTGGGCCGGATTCAGTTTCTCATTAAGCAGCGTCAGGTTACCGATTGTGTGGATCAGCGCGTTGCGCCGTTCTATCGCCTTGGCTTCCTGAACACCCTCGGGGAGCGGCCAGAACATTTCCCAGCTTTGCGGCATCACATGTTCGACAGTCAGGTTCTTCGGCACCTCGTGTGTTTCCGCAAACTTATCCCGCAGGCCGGCTTCAAGGCCTTCCAGAAGGATACGAAGACGGGGACGCGTCAGGTTTTCATAGAGTGGATTGCCGGTCCATGCCTTCCGGAACTCATCGTCAGTTGGCCAGCGGTCGAACTCCGCAGTCCGCGAAGCCAGCGCGCTGCGCACACTTGCCGGAATGGCTTCCTCGTCGCCGTCGAGTGCGGCCAGCAGATCGACAAAAAGGCGATTGTAGCCCCGCGTGCTGAGACGGCACACCATGCGTCGTATAAGGAATGATTCCAGATCGCAAAGCGTTTCGACGAGCAGGTCTTCGCGATCGCCCAGCACATCAAAGAGCTTGAGCAGGAACGGGTAAGCGGTTCCCACATCCATAGTGCCCAGGCGATAGAGAAAAAGTTGAATGCGGGGCGTGTCGTGCCCCTGCTGCACTTCCTTATAGATCAAGCCGTATTTCTTGAATGCTTCGAGACGCGCTGTCGCGTCTTCGGCGACTGGCGAGACCGAGAAATCGCGGTAAGCGCTATAGAGGTGCCCTGCGGAAACCTCTTCTTTGGTCAGCAGAGTCAAGGCGTGCTGGAGAAAGATTTCAATGCGGGCGCGCTTGGCATGACCTCGTCCGACCTCAGCGCGCCAAAATCCCGAATCAACATCAAAGTGCTGCCAGTATTTTTGATAGGCCGCTTCCGCGTTGCCGCCGGCGTTCTGGGTTTCATTGAGCAACGAATTTTTCACGAGATCAGCGGCGAGCAGCGGCGTGCCGCGCGCGTTCAGCGTCTCAAAGATCAACTGCGCATCATCCTTGTCATCAAGGTCGATCACGACCAGCCTGACATTGTCGCGTATCGCGCTATACAAAGCGGCGATCTTCTCGTCCCTTGTGGAAGGCTCACCTTCATCAAGCCAGTCCATGATCGCGCCATGGAAAAACAGATACGCATCCGGGATGTTCCTGCCGATGGTCTTGGCGTCAGACCTGACGCCATATGACTTGACCAGCGCGGTCCTGTCCGCAGCCTCCATAACGCGCTCGAAATCCTCGCGGTCGGCATTTGTAGGCCAGACCTTGAAAGCTTCGTGCGGGCTGGTGCTTAGGGGATGATTGTTGCGGATCAGCTTGTCGATAGCCCTTTGATAGCGGCTGTCTTCGCTGCCGCGCACAACATCCTCAAAGGCTTTCAGGAAGAGCTGGATCGTCGTCAGGCGCTGCTGGCCATCAATCAATAATCTGGTCTCGATGTTGCCCGGTGGCATCGGCGGGCGGTCCTGCACCGACGCGCCCAGGAAATGGGCGCGCGGCTGCTTGCCGGTCATCAGGACCTCCGCGATCCGGCGCATGTCCTCCCACAAAGGCTGCCACTGATCTTCTTCGTTCCAGACATAGGGCCGCTGATAAAGGGGTACGAGGTAGAGAACATCCTTTTCGAATAGATGTTGTATCGCGAGTGTTCCTACCTGCATATTTACCCCCTTATTGGATGTTTATTGTGCTTTCAAAAATCCCTACTAAGCCAATTGGCGCTCAAGTTTAACTTTACGCTTTTCCCAATCCGGCATGACCCGGTCGAGCAACTTGTAAAATTCCGGCCCGTGATGGCTGTGCCGGATATGACAGAGTTCATGCGTAATGACGTAGTCGATCGTATCGACCGACGCGCGGATCAGGGACTTGTTTAGAACGAGCTTTCCGGTTGGCGTCATTGACCCCCACCGTTGCTGTAGTTGCCGGATGATTACGCCGCTCGGCTCAAACTCATTCGGATCGGGAAAGCTCTGCCGGCAAATGGCAATGCGTTCGGGAAACTTGATATGCGCCCGTTCGCGATACCAGTCCTCAACGAGCGCTTTAGTATTTTCTGCTTGTTTGGGCTTGTGCGTCTGAACGATGAGAAGCCCGCGATGGAGTTTCACGCGCTCCTGTATGTGGGGCAAGACCTTTAGCTTGTACTGCCGGCCAAGATAGCGGTGCGTCTCGCCTGCAATGTACCGGCGCTCGGGTGTGCGCGGCTGAAATTGCCCGAAAAATTGCAGCTGCCGCGTAATCCACGGCGCGCGCTTACGCACCTTCTCAAATATCCGATCCAGCGAAGCATCGAAGGGCGCGACGACCTCGATTCTCAGATCGGGTCTAACGCTGATTGCCAGGGTTTTGCGTTCGCGCCGTGTGAGTTCAAACTCTATTCTGCGATCGCCATAGGGCAGCTGGAGGGTTTCCGCGCTCATCCCGGAAACCTTGCCCTGGCGACGTCCATGATCTGGAGTTCCATATCGTCCAGCTTATCGAGGGGTATCTCGATGCCTTTCTCATCGCGAACGACATCAAAGAAATAATCGTCAATCGCATTGCGCATATTGTTCTGCGCCACTTCGTTCGACCACACATCGACGATGTGATGCTCCTTTATGATATCGATGATGGAGCGGGAGATATCGGCCGCGGTGTTGTCGTTCGCGCCATTGCCAAGTGTCTTCAGGATAGGCTCAATAATCCCGAACACGGCCTGCGCATCTTCATTCGACTTGATGCTATCCGGCACCTTCCGCCCGGTATCCTTGCGCGCCATGCGGCTGGCAAGATCGACGACGTTGTTCAGATACTCCTTCTCTGAAATCCGCTTCTCCCGATAGTCGCGGATTGTTTCCTCCAGCATTTCCGAGAACTGCTTATAAAAAGCAGGATCTTCGTTCATCTTCTCGGTGATCGTACGCTTAGTCGCGCTGGCGATCCGATCAGCCTTGGAGGCTGCCGTCGTGCCTTCTTCCTCGATAACGGCCTTCAGGGCATCCGGGTCGTTGATATTGACCGTCTTGATGATGATCTCGGCAGGCTTCGCGGTGACGTGATCGTCGAGCAGCTTTTGAATCTTCGGCTCGAATTCCTTTACGTCGATCGTTTCCTGATAGCGCAGCTGCACCGAGCGCTTCAGCTCGGAAAAGGCCATCCAGTCTTTTTTCAAGCGATCGATCTTGGCTTCGTCGAATACGTCATAGAGTTTTTCCGATGACAGTGAGATATGCAGGCAGCGCCCGAAGGCCCGCAGCCGGCCATAGAAATCATGGCGCTTTGCTTCGTCCGCCAGGAACTGCTCGAACTGCTCCATGTCTTTCTTGTTTTTGACCTCTTTGAACATGTCCCAGAGCTGGTCATGGAGCTGTGGCAGCTTTCGGATTTCCTCACGGATATCGTGGAGCGTGCCGACAAGGTCATCCCGGTCGAATCCTTCGAAGGCGCTGTAGGTCGTGAGCGCCTTGTCGAGCTCGCCGAGCAGGCCTTCATAATCGATGATGAAGCCGAACTGCTTTTCCTGACCGCCTTCTTCGAACAGGCGGTTCACACGGGCGATGGCTTGGAGCAGATTGTGGTCGGCCAGCGACTTGCACACATAGAGCACGGTGTTGCGCGGTGCGTCGAAGCCGGTCAAAAGCTTGGAGACAACGATCAGGATTTCGGGATCGCCGGGTCCCTTGAAGGCATCGATGATCTGCCGGTTGTACTCCGACTCGGTTTTGTACCGGGCCATCATCCGGTCCCAGAATTTGCGCACGAGGTCCTTTGATTCCTTATCGACCTCTTCATTGCCCTCTTTGTCATCCGGTGGCGAAATGACGATCTCGCTCGACACATGCCCGATCTCATCGAGCACTTCCTTGAAACGAACGGCGGCTGCCTTGGACGGCGCCACCAGCTGGGCCTTGAACCCGGTGCCCTGCCAGAACTGACGGTAATGCTCGGAAATATCGAAGGCCTTGGCCCGGATCGCCTGGCCGGTCTTCGACAGCGCATCCATCCTTGAGAATTTGCGCTTCAGGTCCGCCTTCTGCTTTTCGCTCAGGCCCTCGCTGATCTTGTCGAACCAGGTGTCGATGACCGCTCCGCTGACCTGCTGCTCGACCATGCGTCCCTCATAGAGCAGGGGGACGACCGCTTCGTCGGCAACGGCTTCGTCGATCGTGTATTTGTGGATCAGGTCACCGAAGGTATGCAGCGTGTTCTTGTCTTTCTTGAGCAGGGGCGTTCCGGTAAAGCCGAGATAGCAGGCCTTGGGCAGTATCCGCCGCATATCGCGATGAAAGGAGCCAAACCCGCCATAGCGGCCCGTCTGGCTTCGATGGCTTTCATCGACCAGCACGAATATGTCAGCGCTCTCATCCCGGAATTTTCCGGTTTTGGCCGCTGCGCTGAATTTATTGATGATCGTCGTGATCAGTGGCGTCTTGTTCGCGATCAGCTCGGTCAGGTTCGAGCCGGTCGCGGCGCGTACCGGTTCCATTTCACAGGACTTGAACGTGCCCTTGATCTGTTTGTCGAGATCGTCCCGGTCGGTGACGATGATCAGGCGCGGATTCTTAATGTCTTTGTCTAGCGCCAGCGCGCGGCCCAGCATCACCATCGTCAGTGACTTGCCCGAGCCCTGGGTATGCCAGATCACGCCGCCCCGGCGTTTGCCGTCCTTGTCGAGCTGCTTGACGCGCTCGACTGCGGTGCGAATGCCAAAATACTGCTGATGGCGCGCGATCTTGCGCACGCCCGCATCAAAGACCGTGAAGCGCCTGATGATATCGAGCAGGCGCTCTGCCCGGCAAAGCGCATAGATCAGCCGGTCTTGTTCCGAGATCGCCCGGTCGCCGGCGGCGGCAAGGTCATCGAAGAATTGGCGGGCAGGAGCCATGTCGCCGGAAAACACCGCGGCTTTTTCATCTTCGGTGAGAGGCCGGTTGATGATAGGGAGAATGTCTTCATCGCGGTCGTCATTATCGCGCCAGCCTTGCCAGAATTTGCGCGGCGTACCGACTGTCGCATAGCGCGCTTCCTGCCGCTTCATGCTCATCAGCAATTGAGCATAGTGGAAGAGCTGCGGAATATTGTCTTCGAACTGGTAGCGCAGTAGCTGGCTGTCCGCCTTCTTCAGTGACTCTGACGGACGCTTGTTCTCAATCACCACGAAGGGGACGCCGTTGACAAAACAGACGATATCGCAGCGCCGGGTCTGCGTGCTGCCGGTGCGCTCAACCGCCATTTCGGCGGTGACGTGGTAGACATTGTTTTCAGGATTCTGCCAGTCGATATAGCGAAATGAATAGCTCTTGCTGTCACCCTCGATCGCTTTGGTGATCGTCGTGCCGAGCACGAGCTGGTCGTAGATATCCTGGTTCGTGCCCAGCAGCCCCTTGAGCTTGTCCGGTGTCGGTTTTAAACGGCGCAGCGCTTCATGCGCGTCTTCCAGATCGAACGGATACTCCTTGCCGCGATAACTGAAGGAATTGAGCTTGAGCATTTGCTCGACGAGCACGTCATCGAGCACGACATTACGCGGCTTGCCGCGCAGCTTGTCCGCCTGTGCTTGTGACAGCGGTTTGAAGCCGAGCGCGATCAGCGTTTGCAGCGCCGGGATTTGCGACTGATATTTTTCAGCAGCGTTGAAGCCTTGCGAAAAAGCCTGATCGTTCATGCCGGCCTCTTCGAATTTGTAATGTAGCGCTGCCCGCTGAGCGGCGCTTCATAGAGCCCGTCATCCAGGAAGCGCAGCAGCTTCTTGATCTCCGCACGCTCGGTTGGCATGACGATCCGGCCATTGTTGAGCGTGATGCCTATGCCGACACCATTAGCTGCTGTCTCAATATCGGCGGCGGTGTAATCATTCAGCGTCCCGGCGCGGGAAATCGCATGGATCAGCTTGCGCGTGGTTTGATCGGCTACTTCCAGGAAAGCCGCCGGGTCCGCCACTTCGAAACTGGCATGTCCGGCGAATGCTTGAATCTCCTGGTCAGTCGCGGCCTTGTAGACATCGATCAGATTGATGATCGCGCGCATCTTGTGAAAGCTCTTGAATTTGAGCTTTCCGTCTTCGGCGATGCATGTCAGCGACGTGTCGAGCGAGAAAGCGGGATCGGTCAGCCTGCGGAAGGCGTTGCCGTCCTGGAGCAGCGAGAATTTTCGCGACAGCATCTGCCGCGTCGAAAACTGCTGGATCAAAACCTTTGTCGCACCGCCATCCGTCGTGCCGGTGAACAGGCCCTTGATGCCTTCCTGATCGAAATGCGCTGTGTCGATATCGGGGATTGCAACGGCATTCGCTTCAATCGTGTCGATGAAGAGCTGCGCTTCGTCCGGCACGTCCAGCGTCAGGACTTCGTTCTCGTCCGGGTTCCAGCTACCGTCGAAATCAACTTCGTCGGTGATGCCCTCCCGGAACTGCGTTTCCTGGTCGGCAAAGATAGTCTCTATGGCCTGCTGCACATTGTTGTCGAGCCGGACGCGTTTCGCGATCAACTGATCATTATTCCTGCACGCTGCGAAAAGATTCTCGGGCATGGTCAGCGGCCTCCCATGTCAATGACGATGTATTCGGTGAGCTGGCCGACCTCGATCGCCTCGGTTGCGTTGCGGAGTTGCTTCTTGGTGATCAGGACGTAGGTGACGCCTTCCTTGGTGCCGACCTTGTAGAAATGCCAGCCGATCAGCCCGAGAAGCGGATTGAAGTGATAGCTGTAGCCTGTCGCCACGACTGCTCCGAAGATCACAATCGCGGGCAGCCAGACCTGCCAGTTCAGCGTGTCGAATTGCGCGGTAAACAGCGGGAGCAGGTAGAGCAGCAGGAAAGCAATATTCTCGCGATCGGCGGCTTCGACCGATACGGCCTCGAATTTCATCCGTTCCAGATTTGTCTTCGCGTAGCGCAGGATCGCCAGGCAGATGAGAATGAGCACGACACACCCGGCCAGCAGCAGCCACGCGATTTTCTGGTCGTCGTCCTGGAACGCGACCCACGCATAGGTCAGCAGCACCGGCGCGATGGCCGTACTGGTCAACAGGAGTTTGGCGAGTCCGCTCAACATGGCACCCGCCATTCTCCGGTCAGGAGCTTTTGCATCAGGCCGCGTTTTTGGCGCTGCACGGCTTCAATCTCTTTGTCGAGCAGGGCCAGCTCATCTTTCGCGGCGGTTAGCGCCCGCGCGATTTGCCCTTGTTCTTTGATTGGTGGGACGGGAACCTTGCAGTCGAAGAAGTCGTCAACATTCAGATTAAGCAACCCGTCGTTCCGCACACCCGAATTGATAAGGCGCGAAAGTTGGTGGTTCAGGGCTCCAGCGGCAAACAGGTGTGCATAAAACTCCGAGTTCAGCGCCTTCTTGAGGGCAAAGCAGTAGTACACAAACGGTACAAGAGCGGTCGGCCTGTCGAGCCTGAAAATGCAGCCAAAAGGTGCTGTCAGCGAGTTGCCCTTGTTGTAGGCGAATTCGCCTTCGTGGAGCACGATGTAGCGGTCTACACTCCTGCCGGCCATGTCACGGGCGAACTTGTCAGACTGCATCAGAAAGCCCGACTTCGCCGAGATCGTCATCACCGGGTGATTGTCTCCGCCGTTTTGACGACGAATTCTCGTCGATATTGCCGATAGTGGCTGACGCTCCCACCGATCCGGAAATGCGCCCCCACGACCCAAAAGCTGCTGAGTAAGACCATTCAAACGGTCCTGCTTGGCAGCGCGAAACACTTCTAGTTTTTTGATTGCTTCGTCCCAGGTGCGAAGAATTTCAACAATTCTTTGCTGTTCTTCCGGGGAGGGTATTGGAAGCGGGGTTGAGCGAAGTAGGTCGGTATCGAGCCGACCAGTTCCATGACCAGCACTTTCTACATGCCGCAGAATCTCCGCTTTTCTCGCCACGAGGGAATAGGCAAGAAACTCGCTCAGAATCCCGTTAGCAGGCACTAGCGCCTTGATGTCTTGGTTGAAGGCTACCGGGCGGTCGCACAATACGACTGGTAAATCTTTGAATAGGCCCATGCCGCGCACGAGCACTAATACTGAGCCTGCGGGCGCTATGCGAACCGTTTCAGCCCCACTCTCGGTAAGTGATTCTGTGACGCCATTCAGGCGCATGGCCTTCATATCCTTGACCGTTACCCAGGGGATTGGCCCCCCCCAGAACTCCGGACGGGACTTATTCGGCGTCCCGCCGGAATAGAAGTCGGCAAGCTCTGCCAGAGGTTGTTGTACCCATCCTTTAGGCATCGACGCCAAGCTCCTTCAGGTGGCTGGCCATGCGGGCGCGCACATCGGCGAGTTCGGCTTCAATGGCGTTGATGTCTTTTTGGAGGGCGATGATGTCGATCTCTTCTTCGGGCTCGAACGTATCGACATAGCGCGGGATGTTGAGGTTGAAGTCGTTCTCGGCGATCTCTTCGGGTGTCGCGCGGTGAGAGTATTTTTCGACTTCCTTCCGTTCCCGGTAGGTTTCGAGCACCTTGGTAAGGTGGTCTTCGCCCATGACGTTTACGGTCTTGCCCGGCGTGAATTCCTTGCTGGCATCGATGAACAGCACGTCCTTGCGGTCTTCGTTCGCGCCGCCTTCTTCGCGGGAGCGGTCGAAAACAAGGATGGCGACGGGGATGCCGGTCGTGGTGAACAGGTTGGCGGGCAGGCCGATGACCGCATCGAGCAGGTTTTCCTCGATCAGGGCCTGGCGGATTTTGCCTTCCGCGCCGCCGCGGAACAGCACGCCGTGCGGGACGATGACCGCGACACGGCCTGATTGCCGTTTGGCGATCTCGATCATGTGGGTGATGAAGGCATAGTCGCCCTTGGACTTTGGCGGAATGCCGCGCCAGAAGCGGTTGAACTGGTCGTGCTCGGCATTGTCCGCGCCCCACTTATCGAGCGAGAAGGGCGGATTGGCGACGACAATGTCGAACTTCATCAGGTGATCGCCTTCGACCAGCGCCGGGCTGTTCAGCGTGTCGCACCATTCGATGCGGGCAGCGTCTTTGGCGTGCAGGAACATGTTCATGCGAGAAAGTGCCCAGGTCGCGCCGTTCACTTCCTGACCGTAAAGCGCGAAGTTATCCGAGCCGACTTCTTCGGCAGCGCGGATGAGCAGCGAGCCCGAGCCGCAGGCCGGGTCGCAGATCGTGTTGCCGGGCTTCGGCGCGGCGAGCTTGGCCAGCAGGCCGGATACGGCGGCAGGCGTGTAGAACTCGCCGGCCTTCTTGCCGGCATCCGAAGCGAAGCGCGAAATCAGATAGATGTAGCACTCGCCGATGATGTCTTCGGTCACCCGCGAGGGGCGCAGATCGAGCGCCGGCTTGTTGAAGTCATCGAGCAGGTGCTTCAGGCGGCGGTTACGGTCCTTGGTCCGGCCCAGATTGGATTCTGAATTGAAATCGATATTGCGGAAGACGCCTTCGAGCTTGGCGCGGTTCGCATCTTCGATCTTTTCCAGCGCGATATTGATCAGCTCGCCGATATTCGGCTCGTCGCGCTTTTCATAAAGGTCGTAGAAGCTGGCGCCCTCGGGAAGGTAGAAGCGTTCGCGCTCCATGCGGCGGCGGATTCGGTCTTTATCGCCGCCGAACTGCTTCTTGTAGGTCTCATAGTGATCGTTCCAGAGATCGGAAATATATTTAAGGAAGAGCATCACAAGGATGTAATCCTTGTATTGACCGGCATCGACGACGCCCCGGAACGTGTCGCAAGCGGCCCATGCGGTCTGATTTACTTCCTGCTGTGTAAGTTTATCGGTCATTTCATTATCCTTTTCGCGTTTTATATTGGGGCGGGCGTTAAGCCCGCCCCAAGTGATTATTTAGATCAGTCCACAGGGCGGGTTGTACTGAAGCCGCAGCTCGCGCTCGATCAGCATCCGGTTACGCTGATCGGCATAGATTGCTGCGACGGCAAGCTGGCCATGGCCCTGGCCGCGCCAGCACGGTGCCCGGTCGTGGCAGGCCACGCGGTCCTGGATGTTTTCGGATTCGCCGACATCGACGACATTCCAGTTTGCAGCCTGATGCCCGCGGCCGAGGATCACATAGACCCCGGAGCGTGCCAGCAGGCTGCCCTCGTTGCCGAAGGGTCCTTCGGCGTGGTAGTTTCCGACTTGGATGGACATGCTAGACCTCATCTGTTTGTCCGTTCCGACTTGCCCGCAGGACTTCCACTCCGGCGGGCGACCGATCGCCCAGCTCCATTGCCGTGGGGCTGGGCTTTTCGCACCTGCGCCAGCAGGGCGAAACTTGTGAATTCCTTCTTCTTGGCGGCGAGCTCGGCCATCAGCGTGCGTTCGCGCTGGCCCAGACGGTCGATCTCTACGATCAGCCGCTGCGTCGCAAGGTCCGGGACCGGGACTTCCAGGCCGTCCAGGCAGCCTTTGGGAATCATCCGCAGTCCGGTGCCGCGCGCGCATTTGTCGAAATAGCGCTGCGCCGGCGGCTGGTTGATGAACCATGCCAGATATTTGCCGTCCACCAGTGCCGGGTCAGGGCGCAGGATGATCAGCGGCAAGATGGCGATGGCCGCACTGTTGCTGCCGGGCGCGATGCTGACGGCGGTGTTGCGCTCGCCGCGCGACCTGAACAGGACATCACCGGGCCGCGCCCAATACCGCTCGAAAGAAGGCCCAAGGGCGTAGCAGGGCGCGTCTGCCGGGTCGAAATCTTCTTCCCCTTGGAGGTCCCGCAGCTGGATCGCCGGTACGCCGCCCTTTTTCGTCGGCTCAAGCCGCGAGCGGGCGGTATAGCCGCTCTGGGCGTCGCAAAGTGCGGACAGCTTCATATTTTTTGCTCTGTAGCTCATGCACAGAGATATAATGGGCACGCTGGAACGAGTCAACAGAAAAATCTCTCTGTAGGCGATCCTACTGCAATTCTGTTTTCTTGAGCGTCTAGTTTGCGATATTTGACCGTTATATGAGGCGATTCTGTAGGATTTGACCGATGTGGCGGTCAATCATTGACAGAGACGGGTAGTTTGTGAGAGAATGATCCATATATGAGGCATATCGTGGTGATTTGCCTTATGTGTCGGTCATTATGAGGATTGTTATGCCCGCGAGCCAGAAAAGGACATATGCGCGCTATACGCTCGAAGGCCTTGCCCTGCTCGGCAAGATGATCCGGCTTGGGCGCAAGCAGCGCAAGATGACCGAGCATGAACTGGCCGAGCGGCTTGGCATTGCCCGGAGCACGTTGCAGCGCATGGAAAAGGGCGATCCCAAGGTGGAGATCGGCCTGATGTTCGAGGCTGCCGCCATTGTCGGCGTGAAGCTCTTCGATGCCGATGAAAAAGGACTCGCGGCACTGTCAGGCCGGGCCGATGACCGGATCGCGCTGCTACCCAAGCATGTCTACAAGGCCGGGAAGCGAGTCGAAGATGAATTCTAGGCTCCCGTCATATGATGAGGCCTTCGTCTGGGTCTGGCTGCCCGGTGCGGCAGAGCCGGTTGTTGCCGGTCGCCTTCACGCCCATGACGGCCTTGTGAGCTTCAATTACGGCAAGAGCTATCTCGACCGGCCCGAAGCCATTCCACTCTATCTGCCGGAATTGCCGTTGGAGCCGGGCGAACTGCCTTTGCTTACCGGCCTGACCATGCCGGGCTGTATGCGTGATGCCGCGCCCGATGCCTGGGGGCGGCGGGTGATCCTGAACCGCAAGTTCGGCATCAAGGGCGATGAGCTCGACAATCTTGATCTGTCGGAGCTGACATTCCTGCTCGAATCCGGTTCGGACCGGATCGGGGCGCTGGATTTTCAGCGCTCGTCCAGCACCTATGAGCCGCGCGCGCCGGTAGGGGCAAGCCTTGAAGAGCTGATCGAATCTGCGCAGCGCGTCGAGCAGGGCATTCCGTTATCACCCGAGCTAGACCAGGCCCTGCATCACGGCAGTTCGATCGGCGGGGCGCGCCCGAAGGCGCTGATCGAAGACGGCCCGGTCAAGCATGTCGCCAAGTTCTCATCCTCGTCCGACACTTATAGTGTGGTGAAGGCCGAATTTATCGCCATGCGGCTGGCCGCGCTGTGCGGGATCAACGCCGCGCCGGTCTCGCTGGTGCGCGCCTCGGGCAAAGACGTGCTGCTGGTCGAGCGGTTCGATCGCGTGCATGAAGGGGGCGGCTGGCAGCGCAAACTTATGGTCTCAGCGCTGACGATGCTCGGCCTTGATGAAATGATGGCCCGCTATGCCAGCTATCAGGACCTTGCCGAGATCATCCGGCACCGCTTTACCGATCCGGCCGATACGCTGCGCGAGATGTTCGCGCGCATCGTGTTCAACATCCTGTGCGGCAATACCGATGATCATGCCCGCAACCATGCCGCCTTCTGGGACGGGGACAGGCTGACGCTGACGCCCGCCTATGACATCTGCCCGCAGGGCCGGTCCGGTCAGGAAGCCTCGCAGGCCATGCTGATCAGCGGCCAGAACCGCATGAGCCGCATCGCCTCATGCCTTGAAGCCGCGCATCATTTCCTGGTCACGGATGAGAAGGCCCTTGCCATCGTGCAGGCGCAGCTGCGCTGTATCGGCGATCACTGGAACGCTGTCTGCGAAGAGGCCGCTCTCAGTGAAACCGACCGCAATTTCTTCTGGGGTCGCCAGTTTCTCAATCCCTACGCCTTCACGGCTCTTGAGGGAAAGGCGGCTGCCCTTAAGACGCTCGCCGATGAGATTCGCACGCAGAACTGAATCTGCCGGACGCAGTAGCCGCTATGAACTGACTTGGTAGCGGGCGCGCCCTGCTGCGCCTCCGGCTACGCAGGACCGGGCTTTCGTGAACCAAGCCCCGCTTATGGCAGGTCTTGGCCCTCCGGCTTCAATCCCTCGCGCATGACTCTCATGACAGCGCCGTCCCGGCGCTGACTCCTTTTTTCTTTTCGGGGTCTGCGACCCCAGGGCCGTCAAGGCCAAGCCCTTTAAGGGGCGGACGCGGGGCATTCCCCGTCTTTCGGTCGCGCCCGCCTACGGCGCGACAAGATGCTCCCTGCCAAGACGGGTGATCCCCCTTTCCCCGCGTCCGGCCTGTGACGGCCTGACCCCCGCTCATTGGCGCGGGCCTAGCCGGTTTGCAGCAGCAGCAGCGCTGCGCGCAAACCGCAAGGCTAGGAGAAAGACCAATGAAGAAGGAAAAATCAGACGTTTATCAGCGCATCACCGATCGCATTGTCGCCGAGCTGGAGCAGGGCGTCAGGCCGTGGCTCAAGCCGTGGAACGCCGAGCACGCGGCAGGCCGGATCACAAGGCCGCTGCGGCACAATGGCGTGCCCTATCAGGGAATCAACGTCATCATGCTCTGGAGCGCCGCCGTCGCCGCCGGTTACGCCGCGCCGCTCTGGATGACTTTCAAGCAGGCCAAAGAGCTCGGCGGTCATGTCCGCAAGGGCGAGAAGGGCGAGCTTGTCGTCTATGCCGACCGCATCCGCAAAACCGAGATCGATGAAACCACCGGCGATGAGACCGAGCGCGATATCCCATTCATGAAGGGATACACGGTTTTCAATGCCGAGCAGGTGGAAGGCCTGCCGGATCATTTCTATGCGAAGGCAGAACCGCAGCTTGACCCGGTGCAGCGCATCGAGGGCGCCGACACATTCTTTGCCGCAACCGGCGCTGATATCCGAATCGGGGGCAATCAGGCCTATTACACCGTGACCGGCGATTATGTGCAGATGCCGCCCTTTGAGACCTTCCGCGACGCCCAATCCTACTACGCTACGCTCGCGCATGAATGCACCCACTGGACGCGGCACCCTTCGCGGCTCGAGCGCGATTTCGGGCGCAAGCGGTGGGGCGATGAAGGCTACGCCATGGAAGAGCTTGTCGCCGAGCTTGGCAGCGCCTTCCTGTCCGCCGATCTGGGATTGACGCCGGAGGTGCGCGAAGACCACGCCGCCTATATCGGCTCATGGCTCAAGGTCCTGAAAAACGACAAGCGGGCGATCTTCACCGCCGCCAGCCACGCGCAGCGTGCTGCCGATTATCTGACCGGCTTGCAACAGACCGCGCAGGAGGAAGCGGCATGACAAACTCCGTGCCGTAGCAAAAAAAATCCGCATCGCGCCGCGGCCTGCGGCGCGATGCGGTTACCGCGCAGCCTTGCCCCGGCGGCTTAAGAGGGCGGCGCGCGAAAGCGCAACGCTGAGATGGTCCTTGTCAGGCGTGATAAACGGAATGCTGACGGTAATACTCTCCCGCGTGGTCAGTTCCGC
This sequence comes from uncultured Sneathiellales bacterium, assembly GCA_964344385.1. Taxonomy (GTDB): domain Bacteria; phylum Pseudomonadota; class Alphaproteobacteria; order CAYFNG01; family CAYFNG01; genus CAYFNG01. Next base: position 19,981 of record CAYFNG010000002.1, read on the forward strand.
GCGCGCATTCTCGGCGGCATCCAGAACCCGGATCGTGGCCATGTAGTCCTTGAACAGGCCGCGGCCAAACCTGTCTTCATAGGCGGCCCGCAAAACGTGAAAGATGAATGAAGTGGTGAGTTCCCGCGGCGCGGATGCCGCGGTGTCTCCCGTGCGCGTGCCGCCTGCGGCGTTACTTGGTGAATGGGACGAGACCATTTTCTCCGCCCTTGCGTGGTTTTCGGAATACTCAATGTGGTGAAAACCTGCCGGATTGGCAGCGCATGGATTGGTCATGCGCTGGTCACAGCCGCAACAGCCGGCGCCGTTCGCGCTCAAAAAGACGATCGTCGCCCCGAACCAGAACGCAGCGCCGCCGGGCGCTTCCGCGAGCCGAGTTTGCTAGCGTTTTTGCGCGGCGCGGGCGGCTGATGCCGCCCGCGCCGGATTCTTCACGCTTGACAGGGAGCAGGGGTAGGCGTAATTAGGACGAAATAGGATAATTTAGGAGGCCAAAATGGCCGTGACCCAAGCCAATCTCCGCGAGGCCCCCGCGCCTCATCTGCATATCGAGGGCGAACGCTGCCCCTGGTGCGAACAGCCGATTCCCCACGAGAAGTTCGATGAAATCCGCGCCCGCATCGAAGCCAAGGAGCGCGAGCGCACAGCCGCCCTTGAAAGCCGCCTGAAGGAGCAGGTGGCGCAGGAGCGGGCGCAGGCCGAGGCAAAGGCCAAGGCTGCGGTCGAAAAAGCCCAGCAGGACGCTGCCGCCGCGATCGCCAAGGCGAACAAGGAAGCGGCTGAGAAAGCAGAAGCGGACCGCAAGGCCGCCGCGCAGCAGCTTGCCGCCGCGCAGAAGGAGGCGACGGCGAAGGAAGAGGCCGCCCGCAAGGCCGCAAAACAAGAGGCCGAAGCCGCTATGGCACAGAAGATCGCGGATGCGGACAAGGCCAGAAAAGCCGCCGAGCAGCAGCTTACCGAGGCGAAGGCCGGACAGGAAACGCTGCTGAATCAGCGCCTGCATGAGCAGCGAGAGGCGCTCGAAAAGGCAAAGGCCGAGGCTGTCAATGCCGAGAAAGCCAAAGCGTTCGCCGAAAAGCTCAAGGTCGAGGAAAAGCTTCAGGAGGTCCAGCGCAAGCTCCAGCAGAAGACTGCCGAAGAGCTCGGGGAGGGCGCGGAAGTTGACCTCTTCGAAGCGCTGAAGGCCGAGTTCCCGGACGACCGGATCACCCGCGTCAACAAAGGCACTGCCGGCGCCGATGTCATCCATGAGGTCGTCAACAACGGCATGGTCTGCGGCAAGATCGTCTACGATTCGAAGAACCGGAACGCCTGGCGCAACGACTATGTGACCAAGCTGCGGCAGGACCAGATCGCCGCCAAGGCCGATCATGCGATTCTCTCAACGCATGTATTCCCCGCCGGGGCGCGCCAGCTTCATATCCAGGACGGCGTGATCGTCGCTAACCCGGCCCGGGCCGTCGTGCTGGTCAAGATGCTGCGCACGCACGTCATCCGCGGCCACGGCCTGCGGATGAGCAACAAGGAGCGCGACGAGAAGACGGCGCGGCTCTACGAGTTCATCATGTCCGATCGCGGCGGGCAGCTCCTGGAGCAGATCGAAACGCTGACCGACGATATGCTCGAACTCGAAGTCAGGGAGAAAAAAGCGCACGATGCGACCTGGAAGCGGCGGGGCGAGTTGATCCGCTCTGTGCAGCGTTCCCATGGCGACTTCACCGCCGAGATCGAGCGGATCATCGGGACGGCTGCGGCGAACGGGGAGCACTAATATGGCCCAGCCGGATTCCGTCACAGAGCCCCCCAAGATCATCGGCCTTCAGGAGCGCAGGCTCGGCCGGACGGTGCTGCGCACCTACCGCACCAAGGTCGATATTGATGATGTGATCCCGAACGAGCGGCAGCCGCGTCTCGGGCCGAAGGAAGATGAAGAGCTACAGCGGCAGATCGAGGCCAACGAAGGCCTGTTCGAGCCGCTGCTGGTCGAGCCTCACCCCGACCTGCCCGGCAAGTTCCGCATCATCGACGGCGACCGGCGCTGGACCAACTCCCTGGTCCTGGTCAATCATGGCCGGGAGCAGTTCCGCGCGCTTCCGGTCGAGGTCACCGACCGTACCCTTTCCGACGAAGAGCGCCTGCGCGTCTGGATTTACATTCACCGTCAGCGCAAGGAGTGGGATGCCAAGGAAAAGGAAATGGTCGCTTACAGCCTGGTCGATCTTGTCGGCCGGGCCAGTGCTGCGAACATTCTCGGCATCACCGTCCGCGAGCTCGACAAGCTGATCGACGTATTCGAGCTATCCGAACGGTTCACCAATCTGCGCGAGCCGGGTGCGGCGATCACCTGGGCAAGGGAGCTGACGGGCGTCAGCAAGAAGCTACTCACGCCCTCGGTGATCGATGCCGTTGTCGAGAAGGTGAACCAGAAGCGCATCACGAACTCAAAGGACCTGCGCAAGCTGCGCGCGATCCTGCGCGACCCCGTGGCCAAGGCGCATTTCCTGAGCGATGAGGGCGACATCGAATCCGCCATGCTGCGGATCGCCCCGCCTGAAAAGAACACCAAGGGCGAGCTGGTAAGCGATCTCGACAATGCGATGGAGGCCATGAAGCGCGTGCCCTGGACGGCCCTTGAGCAGCTCAAAGGCAATGAAGACGTGCTCAAGCGGATCGACGATGCCGAAGCCCTGCTCAAGAGCCTGCGCAAAACCCTGACCTCGTAACGCCATGAAACCACGCTGCACCAACACCGATTGCTTCACGGAGGCCAGATGTTCGAAGACATGATCCGCGAGCTGCGCCGCCTGGAGGGATCGCAGCAGGTTTCGGTGTCGATCGACGCCGATGAGGAAGGCTATTTCGACCGGGAGTGCCCGGCGGCCGAATGCCTGTTCCAATTCAAAATCCATGAAGATGACTGGCGCGACAAGGTGCGCGACGAGGAAGTCTTCTGTCCGTTTTGCGGGCATACCGCGGACTCGGACAAATGGTGGACACAGGATCAGGTCGAGCACGCCAAGAAGGTAGCGCTGGCACATGTTCAGCAGCGCCTGGGCCGCGCGATGAAGCGTGATGCCGATCGCTGGAACCGCCGCCAGCCTCGCAACAGCTTTATCAGCATCACGATGAAGGTGGATAACCGTCCGCGGCATATACCGCTGCCGTTGGCTGCGGCGGAGCCGATGCGGCTCAAGATCACCTGCCCTGAATGTGATTGCCGCTATGCCGTGATCGGTGCCGCCTTCTTCTGCCCTGCCTGCGGTCACAACGCGGCTGAACTGGTATTCACCCAGTCGCTCGGCGGCATTCGCAGCGCGCTTGATTCAGTTGAAGCGGTGCGGGCGGCGATTGCCGATAAGGATACCGCCGAAACCACCATCCGTCTTCTGGTCGAGAACGGGCTGCAAAATGCCGTTACCGCCTTCCAGCGCTACGCAGAAGCGCTGTTTGCCCGGCACCCGTCCGCACCACGGCCCCGCCGCAACGCCTTTCAGAACCTGACCGAGGGCAGCGACCTTTGGCACGGGGCGTTCGGAAACCGCTACCATGCGCATCTCACTGCCGGCGAATTGCGCCAACTAACGCGCGCTTTCCAGCAGCGTCACCTGCTCGCCCATACGCAAGGACTGGTAGACCAGGACTACATCACGCGCAGTGGCGATACAGCCTACCGCGCCGGTCAGCGGATCGTGATCCGCGAAGCTGCCGTGCGGGAATGCCTCACCCTCATCGAAAAGCTGGCCAAGGGCTTGGCGACCGATTTATCCGGCAGCACGCCATAGCACTGCCTTCTTGCCGATAACGCCGATCCGGATTGCCGAACCAATGCGGTTCTGGGACCGATCGTTTCGTGGGTTTCGCCTGCCTTCACAGCGGTTTCTCAAGCAATAGACGCTTTTTCTGGCCGGGCGCGCCGCCCGGTCAACGGGCCGCCCGCTCCAAGGGTCCGTGTTGCCCGTTTCCCTTCGGTGACCGACCGGCTGATGCCCCCGGCCTTTCCCTTTCGCGTCTTGAGAAACCTCATAGCGAAAGGAGACGACCATGAAACTCTTGACCCAATCCATCCGCGACAAGCTCTTGCGCAACGGTGCGATCAGGGCTGCCCTGGAAGAAGACGGCCGCGCTGACGCCGACTTCATCCCCATCGTCAAGCTCTTCACGCCGGACGCCAATTGCACCTGGCTTCTAAGCGAGCTCGATCCCGAGGACCCCGACATCGCCTTCGGGCTGTGCGATCTCGGCATGCAATGCCCCGAGCTTGGCAGCGTGCGCCTATCCGAGCTTGAATCCGTGCGCGGACGCTTTGGCCTACCGGTTGAGCGCGACCGGTATTTTGAGCCGCATCACACGCTTTCGGTTTATGCGCGCGCCGCGTGGAACGCGGCGGCGATCACCGAAAACGAAGCCGCCCTGCGGCAAGCCGCCGAAGCCATCGCGGCTGACAAGGAAGGTGCGCTATGAGCGCGCCTTCCACAAAACAGCTCGGCTTCGATGCGCTGCTGAGCAGCGCTGACACCGAAAACCGCGCCCGCAGGTTCGAACGCGAAACCGCCCACCTGCCGAGCACAATGGCAGAGGCGATCCCGCTTTACCGCATCCTGCTGCGCCAGCATCACGCCGCCATGCTCGCCGCCGACATTGATGAGGCGCTGCGCCTGCGCGAAGAGGCAAGCCAGCTTGCCGTTAAGCTCAATGACGGCGAGCCGGGCATTCTTGCCGATGAGAATGCGCCGGGCCGCGTCCTGCAAAGAAGGACCGCAGCCGCGAAGGGCAGCGTGCCGCTCTGGGGCCAGGCCGGTGATTTCATCGTCACGGTCGGTCGCATGAAAGTGCGCATCGCAATGGACGGCATCTTCGGGATGGGCGCGCGCTTCATGTGCTGGCCCGGCTTTGCCGCGCACGCGGTTGATTACGACAAGCCCTTCATCAGCCATACAGGCTACCGGAGCTTTCTGGGCATCCATGCCGAACCGGTGCCGGGTATGAGCGTCGATGAATTCGCGGTCATGGTTATCGCCACGCATATCGAACGCGAACTAAAGGGCAAGCTGACGGCCATCAACCCTGACTACCGCGAGAAGGCGGCATGAAACGCGACGCTCCGGCTCCTTTGGCGGAGCCGGAGCGCATGCGCCTAAAAGAGACGCGGGCCGCCGGGCGGCTTGACCAGCTTGGCGCAAGTCTCGCGCTTCTTGTGGCGCTGTTCATCGCGCTCTTTTTCGCGCCGCTTTTTGTCCCGGTGTTGGCCGTCATCGATGATGGCGACGGCAAAGACCAGCAGCCAGAAGGTGCTAAAGCCGGTATCGCCTGACGCGGCGGCAGTGAATGAAGATTTGAGCGAAAACATCGTTTCCTCCTTTTCTTTTTCAGACCCGACCAGTCCGGGCCTTTCATGCCGGGATCGGAGGAAACAGGGCTGACCGCGCAGTGCACCGTCAGGTCGCAACGACAGAGAAGAACCGGGCCGCCTCTGCGCCCGGTTGCGCTGCTATCGGGGAAGGTCTGTCACAACCGACCCTGCAAAGGCCGGCTGGCCGGCGACGAAATGAAAAGGAGCGCTGTAGCGATCGCTCTTTGCGTTCATGCGCTGCCATCGCTGTCAGGATGAAGACCGCGTTTTCGGCATCGAAAAGTTTGCTGGTCCGCCTTGCTGTCATCATGACCGGCGCGCCGCCGGGACGGGATTATCGAGCGCCGCAGCGAGCAATGGCATCGGCAATCTGAAATAGCGCGTGGGGGCGTTTCGGTCCGAAGTCACTGCGTCATGCGGATCGATGATGTGCTTTGCGTCTTTGCTCCATTACGCCGGGTTTCCCTCATCTGTTCACGCCAACCTGACCGCGCGCGCCGCTGACGCAACGGCCTGCCCGCACCGGACCGTGTGGGCCGTTTCCCGCCCTTAAGGGCGGTGCGTCAGCGGCTCTGCCGCCCGGTCTAAAGGGGGGCGTAACGAGGAAAACCCTTAAACGAAATGGAGAAGACAATGAGCACTCGTAACCGCAAAGAAAACCGCAGCAACAAGACCCGTGAAACCCAGCCCCCGGCGCAGATCGCCTACCATGTCAGCGAGCGCGGCGAGAAATCCTACTGGACCCGCATCGGCGCGGCCTGGGATCACGAAGACGGCAAGGGGCTGACGGTCCAGCTCGACCTGGTGCCGGTCAGCGGCGGACGCCTCGTCCTGCGCGAGCCGAGCGAAGAGAAAACCGAAGAGGGGGAGAGCGCGTAAGCGCTCTCTTTCTCCCTTACTCTTGTGGCGCAGCGCGGTCAGGTCCGGGGCGGACGGCCGCGCTTGCGCGCGTGTTTGCTGACCTGCGCGGTGAGCCCGTTTTCTTTGGCGATGCGGCGGATTTCGAGGACGGCCTGCTTTTGCCGGTCAGCCACGCGCGTGGCCAGCAGGTCTTTGGCGCGCCCGATCAGATCGCGCAGCTCGTCATCGCTTTGCGAGTCCAGCGTATCCAGCAGCGCTGACCCGGTTACGCGCGTGTCCATCATGGCTGCCTCCTATTGTCCGTATTCAGAATGGAATTTCATCATCGAGATCATCGTCATCCTTCAGTCGCACACCGCCGCCGGGATCTTCTTCGATGATTTCATCAAAGCACGGGCGAAAGCCGGGTGAGGGCTTGCTACTGTCATAGGGCCAAGGGGCGTCGCCCGTCATGCGCCAGTCATCGTAGGTTTCCATGACCGCTCGCGCATTGTGCGTGTCACCAAGCGCCAGATAGAACAGGGCGTCCTGCAACATCAGTTCGCCATGGTTCTTGCAGAGCGGCGATATGCCTTCAGCCTCATTGTGATGGTCGTAGTAGTCGACCTTCTGTATCGCATTACAAAGCAGGCGCACGGCATCAAGAAATCCGGGGGTTGATTCTTCGCTCATATCGATCTCCAGCCAGCAGTTCCCGTTTCACAGTTTTGCGCCGCGCCGAAAGGCCATGCCCATGCTAAGGCCGCGCTCGGTCTTGATCCGTTTGGCCCAGTCGTTCTTGGCCTTCGCCGCTTCCTGCGCTTCGCGCACGGCCTGATCGACGGCATCGGCTCGCGCGCGCCAGCTACCCTCCGGGCGCAGCTCCGGTGCGTGCGCGTGCGCCTTGATCCGTTCGGGCACATCCGGCGCTTGCGCTTTGCCTTCACGTCCCGCGAACGCGCCGGCGAGATCAGGATGTTTGCTCATCATCAAACTCCTTCCTGGCGATCGTTAGCGGCGATGACCGATCAGTTTGACGGGACCAGGCAGCGCCTTCGTCTTGGTGCGGTCCGGCAGCGCCTTTGACCGTGCTTTCCGTTCAGTGCTGGCACGAATAGTGGTCGCGTCCTTCAGCACAAGCACCGCGCCGCAGCGCTTGTGGCGGAAACGCTCCTGCCCGCTTTCGAAATAGCTCGCGGCCCCGCAGACATACTCACCGCAGGTGCAGTGAACGAAGTTCGCCGTCCAGCCGCAGTGCGGGCATTGCCGATCGCTGAAATCAAAATCCTCGACGGCAAATTCCTGCGCAGCCGGCGTATCGGCTGTATCAGCAGCGGGCACGCCGTCATCGGAAAAGGTGAGCGTTTGTTTGACCGTAAAGACAGCCTCACCTTTGGCCCGCTCCCAGATGAGCGCAAATGGCTCATCCGTCTGCGAGCAGCGATGCGAAGTCACGCGGCGCTCCGGCGCGGCCTCTTCGCGCAGCTTTGAAAGCGCGCGGAAGAATGCGTTCTTCTTTTTGGGCCGCGCCTTTTTCGTTTTTTCAGGCAGCATCGCGATGCTCCTTTCTGTCCAAATTTTCCGTAGGGTTGTCATCGCTGCGCCAGGCCCGGATGTGCCGGGGCACCGGCGGCAGTTTCGGAGTCGGCCTTTCAAACCAGCGCCTTCTGAATTGCGGGTTGAAGGCCGGATCGCTCATGCGCGCATAGTCGATATGCGTCCTGCGTCTCATGCGGCGGCTCCTTTGTCGTGAAAGGCAAAGGGGTCCTGCGCGCAAAACGGCATGTCCGTTTTGCGTTTTGACCGTTCGGCCTTCCTGAATTGCTGTGCCTATGAATTTAGGTAACGGCGCGCGGTGGCGGAAGCGCGCGCGGTGGTCACCGACTGGTCACGCCCAGCCACGCCGCTGCTTGATCAGCGCGTATGCTTCATTGACTTCCTGTGCCGCCTGTGTGGAGCCGCCCGGCGCATCGGGATGCACGCGTTTCATCAAGGCCCGGTAGGCTTGCGTGACGCTCGTGCGCCCACAGGCAGGGCTCACGCCCAGCCGCGCCAGCGCGCGCTCATAGGCATCGAACGCCGGTGCATCCGGCTCCGGTCCAGGGTTCTCTTCTTCTTCGTCTTCATCGCTGTCCGGGGCGCTGAGCTCGCGGATGAACAGCACCGCAAAGCGCGCCAGCAGTACGCTACCGCGCCAGAGCCGCGGCGCGGTGTAGCGCACGGCCCGTATCGTGTTGTCTATGAGAAAGTCTGCCGCAACACACAGGCTTGAAAAAAAGAAATACAGCACCGCCGGGCCGATCTGAATCAGCGCGTACATGGCGTAGGCCAGCACATAGGCAAATACGATCCAGCCGATCAAAAACAGCATCACGCGGCTCCCTTCCTAGAAGAACAGAAAGGCCAGGGCCGCGAAGAACGGCGAGACCCAGATACAGGCCGCGAGCGGGTGCGGGTACATGAACCAGACGAGCGCGTAATAAAAACGGCCAAAGTGCTGCGCCCACCGATCGCCCAGTGTCGGCTGCGTGAACGGCCCGTCCCAATAAGGGTTGGGGTGATAGCGTCCGCTCAGCTCCGGCTGCTCCCAATAGGGCGTCTTTGCGAGCCGCATCGGCAGCAGGTTGCCGATAAAGACAATCTGCTCGTCTTCACCCAGCCTGCGCAGCTCATCCGCGCGCAGCAGGGGCCGGCCCGTTTCAGAGCGGGATTTTTCCCCGCGGCCATTGCGGCTGGTGGAAAGAACCGTGCACTGCCCGAGCAGCTCTTCGGTGTATTTTGGTGTCTCGCGGTCTTTGCCAATACCGAGGATTTGCAGCAGGCCGCAATTGCTGATGATGGTCTGGTAGCCCTTGCCGTACAAATCTTCGAGCTGACCGATATTTTGCCAGAAGCTCCAGATCGTCACGCGGTACCTGCGCAGTGTGGCGAGCCAGTTCGGAAAGCTCACGATCTTGCCCAGCGATGCCGCCTCATCGATCAGGAACAGCACCTTGCTGCGCGCGAGCGGGGCGCGCTGAAGTTCAAGGACCTGGCAGGCCGCCGACAGACGAAAAATAACCGCATGGGTTTCGCTGAATTGAAGCGGCAGTATCGCGCTGATCACGCCGCCTTCTTGATCCGGGTCGAGCCCCTTTAGGATCGAGAAATCAACATCCGAGCGGCTCATTTTTTCGCTGACACGCGGGTCGGCGAGAAAGCTCAGATTCTGCTGGATCGTTGACATGATCGCCGAGAATTCTTCCGGGGCCTGCGCTTCGGTACGTTCCAGCCGGATCGCGTCCTTTGCGACGAGCCCGCCGCAAACCGGATTCGCTTTCATCGCTGCAAGCAGGGCTCCCCAGCTATCGGCGTCGCTGTTCACATACTCATAGATCACTCCGAGGTTCTGACGGTCCCTCGGTTCGGTGGTTTTGTTGTGAATGAGAAAGGCGCGGATGGCGGTTTGCGCCGCGTCATTGAAATAGCTCGTGCTCCCGCCTTCATGACCGGGACGCTTGATCAGCGCTTCGGCGATGACCAGCGCATCGGCGGCAAAGGTCGGGCTATCGGGATCGACGGAGTCGAGCGCATTGAAGCCTTGGTCGGGAAGATTCCACGGCGGTTCGGTGAACATCCCAAAGATATTGATGCATTGAAAACACACCCCGCGCTTTCGCCAGGTTTTGGATGCGATGGCGGTGTTTTCGCCGCCGGGATCGATCATGAAAATCCATTTTAGACGCAGCAGGTTCTGCAAGATCACGCTTATGCCTTTGCCGCTGCCCGACTGCCCTATGGTTATGGCATGGATACCGTCATAGAAAACGCCCAGCCGGCCCAGCCAGTCACCGACATAAAGCCCGGCTTTTTCGAACAGGCCATTTTCAAAGAGCGTCCAGACCGAGGCCCAGCCGGCAGAGCCGTAAGTGTCGGCCTTGCTGCCCTCGTAGCGCCAGACGATCAGGATAACGGCGAGTACGGCGACAAGCCCGCCGGCAACCCAGAATGCCATGATCGCTTTCCTTTGCTATAGTCGCGGGCGCACGCATCGCGCCGCTCATGCAAAGGTTTTTTGGTGATCGGCGGGAAAATATTCGAGGCTTCGAGTTGGTCATGGACAGGTCACGTGCCGGAACTGCCCGTCGTTGATGAGCAAGGGCGCAAGCGCATCAGAACAGCGCTGAAGCGTTACCAGGACGAGCACGGGAAGATCGGCGTTCCCGAGCTGCAACAGCGCATGATCTATGTGCTGGACGGGACCGATCGGCAGTATCTCGATCTCAGCAGCTTGCAGCGCTTTATGCGCGGCAAAGGGCGCACCACGGACGAAAAAGTCCGGCGCTACCGCAAATTCCTGGAACGGGTCGCCCCGCCCACGGGCGAGGACGTGCTCGGCCAGGCGCTCGCCGGTTACGCCGCGCCGCTTCTATTCATCAAGGACTGGGATAAGAGCCTAGCCGGTGCCTACCGCTGCACCGGCGCGCAGCACAGCGATGAGAACGAGCAGCAGGTCGAGACCGTGCTGCGGCTTGAGCGCGTTCCCGGCGCTCTTTACCTGCGCGCTGCCGAAGGGCCGTTATCATCGCAGGCTGAAAGTGATAAAGACGATGACGCCCCGCCGGAAACAGGCCGAAGGGGCGTGCTGTTCGCCTTTAGCGATACCGAATTTCTGTTGCTGCTGCGCAGCTATTTTCACACCCAGCTTTACCTGCTGACAAAGGTCGCTGACGCGCCAGTCCGGCTGACCGGCGTGAGCTATCTGCCGGGCGGCGCGGCCGGCGTGCCGCCATCACAAATCGGTACGGGATGGCAGGCGGAGCCTGACATCACGATGGTTCAAATGACTCCCGAAGAGTCCGCATAACCGGTTTTTGACGGGCGCGGCTAAGGTCTGCTAAGTAAAGAAATTCCTGCCGTAAATCCGGTGCGTTAAGGTCGGTTAACGAAACCTTAATATCGGTGCCGGATAATAAAAGAATAGGCCGTTAAGGACGAATACAAGATGTGAGTGGTCATACCACTCCATCTTGGCAAGGGAACCCGCTGCGCGTTCCCGTTGCATCCCTCCGGCTATTCGGACAAGCCGGCATATCGAATGCCGTTTGTCCGATCGCAGCGCTGCCCATCACAAATCGGATTTGTGAGCGTGACCAGTTCGTGAACTGGCATTGGCAGCCGCTGCGCCCGACCTTTTCCTGCGTGTGAACACTTGGCTTCGGTCGCCAAGGGGAGATTTCTGCTCTCCCCTTGGAACCCCATCGATCAGGGTTTTCGCACCCTGAAGCGACGACCAGGGCTTGGAGATTTCCCTCTCCACCTGGACCGAACCATGGACGGGCGTTTCGCCGCCCGAACACGACCAAAGAGCCTTCGTGCCCTTTGGAAACCAGACCAGCGTTTCGGCGCTGGACTTCGACCAAGGCGACCGGCCTTGGATACGGATTTTGGAAAGGACATGGCAAAGCGGGATAAAGACAAAAAGCGCGCAAGACCGGTCATCCTTCAGACGCGCATGTCTGAAGATGAGGCCGCCCTTGTGCGCGAAAAGGCCCGCAAATTCGCCGTGTCTGTGTCCGCTGTGCTGCGCTATGGCGCGCTCGAATTACCGCCGCTTCCCGCCTCGCGCACGCCCACCATCGACCGGGAAATCGCCGCCCGTCTTCTAGCCGAGCTCGGGCAGTGCACCACAGCCTTCCGGCAAGCTACCGAGGCCGGCAATGCGCAGGTGCACGCCGCGCTGATCGAAGCCGTGCACCGCGATCTTTCCGATATGCGCGTCGCGCTGTTCGAGGCGCTCGGGAGGCAGCCATGATCCTTAAGGGCAGCCAGCGCGCGAACGGCGCCGATCTCGCCATTCACCTGATGAATGGCTTTGATAATGAGCGCATCGAGGTCGCGCAAGTTACCGGCACGGTCGCCGACGATCTGATGGGCGCGTTCGCTGAAATGGAGATCGTGGCGCAGGGCACGCGCGCGAAAAATTATCTCTATTCCCTGTCGATCAATCCGTCTGCGCCGCTGACGCGCGAGCAATATTTTGAGTGCATTGAGACCATCGAGGATCGCCTGGGATTGGCGGGCCAGCCGCGCGCCGTGGTCTTTCATGTGAAAGCCGACAAGCACGGCGTGCCGCGCGAGCATTGCCATGTCGTTTGGTCGAAAATCGACGCCGCCAGCATGAAGGCGATCCACATGGCTTACGATCACGCCAAGCTGTGCGATCTCGCCTGCGAGCTGGCGCATAAATACGATCTGGATTTGCCGCCCGGTCTGAAAAACTGGGAAGAGAAGAACCGCAAATTCGACGACAAGTTAGAGCCCACGCTCGGCGAAAAGGCGCAGGCGGAAAGTACCGGGATCACGCCCGAGCAGCGGCGCGAAGAGATCACCGCCTGCTATGAGCGCGCCGATAGTCCCGAGGCCTTGCGCGCCGCGCTCGAAGACAAGGGCTATGTGCTGGCCCGCGGCGATAAGCGCGGCTTTGTCGTCGTCGATAAATTCGGCAACCCGCACAGCCTGACGCGCTATCTCAAAGGGCATAAGGCGAAGGATATTCGGGCCAGGCTTGCGCCCTTGAGCCCGGATGATTTGCCGAGCGTCGATGAAGCCAAGGAAATGATGCGCCAGCGCGCCCAGGCGCAAAAGGAAAGCCAGGGCGGCGGAGATGAAGGTGCGCACCTGGAAGCACAGGCCGCGCTTGAGCACGCTGCCCTTGCCAAAAGACATGAAGAGCAGCGCACGCAAATCCGCATCAAAAAGCAGGAGCTTCTGACACGGCAACAGTCAGAAGCGCTATCCCTTCACGCCGCACAGGAAACCGAGAGCAGGGGGCTGATCTTTCGGGTGCGCAGCGCTGTCGCCGATCTGATCGGCAAGACGCTGGCCTTGCGCTCCGTGCTCGGGCCGATTCAAAAGCTCACCCATCTTGATCCGAAAGAGCGTCACGCTTTGGAGCGTGAAGCGCTCGCCCGCCGGCATTCGCGCGAGCGGCTGGAGATCGCGCGGCTGAATAGGGCACAGGCCCGGCTGGAAACGCGCGAGAAGGCGGCGCTGGAAATGAAACTGCGCAAGGCAGCGCGTCTGGCGCGCGGCCTGGAAACCAAGGTCCGGCGGGATTTTCATGAAGCCGGGCGGGATCGCATGGTCCGTAAGCAGACTGAAAGCGGCGCGCGCGATCTGAGCGTCAAATTCAATGACGCAGGCGAGTTTGCGGAAGGGCCGCCGCCTGATGCTGATGATGACGGCGAAGGGCGCAGACCAAGCTGGAAACAGCGGGCGGAGGATTTGCGCCAAACTAAGGAAAGCCGGCGGAGCCTGAATCCGCGGCGCGGGAAAGGCTACGGCCTCAGGCGGGATGAGTAGGGCGGATTATCGCTGATGTAGTAGACCGTTGCCGAGCAGGAATTCAATCTGCCGGAAACCCGCAGCGGTGCTGGAAAGCCCGACAGTTCGCACCAAAATTCAGATGATGGATGCAGGGATCATGGAGATGGGTCGGCGTGACTAGCGATCACTTCAGCGATAGGGCAACCGAGCGGGCTCAAACCGTTAAGGCCCCATCTTCACCCAGTCTTCACCGTTGCAATATTGCATGACGTTGAAACTGGTGTTGAAGATGATCGTGCCTTCATCGCGTTCGGGGTTGGAGCAGCGGGCCGTAATTTCACAGATATAGGGAAAATTGCTGTTGCAGCCGGTATCGTACCAAAAAGCGTTATTCATCAGTATGGATGTACAGTCTTGTCCGGTTTGGTTTGGTTGTGACCCAGCCCAGTTTTCGTAAACGCCTGTAATCCCTGTCCCCCCATCAGCACCTTGCCAGAATTGCTGATCAGGATTGCCATTTTCATCCACCCAGCGCCAGCGCCCGTCATCGTCAAAATCTTTACCACCGATATATGTTTCGGCACTTACGTAACTGAGACTTGCCACGAGTGAATTCTCAACGGAGTCGTTTATATTAACAAGGTGCCCACCATTGCTCTCACAGGCCGCTTGTGCGTTGAGCCAGTTTCCCGCTCCTGTTTGCTCATAGTAATAGCAGGTGTCACCGCTGCTGGAGTATGCATAGTCATCACCTATGCCGGAACAGTCCAGATAGGTAGAGAAAATTGTATCCGTCAATTCGCCATTCTCGGTAAAGCCACCGCCGGTGCCTTTGTTGGTGTGCCAGTCGGCGGTATCGCCGGAGAGGAAAATATCCGGCGGGCTGCCGGTCGGGATCGACCCGTTCGGCCCCAGATACATCGGCATGCCGGTATCGGAGATAAATTTGCGGCGGTTGGCCTCGACAGAGAGATCGATATAGGTGCCAAAATCGACCCAAAAATCGGCAATATCACCATTTAATCGATTTGCGGCCCCCCGCCCAACTCTGGTTGCAGGGCGTGTAAAATCTATCACCCCCGATGTGTTATATGTTGGTGCGCTCAAAAGCTGGTCTACACCATCAACATAGATATGCCGCTTATTCACATCAGATAAATCCAGACTCCACATAATATGATGCCAGCCCGCAGATAAATTCTGGATAATCGGCCCTCTTATCCTTAAGACTTCAGGGCCATTATCCAGATCATTGCCAATGATTTCAAAACCAAAAGTGCTGTCAAGATCAATATAAAAACCTGTACCGTCATCATCGTCCAACAAAACCTGATGTAGCGAAGAGTTCAGTCGCAGCCAGACACTACCGGACCATTTCGTCGAATCGGCGGCGCCGGTAAGGGGGGCATTGTATTCAAGATAATCATTCGTGCCGTCGAAATTAACCGCGTTTGGCACATATTTCAGCGGCCCTGTCGCCACCCACTCATCACCGTTGAAATACTCGGCAACACGGTATTTGGTATTGTAGCGCAGCTTGGCTTCTGTGGCCTGATAGATTTGTTTGATCTCATCGGCGGATAGCGCGCGGTTATATACACGAACATCGTCGATATCGCCGGCGTAGTTTTCCGCCACTGTTGAGACGCCACCAATTCGTAACGGCTCTACTGTCGTATCTACCGTTCCCGGCGGCCCCGTATCGGTAATAGAGTCGTCCAATACACCATCGACATACACCCGGTACGTACTACCTTCGAGCACACCGGCAATGTGATGCCATTGCCCGTCGTTTACATCGACAGTGCCGGTCGCACCATCACCTTGAGTGTCACCCGTTACAGCAAACTGTATCGTTCTTTGGCTGCCTGAAGTTATTGTCCGTATGAAATAGAATCGGGTTGGAGAATTGCTTTGCATGGAAATGATACGATGTGACGAATATATGCCCTCCAAGGATGTATCATGCTTGATCCAGGCCGACAGGGTTAGATCCCCTGTCATTACAAAATCGGAATTATACGGCACAGCGATAGAGTATTTGTTTACATCTCCGCCAAAATTCAGCGCGGTGCCGACGCGGCCGGGGACAGAATCGGTAGCCGGATCAAGCCCACCCTGCATTGTGCCGTTATTGCTGCTCGCATAATCAATCGCCGTCGTCCCGCTCGTTTCATCCAGTCTCCAGTGGCCGACTAAGCCAACTGGCACGATGGAGGTAGGTTGCGGGCGTTCCTTGCGGACGCAGCGGACGGACAACCCAGCTTGCTTTTGGTTGAAGTTTTGGACGCCAGTGCTGAATCTCTGGTACCACGCATTGATGTTATTGGACTCCGAGGATGACCTGTAGTATCCGGCGGGAGACAAACCGCTTAAGTTAAAGCCTCCGATCGCCACCTTGTTGCTGTAGAGGACGTTAAGCTCATCTTTCGCCGGCAGGTACCAGTCGGTTTGCCCGTGATCTGTGAGGTCTGCGCAGGTTTGCGCAGCCAGATGCGGCTGAGTGCCGCCGGTGGCGCTATCCGAATCAAGGCCGATAAGCGCGGTCGTGTTCGCCTCGCCGGTGGTCGCACTGGTCTGGCTCGTAGTGACATAGCCAGAGCTGTTCCCGTTGTTCCACGGGATCACGCCTTGATCGGCGGGCGTTGTATACATCGGCACATTGCCGTCGGGCGACAGGCCCGCATAGACGCTGCCGTCAGGGCACAAGTCTCCGACGTTCGGGCAGCCAGAGGGCGGCGGCACCGAGGGCATTGGTCCCATCGCTTTCCAGACTGAGCCGTCGCAGTATTGGAGTTGGGCAGTGGATGAGTTGAAAATGATGGCGGCTTTGTTGCGCGTCGGATTGGCGCATGTTTGCGCAGAGGCAAACGGTGCTAGCAGCAGGACACAAAGCGCCGTGGTGATGAGTACAGTGATTTTCTGGATTTCACTGCGCATGCCCCTCCTGCGATTGTTCGTATTGTTCGCGGATCACGGGCTCTGCGCCGGGCGCAAGCTCTATCCCATCAATGCGGATGAATGAGTCCTGTCCTTGGGGGCATCTCTTAAAGTCCGATTGCAGGCTACTTAAGGCGATTTCGGTTTCCGTTCCGGATGCCGGATCAACGCAGATGATGGCGGCGATTTGGGGTTCGCCGTCATCCGCGACTGTGTGCTCATCCGCCAGTGCCGGATAAGACATCAAGAAAAGAAAACCAAACATAATCCGCAACATCCACTTCACTAAATACGCCCTTGTTTATTAATTTTATAGATAATACTTCAATAATATCAAATAAATTCGTATGAAAAGTTAACACTAGGTCGAGTATAAAGGGCTGCAAAGATAAGGCAACATTACAGTTGATTTTGGCTGATTTGGCGTGGTTCTAGGGCGTTAGCAAAAGAAAAGTTTAGGGCAGCAAGAATAGGTCGCGAAAGATGAGCGGGCTGCGCTTGGCGGCGGAGCCAAAAATAATGTTAAATGGCTAATCGCATAACGTTCTGCGCTACGCTATGGGTAAAACTCCGCACGGACACAGCGAACGGACAACTCGTAGTCGTCTTTGTTCTTAGGGGCCCCACCGAGTTCTCCGTCCGCGAAACTCTGAAACCATGCATCGAGCACGTACCCGATACGTTCCTCAGACGACCAATACCAAGTTGCGAACTGCTTGCTACGGGTACTGCTGAAAGTTCCGGAAAAAGCGCCGGCGTCTTTGTTTTCATAGAGATGTTTTAGCTGATCCAGTGTCGGCAAAAACCAATCGTCATGGCCGAACGCTTCCAGGCCTTGGCAATATCGATTGCCATCATTCCAAGTATATAGGCTAGGTGCATCCGCCGGGGTTGCCGCAAAGTAATTCCCGCCATAAATCGTGCCATCCGCCAGCCTCTCACCGCCTTTCGGTGTGCCGGCGGCACCATTGCTATTATCAGCGGGGCGCAATGTAACGCCATCGTCGGTAAAAACAGTGACGCTGCCGTGGCCGTTGACGAAAACCTTCAAATTGCCGCTGGCATCGGTTTCAATCTTTGTTCCGCCAGCCTGTACTGTTGCCGTATCGCCACTACCCAGTGTGACGCTTATTTCTCCGGCAAGTGCCTGAGAATCAGGAGGCGGCGCCATCGCGCCTGCCAGCGCGAATGCCACGAACAAAGAACTTTTCAAAACTCGTACATCACCAGAATTGTATATCAATATTATAAAGATCCTAATATAAACCGTTATTAAATGAATTCTAATTGTATAACATATTAATTATTTAAAATACAAGTGTTACATTACGTTTTATTCCTGGATATTCAATTTTGTTATTTGTTCATTTTCCAGGGACAAGAAGATCCCCCGCCTTTCAGTGGAGATTTTGTCAGCAGTCTCATTACCAAAGTGTGTCCGGTATTCAGATGACGGGTTAAAAGGAAACCCTTTTGCCCATAGCCTTGCAACAGATGAAGGGATGAAGATCGTCTACGCACGCGTTTCGACGGACGAACAGAACCTGGCCTTGCGAAGGCTGCCGCCTGTCAACGCATTTGTGAAAACAAGGGGTGCTTCACACGTGTCGCTGGATCGCCCTGCGCTGAACACGGCGCTTCGGACAGCAAATGGCCGCCTGATATTCGGCATTTTCGCCGAACTGGCCGAGTTCGAGCGAGAGTTGATTTCAGAACGTACCAAGGCAGGTAGATACACAACACCGGGCTGGAACCGATACTGCGCCGCCCGCATCGCGATGCTTTTTATAGCGGTTTTCGCTATCGCAGCCCCGGCGCATCAAAGAGCAGGTTAAGTTGGTTGCGCGCCCCCGCAACCATCACCCCGCCGCGCGCGGGGCTTTTTGTGGCCCGAAATACCCCCCAACCCTCGCCACCGGAAACCGCCCTACCGCGCGGCTTCTTCCAGCGTATGGCGTAGCAGAAAGCGGGTGTGGTCCTGGTTCTCTGCGGCGCATTGACGAGCAAGCTTCTCATATTCACGCAGGAAGGTCGGCAGCTTGAGCGTCTTGAGGTGATGGGCGAGCAGGATCTGAGGGGTCTCGCTCATGGTTGGGACCCGCCGATCAGGCTCATATATGCCTTTGCCGAGGTGGTCGCGACACGGGCTTTGGGCAGGTAGGGATAGACATCCAGGTCGAGCCGTGGCGGCCGGCGTTCGATACGGCAGAGCAGCAGATGTTTGACCGCATCGAAGCCGATCGCCCCCAGCTTCAGGGCCTCACGCACGGCAGTCTCGACTTCGTCCAGCGGGAAGGTCTCGAGAAGACGCAGGACCTGGACATATTCGCGCTTGCCGGCGGCACCATGGTTGCGTCCGCCCATGCGAGCCTCCAGGAGGCGCCGCAGCGTGGCAAAGGCCTCGGGCAGGTCCCAGCCCCTGAGCGGTGCGGCCTGGTCGAGGGCAGCGATCTTGCGCTCGATCAGCGGCAGATAGTGCACGGGGTCGAAGACCAGATCCTCACGCTCATAGGAACGCCGGTGGCGGGCAATCACCTCGGCACTGCAGCTGATCTCAAGGCGGTCGACATAGCCACGGATCAGCACCTCGCGATGTCCATAAGCGACCGGAACCGAATAGTCGTTGCTCCGGTAGCGGACCAGTGAGAGCGAAGTCACCCGTCCCGGGCGCTTGTCGCAGGCATCATAAGCTGCCGGCGGCAAAGGCAGGAACGCCGCCCGATCCCGCACCATGCGTTCGCCAACCGTCTCCGTATGGCGCCGCAGCTTGGCCGTCTGGCGTTGACGACAGCGCTCCTCCAAATAGGCATTCAACGCCTCAAAGCTCTCGAAGTGGGGGATCGGTACCAGGAAGGTCCGACGGGCGAAGCCGATCAGTCCCTCGACCTTGCCCTTGTCGTTACCTTTTCCCGGCCGCCCGAAGCGATCGGTGAATAGATAGTGGGATTGCAGCTCGGCAAAGATATGCGCCTTGCGCATCTCCCCGCCAATCACCACCAAGGCTTCGCCGAAGTCCACCTGCGCATGTCCGGGATCGTGGGCCAGGGGGACAAAGACCTCGTGGCTGCGCAGCCGCCGTTCCCGAACATAGTCCTTGACGATCGTATGGCCGCCCTCGAAGCCATGCTCGTCGCGTAACCTCTCGAAGATCCGCTTCGCCGTGTGGCGTTGCTTGCGCGGCGCCGTTCGATCCTCTTCCAGAATGCAATCGATGATGCCCGTGAACCCATCCAGCTTCGGCCGTCGCGCCGGCACCCGCCGCCGATAGCCTGGTGGCACCGAGTAACGAAGCATCTTGGAAACCGTCTCCCGGTGGAGACCAAAAAACCCGCGCCGCCTCGCGGACCGACATCCCCTCAACATGGCACGCCCGCCGAACGCGTCCATACATATCCACTGAGTACATCCCCCGCCTTCCAGCTCGATCTCTCCGAACTCAAAGGCTATGTTCTCCGGCCCAATTTTGAACCGCCGCAGCAGGATTATCCCGCCGCCTCAGTGGTACAGTTTGGCTCCGCCCTTCTCACTCGTGATGCTGGCTTTTTAGTCGTCCGGCGTCGCGCCCAACGCGCACCTCGCGATCCTGGCGACGATGCGATCCAGGGTGGGTGTGCGTGCGCCGACTTGCGACACTACATAGAACTGGGTTTTGCTTTCGACGCACTGGTGGCCAATCCTCTGCAGGTTGAGGCGTGCCGCGAGGCCCGATCCATAGGGATCACGAAGCAGGGCGATGCCCTGCCCACTTGCAGCAGCCATCAGCGCAAGATCATAGTCAGAATACCAGCGATCAATTGGCCGCGGGAAAAATTCGAGATCGCTCGCCCCAAACCACGTTTGCCAGTTGTTGTCGGGCCGGTCGATGATGAGCGGATAGCCGAGCAGGTCTCTCGCAGAAGGTGCGACGCCAAGCGCGTGAACGATCTCGGCCGTGGCGACAGGGTAAAGCGTTTCGCCGAAGAGTGGTGTTGTGTGCACGCCTGACCAGTTGCCACTGCCGTGCCTGACGGCCAGTCGCGCATTGGATAGCGGCTGCAGACGACGGTTTACGTCCAACTCCAAGATCACATCCTGTGGTGTGCCTTCAATCGTCCGGATATTTGGCATCAAGAACAGCCTGGCGAAGGACGGTACGACGCTGATTCGAAGGACCTCGAGGGTATTGTCGCCGCGAATGTGTCGCGGGCTGTCATCGATGATCGCCACCGCGGCCTCGAGTTGAGCAACCAACTCGCGCGCGTGATCTGCGAGCTTCACACCGCGACCGTGCCGCTCAAACAGCCGCGAACCCGCCCACTTTTCGACCGCGGCAACCTGCCGGCTGACGGATCCATGCGTTACGTCCAACCGTTCCGCGGCAGCGCTGAATGAACCCATTTCGACGGTCGTAAGAACCGCGATCATGGCGTCGAGCGACGGGCGTGACGAGTTGTGCATTATTTTCACATCTGAATGATCATTGCGCGTCTGTGTCAAGGGCAAAAAATCGTCAAGTGTTGCTTCGGCCGCCATGCGGCCTGGGTAAATGCGAACGATTGGACGCCTACATGATCGACTTTCATTATGTACCGACAGGAAACAATTTGAAGATCGCGATTATGCTGCATGAGACGGGTCTGGACTTCCGCCTTGTCAAATACAGCATGACTGAAGGCACCCATCTCACACCTGAATTCCGCCTGATCAATCCCAACTGCAAACTACCCGCGATTGTCGACCAGGATCCGGTCGATGGTGGTGGTCCGCTGGCATTTTTTGAATCCGGTGCAATTCTTCTTTATCTCGCCGAAAAGACTGGAAAACTCATGCCGACGGATTTCCGTCGCCGCCAACTCGCCATGCAATGGCTGATCTGGCAGGTCGCGGGGCTGGGCCCGATGCTGGGGCAGGCGACGCACTTCCAACGCTACGCTCCAACAGAGCAGCCCTACAGCCTGGAGCGATACAATCGCGAGGCACGCCGGCTCATGGATGTGCTCGAATACCGGTTGCGTCAGGCAGAGTACCTTGCTGAAGAATTCAGCATCGCTGACATCGCCTGTTACCCTTGGGCTTCGGGTGCGGCGGGTCTTGGCATTGCCCCCGACGACCATCCGTGCGTCAAGCAATGGCTGCAGAGGATCAGGAACCGGCCCTCGGCCGATCAAGCCGCCGCCTCGATTTATGACGACGACCGCAAACGCTTCATGTCGGACAACATCGTTCTGAAGCCGGAGGAGTGGTCGAACATGTTTGGCGACAAAATGCATGCGGCGGCAAAAGTTCCGCCGCTTGCCGTCGAATAGGGGTCCTTTCCATGCGTTTTTCTTCTGTTCTGTGGGATGGCGAGCCGCACGTTGTGGTAAAGGGCAATGACGGCTTGCTTAGCCTGACACTGGCTTTGTCGGAAGGCCCCACCGACATGCTTCAACTGCTGGCCATACCCGATTACTTGGCGCGCGTTGAGCGCGCCCTGGCCGGGCATGAAAGCTCGATGCTCGTTCCCGCCTCACGGATTTCGTGTCTTCTTCCTGCGGTAGCGCGCCCCGGAAAGATCATTTGTCTTGGCCTCAACTACAAGGATCACGCGATCGAGCTGGGCAAGGAGTTTCCGGACTTCCCGGTCATCTTCTTGCGTGGCGCAACCTCTTTGACGGGGCATAACCAACCTATTCTGTTGCCCAGAGTATCAAATCAACTCGATTTTGAGGCTGAACTGGCAGTCGTGATCAACAAGAAGGCGCACCACATTTCTGCAAGCGACGCCCATGAATACGTCTTCGGTGTTGCGTGTTTTAACGACGCGAGCGTGCGAGATTACCAGCTTAAGAACCCGCAAATCACGGCTGGCAAAGTGTTCGACAAGACCGGGGCGCTAGGCCCCGAGATCGTCACGCTGGGCGAACTGCCAAAAGATCCCGACGATCTGCAAATCTCATGTCGGCTGAATGGCGAGGTTATGCAGTCATCCAACACCAACCAGCACATTTTCAAGGTTGGCGAAGCGATCGAGATATTGTCCCAGATGATGACCCTAGAAGCCGGCGACGTCATAGCATTCGGCACGCCTGGGGGCGTGGGAATGGCACGGGATCCTCAAGTGTGGATGAAACCTGGAGATGTTTGCGAGATCGAAATCGAGGGCGTTGGGTGTCTGCGAAACGTGATTGTGGCTGAGAAGTAGGGAGGTCTCTCGTGATTCACTGGGAACGAAAATTCTCCAACTATGCAAACCGCATCCAGCCATCTGCGATCTTTTCCCTGGTCGACATGCCCCGAGCGGAAGATACGATCAATTTGGGTCCTGGCGAGCCTGACCCGTCGTTCTTTCCCGCAGGCAAGCTTTCGCAGATCCTTGCCGAAGAATTGGCGGATCCTGAAAAGGCTCGGATTGCGCTCCAATACACGGTTAACGCCGGCATGCCGGAGCTACGCAAGAAGATTTGCACATATCATGCAACCAAGGCTGTGAGGTGCGATCCCGGCAATGTGCTGATCACCAGCGGTTCGCAGGAGGCAATTGACATGGTGGTTTCCGCTTTCGTTGAGCCGGGCCAAAAGATCGCTGCTCAGTCGCCGACCTATCCTGGTGCGATGGGCATATTCAAGGCGCATGGCGCCGAGGTGATATCGCTTGATGAAGCCCTGCTGAATCCGCCCGAGAACCTAGCGTTAATCTACACAACGCCTACCTTTTCGAACCCCTCTGGGGAGACGCTGGACCTCCGCAAACGTCAATCGGTGGTCGCGCTGGCCCGTAATACTGACGCACTCATTATCGAGGATGATGCGTATGAAACCATGCGCTACGAAGGTGAAGTGCCGCCGATCATCCAGTCCCTCGATGCCGCTGGTACGCACGTTGATGACTGTCGGACCCTCTATACAAGTACATTCTCCAAGTCCTTGGTGCCGGGCTTGCGCGTGGGCTGGCTGGTAGGGCCGGCGGCGGCAATCAGCAAACTCACCCTCTTGAAACAGTCCGAAGACATGCAGGCTGGCACCTTGTCACAGGTTTGCGCTGCGCATGCGATCGACTTCGTGATGACCGAGCACGTACCGGTTCTCAAAAAGAAGTACAAAGCGCGCCGGGATGCGATGCTCTCCGCGCTGGAGACGTATTGCGGCAACCAAGCGAGTTGGACGCTGCCGACGGGCGGGTTCTTTGTCTGGGTTACTTTGCCCGAGGAAATCGACACCAGCGAAATGCTCAAGAGCGCCGCGTTGAACGGGGTGACCTATGTACCGGGTGCGGCATGTTCGTACACCGGAGGATTTCGGAACTGCATGCGCCTCAGCTATTCGACCAATCCACCTGAAAAGATTGAGACTGCAGTGAAACGCCTTGCAATGACCATCGATCAATTTTCCCGGGTTGCGGTTGCATGAACGGCGCAGAGAGCTTTGTGCATACGCTCGCCAAGTGCGGCGTTGACACATGTTTTGCCAATCCCGGCACCTCGGAAATGCACTTTGTTTCCGCACTGGATCGCATACCAGGGGTCCGAAGCGTGCTGTGCCTGTTTGAAGGTGTCGTGACAGGAGCTGCGGACGGATATGGTCGCATGGCGGGCAAGCCAGCGGCCACGCTGCTTCATTTGGGTCCAGGTCTCGCCTATGGCGGGCCGAACCTGCATAATGCACGTCGTGCGCATTCGCCGATTGTAAATGTTGTCGGCGATCACGCCACCTATCACCGCGCGCTGAACGCACCTTTAACCTCCGATGTCGGCGCAGTCGCCGGTGCTTTTTCAGATTGGTGTTCAACGTCCGAAAGCTCGGGGGCCGCCGACGCCGTCCGGCATCTGCTCAACCACGGCCACCGGCATTTTGGCGTTCTGGACTTCCCCCTCGCCGACAACGACCGGGCAGCTATGCGCCGCGACGGGGTGGTCCAGGCGCTTGCCGAGCGGGGCATCGCATTGCGGCCGGAATGCCATATCGAGAGGCCCTACGGATTCGAGGAGGGGGGCAGGGCCTGCGGATCCTGCTCGACCAGGCGCCGGAAACAACAGCTGTTTTCTGCGGTAACGACGTGCTCGCTATCGGTGCCCTGTTCGAATGCCAGGCGCGCGGTATTGCCGTGCCAGAACGCCTGTCGATCATCGGTTTCGACGATCTCGACCTGGCGGCGCAGGTTACCCCCGGCCTGACCACCGTGAACGTGCCGACCGGTGAGATGGGTCGGCGGACGGCCGAAACCCTGTTGGCCGTAATGGCCGGAAAGCCGGTGGCACATGCCACCCCTATGCGGACCAATTTTGTCGTCCGCGGGACCACCGGGCCGGCACCGTCGACCCACCTATAGATACAATGACCGTCTCGATTCCAGGCAAGGAACCGTGACTTTCCGGCAGGTCCACGTACTCCCCGCCCGGGCCCGCCTTACCGGTTGGCGTCCTCCAGCTTGATTTCGACCTTGAGATCGCCGCCCAGCGCAAAGCGTGCCGCCGGCCAGTCCGGCGGGCCGAACAGGGCGGTGGCGTTGTTCGAAAACCCGAAGGCCTCGATCGGGATGCCGATGAAGTTGGTGTTCAGCTCGCCGTCGCCGTTCTTGTCGTAGATGACGCTGATCGCATAGTGCGCCGCCGGCAGGGCGGCAAAAACGATCGTCGAGGCGCCCGCGCCGTTGACCGTGCTGGTCTGCTTGCGCAACGGTGTTTTCATATACGACCGGGACGAGTTGAACAGCGCGGTCAGGATCTGGCCGGTGTGGGGTTTTGCGCCGAGCACCGTGACTTTGAGGTCGAAGGACGGATCAGCCTTGGCGGCGGTCGCCAGGACGAGGCCGCAGGCGAGAGCGCCAAGCACCATCCGCATGGCCCGCGAGGTCTATGGCATCAAACACCCAACCGACGCCCAAATGACGCTGTTCTGACAGCGCCATGTGGCCGGGGCTTATCGCAGCCCCGGCTTCGGCGTCTTGATCCGCTAGGGGTTGGTCTGCCCCAATTATTCGCGAAGTCGAGCATCATGACTCCAAAATCCGTCTCATTAGATCTTCTGATCCATGAAGCTCTCGGACGCTGGCCAAGTTTCTGGCATGTAGCGATTTGCCCAGAGGCAGATATCCTGAAGCAATGGGAGCAGAGCTAGTCCCTTTTCTGTTGGTGCATACTCATAGCGCGGCGGTCGATCCTGATAACGGGTGCTCTCAATCAATCCGTTTTCCCCCATCGCCTCAAGGCGGTTTGTCAGGATGTTTGTCGTGATGCGCTCATGGGTGCCACTCGAAATCAAACTCAGGTCAGCCCACTCGCAAAATAGTTTGCCATGTGGAATACTAATCTATATAGTTGTCCACATGGCAAACTATTCAACATCACTCGACACAGCCTTTCACGCATTGTCCGACCCAACGCGGCGGGCTGTCGTGCATCGGCTCATGACCGGACCTGTCGCCGTGAAAGAGCTGTCGCAACCCTTCGACATGGGCCTGCCTTCCTTCATGAAACACATCAAGGTTCTTGAGGAGAGCGGCCTGATTAGCTCGAAAAAGGTCGGCCGCATTCGCACCTGCCGTATCGAAGCAGAACAATTGGCGGCCGCCGAGTCGTGGCTTTCGGAACAGCGAGCGCTTTGGGAAGCCAGAACGGATCGGCTAGCGGGCTACGTTGAAAACCTCGCAAGGGAGACAGGAAAGACATGACCCTCCAGGACCCATCCGCAGAGCGTGAGCTCGTTGTAGAGCGCCTGATTGATGCGCCCATCCCACTTGTCTGGCAGGCGTGTACGGATGCGAAACATATCGTGCAGTGGTGGGGGCCGGAAAGCTGGACCTGCGACACAGTGGAGATTGATATTTCCGAGGGCGGGGTCTGGCGATTCACAATGAATGGTCCGGACGGGCTCTCGTTCAAGAACCGGTTGCGCTTCAGGACCATTCGCCCCTACGACCTAATCGCCTTTGTTCACGATGATGACGGAGTTGGCAAAATAGCCGCCTTTGATTCCACCTTCACCTTATCTGAACAGGGCGAGAAGACGCTCGTGACCATTCGCAATGTGTTCAAGTCAGCCGAGATCAAACAGGCAATGGAAAAATTTGGCGCGGTAGAAGGTGGACAGTCAACGCTCGGGTGCCTTGAGGAGTACGTTGCACGCTACTTCAAACCGGAGGCGTTGGCATGAGCGACGCAAACAAAGACCTTACCGTGTCCCGCGTTATGAAAGCGCCGCGATCAGTTGTTTGGGCGGCGTGGAAGGACCCCGTTCATTTCGTGAAATGGTGGGCACCTGTCCCGGTCGTCACAACATCCAATAAGCACGAGTTTTATGCCGGTGGCGGGTTTGACACGACCATGCGCCTGCCAGACGGCACCATCATGGAGGGTGGCGAAGGGTGTTTCCTTGAGGTGATCGAACAACAACGCATCGTATTTACCGATGCACTGCGGGGCGGCTGGCGACCCAATGAGGCGGCGTTCTTTTCCGCACTGATCACGATGGAGGACCACCCCGACGGCACACTCTACACCGCGACGGCTCTGCACAAGAATGATGCTGACCGCCAGAAACACGCTGACATGGGGTTCCTGGATGGTTGGGGCACCGCCATCGAACAGCTGGGAAAGCTGGCTGAGGACCTCGCATGAGCCCATCTCTTGCACACGACACGATCTCGATCCGCCGGCCGATCCACGCTTCGCCGGACAGCGTCTTTCAAGCCTGGCAAGACCCGGTCGCCCGATCGACATGGGGGCCACCGCCCGACGATGAAGTAGTGGAATTCATCGCGAATGATTTCCGGGTCGTCGGCAATTGTGAACCAAGGCGCTTTCCGTCCGGCACGCGAGGTGATCATGCAGGAACGTAGGTCAACCGGAGCACATCCTCGACAACCCGTTCATGCGAAACCAGGTGGAGCGGCGGCCGGGGCCCGGCGAAGTAAGGTGTGCCGCGACCGATTACGACGGGGTGCAGGTAAATTCGGTACTCGTCGATCAAGCCGAGGTCGGTGAGGCTTCGCGCAAGGTACGGACCGGCAACTTCGATCTCTCCGTCGCGTTCGGCCTTTAACCTGCGAATCTCGGTCTCAAGATCCCCCTCGACAAGCCCTGCATTGGGGCCGACCGACCTGATGGTGTCCGAGACAACCCATTTCGTCTGTTTCCGCCAAGCCGTCGCGAAGGCCTTTCCCTCGGGCTCCCAGTCGTCATGGTCCTCGTCCCAATACCGCATGATTTCGTACATCTTACGGCCGTAGATGCTGCCCACCTGCCGCTCGGCGTCGTTGATGAAATGGCGAAAGAGCGCGGGCACCGGCTGAAACGCCAGATGGTCGACAAAGCCGTCCAGTGATACGTTCATACCGAATACGAGCTTTGCCATTCTCTTCCTCCGTCAGTAATTTTTGACGGGCTATTTCAGCGGCCAGACTTCTACCACGCCGTGTGCGACCGCGCAGGGAACCTGCGAGATTTTTTCGACCGCCTCATCAAGATTGGCCGCTTCGATCACGGCGAAACCGGCGATTGGCAGCGGTGAGGACATGAAGGGTCCATTTTGCATGTCGATCTCCGCTGCGTCCGGATTGCGCACCTGCACCGGTGTGCCGGCGATCCCCATAACGGCGCCTTCAGAAACCAGTTTCGCGTCCTGCGCGTGTGCCGCATCTCTGACGGGTCGCGGCGTGCGGTCGTAGCCCGCCTGATCGCCATATCCAATGGTAATGAATTTGGGCATTTTCCACCCCCTTTGCCTGTTTTGCCAGCACGATGTGTGTCGCGGCATCCGTCGCGGCATGTTCGATGACGGAAAAGCCGAGCGCCGGTAGGTCGACACTCGCGAACATCGCCTCGCCGCAGCCAAGAACCACGGGCGAGATGGCGAAATGCATCTCGTCGACCAAACCGGTTTGAAGGTATTGCCGTACCGTCGAGACACCGCCGCCGATCTTCACGTTCTTGTCCCCGGCGGCTGACTGTGCTTGTTCGAGGGCGGCCCCGATCCCGTCTGTGATGAAGTAAAAGACCGTGCCGCCTTCCATCTCGATGGGATCGCGTGGATAGTGGGTGAGCACGAAGGTCGGGGCATGAAACGGGGGATTGTCGCCCCACCAGCCCTTCCACGCATCGTCGGGCCAGTCGTCGCGGATCGGGCCGAACATGTTGCGGCCCAGGATGAAGGCGCCGAAACCCTCCATCGAACGGGCGCCATAGTCGTTGTCGATACCTTCCGAGCCGCCGTCCTTGCCCAGCATCGTCCGGAAAGCCCTGGTTGGGAAATACCATCCAAACAACATCTCTCCGTGCTTTCCGAGCGGGTTTTCTAGGCTCTGGTCCGGCCCGGCGCCGTAGCCGTCGACCGAAACCGAAAATCCCGAGACGATTACCTTGCTCATGGCTACTTCCTTTGCAGATCAATCATTCGTCGACACGTTGTAGGTGCCGACATCGGCCCGTTCCATCAGGTGCATCAGATCGTTGTCGGGGCCGTTGCCCCTGAAATTCGTCAGCGAGGTTTCATCGTCCCACGCTTCGTAGATGTGAACGCGGTCAGCCTTCAATGGATCCGCCGTCACGACGAAATCCCGGCAGCCTGGCGCGTTGCGGGCGGCGATCATCGCCCCCATGGATCCGGCGACGAAATCGTCCCTGCGTCCCGGCTTCGTGACGATATGGCCCGCGACTATGATCATCTATGCACCTTGCTCCCACGATAACCGCTTTTACAATGCAAGCAGTTGAAAATTACCAAGACCGTATCTATATTGCAAGCGGTTTATGGAGACACGAATGGACAAGCCTTTCCGGTCCGGTTGCCCGATCAATCTGACACTTGAGACACTCGGCGACCGCTGGAGCCTGATCGTCATCCGCGACGTCATGTTTGGCAACCGGCGGCATTACCGGGACATGCTCAACAATTCCGAGGAAGGTATTGCCTCGAACATCCTCGCTGACCGGTTGAAGAAACTGGTGCGAGCAGGCCTGCTGTCGACTAGACCCGATCCTGCGCACAAGCAGAAAACGGTCTACAGCCTGACCGAGCCGGCGATCCGGCTGGTGCCGCTTCTCGCTGAAATGGGCGGCTGGGGCCGACGCTTCACCCCGGCAACGCGGGAACTGTCCATCCGTGCCCAATTGCTCGAAGAGGGCGGGCCGGAAATGTGGGAGGCGTTCATGGCCGAACTGCGCCATCTGCATCTCGGCGCTGAATCGCCAAAACGATCGGTTATCAATGAACTGACCGAGGCCTATCTGGCGGCCGTACGCTGATCCGATACGATCCGCGCGGCAGTGGGCTGTCGGATAGGGCGTCGAACCAGTGTTTCCAAACCGCGCTCTGCCAGTCGAGATCGAGATATGTGAACCAATTCGCTACTCTCAGCAGAAGTGGCCCCTTGTCGGTGCCGATGGGGACATAAGTGCTTAAATTTTTGCGCTATTTCGGTATAGCCAACCTCGCCACCGGAATCCGCCCTACCGGGCCGCCGTCTCCAGCTTGATTTCGACTTCAAGATCGCCGCCCAGCGCAAAGCTTGCCGCCGTCCAGTCCGGTGGGCCGAACAGGGCGGTGGCGTTGTTCGAAAACCCGAAGGCCTCGATCGGGATGCCGATGAAGTTGGTGTTCAGCTCGCCGTCGCCGTTCTTGTCGTAGATGACGCTGATCGCATAGTGCGCCGCCGGCAGGGCGGCAAAAACGATCGTCGAGGCGCCCGCGCCGTTGACCGTGCTGGTCTGCTTGCGCAACGGTGTTTTCATATACGACCGGGACGAGTTGAACAGCGCGGTCAGGATCTGGCCGGTGTGGGGTTTTGCGCCGAGCACCGTGACTTTGAGGTCGAAGGACGGATCAGCCTTGGCGGCGGTCGCCAGGACGAGGCCGCAGGCGAGAGCGCTAAGCACCATCCGCATTGGTCGGCGTTTCATTCGGCGGCCCGATCGGCCGCTTGCAACGCGTCCCGGATGTCCCCCAGCCGGTCATAGGTGCGAAACAGGAGGATCGCGCCCTCGAAGAGCACCCTGGTTCCCAATACTCCGAACACCAGGGCCATCCACCAGGCCCAATGCCCCAACTGCACCAGTACATAGGCGCCGTAGACGGTGCCGCCAATGCCGGCCCAGAACAGGACCTGCAGAACCACCGGCGCCACCATTCGCCGGAAGGTCAGGATTTGCCAAAACATCGTCATGCCATTGCTCCCCGTCGGTTCGACGAAATCTGGGTGCGCACGATACCCCATTAATCCGTGACCTCACAATTGGCTGAAAACCGGTCTCCCGCCGGCGCCGCAACTCGCGGAAGATCCATGGAGACCTTGTTTAGCGACAGAATATACCTAAATAGGAAAAAATACAGTTTCGAAAAATAGTCCTGGCTTGGCGCAGCCGGCCAGGGGTTGCGCGCGATGGTCAATAGGGGGCGGCAAGCAGTGCCACAATTCAGGAACCTGATTTTCGAGGGCGGCGGCGTCAAGGGCATCGCCTATGTCGGTGCCATGGAGGCGTTGGAGCAGAAAGGCATATTGCCGGAAATCCGGCGGGTCGGCGGCACCTCGGCCGGGGCCATCAACGCGGTGCTGCTGGCCAGCGGCTACGACACGGCGGACCAGCGTCGGATCCTGTCGGAGATGGACTTCAATCGCTTCATGGACGATTGCTTCGGCCTGGTCCGCGACACCAAGCGCCTGGTCGAGGACTTCGGCTGGCACAAGGGGGATTTTTTCCGCGACTGGATCGGCGCGTTGATCGCCGAGAAAATCGGCTCGCCCCATGCCAGTTTCGCCGACTATCGGCTGAAGGGCAGGCCGGACCTCTACCTGATCGGGACCAACCTTTCGACCGGCTTCGCCGAAGTGTTCTCGGCCGAACACACGCCGACCATGCAGGTGCTGGACGCGGTGCGGATTTCCATGTCCCTGCCCCTGTTCTTCACCGCGGTCCGCAACCCGCGCGGCGACGTCTATGTCGATGGCGGCCTGCTGAACAACTACCCCGTCAAGCTGTTCGACCGGCGGGAATATCTCGAGGACGGGCGGGCGGCGCGGACAACCGACTATTACAGCGAGGAAAACGAGGTCTTTCTGCAGGGCGACCACAGCCGGCGCAGCCCGTACGTCTACAACAAGGAAACGCTGGGGTTCCGGCTGGATTCCAGGCAGCAGATCGCTGCCTTCCGCCATGGCGACGTCGCAGCCACACGGAAGATCGGCACCTTCTTCGACTATACCAAGGCGCTGCTGTCGACGGCGCTGAACGTCCAGGACGCCATGCACTTGCATTCCGACGACTGGCACCGGACGGTCTATATCGACACGCTGGGGGTTGGGACCACCGACTTCGACCTGACGGACCGGGACAAGGACGCCCTGGTGGCGTCGGGCCGGGATCACACCCTGGCCTATTTCCATTGGTTCGACGGTGCGCCGCCAAGCGCCGGCCCGGTCAACCGCCTGTGAGCGCCGTAATACGCGGTCTCGGATTGGTGAGGCGCCATGGTCCATGAGGTCACGCCCGAGCTCACCGCCCGGCTTTATGCGGTGAAACGCGACATCGAAGACATCGTCGACAGCCTGGAAGCCGCGCCGGAGACGGTCCCGTCGGTTACCGACAGCAGGAAACTGGCCGTCATCGTCGGCCACAGCGAGCGTTCGCCGGGCGCCTTTGCCGGACCGCCGATCGGCCAGAACGAGTATTTCTGGAACCGGGACCTGGCGCGACGGATGCAGGACTGCGCCGACCGTGGCGGCCGGATCGGCCTGGCGGTATTCCACCGCGACAGGGGCGGCATCGCCGGTGCCTATGGACGGGCCGGCGAATGGGGCGCCGATGCGGCGATCGAACTGCATTTCAACGCCGCCGGCGTGGCCGCCACCGGTACCGAAACCCTGTTCGTGACCGAAATCAGCAAGGGACTGGCGCGGGCGGTTCAGAACGCGATGACCGGGCTGCTGGACCTCAGGGACCGCGGCGTCAAGGAACCCTGGGAGGGGCGTGGCCGCCAGTCGCTGACCCGACTGGCCGTGCCGTCGGTCATCGTCGAGCCGTTTTTTGGCAGCAACCCGGGCGACCGCGCCCGAGCCGCCGAACGCAAGGACGGGCTCGCCAGGGTCCTGGTCGAGGCGGCGGCGGCGGTCTTGTCGGCCTGACTGGTCGGGCCGCGGCGCCCACCGCGCCGGCGGTCAGGCCGCCCGGGACCCCAGCTTCTCTTTCAGGAAGTCGATCATCACCCGGGTCGTGCGCGGCAGAAAGCTGCGGCTGGGGTACAGGATCCAGGCGCCGGTATCGAAGCTGGTGGCGGTGACATCATAATCGCCAAGCAGCTCGATCAGCCGGCCGGCGCGCACGTCTTCGGCGATCAGCCAGCCTGCCAGCAGCGCCGGGCCCAGGCCCTGGCGGGCGGCCTGGCGGACGCCCAGGGCGCTGGAGCAGGTCAGGCGGGGCCGGATCGCCACCTCCTGGGGCGGCGAGGGGGCGCGGCGGAACAGCCAGCTTGAGTTGAAGCCGGCCAGGTTGAAGCAGGCACAGCGATGGTCCTGCAGGTCGCCGGGACGGTCGATGGGGCCGTGGGCATCCAGGTAGTCGGGGCTGGCGACCACCCGGTAACGGGTGTCCCGCAACCGGGTCGCGACCACATCGGCGGACACTGACGGCCCCAGGCGAATGGCCAGGTCGACGCTTTCGGCGACCAGATCGACATTGCGGTCGGAAAAGTCGAGGTCCAGGGCAACCTCGGGATACCGGGCCAGAAATTCGGGTATCAGCGGCATCAGGCATTCATGCCCGAACGCGGCCGAGGCGCTGATCTTCAGGCTCCCCCTGGGCTGGGCCCGGTCCGTTCGGATATCGTCACGGGCCTGCGCCAACTCGGCCATGATCGGCTCGACCTTGGCGGCGAAACGGCTACCCGCCTCGGTCAGTGACATCTGGCGGGTGGTCCGCTGGAACAGGCGCACCCCCAATTCGTGCTCCAGGGCGGCGATTGCCCTGGAAATCGACGACGGATCCTGGTTCATATGGCGGGCCACTGCGGCAAAACCGCCGTGGCGGGCGACGTCGAGGAAGATGTTCAGTAGTTTTGTATCCATTAGTGTAAATTACGCATGATACTAATGAAAGGCCATATCTTTATTGCACTATCAACACTGAATAGGGTGCGGCGCAGGATCTTTGTGAATAGGAGTTTCCCATGCGCAACCTGTTGAGAATTGATTCGAGTGCCCGCACCACGGCGTCACTGTCCCGCGTCCTGGGCGATCATCTGGAGTCCTGTTGGGCCCGGGCGGAGCCGGCCGGGCGGGTGGTCCGCCGCGACCTGGCGAAGAGCCCGATCGGCCAGATCGAAGAGGCGACGATCACCGGATTTTACACGCCAGCGGACGCCATGACCCCGGACCTGAAGGCGGCCACCGCCCTGTCCGACCAATTGATCGCCGAGTTGCAGGCCACCGACGCCCTGCTGATTACCACGCCGATGTACAATCTGTCGGTACCCGCCGCCCTGAAGGCGTGGATCGACCAGATCGTCCGGGTGGATCGCACCTTCGCCTACGAGGACGGCCAGTTCGCCGGCCTGGTGAAACCCGACCTGGCCTATGTCTGTGCCGCCTATGGGGCCAACGGGTACGAAGCCGGTGGGCCGATGGCCGCCGCCAATTTCCTGGAACCCTATCTGGACGGGCTTCTGAGGTTTCTCGGTTTTTCGCAGGTGCAGTTCTTTTCCCTGCAAGCCACCGGCGCGGATGAGGCAACGGTAGCGGCGGGCCTGGCGGGTGCGAAAGCGGAAATCGACCGGTTCTTTGACAATGCACCGTAGTGGGAGGTTGACCAAATCATGCATGACCTGAACGGAAAAACGGCACTGGTGACGGGTGCCAGCCAGGGGATCGGCGAGGCGATGTCACGGCATTTAGCGGCCGCCGGCGCCAAGGTGGTGATGTTCGCCAGAAACGGACCGGGGCTGGAACAGATCGCCGCCGACATCGCGGCCGCCGGGGGGACCGCGGTCGCCGTGGCAGGCGACGTCAGCGTCCATGCCGACCTGGCCCGTGCGGTCGGGACGGCGGTCGACCGGTTCGGCGCCCTGGACGTCCTGGTCAACAATGCCGGCGTCATCGACCCGATCGCCCGCCTGGCCGACAGCGAGCCCGAGGCCTGGAGCCGGGTCGTCGATATCAACCTCAAGGGCGTCTATTACGGGCTCAGACTGGCGATCCCGGAGATGCTGAAGGCCGGCGGCGGCGTGGTGATCAACATTAGTTCCGGCGCCGCGACCAGCGCCTTGGAGGGGTGGAGCCATTATTGCGCCACCAAGGCGGCGGTACTGTCTCTGACCGCCTGCGCCGCCAAGGAGTACGGACCGTCGGGCATCCGCGTCGTCGGCTTGAGCCCGGGCACGGTGGCGACCGAGATGCAGACCGCGATCCGCAGTTCCGGCATCAATCCGGTCAGCCAACTCGACCCGTCGGTCCACATCCCGGCCGAATGGGTGGCGAAGGCGGCCGAATTCCTGTGCGGCCCCGGCGGCGACGAATTTGCCGGCCGCGACTTCTCGCTGAAAACCGACGAGGGGCGGGCGCTGGCCGGCCTGCCGGCGGTCAGTCGGTCCTGAGCCGAAACCGTCCTATTTGGCGGGATCGAGCCGGCTGCAATGGGCAAACAGGCTGCGCAGTTTCGCGCGTTCCACGGTCCGCCAGTCGTCTTTCAGGATGCCGCCGGTATCCTTGCTGTTGGGGTTCAACGCCCAGAACACGAACGACATCCGGTTGTCGTGAATATAGTCGACCAATGTCCGGAACCAGCGGCCGCTGCGGCTGTCCGAAGAGACGTTGATCACGCCAAAGGAACCGACCATGACCGGCACATTCCGCTGCTTGGCCAGGTAGCCGAACATGCGGTCCCAATAGCCCGCCAGATTGTCGGGGAAGTTGATGCGGTAGAAGCGGCGCTGGGGGTAGACTTCCGGCCCGAACACGTGGCTGGCGTACACCAGATTGGCGGCCGGTAGGCGAACCGGGGCGTCGGCGACGCCGCGCAGGTCGCTGCCCCACCAACTGTCGCCCTTGCCGATGCCCTGTACGAAGATCAGCCAATGCGGCGCCAGGTCAAGGATCGCCTTGCCGGCCCGCTCCGCCGCCAACCGCCAGTCGGTCGCGGCGCTGCCGGTACCCCAGCTGGCCCGGCCATGGGGTTCGTTGGCGATGTCGGCGCCAATCACCCAGGGCTTGTCCTTATAGCGTTCGGCCAATTTCCGCCAATCGGCCAGCCAGTTCTTTTCCGGCACGCGGCTGGTGTACCAAAGCTCGGTCAGACCGGACCTGGCGCCGGTTCGATGGCGCGACAGGATGACCATCAAACCAAGACGGCCAGCCTCGTCGACGATGCGGTCCATGACCTGCAACGGCGACAGCCCGACCAGATCATAGTTCAGTCCGGTGTCAAAACCTCGGGGCCGGCTTTTGCGCGCGAACAGCGAATTGGAATAGCCCAGCCTCAAGGTGTTGAAACCGAGTTTCGAGATCTCAGCCATGAGTTTGCGCCAGCGACGCGCCCACAGGCCGTCGGGCATGAAATCCGGCCCTTCCATGCCGGACCAGGCGATCCCGCGCAAGCGAACCGCAGTGCCGGTGCCATCGACAATGTCGCCGCCGCGCACCTGCAGGGGCAGGGCAGGCTTGTGTTCGGCCGGCCGCAGCGATTTGCACAGCAGCGGCTCGGTTGCCTGGACAGTGGTACACCCGCCAAGCAATCCGACGACCAAAAGACCGAGATAAAGGACCATCGGCCGCAGCGACGGCCGTCTGAAACTGCAGGCACTGTTTGACCGTTTGGGCAAGGAGAAGTCTCGTGTTTCGACACTGAATGCGTGTCAAATCCTGACATATTTTTGGGTGGAAATCACGGCCTTCTCGATCCGTGCCTCGTGCACCTGCTGGCTGGTAATCATGCGTTCACAGTGGAAGCATTGCAGGTCCCGCCAAAACCAGCTGGCGTGGTTGCTGGCGCCACAGTGCGGACAACTGACCAGCAGGATTTCATGCAGCCTTTGCTCGCAATAGGCCCAGAACTGGCGGTCGTAGCCGCTATCCCTGGCGTCCTGCAGCGCCTTCGTTCCGGCGGTTGTGATCGTCAATTTTCGCGCGGTGTCGGCAACGTCCCCCCCGGTGCCTTCACGAGGTGCTTCGGCCAATTCCTCGTCGGCGAGCTGTTCCTGGATATAGGCCTTGGCCAGAACGCTCCAATTGGGGAAGGCTTTCTCGTTGGCTTCCGCCATGGCGATCGGGTCGGATCCGCTGTCCACCAGGTCCAGCAGATAGGCTTTGCGAAATTGCTCTATGCGTTGCGACCCAAGGGCGTGCAGTTGCGCCGACACTTGTTCGATCATCTGGCCGGTTACCGCCTGGCCGGCGGCGATGCGGTCGGCAATACCTTGCCAGCCGGCGTCCGAACCGGCGCCCACGCCGTCGATGGCCTTTCGCGACCGTGCGTCGCGGCGCAGCGCCAGCAAACGTTCAACCGGCTCGATCTGGCCCTGGTGCCCGGCGCTAAACCATTTCAGCGTTTCCAGGTCTGTCTTCAACCGGCCGGAAGAGGTTCGCGGCCACTGGCTTTGTAAACGGGGCGGCAGGACCTTTTCCAGCCAGGCCGCGGTCTGCAGCGAGGAGTTCGGGTTCAGGCCATCGGGCGGCAGGCAGTCGGGCGCCATGGCTAGGCCGAAGCGGTTCCGTGCCTTGAGCAGCGTCGTGATAAGGACCAGCAAAATGGCGGCGGCCCCAGCCGTCAGCGCGAAATAGGGCACCGGTTCCTCCGACCACCAGGCCCAAAGATCCGATGCAGCGCCGATCGTGTCGCCACTGCCGATGTGCAAGGGCCCGGTGGCAAACGGCACAATGGTTGCCGCGTTGGCAGGCTGTGTCAGGCCCATCGACAGGTTCGGCGGGCCCTCGTCGGGATCACGCAGCGGATAGTCCAATGGTGCAGTGCCCCCCGCGGCTGGTGCCACATCCATAGGGGCGGGCTCCACCGTGGATGGGACCGCGACCTCGGGCGCCATTGCCTCCCGGCCTTGCGCGGGTTCGGCATGGGCTGGCTCGACGCCGGCGTCGGCGCTTGGCGCCATTGGGTCGGGTGCGGGCAGGGATGCGGTCTCTGCCGGCGGCGCGTCATAGGCCACCGGTGCCGGACCGGGTGCGGCGGGTGTCGACAGGGCGATCGGGTCGAACGCAAAACCGTCGGCGCCGCGTGCCGCCATTTGCAGAAGCCGCAGGCGATTGGCGGGGTTGGTCGACATGATGGCGGTTTCCACATCATGGGACAGGGCAACGATGACCTGTCGCTGGCCGACCTGGCTGCGGGCCCCCAGAACCACTTGCTTAATATGGCCGATCAAGTCGTTGCCGCTGGATTTGGTCAGGAACGGGACCACGTAGTCGAGATGCTCGGCAAGCTGGAAGTAGTCCTGGCCAACCTGGTCGCGGCCTTCAAAGCTGACCGTCGCGCCGGCATCAAGCACCGCGCCGAGCGCCACCCGGCCCGCGGTCTTGGCAACCAGGAACTTGCGCAGCCGGGCCACGAACTCGGCGACGGATGCGGCCCGCCGGTCGGTCCAGGGAATGTAGTGCTGTTCCAGCAATTCGGCCGGCTTGTGCCATTCCAACCCGGTTGCCTTGTGAAACGCGGCAAGCGTCCCCGCAGCATAGTCATGGTTGAGGTCGGGATAGCCCAGATAATCGAGCAGCAGCCCGTCGATCGGGTGGTCGGACACGAAGCTCAAAATCTCGCCGATCTGCACATCGCGCAGTGCGGGATCGGACCATGACAGCCAGTCGTCCGAGGCTTTGCCCGCCAGATCGACCATGGCCCATTCTGGATGGTTGCCGATCTTCTTGGCGTCGCGGCCAACCGGGAACCAAGCGTGGATCCGGAAACCGGCACGCTTCAGGTCCTTGGCGGATGCTGCAAATCCGCCGGTTCCCGGTGTCGCGTCCTTTGGCGTATGGCCAAGCCGGTCCTTCGGTCCCTTGGCCAACAGGAAAATGTCCGTCACCTTCTGAAGCCGCAACTGCTTGACCACGGCATCGGGCGGCGAGGGAAGGTCGGCTGGGTCGAGCCAGGCGGCGCGGCGCTTGGTGGACCGGCCGGCGATGTGTTTCAGATACTGATCGGCGCTGAGAAACCGGGCGCCACGGTCGCTGGCATAGGCGATGAATTGATGAATCAGCGCGTGGTGGCCGATGATGGTCGACGGATGCAGCAGGATCACCAACGGCCGCTTGGTGGCCAGATGGTCGTCAAATTGCCGTTGCAGCCAATTCAGCGCGGTGTGGTCGTCGAAATCATACTCGTTGAACCAGTTGTAGTCCGCCGCCAGTTGACCGGTCTTGGGTTCGGATGAGATCGGCAGGCTGGGCAGGGGTTGCTCGATATTCCAGCGGTCGGGCAGTGAACTGTCGTAGCGGAACCCCAGGCTGCGCAGCACCGCGGAGACGTTTGCGTCATAGTCCAGATAGGGCGCGCGAAACCAGTGGACCTGCTGTCCCAGCGCCGCTTCGAGCCAGAATTTGGCACCGGCCAGGTCCTGGTAAACATCTTCTTCCGTCAGTTCGGTCAGGTGCGGGTGCTTGTAGGAATGGGACCCGACGGTGTTGCCGGCCATGGCCAGGCCGCGCACCTTGTCGGGGTACCATTCAGCCATTTTGCCGGTGATGAAATAGGTCGCCGGGACCGTCAACCCGATCTCGCGCAGTTTCTCGAAATCGTCGGGCTGTTCGACGTCGATGGTCAACAGCACCGGCATGGTCTCCTTGGCCGGCCGTGGTGCGGTGTCTTCGATCTCCGCTCCCGCCTGACCGTGGATCAGCAGCGCGGCGATCATGCCAAGGGCGATCCCCCGACCGGTTCTGGCAGCGCTTACCATTGGGTTTCACTCCCCCGCAATTCCCGGATCACGGCCCTGAGCCGTACCAGCAACAGCGCGATGTCATAGGGTGGCATCAGCAGGGCCGAAAGCATCAGGTCGGGCTTCAACTCGCCGCTGGCCGCCAAGGCGCTCAAATACTGCAGCCAGCGGTAAAACAGCATCAGGGGCAGGACGAGCAACGACGCCAGGAAGAAGGCTCCCGGGTAACCGGAGGCAAACCCCACCATGGGCATCGATGTCAGCAAGCCGACTTCCAGAAAGGCGCCGCCATAGCCGACGATCAGCAGATAGGGCAGCCAGAACAGTCCGGCCATGCCCAGGCGCCGGGCGAACAGCAGGTCGCGGTACAGCAGCAGGCCCTGAAAGTTACCCCGCGACCAGCGCAGGCGTTGACGGATCAAGGCCGGCCAGCGGGTAGGGGGCTCGGTATAGGCGATCGCCCGCGGTTCGTACCACACCATCGCCCCGGTGCGGATCGCCGCCAGGGTCAGGTCAAAGTCCTCGGTCAGGGTGCGGTCGGTGAAGCCACCGATCTCCTCCAGAAACTCCCGACGGTAGGCACAGACCGGGCCGGGGCAAATCGTCACCGGCGCGCCGCTGCCGTTCTGGGCCAGTTTGACGATGAATTGGCCGAACAGATACTCGATCTTCTGCCAACGGGTGAGCAGCGAATGCGCCCGGGCAACCACCACCGTCCCGGCCGCGGCAGTGATGCGGAGATCGTTGAAGCGGCTGACCAGATGGGTCAGGGCTTGGGGATGCAGCCAGGAATCGGAATCGCTGAAAGCGATGATATTGCCCTTGGCGATGCGCAGGCCGGCGTTGACGGCGGCGGCCTTGCCGCGGTTGCGGCGGACCTGGACGAAGGTCACCGGGTGCCGTTCGATGATCGGCATGGTCAGGTCGGTCGACCCGTCGTTGACGACGATGATTTCATAGGCCGGATATTCCAGGGCACAGGCCGCAGCCAGGCATTTGGCGATCGAGGTCTCCTCATTGAATGCCGGGATGATCAGGCTGACAAAGGGCGGCGGCACCAGCATCTCGTTGCGCCCCCGCGGCAGGCTGCGCCAGCCGAGGAACAGCAGGAACGGCAACAGGGAGCCGATCAGGAAGACGCCGAAATAGAGGTACAGTGCGTAGGCGATCCACCCATTGGCAAGGCTTGGGAAGAAAATCCCGAATTTCGCCAACAGGGCCCGCACCGCCGGCGGCCAGACCACGGCAAACAGCGCGGTCAGTGTCAGCGCCGCAAAAAGGACCGCGGCTTGCTGCCCCCGGGGGGATATTTCCAATGGTTTCCGCCGGTACGTCCGGCGCGGTTTGTCGTTCAGAAAAGCCGGTAATTGCGGGATCAGGCCGTCCTGTCCACCGCCACTCGGATCTCGAAACAGGGTTTGAAACACCATCTGACGGCTTTCCCTTCGACGCGTTGGGGCGGAAAGGTGTAATTGGACAAAACTGTAAGCAGACCAGCGGCGACAATCATGGCGCGAAGCTTGTTAACTAACATTAATATGTATCAAGAATGGTCTATACCCGGACGCGGGATTGAGCGATTCCTGGTTCTGCATGGTGCCGCTTTGCCTTGTTTGGGGCGGTGCCGGAAGTCCGCGATCGTGCGAGGCGTGATCGCCGGGGCATCCAGGCAGAGCCGCCGAATTGCGGCTTGATCATCCGGGAAATCGTGATTAGTACGACCGCGGCGACCTGCCTTTCGGGGGCTAGGTCAATACCGGTCGCACAACGTTTCCGTCTCAACAACGTGGAAGGACCCGCGATGACCGCCCGGTTCCCAGACGATCTTGCCGCCGGTTTTCAGGCGCGGCTGGCCAGCCATCCGATCTATTCCGCGCTGCGGGACCTTGGCGACCTGCAAACCTTCATGCGCCATCACGTCTTTTCGGTCTGGGACTTCATGTCGCTGTGCAAGTTCCTGCAGCGCGAGGCGGCGCCGATCGCGGTTCCCTGGCAGCCCCGGGGGGACCCGTCGGTACGACGCCTGATCAATGCCATCGTATTGGAAGAGGAAAGCGACGAGGCACCGGCGGATGCCGACGGCACCCCACGATTTGCCTCGCACTTTGAACTCTATTGCGCCGCCATGGCGGAAATCGGTGCCGACACCGGCGAGGTGAGGCGCTTCGTCGAACGGGCCGCGCGATCCGGCATCCGGGATGCGCTGGACACTGCAAGCGCGCCACCGGCCGCGCGGAGCTTCGTTGCAACGACCTTTTCCTTTATCGAGACCGGCAAACCGCACGTCGTTGCCGCAGCCTTCGCCATGGGGCGCGAACATATCATCCCGGCGATGTTCCGCAGCTTTCTCCGCGACATGGGCATCTCGGATGCCGCCGCGCCGGTGTTTCATTTCTACCTCAACCGCCACATCCACCTGGATGAGGACTTTCACGCCCCCATGTCGATGCGGTTGCTGGACCAGTTCTGTGCAGGCCAGCCGGACCGGTTAGATGAAGCGGTCGCGGCGGCCGAACAGGCGGTCGCGGCACGGATCGCCTTCTGGGACGGGGTCATGGCCGAACTCGCCTAGGGCGGAGTTGGTTCTGCATCCCGCCGCCGCGTCCTGGACCCGGCTCAGCCTTCGGGCAGCGCTTCGGCCGCGAGCTGCTGCTGGAACTCGGCCGAGGGCGGGATCGGCTTGATGACGTCGATCAGCATCCCATTGGGGTCGCGGGTGATGAAATGGCGCTGGCCGAAAGCCTCGTCGCGCTGTTCCAGCAGGATCTCGAGACCGGCCGCCCGCGCCCCGGCATATTTCGCATCGACGTCCGCGACCTCGAAATTGATCAACAGTCCCGACACCAGGCCGCGCCGGGCTGCGCGATGTGCCGTTGGCACCTTTGGCCGAGTTGCTGTCAGCGGCCTTCGACAAGGCGGCCCAGGCGATCGCCGACGGGGCCGACGAGCAACCCTACCGCGACGCGATCGGCGCGATCCTGAAAGGGCTGCCGCGTTAGTCCGCGGGGCGTTCGCCCAGGACACAGATGGCGGGCACCGGCTCCAGCGGCAGTTCGGCGGTGCGGGTACCGGCAAAGCCGGCCTTGACCATGGCCACCGTGACCCGCCCGGCAAAGGCGAGGGCATCGGCCCGGCTCGGGTTGCGGTGGCGCGGCATATAGGTGGTGGCGACCCGCCCACCGGGTCGGGTGACCGCGAACAGGGTTTCAAAGGCCATATCCAGGTCCGGGAAGAACTGGGCCGTGTTGACCGAGAAGATGCGGTCGTAGTGTTTGCCCAGCCTGGGCAACAGGTCCAGCCCGCCTTCGTACAGGTTCAACCGGCCGTCGCGCAACGGTGCCGCCAGGCGCCGTCCCGCCTGGGCGATCATGGCGGTGGAATGGTCGACCCCGGTGACGGTGCCGCCCGGCACCGCGTCCAAACAGGCAGCCAGGGCGAGGCCGGGCCCGCAGCCGATTTCCAGGATCTGGTCATCGGGGTCGCAGTCCAACTGTTCGACGGTCCACAGATTGCGCTGCCGGTTGGACGGGCGTTTGGCCATGATCAGGCCGGCGAGATGGCCCAGCGGGCCATGCGGCCGCTTGAACTGGGACACGATGTGCTGGCGGACGGACATCTCAATCCTCCTCGTGGGACAGCTCGCGGTTGAGGGCGGCCAACGCCTGTCGGCCGGCCGCGATGTCGGCCATGTCGAGGGCCGCCGCCAGCCGTTCCAGGACCGCCGCCTCGCGGCGGCGGATGGTGTCGAACCGCTCGCGGCCCGGTTGGGTCAGGGCAAATAGCGGCGAGCGGCGATGGGCCGGGTTGGGCCGGGGCGCGGCCAGGCCGTCGGCGGCCAGGCCGTCCATGATCACCTGAATATGCTGGCGCGACACCCCCTTCGACCGGGCGATCGCCGGCACCGTCTGCTCACCGCCTTCGGCCAGGGCCTCCAGGACCGCGCGCATCGAGGCGTTGACCCCCAGGTCATCGCCGATCGCATCGGCGATCCCCTTCAATCGGTTGAAGCCGGTCCGCACCTCGCGGATCAGGGCATAGAGGGTTTGCGCGTCCGGTGTCATGGTGCCTCGCTTGGCTGAGTAACGGCCCGACGAAAAGGCTGGGCCAGCAACCCGATGATAGACCGCTCCCGACCGTCGCGAAACTCGGCCAGGCCGAGGTCCAGGGTCACCAGGTCGTCCGGTTCGCGGCGGCGAAAGGTGCCGAACAGGCGATCCCAGATCGACAGTGTGGCGCCGTAATTGCTGTCGGTCTCGGGCTGCCAGGACGAATGGTGGACCCGGTGCATGTCGGGGGTGATCAGCAGCCAGCTCAACCCCCGCTCAAACCATCGTGGCAGGCGGATATTGGCGTGGGTGAAAACCGCCATTACCGCGTCCAGGATCTCATAGGCCAGCAACGCCACCGGCGAGACCCCGGCGGCGATCACCGCCGCCACCACGACGGGGGTCGTGATCAGGAATTCCAGGGGGTGGAACCGGACCGTGGTAGACACGTCCATGAACCCGTCGCTGTGATGCACGCTGTGGACCCGCCACAGCAGGGGCACCTTGTGCATGGCCATGTGCACCGCCCAGGACACCAGGCTGCGGAACAGGATGCCGATGGCGAACCCCGCCACCGGCGCGACTTCCACCATATTCATCAGGCCGATGCCTTGCGACTTGGCATAGTCGGCGGCGCCGAGTCCGCCCAGGGGGATCGCCCCCAAAACGACGATATTCAGGGCCGTCAGCCCGAAATTCGCCGGCCAGCGGCGGCGGCGGTCCCATCCCTGCCGGCGGCGCGCCAGCCACATCTCCAAAACGCCCAGCACCATCAGTGCGCCGAAGAATGCGGCGTATTGCAGCGGTTCGATCTCGGCCCGCAGGAAGCTCTCCAGGTTTTCCATGTCCCACCTTTATTTGACAAGTATATTGTCAAGGTGGGAATTGACAATCAACTTGTCAATATCTAGGCGCTCGCTGGGTTTGCGCCGGTGGGTGCGCTATGATTGCCGGGGCCTGTCATATTTCGTCCGTTAGGAGGGCGCCATGTACAGATCGATCCTGCTGCCGGTCGACCTCAATGACGAGGGGTCCTGGGCGGTTGCGCTGCCGCGGGCGGTTGCGCTGTGCCAGGCCTTCGGGGCGCAACTGCATGTCGCGACCGTGGTGCCTGACCTGGGCATGCCGATCGTCGCCCAGTACTTCCCGGCCAATTATGAAGAAACGGTCCGTGAGGCGGTGGCCGAACGGTTGGACGAGTTCGTCACCACCCATCTGGCTGCCGACCTGAAGGTGACCGCCGTGGTCGGCGAGGGCTCGATCTACCAGACCATCATCGATCTGGCCGAGGATCTGGAGGCCGATCTGATCGTGATGGCGGCCCACAAGCCGGCTCTGAAGGACTATCTGCTGGGCCCCAACGCAGCCCGGGTGGTGCGCCACTCAAGCTGTTCGGTGCTGGTGGTCCGGGAATAATCAGGCAGCCAGTTCACGGGTCGACAGCCACCAGCCCG
This sequence comes from uncultured Sneathiellales bacterium, assembly GCA_964344385.1. GTDB lineage: Bacteria > Pseudomonadota > Alphaproteobacteria > CAYFNG01 > CAYFNG01 > CAYFNG01. The sequence goes on from CAYFNG010000002.1 coordinate 64,740, forward strand.
CGCCGGACAGCCAGCAACTGTCGTCGGGGACTTCCGGGTCCAGCCACAGCGAGCGAACCTTGTGCCAATCGCCGCCGGCAAAGGCGGCGCGCAGCCGGTCTACCGCGTCGTCCGGCTGCAATCCCACCGCCGGAATGAACCAGGCCGGTGAGATGAAACGGGCGGCGAACCGCTCGCCGGTCCGCTTGACCAGCAACATGCCGCCCCGGTCGTCGCCGGGGGTCAGCGGCAGGATCAGCCGGCCGCCATCGCGCAGCGCCTGTGGCCAGGCCGGGGGCAGGACCGCGACACCGGCATTGACGTAGACGACGTCGCAGGGTGGCAGCGGCGGCGTCGCGGCCGACCGGCACTGGACGTGGACATTGGCCCAGGGCGCCAGATTTTCGTCCGCCAATGCGGCCAGGCCGGCGTCGACCTCGAAGCCCTCGACCCGTCCCTCCGACCCCACCAGTTCGGCCAGGATGGCGCTGTAATAGCCGCTGCCGCAGCCGACATGCAGCACTTGTTCGCCGGCCTGCGGCGCCACCAAGTCGAGGCAGCGCGCGTGCAGGCTGGGCTGGCCGTTGTTGATCCCCCGGTCGGCGTCCAGCGCCACCAGGATGTCGTGGTAGACGAAACGGGGATCGTCGCTCGGGGTCTCGACATAGCCGTCCGGGGTCCGCACCGCCCACGGCCCGCCGCCCAGGAACGCTTCCCGGGGCACGGCGGCGAACGCCGCCCGCACCCGCGCGTCCCGCACCCGTGCCTGCGCTGTCACCAGATCGGCGTAGAATTGGCGGAACAGGGCGAGATCGGTCATGGGCGGTTCCGGTTGGTTCGTGGTTTCGCGGCGGCGAGGCGAACGTCAATATCACGTTTTAATAGCATTTTCATGGAATATAGCCATCGTTCAACCTTTGGTGTCGTTTTGGAAGCTGACCCTGGGAGCTCGGCGTTGTCATCGGTCCTCGCGAGAAAAACCGTCGCCGCAGCGGAAGAACTGGCCGCCGAAGGGCGCTACACGGAGGCCAGCGAACTTTTCGCGCGGGCGCTCGAACTCGCGCAGGAAGACGCCGAGATCTGGTTGGCATGGTCGAAATTCCTCCTGGCCCGCGATCGCTGGGTCGAGGCGAAACTGGCGTGGCGCCGGGCTTTGGCACTGGACCAGGATGCGAACCGGGATCTGGACGAGGAGGAGAGCGAACTGGCGCCGGTCCTCCGAAAACATGAGGCCGCTCTGGCTGGTTCGCAACCTTCCAGGGGCAGTTCTTGCTCCGACCTGCCGGACGCCGTGGCGGACCGCGTCGCTGAAGCCAGAGACTTAAGCGCGACTGGACTTTATGAAGCTGCGGAATTTGCCTATCGCGACCTGTTGCAGGATGTGCCGGACCTCATTGAAGGCTGGCGCGAATTGGCGGCACTTCTCGAACGGAATCTAGACCCACCCGAGGCGGCGGAGGGCGCCTATTTCAAATGGCTCGGCCTGGACGCCGACAATGGCGAGGCCTGGTACCGGCTGGCTCAGTGCAGTGTCGACATAGCGAACCGCCAGGATCACGCCCTGGCGGCGATCGATATCGCGATCGACGGAGATCCGGCCAACGAGACATACCTCGCGTGCAAGGGTGACATCCTTTGGGTCGGTATGTGTGACCGAACCTCCGCCATTCGGTTTTTTTCGGATGTGGTGGAAGCCCATCCCCATTTCGGCCAAATCTGGATTTCGCTCGGCCATCTGTATGCCGACTATCTCGACAGCCCCTACAATGCGATTGAAACCTATCGGAAGGCCATCGACCTTGATCCCGGCAATACCGCCGCCTGGATGGCCCTGGCCCATCAGTTGGCGGACCTTCCCGACAAAGCCGAGGAAGCGGCAGCGGCCTGCCAGCGGGCCATCGATCTGCAATCGGACGATCCGGATGTGTTGCGCAGCCTGGCCAATTTTTTGTGGCATCATCTGCGGCGTCCCGACGAGGCGGAAGCCTATTTCCGCCGCGCCTTGGAGCTAGTCGAACCGGATCCGCAGGCCTGGTACGGCTTTGGCGAATTCTTGGCCGCGCAGTCCGGCCGCGAGCAGGAGGCGGAGGCGGCGTTCCGCACCGCGGCGGAAACCGGTCCCGCGTTTCCGGCGGCGTGGCGCAAATTGGGTTGGTTGCTCTGTTTTCAAGGGCGCGCTGAAGAGGCGATCGCCTGTTACCGCCTGTCGGTCGCCAAGGCGGATCGGCCGGCTGCCGTGCTTTCCCGGAAGGCGCGGTCGCTCGACCGTCAGGGTGCCGACACCGACGTGGTCGAAACCTTGTACCGGGACGCGCTGGCCGCGGATCCGGGCGACGCCTTCAGCCACTGCCATTTCGGATATTTCCTGCACCGACGACGTGGCGATGGGGAGGGCGCGGCCGAGCATTTGGTTCGAGCCGTCCGGATCGAGCCTGAAAAAGAGGGCCATTGGTATCGCCTGGTGGGTGTGTTCGAAAAGCTGGGGAGGTTGCGGGAAGCCGAGGACCTGCTGCGGCGGACCATTGCCGAACAGCCCTCAAACATGGTGGCCTATGGATTCCTCGCCGATGTGCTGTGGCGGCAGGACGATCGGACCGACGACCCCGAACCCTACCTGGCCCGGTCTCTTGAAATCGGCGCCCATGACTGTTGGTGCTGGGACCATGCGGGCTGGCTTTATGAGCGCGAGGGGCGCAAGGATGAAGCGGTGGCCGCCTATCGCAAATCGCTTGCCTTGGTCAATCACCGTAGCTGGACTGTGAACCGCCTCGGCTATCTGCTGATCGAGCACTGCCGCAACTACACCGCCGCCGTGGTGCATTTCCAGAGCGCCCTGCGGGCGGAACCGGGCAACGCCTGGGGTTGGCTGCAACTGGGCCTGGCCCGTTGGCGGGGCGAGGATGACCTTGCGGAAGCCGAAACCTGTTTCCGCGAAGCCTTGCGGCTCGTCCCCTCCTACAAGAGCGCCGCGGATCTGCTCACCCAGGTCCAGGCGCGCATTGCCGAGGAGGAGGCCGTCTAGGCCGGATCAATCTCCCAACCTATCTCTTGGCTAGAGCCCCGCTTTCTCAAAACTGTTCAGTGAAACTAGCTGAATTGCAAATGCGACGCATTAGCGTGTGATTGAGCAGAGCCATTGCTTGAATGGACTTGTTGTGGGTTGGCCCGGGAAAGCGGGGCCACAAACAAGCCTGGACTCTGTTCGTTATCGGACAGCCAAATCCGGGAAATGGGACGCAAGCCCTGGCCGGCCGCAGCTCCTATTTTTTCTTGCTCTTCTTGCCCCGTTGTGCGGCGGCAACGGCGCCGCGGGCCCAGGGTTCCATGGCCGACCAGTCGCCGACCGCCTCGGGCGGGGCGGCGTAGTAGGGCATCTTGCCGTGGCTGCCGGCACCGCGGGCCAGGAAGTCGTCGCGGTTGACCTCGTCGGCCTTGAGGAACAGTTCCTCGCCCCGGGTGATCAGGGCAAACATGGTGTCGTCCAGAAACAGCCCGTAGCCGCCGAACATGCGCTTGGGCCGAACCTCGCCCAAAGGTGCCAGGGTTTTCAGAACCGTTTCGACGAACGCGCTGTGCTCCGCCATGCCAGCTCTCCTTCTACCCCTCGCGGGCCCACAGCTTCCGGGCCATCACGCCGACCGCATCCTCGATCGCCTGGGCCGCGTCGAGGCAGAGATCCTCGCGATAGCGGCGGCCGACGATTTGGACGGCGACGGGGATGCCGTCATGCAGGCCAGTCGGCAGGACCGCCGCGGGCAGGCCGAGATAGTTCATGGCGAAGCTGTAGATGGCGGAATCGAAAATGTCGGCGACCTGGTCGCGGCCCCAGGCGTCCTCATCCCAGGCGAAGGTGGTCCGCATCAGGAACGGGGTCAGGACCAGCGGATAGGCGTCGAGGAAGAGGTTCCAGGCCCGGGTGAAGGCGGTGCGCTGGCCCAGCGCCTTGACCAGATCCGGGGCGGCGGTCGGTTCGAACAGCGCGTAGTAGTCGTCGAAGATGCGTTGGATCGTCTCGCTGCCGAATGTGCGGATCGCCCCGTCCATCAACAGCTTGACCTCGCCCATGGTGCTGTGCTTCCAGGCGTCGGCGATTTCCGCCACCTGGGGCGGGTCGACCTCTTCGACCGCATAGCCGGCATCGCTCAATATCCCGGCCGCCCGGTCGATGGCGGCGGTGATCGCCGGGTCGATCGGATAACCATGGGCATTGCGGGTCACCGCCACCTTGATCGGGGCGGGCAATTCCGGTCCGTCAAAAGGTACCGGCACCCACCAGGGATCGCGGGGATCGGCCCCGGCCATTACCTCGGTGCCCAGGCGCACGTCGCGCACCTCGCGGGCGATGGTGCCCTGGACGCTCATCAACTGGGCCAGCAGGCCGCGCTCCTCGGGCGCCGAGGGGTTGTAGGCCGGCACCCGGCCCAGGGTCGGGCGCACCGTGGCGGTGCCGCAGGCGAAGGAGGGAAAGCGCAGCGACCCGCCGATGTCATTGCCATGGGCGATCGGGCCGTAGCCCATGATGGCGGCCGCGGCGGCGCCGCCGGATGAACCGCCGGCTGAACGGGTCGCTTCCCACGGATTGTGGGTGCGGCCGTGCAGCACGTTGTCGGTGGTGGCGCGGAACGAAAATTCCGGGGTGTTGGTGCGGCCGATGATGATCGCGCCGGCGCGGCGCAGATTGCGGACCACCGGCGAATCGTCGGGCGCGACGATACCGGCAAAGGCTTCGACCCCGTTGGGGGTCGAACAGCCCTTCTGGTCGATATTCTCCTTGATGGTGACCGGCACCCCGTGCAGCGGCCCCAGCGGCCCGTCGCTGGCCAGGATGCGGTCATGGCCTTCGGCCTCGGCCAGGGCGGCCTCGGTCAGGTCGTCGACGATGGCGTTGACCGCGCCGTTGGTGGTCCGGACCCGCTCGACCACCGCGCCGACCGCATCGGCACAACTTACCCGCCGGTCGCGGATCGCCGCCGCCAGGTCGACCGCACTCCATTGCCACAAGGGGCCGCCGGTATCCGTCTCGCTCATGGTGTGTCCTCCCTTTGCAACGATCATCGGCGATGATCGTCGTTCGCTCAAGCACCCCCTGACGTCGGTTGGAGTCAGGCTTTCTCCAGGCCGCACCATTCGGCCATGAACAGCGCGATCGCCTGGGTGTTCTTGCGGACGCTTTCCAGGTCGACGCATTCGTTGAAGCCGTGCACATCACGGGCCACGGGGCCATAGACCAGGCCCGGCGTGTCGGCATAGAGGCCGAAGAACCTGGCGTCCGTGGTGCCGGTGCCGGCGCGGCTGCCGAGGTCATCACCATAGACCAGCCGGTGGCAATGTTCGAGCACCGCCACCTGGGCTTCGGCATCCTTCAGGATATAACCCTCGGCCATAAAGCCGTGATATTCGATCAGCGGCGGCATGTTCTGCATGAACGGGTCCTGGGCCGCCGCCTCGCGGACACAGGCCTCGATTTCGGCGGCCCTGCTATGAATGTCGTCATCGGCATAGATCGCGGCCCGCAGGTCGAAGCTGCATTCGGCCGGGACCGAGGCCGGCCAGTCGCCGCCGCCGATGCCGCCGATGTTGAAGTTGATCGGGTGCGGCAGATGGGCGTGGTCGGGGTGGCGGTCCTTCTCTGCGTTCCAGCGTTCCTCCAGCACCTCCAGGGCCTGGATCAACCGATAGGCGGCCTTGATCGCGTTGGCGCCTTTCTCGGAATAGGCGGCATGGGCCGGCAGACCGCGTACCGTGATCTGCATCCAGATGGTGCCGGTCTGGGCCGTGCCCAGACACTCGCCGCTGGGTTCCGGGATGATTGCGGCCTCGGCCCGGTAGCCCCGGGCCAGGCAGGCCAGGGCGCCGTTGCCGGTGCATTCCTCCTCGATCACCGACTGGATGAAGACGTCGGCGGCGGGGCGGTAGCCGGCCCGGACCAGCGCGTCATAGGCGTAGAGGCAACTGACCAGCCCGGCCTTCATGTCGCCGCTGCCGCGGCCATACAGCCAGTCGCCGTCGCGATGGGGCTCGAAGGGCGGTCGGTTCCACATGGCCAGCGGCCCGGCCGGGACCACGTCGATATGTCCGTTCAGGATCAGGCTGCGGCCGCCGCCAGGTCCGGCCCGGTGGCTGCCGACCACGTTGTAGGCGTTGTCGTAGGAGATCGAGACCGGCGAGAAACCGCGCAGATGCTTGATCTCGTCGATGTCGATGCGCCAACGGTCGACGGCGAGGCCGCGGTCGCGATAGGCCTCGGCCATGAAGTCCTGGGCCGTCGCCTCCTGGCCACGCAAGGACGGGAACTTGACCAGTTCGGCGGTGAAATCGACCTGTTCCTCGAAGCCGGCGTCCACCGCATTCTGGATCGCCGTAACCGTCCCGTTGTCCAGCATCGCCTGTCCTCCCGCATTTCCGTGGCGACGCTACTTTACCGCCGCGCCATTCAATGAGAAAATGTATTTAATGGATGTGAAAAGCGTATTTTACCGATGAATTGTTCCCTGAAACAGCTCGCCTATGTGGCCGAGGCGGCGCGCCAGCGCTCGGTCGCGGCCGCCGCCCATCAGCTCCGCATCTCGCCCTCATCGGTGATTGCGGCGATCGACAAGGTGGAGGCCGAATACGGGGTGCGGCTGTTCGTGCGGCGCCGGGCCAAGGGCCTTTCCCTCACCCGCACCGGGACCGATGTGGTGGCCCGGATCGGGCGGCTGCTGGCCGAGGTCGAGCGCTTCGAGGGCGGCATCGCCGATTTCGCCCGCAAGGTCGAAGGCGAGCTGCACTTGGGCTGTTTCTTTTCGGTCTCGCCGCATCTGCTGCCCCAGATCATCGCCGAGATGACCCGCGACCATCCCGGCATTTCGGTCCACCTGCACGAAGGCGACCTGCCGGCCATGCGCGACTATCTGCGCCAGGGCACGGTCGACGTCAGCCTGGCCTATGCCTATGAGGGGATTGACGAGATGGTCACCGAGACCCTGACGGAAGCGCCCTATCACGTGGTGCTGGCGGCGGATGACCCGCTAGCGGAGGAACCGCGGGTAGCGCTGGCAGATCTGGCGGCGCGGCCGATGATCCTGCTCGACCTCGACGAGACCCGGCGCCACTTGCTGGGCTTGTTCGAAACCAGGGGCCTAAGCCCCAAAGTAGTCCACCGCACCCGTTCGTACGAGATGGTGCGCAGTCTGGTCGCCGCCGGCCTTGGCTTCGCCATCCTCAACATGCGCCCGGTCATCGACACCAGTTATGGCGGCCGGCCCATCGTCTGCCGGCCGCTGGCCGACCGGCTGAGCACGCCCCGCTTCGTCCTCGCCACCCGCCCCCAGGAACCCCGCACCCGCCTGGTCGAGGTGTTCGCGGAGTATTGCCGGCGGTATTTCGGCTCACAGGACGCGCGGCGGCATATTGTCGGGTGAGCTGTTGATGGCGCGGTAGGTTCTTTTGGCGCGCACGGACTTTGGGAACAATTCATAGAGACCGGGGCGCGCCTATACCCCCCACCCTAACCCTCCCCCGCAAGGGGGGAGGGGATTAAGCGGTGTTTCGGGCAGGGTCGAATACGCGACTGGCCATGGGCGTTCTGTACGTTCGGCTGCGCCGTTATTCCCTCCCCCCTTGAGGGGGAGGGTTAGGGTGGGGGGTATAGGCGCGCCCCGGTCTCTATGGCATGTTCCCAAGGTCCGTGCGCGCCAAAAAAAACACCCCCTCAGATCACCAGCAGCAGATAGATCGCCGCCACCGTGCCCAGGGCGGCCAGGCCATAGCAGACTACCGCGATCAGGCCGTCGGCGCGGATGCCGAAATCGTGGGCGGTGATCCGTAGGCGATGGGCGGCGTGCCAAACCGGGAGGAAGATCACCGCCAGCATGATCAGCTTGCCCAACGGGTGCTGCACGAAGGCCAGGACCCGCTCATAGGCCAGGGTCTCTGGCGCCAGCCAGCCCAGCGGGATCGCCAGGCCGGTCAGCAGGATCAGGGCCGGGGTCAGGAAGGCGGAAAAGGTGCCACCGCCGGCGAACAGGCCCCAGACGATGGGTTTGTGCGACTTCGCCATGATCAGACTCCCGCCAGCCAGAGAACCGCCACCGACACCACGACCCAGACGGCGTAGTGGGCGCCGACAATGGCGCCGTCCGGCACCGGCTGCCCTTCCAATTGCATCGGCATCGCCTTCGGGGTGACGTTGAACCACGAACTGGTGTGGTAGAGCGCCGCGATCAGCAGCACCAGGTGGAAGACGAAACCGGCCGGACTCTGCACCGCGGCCACAAAGGCCTCGAAGGCCGCCTTGCCCTCGGAGAGCCGCAGCAGGCCGACGATCAAAACGGCGGTATAGGCGCCGATCGCGATGCAGGTGACCTCGCGCGCCATGTAGCTGACATAGCGGCCATGCCCCAGCCACCAGGAGGCGGAGCTGATCGGGCGGACATAGGGTCTCGGGCTCATCCTTTCCTCCATGGCATCAGCATCGCCTTGAAATAGTCGGCGGTGCTGGCGATCTTGGTCTGCTGGATCGCCCCGGCCGGATCGACATGCTTGGGGCAGACCTCGGAACAGGCGCCGACGAAGCTGCACTCCCAGATGCCGGGATTGCTGGCCACCACATCGGCCCGCGCGGTGCGGCCGACGTCGCGGGTGTCCAGATTGTAGCGGTGCGCCAGGGCCAGGGCCGCCGGCCCGACGAAATCGTCGTTCAGGCCGTATTGCGGACAGGCTGAATAACACAGCAGGCAGTTGATACACAGGGTGTACTGCTTGAACTTGGCCAGTTCGGCCGGCGATTGCAGGTATTCGCCCTCCTCGACCGACTTCTCTTCCTTGGGCACGATATAGGGTTTGACGCTACTCAGCTTGCCCATGAAGTCGTCCATCACCACCACGAGGTCGCGCTCGATCGGGAAATTGGACAGTGGTTCGATGCGGATTTTGTCCGGCAGGTCGCGCAGGAAGGACTTGCACGACAGCGTCGGTTCGCCGTTGATCACCATGCCGCAACTGCCGCAGACCGCCATGTGGCAGGACCAGCGATAGCTGAGCGTGGTGTCGAGATGGTCCTTGACGTAGTTGACCGCGTCCAGGACCACCCAATCCTCCTGCACCGGCACCTGGTAGGTCTGGAAATGGGGCTCGCTGTCGCTCTCCGGGTCGTAGCGGAGGATCTCCAGTTCGACCAGTCGCTCACTCATGACTGTGCCCCCCCATAGACCCGTTCGGCCGGTTGGGACCGGGTAATCACCACGTCGCGATAATCGATGCCGGGGCCGGCGTCGGGGCGATAATAGGCCAGGCTGTGCTTCAGGAAACGCTCGTCGTCGCGGTCAACGAAATCGAGCCGCTGGTGCGAGCCGCGGGATTCCTGGCGCTGAAGGGCCGAATGGACCACCGCACCGGCGACGTCGATCATCGATTCCAGTTCCAGGGCCTGCAGCAGGTCGGTGTTGTAGACATTGCTCTTGTCATGCAGTTCCACCGCCTGGAAGCGGGCCTTCAGGCTGGGCATCAGATCGCAGCTCGCCTGCAGGGATTCGGCGGTGCGGTAGATGCCGGCGCCGCTTTCCATGGTGTCGTTGAGGTCCTTGCGCAGTCCGGCGATGCTCTCACCGCCGCCTGAGCGCTGGAACAGGCCCATCACCCGCTGCTCGGCGGCCTCGGCCTGGGCGGTCACCGCCGCGTCGCTGGCCTCGCCACCGCCACCGGCCACCAGTTCGGCGGTGCCGCGGCCGGCCCGTCGGCCGAAGACCAGCAGCTCGGTCAGCGAGTTCGACCCCAGCCGGTTGGCGCCGTTGATCGAGACGCAGGCGCATTCGCCGGCCGCATACAGGCCTTGCAGCGTGGTCGCGGCGTTGATGTCGGTATCGATGCCGCCCATGGTGTAGTGGACGACGGGGCGCACCGGGATCGGCGCCTCGACCGGATCGACCCCGACATAGGACTTGGCCAGGTCGCGGACCATCGGCAGCCGTTCGTTGATCTTCTTCTCCCCGAGATGGCGCAGGTCCAGGTGCACCACGTCGCCATAGGGCGTGGCGATGGTGCGGCCCTTCTGCTGTTCGTGCCAGAAGGCCTGGCTCAGCCGGTCGCGGGGACCGAGCTCCATCGCCTTCTTGCGCGGCCAGGGATCGGGCGGACCCAAATTGTAGTCCTGCAGGTAGCGGTAGCCGTCCTTGTTGACCAGGATGCCGCCTTCGCCGCGCGAGCCTTCGGTGATCAGGATGCCGGTGCCGGGCAGGCCGGTCGGATGGTACTGGACGAACTCCATGTCCTTCAGGGCCACCCCGGCCCGATAGGCCATGGCCATGCCGTCGCCGGTCTTGATGGCGCCATTGGTGGTAAAGGGGAAGATCTTGCCCGCCCCGCCGGTGGCGATGATCACCGCCTTGGCCTTGAAGGCGAACATCCGGCCCGAGCGCATCTCGATCGCCACCACGCCGCGGCAGTGCCCGTCCTCGACGATCAAATCGGTCGAATAATATTCGTCATAGCGTTCGATCGAGGCGAATTGCAGTGAGGTCTGGAACAGGGTGTGCAGGATGTGGAAGCCGGTCTTGTCGGCGGCATACCAGGTGCGTTCGACCTTCATGCCGCCGAACGGGCGGACCGCCACATGGCCGGTCTTCTCCCGGCTCCAGGGGCAGCCCCAATGCTCCAATTGCAGCAGTTCCTTCGGGGCCTGGTCGACGAACAGTTCGACCGCGTCCTGGTCGCACAGCCAGTCGCCGCCGGCCACCGTGTCGTTGAAATGATTGTCCAGGCTGTCGACCGCCTTGATGACCCCGGCGGCGCCGCCTTCCGCGGCCACGGTGTGGCTGCGCATCGGGTAGACTTTCGACAGCAGGGCGACCTTGATCGTAGGATCCGTCTCGGCAATCGCAATGGCGGCCCTTAGTCCCGCCCCGCCAGCCCCGACGATCGCAATGTCCGTATTGATGACCTCCATGGCAGTCCCCCGGCTATGGATTTAAGAAATTCAGGCGCCTCCTTCGGCCTGGGCGACGACCCGTTGGTACAGGCCGCCGAAATAGGTCTGCTTCTTCCAGGTGAACCGGCCGCCATTGTCGGCATAGTCGGCGATCTCGTGGAACCACAGACTCTTTGCAAAGGGCTCCAACGTGTCGAACACCAGGCGGGTGATCAGTTTCAGGGGATGGGCCCAATGGGGTTTATGATAGTCGACAAATATCACCTTGCCACCCGGCCGGATGCTCTCCAGCAGGGTCGACGCCACCTTGGCCTTGTAGCTGTCGGGCAATTCGTGCATCAGGAAATAGCAGCAGACCGCGTCATAGAGCCGGTTCTGGTGCTGCGACGCGTCGCCCTGGCGCACCGAGGCTTGTGGATAATTGTTGATCTTGCGCTGGCAGTTGGCGACCTGGACCGGTGCCACGTCGATCACGTCCAGTGCCCCACCGGTGCCCAAGTGCCGGGCCAGGTTGGGCGAGAAATCACCATAGACGCAGGCCGGCTGTAGCACGGACTGACCAGGTTCGATTTCCGCCAAAGCGGCCTGCTGCAGGCGCCGGTGCTGGCCCCACAGGATGGTCTTGACCACGATCTCCCGGTCCAGCAATTGCACATTGCGGGGATTGATATAGGCCCAATTGTAGGTCTCTTCCAAATAGGTCGGCACGGTGATCCTTCTGCTGGTCGAGCTGACGTGGCGGATTGGCTTGGCCAGGGGTAACGTCAAGGTGGTTGTGGTATCGGATGCCCGGTTTCTCGTGTCGGCTTGGATGAGTCTGGTGGGAGCGAAGACGTTCATGGTTGATCTCACATCTCGGCAAATAGGTCCACGGAAAAGACAAACAACCGGTCAATTCGACTTTCTTCGGCCGACCTGAACCGGCAACGAAACAGTCCTCTGCAATCGCGCGCATCCCCGCAAGCGGGAGGAAAGATAAAAAATTGCCTGAGGTACTGCGTGACCATAACGAATGTCGAACCTGTCCACTTAGACCTGTGTCAGGGACCGACATCCCTGCTATTTCTGGTTAACGAAAACAGACACTAGGCGCCGATAAAAAGCTTTGATTCGGGTCAATTTTCTTCGCAGTTGCGAAAGAAATCACCAGGCCACGACGTGTATGCCCGCCCTAGCCGCGACCGCCAAGGGTCGCCAGGAACGCCGCCATCCGGTCGGGGGCGTCGGCAATGTCGAATTCGGCCGCCGCTTCGTCGGCCAGACCCTGGCCCAGCCCGGTGTTGTCGGCCGTGGCGAACAGGCTCTTGTAGGCGGCGATCGACCCCGGGCTGTTGGCGGCGATCCGGGTTGCCAGTTGGTGCACCCGGCCGTCCAGGTCCGCCCGCGGCACCGCCTCCAGGGCCAGGCCGATGTCCGCGGCTTCGCGCCCGTCGAAGGTGCGGGCGGTGAAGGCCAGTTCGGCGGCCCGCATGCGCCCCACCCGCCGCGGCAGGCGCTGGGTCATGCCCCAGGTCGGGCGCAGGCCCAGCCTGGCGTGGGTGTCGCCCAGCTTGGCTTCAATTGCGATGATCGCGATGTCGCAGGCCAACATGATCTCCAGCCCGCCGGTGAAACAAAAGCCGTTGACCTTGGCGATGGTCGCCTGGGGCATGTTGGCCAGCAATTCGGTGGCCCGTTGGGCGGCGGCGTTGAGATCGTCGCCGACATTGCCCTCTGCCAGGTCGACGCCGCGCGCCTTCAGCGCCTTGAGGTCGACCCCGGCGGAAAAGGCACGGCCGGCGCCGGTCAAGATGACGACCGAAACGGCATCGCTTGCCGCCAGGGTCTCCAGGTGCCGAACCAATTCCGCCAGCATCTCCGGGGTCAGCGCGTTCAGTGCCTCCGGCCGGTTGAGGGTGAGGGTGGCAACCCGATCCGCCACCTGGCACAGAACCGTCGCTTCGGTCATTGGACGCCTCCTCCTCGATTTGGGTGGCCCAGCATAAGGGATTTCTCCCAAGGGGCGTATAGCCCTGCCGCCGGGGCTTAAGACAAAGTTTACGCCGGGCTGGTGGAATGGCGGGATGGTCCTTGAAGGCCGGAGATTTGCCGCCATGTCCCGAAAAACCCTGCCCGCAAGCCTTTGCCTGGTCGCCCTGCTGGGGCTCGGCGCCTGTGCCGAAACGGTTGGCCCGTTTGTCGATGGCAAGGTCTCTTATTATACCGAAAAGGACTGCTCCTACGTCCACCTGACGCGCGGCCAGGACTACTGCAAGGAAAAGCGGGTCGCGCCCCCGCTCCGCTGCGAACGCACCCTGGGCGACCGCGACTGCTATGCACCGGCCCGGCTGGAGGCACAACCGCCAGCGCCCACAAGTTCGGTCCAATAGCCCGCCAGAACCAGCCGTTCGGCTTCGGACCAATCCGCCGTCGCCTCGGCCCCGTCCTGGTTGGAGCGGGCATGCACCAGGATGCCGACGCCCGTGCCCGCCAGGCGTCGGCAAATCGCCGCCGCGATGCCGGTCGAGGCGCCGGTGACCAGGGCCGCCCGTTCGGCCCCGGTCATTGTCCCGGTGTGAGTCGCATGTTCTCCGGCAGGTAGGTGGCCAGGTCCGGAACCGCAATCAGCACGAACACCATCGCTACCATGATCAGGAACATCGGGATCGCGGCCTTCGAGATGTAACCCATCTCGTGCTTGGTCATCCCCTGCATGACAAACAGGTTGAAGCCGATCGGCGGCGTGATCTGGGCCATTTCGACCACCACCACGATGAAGATGCCGAACCAGATGACGTCGATGCCGGCTTGGCGCACCATCGGTTCGACCACGGCCATGGTAAGCACCACCGACGAGATGCCGTCCAGGAAGCAGCCGATGACGATGTAGAAAACCAGCAGCACCATCAACAGTTCGAACCGGCTCAACTCCAGCACGGCGATCCATTCGGCCAGCGCCTTGGGCAGGCCGGTGAAACCCATCGACAGAGACAGGAAGGCCGCGCCGGCCAGGATCAGGGCGATCATCGCCGAGGTCCGGGTGGCGCCCATCAGGCTTTCGACGAAGGTCTTCCAAGTCAGGGATCTTTGGCTGGCTGCCAGCACCAGCGAACCGATGACGCCAAAGGCCGCCGCCTCGGTGGCGGTGGCATAGCCCAGGTACATCGAACCGATGACCACCAGGATCAGGCAAATCACCGGGATCAGGAATTTCGAGTTGGCGACCTTTTGGGCAAAGGTCATCTTGTCTTCGACCTTGGGGTTGAACTTGCTCGAGACCTGGGAATAGATCGCCACGTAACCCATGAACATGGCGGCCAGCACCAGGCCCGGCAGGATCCCGGCCATGAACAGCTTGGAGATCGATTCATTGATGGTGACGCCGTAGACGATCAGGGTCAACGACGGCGGGATCATCAGGCCGAGCGTCGCGGCGCCGGTCAGGGTGCCGATGATCATGTGTTCGGGGTAGTCCCGCTTGCGCAGTTCCGGGATCGACATCTTGCCGACCGTGGTCAGGGTCGCAGCGGACGAACCGGAGACCGCGGCAAAAACGGTACAGCCGACGATGTTGGTGTGAACCAGGCCGCCGGGCAGACGCGCCAACCAGGGCGACAGTCCGCGAAACATGTCCTCCGAGAGGCGGGTGCGGTAAAGGATTTCCCCCATCCAGATGAACAGCGGCAGCGCGGTCAGGGTCCAGGATGACGAGGCGCTCCAGATCGTGGTGATCATGGTGTCGCCAACCGGCCGGCTGGTGAACAACTCCATGCCGACAAAGGCAACGCCCAGCAAGGCCAAGCCAACCCAGATGCCCGACCCCAGCATCAGGAACAGGACAAACAGAAAGATCCCGATCAGTTGAAATTCGCCCATGGCCCTACTCCCCGTGACTCTGGTCGACCATGTCGGCTTCGATCCGGTGGTCTCCCGCCACCAGGACATGGATCAAATGATCGGTCAGCGCGATGGCGAAAATGATGCTTCCCACCACCATCGAAACCTGTGGAATCCACAGCGGCGTTGCATCCTGGCCCTGGCTGATATCGTGGAACTTCCATGACCAGTACGCCGCTTTGCCGGCATAGTAAGAGAAGTACCAGGCCAAGGCAGTTGCGACCGCGAAACACCAGGCTTCCAGGATCCGCCGGACACCTGGCCCGACCGCGTTCAACACGATGCTGACCCGGATATGGGCGCCGTGGTTTAAGGCATAGGCAAACGCAAAGAACGATGCTGCCGCCATGCAATAGCCGGCATAGTCCGGCGCGCCCGGAAAGACCTCACCGGTCCAGCGGGCCAGCATTTGGACAACAATCAGAAAAAGGATGGCAATCAGAAACAGCGCAGCCAAAACGCCGCACGCGAAGTACACCCGATCCAGGACGGATCGAAGGGTCAAACCAAACGCCCGCATTCTCACCCCCCAGTCAAGAAAGCCACCGGGAGGCCGGCCGAAGCCGGCCCCCGGTGGGTAACGTCACTGCATCGCCTTGTAGGCGTCGACGATCGCCTTGCCTTCGGGGCCGGCTTTCGCCAGCCATTCACTGGCCATGGTCTCGCCGATCTTCTTGAGGTCGGCTTTCAACTGATCGCCGGCCGGGCCGACCGTCATGCCACCGGCCTTAAGGCCGTTGAGGGTGAACTGGGTGTAGTGGATGGCCCGGTAGTTGCCGGCATATTCGGCCAGCGAGGCACAGCCCTGGATGACATTCTTATGGGCCTGGCTGGTGCCTTCCCAGACGTCCTTGTTGACCATCACATAGTTGCGCGGCAACCAGGCGTCGACCTCGTAGAAATGGGTCAGGCTTTCCCAGACCTTGCGGTCATACCCGGTCGAACCGGACGAAATCATCGATTCGGCAACGCCGGTGGCGAATGCCTGGCTGATCTCGGCCGCCTCGATGGTCACCGGCAGCATGCCGGCCAGCTCGGCCAACCGCGAGGTCGTGTTGTTGTAGGAGCGAAACTTGATGCCCTTCATGTCGGCCACCGAATTGATCGGCTTCTTGAAGTAGAGCCCCTGGGGCGGCCACGGCACCGAATACAGCAGCACCAGGTTCTGCTTGTCGAGGATCTTCGACATGGTCGGCTTGGCGGCCTTCCACAGTTTGGCGGCGTCTTCGAACGAGGTGGCCAGGAACGGCACCGAGTCGACGCCAAAGACCAAATTCTCGTTCTGGTGGCCCGACAGCAGCCTTTCACCGATCGGTGCCTGGCCGGTCTGGATGGCGCGTTTGATGTCGGCGCCCTTGAACAGCGAACCGGACGGGTGGGTGACGACCTCGATCTCGCCGCCGGTACCCAGGGTAATGCATTTGGCGAATTCCGCCCCCGTCGCGGAATGGAAGTTGGTGGCGGAATACGCCATCGGCATATCCCACTTTTCGCCGGCGCTGACGACGCCGGGCACGACCGCCAAGACGGCAGCGGCAAGAATAACGGAACGGATCTTCATAAATTCCTCCCCAACTAGCGTGGTTTTTCCAATCGCCGCTTGCGTGGCCCGAAGCGGCTTGCCGGTGATCTTAGACGCAGGACTTGACCCGGGTCTAGTCCGCATGCGACACGCCGGACCTAACAGGGACCGCGAACCGGGCGGAAATGCATGGGTTTTCAATCGGATTTCCCGATCGAAACCAAAGAATAATTTTACTTTGCGATTACCATTTGTTGATCCATTTAGCGGCATAGACCTGAGAGCGCATCAGACCGGCAAAGCCGGCCAGTAAAATTGGTGGAGTGGATGTTCGCGGCGATCACGAACTCATGGGCCCTGTTGCTGGGCATGGCGTTTCTGATGCTGGGTAACGGCCTGCAGGGAACGCTGCTTGGCGTGCGGGCCGAGATGGAGGGATTCTCGACCTCGATCATCGGGCTGGTCATGTCGGGCTATACCTTGGGCTTCCTGGCCGGCTCCATTCTGACCCCGAAGCTGGTTTACCGGGTGGGTCATATCCGGGTCTTCGCCGCCCTTGCGTCTCTGGCTTCGATCGCGGTGCTGATGCACGCGGTCTATGTCTCGCCGGCCAACTGGGGCTTGATGCGCCTGCTCACCGGCTTCTGCTTCGCCGGCCTCTACGTGGTCGCGGAAAGCTGGCTCAACGACAGCGCCACCAACGCCACCCGCGGCAAGCTGCTGTCGGTCTACATGGTGGTCCAGATGACCGGCCTGGCGGCCGGGCAGTTGCTGCTCAACGTCAGCGATCCGGCCGGCTTTCAGCTTTTTATCCTGATCTCGGTGATGGTGTCCTTGGCCCTGATCCCGATCCTGCTGACCGTCGCGCCGGCACCCGATTTCCACGAACCCGAGCGGATGGGGCTGGCGGCCCTATACCGGGCTTCGCCGCTAGGCGTCGCCGGAGCGCTGTTCACCGGCGTTGCCCATGGCGCGTTGCTGGGAATGGGCGCGGTATTTGGCGGCAAGACCGGCCTGTCGCATAGCGAGATTTCGTTTTTGATGAGCGCGGTGTTCGTCGGCGCGGTGATCCTGCAATGGCCGATCGGGTTGCTGTCGGACCGCTTCGACCGCCGCCTGTCGATCATCGTGGTCACCTTTGCCGCCGCCGGTTGCGCCTGGGCGGTGGCCCTGGGCCCGACCCCCAGCGTTTTGTTGCTGTTCCTGGCCAGCGGGGTGTTTGGCGGCCTTTCCCTGCCGCTCTATTCGCTGTGCCTGGCCCACACCAACGACCATCTGACCAACAAGCAGATCGTCGCCGCCAGCGGCGGATTCATGATGGTGGTCGGGGCCGGCGCCTCGGTCGGGCCGTTCGCGGCCGCCACCGTGATGACCGCGATTGGACCGTACGGCTTTTTCCTGTTCCTGGGTGCCGCCCATGGCGCCATCGGCCTGTTCGGCCTTTACCGGATGACCCGCAGCAGTGCGGTGCCGGCCGACGAGCAGGGGCCCTATGTGCCGGTGCCGCCGCGTGCCTCGCCAATGGCTGCCCGTCTGGCGCCCTCTTATGTTCGCGACCACCAGGATGTCGATCTGGCCCGGGCCAGCGGCTGGCGTTCACCCGAGCATCGGCCGGGTCGGCGAACTCCCTGACACCTTCCGGCCGATAGTCGCACTGGGCCGCCGGCTGCCCCTGTCCCTCTCGCAACCCCGGTGTCGCCGGGCAGCCAATCTTGCGATAATCTTGCACTAAAAAACTGCATTATTCGAAAAATATGCACTTTTTTGGTTAGTGTTTCGGCCGCCATTTTGCTACCATCGGATTAATTCAAAAAAGCCGCCAATCAACAAGCGGCTTAACGAGAGAGCGGCGTGGGAGGTTGGGGATGCGGTCACCAATAGTTTTGCTTGCCTTGTTGGCAATGACGTCTTGTGCGTCGTTGGATGTTTTCAAACCGAGCGATGTGAAGGCGTCCTTCGTCTCGGATCGCCACTATCGCGGGTTCACCGATTGCGTTCTGCAGGAAATGGACCGCGGGCCCGATCTGGTGAACACGGTCCTGCAAATGGACGGCAGATCCCAGATCCTTAGCCGCTTCGAAGGCCGACCTTTTGTCGAAATTACCGTCATGAAACGGACCAGGCGGCGGTCTTTCGCCGACTTGCGCGTCACGGCCGCCGGTGCCGTCCCGGGAGGCGATGCGGAGTTGGTGGAAAAATATTTGTGGCTCTGTGCCGATCGGGATCGCCACCACGGATGGGTCGCCGCCAACCGACAGAGCTTTTAGGCCAGCCAACCAGGCGTTTCGTTTCGCGTGGAACCGGACACAACCCCGGTTTGATCAAATCCCGGGAACCAAACCGGCGTGGAACCAACGGATGAAGCTGGTGATATCGAACACCGGCAGGCCGGTCGCCGCGCCCAGGGCGGCGGCATAGGGTGGCATGTTGGTGCATTCCAGCACGATGGCGCCGATATCGTCGTGGTCGGCCAATAATTGTTCGCCGGCCGCCAGCATGTCGCGCTCCGCGGCCACGGGGTCCAGTTCCAGTTGGTTGCCCAGGATCACCCGGGTCAGCTCGGTCCCGCCCTCGGTCCCGACCACCGGCGTGTCGGTCGGCACGCCGGCCGCCCGCAAATGGTCGTCGGTCAGGGCGTCCGCGTCGATGGTGATGATCCCGACCCGCTTGTTCGGCGGCAGCAGCCCGGCCACCAGGGGCACCTGCATCAACGATGAAATCGCCACCGGCACCTTGGCCCGGGCCGCGACCTCGGCCTGGAAGAGTGACAGAAAACCGCAATTCGACGTGATGCCGTCGGCGCCCCAGGCGACCAGTTCGGCCGCCGCCTCGGCAAACGCCTCGCCCAGGCCTTCGGCACGGCGGCGCACTACCCGGTCGGGCGACGCCCCTTTGACCACCCTGTACAGAACCGGGAAGGGCCAGGTCCCGGCATTGCCCATGTCACCGGGGATGCGCGGGAACCGGGCCTCCAGCATCAGGATCCCCAGCCTGGCGCCATAGACCGCCTTGCCGCCGCGGGCGATCCCGGTCTGGCTCATCAGGCCACCCATTCGCTGACCGGAGCCCGCGCCTCGTCCAAGGGTTGGGTGATGATGTCGACCAGGGTTGGTCCGTCGGCTTCGGTCGCCGCCGCCAGGGCGCCTTTCAGGTCGGCCGGATCCTCGACCCGCCAGCTCTTGACCCCGAACGCCGCGGCCACCTTGGCGTGGTTGGTGCGGTCGAAGTCGACGGAATAGAAGCGCTGGCCGAAGCCGTGCCGTTGGCCGGCCTTGATCCAGCCGAAGATGCTGTTGGACAGCACCACCAGGGTAACCGGCGCGCCCAGCCGGACGATGGTTTCCAACTCGCCCGAAGTGAAACCAAAACTGCCGTCGCCCATCACCGCGACGCATTTTGCCTCGGGCCGTGCGGTCTGGGCGCCAACCACCGCCGACAGGCTGTAGCCAAGCGCGCCATGGGCCCGATTGGTGATGAAATGCCGCCCCGGTCGCCGGAACCGGTAATAGCCGGAAAAATAGGGGCAGGGCGTACCCGGATCGGCGACGATGATCGCGTCTTCGGGCAGAATGGATTCCAGGGTGGCGATCACCCGTTCCGGCCGGATCGGGGTCGCGTCGCTGGTCGCCAAGGCCTCAAACGCGGCAAACTTGGCTTCCTGCGCGGCCTGGATCCTTGCCCGCGCGTCGCTCTCGCCAGTGCCGGCGCCAAGTTCGTCGGCCAACGCCGCAAGGACCAGCCTGGCGTCGCCGACCACGGCGGCCTCGGTGGGGTAGTTGATACCGATGACCGTTGGATCCGCGTCAATATGGACCACCGGCACCGTGTTTGGAACCGGATGGCGCCAGCGCTCGGTGGTCACCGACCCGGCCCGGCAGCCGATCAGCACCACCAGGTCGGCCGCGTCGACCAGCGCCCTGGTCTCAGGCGTGCCGCCATTGCTGCCGACCACGCCAACGCTCAAGGGATGATCTTCCGGAATGCTGCCCTTGCCGCTGATCGTGGTGGCGACCATGGCTTCCAGGCGTTCGGCCAAGCGAAGCAAATCGGCCTCGGCCCCGGAAATCACCACCCCGCCGCCGCAGATCAGTATCGGGTTCCTGGCCGCACCGAGGACCTTCGCGGCCTCGACCACGGCGTTTGGGTCGGGTCCGGTCCGGTGGGCCGGATAGGTGGAGAAGCCGCTTTCGGCCCACACTTCCGCCTCGTCAACCGGCGCGTTCTGAACGTCGAACGGCAGGCCGAGATGGGCCGTGCCGGGACGGCCGCTGGTCATCTGGGCAAAGGCGGTGCGGACCGCCCGCGGCAGGTTCTGGGCCTGGTCGATGACACTGTTCCATTTGGTCAGCGGCCGGAACAGGGCCTCCTGGTCGACCTCGGTCAGGGCGAAGCGTCCGCGCGATCCGACCCCGATATCGGTGGTGATCCCTAAGACCGGCACGCTGGACTCATTGGCCTCGATCAGGCCGGGCAGGATATAGGTTGCGCCGCCACCGCTGGGTCCCTCGCAGATGCCGACCCGGCCACTGATCCTGGCATAGGCGTCGGCCATATAGCCGGCCGAACGCTCGTCACGGGTCAGGATGTGCTGAATGTCACCGCCGGTGCGGTACAGCGCGTCGTAGAAGGGCAGGCTGGTGTCGCCGCAAAGCCCGAACACATGGCGTACGCCATACAGGCGCAACATGCGCACCATGGCTTCGGCGCCGGATAATTGGTTCATGGAGTCCCCCGCCGGTCGCAGTCCGTCTGGTTGGTCGGGCGGGCATGTTATACCGTGCCGCCGGCGAAATCATGCATTCGCTGACGCGCAACGGAAAGAAAATAAGGGCTGCTGCCGCGGGACGGGATCAGAACTTGATGCGGGCGCCGGCCAAGGTGGTGAATACGCTTTCGCCAACAAAACCGGGCCGGGCGACATCATAGTTCCAGGCGCCGAGGTACAGTTCGGCGCCGATGTCGTCCAGGTCCTGGACCACCTGGGCACCAAAGCCGGTGGTCAATTCGCTTTCCGGCTGGATTCCGCCCGACTGGCCATAGTCGAAGGCGATCGCCGTGTTGCCGATATCCCAAAGCCGGCTCAAATACCCGAATTTCAGGTTCCAGGAGCTGTGCTCACTGTATTCGGCCCCTTCCGATTCGTCGGCACCGGCCGCCAGGGTCACGTTGACTCCGCTTTGATGCTGCAGCGAAATCAGGCCGCTGACGCGATCGCTCTGCGGATTGCGGTGGGATTGTCCCCAGGTTACCTCAACCGCGGTATCGAAGCTGTCGTTGCGCAGCGAATAACGCAGGCCGATGTCGGGGTCGGGCGTATCCTTGCCAAAGGACCGGCTATAGGGGTTCCACTGTTCACTGCCGGTCAGCGAAGCGCCGATCCCCCGCACGCGGTCGTACAGGTCATCGAGATAGGGGGAAACCAGGGGTGCCGATTGCGGCTTGGCGATCACGACCGCGCCGGATGATTCGACCGTGTCCTCGGCTGCGGCCAAAGGTTGGCTCCGCGCCGCCGGGTCGGCCCAGATCCGGCCAAACCGCTGGGCATTGAAATGAAGCGTGCGGGTGGTGCCGTCGGCCTTGGTGACGGTGCGTTCCAACACCGGCTCGCCAGCCGGGTCGGCTTGGGCGGGCGCAACGCAAAGCAGTCCGGCGGCCACTAGGGCGGCGGTCAGCACGTATCGGCTATTGGTTTCGGTCACTTTCGAAACTCCCAGCACCGACGATCGGGACCGGCTTCTGGCGCAGCTTGCTTCCGACGAACCTCTGGCAACGCCACAATTGCCGCATCCTCGATGCCGCATTTCTCCACAATCGCCATAGTCAAAACGATATTGGTGAACAAATGGTTAACCCGCAAGTCACCTCCATGTGAAGGTGATATTACCACGCCAAGACGCCGCGTTCATTGCGCCGCATCAATTGTTCAATACTCTATATAGTCGGTGGCGGTGCACAGGTCTACAATCCTTTGTGGTCTAGCTTCTCGATGATTTCCTGCAGGTAGGCATAGAACATGTCCTCGCCGGGGTAGCCGACAATCCGCCCGACCTCGCGGGCACCGTCCATGACAACGAAGGTCGGGGTGAAACGAACCGGCCCGACCGAAACCAAGTCATCCGGTCGCTTGGCGTGAATATCGACCGCCCGGAAGCCGAGGCGCTGGCCCTCATCGGTCAACGGAAAGGTCTCGCCGACCTCCTCCCGCCACTGCTCGCACCACGGGCAGGCGGCCTGTTCGAACAGCACCAGCTCGGACGCGTCCACCGCGACCGGTCGGGCACACAGGGCGGCCAGGGCCAGGAGCGAAAACAAAGCGACGAAGATCCGATGCCTCATTGGCGTTCCTCATCAATCCTGTTGATTACTTGATTTTCAGGACCACGACCGGCGTCACGACAGCCCGCAGGCTGACCACCTGACCGGGATAACCCGGGACCTTGGCGACGACGCCGGCCACCGGGGCTTTCAGCACCGACCGCTCCAGCCGCCAGCGGCATTGTTCGGCCCGGGCCTCGGCTTCGGCATGGTCGGCCTTGGCGGTTTTCCAGTCCACTTCCGCCTCGGCCAGGACCGTGGCCGCCACCGACAGCGCATCATACAGCGCCTTGGTGTTCTGGTAGTGGGTTTGGGCAACCGCCAGCCTGGCGGCCGTCGCTTCGACTCGCGCCTGCCGGGCCCGGTTGCAGGCCCGCCAGACCGACGCATCCAGGCGGGCCAGAGCGGTGCCGGCGGCCACGGACTGTCCCGGTTTGACCAGGATCTTTTCTACCACCCCCGACACCGCGAAGGCGAGTTCCATTTCCGCAGCCGTGGCCGGCGTTGCGAAGGTGCCGATCGTTCCCAGAAGCAGCCAGACTAACGCCCGTTTGGGCAGAGACTTGCACGCCAACATGACGGTCAAACTACTTGCGTGACAGATGATAACGGGCTAGGGACTGGCCGGTCTTGTAGACCTCGTCGACCACGTATTCGCCGGTGGCGATAAACGTCTTGGGGTCCATGTAGCCGGTGGCGCGGGTGACCTGCTTGCCGTCCTTGTCGAAGAACACGAACACTGGCGTTGCCCGCACCCGGAGCTTGCGCGCCACCTGTTTCATGGTGGTCTCCTCGCCCGACGGCGCGACGCAGGGGATGTCGCCCTTGATGTCGGTTTCGATCATCACGAAGTGCTCGCTGAAATAGGCGTCGACCGATTTGTCGGGAAATACCCGGGCGCGCATCTTGTCGCAATAGGGACAGCCGGCATAGTGGAACATCAGGATCAGGCGCTTGCCCTCGGCCGCCGCGTCGGCAATTTCCTCCTGATAATTGTGTTCCAGGCTGTCGATGCGAAACTCCGCCGCCGCCGGTCCGGCCGCCAGCAGCAGGCTGGCGACCAGCATCGGCCAGAAAGACCCGGTTGAGCGGCGAATTCCCCCGAAACCGCTAAAAAACTTACCCTTTAACGATACGCACGGCGCCATCGGTGCTCGACCTCAGTTGTTATTACCAGCCATTTGCAATCCCGATTATGCCACGGCGCCGGATTTAAGGCCAGCCACCGCCCGAGTTCGCCATCGGGCCGGGTCCGGCAACAGGCCGGTACAGGCGGCACCGATCAGCGCGCAGGCCGCGCTGGCCGCGATCGGAAACGAATAGCTCTGGTACAGATCGAAGGCCAATCCGGCCGCCCAGGGCCCGATCAAATTGCCGAACGCGACCGAGGTATACAGAGCCCCCAGCATGACGCCGATATAGCGGCCGCCGAAATAGTCGGCGATTACGGCCGGGGCCAGGGCGACAAATCCGCCGTAACAGGCCCCGAACACCAGTGAAAAGGCGATCATCCCGGTCAGGCTCTCGGCGACATACCACCAGGCGAACATCACCGCCATGCCGACATACATGGCGGCCAGCGACCGGCGCCGCCCCATCCGGTCGGCGACGCCGCCCAGCAGGAACCGGCCCGCGGTGCTGCCGACCCCGATCAGGCCCAGCAGCAGGACACCGCTGCCGGCCCCCAGCCCGCGGTCGCCGGCAAAGGGCACGATGTGCACGAAGGGAATGAACAGGCCCACCGACACCAGGGCGGTGGCGATGTACAGGACCCAGAAGGGCCGCGAGCGGATGGCGCGGCCGATCGGCACCGAATCCGTCTCCGTCACCGGCTGACCGGTCCCGCCATTGGCGGCACCGTCGGGCATCAGCCCACGCCGGTCCGGTGAATCGACCAGCAACAGCGCCGCCGCCACCCCCAGCACCAAAGTCACCGCCCCGAAGGTGATGTAGCTCAGGCGCCAGTCCATCAGCTCGATCGCCAGGGTGGTCAGCGGCGGCATGCACAGGGTGCCCAGGCCGATGCCGGCGACCGCATAGCCCGAGGCGGCGCCGCGGCGGGCCACGAACCAGCGCTGCACGGCGCCGATCGCCGGCACATAGGCGAAACCGACCCCGATGCCGACCCCCAGCCCATAGGCCAGATAGACCTGGGTCAGGCTGTCGGCCAGGCCGGCGGCGATCATCGCCAGGCCGACCAGGGCGATACCGCCGGCCACGGTCGGCCGGGTTCCCCAACGGGCCGCCACCGGGCCGCTGACCGCGCCCAGGGAGAAATAGAGGAAGCCGGCGATCGAGAAGGCCAGCGAGACCGCGGCCCGGTCGGCCCCGAATTCGGCCTGCAGCGACGTGAAATAGGTGGTGAAGGTATAGGCGTTGCCGAAGCCCAGGAACAGCACCACAAAGGCGCCGCCGACCACTGCCCAGCCGTAGAAAATCCTGCCTCCCGGCACGCCACGCTCCCCGGTTTGCTTGCTCCCGCCCCCCGAAACTCGCCGCAAATTCGGGCCGGATGCAAGCAAATACCTGCGCAAGCCCCTGTTCCGCGCCCCTTGTCCCGGTTGTGCGGCACCTTAAGTACAGGGTCTGATCAAGCCCAGCGTGGATACCGGCGTCATGAAGGACAGGTTCTGGCGATTCGTTTCGATTTGGCTGCTGATCGCCGTCACCGTCTGGATCGGCGATCGGTTCATCCGTGATCTCTGGCTGACCGCCGACGAACCACGGGCGGTGACGCCGCGCGGCGAATTGGCCAGCTTCGAGCAGCATGCCATCGACCTGTTCGACAATGTCGCCCCGTCGGTGGTCTACCTGTTCACCGAGGCCAGCTCGTCCGGCCTGTTCGGGGCCGGCAGCCGCCAGACCGGGGCCGGCTCAGGTTTCGTCTGGGACGCGGCCGGCCATATCGTCACCAACTACCACGTCATCGAAGGCGCCAACCGGGTTCGGGTCAGGCTCGATTCTGGCGAGGTGGTCGACAGCAAACTGGTCGGGGCGGCGCCCGATTACGATCTGGCAGTGGTCCAACTGGACGACACCAGGGTGCAACTGGCGCCGATCCCGATCGGCAGCTCCGGCGAGTTGAAAGTCGGGCAGGCGGTGTTCGCAATCGGCAACCCGTTCGGTTTGAGCCGCACCCTGACCACCGGCATCGTCAGCGCCCTCAACCGCCGCCTGCCGACCGAAAGCCGCAGCGAGATCGCCGGCGTGATCCAGACCGACGCGGCGATCAACCCGGGCAATTCCGGTGGCCCGCTGTTGGATTCCAGCGGCCGGCTGATCGGCGTCAACACCAGCATCATTTCCGGCTCGGGCAGTTCGGCCGGGATCGGCTTCGCGGTACCGGTCGATACGGTCAACCGCATCGTCCCGCAACTGATCGCCAAGGGCAAGGTGCCCCGGCCGGGCATCGGCATCATGATCGCCGAGGAGAACATGGCGATCAGGCTGGGCCTGGGCGGCCTGGTGGTCGCCGACGTCGCGGCCGGTGGCAGCGCACAACGGGCCGGCCTGGTCGGCATCGACCGGCGCAGCGGCCGGTTGGGCGACATCATCACCCATGCCGAAGGCAAGCGGCTGGAGACCATCGCCGACTTCGTGCAGATCCTCGAAGACGTCGGGATCGGCGAGCAGATCGAACTGACCGTCAGCCGCGACGGCCGCCAGCGCACCATCAAGCTGCCGGTAATCGATATCTCCTGAATCAGGTCGGCAGGTAGCGCTTCGACCAGGAGAGGCCAGCGGCACCGCTGACGACCATCGCCTCGATTTCCGCATCGCCGTAGCCGATCCGCTGCAGAACCTCCACCGTGTGCTGGCCATATTTCGGCATCGGGCCGGGGATCGTGATCGCGGCACGTTCCGGCCGGACCGCGTTGGGGGCTGCCAGGTCGCACCAACGGCCCATCGGGTGATTGTCGTGGCGGATCACCCGGAAGGTGGCTTGGTTGAGATCGATGGCGCCGGCGCTTTCCACTTGCAGGGCCGCATCGCGGGTCTCCAGCAGCGAGGCCAGCGGCACCACCGCGACCGCTCCTTTGGCCAGACTATCCTGCCAATGGGCGATCGGCTGGGTGCGGAAACGATCGGCCAACGCCCGCTGCCGGTCCCCGGCCGGCAGGTCGGCGATGCCCAAACGATCGGCCAGACTGGTTGCCTGGGTCGGTGCCGCCAGGAAGAACCAGCCGTCCGCGGCTTCGTAGCAATGGTAGAACGGCCCCCAGCCCAGGGCGGACCGGCCCGACGGCTCGTCGAACGGCGGCCGGCCGGCATAGTCGTACATGAACGGGGCCTGGATCAGATTGCCGGCCGCCGCCAGGGAGGCACGGGCGACACCGCCCAGGCCGGTTTTCTCCAGCTTCAGCAATGCGCCGCCCAGGGCGACACAGGCCGCAAATCCGGTCAGCACGTCGATGGTGCCGAAATGGGCGTGCTCCTCGGGCGTTGCCATGCCGCCGCCGAAACGCAGCATCACGCCGGTTGCCGCCTGGGCCAAATCATCATAGCCCAGATGGTCGGACTTCGGTCCCCGGTTTGGTCCGCCAAAGGCATCCAGTTGCACCAGGATCAGGCGCGGATTGACAGCCGCCAGCCGGTCCGGGCCCAGGCCCAGCCGGTCGCGTTGCTGGTCGGTGCCGTTGAAGGTGATGACGTTACAGTCCGCGATCAGCCGGTCCAATGCGTCGCGGCCCTCTGACGTGCCGAGATCGAGTAGGACGCTCTGTTTGCCGCGTTGGGCCTGGAGGCCGAAGACCACCGTGTTCCAGGGATCGACCGACGGTTCGACGGGCTGCACCAGGGTAACCTCGGCCCCATAGCGGGCCAGGGTCGAGGCGATGGTCGGGCCGGCGATCACATTGGTCAGGTCCAATACATTGAGACCGCTAAGCCAGCCAGAGCCATTGGACCCCGCCGGACCCTGGCGTGGCGGTTCGGCCAGGATCGCTTCGGCCAGGTTTCGTCCGTCATCGGCGGCCGGGCTGCCGGGCTTGGCCGTGGCCCCGTCATCCCCGACCAACCAGGCGACATTGCCCATCTGGCGCATCGGACCATGGGCCGCATCGTCGACCTCCAGGATCAACCCCGAGGCCAAGGCGTGGGGGTCGCTTAGCCATTCCTTTGTGGTGCGCTGTTGGGTCGCCGGCGCCTTGGCGGTGCCGAATGCCGCGTCCCAGTGCTCGGCCGGTCGGGTCGCGAAGGCGGCCTTCATGGCGGTGGCGACGCGGTCGCGGTCCTGATCGCCGACCGGGTAGTTCCGCAGGCTCCATCCGGCCGGCCAGTCGGCGCTGTCGAGATAGGCGTCGAAATCGGGCAGCTCGGCCAGCAACTCGTCGAGGCCGAGGGTCTTGAGGACCCGGCCGGGGTGGCTGGCGACACTGCCCGCCACCACGTAGAAGCCGCGGCCGTCGGCGCAGGCATAGGTGCGGTAGAACGGGTCCAGCAATTCCGACAGCTGGGCGAAGTCGAGGTCCATGGGCAGGCCGAGCGCACCGCGCCGGTCCAGCTCCACCTCGCGGGGCGATTTGTAACGCTCCGGATAGTCCTCGATGCGTTGGCTGTTGTAGACCAGCCCCTCGAACAGGGCCGATGCCAGCGGCACTTCGATATGGTCGCCGCCCTGGCGGGCGCGGGCCGCCAGCGCGAACAGCACCGCCATGGCGCCGAAGGTGGCACCATAGGCCGAGGCCAGGGCCAGCGGCGTGAAGGACGGGTTGATGCCCATCAGGCGGCGGTTCAGGCCCATATCGGTGAACTGGCCGGTGCGGGCCGCGATCACCGCCTCCCAGGCGGCCAGGCCGGCAAGTTCAGGATCGGTCGAGGCGAAACCGGGCAGCGACAGGCTGACCAGACCCGGGTTGGCGGCCCGCAAAGCCCGGGGTCCCAGCCCCAGCCGGTCCATCACCCCGGGGCGGAAATTCTCGATCACCACGTCGCTGCGCCGGACCAGGTCCAGGGCGGTGGCGTGGTCGGCTTCGCTCTTCAGGTCGAGGACCAGCGAAGCCTTGCCGCGCGACAGCATGGCGGTCGCCGGGTCCCGGAAGCGCGGGCCGCCCGGCGGGTCGATGCGGATCACCTCGGCCCCCAGATCGGCCAGCATCATCCCGACCAACGGCCCGGCCAGATATTGCCCGAAATCCAGTACCCGGATATGGGAGAGCGGACGTTCCGTCATCTGCGAATGGCCCCTCTGTCAAAACCCCTGGTAGAATGCGCAAGGTGACCCGATCGACAAACGCTGAAACCGACATCTTCGCGGGCGATGGCGACATGCCGCCCTGACGCCGGTTTCAAGGGTTTCGACCGAAATCGCAAAAGGTTCGGGTTCCCAGCTCATCCCCTGGCCTGTGCTTTTCGCCACCGGGCCTGTTTGGTGAGCGCGCCGAGGCACTCGCGGGTCACCGCGGCGGCGGCGTTGGCGACCCGCGGGTCCAAATGGCGGGCGGTGTGGATGTAGAGCGACCGGTCGATGGTCGGCTCGACGATCAATCGGGCGACCACCTCGCCGCGGGCGCATTCGGCGTAGATGTTGCTGTAGGGCAGGATGGCGACGCCCTCGCCCTCGGCGGCGAAAGCCAGCATGGTTTCCGAGGTCTCAAGCTCGCGCGCCACCCGGGTCGCGAAACCGGCCCGGCGAAAGGCGTCGTCGACCATGCTGCGATAGGGCCTTGTGCTGGGCAGCAGCAACGGTTTGTCGGCGATCTCCCGCAACGCAATCGGCTGGTCGCTGGCGCCGACCAGGGCCCTTGTGCCGACCAGGTACAGGCTTTCGACGAAAGCCGGGCGGGCCGTGCCGCCGGCCGGAGAATAGGACAGCACCAGGTCGAAGCTTCCCGAGGCCAACCCGTCGGCCATGCGGGAGCTGCTCTCCTCAAAGGCATGCACCGTGACCTCGGGCATGGCCAGGGCGAAGCGGCGGTGCAGGTCGGGGATCACCAGCCGCCCGACCCGCAGCGGTACCGCCAGGGACAGGCGTCCCGGCAGGCTGCCGGCCAGGGCCTGCACCTCGGCCTCGACCGCGGCGAAACCGGTCAGGGTCGCGCGTGCGAAGTCCAGGAAGGCGGCGCCGGCCGGGGTCAGCTCGACGCCCCGTCCGGTCCGCCGCAGCAGCGGCACCCGCAGGCGGGTTTCCAGGTCCCGGATGGTGCGGCTCAGGCCCGGTTGCGACACGCCACGGGCCAAGGCCGCCTGGGTCATGCCGCCGGCCTCGACGACATCAACGAAGATCTGCAGGTCGTTCAGTTTCATGGTCAGGTATAATAAAACAGGTATAGCAGAAATTATATCTTAGCAGGTGACCTATGGTTCGCAATCGGTCAGGCTAAGGGGCAATCATTTTGCCAGGGAGCGTCCCGGGGAGCCCTTATGCCAGCCCGCACCAGCCGGCGCCGCCGCCGCGCCGCCGAAGCCGAAACCCAGGCCGTCGGCCTGAAAACCCTTCGCCGCGCCTACCAGCCGATCGACGTGCTGTCGCCGGACCAGGAAGACCGGGTCCACCATCTGTCGCTGAGGCTGCTGGCCGAGACCGGGCTCAAGTTCCTCTCGCCCGAAACCTGGCCGATCCTCGAGGCGGCCGGCTGCCGGGTCGACCGGGAAAGCGGCATGGTCCGGTTCCCGCCCGAAACGGTCGAGCATTACCTGGGGCTGGCGCCGGCCCGGTTCACCCTGAAGTCCCGTAACCCAGCCAATGATCTGGTGATGGGCGACGACACCATTCATTTCGGCTCGGCGTCCTCGGCCCCCAATGTGGTCGACCTGGATCGCGGTCGCAGGCCCGGCACCCAGGCCGATTTCGAGGCCCTGGTCAAACTCAACCAGTCACTGCCGACCTGCGCTTTCCATTCCGGCCATCCGGTCGAGCCGATCGACGCGCCGGCCAACACAAGGCACCTGACCAGCGCCTTTGCCTGGCACACGCTGTCAGACAAGGTGGTGCGGGTCTATGCGATTGGCCGCACCCGGGTTGCGGACAGCCTGGAAATGGCGGCGATCGCCCATGGCATCGACCGCGACGAACTTGCGGCCGCGCCCCGGCTGCACGCCAGCATCAACGTCAACTCGCCGCTGGTGGTCGACGCGCCGTTGATCGAGGCGGCCATGGAGATGGCACTGAACGGCCAGGCCAATGTGGTGTCGCCGGTCGCCTTCGCCGGCGCCATGTCGCCGATCACGCTGTCGGGCAGCCTGATCCAGTGCAACGCCGAATGTATTGGGGTCATCGCCTTCCTGCAAATGGTCAAGTGCCGCGCCCCCTGTTTCTACGGCGTGCTGACCACGCCGGTCGACATGAAGTCGGGCGCCCCGGCCATGGGCGTGCCCGAGACCGTGACCGGCACCCTGGCCAACGGCCAGATGGCGCGGCGCTACCGCCTGCCGCAGCGGGTGATGCTGGGCTCGACCGCCAACGCACCGGACGCCCAGGGCGCCTATGAAAGCATGTTCTCCCTGTGGGCGGCCGAGCTTTGCGGCGCCCATCTGGTCTATCACGCCCATGGCTGGATGGAGGGCGGCCTGACCACCGGCTTCGAGAAGACCATCCTGGATTCCGAGATGATCGGCATGATGGGGGCGCTCAGCGGCGGCATCGACCTGAGCGATGCCGAGGAGGCGATGGCGGCGATCGCCGAGGTCGGCCCCGGCGGCCATTTCCTCGGCACCCCCCACACCCTGGCCCGCTATGCCGATGCCTTCCATGCGCCGATCCTGTCCGACTGGCGGGCGTACGAATTCTGGCAGGCCGACGGGGCGCCGGACACCGCAATGCGGGCCAACCGGATCTGGAAGCAGATGCTGGCCGATTTCAAGCCGCCGCCGATCGATCCCGGCCGGGCCGAGGCGCTGCAAGACTATGTTGAACGCCGCAAACGCGAGATCGGTGATGGTGAAATCTGATCCCTTCTGGTGGGAGGATGCCGGCCCGCCAACTTCGCCGCCCCTGACCGACCTGCCGGCCGAGGTCGACGTCCTGGTGATCGGCGCCGGGCTGACCGGCCTGACCGCCGCCCGCACCCTGGCCCGGGGTGGTCGCTCTGTATTGGTGCTGGACGCCACGGCCCCCGGCTTCGGTGCCAGTTCGCGCAATGGCGGCATGATCGGCGGCGGCCACCGTCTCTCGTTGGACGTCATGACCGCCCGCTTCGGCCACGACGCCGCGGTGGCGCTGCTGCGCGAGGCGCATCTCGACAGTGCGACCTTCGTCAAGGGCCTGATGGCCGAGGCGGCGATCGACTGCGACTATGTCGAAACCGGCCGCTTCCGGGGGCTGTGGCACGCCAGCGAATACGAGGTCGCGGCGCGGGCGCTGGACCGGCTGCAGGCGCTGATCCCGCTGGAGGCGGAGATGCTGCCACACCACCGCCAGCACGAGGAGGTTGCTACCGACCTCTACCGCGGCGGCACGATCTATCCCCGCCATGGCGGCCTCAATCCCGCGAAATGGGTGGCCGGGATCATGCAAGCGGCGATCCGGGCCGGGGCCGTGGTCCAGGGCGAGACTCCGGTCATCTCGCTCGACCGCGATGCAACCGCTCATGTCGCGACCACACCGCGGGGTGCGGTTCGGGCCGGCGCCGTGCTGGCCGCCACCAATGGCTACACCCCGGCCCAGCTTCCTGCCCATCGCCGCCGCATCGTGCCGATCCCCAGTTTCATCGTCGCCAGCGAGGTGCTGGGCGAGAACCGGATCCGCAGCCTGTTCCCCAAGGGCAGGATGATCGTCGAGAGCCGCGACCGGCATTGCTATTACCGCCCGTCGCCGGACGGCAGGCGGCTGGTCTTCGGCGGCCGGGCGTCGATGTTCGATGCGCCCGAGGCCCTGACCCGGGCGGATATGCGGGGCCTGGTCACCCAGGTCTTCCCCGACCTGAAGGGAGTCGCTTTCACCCACAGCTGGCGCGGCTTCACCGGTTTCAGCTTCGATCTGCTGCCCAATGTCGGCCGCATCGACGGTATCTGGCACGCCATGGCCTATTCCGGCAGCGGCAATGCCATGGCACCCTATCTCGGCCACAAGGCGGCCTTGCAGATCTTGGGCGAGCCCGAGGGCGAGACGGCCTTTTCCCGCACCGCGTTCCCGACCCGTTGGTGGCATCGCGGCCGGCCCTGGTTCCTGCCCTTTGCCGATATCACCTTCCGGCTGCGCGACGCCTGGGCCGCGGTGGGGCGGGGCGGATGAGTGCCTATGGCAATTTGCTGGCCCCGATCACCATCAGGGGGCGGACCTTCCGCAACCGGGTACTGTCGACCGGCCACGCGCCGGGCTATGCCGAGAACGGCCGGCCGGGGGAGCGCTACCAGGCCTATCATGAGGAAAAGGCCCGGGGTGGCATTGGCCTGACCATTTTCGGCGGTTCGTCCAACATCGCCCGCGATTCCGGTTCGATCTATGGCCAGATCTATGTCGGCGATGACGGGATCATTCCCCATTTCCGCACCTTCGCCGAGCGCATCCACAGGCTGGGTGCCGGGCTGATGTGCCAGATCACCCATATGGGCCGGCGCACCGGCTGGGCCGGCGGCGACTGGCTGCCGACCATGGGCCCCAGTGTGATCCGCGACCCGGCCCACCATTCGGTGCCGTATCAGATGTCGGTCCGCGACGTCGCCCGGGTGGTCCGGGCCTTTGCCGACGCCGCCCGGCGCTGCCGCGACGGCGGCCTGGACGGCTGCGAGATCCTGGCTACCACCCACCTGCTGGGCCAGTTCCTGTCGCCGCTCTCCAACAGCCGCGACGATCATTACGGCGGTGACCTGGAAGGGCGGGCCCGGTTCCTGCTGGAGGTCACCGAAGCGGCCCGGAACGCGGTCGGCGACGATTTCATCGTCGGGGTCCGGTTCGCCGCCGACGAAAGCAATGAGGGCGGCCTGACGCCGGATGAAGGCATCGAACTGGCGCGGCGGCTGGGCGCTCAGGGTGCGGTCGACTTCCTCAACGTCAACGGCGCCTTTGGCGGCAGCGACCACGGCCTGGCCGAGACTTTTCCCGGCATGGCCTTCGCCAGCGCCCCCTATGTGGCGCTGGCGGGGCGGGTGCGCGCGGCCAGCGGCCTGCCGGTCTTCCAGGCGGCGCGGCTCTCCGACCCGGCGACCGCCGACTGGGCGGTCGGCGAAGGCCTGGTCGACATGGCGGGCCTTACCCGGCCGCATATGGCCGACCCGCATATCGTCGCCAAGCTCCAGCGCGGCGACGAGGCCCGCATCCGGCCCTGCGTCGGGGCCGGCTATTGCATCGACCGGATCTACGGCGGGCGCGATGCGCTGTGTCTGCACAACGTCTCGACCGGGCGCGAGGCGGACCTGCCCCACGAGATCCCGGCGGCCGACCATCGGCGCCGGGTGGTGGTGATCGGCGGCGGCCCGGCCGGGATGGAAGCGGCCCGGGTCGCGACCCTGCGCGGCCATGCGGTCACGCTTTATGAGGCCGGGCCCCGCCTGGGTGGGCAGGTCCTGCTGGCAGCCCGGGCCGGCTGGCGCAAGGAAATGATCGGCATCGCCGACTGGCTGGCGGCCGAGTTGGACCATCTCGGGGTCGCGGTGCGGCTCAACCGCTTCGTCGAGGGGCCCGAGGTGCTGGACGACGAAACCGACGTGGTGATTGTCGCCACCGGCGGTATCCCCGACACCGACCTGCCCGAAGGCGGCGGCGAGCTGGCGGTTACCACCTGGGAACTGCTGGGCGGCGAGGTCCAGCCGGCCGACGATATTCTTCTTTATGACGAAAGCGGCGGCCATGGCGCCATCGCCACCGCCGACTGGCTGGCCGCGTCCGGCGCGCGGCTGGAGATGGTCACCCCCGACCGCGAGCCGGGGCGCAATATCGGCGGCCAGAACCTGCCGATCTATCTGCGCAACCTGTACCGGGCCGGCGCGCGCTTCACCCCGAACCACCGGCTGCTGGGCCTGCGCCGCGACGGCAACCGGCTGGTGGCCGTGCTGTGGAACGACTATGCCCGCACCCAGGTCGAACGCACCGCGGCCCAGGTGGTGGTCGACCGCTGTACCCTGCCGGCCGACCAGCCCTTCCAGGCCCTGGTGGCCGGCGCGCGCAATCTGGGCGAAACCGACGTCGAGGCGCTGGTCGCCCTTGGGGCCCAGCCCGGCGAGGCCAACCGCCAAGGCGCCTATTGGCTGTTCCGAATCGGCGATGCGGTGGCAGCCCGAGACATCCACGCGGCGATGCTGGACGCCAACCGGCTGGCCCGGGCCTTGTGAGGGCGAGGCCGATGAACGCGATCGAGACCCTTGCCACCTTCGTCGCCGACACCCCGCGCGGTGGTCACGCCGCAACATCAGTGGCAACCGCCAAGCGGGCCCTGCTCGACACGCTGGGCTGCATGTTGCTGGGGGCGGATGCGCCGGTGACCCGTGCGGCCGTGACGGCGGCGGCCGGCTGGGGGGCGGGCCCGATGCCGGTCTACGGCACGACCGCGCGCCTGCCGGCGCCCTTTGCCGCCCTGGCCAACGGTGCCGCCGCCCATGCCTTCGACGTCGACGACTATACACTGATCGCCAACGACCATCCCAGCGCCGTGCTGGTCCCGGCCCTGCTGGCGGCGGTTACGACCGAAACCAGCGGCCCTGAACTGATCGACGCCTATCTGACCGGCCTGGAGGTGATCTTCCGAATCGGCGAGGCGGTCAATATGGGGCACTACAATCTGGGTTGGCACGCCACCAGCACCATCGATGGGCTGGGCGCCACCGCCGCCCTGGCCCGGCTGGGTAGGCTGGACGCGCCCGCAGCAGCGATGGCGCTGTCGCTGACCACCTCGCTGGGTTCGGGTTATGTCAGCCAGTTCGGCACCATGGCCAAACCGCTACATGCCGGCATTGCAGCCAAGGCATCGGTGATCGCCACCGGCCTGGCCCGGGCCGGGGCGACCGGCACCACCGCCGCCCTGGACGGTGCGGTCAGTTTCGCCTCGTTGATGGTGCCGCCCGGTGAGGCGCGCTTTGCCGACACCCTGGCCAAGTTGGGTCGACCCTGGGGGCTGGACGAATTCGGGCTCGGCGCCAAGCTCTACCCCTCTTGCGCCTACACCCACCGGGCGATCGACGGCGCCCTGGAATTACGGGCGCGGCTGGGCATCCAGGGGGCGGACGAGGTCGCGGCGGTCGAGATTTCGCTGCCCGATTTCTTCCTCGCCATCCTGCCCTTCGGAACTCCTCAGGACCCGGCCCAGGCGCTGTTCTCGACCGCCTATTGCGCCGCCGTTGCCCTGGCCACCGGGGCCTGCCGGGCGGACGACTTCCGGGACGCGGCCCTGGCACGGTCGGATATTATGGCCCTCTGCGATCGCATCACGGTCACGGCACGTACCCCGAAACGGCCCTGGATCAACCTGGATGGCGACGACCCCGACCTTGTCCGGGTGCGCCTGGCCGACGGCCGCCAGGACGAGGCGGCGGTGGCGATCTGGACCGGGGCGCCGGGGCGGGAGCTGAGCGAGGACCAGATGACAACCAAGTTCCACGAGAATTGCCGCCAGGGCGGGGTCACCGCCGATCGGGCCGACGCCATCGCCGACGCGGTGGCGGCGCTGGATCGGGCGCCGGACCTTGGCGCCCTGCAGGCGGCGCTGGGGGTTTCTTAGTGTCTCTCCCGAAAGTCACTTGATGCGACTTTCGGGGCGCTGTTCCGTCCCGCTCCCCCTCCCAACCACCCATAGGGTACCCTCGCATTGGGTGGTTGGGAGGGGGAGCGGGACGGAACAGCTAACTTCGAGACAGACTCTTAGGAGGCTTTATGATGGCGGTAGACCGGACCAAGACGGACTTTACCTTCGACTTTACCGGCGGCGAGGCGGTGGTCGACCGGGCCTACGACTTCGTCACCGGCCTTGGCTGGGACGACATTCCCGCCGATGTGCGGGACCGGGCCAAGCTGCTGTTGCTCGACCTGGTCGGGGTGCTGGCCTCTGGCACCGCGACGCCGGTCTCGCGGGTGATCCGGGATTTCGCGGCCGATCAGTTCGGCCCCGGCGGCACTGCCGCCCACCTGCCCCTGGACGGGCGCGCGGTGTCGCCGGCCGGTGCCGCCCTGGCCACCGGCATGACCATTGATTCCATTGATGCCCATGACGGCCACCGGCTGACCAAGGGCCATGTCGGCTGCGGTGTGCTGGCCGCCCTGCTGGCCTATGGCGACGATCTGGACGTCGCCGACGGACGCGAGCTGCTGACCTGCCTGGTGCTCGGCTACGAGCTCGGCACGCGGGCCGCCCGCACTCTGCATGAACCGGCGGCGACCGCCGCCCAATACCATTCCTCGGGCGCCTGGATCGCCCTGGCGGCGGCGGCGATCGGGGCGCGGCTGATGGGCCTGGATCGCGACCGGTTCCGCCACGCCCTGGCGATCGCCGAATATCACGGCCCGCGCAGCCAGGTGGCCAAGGTCGCCAACCACCCGACCATGTTGAAGGACGGCTCCGGTTGGGGCGCGATGGCCGGGGTGTCGGCGGCCTATCTCGCGCGCTCCGGCTTCACCGGGGCACCGGTGATCATGCTGGAACGCCATGACCTTCATCCCTACTGGGCCGACCTCGGGACCAACTGGGAGGTCCTGGCCCAATACGTCAAGCCGGAACCGGTTTGCCGCTGGACCCAACCGGCGACCGAGGCGGCGCGCGAGTTGCTGGCCCGGGGCGGGTTCGACAGCCGCGACATCGAGGGGGTCACCGTCGATACCTTCCTGGAGGCGACCCTGCTCAGCCAGGAGGTGCCGACGACCACCGAGGAGGCGCAATACAATGTCCGTTTCCCGCTGGCGGTCCTGTTGGCCCGTGGCCGGGTCGGCGCGGCCGAAATCACCGACGATGCGGTGTTCCGCGACCCCGAGATCCTGCGCCTGCACCACCTGACCGAGCTTCGGCGGGATCCCGGTTTCGATGCCCGCTTCCCGGCCGAGCGCTGGTCGGTGGTGCGGCTGCGTCTGGCCGACGGACGCGAGCTGGTCAGCCAGCCGACCGTGGCCCCGGGCGATCCCGAAACCATGCTGTCGCGGCCCGAGTTCGAGGCCAAGTTCAGAAGCCTGGCCGAGGCCAGGTTAGGCCCGGCGGGTTGCGCTGCGGTGATCCGCCTGGTCGATGGGTTGGACGGCGAAGCGGCCGACTGGCCCGGCCTGCGCCGCCTGCTGGCCGGTGATGGGGCCCAACCATCGCTCTCAGCCGTGGCGCCGTGAGGTGGGGCGACGCGGCGATGAGTTACGCGGTTAACCGGGCGCTATCAAAGATTCGAGACCATGCGCCCCATTGAAAATTGGAGAGCTCGACCAAGAGCAGTCCGCCAGTTATTTCTTCTAGCAAATGCAAATCAGACGCGTTCGCAAAAAATACTGCTCTACCCCAATCAGGAGCAATGGGGTCTGGCCCCGCTAATCCAGAGCCCGGGGAATTGGACCGGTGGTACGGCCGTGGCAGTGTCGGTGGGACGGTGCTTCACGCGAATTTGGACAGCTCAGTTTCCAAATCTTCTCGTATCAGGTCGATGCCAGCAATGACGCTTCCCTGGTCCGGCGTGAAGAAAACACCCGGCTCTACTCCGGATTCTTTCAAAGCCGGTAGCAACCCGTTCAGAAAATCATCGAGATCGATCGACTTGGCTTCGCAGGTTGCCCAGTCGCCCTCTGCGCAACGTTCCGCATACTCTTTTGCAGGCCACAGAGGGAAAATTTTTTGGCCGTCATCGGTCTCTGACAGCGACCAGCCGTCGTCATATAATCCCCAAACCTCACCCCAATTCGCGACAGTCTTGATGAAATGGCTGTAGCGTTTCGGGGCGGGGAGTTTGAACACCGCTTCGATTTGCTTGGCCGAAACCTTCATTTTCACCGTCGACTACTCCTTGTTGCTGCGATCTTCGGTTGACGAAATGATAATGGATCCGTGGTCGCTTTCCGAACCAGCCGGGCAAAGGGATGTCCGCGGATCCGCCGCATTTGGTTTCGAGGATGGGCAGGCCGATCAATGGGGTCCGACCTCATTAAACTACTCCCCGGAGGTGGTCTATTTTATGCAAATAAGTCGTATTCGCGATTTGTTGCCTTCCAACCCCAACACTGGGATAGCCGGGAGCGGAGCCGATCCGCTGGACTTGGACTCGTACGAGTTCCATCGGCGCTTCGGGGATTGCGCTTCCCTCAGCGGGATCAGACTTCGACCGGGCGGACCAGACCCTCAATAGCCGGCGGTGCGGTCGACCGGGTGCAGTGGCGGCAGGCCGTCGCGGGCCCGGCGGATGTTTTCGGCCACTTGTGGCGCCACCGGGCCGGGCAGCGAATCGCCGGCGTTGTGGGGCGTCACCACCACGTTCGGATGCTGCCAATAGGGATGGTCTTCGGGCAGCGGTTCGGTGTTGAAGACGTCGAGCACTGCCCCGGCCACCCGGCCGCTGTCCAGGGCCGCCAGCAGGTCGTCGTCGACCACATGGCCGCCACGGGCCAAGTTGATCAGGTAGGCGCCGTCCGGCAGATGCGCCAGGTTGGCGGCATTGATGATGCCCCTGGTATCCGGGGTCAGGGGCAGCAGTACCACCAAATATTCCGACCGGGCCAGGAAGTCCGGCAGTTCGTCTTGGCCGGCGAAGCTCTCCACCCCCGGCACCGATTTGCGGCTGCGGCTCCAGCCGACGACCTGGAAGTCGAAGGCCTGCAGCTTGGCCGCCGCCTGACGGCCGATCGCGCCCAGGCCGAGGATGCCGACCGTGGTCCGGCTGGCGTCCGGCGGTGCCAGGTACTGCCAATGCCGTTCCCGCTGGTTGGCCTCGATCCGGGGCAGCTCGCGGAAGAACCGCAGGACGTGCAGCACGACATATTCGCACATGCCGGCGGTCAGCTGGTCGTGGACGATACGGCCCAGCGGCACGTCCGGCAGGTCGGGGTCGCTGACCGCATGGTCGACCCCGGCGCCCAGCACCAGCATCGCCTTGAGATTGCGGAACCGGGTCAGGCTGCCATGGCTGTGGTGCCAGATGATGGCGAAATCGATCCTGTCCGGGTCGGTGATGTCGGCTTCGGCGTGAAACACGGCGTCCGGCACATGGGGCTGGATTTCACGGATCCATTCGTCGGCATCGTGGCCCGGCGAAAGAAACACAACCTGCATGGGGTCCTCCGTTAGGTCGACGACCGAAAGGCGCCTGCGGTGCCTTTCGGGTGGGCTGTTCCATCCCGCTCCCCCGCCCAACCACCCATAGCCAGGGTACCCTTTGGGTGGTTGGGCGGGGGAGCGGGATGGAACAGCCGCTTCTATTCGGTTCTCGAATCAAAGACCAGCCGACGCTGGTCCTCGAGATCGTCTTCGATGAAGGCCCGGACGATGGCGTCGATGTCCGGGTCGGTGTGAATGCCCAGGGCTTCGGCCCGGTCGCCGCGGCATTCCCCCGGCCAACCGTCGACGATCGCCTGGATCGCCGGGTCGGGCTGCCAGATCACCTGGCCGATGTCGTTGCCGCCCTGGCGCTGCATGGCCGCGACCATTTCGTCGGCCCGCACCGTGATGCCGCTCAACAGCAGCGAGCGGCTGGCCCCGAACGCGTGCGTCGGGGCCTCATGGGCGATCAGGAATGCCTCGATGCAGCGCCGCGGCGACATGCAGGCCATGCGCGACGCCGGGCTGACCGGGCAGACCGCGTCGATCCCGGTCAGCGGCTCGCGGATGATCGACGAGGCCCAGGTCGAGGCCGCCTTGTTGGGCCGGCCCGGCCGCACCATGATGGTCGGCAGGCGCAGGCTGCGGCCGTCCACGTAACCCTTGCGGCTGTAATCGGTGACCAGCAGCTCGACCGCCGCCTTTTGGGACCCGTACGAGGTCTGGGGCGTTTGCGGGGTCCGGTCGGTGATGCAGTCGGGCAGGTCGCCGCCGTAGGTGGCGATGGAGCTGGTGAACACCAGCCGCGGCGCCACCGGCAACCGGCGGCAGGCCTCCAGCAGGTTGAGGGCGCCGTGCAGGTTGACCGAAAGGCCGAGCGGGAAATCCGCCTCGGCCGCGGCGCTGACCACCCCGGCCAGGTGGAAGACGCTGCCGGTCCCGTTTTCGATCAGCCGGTCCACCGTAGCGGCGTCGGCGATGTCGCCGGTCACGACCGCGACCCGTGGGTCGTCGAATGGTCCGGCCGCGACCACGTCGAACAGGACCAGCTTCTCGATCGCCTGCCGGCGTCCGTCCGGGCCGGTCAGTTCACCCTCCGCCAGCAATCTCCTGGCCAGGCGCGTCCCCAACATGCCGGCCGCGCCGGTAATCACCACCTGCATGGTCGTCCTCCTCGTCTCGCGGCCGGACCCTAACCCGGTCGCTGGCCCGTGTCGATGGCCGCGGTGCCGTCCATCTCCGGTCCGGCCAAAAGGTTTCGGTTGTGATGCCGTGGCCGGCCTGTCACTGTTTCCACGTTGGGCGACAAATCGAACAAGGTAGCAATAAAGTGAGCGTCGACATGCTGGAGGAGACCAGATCGCGGACTGTTGAATTGCAGGATCGGATGCGGCAGCAGGCGATTGGGCTGGCCGTCTTCACCGACCAGAGTTCGATCGCCTATCTGGCTGGGTTCTGGGGTTATGCCGGGATCGAATTCGGGCGACCGACCATGCTGGTGGTGCGCCCCGGCGTTGCGCCGACCATCATCACGCCCTTGATGGAAAGCGAAATGGTCGCCGAGATGAGTTGGGTCGAGGACATCAAGGACTGGGAGGATAGCGGGCCGCGAAGCTGGGCGCGCGTCCTGGCTGAGGTACTCGGGCCACGTCCCGGCGAAATCTGGATCGAAAAGGCCGACATCCCCGCGATGGTGCGGAACTATCTGGACGACGCATTTGCGGGCGTGCCGCTGAAGGACATCGGTCCGGTTCTGGGCACCCAGCGGATGATTAAGTCGCCCCGGGAGATCTCGGTAATGAAACAGGTCGGCCGGGTGGCCGGCGCCATGATGGCGGCCGCCCACCAATCGCTGGCCGAAGGGGTTCGGGAATATGAGAGCGCCATCGCCGTGATCGAGGCTGGCACCCGGGCCGCGGCGGAATTTCTCAGCGA
Source organism: uncultured Sneathiellales bacterium (assembly GCA_964344385.1). GTDB lineage: Bacteria > Pseudomonadota > Alphaproteobacteria > CAYFNG01 > CAYFNG01 > CAYFNG01. Next base: position 106,354 of record CAYFNG010000002.1, read on the forward strand.
CGCGGGGTGGGAACGGTTCGTGTCGCCGATGATCCACAATCTGCCGATCATGCAGAGCGGCAGCGATACCTCGATGGTGCATCGCCGTGCCTCGGTGCGCCGCTATCGGCGGGGCGACCCGGTCTATTTCTGTTTCTGCAACCTGGCGCAATTCAGGCAATACAAGCTGGGGTTCGACCGGATGTTTCATATCGGCGAAATCCCGGAGGCGGCGGCCCGGGTCCAGCAGGCGGCGATCGACGCGCAACAGGCGGCGATCGCGGCGATCCGCCCCGGCGTCCTGGCCGAGGAGGTGGCGGCGGCGGCGAACCGGGTCTATGCCGAACGCGGCTACGAGACCGGCTACCGCACCGGCCGGTCGATCGGCCTGAGTTATTGCGAGGCCCCGGAACTGAAGGCCGGCGACAGGACGGTTTTGCAACCCGGCATGACCTTCGCCGTCGATGGCGGCATTTCGATCGACCGCGTGACCGCAGGGCGGATCGGGGATTCCGTCTACGTCACCGACACCGGCTGCGAATACCTCACCGATTACCCAAGGGGCCTGCTGGTTACCGAACAGTGAAAAGGGGGCCGGGATCGCGGTCGCGTGACTTGCCATTCCGGCCCGGCCATGGTCTGCTGAATTCCTGATCAGTATCTGTGTGAAAATGCGCGAGCCGCGCATTTTCGGGTTAGTGTTCCTCACCCCTCCCCCTCCCAACCACCCAACAGGGTGCCACGCCATGGGTGGTTGGGAGGGGGAGGGGTGAGGAACAGTGACTTTCAAGTCAGAACCTCAAATAGGGGAGCCAAGGTGAAGGTCGAAGGCAAGAATGTGGTGATTACCGGCGGGGCCAGCGGCATCGGTCGCGAACTGGCCCGCCGTTTCCGGGCCGAAGGCGCCGCCGGCATCGTGGTTGCCGATCTCCAGGCCGACCTGCTGGCCGAAGTGGCGGCCGAGGTCGACGGCTTAGGTGTTCCCTGCAACGTCGCCCAAGAGGCGGAGATCCAGAACCTGGTGGCTAAGGCCGAGGCGGCTTACGGCGATATCGACGTCTTCTGTTCCAATGCCGGACTGGCCCGCTATGGCTGGGAGGAGTCGCCCGACGAGGTCTGGCAGCTGAACTGGGACGTCCACGTCATGGCCCATGTCTATGCCGCCCGTGCCGTGGTCGGCAAGATGGTGGCGCGCGGCTCGGGCTATCTGGTCAACACCTCCTCGGCCGCCGGGCTGCTGACCCAGATCGACAGCGCCACCTATGCGGTGACCAAGCACGCCGCCGTGGCGTTCGCCGAAACCCTGGCGATCCGTTATGGCGACAAGGGGGTGCGGGTTTCCGTGCTGTGTCCGCAGGCGGTGCGCACCGCGATGACCGCAGGGCGTGACGACCAGGTGGCGGCGGTCGACGGCATGCTGGAGCCGTCGCAACTGGCCGATTGCGTCATCGAGACCATGGACCGCGAGGCGTTCCTGATCCTGCCGCACCCGGAGGTGCTGGACTATATGCGCCGCAAGACCAGCGACTATGATCGCTGGCTCGGCGGCATGCGGCGCCTGCGCGACCGATTCTTGGGAACCGAGTGAGACAATAGGGGAGGAACATCATGAGCCTGAGCGACGTCAAGGCGCTGACCTTCGACACCGGCGGCACCATCCTCGACTGGCATAGTGGCTTTCGCGATGCGCTCAGCGCGCTTGGGGCCAAGTACGGCGTCGAGGGCGACTGGCCGGCCCTGGCCAACGAGGTGCGGCGCGGCTCGCTGGGGCGGATGCTGAACCTCGGCGAGCACGAGCCGCCGGCCTATAATTTCGACGGCGCCCACCGGGCCGCCCTGGACGAGGTGCTGGCAGCCAGCGGGCTCGATATGGCGACCGAGGCGGAACGCCACGCCATCGCCTGGGACAAGGCGCACAACTTCCGCTGCTGGCCCGATTTCCCCGACACCCTGCCGCGTCTGCGCAGCAAGTTCATCTGCGCCTCGTTCACCATCCTGAGTTTTAGGATCATCATCGACACCGCCCGGGCCAATGGCCTGAGCTGGGACGCGGTGATCAGCTGCGAGGCGATCGGCAAGTACAAGATATTGCCGGAGGCCTATCAGACCGCGGCCCGCTTCCTGCAGCTCGAGGTCGGCGAATGCCTGATGGTCGCCTGCCACAATTTTGACCTCGACGCCGCCAAGGCGGTCGGTTTCAAGACCGCTTTCGTCCGCCGCCCCGACGAATGGGGCCCGGCCGGCCCGCCCGACCCGGAACCCAACCCGCAGCACGACATCATCGTCGACAGCTTCCCCGAACTGGCGGAGGTGTTGGGGGCGTGATCATCTACGACCTGCAAGCCTCGCCGAACGCCCGCCGGGTGCGGATCTTTGCCGCCGAGAAGGGGCTGGAGATCCCGCTGCGGCGGGTCGACATGATGAAGGGCGAGAACGCGACCCCGGAATACCTGGCCAAGAACCCGCTGGGCAAGATGCCGGTGCTGGAACTGGACGACGGCACCACGATCGCCGAATCGGTGGCGATCTGCCGCTACCTGGAGGAGATGCATCCCGAACCGGCGCTGTTCGGCCGTGATACGTTGGACCGGGCCCTGGTCGAGATGTGGAACCGGCGCATGGAATTGGAGATCCTGCTGCCGATGACCGGCATCTTCGCCAACACCCACCCGATGTGGAAGGGGCGCCGCCGCCAGGTGCCGGAATGGGCCGATGCCTGCCGCGAGACCCTGACCGAGCGCATGGCCTGGCTGGACGACGAGTTGAAGGACCGTAACCATGTCGCCGGCGCCGATTACACAATGGCCGACATCACTGCCCAATGCGGCCTGTTGATGGGCAAGGCGGTGGAGATGCGCATCCCGCCTGAGCTTGCCAATCTGACCGCCTGGTGGGATCGGGTCACCGCCCGCCCGACCGCCCGCGCCTGAACCGGAGGCTGACCCGGTCCATCGCTATGCGCGGCCATTGCCACTTGGAGCGTCACCGGGAAGGCGTCCCCTTTGCTTGATGGTTGCGCCCGGAATTCTGGGGTCACAGAACCCGGGTCCTGGGTCCCGTTTGGCGGACCCTTGCCGCGAATTCGCCTATCGCCGCCGCCATCGTGTCGGGGTTGCTGATCTGCGGGTTGTGGGCCGCTTCCGGGATGGTCCTGACGTCGATATCGATCCCCCCAGGGTTGGCGCGGTCGAACTCACCGTCGATGATCATGGCGGGAACATGAAGTCGCGCCAACATTGACCGCAATTCATTGCGTGTTTCAGCCATCGAGGCGCGCCGCAGTTCGCGCGCAAACATTATGGGCGTCCTGGCCCTGGACATGGAAAACACGGCGCTGCCGACCCCTGAGGAATTCCGATTGTCTTTGCCGATGGCGGCAGAGATCAATTTCGCCGGCCCCAGGACCTTGATCAGGGTGGACAATAGCCATGGCCATCTGAGGTAACGGGGGGCAGGGGCCTGCAGGAAGAAAGGTGAAACCAAAACCACGCCCCCGAATTTTTCAGGGTATCTGGTCGCCATCCGCAGTGCGTATTCGCACCCCAAGGAATGCCCGACCAGCACGGGCCTGGACTTGAGGTCTCGGAACAGTGACTGAACCCAACCGTCCGCGGTTCCCCTGAATTCGCCGTTTCTACCCAGGCCAGGAAGATCGATACGGGCGGCTTTGCCTGCCATTTGATCCACGACTTGGCCCCAGATTTCACTGTCAAAAGGCAGGCCATGCAGGAATACGGTCTCTGCCCGCGCCACGTCGCCGGTCACGAATGTCCGGCACCCTTCGACGCGCGTGAAATGCCCGGGCCGATGATGGGACGCGGCGCCAAATTGCTTGGACACCAGGTAGTCGAGCCATTTGGCGATGGCGGGCTTGATGCTTGGCCGGTCCAGGTTCATCGCTTTGGCGAGGGCCTCGGCATTCGATGTGTCGTAGGCGAGATCCGTGATGAAGGACAGGACTTCCGGGTCGACGCCGGTCACAGCTTTGGGAAGAAGCGAGACGACCGGTTTTGGAATTATCAGGCTTGGTATAGGCAGGCCGAGATGGTCGGCAAAGAGCTCCACCAGATCGGGAAGTTTCGGTGTGTCCTGGTCGAGCAGCCAATAGGACTGGCCCTCGGCCTCTGGGTGATCCGGCACCCGCGCCATGAATCGCGCCACATCGTCGACCGTGACCAGAGGGACAAAGGTGTTGCGATTGCCGACCAAGGCCGGCAGGCGGCCAAGGTATAGGTCCCTGACCATGTCACCGGGACCAATGAATTGTGTCGTTTCACCAGAGCGTGAATCGCCGATCACGGCCGAAGGGTTGATCACCGTATACGGCACGCTCAGCTTCGCTGCCTCGTCAACCAGGGCTATGTTTTCCTCGATCTTGGCCGCTTCATAGGCGCCTTTCCGCCGGTAACAGGTTTCGATCGCCTTTGCCGCGGCGCCTGGCGGCAGGCTTCGAATATGCTTGGCATGCACTCCGGCAAGGTAGCCCGTGACAAGAACAAAGCGCCTGAGACGGGGGAGTTCGGAGACCTGGCGCAGCAAGCTCAAACTGCCGGAAACCGAAACCTGGCGGGCCGCCTGCTTCGACAGGCCAAACTCATACCTCGCGGCCAGGTGAAAAACATCCTGAACCGAACTCAGATCCGGTCCCAAGGCGAAGATATCGGAGTCCGTCAGGTCATACTCTGCAAACACCAGAGAAGCCGGTTCCCCGCCATGTTCCTGCACCCAGTTCCGGTAGTCCTCGGATTTCCGCTCTGCGTTCCTGATCAGCACCAGAACGGTCCGGCCAAGGCGGGTCAATTCAGGCACCAGCCAGCGGCCGATAAACCCCGTCGCCCCGGTGACGATGACGTCGGGCGCCGGCGATGAAGTTATAGACCGGTCTACATATTTTGTTGTTTGCAACACATTCCCTTTCCTGAAACTCAGTCCGGCGTTAAGGCCTCCACCAACGCGATGGACTGGGCTTCCGCTTGTTCCATGATGGACAGGTCCCCCGTGACACGAGATACCAACAAGGCCCCCTCAATCAGGCAAAAGACCGACTTCGCAACCTGTTCCGCCCGCGCATGGTCGTCCGTGAAGCCTTTGAGGTAATTCTGCAATACACCCATCCAGTCCCTGTATACGCCCGCACAGGCATCCAACACGGGCGATCCCGATCCGGACAGCTCCAGCCCAACCGTGGAAACCGGGCATCCGCATTTGAATTCGGATTCAGTCAGTTGCAGCTTGAAGAAGGCGACCATTGCGCGGATCGCCGCCTCGGGACCGTCGGCTTGCTGAAGCCCGGCACGCAACAGCGCGCCGATCTTCTCCCCGGCTGAGTGGAGGACATAGGCGGCGATTTCATCCTTGCCACCGGGAAAATGAAAATACAGCGAGCCTCTGGGGGCTTTTGCCTTCGCCAAGATTTCATTGATTCCCGTGCCATAATACCCTTTTTCATCGAACAGGCTCTCGGCGGCCTGCGCGATTCGGGCAAGAGTCTCCTGTCCCTTGGTGCCCTTGGTATCCGTGATTTTTGCCGCCATAAGAAATAAATAGACCGTCCTACATATTTTGTCAAACCTGATGGAAATGCCGTGAAGGCGCGGTTCGTCGCCACCGGCCAATTCTCAAGTGCCGTATCCAATAAAACGCCGGCGCCTCGGTCGTCGTGGTTTGGCATTGCCGGGTCCCGGTGTCGCGAATCTACAAGACCGCGGCGCCGTCACCTGGCTAGTGTCGGCCGCGTTGGTTGCCGACCGTGGGAGGACGCATGCGATTCGCCTATACCATTCTGTATGTCGACGATGTCGCCGGGACCCTGGCGTTCTACGAAACCGCCTTCGGGCTCAGCCAAGGGATGCTGCACCCATCCGGCGATTACGGCGAACTGGCCAGCGGTGCCACCAAGCTCGCCTTTTCCTCGACCCGCCTGATGGCGGAGATCGGCAAGACCCCGGGTCGGCCCGAAGCCGGCCGGCCGGTGTTCGAGATCGCCTTCACCGTTGATGATGTCGCCGCCGCCCTGAGCACCGCGCTCCAAGCCGGGGCCAAGCTGGTACAGGACGTGGAACACATGCCCTGGGGACAGACCACCGCCTATGTCACGGATCCGAACGGGTTCATGGTCGAGCTCTGCACGCCGATCGGCGATCAGCCGTAACCCGGTTCGAAAAGCTGCAGGCGCAACCGTTCGGCCTGCCGTAGACCGGCCGGGCTGACCCCGAACCAGCGGCGGATTTCGTGGCTCAGGTGCGGCTGATCGGTGAAACCGGCCATCGCCGCGACTTCGGCCAGCGGCAGGCCGGCAGCGATCGCCCGGCCGGCGCGGCGTGCCCGGGCCAGTCGCAGCCAATAGCCGGGTGGGAACCCGGTTTGGCGGGTGATCAGGCGCTGCAGACTCCGCACGCCGACGCCCAGATTGCATGCGGCGGCGGCGACCGTGGGCCGGCTGTCGGCAAGACCGGTCAGAGCGTCCCGGGTCCGTTCGTCAAACGTGGTGCAACTGTCCAGCCGGTCGCGGACCGATCCCTCATCGTGGTGCCGGCCGGCCAGGGCCGCGACCAGTTGGGTTTCGTCGATGCGCACGCCCGGTTTCAACCGGTATCCGACATAGGTGTCGTCGGTTTGCAGCCGGACCTGATAGGTATGGTCGCCCAGGGCCGACACGAACCATCGCGGCGGGCCATTGGCGGGATGGTGGAAGATCAGGTCGCGGCAACCGTCGGGGATGACCGGTGCCAAGTCCGGTCGTTCCGCTCGCAGGCGCCAAATCGCCAGGACAGGGTCCATCGGCCGTTCCCGTTCATGAGTTCCGGGCCGGCTCGGTGGCCGGGTGCGGCAGTGTAGACGATTTGCCGTTGCGCCGGGCAGAGGATTTCCCGGGCCGCATGGCGTGCTGGCCGACGAACAGGCTGACCAGAACAATGATGGCGCCGAGCGTCTGGAACGGGGTCAAGGTCTCCCCCAGGAAGATCCAGCCCAGCAGGGCGGCGCTCAAGGGGCTGAGGAAGGCCAGCAGGGAAACCGCCGTCGGCTGCAACCGGGCGACGCCCCAGAACCAGACGGCATAGGTCGCGGCCGCGCCGACCAAGCCGAGATAGGCCAGCCCAAGCACGTTGTCCCAGGTGAACCCCATCCAGGAGGTTGGGGCGAACAGGGCCGCCGGGACCAGGAACAGGCCGCCGGCGGTCAATTGCCAGGCGGTGAAGGTCAGGGCCGGCACCGGCGGCTGCCATTTGCGGCTGAGCACGGTGCCAAAGGCCATCGAGGCCGAGGCCAGGAGCCCGGCGGCGACCCCCAACGGGTCCAGCCCGGCAGCCGGCGAGAGTACCAGCAGCGCGACCCCGGCGACGCCCGCCATGGCGGCCGCCACTGCCAGGGCGCGAACCGGCGCGCCCAGCAGCCAGCGGGCCGCAAAGGTGACGATCAGCGGCTGCAACGCGCCCAGCACCGCCGCTACCCCGCCCGGCAGCCGATAGGCGGCGAGAAACAACAGCGACCAGAAGACCGAGAAGTTCAGGATACCCAGGACCGCCATGCGCGGGACCCAGATGCCGTGCGGCAATTGCCGCACCACCAGCAGCAACAGCAGCCCGGCCGGCAGGGCGCGCAGCAGCGAGACGGTCAATGGGTCGAGATTGGGCAGAAACTGGGTGGTCACGATGTAGCTGCTGCCCCAGATGGTCGGCGCCAGCGCGGTCAGAAACAGGTCCCTGGTGTGGTTCATGGCCGGTCTCTCTATTTATCTTGATTTCAAGATAAGTCGATTTATCTTGAGGTCAAGATAAATTGTGGCACCATGTTCCCATGGACGAAGTCGACCGCATCAGGGACCAGTGGGCGCGGGAACGCCCCGACATTGACACCGCATCGATGGGGCTGATCGGCCGGCTGTTGCGTCTCACCGAGCATTTGCGGTCGGAAATGGCACGGACCTTCGCCGAACATGGCCTGACCCCATCCGGGTTCGACGTGCTGGCCACCTTGCGGCGCTCGGGCCCGCCCTACCGGCTGCCCCCGAAACAGCTTCTCGCCGCGATGATGGTCACGTCGGGCACTATGACCAATCGAATCGACCAGCTGGAAAAGACCGGACTGGTTGCCCGCATCGTCAACCGCGAAGACCGACGCAGCGTCCTGATCGCCTTGACCGAGGCAGGCCGGGACCTGATCGACCAGGTGCTCGACGAGCACGTGCGAACCCAGGCAAGGCTGGTATCCCAGCTGCCGCCTGATCAACGCGCCGATTTGGACGGTCTTCTGAGAGCCTGGCTCGCACGGTTCGAGCAGGGATGACCCGGTATGAGAGGGATATGCACTAGCGCTTGATCCGCGCCACCGTCTTGGGGTCGTTCAATTCCCGCAAGGCGTCGCGGGCGACCCAGCGGGCCGGCTTGCTGTCGATTTCGGCGATGGCTTCCGCCTCGGCCAGGGCGGCGCGGTGCAGGAAATGGCTGCGCTTGCCGATCTGGCGCAGGGCCCAGTTGACCGCCTTTTTGACAAAGTTGCGGGGGTCGCTGGCACCGCGGCGGATCTCAGGCAGGAAGGCAAGGAAGCGGTCGTCCGCCGATTGCCTGTCGGTAAAGGCCAGCCGGGCCATCATCACATAGCCGGCGCGCTTGATGAATTCCACATCGCTGTGGCTCCAGGCAAAGGCCTTGTCCCAGGCGTGCGGCAATTTCTCGATCAGGTTCATGCACACCTGGTCGCACAGGTCCCAGGAATTGAAATCGGCGACCCAGACCTCCAGCTCCGCATCGGTGGTGCGGGCCGGTTCGGCAACCATGCCGGCCAGGATGCGGGCTTCGTGATAGCCGCTGGCCCACAAGGCCCGGGCCAGCTCATGGTCGCGCCCCAGCCGCTTGGCCAGTGCCCTGAGGTCGGGAATGACCACCCCGAAGGCCCGGTCGGTGACGATGCCGTAGCGTGCCATCCCGGCCAGCCGCGACGGAACGCCGAGCGCCTTGAGTTCGTCCAAGACCTGCGAAACCGTCGTCACGACGGCCTGATCCTCAGGGGGTGCGGCATCACCGGGACCCGCCACATGGTTCGAGACGCCGCGTACCGCAGCGTCTCGAAGGACGAGGCGGAGGGCAAGGACGGCAACGAATGGGCTAGGCTCACTCCCGCCCCTCCCAATACGGCGCGCGGATCAGGTTTTTCTGGATCTTGCCGATCGCGGTCTTGGGCAGGGAGGGGACGAACTTGACCAGGCGGGGGCGTTTGTGTCGCGCCAGTTGGGCCAGGCAGGTGTCGACCAGGTCGTCCTCGGTCGCGGTCTCGCCATCCCGCAACACCACATGCGCGGCCGGCACTTCGCCCAGCCGGTCGTGGGGAATGCCGATCACCGCGCACTCGGCGACCGACGGGTGCTGGTAAAGGGCGTTTTCGACCTCGGTCGGAAAAACGTTCTCGCCGCCGATGATGATCAGGTCGCGGGCCCGGTCGACCAGGTACAGATAGCCGTCCTCGTCGGCCCGGGCCAGGTCGCCGGTGTACATCCAGCCATTGTCGTGCCGGAACAGGCGCGAGGTTTCCTCGGGATTGCGGTAGTACTCGCACAACAGATGGTCGCCGCGGGTCGCCAGCTCGCCGACCTCGCCAGGCGGTAGCCGGTTGCCGTCCTCGTCGTGAACCTCGACTTCGGCGGTGACCATCGGCCGGCCGATCGACCCCAATTTGGAAGGCAGGTGCCAGCCCCGCCGCACGGTAACGCAGGCGATTTCCGACTGGCCGTAGTTCTCGATGAATTCGATCCACGGCATTTCCGTCCGGGCCCGGTCAAACAGAGCCGGCGGCATCGGCGCCCCGGCATAGACGATGCGCTCGATGCCGGCCAATTTGTCGGGCACGAATTCCGGATGGCTCATCAGGTCCAGCAATTGGGTCGGGACCAGCATGGTGGAGGTGATCGGATGCTGCGCCAGCGCGGCAAGGCAGGCGCCGGCATCCCATTTCTCCAGCAACACGCAAGAGGCGCCGGCCAGGATGTTGGGGGTGAACCAGACGTACAGACCGGCAACGTGAAACAGCGGTGTCGCCACCAGGGTGACATCGCGTTCGCTGATGCCAAATTCCAGGGCCGCGGTGATGGCGCTCAAGCTGCGGGCGCGGTGGCTGGCCAGCACGCCCTTGGGCCGACCGGTGGTGCCGCCGGTGTAGGTCATGCAATAAGGTGTGTCGGGTGCCAGGTCGGTTGGCAGTGCCGCGGTATCGGACTGGGACAGGAAGGTCTCGAAGCTCATTGCCCGGTCGGTGGCATCGCCCAGCGACACCAAAAGGCGGGGAAGGTTGCCCAAGGCCGCTACCTGATCGACCAGCGGGGCGAGTTCGGGTTGGAAGAACAGCGCCGCCGCCTCGGTCTGGTCGAGAATGGCCACGATTTCCGCCGGGGCGGCCCGTACCGAGATGTGCGCCTGGATCAATCCGGCCCGCGCGGCGGCGAAATACAGCAACGGAACCTCGACGATGTTGGCCGAGAGAATGGTGATGCGGTCACCGGCCTTGAGCCCACTGCCGACAAGAACGGCGGCGATCCGGTCCGCCGCCGCGTCGAGTTCCCGATAGGTCAATTGTCGGTCGCCGGCGATCACCGCGGGCCGATGCGCAAAGCGATCGGCGCTGCGCTGCAAAATGGTTCCGATTAACATTCTTAGGGTCCTTGAATTCCTCCCGCGCGGCAGTTTGGAAGGATCGCCCGCGCTTGGCAAGTCGGGCGGTCGGGCGGCGAAGCATTCCCGGCCCGGGGTATCTGACAACCGAAGAGCGAAGTGTAAGGTTTCGGGGCCGGCGCCCCGTCCCAGCGGTGAACCAATTTGGGTCAAGTGCACAAACCTTGTCCCGCGATTGCTTGACAAACCGCCTGTGGCAACAGGGTTGGCGTCGATCCGATCCCGCGGAATTCCGGCATTTTCGGGATTGGCACACCGCTTGCTACTGAGTGGGTGTCTCCTCCGCCGGGCTCGCTGGTGTTCCCCGATCCCCCTTACACCGGTCTGCTGCGAACGGCGGAGGAGACACTGAAACGTCTGGCTGCCGCCCATTGATCCCCACCGGGTCGGGCCTGGTCAGGAGCGCGAGCGCACGACGCGACGTCGAGAGAGGGGCCTCGTAGTTTTTCGTGCCGACGGTCTCGCCGCTTCCCGGCTATTTCGCCCGCATCCGCGGATCTGGGCCGGCGCCGACGTTTTGGTGCTCGCCTGACCCGTGACCGGCTAACCGGAAATCCGGTTCAACCAAGCGACATAATTTCACGGAACAACGACAACGAGGGTAGGCCATGTCGGTACTGATCGTCGAAGACAGTCTACATTGCGCCAAGCTGTTCCGCGAGGTGCTGTCGATCTATGGGATCGAGGTGCGCGAATCCCGCAACGGCGCGCAGGCCCTGGCGATGGCACGCGAACACCGCCCCAGCCTGATCCTGATGGACCTCAGATTGCCGGACCGTTCCGGCATCGCGGTGACCCGCGAACTCAAGCAGGACGACAGGTTGAGCGATGTTCCCGTCATCGCGATCACCGCGTCCGGTTCGGCCCGCGACGAAGCCAGTGCCCGGGCGTGCGGTTGCGACGACTATATCGTCAAGCCGGTGTCACTGCTGGATCTGATCCATACCGTTCGGCGCTACGTGCCGCAGCGCTTCCACGCCTGAGCCGGTATTATCCCCACAGATCGGCCGGTGGCGGTGCCATCCGGCTGCCGTCATAGACGATCCCCGGCTCGCGGTCGCGGGCCAGCAGCAACGGCCCGTCCAGATCGACAAATGCCGCTTTGGCCGCGACGATGGATGCCGGAGCCATTCCCAGCGACGTACCGATCATGCAGCCGACCATCAGCCCGAAGCCGGCCGCTTGCGCTTGTGCAGCCAACTCCAACGCGGCGGTCAAGCCGCCGGTCTTGTCCAGCTTGACGTTGACGAAGTCATAGAGCCCTTTGAGCCGAGGAAGGTCGCCGGCAACGTGGCAGCTCTCATCGGCACACAAGGGCACCGGGCTGTCGATCTCGCGCAGCGCCTCGTCTGCCGCCGCCGGCAGCGGCTGTTCGACCAAATCGACGCGCAGCGCGGCCAGTTCGGGCCCGAACTCGACCAGCCAATCGGCCGACCATGCCTCGTTGGCGTCGACGATCAGCTTCGGGTCGGGCGCGGCCTGGCGGATCGCGCGCAGCCGCTCCAGGTCCTGTTGGCCGTCGAATTTCAGTTTCAGCAACGGCCGGTCGCGGTGGGTTTTTGCTGCCGCCGCCATGGCTTCGGGCCGGTCCAGGCCCAAGGTGTAGGCGGTGACCAAGGGTTGCGGCCGGTCGCAGCCCGCGATCGCCCAGGCCGGCCGGCCTTCGGATTTCGCCTGCAGGTCCCAAAGCGCGCAGTCGACGGCGTTGCGGGCCGCGCCCGGCGGCAGCCGGTCCTGCAGCCCGGCCCGGTCCAGGCCGGCGGCCAGGGGCGCGGCCAGATCCTCAATCGCCGCCATCACGCCTTCGACGTCCTCGCCATAGTGCGCATAGGGCACGCATTCGCCGCGCCCGGTGACCCCATCCCGACTGAGTTCGACAGTCACCACCTTGGCTTCGGTGCGGGCCCCGCGCGAGATCGCAAAGACCTCGCGCAGCGGCCAGACCTCGGCCTTGACGCGAAGCTCAGCCATCGGATTGGAACAGATTGTCGACCAGCGGCCCGACGCCGGTGGTCAGCGGATCGACGCAGGGCAGGCCCAAGCGCTGGCTGGTTTCCGCCAGGTAGCGGGATGCCGCATCCGGGTCCAGGGCGACGGTGTTGACCGCCACGCCGATGAACCGGACGTCCGGGTTGGTCAGGCGTCCGGCGGCCAGGTTGGCCTCGATGCATTCTTCGAGGGACGGCAGCGGGTAGTGCGGCAGGCCGCGCATGTGGCTGCGGGTGGGTTCGTGGCACAGGACCAGGGCGTCCGCCTGGGCGCCATGCAGCAGGCCCAGGCTGACCCCGGCAAACGCCGCGTGGAACAGGGAGCCCTGTCCTTCGATGACGTCCCAATGGTCCTCGTCATTGGCCGGCGCCAGCCATTCGACCGCTCCGGAAATGAAATCGGCCACCACCGCGTCGACCGAGACGCCATCGCCGACGATCATGATGCCGCTTTGGCCGGTGGCGCAGAAGTCGGCGTCAATGCCGCGGGCCTGCATTTCACGTTCCAGCGCCAATGAGGCGAACATCTTGCCGACCGAGCAGTCGGTGCCGACGGTCAGCAGCCTCTTGCCGGGACGCTTGTCGCCCTTGCCGGTGCCGAATTCCTGGCGGGGATGCCTGAGATCGTGCAGTTCCCGGCGATGCCGGGCGGCGGCCTGGCTCAAGCGGTCTATATCCGCCAGCCTGGTGTGCAGGCCACTGGCCACGTCCAGCCCTGCCGCCAGTGCCGCCTCGATCGGGTCCAGCCAGCTGTCGGGCAGAAAGCCGCCGGAATTGGCCACGCCGATGATCATGGTGGCAGCACCCTTCTCCACCGCTTCGTCGATCCCCATGTCGGGGACGCCGAGGTCCGCCTTGCAGCCGTTCAGGCGCAGTTGCCCCAACGCGACGTCGGGCCGCCAGATAACAATGCCCCGGGCTGATTTGGCCGCCAGCTCGTCCGGCGCGTCGCCGAGAAACAGGAGATAGGGTTGCTTCATGTCGGCCCTCCTCGGTACTTGGGGCGAAACTGCACAGGCGGCTTCCGGCTCATGTCATGCTGGCGCGTTCGGCGATCAGGCGGGCCTCTTCCGCCGCTTGTTCGGCCTGGTAGTCCGCCTGGTCCCAGACCCGGTGGTTGCCGGCGGCATAGGCCTGGGCGTTGCGCAGGTAAAGGAACGCGTTGAGGCGGTTGCGCACATAGTTGTCGGCGTCGCGGATCACCTTGGCCGGCGCGCCGGCAACGATCGAGTTGGCTGGGATTTCCTGGCCCTCGCGGACCAGGGAATGGGCGCCAATGATGGTGTTTTCGCCGATCACGGCGCCGTCCATAATCGTTGAATTGATGCCGACAAGGCAGTTGTCGCCGATGGTGCAGCCATGCAGCGTGCAATGATGGGTGATCGAGCAATGGCTGCCGATATAGGTGCCCTGGTTATAGCCGACATGGATCATGACGAAGTCCTGCAGGTTGGACTGCTCGCCGACCACCACCTCATAGCTTTCCGCCCGGATCACCACATGCGGCCAGATCGACGCGCCAGGCATCACCGTGACGCGGCCGAACATCAGCGCATTGGGATGGATATAGGCGGGATCGTTCAGGATCACGTCGGGACCGAAATCGGGCACGGTTCTCTTCCTTCGGGCTTGTCCTTGACGGCGCCTAGCATATAACCTGAATTTGGGTCGTCCTAGGCGGTAATTTCCGCCCCTGGCCCGGTTTCGCCCACGCGAATTGAAGAGATTGCAACATGACCAATACGGTATTGATATCCATCATCGGCGCCGACAAGGTGGGGCTGGTCTCGCAGGTTACCGGACGCCTCTTCGATCTCGGTGCCAATCTTGGCGATACCACCTTTGCCGTGCTGGGCCAGGGCTTCGAGTTTACCTCTTTGGCCGAATTGCCGGCCGGCGTCAGCGACGCCGAGGTCACGACAGCGCTGGCGGAGATGCCGGAGCTGGATGGGGCGGAAATCCGGGTGACACAGTTTCAATACCGGGCTGATCGGGACGACAGCGGCGAGGTCACCCACCGGATCGAAATTTCCGGCGGCGACCAGCCGGGGCTGGTGGCTCGCCTGACTGAGGTGTTCGTGGCTTACGGCGCCAATGTGGTGCGTATGAACACCCATCGCAGTCCCGGCCGTGGCGTCCACCATTACACCACCCGGTTCGCGGTTTCGATCCCGGCCGACCGGGCCGATGCCTGCCTGGCGGCGGTCGGCAACACTGCCGGCCAAATGCACCTGATTTTCACTTGGCATCAGGTAACCGGCGGTTCGCAAGAGGTCTAGCCCTCTGAATAAAAAGGAAAATTTAGGAATTCTGATAGAAATACCCGATTTGGGTGTGAGTAAGCCTGTGGATAAAAATTTAACACTCAAAGTGAAAAACGGGCATTTATGCACAGAAAATTTCCTATTCTAATTCAATTATTGTTGTCCGGTCCGAGTTCTCTGATGAATACTTGAATGGTCTGCGGGAGTGGGCAGAACCTTCCCGGTTCGGCAATCGATTCACATCGGCCTGCCGCCCCGGGTGAGGCTTTGCATTAGGCGTTGTCGCCCCGGCGGAACGCCGCCACGACCGGGGGCGACCGGGTTCCGAACCCGGTGGCACGGATAGGTTTGGCCGCGCTGTTCAGCTTTATGGGCGCGCGGCCGGCGGTTCGTCTGCCGGGGGGTGGTGGCGGCGGTGTGGATGGCGCTCTGCGCGATCCCGGCGACGTTGCCGCCGTAATCGGCTACCGAAAGGCGGTGGCGACCTCCCAACCGGGTTGTGCCGCACCAACGGTGGTTCGAGCTGACGGCCCCGTCCGACATTGCAAACCGTCTGCCGGCGGTAGGGATGTAGGTGGCGGGGCAGCCGCAGGAATCCGGGTCGAAGGGGGGATTGTACGCCGCAAGGCGGACCTTATCCCGGCATGGCCCGGGTTGCCGCCCACCGGACACCTGTCCGGGGGGTGACGGGACACCGTCCCTGCGGATCGACCGCGCTGCCGCGTCCGATGATCGTTCTGAGCGACGACGCGGCAAGTCCGGTTCGGCCTGGCCGAGGCCGGATGCGTCGTCGGCTCGGCGGTCACCTGTCGACCTGTTCGTCAGGATGGTCGCGGCTTTCAGGAACCCGCGTCCTCTCTCCCGCGGTCGAGCGGAGCGAGTGAGCTCCGGAGGGCGTCAGGTCGTGCCGCTTACCCGGCACCGCATAGGAGCCCGACCTATGCGCCTGACGCCCTTCTTTTGCGCGTTGCCGGGATCAGGCTCTGTCGTTCGGGAAGGGAGCGGTCGGCGCGGCTCAGTCGCCGGATGCTTTGGAAATCTTGCGGATCGGCCCGTCGGAATTTGGCAGGCTGTTGAAGGCGGACATGACCTTTTCGACCGAGGATTCCGGGCCCCAGGGGCTTTCGCGCATCCAGGTTTCCAGGCTGACCACGTCCTGGGGCCGCGAGATGTAGTAACCCTGCGCGATGTTGCAGTCCAACTCGGCCAGCAGGTCGAACGTGTCCTTGTCCTCGACACCCTCGGCGACCACTTTCAGGCCAAGGTTATGGCCCAGTTCGACAATCGTACCGACGATGACCAAATCGTCCTGGTTCGTGGTCATGTTCATCACGAACGACTTGTCGACCTTGATCTCCGAGACTGGCAGGCGCCGGATATAGGCCAGTGACGTGTAACCGGTGCCGAAATCGTCGATCGAAATATGGACCCCCATGGAGTGCAGATGCTCGACGGTTTCGGTTGCGCGGGCAACGTCGGAAATGATGGCGCTTTCGGTAATCTCCAGCACCAGGCGGCTGGCCGGCGTCTGCCACTTGCTCAACAGGGCGGCCACGGTCCTGGGAAAATCCGTCTTGTGCAGGGTCAGGGCCGACAGGTTGACGGCCACCGTCAGGTCGATGCCCTGTTGGGTCCACAGCTGATACTGTTCCAGCGTCGCGTTCAGGACCCAATCGGTCAGCGGCTGGATCAGGCCGGTTTGCTCGGCCAACGGTATGAACACATCGGGGAAGATCATACCCTGGGTCGGGTGCTGCCATCTCAACAAGGCCTCGACGCCGATCAACCGACCGGTCCGCATCAGGACCTTGGGCTGATAGTGGACGACCAGCTCGTTGCGTTCCAGGGCGCTGCTCAGATCGTGCGCCAATGCCAGATGGTGGGTCGATTCGATCTCCGTTTCACCCGCCGAATGGATGACGAAGCCAACCCCGTCACGCTTGGCGGCGCGCATGGCGGATTCCGCACAGCGCAGCAGCTTGCGGGCATCGCTGCCGTGGTCGGGATACAGCGCGATACCGATGCTGCAGCCGATGGCAAAGCGGTGCCCCTGGTATTCGGTCGGTTCCTTCAGAAGGTTCAGGACCTTGCCGGCGGCGGTGACCGCGCCGGCCAGGGTCGCCCCGGTCGGCAGCAGCATCGCGAACTCGTCATCGCCCAGCCGGGCAACCGAATCGGACGCCCGCATCAGGGACCGGATCTGTTGGGATACCTGTTGCAGGATGCTGTCGCCGGCTTCGTAGCCAAAGGAGTCGTTGACTTCCTTGAAGCGGTCGAGGTCCAGCAGCAGGACGATGATCTTCTTGTTTTCGCGGCTGGCCAGTGAAATCGCCTGCTCGACGCGATCGAAAAACAGCGAGCGGTTCGGCAGCCCGGTCAGCGGGTCATGCAGACCGGTGGAAAAACCGACCGGCTTGTCGGCGTCCTCGGGCGGGCGCGAGCTGCGTTCGCGTATCAGGCTCCAGACCTCATCCGCCAGAAGTTCCGGCGACTCCAGGGCCCGTTTGAAAGGGATGATATCGACGGGAGATGCCCCCGCGTTGAGCGGCAACGCGCCGCTGTCGGTCAGCAATACGACCGGACAGGACACCGCGTTGTTTTGAATGCTTTCCAGGAACGCATCGTATTCGAAGGCCACCAGATTGTCGTCGATGACGGCACAGTCGTAGTTTTCGTTGGCCAGCGCCAGCGACAGGAGTTCGAACGAGTGCAGGTTGTCTACGCCAAGCCCGGGCAGACGATCCGACAGGTCGCTCAGCAACACCGACCAATCATGGTCGGCCGATGCCAGGAGAATGCTGGTCTTGCGCTCGGTCATCTTGATGTGCGGCGAAACGCCATTCTCCTAAGCCATTGCGCGGGGGCCAAACTCGGCCGAGCCATTCGGGGTGTTCCAGGCCCCCGAAACCGGATGCACAGCCACACCGACCATCGAGCAGGGCCCGATCGGTCGGCTGTCCCTGTCCATTGTTAATTTGGACCTGTAAACAACCGATTAATCAGGGGTGCCGCCGGCTGAGCTGGGGGACCGCAGATTGTGAAGGAAAAGGGGGAAAAGCGCGCCCCTGTCCCCCGGCCCGGTGTTCTCAGGCGGGGGGCAGGGGCGCGGGTAACCTTGCCTTTTCAAGGCCTTAAGTCAGGCCTCGGGCTGTGGCGACAACACATCGTCATGGGTGACGATGGTGATTACCGGTTCGACCTTGCGCAATTCGTCAAGGTCGATATGGCAGGCGATGGCGTGCCGGTCGGCGGCGAACTTGACCGGCGGCACCTGGTTGTCACAAATCTCGCCTATTTTGCGCGGGCAACGGGTCGAGAACGGACAACCGGCCGGCGGGTCCAGTGGGCTCGGCAGATTGCCTTCCAGCACGATCCGGCGTTTTTCCACCTCCGGGTCGGCGATCGGCACCGCCGACAGCAGCGCCTCGGTATAGGGGTGATAGGGCGGGCTGAACACCTCGTCAGTGGTGCCCCGTTCCATGATCTGCCCCAGATACATCACCACCACCCGGTCGGACAGGTAGCGCACCGCACTCAGGTCATGGCTGATGAACAGCAACGTGGTCCGATTGTCGCGCTGGATGTCCATCAGCAGTTCGGTGACCGCGGCCGCGACCGACACGTCCAGGGCCGAGATCGGCTCATCGGCGATCACCGTCTTCGGCTCGCCGGCGAAGGCGCGGGCGATGCCGATACGCTGTTTCTGGCCACCCGACAGCTGCCGCGGCTTGCGGATCGCAAACTCGCGGGGCAGCTTTACCGTGTCCAGCAGCCGATGCACCCGGTCCTGGATCTTGGCCGGGTCGCTTTCGATGCCGAAACGCTTGATGACCCGGCCGATCTGGGCCCCGATGGTCAACGACGGGTTCAGGGTGTCGTTGGGGTTCTGGAAGACCATCTGCAGCGACGCCAGTTGCTCCGGCGTGCGCCTGCGCACCGGGATGCTGCCGAGATCGGTACCGTCCAGCCGGACTTCGCCTTCGGTGGCCTGCTCCAGCCCCATCAGCACCTTGGCGAAGGTCGACTTGCCGCAGCCGGACTCGCCGACAATCGCGACGGTCTCGCCCTCGCCGGCCCGGAAATTGATCTCCTCGTTGGCCTTGACCTGTTTGACGGTCTTGCCCTTAACCAGGGCGGCCAACGAACTGTCCTGGACCTCGTAGTATTTCTGCATGCCGTCGACTTCCAGAACGGTCTCGCCGACCTCGATCGGTTCCCGTCCATCGCCTTGCGGGATCGCCGCCTTGTGGTCGATCTCGTTCCAGCGATGGCAGCGTACCCGGTGGGCCGGGTCGTCGTCGGTGGTAACCGGCTCCATGCGGATCAGGTCGCCGTCACAGCTTCCAGGCACGAAGAACGCGCAGCGTGGCCCGAAATAGCAGCCCTGGGGCCGTTCGTGGGGCAGCGGCAACTGTCCCGGAATGGCGACCAGGGGCCGGGCATTCTTGTCGGCATGGGGCAGCGGAATGCAACCGAACAGGCCATGGGTGTAGGGGTGTTTGGGCCAGGAGAAGATGGAGTCGATATGCCCCTCCTCGACCGCCTCGCCCGAATACATGACGCAAATCCGGTCGCAGACCTCCAACATCAGGCCCAGATTGTGGGAGATGTAGAGCAGTGAGGTGCCTGATTGCTGGCTAAGTTCGGCGATCAGTTCGACGATGCCGGCTTCGACGGTCACGTCCAGCGCCGTGGTCGGCTCGTCGAGCAACAATAGTGCCGGCTTGGACAACAGCGCCATGGCGATCACCACGCGCTGCTGCTGGCCACCCGAGATCTGGTGCGGATAGCTTTCCATCAACCGTTTCGGGTCGGGAATGTGCACCGCGCTCAGCATTTCGACCGCACGGTCATAGGCTTCCTGCTCGCTGGCACCTTCATGAATGATGGTGACTTCCATCAACTGCTTGGCAATGGTCATCGCCGGATTCAGGGCCGCCATCGGCTCCTGGTAAATCATGGCGATGTCCTTGCCACGCAACTGGCGGACCTCCTCCTCACTCATTTCGGCCATGTCGCGGCCCTTGAACTTGATGGTGCCGCCGACAATGCCGCCGTTCTTGCCCATGTAGCGCATGATGCCGTTGGCGACGGTCGACTTGCCGCAACCGGACTCGCCGACCAAGCCAACGCTTTCGCCCTTCTTGACGGTCAGGCTGAAATCCATCACCGCCGGGATCTCGCCGGCCCGGGTGTAGTAGCTCAGCCTTAGGTCGGTGATCTCCAGGACCGGGGTTTCATCGGTATTTGACATCTGAGCCTCCTAGTCCTTCAACGAGACTTCGCGCAGGCCGTCGGCCAGCAGGTTGAAACCCAGCACCAGCAACGACACGGCCAGGGCCGGGATGATTGCCATGTGCGGGAACCCACCGGTGACGAACGCACGGGTTTCGGTGATCATGCCGCCCCAATCGGGATCGGGTGGCGGCAGGCCCAAACCTAAGAAGCCCAGGGCGCCGATGGTGATCGTCGTGTAGCCCATGCGCAGGCAGAAATCGACGATCAGCGGCCCGCGGGCGTTGGGCAGGATCTCAACCAGCATGATGTACCAGGGACCTTCGCCGCGGGTCTGGGCGGCGGCGATATAGTCGCGGGTCGAAATGTCCAGGGTGACGCCGCGGACGATACGCATGATGCCCGGGGACGAAGCAAAGACCACCGCAAAAATGATGTTGGCGCCCGACGCACCGACCTTGGCGATGATCAGGACGTACAGCACCATCACCGGGAAGGACAGGATGACGTTGGCGAAAAACGAGATCACCTCGTCGATCCAGCCGCGATAATAACCCGCCGCCAGACCCATGACGATGCCGACAAGATAGGCCGACAGGGTTGCGGCAGTGGCATAGAACAGCACCCGCTGCCCGCCCCAAATGATGCGCGACAGGATATCGCGGCCCAAATGGTCGGTGCCGAACAGGAACACCCCGCCTTCCGGTGCTGAATCGCCGGGGAAGGCGAAAGGCAGAATCGACAGGTTGGGGTCGAACGGCGAAATCACCGGGGCCAGGATCGAGATCAGAACGAAGAACAGGACGATCAGACCGCCGACCATGCCGACCGGGCTTTCCCGTAACAATGCAACGGCTTTAAGAACCCGAAGGAATACCGAATCCGGCTTTGCCAGGGCGGCGCCGTTTTGAGTCGTGTCACTCATTGTTCGCTCTCCCTATTTGAACCGAATTCGCGGATTGAGATAGGTGTAGCCCAGATCGCCGATGGTCTGGGTGAACACCGCCACGAACACCGCGGCGACGCCGCAGGCTTCGATCACGAAGATATCTCGGCGCAGCGCCGCTTCCAGCAGCAGGGCTCCGAACCCCTTGTAGCCGAAGGCGAATTCCGTCACCACGACGCCTGAAAGTAGCCAGTTGATCTGCAGCATGATCACCGTGAAGGGTGCGATCAGCGCATTTCTCAGGGCATGCTTCATGATGATCCAGCGATAGGGCAACCCTTTCAGCACGGCGGTCCGGATATACGGCGTGGTCATCACCTCGGCCATCGATGCGCGGGTCATACGGGCGATATAGCCGAAGCCATATAAGGTCAGCACAAGGACTGGCAGGATCAGCTCCACCACATTGAAGCCGCCGGTCATCGAACTGGTACCGGGCAGCAATTGCAGTTGAAACACCAGGATGCCGGACAGGATGACCGCGCTGGCATATTCCGGGATCGATGTGGTGAAGATCGAAAACACCGAGATTACCCGGTCGCGCCACGAACCTTCGGACATGCCCGCCAGAACCCCAAGCACCAGGGCCATCAGAACCATGAGCAGGAAGGTGATGCCGGCCAGGATGCCGGTATTGCCAAGCCGCGTCCAGAAGATGTCTGCGACCGGCCGCTTGTAGATGATTGATTGGCCAAGATCGCCGCTGGCCACGCGGCCGATCCATTCGAAGTAGCGAAGGAACATCGACCGGTCATAGCCGTTCTGGGTGATCCATTCGTCCAGTTGGTGGTCCTGGGCATACGGGCCCAGAACGCCGCGGGCAATTGCCCTTGGGTCACCTTCGTTGATCAGGAAAAGCAGCAGGGCGACGACCAACATGATCAGGACCATCAGCCCGAATCGCCGCGCAATCAGCCTTAACATTGCACCCCTCCCACTAGGAATTGTCCGGCGTACCCTGGTCCAGCGACCGATTGATCGCCGGACCGAGTCTTCTTGATTGTTCTTGGTACCGAGTGGTTGCCGGCCGCAACGGCTTTGCGCCGCTGCGGCCAGGCGTTTTCGGAATTACGCGTCTTCGACCCAGACGTTCTGGAATTGATGATACAGGGTCGGATGGGTCTTCATGCCCTTGACGCGCTTGTTGGAGGCCTTGAACACGGACCGCCAGAAGGGCTGCGGAATGACTGCGTCGTCCTGCAGCATCTCCTCACAGACAGCGATCTTCCTACGCCGCTCGTTGACGTCCAGAGTCGCTTCCGCCGCGTCCAGCGCCGCATCGAAATCGGCATTGGCATAGGCCGTCTCGTTCCACGGCACGCCGGCCCGATAGCCGAGCGACAGCACCATGGTGCCGAGCGGACGGTGGGTCCAGGTGGTGTAGCCCCAAGGCGCCTTGTCCCAGACCTCCCAGTACTGGTTAGCGGGCATTTTGTTGATATTGACCGTGATGCCGGCCGCTTCGCACTGCTTCTTGAACACCGAACACACCGCGGTCATCCAGGGGCCGTCGGTGTCGCCGTTGGCGATGGTCAGTTCGACGCCGTCGGGATAGCCGGCCTCGGCCAGCAGCTTCTTGGCCTTGTCGAT
Source organism: uncultured Sneathiellales bacterium (assembly GCA_964344385.1). Taxonomy (GTDB): domain Bacteria; phylum Pseudomonadota; class Alphaproteobacteria; order CAYFNG01; family CAYFNG01; genus CAYFNG01. The sequence continues at coordinate 129,017 of CAYFNG010000002.1, forward strand.
GTCCCGCTTCAGCGGCTCCAGCTTGGCATATTCCGGATGCACCGGGCAGACATGGTGGTTTTCGGCCACCTGGCCCAGGCCCTTGAAGGCCACTTGCAGGATCTCGTTGTGGTCCATGCAGGCCGCAACCGCCTGGCGCAGCTTCTTGTTGTCGAACGGCTTCTCGGTGATGCGGAAGCGCATGACACCGGTCTGGGCCGTGGTCTGTTCGTGGACATCGATGAACGGCAGGCGCTTGACGGTGTCGATGGCGCTGTTCGGCACCCGGTAAACCATGTCGACCTGCTTGGATGCCAGGGCGGCGATCCAGGCGTTGGTGTCTTCGCCGTGATCGTAGTAGTGGATTTCGTCCAGATAGAACGGTCCGGCCCACCAGTCGCGGGTTTTCTTGAGGATCGCACGCTCACCGATCGAGAAATCGGCCAGTTCGAAGGCACCGGTACCGATCGGGTTCTTCGACAGATCGGCCTCATAATCCTTACCGAAACCACGATGGGTGATGGCGGTCGGGTAATTGTAGAAATTCTCCGGCATCGCCAGGGCGGCCTTGGCCAGGTTGAACTTGATGGTGTGGTCGTCGACCACTTCGACAGCGCCCGGAATGCCGCGCTTGCCCATCACTTTCTTGCCGTCCTTCTCCTTGCCGGTGTCGTATTCCTCGACCATGGCGCCGAACAGGCCGAGATTCGACGACCCGGTCGCCGGGTCCAGCCAGCGATTGACGGTGTGGGCGACGTCGGCCGCACCGAAGTCGTCGCCGTTCGACCATTTGATGCCCTTTTTCAGGTGGAAGACCCAGGTCTTCAAATCGTCCGACGCTTCCCAGCGCTCGGCCAGATAAGGCTCGGTCACGTTGTCGGCGCGGGTGCGGGTCAGATATTCGACGATAAACCGGGAAACGTTTGACCGCTCGGTCCAAGGGAAGGTTGCGGGGTCGGTCATTTCCTGGACCCGCATCGATACCTTCAACGTACCGCCCTGCTTCGGCGTCGCCGCGTGGGCGGAGCCGATCAAACGATCGCCGGTCAGGACATCGGCCATGGTGTAGGCCGCGCCAACCGACATGCCCAACAGGCAGGCCTGACGCATGAAGTCGCGCCGGCCGATCACCTTGCGCTGTAACTGATCGCACAGTTCGGGCAGGTAGGAATGCGTCTCGGCACCCCAGGCCCGCTCAGAGGGCAGCAAGTAGCGCCGCTTGTCTCTGGCTAGGAAATCCTTTTTGCTCATCAGAAAACCTCCCTTGGTCTTGTCTAAATTCTCAGCGCGTGGACGGTTGATCCCTTGAACTCGACACCAACCAAGTGTCGCACTGTGCCAGTCATAGTGCCGCGCCCGCCATCGTCATTTCCGGTTCGGACAGGGCCGCGCCGCCACTCGTGCCGTCATTATGACCCGCACCAGCAGTGAGTCAAATGACCACCATACGATAAGCCTAGATTGTGGGAACTTGGCCTTTTGTCGCCTGAGCGTCGTAATTGCGGATGGATGCGACCTAATCAGTCTTTCCGATCAGGGTGATCGGGGAATTCGAATCGTCGGGTCCAAGTCATTGCCTGAGCCAATTGTTTCAACGTGCTGCGACTGCGAATCATTTGTTGCGTCCGGTTTCCGCAGGGGCTAAGGTCCCGGCGGGAGGACGGCCAATCGCATAATTTCGGCCGAACAAAACAAAATTGACGGATTTCGAAACCATCACCGGACGGTTGGCGGGAGGATTTGATCGTCTCAGCCCGCAATTGCAGCGCGCCGCGAAATACGTTCTGTCCGCGCCCGAGGATGTGGCCCTGCACTCCATGCGCAAGGTGGCCAACCGGGCCGGCGTGCAGCCGGCGACCATGACTCGGTTGGCCAAGGAAATGGCCTGCGATTCCTATACCGAATTCAAACGCCCCTTCCAGCAGCAATTGCGGGACGGGCCCGGTCAGTTTTCCGGCCGGGCAAGGCTGCTTCATGATCGCGGTGCCGCCGGCGAGACGGCCCGGCTGGTCGACGAGATCATGGCCTGCAATGCCGCCAACCTGACCCGGACCTTTTCCGGTCTGGCGACGGCGGACTTGGAGGCGGCGGCCAGCGACCTGGACGCGGCCCGGCGGATCTTCGCGGTCGGTATGCGCAAATGTTTCCCGCTGGCCTTTTTCTTCGCCTATACCTGCCGCATGCTGCACAAGGAAGCGATGGTGATCGACGGCGGGCATGGCACCTTCGTTGACGAGCTCAGCGCGGTCCAGGGCGACGATGTGATGATCGCGTTTGGGTTCGATCCCTATACCAGGGAAACCGTGCGCGCGGTGGAAACCGCGAAGCGACAGGGCGCCAGGCTGATCGCGGTGACCGATACCCGGGTATCGCCCTTGGCCGTCGCGGCCGACCATTGCTTTCTGGTAGCCAATACCAGCCCCGGGATTTTCCGGTCGCTTTCGGCGGCCATGGCGGTCTGTGAAACCTTGCTGGCAGTGCTGGTCGCACGCGGCCGCGAGGAAAACGTCGATGCTTTGGCCGAAAGCGAGCGACGCTTGGACGAATTCGGCATTTACTGGCGGCGCCAGCCCGACCAGTTGGGAGCAAGGTGATGGGTCACGTGTTCTACCGCAACACCAGGTCGGCCCCGCCGAAAGCGGTCGGGGGCCAAGGTGTCTATCTGTTCGACGCCGCCGGCAAGCGCTACCTGGATGCCTCGGGCGGTGCCGCCGTGTCCTGCCTCGGCCACAACGATCCGGACGTGATCGCGGCACTGAAGGACCAGATCGACCGCCTGGCCTATGCCCACACCGGCTTCTTCACCACCGAAGTGGCGGAAGACCTGGCCGATATTCTGGTCAGCGATGCGCCCGGCGACCTGGAGCAAGTGTATTTCGTCTCCGGCGGGTCCGAGGCGATGGAAGCCGCAATGAAGATGGCGCGCCAATACTTTCTGGAGGTGGGTCAGCCCCAGCGTTGCCATTTCATCGCTCGGCGGCAAAGCTATCACGGCAATACACTGGGGGCGCTGGCGATCGGCGGCAATGCCTGGCGGCGCCAGCCCTACGAGCCGTTGCTGGCCGAGACCCACCACATCGCGCCCTGTTATGCCTATCGCGACCGGCGCGATGACGAGACCGATGCCGACTACGGCCTGCGCGTGGCTGACGAGTTGGAAGCCAAAATCCTGGAACTGGGTCCGGATACGGTCTGTGCCTTTGTCGCCGAACCGGTGGTCGGCGCCACCGCCGGCGCGGTGCCGGCGGTTCCGGGATACTTCCAGCGCATCCGCGAGATATGCGACCGCCATGGGTTGCTGCTGATCCTGGACGAGGTGATGTGCGGAATGGGCCGGACCGGGACGCTGTTCGCCTGCGAGCAAGAAGGGATTGCCCCCGACCTGCTGATCACCGCCAAGGGTCTGGCGGCCGGCTATCAGCCGATTGGCGCGGTGCTGGTTTCGGCCCGGGTTTATGACGCCTTCCAGAACGGCTCGGGCGCCTTTCAACACGGCCATACCTATATGGGCCATGCTGCGGCCTGTGCCGCCGGCCTTGCGGTTCAGCGCAAACTGCGCGACGGTGGCTTGCTGGACGGGGTGATCGGCCTCGGCAACGCTTTGGACGAAGCCCTGCACATGCGCTTTGGCAACCACCCGCATGTCGGCGACATCCGTGGGCGCGGCCTGTTTCGGGCCATTGAACTGGTGGCCAACCGGGAAGACAAGGCACCGTTCGACCCGGGCCTGGCATTGAACGCCAAGATCAAGGCTCGGGCCTTTGCCGAAGGCCTGGTCTGTTACCCGATGGGCGGCACCGTTGATGGGCGGTCCGGCGACCACGTATTGCTGGCGCCGCCGTTCGTCATCGACGAAACCCAGATCGACGAATGCGTCGACAAACTTGGTATCGCGGTCGACGCGGTTCTGGCGGAGGTCTGACCTTGGGTTTGACGACCAACATCATCCGGCGCGTTTGTGGCGCGCTCGTGGGGTTGGCAGGAGCGGCCGTCATCCTGTTGGGGGGCGTCGGGCAGCCCGCCTTCGGGTCCGACCGCTTCATCACCATGGGGACCGGGGCGGTCAACGGTGTCTACTACCCGACCGGCAACGCGATCTGCCGGATATTGAACCAGAACAGGGTCCGGCATCTGCTCAGCTGTTCGGTCCAGACCACGCCGGGTTCGGTCTACAATATCGAAAACCTGCGGTTCGGCGGCCTTGACCTCGCGATCGCCCAGTCGGACCTGCAGTACGAGGCCTATCGCGGCAAGGGCATCTTTTCCAAACTGGGGATCTACCGCGACCTGCGCGCCGTGCTGTCCCTGCACGAAGAGCCCTTCACCCTGGTGGCCAGGGGCGACGCCGGGATCACGCGGCTGCAGGACCTGCCGGGCAAGCGGATCAACATCGGTCTGCGCGGCAGTGGCCAGCGGGCCAATCTACAGAGTCTGTTCGAAGCCGCCGGCTGGACCAAGAAGGACTTCGCCGAAATTCATGAAATCGACCCGGCCGACCAGGGGCTGGCGCTGTGCGCCGGGGAAATCGACGTGACCCCGTTTACGGTCGGGCATCCTGCCTCGGCCATCGTCGAGGCGACCCGCGACTGCGGTGCCGTGCTGGTCAACGTCGATGGGCCGATCGTCGACAAGCTGCTGCGCAAGAACCCGGCCTTTGGGCCCCAGGTCATCGCCGGCGGCATCTACCCGAACAACCCGGGGGATATCAACACCTTTGGCGGTCGGGCGACGCTGGTTACAACGGTCCAGACATCGGAACCCGTTATCTATACCCTGGTCAAATCTTTGTTTGGCGATCTCGATCGCCTGAAGGACGCACACACCGCACTTCGGTCCCTGCGCGTCGGAACCATGTTGCAGGACGGCCTGTCGATCCCGCTGCATCGGGGAGCCACGCGGTTCTACCTGGAGCAGGGGTGGCTGGACTGCGACCGCAAGAAATCCGGCGGCGGCTTGCTGCTGGTCGGTGCGCCATGCGGGCATTGAAGGGCCACGAATGGCGGTTACGAAACTCACGGCGGGGTGTTTATGTGTCACGCGCCCCCGCCGGAGGTCATGGAACCAAGGCTGGTTCCAAGGCGAACAACTTGCATGTGCGAGACTTGGTGACACGGAAAACAAGGGAGAAGCCGTGATGAAGATTTTCACGACAGCGACGTTGGGAGCCCTGGCCGCAATTGGCTTGGTGGCGGTGTCGGCAGGCAGCGCCTCGGCCCAGCAGAAATTCGTATCCATCGGTACCGGCGGCGTGACCGGCGTGTACTACCCCACCGGCGGCGCCATCTGCCGGCTGGTCAACAAGGGCCGCAAGCAGCACGGCATCCGCTGCTCGGCTGAGTCCACCGGCGGCTCGATCTACAACATCAACACCCTGCGGGCCGGCGAGCTCGAATTCGGCGTTGCCCAGTCCGATTGGCAGTACCATGCCTTTCACGGGACGTCGAAGTTCAAGGACAAGGGTGCGTTCAAGGACCTGCGGGCGGTGTTCTCGGTGCATCCGGAACCGGTCACCATCATCGCCAGCGACAAATCGGGCGTCCAAAACATCACGGACCTGAAGGGCAAGCGCCTGAATATCGGCAACCCGGGCTCCGGCACCCGCGGCACCTGGGAGGTTCTCGAAGAGGCTCTCGGCTGGCAGCGCAGCGACCTCAAGCTGGCCGCCAGCATGAAGTCGGCGGAAACCGGCCAGGCGGTGTGCGACGACAAGATCGACGCCTATTTCTGGCTGGTCGGCCATCCGTCCGCCCTGACCCAGGAATCGCTGGCCACTTGCGACGCCCATCTGGTGAATGCCACCGGTGCGGCGATCGATAAGCTGGTCGCCGACAACCCGTACTATCGCAAGGCCAAGATTCCGGCCGGCATGTACAACAACAAGTCGGACATCAACACCTTTGGCGTCGGCGCGACCTTCGTGACCAGTGCCAAGGTGCCGAACGACGTGGTTTACACTCTGGTCAAGGCAGTGTTCGAGAATTTCGAGCAGTTCAAGAAGCTGCACCCGGCGTTCGCCAACCTGAACCCGGCCGAAATGATCAAGGACAGCCTGTCGGCACCGCTGCACGACGGTGCGGTCAAGTACTACAAGGAAAAAGGCTGGATGTAAGTCCGGGCCGGACCGGCGGGGCGGCTTTGGCCGCTCCGCCGCATCCTTGAACTTTATCAATCCCGCGTAAACAATAACCCGGAACCGGGGTTTTCGTATCTGGGGGGGGGGGGACGACACATGTCGAACAATGAAACAACGGCCACCGCGGCAGAAGATCTCGTCGCGCAGGTCGATACCGGCGCCCGCAATCCGACCAATTGGCAAGGACCCTTCATCCTGGTCACCTGTTTCATCTGGGCGGCCTATCAAATCTTCATCGCGTCCAATCTCCCATTCACCCTGGGCGTTTTGACCGGTTCGAATTTCTTTATTCTGATCAAATCGGAATCCCGCTTTATTCATTTGGCCTTTGCGATTTTCCTGGCCGCCATGGCTTTCCCGCTGTTCAAGTCGAGCCCGCGGCGGCACATCCCCTGGTATGACTGGATCCTGGGGATCGCCGGGGTCTGGTGCTGCCTCTACCTGCTGGTCTTCCACGAAGCGATCGCGGTCCGGGCCGGCCTGCCGACCACCGCCGACCTGGTGATCTCGGCGATGGGCATGATCATTTTGGCGATCTCGGTGTTCCGGGCGCTTGGCCTGCCGCTGGTCATCGTCGCCAGCATCTTTGTTATTTACGTGTTTTTCGGCCATGCCGAGTGGCTGCCGGAAGCGGTGCAGTGGAAGGGCGCCTCGTTCAACAAGGCGATGTGGCACTTCTGGATGCAGACCGAGGGCGTATTCGGCGTCGCGCTGAACGTCTCGGCGTCGCTGATCTTCCTCTTCGTGGTCTTCGGCTCGATCCTGGAAAAGGCTGGCGCCGGCAACTTCTTCATCAAGATCGCCTTTGCCCTGCTGGGCCATTTGCGCGGCGGGCCGGCCAAGGCCGCCGTCGTCGCCTCGGCCATGAGCGGTCTCTATTCCGGTTCGTCGATCGCCAACACGGTGACCACCGGCACCTTCACCATCCCGTTGATGAAGCGCACCGGGCTGACACCGGAAAAGGCCGGCGCGGTCGAGGTCGCGTCGTCCACCAACGGTCAGCTGACGCCGCCGGTGATGGGCGCGGCGGCCTTTCTGATTTCCGAATTCACCGGGATCAGCTATCAGGACATCATCATCCACGCCCTGGTGCCGGCGCTGGTTTCCTATATCGCGCTGGTCTATATCGTCCACCTGGAGGCGATGAAGCTCGACCTCAAGGGCCTGCCCAAGCCACCGTCAACGCTGACCTTCAAGCTGAAGCTGATCAGTTTTCTGGGCGGGTTCATCGGGGTCGCCCTACTCGGTATCGCGGTCTATTACGGGCTTGGCTGGATCAAGGTGGTGGCGCCGGATGCCGCCTTCTACGTGGTGGCGCTGCTGTGCCTGGCGCTCTACCTGATCATGCTATGGTTCGCGTCGCGTGAACCCGACCTGGAGGTCGACGACCCCAACGCGCCGATCACCGAAATGCCCCGGGCCGGCGCGGTCGCCGTGACCGGGCTCTATTACGTGTTGCCGATCGTCATTCTGATCTGGTGCATCACGCTGGAGCGCCTGTCGCCGGCCCTGTCCGCCTTCTGGGCGGTGATGGCCATGGTCACGGTGGCCCTGACCCAGCATCCGATCAAGGTCCTGTTCCGGAAATCCGGCGATCTCGGCGATGCGTTCCGCCAAGGCGTCGGCGAATGGGTCGAAGGCATGATCGCCGGGTCCCGCAACATGATCGGCATCGGCGTCGCCACCGGCGCCGCCGGCATCATCGTCGGCACCATCGCATTGACCGGGGCGCACCAGGTGGTCGGCGAATTCGTCGAATTCCTGGCCGGCGGACAGTTGATCATCATGCTGCTGCTGGTGGCGGTGATGAGCCTGATCCTCGGCATGGGCCTGCCGACCACGGCGAACTACATCGTGGTCTCGTCGCTGATGGCGCCGGTGATCGTCGCGCTCGGCGCCAAAAGCGGCCTGATCGTGCCCTTGATCGCGGTGCATCTGTTCGTCTTCTATTTCGGCATCCTGGCCGACGACACGCCGCCGGTGGGGCTGGCCGCCTTCGCGGCGGCGGCGATATCCGGCGGCGATCCCATCCGCACCGGGCTGCAGGGCTTCGCCTATGACATCCGGACCGCGTTGCTGCCGTTCCTGTTCCTGTTCAACACCGAACTGCTGCTGATCGACGTCAGCTGGATGAAGGGCCTGTTTGTGTTCGGCGTCGCGGTGATCGCCATGATGCTGTTCGCCTCGGCCACCCAGGGCTTCTTGTTCACCCGCAACCGGATATGGGAATCGGTCGCCCTGTTGCTGGTCGCCTTCACCCTGTTCCGTCCCGGCTTCTGGCTGGATCAGGTGTCGCCGCCGTTCGAGGAGCGGCCGGGCGCCGAGATCATCGAGATCGCCGGCGCGGCGGAACCGGGCACGGATTTGCGGATCCGGGTCTCCGGCCCCGACGTTTCGAGCGTCGACAAGGTCTATGCCACCACCTTGATGATTCCGCTGGGTGACAAGGCCGGCGGCGAACAGCGGCTGGATAAGCACGGCCTGATGTTCATGATCGAGAACGGCAAGGCGATCATGGAAGAGCCTTTGCCCGGTTCGACCTTCGAAAAGCTGGGCCGCCGGGTCGATTTCTATGGTGACGACCCAGTCGAGGTGACCGCCATCATGCTACCGGCCGAGCGGATCTGGAAAGAGGTGTTCTACATTCCGGCCCTGTTGCTGTTGGCGGTGGTGGTCCTGTTGCAGCGGCGCCGCCGCACCAAGTTGCAACTTGCGGCGGCCTGAGCCGCCGGGAAGGAAACAGAACCATGTTCAAGAACGTCCTCGTCACCGTCGACCTCAGCGAAGCCGACAACGCCGTCCGGGTCCTGCAAGCGGCCCGCGAGGCGGCCTCGGAAAACGGCGCCAGCCTCAACGTGATCACCGTGGTGCCCAATTTTGGCATGAGCATCGTCGGCTCGTTCTTTCCTGAGGATCATGCCAAGAAGATGCTGGAACAGGCCCGGACCGACCTGCATGCCTTCACCGCCCAGCACCTGGACAAGCCCGACCAGGTGCGCCACGTCATCGGGCACGGCAATATCTATGAGGAGGTGTTGACGGCGGCCGAGGACCTGGAGGTGGATCTGATCGTGGTCGGCGCCCACCGCCCGACCGCGGCCGACTATCTGCTGGGCCCCAATTCGGCCCGCATCGTCCGCCACGCCAATTGCTCGGTGTTGGTGGTGCGCAACTAGTTGCGGTGACCCGGGCGGCTCATCCCTGGGCGGCGCGGGCGGTGCCCCAATAGTTGTAGCAGGCGACTTTCGGGCCCGGGATGTAGCCGGTCTCCAGGTGTTCGGGCACGAAACCGGCGTCGGTGATCATCTGGTCGATCCGCCGGTTCAGGTGGCAGCCGCCGGCGAACCGCCGCCACACCGGGTTCAGCCGGTTCTGCCAGCGGGCGGTGTCCGGTTCCGGGCTCAGGCCGTGCTCGCAGAAGATCAGCCGCCCGCCGGGCTTCAGCACCCGCCGCATGCCGGCCAGTGCGGCACCGGTGTCCGGGATCGTGCACAGGGTATAGGTGACCAATACGGTGTTGACGCTGGCATCGTTCAGGGGGATCTGCTCTCCGGGCAGATCGATCAGTTCGACCGCCAAAGGCGACACCGCCAGCCGCTCACCCGCCAGTTTGCGGCTCGCCAGGCTGGGTTCCAGGGCATACAGCTTCTCGACCCGGGCCGGGTCGTAGAAGGGCAGGTTCAAGCCGGTGCCGAAACCGATCTCCAGCACCGTGCCGTCGGCTAGGGGCACCACCTTCTCGCGTTGGCGCCGGGTCGGCTTGCCGCTGCAGGCCAGGGTGGTCAGACGCGGCAGCAGGTAAGTATCATAGAGTCCCATTACCCCTCCGTTCCGGTGGCCCGGAAAACCACCAGCAGGTTGTTGGACGGCATCTCATGGACCGCCGCCAGGGCGAGACCGGACTCGGCGGCGCGGTCGGCCACCGCCTCCAGGTCGCGCACCCCCCATTCCGGATCGCGGTGCCGCAGCGACCGGTCGAAGGTCACGTTGCTGTCCGACTGGTGGCGACCGCCACGCTTGAAGGCGCCATAGATCGCCAGCGGCGCGTCGCCGCTCAGCAATCGTCCGGCCCCAGCCATCAGCCCCTCGGTCGCGGCCCAGGGAGAGATGTGCAGCATGTTGACGCACAGCATGCCGGCCACGGGCGCCGTGATTGCGTCATTCCAGGCGGGCGCCATGACGTCGAGCTCCAGCGGCGGCGCGATGTTGTCCAGCCCGGACGCCGCCGTCCAGGCAGCGATGCTGGCCCGTGCCCTTGGGTCGGGGTCGCTGGGCTGCCAAGTGGCGGCGGTGAAGGCACCGGCGAAGGCGACGGCGTGTTGGCCGGTGCCGCTGGCGATTTCCAGGATGGTTCCCCGTTGCGGGAATTCCCGGGCCAGCACCTCTCCGATCGCCGCGGTGTTGCTCCGGGCCGAAGGCGAATCCTGCATGTCTCGGCCCAGGCTCTCCTCGCTGACCGCGATCAGGTAGGAGGACCGCTCGGACCAAATCCGTGGGTCGGTGATGCCCAGCACGAAATGTCTCCCTGGCGTTTGATTCAAGATAGTGTTGCCCGGGCGGGTGTGCCACCCCTTCGGGCTTGCGGCGCCCTGGGGCGCAGCCTATCGTCGCCGCAGAACCAACCGGGAGGCGGCGCAATGGCATTGGCGACCAGGCGGGAGAAGTTTGCGGAGCGGCTGGCGACGCGTGGGCTGGACGGTGCCCTGCTGTGCCATTCCCGCGACGTGTTCTACCTGGCCGGGACCGCCCAGCCGGCCATGCTGGGGGTGTTTCGTGGCGCCTGGCACCTGTTCGTGCGCAGCGGCATGGGTTTCGTGCTGCGTGAAACCGACCTCGACGAAACCGCCATTGTCCGCGAACGCGACCCGGGCACCGCCTTGCTGCAGTTGCTCGGCGATGCCGGCAGCGTGCGCATGGGGACCGAACTCGACCTGCTGACGGCACGCGAATATCTCCGCCTGGTCGAGGTCGCCCCCGGCGTTACCTGGAATGACATTTCGCCCGACATCATGGCCCTGCGGGCGATCAAGGAAGACGGCGAGGTGGCGGCGGTCGAGCGGGCCGCCGCGGCCCTGCACCAGGGTCACGTGGCGGCGGCGGCCTGGCGGCCGGGGATGACGGAGCTGGACGCCTCGGCCCTGGTCGAGGACGCCCATCGCCGGGCTGGCCACGAAGGCACCTACTTCCTGCGCCAGCGCGATTTCGACATGGGGCGCGGTCCCCTTGCGTCGGGACCCAATATCGGGCGGATCAGCGGTGTGGTGTTCACCGTGTCGGGTGTGGGATTGAGCCCGGCTGTGCCGGCCGGCGCCTCGCGCCGGGAAATGCAGGAAGGCGATCTGGTGGTGGTTGACATTCCGACCTGTGTCGACGGCTATCACGCCGACCAGACCCGCACCTATGCCCTGGGGCGGGCAAGCGACGTGGCGCGCGCCCTGCATGACGGGCTGCGCGGCGTTGCCGACCGGCTGATTGCCGACCTGCGTCCCGGCATGACCGCCGGCGGCGCCTACGAGATCGCCACGGCCCAGGCCGAACGGGTCGGTATCGGCGATGGCTTTCTGGCTTTTCCAGACGGGGTTCGGGCCCATTTCATCGGACATGGGGTGGGATTGGAGGCCAACGAGACCCCGTTCCTGATCGGCGGCAGCCAAGCGCCGCTGGCCGCCGGCATGGTCCTGGCCATCGAACTGCACGCCTGCGACGGGCCGTCGGGCACCCTGGTCAAGCTCGAGGACATGGTGCTGCTGGAAGAGGACGGTGCCCGGATTCTGAATCTCAGCCCGCGCGAATTGACGGTAATCGGGTAGGGGCAGAGCGGCGGGTTGGTACCATCCGCGCCCGACGCGGATTATCTCTGGTTGGTAACCGCGATGGACACCACGCGGCCGGTCATTAGGAGATAGCCAGGTTTCCTGACTTCTGGGCCTCAATTTACCGGGGTTCCCATCGATGATCCCGCGCCACACCAACCAACATTTGAGGACAGACAGCTTTTTTTCGAATGCGACGCATTTGCGAGTTGTTTGTAGAAATGGTTTAGGGTCCGGGAGCGTGAACAAACGGGCTGCTGGTCGGTTCCCGTCACCCTGGGATGCCCGGCCTCACTATGCGCCGCATGTCGGCAGGCCAAGGTTCAGCGCCAACGGGCGGCTGGCCATCGCCACTGCCGCCGTCAGGCGTCCAGCTCGATCTTGCCGGCGGGCACGGCGATGCAGGGCAGGCACAGGCCGGGTTCCGGGTGTTCGCCGGGTTCCGCGGTGTAGTCGACACTGCCGTTGGCCAGCACCGTCTGGCAGGTGCCGCAATTGCCGGCCCGGCAGCCGGACGGGATTTCCACGCCATTGGCCTCGGCCAGGTCCAGCAGCGAACCCGAGGCATCGGTCCATTCCACCTCGCGCCCCGAACGCAGGAAGGTGACCCGGGCCGGCGGCCGCGGTTCGGCGTCGCCCGGCTTGGACACGGTCGACGGCCCGAACGCCTCGAAGTGGATGCGGTCCTCGTCTATGCCCCAGTCTCTCAAGCCGTTGACGATGTCTGGCATCATCGCCGGCGGTCCGCAGGCGTAGAACTCATAGCGGTTTTCCGGCAAAAGGCGTTTCAGCAGGTCGACCGTCACCCGTTCGCCCAGGTCATAGTCCTCACCCTCGACATCGTCCGCCCGCGGCTGCGAATAACAGACCCGGACGTGGAAGTTGGGGTGCGCGGTGGCCAACGCCGCCAGATGATCCTTCATGATGTGGTGGGCGCCGTTGCGCACGCCGTAGAACAGCCAGACCTGTCGGTCCGAGCGCGTGGCGGCGAGCTGGTTCAACATCGCCAGCATCGGGGTCAGGCCGATGCCGCCGGCGATCAGGACCACCGGGGAGGCGCTGTCTTCATCCAGGAAGAAATGGCCGCTGGGTGCCTTGACCACGATCTCGGTACCTTCCGCGACCTGGTCGTGCATATGGCCCGAGGCCTTGCCGTCCGGCAGATGCCGCTTGATGCTCAGCCGATAGGCCCGGGCGCGGGGCCGGTCGGACAGGGTGTAGCAGCGGATCACCGGCCGCTCCTCGCCCGGGATAGCCAGCCTTAGGGTCAGGTGCTGGCCCGGCTTGAAGGGTGGCAGGTCCTCGCCGTCGACCGGTTCCAGGTAGAACGATGTGATATCGGCGCATTCCTGGGCCTTGGCGATCACCCTAAAGGGACGGAATCCGGGCCAGGCGGCGCCCTGCCAGCCGCCGGCCGCCTCCGCCCGGCTGGCGACAGGCAGGTTGCGGACGATGATGCGCAGGACCAGAACCGCGACGAACAGCGCCACCAGAATCGACAGGCCCTGGATGATGCTTTCCTGGTCCATTAGGTTCGTCCAACGGTTCGACGCATGACCGTCGCGGATCGATGCTTTGCACCGGCCGGAACCATCTTTTCCGCGAACCGGCTAGTCATCGTCGTCATCATCGCCCCCGCGACGGTTGCCGCCGGCGGGTATTTTACCGCCGCGCCTGAGCGCCTTCCAAACCCGTTCCGCCTCGTCCTCGTCGGCGCTGCGATGGCATTTGACGCAATCCTGGAAATCGCGGATGCCTTCCTCCAGATGCTCGCCGCGGACATTGCGTTCGGAATGCTCGTGGCAGCCATAACAGGTGTAGCGCTCGTAATTGCCGCCGGTGTGGCAGACCTCGCAGTCGTCGGGCGGATGGTCGCGGTCGAAACGGAAATGCTTGTCGTGGTCCAGGGTCGCCGGCTTCCAGCGGTCGCTGCTGTGGCAGGCGCTGCATTCGGCCTTGACCGACCGGTGCAGCTTGTCGTTGGGCTTGGTGTGGCACTGGCGACAGCCAGGGCGGGCCTGGGCGGTTAGCAGGGAATGGTCGAATTCGCGGGTCGCCTGCTTGGCCTCGGGTCCCAGATGGTCGGTGTGGCAACCGGTGCAGCGGCTTTCCGTCAGATGCTGGTGGAAGGGCACCTTGGTCGGCGTCTTGAGGCCGATCTCGGCCGGCTTGTGGCAAGCGATACACTTGTCGTCGGTCGGGCCTAAAACCGGTTGGTGGCAATCATAACATTTGCCCTGCAGCTTGGCGTGGCCCTTGATCAATGGCCCGGGATCGACGAACAAGTCAGGCGCCAGCAGTACGCCGGTCAATCCGACCGCAAAGGCCACGATCCAGCCGAGTGTTTTCAGGCTCATCTCACCACCGCCAGAAAATCAGCACCGACACGATGTGCAGGGCGGCCAGCAGCAGGAAGGTCGAGGTGATCGGCAGGTGAACGACCCGCCATTTGCGCATCAGGTCGACGACCAGCGAATCCCAGAACAGATGCTCCTTGATCTCGCTGGCGCTGGCGCCCTCATCCTGCAGGTCTCGCTGCTGGGCGGCGACGATGGCGCTCGACTTCTTCAAAAGGAACTTGCCGGTCAGGCCGCTGGCCACGGTGACCAGCATGGCGATCAGGGCGGCCCAGGGCAGGATGGCGTTGAAGTGGATGCCGGCATGGACCAGCACCATCATGGATCCCAGCCAGGCGAGGAATTCGTGGATCCTGAGGTAGAAAACCGGCGATCCGATACTGATCTTCTTGCGCTTGCGGGCCGAATGCAGGAACGACAGCAGGATCAGCCCGGTGCCGATATAGCCGAAATAACGACCCCACTCGGCCAGGTCCAGCAGATGCAGGACCCCGTCCGTCGCCAAGGCACCGATTACGACCAGCAGGAAAAAGGTAATGTCGGACAGCGCTTCCCGCGTCGTCCCCATCTGATCCTTGTCGGCGACAGCCATACCGCACACCCGTCAAGGGGAAGCCGAAATGGGGCCTCCCGTACCAATTGCGTTCATAATCCCTGGCGGGCCGACAGGCAAGCCTTCAGGGGTGTTTGTTAGGGGGCTGCTCCGTCCCGCTCCCTCGCCCGCCCACTCAACGTTCCGCCAGGGCCAGCTTCAAACCCAGGCCGACAAAGGCGCAGGCAAAGGCACGGCGCAGCCAGGTCATCACGGTGGGCCGAGAGATCACGTGGTGACGCACCGCGGCCGCGAACACGCCATAGATCACGAAGATCACCAGGGTCATGCCCATGAAAACCAGGCCCAGCACCGCCATGTGCCAGGTGGCGCCGGCGGCGCCGGCCTCGACGAACTGCGGCAGGAAGGCCAGAAAGAACATCGATAGCTTCGGGTTGAGGATATTGATCAGGCTGCCCTTGACCGCGATGCCCCAGGCGGAACGCCGACTGGCCGGCGGGTCCACGGCCAGTGCCCCGCGCTCCTTCAGCACACCCCAGGCCATGTACAGCAGGTAACACACACCGACCACCTTGGCGATCTGGAAGGCCAGGGCGCTGGCATGCATCAGAGCGGCCAGGCCGAGGATCGCGGCGGCCAGATGGGGTACGATACCGAAGGTACAGCCGATCGCCGCCACGACGCTGGCCCTGGCGCCTTGGCCCAGCCCGTAGGCCAGCGTGTACAAAACCCCGGTGCCGGGCGCGATGACAACGATCAGCGAAGTTATCAGAAAGTCGATGCTCAAGACCTGCGCCTCCCCGTGGCTATTCGTGGTAATGTTTCTGTCTGCGCGGCGGCCGTACCTTAAGCTGGTTTTCCTAGATCCGCAAAAATTCTTGCTTTTCCGCCGTCTGCCGCCACTTCACTAGTTTGACGAAACTACCCGGCGCCGATTAGAATCGTACCAACAACAAACCAATATTGGGGCCCGGCGTATCGCGGGCACTTCAAGCTGCCGAAACAAAGGGGAGATTCTGGATGACGACAGTAAACCAGTTGCTTGATGGCAAGGGCCACGAAGTGATTACCGTGAGCCCGGAGGATTCCGTGTTTCAAGCCTTGCAGGTGATGGCCCAGCGTAATGTCGGCGCCCTGCCGGTGGTGGATGGCGGCAAACTGGTCGGCATGCTCAGCGAACGCGACTATGCGCGTAACGTCATTCTTCAGGGCAAGGCCTCGTCGACCACGGAGGTCGGCGAAATCATGACCAAACGGGTGGTCTGCGTCAGCCCCGAGCAGACGGTCGAGGAATGCATGGCCCTGATGACCGACAAGCAGTTCCGCCACCTGCCGGTGGTGTCGGGGGAGGACCTGGTCGGGCTGATCTCAATCGGTGATCTGGTCAAGAGCATCATTGCCGACCAGAAATTCATTATCGACCAATTGGCCAATTACATCAGCAGCGGCTGAGCCCGCGATCTTCCTGGCATGATGGCGGCGACCGGTTGTGGTCAGCCGCCGACCTGCTGGCGAAAATCGTCGAACGAACCCACCCAGAACCAGACCAGCTTGCCGTCATCGGTCTGCACCCCGATGGTTCGGTATTGCATCGCGACCCGGTAGCTGAACACCGGCAGGTGCCCGTGAATCTGCTTGAACCTCAGGCTGGGGTGTTTGGAGTCCTGCTGCCACAGGCGGTAATTGTCCTCGGCCAGTTTGCGGATGTCGGGCGGCAAATTGTCGAAATGCGCCCAATAGGCTTCCTTGCGGGTCATGCCAGCGCCGGGCATGGCCAGAAAGGTCAAGGACAGCTTGCGCGCCACCTTGTTGTAGTCTTTCAGGGCCGCCTGGGCCGCCTGTTTCAGCCAGGCCTGGGAGGCCGGTGACGCGACCAGCCGGTCCCACTCGGTCTTGTCCTCGACCCGTTTGATGATTTCCCAGGCAATCCGCTCCTGTTCCACCTCCGGCAAGGTTCTCAGTGCGTCAAAAGCCCGGTTTAAAAGTCGTTCCATCGGTGACTTTCCAATCTGTCTGACGGAAAGGCGCTTTCGCGCCATTCCGTGGTGCCGTTCCGTCCCGCTCCCCCGCCCAACCACCCATGATAAGGTACCCGTTGGGTGGTTGGGCGGGGGAGCGGGACGGAACAGCGATTTACCAATGAATTCCTAGGTCCGCCAATCAGCGCTGGGCCAATTGCCCAAAGACTTTCATCAATGCGTCGGTGCCGGTCTCATAGGCGCGGGCTTCGGACATGTCACAGGCCGCGTCGCGCAAGGCGGCAAACGTTTCCGGTGTTGCCGGCGCGTCCTTGGGCGCCCAAGTGCCCTCCGCCTCGTAGAGCGCCACCTTGCCGTAATAGCCGGCGCCGACCTCCATGATCTCGCCCGAAACCTGGCAAGCTTCGGACGCGTAATAGGCCGCCGCCGCGGTGACATGATCGGCGCTGAAGGCCTGGTCGACGCCGGGCGGCAGGATGCCTTCGGTCATCCGCGTCGCGGCCACCGGCGCGATGGTGTTGACCAGCACATCGTATTTTCTGCCCTCGATCTTCAACGAATTCATCAGCCCGACCTGGGCCAGTTTGGCGGCGCCGTAATTGGTCTGGCCGAAATTGCCATACAGGCCGGCGGCCGAGGTGGTCATGACGATGCGGCCATAGCCCGCCTCGCGCATCACCGGATAGGCGGCGTGGGTGACGTAGACCGAGCCGGTGAAATGCACCGCCACCACCGCCTCGAAGTCTTCCAGCGTCATGTTGTGGAAGGACTTGTCGCGCAGGATACCGGCATTGTTGATGACGATGTCGACGCCGCCGAAGGTGTCCAGGGCGGTGGCGACGATCGCCTTGGCACCGTCCCGGTCGGCGACGCTGGCATAGTTGGCGACCGCCTCGCCGCCGGCTTCGCGGATCGTCGCGACCACCTGATCGGCCGCCTCGCTGGCGCCGCCGCGCCCGTCGACGCTGCCGCCGAAATCGTTGACCACCAACTTGGCGCCGCGGCTGGCCAGGAACTCGGCATGGCTGCGGCCCAATCCATGGCCGGCGCCGGTGACGATGGCGACCCGCCCGTCATATCGGAAATCCATATCTCTGCTCCCCGGATCGGCCGCCCGATGGCGGCATTATGGCGATGACGTCCAGCCGAGGATGCGTTTAACGCATCGTTGGCTGGCAAGCGCGACTGCGCGTCGGCGCTTATGCGCCGGAAGCCCAAGCGTTTCGGAGAAACGCGCCCGGCGCCTGAGGGACCTATCAACGGTCATCGAAGGTGACCGTTGGGTGAAGAGGTCGTGTTCACGACCTTCTCGAAGGTTTTTCGGCGACCGGATAACCGGCCTCCTTCCAGGCATCGAAGCCGCCTTCGAAATGGCAGACCGGCTCCAGGCCCATGCGCTGGACCTGCTGGGCCGCCAGGGCCGAGCGCCAGCCGCCCTTGCAGAAGAAGACGAACTTCTTGCCGCTGCCATAGACGTCCTTGAAATACTTGCTTTCCGGGTCGACCCAGAACTCCAGAAAGCCGCGCGGGGTGTGGAAGGCGCCGGGAATGATGCCGTCCTTTTGCAGTTCGCGGACGTCGCGCAGGTCGATGAACTGGACGTCGTCATTGTCCAGCAACTCGCGGGCCTGGGCCGGGGTCAGGGTTTCGATTTCGGCTTCCGCCTCGGCCAGCAGGGTCGCGATCCCTTTGGTAATCGGCATGGTCGTCTCTCTTCGGTCTGTCGGTTTGGGCGCCGCGGCGCCATGGTGCGGGCGAGATTAAGTAGCTGACTAAAAATGCGCAAGCCGCGCATGTTTTGGGGTTGCCTTCCACTCCCCGCCCAACCACCCAACACGGTACCATCAATGGGTGGTTGGGCGGGGGAGCGGGACGGAACTGTCACTTTTCAGTCAGACACTTAGCCAATCAAAGCGTCCTGGCGATGATTTCCTTCATGATCTCGGAGGTGCCGCCGGCGATGCGGGCCATGCGGGCGTCGGCATAGGCGCGCGCAATGGGATATTCCCACATATAGCCATAGCCGCCATGCAGTTGCAGGCAGCGGTCGACCAGCCGGCACTGCAACTCGGTCAGGTGCAGCTTGGCGACCGCGGCGGTGTCGGCGTCCAGCCCGCCCGCCAGGTGCAGGTCCATGCAGCGGTCGACGAAGACCCGCGCCACCACAGCCTCGGCCTTGAGCTCGGCCAGTTCGAAACGGGTGTTCTGGAAGGCGGCGATGGGGCGCCCGAAGGCCTGGCGCTCCTTGGTATAGGCGATGGTGCCGTCCAGCGCCGCCTCGATGGCGCTGGCGCAGCGGATCGCGACGGTCAGCCGTTCCTGGGCCAGTTCCCGCATCAGATATGCGAAGCCGCTGCCTTCCTCGCCCAGCCGGTTTTCTTTCGGCACCCGGACGTCATTGAAGAACAGCTCGGCGGTATCCTGGGCCTTGAAGCCGATCTTGTTCAGCTTGCGGCCCTTGTCGAACCCGGCCCGTTCGGCCTCGACCAGGATCAGACTGGTGCCCTTGGCCTTCATCTCCGGATCGGTCTTGGTGACCACGATCACCAGGTCCGCGAGGTAGCCGTTGGTGATGAACACCTTCTGGCCGTTGATGACATAGTCGTCGCCGTCGGCGATCGCGGTGGTGCGGATCGCCTGCAGGTCGCTGCCGGCGGTCGGTTCGGTCATGGCGATGGCGCCGATCACCTCGCCCCGGGCCATGCGCGGCAGCCAGGTGCGTTTCTGTTCCTCGCTGCCATAGTGCAGGATATAGGGGGCGACGATCTCGGAATGCAGGCCGAAGCCGGGGCCGGTGGCGCCGATGCGGGCCAACTCCTCGATGACCACGGCGCTGAACAGGAAATCGGCGCCGGCGCCGCCATACTCCTCCGGTACCGAACACAGCAGCAGCCCGGCCGCGCCGGCCTTCAGCCAGACCTCGCGCGGGACCTCGCCGGCGTCTTCCCATTCCGCGTGGTAGGGTTCGATTTCGCGCTCGACGAAGGCGCGGACCGAGCGGCGGAAGATCTCATGCTCCTCGCCATAGACGGTGCGTGGTATCATCGGCCATCCCTCTTCGATTAGCTCTACCAGAAGCCGCAGGACGAGTGTAGTATTCGGGAAATCGATTTGCTAACGAAATATGAGGATGCGAACAAATGACCGAGGAGGTGAGGCCATGACCAAGGGTGACATGCTGTCCGGCAAGGTGGTGCTGGTGACCGGCGCCGGCCGCGGCATCGGCAAGGACATCGCGCTGCTGGCGGCGGCTCAAGGCGCCAAGGTGGTGGTCAACGACCTGGGCGGTACCGAACGCGGCGAAGGCGCCGACAGCACCCCGGCCCTGGAGGTGGTGGCCGAGATCCGCGAGGCGGGCGGCGAGGCCGAGGCCAATGGCGACAGCGTCGCCGATTGGGATGCGGCCCACGCTATGGTCGCCCAGGCGATCGACAGCTTCGGCCGCATCGACTGTGTGATCAACAATGCCGGCATCCTGCGCGACGTCATCTTCCACAAGATGACCGAGGAGGATTGGGACAATGTGGTCAACGTCCACCTGAAGGGTTCGTTCAACGTCAGCCGCGCCGCCGCAAGCCATTTCCGGGAACAGGGCTCGGGCGCTTTCGTCCACATGACCTCGACCTCGGGCCTGATCGGCAATTTCGGCCAGGCCAACTACGCCGCCGCCAAGCTGGGGATCGTCGGCCTGTCGAAATCGCTGGCCCTCGACATGGCCCGCTTCAACGTCCGCTCCAACTGCATCTCGCCATTCGCCTGGAGCCGCCTGATCGGCACCATCCCGATCGCCGACGAAGCCCAGCGGCAGCGGGTCGAGAAGCTGCAGGCCATGACCCCGGCCAAGATCGCGCCGCTGGCCGCCTTCCTGGCCAGCGACCAGGCGGCCGAGGTCAGCGGCCAGATCTTCGCCGTGCGCAACAACGAGATCTTCCTGATGAGCCAGTCGCGACCCGTCCGCTCGGTCCACGCCAGCGAGGGCTGGACCCCGGAACTGGTGCGCGACCGCATGCTGCCGGCCTTCCAGCCCTCGTTCTACGCGCTGGACCGCTCGGCCGACGTGTTCAGCTGGGACCCGATCTAGGCAAGAGGCACCGACCATGGCGATCGATTACGACCGGCTGATCAACTGGCCGCACCCGGAGATCGAACACAGCTACAGCGAAAAGGACACCATCCTCTATGCCTTAGGCGTTGGTTTGGGCGCCGACCCGGTCGACCTGGACCAGGTCCGCTTCGTCTATGAGGACGGGCTGCAGGCCCTGCCGACCCTGGCGGTGGTGCTGGCCTATCCCGGGTTCTGGATCAAGGACCCGGACACCGGCATCGACTGGGTCAAGGTGCTGCACGGCGAACAGGGGATCGTCATCCACAAACCCTTGCCGGCCGCCGCCACCGTGGTCGGCCGCACCCGGGTCACCGAGATCATCGACAAGGGCGAGGGGCGCGGCGCCCTGCTGTATTGGGAGCGGCAGGTGCACGAAAAGGGCGGCGACCTGTTGGCCACCCTGACTGGCACCACCTTCTGCCGCGGTGACGGCGGCTTCGGCGGGCCGACCGGTCCGGCGCCCCAGCCGCACCCGATCCCGGACCGCGATCCCGACCGGATCTGCGAACTGCCGACCCTGAAGCAGGCGGCGCTGATCTACCGCTTGAGCGGCGACTACAACCCGCTGCACGCCGATCCCAGGGTCGCCGCCAAGGCCGGGTTCGAGGCCCCCATCCTGCACGGGCTGTGCACTTTGGGCGTCGCCGGGCATGCGCTGTTGAAAACCGTCTGCGGCTACGACCCGACCCGTTTCAAGTCTATGGCCCTGCGCTTCTCGGCCCCGGTCTATCCCGGCGAAACCATCGTCACCGAGATGTGGCAGGACGGCGACATCGTCTCCTTTCGGGCCCGGGTCAAGGAACGCGACATCGTGGTCCTGAACAACGGCCGCGCCGAAATCGGCTGAGAGATAAGCGGTTCCGGCTGGCGGGCGTTACGGGCCGCCAGCCCTTCTAACCCGTCACCCGCCGGGCATAGGCGCGGAAGCGCCTGAGTTCGGTGCGGGTCGGGTCCTGGCCGGTGAAGCTGCGCAAATAGGCGGTGACGTAGGACAGGCGGGTGTCCATCGGCTCGCGGACCTCCAGCGCGTAATAACCGATCTGCATGAAATAAAGGGTGCGGGCCCGGATGAAGGCATCCAGCCGGCCATAACCATGGGCCCGGTACATGGCGGAAATCGCCGCTAGCCGGGCCTCGTCGGCCGCCTCGACGGCCGTGCGCACCGTGTCGGACCGCCGGGCCCATTCGCGGACCGCGAAGTCGAGGCGCGGGTCATAGACCGCCGGGTCGACCCAGCATTCGAACAGGTTCAGCACCGCTTCGGTGATGGTCGCGGCCGGCCGGCCGGCCCGGGCGACGATGCCTGCGGTGTTGGTCTCGGCCCAATGGCGCAGCAGGTGGTCGAGGAACGCGTCGCGGTCGCGGAAGAACCAGTAGAAGCTGGAGCGTGAGACGCCGAGCGCCCGGGCCAAGCTCAGCACCTTGATCGCCGCGACCCCGTCCGCCACCAGGATCTCCAGCCCGGTGCGCAGCCAGTCGCTCCGGGTGGTGCGACCGTTGCGCAGCGCCTCGTCCGCCACCTGGTCCAATTCGACGTAACCTCCATCGTTCCTCTGGACACTTGTGTCCAGAAAGCGCTAGGGTAGCGGCCTTTCAAGGCCAAGGCAAACCGATAGAGCCCAGGGAGGATCGAGATGGACCATTATCGGGTTGTGGTGATCGGCGGCGGCGTGGTCGGCGCCTCGGTGCTTTACCATCTGGCGAAATTCGGTTGGACCGATATCTGCCTGGTCGAACGCTCGGTGCTGACCGCCGGTTCGTCCTGGCACGCGGCGGGCGGCGTCCATGCCCTGAACGCCGATCCCAACATGGCCGCCCTGCAGGCCTATACCATCGACCTGTTGAGCGAGATCGAGAAGGAGAGCGGCCAGTCGATCGGCATGCACATGACCGGCGGCATCACCGTCGCCTCGGCGCCGGCGCGTTGGGAATGGCTGCAATCGGCCTACCGCATCTTCCAGACCATCGGCATCGAGGACTGCCACCTGATGACCCCGGCCGAGATCAAGGAACGCTGCCCGATCATGGACGTCAGCGAGGTGCTGGGCGGGCTGTGGGCCGACCGCGAAGGCTATGTCGACACCACCGGCACGGTCCAGGCCTATGCCATCGCCGCCAAGCAGCGCGGCGCCAAGGTGATCGAACACAACCGGGTCCTGGAGCTCAACCAGCGCCCCGATCTGAGCTGGGACGTGGTCACCGAAAAGGGCACCATCCACGCCGAGCATGTGGTCAATGCCGGCGGCCTGTGGGCCAAGCAGGTCGGCCGCATGGTCGGTGTCGACCTGCCGCTGTCGCCGCTGGAACACCACTACCTGGTCACCGAGAGCCTTCCCGACGTCGCCTCGCTGGGGTTCGAGGTGCCGATGATGGTCGACCTGGAAGGCTTCACCTATCTGCGCCAGGACCAGCAAGGCCTGCTGATGGGGATCTATGAGATCAACCACCAGCACTGGAACATCGACGGCGCGCCCTGGGACTATGGCATCGAGCTGATCCAGGAAAACATCGACCGCATCTCGGACGAGTTGGAACTGGCCTTCAACCGCTATCCCGTCCTGCAGGAGGCCGGCATCAAGACCTGGGTCAACGGCGCCTTCACCTTCTCGCCCGACGGCAACCCGCTGGTCGGCCCGGTGCCGGGCGTGCCCAATTACTGGTCGGCCTGTGCGGTGATGGCCGGCTTCCTGCAGGGCGGCGGGGTCGGCAAGACCCTGGCCGAATGGATGATCCACGGCGAGCCCGAGGCCGATGCCTGGCCGATGGATGTCGCCCGCTATGGCGATTTCGCGGCCAACCGGGAATATATCCGCCAGACCACCGGCCAGTTCTATTCCCGCCGCTTCGTGATGACCTATCCCAACGAGCAACTGCCGGCCGGCCGGCCCCTGAAGAAGGCGCCGGCCTATGACGCGATGAGCGCCGCCGGCGCGGTCTGGGGCTGCACCTGGGGCCTGGAGACGCCGTTGATGTTCGCGCCCGCCGGCTTCCAGGAGACACCGACCCTGAAACGCTCCAACGCCTTCGAGCATGTGGCCGAGGAATGCCGGGCCGTGCGGGAAGATGTCGGGCTTCTGGATATCACCGGCTTCTCGCGCTACGAAATCACCGGTGCCGACGCCGAAGCCTGGCTCGACCGGGTCATGGCCGGCCGCCTGCCGGCCCCGGGCCGGGCCCGGCTGTCGCCGATGCTGGCCCCCGGCGGCCGGCTGAAAGGCGACCTCACCCTGTTCAACTGGGGCGACGGCACCTGGTGGATCATGGGCTCCTACTATTTGCGGCGCTGGCATATGCGCTGGTTCGATGATCATCTCGACGGCGACGTCCGGGTGCGGGATATCTCGGACAACATCGTCGGCTTCTCCCTGGCCGGGCCCAAGTCACGCGAGGTGCTGGCCGCCCTGACCCATGACGATGTCGGCAACGACGCGCTGCCCTTCATGGGCTGCAAGGCAATGGATGTCGGGCTGGTCCGGGCCCGGGTCGGGCGCCTGTCGGTGGCCGGCGAACTGGGCTACGAGATCAGCTGCCAGGCCACCGAGCATATCGCCTTGCGCGAAATGCTGCTGCAGGCAGGCGCCGATCACGGCATCCGGGAATATGGCTATTACGCGCTCAACAGCCTGCGCCTGGAGAAAAGCTTCGGCATCTGGTCGGCTGAGTTCACCCAGGGCTACACGCCGGGCATGACTGGCATGGATCGCTGGATCGCCTTTGGCAAGGGCGACTTCATCGGCCGCGAGGCGGCGCTGAAGGAGAAGGAGTCGAACAGCGCGCCCAGCCGCCTGGTCACCCTGGCGGTCGACGCCCTGGACGCCGATGCGTCCGGCTACGAACCGGTTTGGCAGGGTGACCGGCGGGTCGGTTTCATCACCTCCGGCGGTTATGGCCACACGGTGGGCAAGAGCCTGGCCATGGCCCTGGTGGAACCGGACTGCGCCGCACCGGGCACGGACCTGACCGCCCATATCGTCGGGGTCGAACGCCCGGTCACGGTGATCGAACCCGCGCCCCACGACCCCAAGGGCACGCGCATGCGGGGATGAGTCTGTCCTGCGGTCACCCTGTGATGACCGTTGATCTGGCCCTTAGGCGCCGGGCGCTCGCCTCCGCTCGCTCAGGCCCGGCGCCTAAGCACCGACGCGCCAGGCTCGTCGTCCAATGGGGTTTGTGCCGCGACTAGTCCCAGACATTGGCGTTCCGGTCGAAATCGGCCCGCTGCGGCCCGACCAGGCAGAAGCGATGGCCGCTGGGCGCCTCCATCACCTGCCAGCGTTTGATGAAGGCGATCCGCTTGGCGCCCAGCGCTTCCAGGCGTTTGGCTTCCGCCTCGATGTCGTCGGTCTCGATGTCCAGGTGGACCCGGGGTGCATGGTCGACCCGCTGCAACAGCACCCGGACCTCATCCGGCGGCGCCTTGAAATCAACGTAGAGCGGATCACCGTCCGGCCCCGGCGGTATAGCCTCATAGCCCAGGGCGCTGCTCCAGAACGCGGTGTCGGTGCCCAGGTCTTCGGTCTGGCAGTCGATCACCACCACGGCCAACCGGCTCTTGTGCATGGCGGGGTCCTCCTATTGCAGTGAAACGGTTTCGATGGCCGCCGCAAGGCGGTCGACCAGAGGCGCAAATGCGGGCTCGGGCACCCCGGCATAGCCGAGCAGCAGGCCGCTGCGCCGGATGCGGCCGTGGTAGAGGCGGGAGAGCGCCGGGGCTTCGATGCCGGCATTGGCCGCCGCCGCCGTGACCTTGGTGTCGTCCATCCCCTCGGGCAGGTAGCCGACCAGGTGCATGCCGGCCTCGTCCGGGGCGATCTCGACCAGGCCGCCCAGCCGTTCCCGGACCGCCGCCAGCAAAGCCTGCTGGCGGGCGGCGTAGAGGGTGCGCATGCGGCGGATGTGGCTGCCCAGATGGCCGTCGGCGATGAAATCGGCCAGGGCCGCCTGGGCAACCGAGGAAGGATGGCCGTCGAACAGGCGGCGCACCGCCTGGAAGGCATCGACCAGGTCCTCGGGCACCACCAGATAGCCGATGCGCAGGCCCGGGAACATCACCTTGCTCATGGTGCCGACATAGAGCACCCGTTCATGCTCGTCCAAGCCCTGCAGCGCCGCCAACGGCCGCCCGGCGTAGCGGTATTCGCTGTCGTAATCGTCCTCCAGCACGAAGCCGCCGCTGGACCGGGCCCAGTCCAGCAGCTCCAACCGGCGCCGCAGCGACATCACCACGCCCAGCGGGAACTGGTGCGACGGCGAAATGCAGGCCAGCCGGGCAGCCGGCGCGCGGGCCCGGCCCTGGCGCACGCTCAGGCCCTCATCGTCCACCGGCACCGGCACCGGGCGTGCCCCGGCGGCGGTCAGGGCCCCGACCGTGCCGGCATAGCCGGGGTCTTCGACCCAGACCGGATCGCCCGGGTCGACCAGGGTGCGGGTCACCAGGTCGATCGCCTGCTGGGCGCCGGACAGCACGATGACCTGGTCGGGATGGCAGCGCACGGTCCGCATCTCGCGCAAATAATCGGCGATCGCCCGGCGCAGGCGCGGGTCGCCGGCGGTGTCGCCGTCGATCAGGGCATGCCGCGGCGGGCGCCGCCAGTGGCGGGCCAGCAACCGGCCCCACAGGGCCTGCGGGAAGGTCTCGAGCTCAGGCAGCCGGGGCGAAAAGGGCATGGCGCGGGAACTGCGGCGTTGGCCGATCGCGGCCAGTCCCCGACCACGGGCCGACAGCCGGTGCCGGCGCGGCGCCGCGGGCCCGCTCCGGCGGTTGGCGGCGACCCCGTCCGCCACGAAACTGCCGGCGCCGGTGCGGGCCTCCAGATAGCCTTCGGCGGTCAACTGCTCATAGGCGGCGACGACGCTGTTGCGGGCGATGCCCAGGTCGCCGGCCAGGTCGCGGCTCGACGGCAGCCGGCTGCCTTGGGCCAGGCGGCCGTCCAGTATGGCGTCACGAAGCGCAAAATAGAGCTGCCGATAGCGCGGCAGGCCACCGGCCTCGTCCAGGCTCAACCAGGGGAGCAGGGGCATCGGGATCTCGCAAATGGTTCCATCCGTTCAATGGAAACGGACTATTCCATATAGCCATTATCTGGCCATGCCGGCAACGCTTAACCGGAGCTTTGGACCATGAGGCGGCCTCAAGTCACACCCCGCACCCGGGTCAAGCTGACGCATGAAAGCGCCACCGACGACCGGGCTGCGTCTTTACGCCGGCCCGTCCTGGTGCCGCCCTTCCATTGGCGCGACGGCGATGCGGAGCGGATCCACTGGGCTGCCGTGCCGCCGCCCTACCAGTTGATGTTGTTTTCGTCGAGCAACGCCCTGACTTCGTCGATATGGATCGCAAAGTTCAGCCCGGTGGTGTCCTTTTGGCCCCAACTGTTGACACCTACAACGCGGCCTCCCAGGAACATCGGCCCTCCGGAGTTTCCGTGATTCATTGCAACATCGGACTGGACTTGCAGAACGCCGGCTTTGTCGCCGCCCTTGAAACGGCGAACCGCACTGACAATCCCGCGGGTGATGGAATAGTTGAACCCCTCGGGGTGTCCCAAAGCGATGACCTCCCCGCCGATCGGCACCGGACCACGATGGAGCGCTGCCGGAACGCCGCCGCCGGAGATGCGAATTATGGCGATGTCCCGGCGGGCGTCGGCCGCCAGAACACGGCCCGTTATTTTTCTGCCGTCTCGGAACTTGATCGTGACGAGTTTGTGATCGTCGACAACATGCTCGTTCGAGACGATCAGGTTTTCGCTGATCGCGAAGCCGGATCCCATGCCGCTGCCATGCGTGACCTGGACAACACTGTGGAAGAGCGCATCGAAACGCGGGCTGACGCTGACTTCTCTGTTGTCTACACCGCCGCGGCTACGAGCGCCGTCGCGTGAAGCTACAGGGGCGGGAAGCGCCAATCGTTTAAAGGCCGCAGCCACCGAACGGACCTTGCTGACCTCGACCGGTCGACCGGCGAGGTGGGTGCGTACCAGCATTTCGTCGTTAAGCGTAAACGGTGCCAGGAGCCACTTTTCGACGTCGGCCTCCTTGGTCATGCCCGAATTGTGCCTGTAGTAGTTGCGATCGTTTTTCTTCAGCCCTGCGATCATCTTGAAATCGCGTTTTTCGCCGAACTTCATGGCACCGCGTTCCATCACCCGGCGCTGCCTGTCGAATATCCGGTAGGCAAGGGTGACGGTACGCGTCGCGGCGACCGTTCCGCGCTCAAACTCATAGGTCTGGTAAATCGGTTGCTCGATATACATCGGCGTGTTGTCGAGTTCTTTTTGCAACTTGTCGACTTCGCGCGTTCCTATGATCTGTCCGACCAGCGAACCCAGGGCGAGACCGGTGCTGCTGGGGCAGTAATTGCAATTCTGTGCGGCGATGGCGCCGGCTTCGGCGCGCCTGAGTTTTCTTTGTGCCTGATACAATTTGTCCTGGGCCCGAATATAGTCGGGGTTGACCACTTGCCGCGTCGCCGCGACGAAATCCGAGTCCACCGTTTCCCGATCGCGTATCTTGGTTTTCGCCTCGGCCGTGGCGTCCGACAGGACGACGACATAATCGGCGTCCTTGGCTTCGCGTGGCGGCGTCGTCGGCATCTCAATGAATTGTAGCAACGGGAAATTGCCGGGTTGCAAGTCAAGGGCAATCGGAAAATCGCTGTCCGGTGCATTAACGATGATGACCACAGCCATGCCTCTGGTCTTGTCGGGCGGTGGCAGTTTGGCCTCATGGAGCTTGCCGAGCGTTTCCAGCAGCCCGCGGAACCCACGCTGCCTGCGGGCGGGGTCCGCCATCAACTGGTCGAAATAGCGCTCGGCCAGGACCTGTTTGTTTTCGAAGTTCAGGTCAGCGGCGTGCTGCTTGGCATAACGCGCGATGCCGCCGGCATCCAGGTTCCGCACCACCTTGCGGAACACCTCCGGCGCTTGGCGCGAAATCTCGGCCATGGTGACCTTGACCGGGTAGATGTTGGCGAAATCCCGGTCCAGCGTGGCGGCGTATTTGGTGTACATTTGCCCGGCCGACGCCTTGATCCGCCGCTCCAGGTCGGCCTTGGCCTTTTTCATGCGGTCCAGGCTGACGGGGGCATTGGCGCACAGAACCATATGCTCACGGCAGGGCGGGGTGACCTGGCCGGCGTCGTGAAGGGTGCCGGCAATGCCGGGCCATCTGCCGGGCGGTGCCGGCCATTGCGTGCTTTCCAAAGCCCGGGCGAGGCGACCGAACTGCGCGTCGTAGCTAGCGTGCAAGGCGGTGACCAGCCTTTGCCTGAGGGCCACGACCTTCTTGTCCTGGCGCCGTTCACCAAAATAGTGCTGCTCCGCGTCAAAGGCTTTCGACGCCTGGCGGGGGCGGCCCTGGTCGAGCAGTTTTACGACCTTATCAAACGGCGTGCCTGCCGAAGCGGTGGTTGCGGCCGATGCCGTGTTGGACGTTGATTTTGCCCAGGCTTGTTTCGCTCTTTGTTGCCAGCCGCCGCCGCAGCCGGCCAACACCAGTATGGCGCCAAGGCAGATCACGCCCAGGGTGGCAGGTTTCTTCCAATTGTTGCTCATAACCATCATCGTTAACCATAAGCAGCGATCCACCCAACTGTGCAACCATAAACTGTTTTTCGGCTTTCCGCAACAAAAATGAGAACAAACAACAAACACGCTGCCTGGCCTGCTCTGCCCGATTCGCGAAATTAACCGGAAATTCATCGTGTTGGCGTCATATGGCCGGGTCCGTGGCCAGCCGGGCCGCGGCCCATGTGGACGACACCCGATGAGCGATCAGGAACACGACAAGGGCGATATCGATCCGTCGACGGCGCAGGCGCTGGCCGGTACGATGGAGGTTCCGGCGGATGCCGAGCTGTTGTCATTTCTTCGCCAAATTCAAGATTTAAGAAGGCGGACGGATGCGCCGCTGGTGCAGCCGGGTAAAGTACCGCCGTACGAAACAAGCGAAGGGAAGGATATGTTTCCGTCCGATGATCCGTTGCCGTCGTTCCTGACCGGCGAGCCGGCCCCCGCCAAGGCGCCGCCTGGGATCACCGAGCCCGAGCCCGAAGACCGTGTCGCCCTGCCGCGTCTGCGCATGCTGCGGATCGATGAAATCCGCCCCAGCCGGGGCCAGCCACGCCAGACCTTCGACGAAGGTGAATTGCAGGCGCTGTCGGAGTCGATCCGCGACCGTGGCATCCTGCAGCCGGTCCTGGTCCGCCGGGTGGATGACGAGCTGGAACTGATTGCCGGTGAACGGCGCTGGCGCGCCGCCCGCATGGCCGGGGCGGCGGCGCTGCCCGGCCTGGTGATCAACGGGCTCTCGGATCAGGAGGCGGCGATCGCCGGGCTGTTGGAAAATACCCAGCGGGCCGACCTCAACGCGCTGGAAGAGGCCCATGCCTACGCCCAGCTGATCGAAAAGTACGGCCTGACCCAGGATCAGGTCGCCCAATGCGTCGGCCGCAGCCGCAGCTATGTCGCCAACATGCTGCGCCTGATGCACCTGCCGGAACCGGTCAAGGTCCGCTTGGCGGCGGGCGAACTGTCCACCGGCCACGCCCGGGCGCTGCTCGGCAGCGACGATCCCTCCACCCTGGCGGAACGGGTGGTCGAGGGCGGACTGAATGTGCGCCAGACCGAGGCCCTGGCCACGGCAATGGGCGAAATCGGCGCCGCGGTCACCGCACCGGACGTGCAACCGGCCGACCCGGCCGCGACCGCGCCGGCCAACCGGGCAGCGGCCGATCGCCTGGCCGAGGAACTGCGGGTCCGCCTGGGCCTGCCGGTCAAGATGGATCTCAAGAAACGCAAGGGCAAATTGACCATCGAGTTCAAGAGCCTGGTCGACCTGGTCGATGCCCTGGAACGGCTCAACTACGAAGCCAAATGCGCCGCCGAGATCCGCAATCCCGACGGAGACGCCTGAGCGGCTTCCGCGCATCAATACAAATTGATCGTCGCGAACCATCCGGCGATTGCCTTTCCATGGGTGGTTCGGCTATCCATCGCACTATGTTTGCAGCAAACCCCACCGTGAAACCGTTCTTGGTTGTCGCAATCCTGTTCGCCGTTCTGCTCGGCGCACCGGCCCAGGCCGAGGCCCCGCGCGAGTTGACCTGGGAGAACCTGGTCCCGCCGGCGCCGCCGCTGGACGATCCCACGGCCGACCTGACCGACGATCAGGGCATCGAACTTGAGCTGATCGCCGGCATTCGGGCCCGGCGCGAACGCGGCATGATCAGCAATGTCGCGGCCGAAACCGAATGGGCGATCGAACTGCAGGACAAACTCGAAAAACAGGGGTTGGACGTCGAGGCGCTGCTGCAACGCTACACGGCAATGCTGGACGAGATCGAAAAACGGAACAACCGGCTGGTCGATGGCTTGGACGGGCAACTGGTCCGGTTGCCGGGCTATGTGCTGCCGCTGGAATTCAATGGCGCCGCGGTCGAAGAGTTCCTGCTGGTGCCCTATGTCGGGGCCTGTATTCACGTGCCCCCGCCGCCGCGCAATCAGATGGTGTTCGTTCGCCTGAACCAGTCCTTTGCCCTGAACGATTTGTTCGAGCCGGTCTGGATCACCGGCCGCCTGACCGCTCGGGCGGTGCAAAAATCCCTGCAGGTGTTCGACGGCAGGATCGACGTCGATGCCGGCTATTCGGTTGACGGCATTTTGGTCGAGCCATACGAAAAATAGCTATTTTCCGGACTATCTTCGTATTTCAGGAGGATGAGGTTGAACAGTCTCAGGCGCTTTATTGGCGGGGCCTTTATGGCCGCCGCGTCGTCCGCCGCCTTGGCCCAATCGGCGCCCCACGTCCACGGGGTGGGGGAGCTGAACATCGCCATTGAGGGCCAGTCGGTGATCATCGAATTGATGGCGCCGGGGGCCGATATTGTCGGATTCGAACATGAGCCCGGGACCGATGCCGACCGCCAGGCGGTTTACGAGGCGGTCAAGGCCCTTGGCGACGGCCAGCGCCTGTTCCTGTTTCCCAAGGGTGCCGACTGTCGGCAGGCCAACGCGGAAGTGGAGACCGGCCTGATGGAAGGCGATGACCCTGCCAAGGGTCGCAAGTCGGAGGACCATGCCGAAAGTCATGAGGGGGATGAGCACGCCGAATTCCACGCCAAATACCGGTTCCGCTGTGCAGCGCCGGAGGCTCTGACTCATGTCGACATCGGCTACTTTTCCCTTTTTCCCCGGGCCGAGGAACTGGAGGTCCAGATGATCACCGGCCATGGCCAGGGCGCGGCGGAGTTGACACCCAGCGCCTCACGCCTGAGGTTCTAGCAGGCCGCAAACAATTTCGGGAACCAAGCTGCAATGTCGTCCCCCATCATTCGTTTGACGGACGTTCATTTCCGCTGGCCCGGTCAGGACCACCTGACCCTGGACATTCCCAGCTTTCAGGTTATGGCCGGAGAACGGGTGTTCATCCACGGCCCCAGCGGCAGCGGCAAGACCACCTTGCTCAACCTGCTGGCCGGGGTCGCCACGCCGGAAACCGGCGAGGTCGAAGTCCTGGGCGCTGATTTCGGGGCGTTCTCCAATGCCGGCCGCGATGTCTTCCGCGCCGATCACGTCGGCCTGATATTCCAGATGTTCAATCTGGTGCCCTATCTTTCGGTGGTTGAAAATGTCCTGCTGCCCTGCCGGTTTTCAAAAAGGCGACGCGATCGCGCCCTGGCCGGCGGCAGCGCCCTTGATGCGGTGGCCGGCCGGCTGCTGTCCGAGGTCGGGCTGGATGACCCGGCAGTTCAGCGACGCTCGGTCACTGAATTGAGCGTCGGTCAGCAGCAGCGGGTTGCCGCGGCCCGGGCGCTGATCGGTGGGCCGGAACTGGTGATCGCCGACGAACCCACCTCGTCGCTGGATGCGGATGCCCAGACCTCGTTCCTCAGGCTGCTGTTCGACGAAGTCGCACGTGTCGGCGCAACACTGCTGTTCGTCAGCCATGACCAGCGTTTGCGGGACCGCTTCGACCGCGACGTGGCCCTGGCCGGGATCAATCGATCGGCCGATCTGCAGCCGGCGGGCGGGGCGGCATGAACCGCCTGCCGATTCTTGGTCTGGCCCTCAGGAGCCTGCTCAACCGGCGGCTGACCGCGGGGCTGACCCTGTTCGCGCTGGCGGTCAGCATGATGCTGGTCCTGGCGGTGGAGAAGGTGCGGACCGAGGCCAAGGCCAGTTTCGCCAACACGATTTCCGGTGCCGACCTGATCGTCGGCGCGCGCAGCGGCTCGATCCAGTTGCTGCTCTATTCGGTGTTCCGCATCGGCAATGCCACCAACAACATCTCCTGGCTAAGCTACCGGCACCTCGCCGCCCTGCCTGGTGTCGCCTGGACGGTGCCGCTATCGCTGGGCGATTCCCATCGCGGGTTTCGGGTCCTTGGCACCACCGGCGACTATTTCCGGCATTACCGCTTTGGCCGGAAACGCAACCTCGCCTTCGCGTCCGGCCAACCTTTCGACGATCTGTTCGACGCCGTTATCGGGTCGGACGTGGCCCAGGCGCTGGGCTACGAACTGGGCGATGCGATGGTGGTGTCCCATGGCCTGGGCCGCGAAGGGTTCCGGACCCACAAGGACAAACCGTTCCGGGTGTCCGGGATCCTGGCCAAGACCGGCACGCCGGTCGACCGGACGGTTCATGTCAGCCTCGAAGCCATCGAGGCCATTCACGTCGACTGGAAGTCGGGCTCAAGGGTTCCGGGAATGGCGGTCGGCGCCGACCGGGTGCGCAAGATGGAGCTGACGCCCAAGGCGGTGACGGCGGTGGTCGTCGGCACCAAGTCCCGGTTCGGGGCGTTCGGTTTGATGCGGACGATCAACGAATACCGCGGCGAACCCTTGCTGGCTATTCTCCCCGGGGTCGCTTTGCAGGAACTGTGGGGCCTGATGGGTACGGCCGAGGCTGCCTTGAGTGCGATTTCGATTTTTGTCGTCATTGCCGGACTGCTGGGTATGGTGACCATGTTGCTGGCCGGGCTCAACGAGCGGCGCCGCGAACTGGCGGTGCTGCGGTCGGTGGGCGCGCGGCCCCGGCACCTGTTCGCGCTGCTGGTGGCCGAGGCCGCGAGCTTGAGCGTTGGCGGTGCGGTCCTCGGTCTGGCGCTGCTCTATGGCGCCCTGGCCATCGCACAGCCGATCATCGATACGCAATTCGGGCTGTATATCGCGGTTACACCGCCGACGGTACGGGACCTGTCGCTGCTCGGCCTGATGGTCGCGGCCGGCACCCTGTCCGGGGCTGTGCCCGCCTGGCGCGCGACCCGTCACGCCCTGGCCGATGGTCTGATCGTGCGGGTTTGAGCCCTGCCCTGGTGTCACCGTGCGCCGCCGGCCGGTAATCCTTATTGTTGCCACATTCGTCGCCCATATTAGGACCGTGCCAGCAATTGGCGCACATCACTGAAGAATAGACGTTCTGCTTATGACCAGTTCTCGACCTTCTCTACTCCGGACCGGCAGCCTGGTTGCCGATACCGTTGTCGCCGGACTGATGATCGCCGGCGGCGTGTTCATCGCGCTTGGCATCGCAACCTGATTGCCAGCCGTGACGTCTGCCTTGCCGCAGCGTCGAGACGGCTCCTCATCGAAACTGGCGGCCCACCAGGCCGCCTTTTTTCGTTGGGCGCGCGAAATCGTTTAAGCACCGGGCGGACGGCGCCCTGCATCGACCGCCACTCCCCTCCTTGCCGGAGGGGCGGAAACGCGATCTCAGTGAATCCGATTAGGGCAGACAGGCTCTAGCCTGGTCCGCCCGGCCGGGCCTGCTGTCTTTTCCGGTCAGTGCCCTATATCCGCTTCAAGGGGATGTCGGTGCGGCGGACGCAACGGTTGACAGGTCATAAAACAGTATTAAAGTACGATAATACGCAATTAATCCATTGCGACGCCGCCGGCCGAACCGGTTATCCTTGCCGCGGACCAAGGTCAACAAGAACAGTGGGAGGCATCGAAAGCGATGAAGGACAGCCTGCAGCCGGGATTGCGAACCACCCGCAAATTTGAGATCGACAAGCCGCGGACGATTGATTTTCTGGGTGAGGAACTGCGCGTCTATGCGACGCCGGAGCTGATCCGCGACATCGAAATCACCTGTCGCGACTTTCTGCTCGACCATGCCGACGATGGCGAGGATTCGGTCGGCACCTCGGTCAACGTCACCCATGCCGGGGCCACGCCGTTGGGCATGACTGTGGAAATCACCGCGATCGTCACCGTCGTTCAGGGCCGCCAGGTTCAGTTCGAGGTCACGGTGCGCGACGACGTCGAGGAAGTGGCGACCGGCATCCACAGCCGCTTCATGGTCGAGGTCGAAAAGCTGCGCGGCCGCATCGGCGCCAAGGTCGAAAAAGCGAAGAAGGGCTGAACCGGTGGCGGGGGAGGCCAGGAAGGTTCCGGTCTACTGCTATCAGTGCGTCGCCGGTCCCGATCTCCTGAAAGTCAAGGTCGAGGACGGCGTCGCGACCGAGGTCGAACCGAACTTCCAGGCCGCCGAAATCCATCCCGGATCGGGCAAGGTCTGCGTCAAGGCCTATGGGCTGGTGCAGAAGACCTACAATCCGCACCGGATCCAAACCCCGATGAAGCGCACCAATCCCCAAAAGGGGCGCGAGCATGATCCCGGCTTCGTGCCGATCAGCTGGGACGAAGCGCTGGATGCGATCGCCGCCAAACTCAATGAAATTCGCGACAAGGGCCTGATCGACGACGCCGGTTTCCCACGTGTCGCCGCGTCGTTCGGTGGTGGCGGCACACCGACCTCCTATATGGGGACCTTCCCGGCCTTCCTCTCCGCCTGGGGCACCATCGACATGAGCTTCGGCAGCGGCCAGGGCGTCAAGTGCTACCACTCGGAACATCTCTATGGCGAGTTGTGGCACCGGGCCTTCACGGTCTGCCCAGACACCGCCTATGCCCGCTACGTCCTGTCGTTCGGCAACAATGTCGAAAGCTCGGGCGGTGTGGTCGGGGTCTGGCGCCATTCCCAGGCCCGGATCGACAACCATATGAAACGGGTCCAGGTCGAACCGCACCTGTCGGTCACTGCCGGCGCCTCGTCGGAATGGGTGCCGGTCAAGCCCAAGACCGACCCGGCCTTTCTCTACGGCATGATCCATGTCGCGCTGCACGAATTGCCACGCGATGCGCTCGACCTGCCGTTCCTGAAGGACTACACCGCGTCGCCTTATCTGGTGGCCCCGAACGGGTTCTATCTGCGTGACCCCAAAACCCGCGAGCCGCTGATCTGGGATGGCAAGAGCGGCCGAGCCGTGCCCCATAACACGCAAGGCGCGGAACCGGTGCTGGAAGGGCCGTTCACCGCCTCCGGCATCGAAGTCGGCCCCGACGAGCAGGTCTGGGAGCACAAGGAGGTGTCGGTGGACACCGCCTTCGACAAGTTGATCGCCCATGTCGCCGATTGCACCCCGGAATGGGCCGAGCGGATCTGCGATATCGCGCCCGGCACGGTGCGGCGGATCGCC
This sequence comes from uncultured Sneathiellales bacterium, assembly GCA_964344385.1. Taxonomy (GTDB): domain Bacteria; phylum Pseudomonadota; class Alphaproteobacteria; order CAYFNG01; family CAYFNG01; genus CAYFNG01. The sequence continues at coordinate 165,422 of CAYFNG010000002.1, forward strand.
CAGGAATGGTTCGAGCACGCCCAGGTCGGCGCCACCATCGAGATCGATGGCCAGACACTGCCTTACCGGCCGGTGGCGATCACCCTGGGCAAGACCGTCAACAATGGCTGGGGCGGGTATGATTGCTGCTGGGCCCGCACCGTGCTGGCCACCCTGGTCGGCGGGCTGGAGGTGCCGGGCGGCATCCTGGGGTCGACGGTGCGCCTGAACCGGCCGGCCACCAGCCGCCAGGCCAGCGTCCAGCCGGGCCCGGACGGCTTCATGGCCTATCCGATGAACCCCACCGACAAGGAGGGGTGGCAGGCCAAGCCGCGGATCCGCAACGCCTATCAGACCCTGGTGCCGCTGACCGCCAATTCCCCGTGGAGCGCCGCCCTGGGCCCGACCCACCTGGCCTGGCTGTTCCAGAAGGAGCAGCCCGATCACTGGCCGGAACAGACCCGCCCGGAACTGTGGTTCTTCTATCGCACCAACCCGGCGATTTCGGCCTGGGACGCACCCGAAGTGGCCAACCGGATCGCCGATTTCCCGTTCGTGGTCGCCTTCGCCTATACCCCGGACGAAAGCAACCACATGGCCGATATCCTGCTGCCTGAATCGACCGACCTGGAAGCCACCCAATTGATCCGCATTGGCGGCACCAAGTACCAGGAGCAGTATTGGGACTATTCCGGTTTCGCGCTGCGCCAGCCGGTCGCCGAAAAGACCACCGATGCGATGGACTTCACCGAGATCGCGACCCAATTGGCGGCCCGCACCGGCCTGTTGGAGCGCTACAACCGGGCCATCAACAACGGTGCCGCCGGCATTCCCCTGGCCACCGAGGATTATGATTTCAGTCTCGACACCGGCGTTGCCCACAGTGTCGAGGCGATCTGGGATGCCTCCTGCAAGGCGGCCAGTTCGGAACTGAGCAACGGTGCCAGCGCCGATGGGCTGGATTGGTTCCGCGAAAACGGCTTCAAGGTCAAACCCTATTCGCGGGTCAACTGGTACCTGTTCCCGATGCTGGTCGAAAAGGGCCTGCGCTTCGAACTCCCCTATCAGGAACGGCTGCTCCGGGTCGGTGGCGAACTGGCCAACCGGCTGCACGAAAGCGGCATCACCTGGTGGGACACCCAGCTCGAGGAATATCACGCCCTGCCTCCCTGGCGGGACTTCCCGGCGATTTGGGAGCAGGCGACGGTCAACGCCGGCGGCGATTTGGACGAGCTGCGCTTCTGGCTGCTGACCGCCCATACCATGCAATATGCCTGGGGCGGCAATGTCGGCATCCAGATGATCAAGGAAGTGGCCAACAACGTGGCCGGCCATGAAGGCGTGATCATCAACACCAAGGTTGCCGAGGAGATGGGGATCGCCGACGGCGACGCGATCGAAATCACTTCGGCCTTGCGCGCCACCCGTGGCCGCGCCGTGCTGCGCCACGGCATCCGCCCCGATACGGTCCTGATGCTGGGCCAGTTCGACCACTGGGCGACCCCGGTGGCCAAGGATTTCGGCATGCCCAGCCTCAACACCCTGGCACCGATTTCGCTCGAACTGACCGATGCCACCGGGTCGTCCGCCGATTTGGTGCGGGTCGGCATCCGCAAACTGGCGGGGCGGGCATGACCCGCTGGGCGATGGTCGCGGACCTGCGGCGCTGTGTTGGTTGCCAGACCTGCACGGCCAGCTGCAAGCACGCCAACGCGACCCCGCCGGGGGTTCAGTGGCGCCAGGTTCTGGATATCGAGGTGGGGGAATTCCCCACCGTCGACCGCGCCTATGTGCCGGTCGGTTGCCAGCATTGCAGCGATCCGCCGTGCGAACATGTCTGCCCGACCACCGCCACCAAGCAGCGCGACGACGGCTTGGTGACCATCGACTACGACATTTGCATCGGTTGCGGCTATTGCGCCGTCGCCTGCCCCTACCAGGCGCGCCACATCGTCCACCGGACCGACTTCGCCTATGGCAAGAAAACGCCTTACGACGATCGACGCCATGACCCGGAACGGATCTCGGTGGCCACCAAATGCACCTTCTGCAAGGACCGCATCGACGCCGCCAAGAGCAACGGCAAGACCCCGGGGGTCGACCCGGAGGTGACGCCGGCCTGTGTCAATTCCTGCATCGCCGGGGCGCTGCATTTCGGCGATGTCGAGGATCCCGACAGCAATGTCTCGCGGATACTGGCTGAAACCGAGCATTTCCGGATGCATGAAGAGCTCGGCACCAAACCGGGCTTCTACTATGTGGTGGACGAGAAATGAGCCGCATCGCACCCTGGCACCAGACCAATTGGGACTGGCGGGCCGCCGGCAACTTCATCGGCGGCGGCACCGGCGCCGGCCTGATCATCGCCACTGCCCTGGTCCTGCCCGACGGGCCGGCCCTGCTGGCCTTGGGGCTGGTTGGCCTGGCGTCGATCGGGGCCGGCCTGGGCTGCGTCTGGCTGGAGATCGGCCGCCCCTGGCGGGCCCTGAATGTCTTCCTGCATCCGCAGACTTCGTGGATGACCCGCGAAGCGATCATTTCGCTGCCACTGTTTCCGCTGGCGCTGCTGGCATTGTGGTTGCAGAACGCGCCGCTGTTCTGGCTCGTCGCCTTGCTGGCGATTGCCTATCTCTATTGCCAGACACGCATTCTGCATGCCTCGAAAGGCATTCCGGCGTGGCGCCAACCGGCCCTGATGCCGCTGATCTTCGTCACGGGATTGACGGAGGGGATAGGCCTGCTGCTGGTGGTCCTGCCGATATTTCAGGTGCCGCCGGTCTGGACCGAACTGGCCCTGCTGTTGCTGCTGGGTGGGCGCGCCGCGGCCTGGTTCCGTTATCGCAAGCGACTGGCCCGCGACGGTGCGCCGAAAGGGGCGCTGGATGCGATCGGCGAGGCCGACCGCACCTTCGTTTGGGGCGGCCACGTGCTGCCGGGGCTGTTGCTGGTGCTGGCGGCCCTGGCCGGCATGGACCAATCCTGGCTGATTCAGGCGGCCGGCGCGATTGCCGTGCTGGGCGGCTGGTTCATCAAATTCACCGTGGTCACCCGGGCTGCCTATAATCAGGGCTTCGCGCTGCCCCGCATGCCGGTGCGCGGCGTCGGCCAGACCGGTGCTGGAACCAAACCCGGTTGGCACCAGGACAATTGACAAAAAGAATAGGCGGCCGCGGCCGAAATCAATAGGGAGGAAGATGGTTCAATGGGTGGTAGCAGTAGCGACGGCTTCATGTTCGAGCGCGATATCGAGACGATGGATCGCGGCCAATTGGCGGCACTCCAGGAGGAGCGGCTGGGCGAGACCTTGAACCGGGCCTATGTCAATGTGCCGCATTTCAAGCAGGCGTTCGACGCAGCCGGGGTCCAACCGGACGATTTCAAGCAGCTGGACGACATTCGCCGGTTCCCCTTCACGGTCAAGGATCATTTGCGCGAGAACTATCCCTTCAACATGTTCGCGGTGCCGCGCGAACAGGTCTTCCGCATTCATGCCTCGTCCGGCACCACCGGCAAGCCCACCGTGGTCGGTTATACCGACAACGACCTCGACCTTTGGGCCCGGCTGATGGCGCGCTCGCTGGCCGCGGCCGGCGCCCGGCCCGGCGACATCCTGCACAACGCCTATGGCTATGGCCTGTTCACCGGTGGCCTCGGGTTCCACGACGGCGGCACCCGGCTGGGCTGTTCGGTGGTACCGATGTCGGGCGGCAACACCGAGCGCCAGGTGCTGCTGATGACCGATTTCGAAGCCAATGTGTTGGGCTGCACCCCGTCCTATGCGCTGAATATCGCCGAGGTCGCCGAATCCCAGGGCGTCGATCTGCGCCAGGCGCCGCTGCGGCTCGGGGTCTTCGGGGCCGAACCCTGGACCCAGGCGATGCGCGAGGAACTGGAAGCCAGGCTGGGCATTGCAGCGGTCAACGTCTACGGCCTTTCCGAAATCCTCGGCCCCGGCGTCGCCTGCGGCTGTGCCGAGGCCCGCGGCGACCTGCACGGCTGGGAAGACCATTTCCTGTTCGAGCTGATCGACCCCGACAGCGGCGAGCCGGTGCCGGAAGGCGAGCCGGGCGAGCTGGTCATCACCACGCTGAGCAAGGAAGCCTTGCCGATGATCCGCTACCGGACCCGCGACATCACCACCATCACCACAAAAAAATGCGCCTGCGGCCGCACCCATTTGCGGATCCAGGGGATCACCGGGCGCAATGACGACATGCTGATCATTCGCGGCGTCAATGTCTTCCCCTCGCAGATCGAGGCGATGCTGGTCGGTTTCCCGAAGATCGCGCCCTACTACCAGCTGGTGGTCCGGCGCGAGGGCTCGCTGGACACCTTGACCATCGAGGTCGAGGCGGCGCCCGACGCGGACGCGGCGGACTATGGCGAGATCGGCGCCGGCGTCACCAAGCACATCAAGGCGATGATCGGCGTCACCTGCACCGCCGAGGTCAAGGCCCCCGGCGAGGTGCCGCGCTCGGAAGGCAAGGCGGTCCGTGTGCGGGATCTAAGAGTCTGACAAGAATGCGGCTGTTCCGTCCCGCTCCCCCGCCCAACCACCCATCCAGGGTACCATCATTGGGTGGTTGGGCGGGGGAGCGGGACGGAACAGCGCCACCGAAAGGTGCTTTAGGCACCCTCCGGTCGGAACACAGAAAAAGGAGGCGGGATGAACAAGTCACTCCTGAGCCTGACCCTGAACGGCCGGCCGCGCCAGGATGCGGTCGCCGACAACCAGCTATTACTTGACTATTTGCGCGAGGACGCCGGCCTGACCGGCACCAAGACCGGTTGCGACGGCGGCGAATGCGGCGCCTGCACGGTGCTGGTCGATGACAAGCCGGTTTTGGCCTGTCTGACCCTGGTCAAGACCTGCGAGGGCCGCACGGTGGAGACCATCGAGGGCCAGGCCGACGGCGCCGACCTGACGCCCCTGCAACTGGCCTTTCACGAGAAGCTGGGCACCCAGTGCGGTTTCTGCACACCGGGCATGATCATGGCCGCCGAGGGATTGCTGAGGCGCGAACCGAAACCGAGCCGCGACCAGATCCGCGAGGCGCTGGGCGCCAATATTTGCCGTTGCACCGGCTATGTGAAGATCATCGAGGCGGTGGAGACCGCCGCGGAGCAAATGCGATGACGGACGCCGCACCGGCCCATCCGATCGGCACTCCGACGCCGCTGATCGACGGCATCGACAAGGTCACGGGGCGGGCCCGCTATACCGCCGACTTCATCGAGCCCGACGCGCTGGTGGGCCGCATCCTGCGCAGCCCGCATGCCCATGCCGAGCTGGTCGAGGTCGACGTCTCGGCCGCCCAAGCCATGCCCGGGGTCAAGGTGGTGGTGACCGGGGCCGACACCAAATCGCCGTTCGGCGTGCTGCCGATCGCCATGCACGAATACCCGATGGCGGTCGACCGGGTGCGTTACCGGGGCGAGCCGGTGGCGGCGGTGGCGGCCGAGGACGAACGCACGGCGGCTGCCGCGGTCGCCGCGATCAAGGTCACCTACAAGGAGCTGCCGGCCTATTTCACCCCGGACGAGGCGCGGGCGCCGGACGCTGTCGACCTGCACGAAAAACGTCCCGGCAATGTCGAGCGCCATATCGACTACGAACTGGGCGATACCGAGGCCGGCTTCGCCGCCGCCGACCTGGTTCGCGAACGCGACTATGCCTGCGCCGAGATCAACCACGCCCATATGGAACCCAACGCGACCCTGGCCGAATGGGACGGCGAATACCAGCGCCTGACCGTGCGCACGTCCACCCAGGTGCCGTTCTACGTTCACGTGACCATTGCCCGCTGCCTCGGCCTCGACGACTCCCAGGTCCGGATCATCAAGCCGCATATCGGCGGCGGCTTCGGGGCCCGTACCGAGGCCTTGGGCTTCGAAGTGATCTGTTCGATGCTGGCCCTGGCCGCCCGGGCCAAGGTGCGGCTGGTGCTGAGCCGCGAGGAGACCTTCCTCTGTCATCGCGGCCGGCCGGAGACCACGGTCAAGCTGAAACTGGGCATGACCAAGGATGGCCGGATCACCGCGGCGGCCTGCGAGACCGTGCAGCGCGGCGGCGCCTATAGCGGCTATGGCATCGTCACCATCATCTATGCCGGCAGCCTGCTGTATGCGATCTACGACCTGCCGGCGGTCAAGTATGACGGCTACCGGGTCCTGACCAACACCCCGCCCTGCGGCGCCATGCGCGGCCACGGCACGGTCAATGTCCGCTTCGCGTTTGAAAACCTGATGGACGAGATGGCCAAGGAACTGGGCCTGGACCCGTTCGCGGTCAGGCGCATCAACCTGATCCCGGAACTGGGCTTCACCCCCAACGACCTGATGGTGTTGAGCTATGGCCTGCCCGAATGCATCGACTGGGTCGAGGAAGCAAGCGGCTGGAAAGACCGCAAGGGCAAGCTGGCACCCTATCGCGGCCTGGGCATGGCCTGTTCGCATTATGTCAGCGGCGCCGCCAAGCCGGTGCACTGGACCGGCGAGCCCCACGCCACGGTCAATCTCCGGCTCGATTTCGACGGCAACATAACCGCCCTGACCGGGGCGGCCGAGATTGGCCAGGGCTCGTCGACCATCGTCGCCCAATGCGCGGCAGAGGTCCTGGGCCTCGACCTCAACCGGATCCGGGTGATTGCCGCGGACAGCGCGCTGACCCCTAAGGACAATGGTTCCTATTCCTCGCGGGTCACATTCATGGTCGGCAATGCCGCGATCGATGCCGCCAAGAACATGCGGACCGAGCTGATCGCGGCGGCGGCCCGCAAACTGGACGCCAACCCGGACGATGTCGAATGTCTGGGTGAAATCTACCGGGTGGCCGGCAGCCAGGACCCGGGCCTGACCTACAAGCAGGTGGTGGCGGCGGCGCTGGAAGAGACCGGCCCGATCACCACCCGCGGCACCTTTTCGACCCCGCGCGAGGCCCAGGGCGGCAAGAAATACCGCGGCGCCGCGGTCGGTTCGACCATGGGCTTCTCCTACGCCGCCCAGGTGGTCGAGGTCAGCGTCGATCCGGCCACCGCCCAGGTGACGGTGGAAAAGGTCTGGGTCGCCCATGATTGCGGTTATGCCCTGAACCCGCTCTCGGTCGAAGGCCAGGTCCAGGGTTCGGTCTGGATGGGCATGGGCCAGGCGCTGTCGGAGGAGACCAGCTATCACGAAGGCCTGCCGGCCCACGCCAATCTGATCGACTACCGGGTGCCGACGATCGTCGAATCACCCGATATCGAGGTCAAGATCGTCGAAAGCGTCGATCCCAACGGGCCGTTCGGCGCCAAGGAGGCCGGCGAGGGCTCGCTGTCGGGCTTCCTGCCGGCGCTGGCCAACGCGATCGAGGATGCGATCGGCGTGCGCCCGGTGGAAACCCCGATCACGCCGGACCGGCTGTTCGAGGCGATCGCCCGGGCCGAACGCGAAGCCAAACGCGCCCAGGCGGCGGAATAGGGAGGACACAGCGCATGGAACTGCTTCCCGATTTCACCCTGCTCAGGCCCGAAACCGTCGATGCGGCGGTCCAGGCCAGGGCCGAAAATCCCGGCGCCAAGCTGATCGGCGGCGGCACCGACCTGATCCCCAACATGCGCCGAGGCCTCGTCGAGGCCGATGTCCTGATCGACGTCAGCCGGTTGCCGGCGATGCGCGAGCTGGAACTGGATGAAGCGGGTTTGCGGATCGGCGCTGCCGTGACCCTGGAGGAACTGGCCAGCCACGGTTCGACCGCGGCCCACTATCCGGCGATCGCCGAGGCGGCCGGCGCGGTTGCCGGCCCGACCCACCGGGTGATGGGGACGGTCGGCGGCAATCTCTGCCTCGATACCCGCTGCTATTTCTATAATCAGAGCGAATGGTGGCGGGCCAGCAATGCCTATTGCCTGAAATATGGCGGCGAGATCTGCCACGTGGTGCCGACCAGCAAGCGCTGCTACGCCGCCTATAGCGGCGATTTGGCGCCGGGACTGCTGATCTACGATGCCGAGGCCGAGCTGGCCGGACCCAACGGGACCCGCCGCGTGCCATTGGCCGACATTTTCGTCGATGACGGCATGGCCCATCTCGGCCTGGCCGAGGACGAGATGCTGGTGGCGGTGCACGTGCCGCCGATGAGCGCCGGCCTGACCTCGACCTACGCCAAGATCCGCATGCGGGGATCGATCGACTTCCCCCTGGCCGGGGTGGCGATCGCGCTGCGCAAGGATGGCGAGAACCTGGACGAATTGCGGGTCGCCCTGACCGGTACCAACAGCCAGCCGGTGCGCCTGGGCACGGCGGACCAGTTTTCCGGCCAGCCCTTCGATGCGGCGGCCGAGGCGACGCTGACCAAGTTGATCCAGAAGCAGTCGAGCCCGGTCCGTACCTCGCTGGCCCAACCGCAGTACCGCCGGCGCGCCATTTCCGCCATGGCGGTGGCCAAGGTCAAGGAACTGATCGCGGGTTGACGACCGTCAAGGCGCGCCAAGAGGCAGGCCGCCAATTTCTGGGGTCTTGTTGAACGGCAACGGGAGTGTCGTTGTACCGTGACGAAACCGGACTGGTTGACCAAGGCGGCTTTGTTGGAGGCGGAGCAGTTCGACGCCCGCCCGGTGCTGGAACGCGGCGAACACCCACGCGACGCGGTGCTGGCCCAGGCCGCCAAGATCCCCAATGGCGGCATGTTGATCCTGGACGCGCCGTTCGATCCTGCCCCGTTGCGGATGCTGCTGACCCAGGAAGGCTTCGCCAATCATGCCGAGGAAATGGCGCCCGATCATTGGCGGGTCTTCTTCCTGCGGGAACGCGGCGGCCCGCGACGGTCCAAGCCGAAGCCCAAACCACCGGCGGAACCACGCAAGGCGCCGCGGCCGATCATGGATCGGATGGCGGCCGGCGCCTTTTTGGGCGGCGCCCGGGCCCGGCTGCTGCCGATCTCGATCCCGTTCCGTTACTTCGTCGCCGGTTCGGTGTTCCTGACCGCGTTCTGGCTCGGCCTGGCCATGTTCGGGGCCGAGGTGCCGGAATTCGACGGCGGGCTGGGGCCGCCACTAGCGGTCATCCACCTGCTGACGCTGGGTGTTTTTGCGATGACCGGCATGGGCGCGACCCTGCAGTTGTTGCCGGTCGCCACCTTGCAGGCCCTGGCGGCGCTGTGGCCGGCTCGCACCTTTGCCTGGGTCATGGTGCCCGGGGTGGCGGTGCTGGCCTGGGGCATGGGCAGCGGTGAGCCTGTCGCACTGACCGGCGGCGCCGTGGCCGTCACCCTGACCCTGTTCGGATTCGCGCTGTTGATCGCCGATAATTTGCGCCGCACCAAGGGCATGGTCCTGGTGGTCGCCCATGCCACCGGCGCCACCGCCGCCCTGGCGGCGACGATTGGATTGGGCCTGTTGCTGGCCGGTAATTTCACTTTGGACCTGGTTGCAGAGGCGCGCAACCTGGCTGGACTGCATCTGATGCTGGCGGCCTATGGGTTCATGGGTCTGATGGCCCTGGGGTTCAGCTATGTCCTGCTGCCGATGTTGACCCTGGCGCCGGCCCCGTCGAACCGGCTCGGCCTGACCTCGCTGGGCCTGGCGGTCGCCGGCTTGGTGGTGGCCGGGGCGGGGCTGGTCGCGGCGGTGGACCTGTTGGTCGGATTTGGCGTGGTGCTCGGCCTCGGCGCGATCGGCGTCTATTTCCGCGGTATGGCGTTGATCCTGGGGCGCCGCATGCGCAAGCGTTTCGGCCCGGAATTCATCCTGATCTTCATCGCCTGGGCTTGCCTGCCGCTCAGCCTGCTGGTCGGGTTGGCCTGGGTGTTGGACCTGATCCCGGTGCGCGGGGCGGCGATCTTCGGAGTGACGTTTCTGGTCGGTTGGCTGTTGACCTTTCTGCTGGGCATCCTCAGGCGCATCGTGCCGTTCCTGGCTTCGATGCACGCGGTCAAACCCGGCGCCGCACCGCCGATGCCGTCCAGCTTCGGCAACGACCGGCTGCTGCAGGTGCAGTTGTGGAGCCATCTCGGCGCCCTGATCCTGGTGGCGGCCGGGATCGTCGCCGGGATCGGGCCGCTGGTCCAGGTGGGTGGCGTGGTTGGCGCGGTCGGCGCCGTGGCATTGACCTGGTTCATCATCGCGGCCATGCAGCGGGTTCACCGCCACAAGACGGAAGCGCTGCCGGACGAATGAAATCGCCATTGGCATATTGACCGCTCCGACGTTTTATCGTAATTTGGTACTTAAATGCGTAATTATACATGGTCGGGCCGAGAATGGGCGGCTCGGCGCGTTCCCAGACAGGATCAATGGGACCGGGGCGGACAGGCGATGACGACACATCTTCAGCTTCAGACGACGCGCCTGTTGCACGACGAACACCTCACCACCATCGCCTTGCTTGAGCGGTTGGAAGGCCTGTTGGCGAAATCCGGACCGAAACGGCCACCGGATCCGTCCGAATCCGAGACCGGGCGCCTGTTTGCCGATCTCAGCGCCAATCTGTCGAACGAAACCGGTCGTCACTTCGACTTCGAGGAAACCCAGCTTTTCCCCCGGGTCGAAGCGATCGGCGACGATTTCATCGCCCAGTTGCTGCGGGGCGAACACGGCGCCATCCGGCCCCTGGCCGACCGCCTGGTTGAACTGCTGGACGCCGCCCGCAAGGACGGCATGACCGCGGACCTGTGGGCCGAATTCCACCGCCGCGGGTTTGAATTGGTCGAGCGCCAGATCTCGCACATCCAGAAAGAGGAAATGGGGTTGCTGCCGCTGCTCGACGAGCTCTTGGAAGACGACGATACCGACCTTGCCAACGAATACGCGATGAGCCGCTGAACCGGCGGCGCGCGAAGGGAGGAAGACACAACATGATTCAGGAACGGACCTCCGGCGACCTGACTTTGCGGCCCCTGGTGGAGGCTGATCTGCAAGCGGTCGTCGCCTTGGAGAAAGAAACGGTCGGGCGGTCGCGTCGTGGCTATTTCGAAAAACGACTGGCGGCGGCGATCCGCAATCCGGAAAGCCATATCCAATGTGCCGTTGCCGGGGCCGACGGGGCCCTGGCGGGTTATGTGCTGGCCCGGGTGTTGGCCGGCGAATTCGGCCGCGAGAGCCAGACCTGCGTGCTGGAGGCGATCGGCGTCGCCACCCAGCAGCGCTATGGCGGCGTCGGCCATCTGCTGATGGAAGGCGTCGAGGAGGTGATGCGCCACAAGGGGATCACCACCTTCCAGACCCAGGCCGAATGGACCAACCACGACGTTCTCAGGTTCCTGGATTCGGCCGGCTTCAGCCTGGCGCCGCGCCAGGTGATCGAGGTTCCGGTTTCGGCCGCGGCCGATCTGTAGGGAGGCGAGAGCATGTCCGAGCAAAAACCGTTTCACGCCCCGCGCCCGGTGGAAGAGGATGGCGAGCCCGATTATTCCGATCCCACCGGCGATGATTTCGATGCCCTGTCGCGCGACCGGGTGCCGGTCCGCTCGCTCAGATCAGACGACCTGGATGCCATCGTCCGCATCGACGCCAAGGTGGTCGGTCACGAACGCCGCGACTATCTGCAGGCCAAGGTCGACGAGGCCCTGAACGAGAGCGGCATCCGGGTGTCGCTGATCGCCGAATATGATGGCCGCCCGGCCGGCTTCATCATGGCCCGGGTCGATTTCGGCGAATTCGGGCGCACCGAATCAGTGGCGGTGCTGGACACCATCGGCATCGACCCGACCCTGGGCGGCGGCGGCATCGGCAAGGCGCTGTTGTCGCAACTGCTGGCCAACCTGTCGGCGCTTCACGTCGAAACCCTGGAGACCCAGGTGGCGCGGGAGAATTTCGATCTGTTGGGCTTCTTCTACCATTGCGGCTTCCGCCCCTCTCAGCGGCTCGCCTTCGACAAGCGAGTCACCTGAGCCGGCGGCGGCCCCCTCCGCCAACGTCATAACCTCCCTGAGCTCTACCCCCGGCAACCGCCGGGGGCTCTTTTTTGAATTCAATGCAGGAAATTCTTCAAGTGAAGCGATAAACCTCGACCATGGTGGCGCAGCCGGTAAGTCGGTTTCCAGACGGGTTGTTGGCGAAGGCAACCGTCTTCAAACTCCGTCATCGCTGGATCGATCAGGAATTGGGACATTAAATCTCTGGCGCAAGGTGTCGACCACATATCCTGTCCCGCGTTTGTGAATACCGCTAGTTTGCTGTTCGGCAGTTTTCCATTGATGGCCTTGGCCCAGCTATCCGGGGTGAAGGGGTCGAGGGCTCCCGCCAACATCAGCACCGGCACCGGAATTCGCACCAACGTTTGCGAAAGAGCGGAGCTCGGGTCGGCGGGCCAAACCTCGCAAATGTGTTTCGAATCGTGCCAAGCCAGCCAATCTTGGACTATGGCGGTTTCATCGCCGGTGGCAGGGTCTGGTTCGGCTAAGTATGTCACGCCATCGCTACACTGGGCTGACCATTTCGCGCCGTGGCTGATGTTTGGTCCGTAGGTATGTAAATCCCACTCGTCCGTCAGCCCGCGCAGACTTTTGTGCCGCCCTGACCGAAGGTCGGATAGAATCAAGGGAAGTTCCAAAATATTATCACTGCTGCGAAACGCCTGGCGAATCAGGTCGATCACCATGATGCCGTCAACGACGTAACGATCCGGTACCTTAAGGTCCTCCGGCAATGTGCCTCGCAACAACTCGATTGGGATAGCCCTCGGTTCCTCGCGATAGGAAGAAGCCAGGGTCCGCAATGTCTCGGCAAGCGGTGAATTGCACAATTCGCTTTCGGTGCAGGCCGAGGTTAGGCGACGCAAGACCACATCAAAGTGCCGGATCTCGGAGTTTGAATCGATGGTCGAACCCGGCGGACGGACGCCCGCTAGCACGGCGGTGCGGATGCCGGCTTCGTCCTTTTGGATGACTTCGAAGGCAACCCTTGTGCCATGGGCAATTCCGAACAAGTTCCAGCTTTCGATACCCATCGCACGCCTGAGGTCAATCAAGTCTGTTGCGACAGCGTTGGTGGCGTAGGCGGTCAGGTCAATTCCACGGTCGAGCAAGCGGTCCCGACAATCGATGAGCGCTTGGCGGCGCTTTGCACGGTCGCGCGGGACCAGGGCCAGTTTACGAAATTCCGGACACGCGAGAGATGGCTTCGACAAGCCGCTCCCACGCTGGTCGAACAGGATCAGGTCACGATCGCCGATCCAATCGAACAGCGGCAGCATGGTTTTCCAACTGCCGACATAAGCCGGATCAATTAGTGCCGTTTCGCCCGGCCCACCGGGAATGTAGACGACTGGATCCGTGGGGACTCTGATGCCGGCTTTGCGGAATGTCACGACGGGAATTTGGATCGTGTCGCCTTTGTCCGCGCCGCGACGCTCGTTGACGAAGAGGACGCCGCAATGCGCGTGCCGATTGGTGGGGTTGTCGAACCAACAATCGTATTCCAAGTAGACAGGCTTAGGCAGAAAAGGTGCGATAACGGGATACAGGATTTCAAACCGGAACAACCAAAGGCCAACCAGGAAGATACACATCAGGATCCACGGTTCATGGCGGGTCCACCATTTGCGCGGATTCCTTGGGTCACTCGAGCGACCTGTAATCGGTGGCAGGTTCAAGTTATCCAAGGTGGTTGGTCAATCCGTCTTCACGCGTGTTGGACCTAAAAACCAATTCTAAAATATGGAACGATCCGTCTCCATGTGCTGCTGTGCCAAGTCCAGTATAGATACATACCCAAGACTTGTGCCAGCAGAAGTCGTGCGGTCGGGCCGCGGCTTGCTGCACCCCCGACTGTACCTAAGAGTTGGTCGATCCGGCGGGTTGGGACGTTCTGACCCCGAACAGGCGCTTCAGGTCGCTTTCGATGCCGATCAGGCAGGGGACCAGGACCAGGACGATGACGGTGGCGAAGGCCAGGCCGAAGACGATGGTGGTCGCGATGGGGATCAGGAACTGGGCCTGGTAGCTGGTCTCGAACATCAGCGGCGTCAGGCCGGCGATGGTGGTCAGGCTGGTCAGCAGCACCGCCCGCAGGCGGTCGCCCGAAGCCCCGGCCAGGGCATCCGGTTCGCCTTCGCCCTGGCCCAGCCGGTCGTTCAGGGCGAAGACCAGGACGATGGAATCGTTGACCAGGATGCCGCCCAGTCCGATCGCCGCCGCCAGGCTGTTCATGGTCAACGGCAGGCCGACCACCCAATGGCCGAAAATGGCGCCGCCGACCCCGACCGGAATGATCGCCAACACGGCAATCGGGCGCGAATAGCTGCGGAAGGTCCAGACCAGGATGACGTAAATGCCGATCAGCCCGACCGCCGATGCCAGCAGCAATTCGCGCTGGGCGTTGGAGCGTTCCTCATGCCGGCCCTTGAGGCGGGTGCCAACCCGGTACTTGGCGGTCAACCGGGGCAGGACATGTTCCTGAAGGTCGGCGACCACGGTCCGGGGGTAGGCCTGGTCATAGTCGGTCTTGGCGGTCACCGCGATCTCGACCGCACCGTCCTCGCGGCGGATCTGGTTGACCATGTCGTCATAGCGGAAATCGGCGACCGAAGTCAGCGGCGCCCGGTTGCCGCCGGCCTGGACCACTTCCAACTCCTCGATCCCCCGCCTTGTGCGCTCGGCCGCGGCCAGCCGGACGTTGACCGTAACCGGCTGGCCGTCCTCCAGGAACCGGTGCGCCTCGATCCCCTGCAGCGCATGGCGCACCGACCGGCCCAGCTCGGCGATCGAAACGCCCAGGGCCCGGCCGCGTTGGGTCAGGTCCAGGACCCATTCAAAGCCGCCATAGGGCATCGAGTCCTCGATATCGTCGACCCCCGGGATGGCGGCCAAAGCGTTCTGCAGCTCGACCGCGGCGTTTTTCAGGGCGCCGACATCGCTGCTGACCAGTCGGATGTCGATATCCTGGCCCGGCGGGCCGGTCAGGCGCGGCGAAATGGTCAAGGTCTCGACCCCGGGCATGGCGCGGAAGGCCTTTCGCCACGCCCGGGCAATGGCATGGACCGAAACACTGCGGTGATCGCTGTCGACGATCTCCAGGAAGATGCCGCCCAGATTGTCCGCCGCGGGCGGCGAGTTGCGGCCGAAATGCTTGCCCAGCCGGCCGAAGGTGGCGACGACCTGGTCGGGGCGCCCGCCCAGTTCGGCCATGGCCCGGTCCATCGCGCTCCAGACTTCGCGCAGGGCCCGTTCGGTATCCGCGCGCTTGGTGCCTTCGATCATGGTTAGGTTGGCGTAGATCACATTCGGCGTCGGTGACAGCCAGAAGCGGTAGACGACCCGGCCCGATTGGACCAGTGCCAGACAGGCCGCCACCAACAGGGCGGCGATGGCAATGACGAAATAGCGGTCGCGATGGGCGCGGCGGACCAAAGGCAGCAGCAAGCGGTCGCGAAAGCCGTCGAACCCGGCCTGGAAACGCCGCCGCCAGGCCGGTTCGGTCGGGGCCTCGCGGTCCAGGGCCCAGCGCAGATGGCCGGGCAGGATCAGGAAACATTCGATCAGGCTGGCCACCAGGGCGGCGCAGATGACGTAGGGCAGGGTGCGCACGAAGCTGCCGAACACGTCCGACACCATCAGGATCGGCAGGAAGGCGGCCACCGTGGTCAGGGTGGAGGCGATCACCGGCCCCAGCATTTTGATGGCGCCGTTGCGGGCTGCCAGGCTGGGGCTCTGGCCGCGTCGGCGCAGCACCGCAACATGTTCGCCGACCACGATCGCGTCGTCGACGATGATGCCGACCACCATGACCATGGCGAACAGGCTGACCATGTTGACGCTCTGGCCGGCCAGCAGCATGACCACGAAGGTCCCCATCAGGGCGACCGGCACCCCGGCCGCGACCCAGAAGGCGACCCGGCCGTGCAAAAACAGGAACAGGATCAGCAGCATGATCGCCAGGCCGCCGGCGCCGTTTTCGGCCAGCAGCTTGATCCGCTTTTCCAACCGGTCGGCGCGCACGTCGTACAGGTGTAGCGCGGCACCGGGGGGCAGGGTCGGACGCACTTCGTCCAGATAGGCGACCAGCCGGTCATAGGTCTTGATCGCATCGGCGTTGATCGGGCGGCGGACGGTGACGATCACCGCCCGGCCCGTCGGGTGCAGGGTGCTGACGCTGTGGTCGACGAACTGCCGCGCCACGCTGGCCACATCTTTGACCCGGATGACATTGTCGCCTGGCGCCGAACGGATCCGCAGATCCGCGATGTCCTGGGCCTCGGGCGAGCGGGCGGCGGTGCGCACCTGCAGCGGGTTGACCTCGTCGGTGGCGCCGGCCGGCTGGTCGGTCAGGGCGGCGTCGATCGCCTGGGCAACCTCTTCGGCGGTCAGGTTCAGCCGGCGCAAGGCGGTGGCCGACAGTTCGACCGCGATTTCCTCCTCGCGCACGCCGGCGACCTCGATTTCGCCGATGCCGCGTTTTTCCAGGTCATCCTTGATGCGCAGGCCGATCTTGCGGATGGCGCCGGCCGACAGCGGCCCGGCGACGATCAGCCGGGCAACCCGTTCGTGGTATTCCAGGCGCCGGACGATCGGTTTTTCGATGGTGCCGGGCAACCCGTCGATGCGTGCCACCGCTGCCTCGACATCGGCCAGGGCGGCCTGCATGTCGGCATCCTCGTTGAAGCGGACGGTGACCGAGGCCACTCCGCGCCGGGCCACCGACCGGGTCGATTTGCGTTGGTTGAGGCCGGCGACCGCGGCGTCGACCCGGGCGACGATTTCCTGGTCGATATCGGCGGCCGAGGCGCCGGGCCAGGCGATTTGAACCAGCACCCAGTTGAATTGATAGGTCGGCCAGAGCTGGACCGGGATCTGGCGCAGGGCCATCACCCCGGCCACCAGCATCGCCACCATCAGCAGATTGGCGGCCTTGGGGTGGTCGACGAATATCTTGATCAGGCGGCCGAACACCGGCGAGCGCCTCAGAAGGGCTTGACCAACAGGCCGTCGGCGGCCTGGGCGAACCGGGTCTTCAGGATTCGGGTGCCGGGCGCCAGGTCGGTCCGGACCACCAGCCCCTCGGCGACATCGGCAACCAGCTCGATCCGGGTCAGGCGCAGACGGTCATCGGCGCCGACGACATAGACATGGCCGTCATACAGCGCACTCGGCGGCAGCAGGCTGACCCCGGCATAGGACCGGCCGGTGATCTCCAGGTCGACAAAGGCGCCGGGGCGCAGGCCCGGCGGCAGGGCGGTTTCGGCGCGAACAAAAACGTGGACGCCGCCGCTGGTGCGGTCGATCAGGCCGGCGCTGCGGTCGATCACCGCCGCGATGCGCCGCGCCGTCCCGCCCGAGCGCCACAACAGGGTAACGGGGCGGCCCGCGATGGTGCCGCCCGGGTCCTGCAGATCGGCGAAGATGCGGTCCGGCAGATGCACCTTCAATTCCAGGTCCCGGTGGTCGTAGATCCGGGCCAGCAGGTCGCCCGGCATCACCGGCTGGCCGATCGCCACCTGGACCTCGCTGACCACCCCGTCAAATGGCGCGCGGATGATGGTCTTTTGCAAGGCGTTTTCGGCCTTGGCCAGGTTCTGTTGCAGCCGGGCGAGCCGGGCTTCGATGCCGGCGCGCTGGGCTTCGGCGACGCTGAGGGCGCGCTGGCGTTCCTCGAAGCGGCGGCGGATGCCGGTGATGTAGTCCAGGCGTTCGTCGTGCAGGCGTTGCGACAAATTGCCGGCAGCCAGCAGCTTGGCGATCCGGTCGGCTTCGACCTCGGCCCGTTTCAGATCCTCGCGGTCGAGCTTCAGGAGCCGCTTGTCGGAGGCCACGGATGCCGCCAGTTGGCCGAGCTCCGCCTCGGCTTCGTCGATCGCCGCCCGCTGCTCGCGGACCGCGGCGACGTGGTCGGCGGCGTCGATCTCGACCAGTTGCTCGCCGGCGTTCAAGGTACCGCCATCGATCAGGGCCGGGTCCAGCGCGATGACCGAACCGGCGACCTGGGCCCGCACGTTCACCGTGCGGCGCACCACCACGGTGCCGAACAGGCGGTGGGTCGGCGCGAAGTCCCCGGCCGCGATGGCCACGGTCTCCACCGGCCAGGTCTTTTCCTTCGGCTTGGGGGCGCTCTTGGGCGGCTTCCAGTTGGCCAGCGCGATGACACCGGCGACACCGGCGGCAAGGACCAACAGCCGCAACCACAGGGCCGGCGAAATCAATTTGCGAAGCATGGGACCGTCAAAGGTTGCATTTTTGCGTCCAAGGCGACTTTACATCCTAGTCTTCCCCGCCGGGGTTGGAAATCAAATCACCGTCGGCGGCCCGCCTTCATGGCTTAAGTCCTTCATGATATAGGTATCGACATGGCAGAACGACAGGCGGCCTTGGTCATCGGCGCGGGCGACGCCACCGGCGGCGCCATTGCCCGACGCTTCGCCCGGGAGGGATTTACCGCCTGTGTGGCGCGGCGCAATGCCGACCGGCTTGCGCCCCTGGTTGCCGAGATCGAAGCCGCGGGCGGCGAAGCCCTGGCCTTCGGGGTCGACGCCCGACGCGAAGCGGCGGTGGTCGAGCTGATGGCCGGGATCGAAGCCGAGGTCGGCCGGATCGAGGTGATGGTCTTCAACATCGGCGCCAATGTGCCGGCGCCGATCCGCGACGAGACCGCGCGGAAATACTTCAAGATCTGGGAACTGGCCTGCTTTGCCGGCTTTCTGAGCGGGCGCGAGGCGGCCCGCCACATGGTGCCCCGGGGGCGGGGGACGATCCTGTTCACCGGCGCCACGGCATCGTTGCGCGGCGGCAGCGGCTTCGCCGCCTTCGCCGGCGCCAAGCATGGCCTGCGCGCCCTGGCCCAGAGCATGGCCCGGGAGCTGGGGCCCAAGCACATCCACGTTGCTCATGTCGTGGTCGACGGCGCCATCGACACCGCCTTCATCCGCGACAACTTCCCCGACCGCTATGCCTTGAAGGCCGAGGACGGCATCCTCAACCCCGACCACATCGCCGAGGCGTATTGGTGGCTGCATTCACAGCCGCGCGATGCCTGGACCTTCGAACTGGACCTGAGGCCCTGGATTGAGCGATGGTAGGGGCAGGCGCGCGGCGCCGGTTCACTGGGGAGGCTCGTCGAACATGCCGGTCAAGGTCGAATTCCACTTCGATTTCGGAAGTCCCAATTCCTATCTCTGCCACCGGGTGATCCCCGATATCGAGGCCCGCACCATGGTACATTTCGCTTACGTGCCGGTGCTGCTGGGCGGCATATTCAAGCTGACCAACAACCAGGCGCCGATGCTCCAGTACCAGGGGATCAAGAACAAGCTGGAATACACCCACCTCGAGACCAGGCGCTTCATCCTGCGGCACGAGCTGACCGCCTTCCGGATGAACCCGCATTTCCCGGTCAACACGGTGCAGCTGATGCGCGGTGCCATCGCGGCCGAGGAAGACGGCTTCCTGGCCGAATATGTCGAGGCGGTTTACCACCACATGTGGGAAGAGCCGAAGAAGATGGACGACCCTGAGGTCATCCGCGCCGCGCTCGACGAATCCGGGCTCGACGGCGGCCATATCCTGGAGCGGATCCAGGACCAGGCGGTCAAGGACAAGCTGTTCGCCAACACCGAGGCCAGTGTCGCCCGTGGCAGTTTCGGCATCCCCACCTTCTTCGTCGAGGATGAAATCTATTTCGGCAAGGACCGTTTGCGCGACGTCGAGGAGGAAATCCTGCGCCGCGCTTGAATGCAAGATTTCGCCACATATATAGCGGCGATAAAAAGGTGGCCGCCGAGGGATTCTTTGCTAAACATGTCGGCTTTTCCGAAGGGACTTGTTTGACCCGTGAAGCCCGATGCCGGCCCGCTCCCCCGCCCAACCACCCACTCGATGGTTTCCTGTTGGGCGGGGGAGCGGGTCGGCATCGGGTTCAGGGACCCAGCCGAAGGTGAGTTCCCGAATTAACCAAATAGGAAGGGAAGAGGATCGACCGATGACGGGGGAAGATACCGGCTTTGCCGCCAATTGCCTGACCGATGCCGAGTTCGCCGAACTGCCCGGCTTCTACCGCGGCAAGGTGCGCGACACCTATACCCTGCCCGACGGCCGCACGGTGATGATTGCCACCGACCGGCAGTCGGCCTTCGACCAGGTGCTGGCAGCGGTGCCCCATAAGGGCCAGGTGCTGAACCAGACGGCGCGCTTCTGGTTCGAGGCCACGGCCGACATCTGCCCCAACCACGTCATCGACTATCCCGACCCCAATGTGGTGATCGCCAAACATCTGACCATGATGCCGATCGAGATGATCGTCCGCGATTATCTGACCGGTTCGACCGAGACCTCGATCTGGACCATGTACAGCCGCGGCGAAAGGCTGCTCTACGGCCACCAGTTCCCCGACGGGTTGA
Source organism: uncultured Sneathiellales bacterium (assembly GCA_964344385.1). Taxonomy (GTDB): domain Bacteria; phylum Pseudomonadota; class Alphaproteobacteria; order CAYFNG01; family CAYFNG01; genus CAYFNG01. The sequence continues at coordinate 185,702 of CAYFNG010000002.1, forward strand.
GCAAGAACCAGAAGCTGCCCGACACCATCCTGACTCCGACCACCAAGGGCGAGCGGGACGAGCCGATCACTGCCGAGGAGATCGTCGCCCAGGGCCTGTTGACCCAGGCGCAGTGGGACAAGCTGGCCGAGATCAGCTTCGCGCTGTTCGCCCGCGGCCGCGAGATCGCCGCCGCGCAAGGCCTGATCCTGGTCGACACCAAATACGAATTCGGGTTCGACAAGGACGGCACCATCACCGTGGCGGACGAACTGCACACCCCCGACAGCAGCCGCTACTGGAAACAGGCGAGCTATGCCGAGCGCCTGGCCGCCGGTCAGGAGCCGGAAGGGCTGGACAAGGAATTCCTCAGGCTGTGGGTGACGGCGCGCTGCGACCCCTATAACGAGCCGGTGCCCGAGATCCCCGACGAGACCTTGCGGGAATTCTCCGGCAAATATGTCGCGCTCTACGAGGCGGTCACCGGCCAGGCCTTCGACTATGGCGACGCCGGCGGCTATATCCGCGACCGCCTGCGCGCCAACCTGGCCCGGGCCCTGCCGGAATATTTCTGAGCCCGGCAGGTCGGCGCCGTCCGCCCAATTCGGGGGGAAATACCGGTGCAGGCGTGGCGGCCATGCTTCGAGACGCGGCTATTACCGCTCCTCGAGCCATGAGGGCTTTGCATGCGGAAACAAACTGGCCCCTCCTCATGCCTTAAGGAGCCGTGTCAGCGGCGTCTCGAAGGATGTGGCAGGCTAGGTGGTGCCCCTCCTAACCCTCCCGCCAGGGGGGAGGTGATTGGATCCGAACCGGCTTCATGGGTTACAGGCTGGACCGGCGACATGGGTAACAGGTCCGCCAACAACTTGTCGCGCGGACGGGATTGCCCCCCCACCCTTGACGGGGAAGGGATGGGGTAGGGGTGAGATGCCTGGCGCCTGTCCCCGGGTTCGCAAAATTCGACGGTGCCGGCGCCCTGTATGGCCAATGCCCGTGTATTTTTCCTACACTTGCCGGCCGGTGGTTGCTAGCGTGTACGTTTAAGAGCGTTGCCGCGTTCGCCCCGCTTTGAATTTGGAAGAGGGGTTCAACGTGGTGCCTTGTCCAGTGTCGGAAATGCCACGAGGGGAGGATTTGCCATGAAGCTACTCGTTTGCACCGGTGTCATTGGGGTGTTGCTTACCGGGTGCGTTGGCGCGGGGATGGAGGGGGCAAACATCGCCAAAGACAAGACAATAGTCGCCAACAATATCGACAAGGCAAAACAGGGAGACGCGGTGGCGCAATACAAGGTAGGTGAGGCGCTGTGCTGCTCTCCACGCGAGGAAACCGGCGTGTTTTACAACACGAAAAAGTCGGTTTCGTGGCTCTGCAAGTCGGCCAAACAGGGCCATGGCCCGGCGATGTACAAGATCGGGAAAATATACTCAGGCGACACCGTGGATGGTGTCAGGTTGATGCGGCGCGCGGCGATGGGCCTTGCTGGATCAAGCGAGAATTTGGCGGTCGCCTACGTTTGGTTGAAACAGGCAGGTGACAATGGGGTTGAAGGAGCCGCAGACCAGGCGTCGAGCCTGTGGGAGGATTTATCTGCAACGGATCGCCAAAATGCGACGCAACTGTTGCAATTAGGCCGGGACGCAACGTGCAGGTGGGAGAACGTGATCAAGTAACCGGCCGTGGTTTAACGATCACCGGATTTCCCAGGAGGGGCCAGCCGGCCCATGAGCGTCAAAGAGCCTAAGCCCGGCGCCGGTCCTCGGGCTCGGGGAAGTCGACGGCGCCGGCGCCCTGGTCGCGCAGGTCCTGCAGTTCGGCCCAGGCCTTGTCGACGAAATCCGTGAGTTCGCCGCGGAAGCGGTCGGGCGAGAAGCGTTCGGCGTTGCGCCGGCAGGCGGCGGTGGAGATACGCCCGCCCGCGGCCTCGAAGCGGTTGACCGCGTCGCGGATCGCCTCCGGCGTCTGGGGCTCGAACCAGATCCCGGTGGGGTCGGGCATCTCGATGTCACGCACCGTCTCGCGGGCGCCGCCGCGGCCATAGGCGATGACCGGGGTGCCGCAGGCCTGGGCCTCGACCGGCACGATGCCGAAATCCTCCTCGGCCGCGAAGACGAAGGCCCGGGCCCGCTGCATGTGGTCGCGCAGATTGTCGAAGGGCTGGTAGCCCAAAATCTCGACATTGGCGCCGGATTTGGACTTGACCTTGTCCATCTCCGGCCCGTCGCCGATGATCACCAGCCGCTTGTCGGGCATGCCGGTGAAGGCCTCGGCGATCAGGTCGATCTTCTTGTAGGGCACCAGGCGCGAGGCGGTGAGGTAGAAATCCTCCTTCTCGGGCGCGTAGGCGAACCCGTCCGTGTCGACCGGCGGATAGATCACCGTCGAGGCGCGGTCATAGGCCTTGGCGATGCGCCGCGCGATATAGGCGGAATTGGCCACGAAGCGGTTGACTCCGGCGCCGGTGCGGACGTCCCAGATGCGCAGCTTGTGCAACACCCAGCGGGCGAACCAGGCCTTGAGCCCCTTTGTCAGGCCGGATTCCCGCAAATAGATGTGCTGCAGGTCCCAGGCGTAGCGCATCGGCGAATGGACATAGGAGACGTGCAACTGGTCGGGGCCGGTCAGCACCCCCTTGGCCACCGCGTGGCTGGAGGTGATGATCAGGTCGTAGTCCGACAGGTCGAACTGCTCGATCGCCAGCGGAAACAGCGGCAGGTAGTTGCGGAAGCGCTTCTGGGCGAAGGGCAGGCGCTGGATGAACGAGGTCTGCGCCTGGCGGCCGTGCAGGAAGTGGCGGTCGGCCTCGGGCAGGAAATCGACCAGGGCGTACAGGTCGGCGTCGGGATAGCTCAGCAGGATCTGCTCCAGCACCCGCTCAGAGCCGCTATAGTCGATCAGCCATTCATGCACCACCGCCACCCGGCGGGGCGGCTGGGCCGGTCTGGCAAAGGCGTCGCTGCTGCTGTCCATGGCGATGTCGTCCCGGGCGGCTGGCCCTCAAGAAACACGGGTTTTCGGGCGCTGATGGTCGCCCATTGGTCCTAAGGAATGGTGAAGCCCGGACCCAGCTTAGCGGAAGCATGCAAAACGGGCGAGGCCGCAAATTCGCCCCAATCTCCCGCCACCGTGGCGGGATGAAATTACGAATTGCAATTGCTCTTGGCTGGCTGGCCGCTGCGGCTTGTCCGGTCGGTGCCCTGGCGGACTCCTTCGGAACCGCGCTGGCCCGGGCGGCGGAGGCGCGGACCGAACACCGGGTGACCTATGATCCCGCCTATGTCCGGATCGCTTATCCGGGCGGCGATGTGGCTGCGGATCGCGGGGTCTGTTCGGACGTGGTGATCCGGGCGCTGCGGACGCTCGACATCGACCTGCAGCGGCTGGTGCACGAGGATATGCGCACCGCCTTCGCGACATATCCGAAGACCTGGGGCCTCACGCGCCCCGACCCCAATATCGATCACCGCAGGGTGCCCAATCTGGAGACCTTTCTGCGCCGCCAGGGCGCGGCACTGAAGGTCAGCCGCGATCCTAAGGCCTACCGGCCCGGCGACATCGTCACCTGGAACCTGCGGGGTGCCCGCGGCTACCTGCCCCATATCGGCATCGTCATCGACCGCCAGGGCGCCAGCGGCGACCCAATGATCGTCCACAATATCGGCTTTGGCCCCAGGGCCGAGGACGCCCTGTTCGACTGGCCGATCACCGGCCATTTCCGCTACCGGCCGGAGGGAAACTCCTAGTCCCGCCAATGGGCCAGGTCGGTGCCGAGCAGGGCTTCGAGCTTCTGGATGTCGGGCTCGAAGCGGTCCATCAGCAGCTTTCTTGTGTCGGGGGCGAGCTGGGGTTTTTCGTCCGCCGTGTAGGGGCGGTAGAGCCAGTTGCGCAGCGCACTGCGCTTGACCGCGCCGACCAGCGAGGCGAGGCCGAGATTGCGGGCGGTGACGGCGCCGAGATGGACGGCTTGCGAGAGCAGCGCGCTGCGCGGCTTGGACGCCGGCAGCACTTTCTCGGCGAAGTCGTAGCCGTCGAACGGGTCCAGGTCGAGTGCCGCGAACACACGGGCGGCGAAGGCGGCGGCGTCGGCCTCCAGGTCGTCGAAGAAGAGCGTCACCATCCGTTCGGGCGGGAAGCGGTCGAAATAGGCTCCGAGATGCTGGCCATAAAGGCTGTTGCCGATGATCGTCGGATCCTCGTCCAGCGCCGCCTCGAAGGGCAGGGTGGTGATGCCGTTGCGGACCAGAAAGAGGTAGTGGGAAAAGCTGCGGTCGGCCGGCTGGCGCAGGCAGGTCAGCAGCCGCACCCCGGGCAGGTCGGCGGCGATGCGGTCGGCGGCGGCGGTCGAAAACAGATAGTCGTGGCTGAGCTCGCCAATCGCCCGGTGTTCGGGCCCGGCCTCGGCGAAGAAGCCGAGATACCAGTCCAGGCCGCGGTCGTAATAACGGTCGAAGAAGTAGATGTCCTTGCTGGCCGGCACGAAGCATTGCGGGTGCTTGCGCAACACCTCATAAAGCCAGGACGAGCCCGACTTGTCCGGCCCGATGAACAGGAAATTGGGCCGCACCGTTGAGGTGGAAGCTGGCGTCGTGCCGGCCTCGGCCATGGTCATCCCGACTGCCCGGCAGAATTCAAGGTGATCAGCAGGGTGCCGGGTGCCGGCACCACCGCCGGCTGGCTGAAGCGGACCACCAGATTGGCGCCCTGGCGCGCCACCGTCACCGGCAGCACCTGGTTGCCCTTGGCGGTGAAGATCCGCGCCTGGCCCCGCCCCGGATTGCTCCAGGCACCGGCCGGTAGGGTCACCTCGGTCACCTTGGTTTTGCCGCGCTTGCCCAGCGCGGCACCGATCACCACCCGTTTGTCGCCGGCCGCGGTCCCGAAGCCGAACCATTCGATCGCCTTGCCGCCGGCGCCGACCACGCCGGGCAGCGGCCGCAGCGGCACCGTGCCCAGGAAGTCGTGGAGCGCCGTCAGGCCGTCATTGCCGGTGGTGTTTTCCGGTCCCCGGTCCCAGCCCCAAAAATTGGCCCTGGCCTGTTCCGGGCTCAGCTTGCGTTCGTAAGTCCAGGTCAGGTAGCGGGCGGCGACCTTGAGGCCGGTGGCGGCGGCGAAGCCGTTCCGGGCCCGTTTGCGGCCGATCTCCTCGGTCGACCAGATGCCGCGGACCCGGCCCTGGCCGCGCCAGCGCTGGTGGATGGTGTCCAGCGTCTTGGCCCAGGGCCGCGCGTCCTGCGAGATCAGGTAGTGCATGGCGACGATTTCGACCACGTCGACCACCCGCTGGCCCTTGAGGCTGGGCGCGAAGCGGCCTTCGATGCGGGTGTCCAAGAGTTTGTCCATCCAGCGGCGCGAACTGGGCCGGTAGGCGTTGGCGATGGTGCCCAGCACGATGTTGGCGCGGTCGGTGCCGAATCGTTCCTTGTAGACCGCGCGCAGCTCCTCGACCGTCGGCGCCAGCAGGTATTCGACATAGTAGGGGATGACGATCTCGTCGTCGAAGCTGTTCGGCCCCGGCCGGTTCGACCAGGCCCGCAAAGTCTCGGTCATGTGGCGGCTGTTGATCTCGTTGCCGACCTGCCAGTACAGACGGTCCTTCATGCCGGGGAGGTCGGCCAGGGCCAGGACCTGGGCCCGCACCTTGGCCCGCCAGGCCTTGCCGCCATCGGCCTCGATGCCGTTCATATAGGGATCCACCCGTTCGCTCTTGCGGCCCGAGCCCAGGCCGCCGACCGGCACAATCATGGTCCGGCCGCTGGCCAGGGCGCGTTCGGCGCGCTGGCGGAAACGCTGGAACTTGGGGCTCTCCTCGGGCGTCATCAGGGCGCCGGTCCGCTTGTCGACCAGGTTGACGCCGGTGGCGCCGCGGCCGATGCCGCGGACCAGTCCGGCCCAGTCCGGAGTCCGGTCCTGGGCGCCGACGAAATCGATCCAGGGGCGGTCACCGGCCTGGCAGGCGGCGGTCGAAAGCAGCATCGCCCCGGTCAGGGCGGCGGCAAGCATGGGAAAGCGTCGTGTCATGGCTCAGGCCTCGACGGTTGTTGGGTTGAACGGCGTCGGGCCTTGATAGGCGCGCGCCTGCGGATTGCTTCGGTGATAGGCGATCCCTAAGCCGACCAGGGTCAGCACCGGAATGCCGACCGACGGCGCGGCCAGGGAATGGCCGAACATGGCGGCGGCGAAGGTGAACAGGATCAGGCCCTGGCAGGCCGTGAGGTAAGCTTTCAGGTTGCCGTCGGCGGTCAACAGGTCGCCGGCCCGGCCCAGCCGGCGGTACATGGCGACCCACAGCCAGCCCAACAGGAAGAGCCCGAGGATCCCGTTCTCGGCCGCCACGTGCAGCACCGAATTGTGGGCGTTGGCGACGCTGATCTTGCGGTCGCCGCCGGTCGCGACATAAAGATATCCCTTGGCCCCCGACATGGTCAGGCCGTGGTCGTTGTAGCGGCCGAAGCCGATCCCGATCAGCGGGCTCTCGAAGAAGCGGCGGCTGGCATAGGCATAGAACAACAACCGCGACAGCACGTTGAATTCCTTGCCCTTGAATTCCTGCTCCTCGCCCGGCTGCCAGGTCGAGCCGGACACCGCCTGGCGGGCGTTCTGGATCAGACTCCAGGAAAACACCGCGGCGGTGCGATTCCAGGTGTGGGGCGCGACAAACGGCATGCTGGCGATGACGATGATCCCGGCCAGGGCGGCAGCGGCCAGGGTGCGGACATTGCGCCGGCGCCACAGGTACCAGGCGCCGACCAGGGCCATGCCGACCAGGGTCGCCCGCGAGGCGGAGGCGAAGACCGGCAGCACCGACAGCCCGCCCAGCAATATGTACCAGCGGTGGCGGCGCTCGATGCCGTAAATGGTCAGGAAGACGCTTAAGAACCCGAAAAAGGTGCCGGCGCCGGTGTGGGAGGTTAACAGGCCGAAGAACAGCCCCGCCTTGCCGCCAGACAGCGGCCCCAACTTGGTCGGCGCCCAGACCACCAACAGCAGCAGCACCGCAACAGCCATCGCCGCCACCAACAGCACCGCCTGGTCGATGTCGCGGCGGCTGACCGCGACCACCGAGAAGAACAGCAACGGGATGTAGTAGACGAAGATACGGCCATCGCCCTGGAAGAAGCTCGGCGATACGAAATCGGCGGGCTGGATGCCACCGATCAGCAGGCCGCTGAACAGCCAGTAGAGAAAATTCAGGGCGACCACGGCGCCCAACCGGTCGATCCGCAGTTCGGACGAGATCCGGACGTAAAAGGCGCCGGCGGCGACGCCCAAGGCAAGCAGAAGGAACACCCCGAACTTCAGGAAAAACACGCCCCACAGCAACAGGGCGGCGATGACCAGGGTGGCCGAGAACCGCATCTCAGGCCTGTCCGTTGACCAGGGGCGGGGAGACGGGCGCACAGGCGCCGGACCCGACGATGGTGTCGATCAGCCGGCTGTAGGCCTGGCCGGCCTCGGCCCAGGTGAACCGGGCGGCCAGACCAGGACCCGACGCGGCCAGTGCCGCCGCCCGCTCGGGCTGGTCCAGGACCGCCGCCAGGCCGCGGCCGATATCCGACGCGTCATGGGGGTCGACGAACTCAACCGCACCGTCGAACAGTTCCCGGAAAACCGGGATGTCGGACGCGATCACCGGCACTTCGAGCTGCATCGCCTCCAGCACCGGCAGGCCGAAGCCTTCCAGGAAGGAGGGCAGCAACAGGGCATCGGCGCCTTTCAGCAGCCGCCATTTCATGTCGTCGTCAACATAGCCCTTGAAATGAATGTCGTCGTCCGCGGCCCCGGTATCGGCGGCGGTGAAAATCGCCTTCTCGCCACCGACCACCACCAACTTCACCGGTGCGGCGGCGGCGGCGCGGTAGCAGCGATAGCCGGCGATGGCGCCGTGGAAGTTCTTGCGCGGGTTCAGGGAGCCGAGGTACAGCGCGTAGCGGAAACCCGGGTCGGTGGCTTCGACTCCCGGCGGTGCCGCATCGACGCCATTGGCGATCGCGGCCACCGGGCCGACATGGGGAAAGGCCTCGCGGATCTGTTGGGCCGAAGTCTCCGAGACGGTGGCGAAATGAACGCCGCGGGCGATCGCCAGCCGGACCAGCAGGGTGAGGTAACGGGAATAGGCACCGGAAAACCAGTCCCGGTTCAGGAACCCGACATCGTGCAGCAACAGCAACTGCTTGGTTCCGGGCGAGCCGAGGACCGGCGCCGAATTGGTCAGGTTCAACATGATCTCGGCGCCGCCGTCGCGGCGCACCCGGCTGGGCAGAACGAACTGTTCCCACAGCGAGCGGCCGATCCCCTTGGCGTAGAGCGCCGCCCGGTCGGCCCGCAGCGAGACATTGTCGGGCAGGGCCAGGTCGGGAAGGTTGCCGTCCGGGGGCAGGGGCAGGTAGATCCGAAACCGGTCGCCGGGCCGCCGTGTTGCCAGTTCGCGCAACAGGTTGACCGCGACGCGAACCGCGCCGCCCTTTTCGGCGATGCCGAGGGATTTGCCGTTGACCGCGACGATCATGCCGCACACATCGCCGACAGCTTGGCCCAGAGCGGGCCGTCCAGCGCGTCGACCTGTTCGGTTTCCGCCTCGCCCAGAACCTTGCGCCAATAGGTGTTGACCACCCGGACGTCGATCTGGCGATCGTGTGCGGTGCCGGATTTCGGCATCGCGCGGCCGCCCTTGGATTGGTAGGCGTCGGCGATCTTGGCTTCCTTGTCCGCACCCCAGGCCAGGCCCAGGTCCCGGTAGAGCCCGGCATAAGTGGCCACCGGGTCGGCCACCACATCGTCCAGATTGAGGAAGTGGATGCGGGGGTTGGTTTCCTTCCAGCGGATCAGCGGGGCGTAGATCAGGTGCCAGAGCGCGGCACCGTTCAGGGCGGCCGAATTGGTCGGCGTTCCGTTCGCTAGGCCGTTGTCGACATCGGCGAGTCCGGCCTCGGCCAGGCGGCTTTGCAGGTCGGCGATATCGAAGGACCAGTCCATGCGCTTGAAGCTGGCGGCCACGGCCCAGGGATTGCGCACGGTCACCACGGCGTCGACATCGTGGCGCCGGGCCAGGTCGTCGACCAGGAAGCAGGCGAAGGGGTCCTTCCAGACAATGGTCTTGAGGAACGGGTTCAGGCGGCATTGCCGGTAGGAGTTGACGGCCCGGCCACCGACCAGCCGCTTGGCGGCCCGCCTGAACCCGGTTTCACGTGGGAACACGCCGGGCTTGAAGGAGAGCCGCAAGCGCCGGATCGCCGCGACATGGGCGTCGAGGTCAGCCGCGGTGAACCCGCCGCCGCCGACCACTTCGAAATAGCGGTCGATCGCGGTCAGGCCGACCACCGCGTTGAACGGTTCGTGCAGGGCGGAAACGCTGCGGTCCAGCGACAGATAGCGGCCGACCGCCGTGGTGCCGCTGCGCGGCGGGCCGGTAACCAGGATCAGGCGGGGCGTGGTGGTGTCGGCCATATCAGGGGTGCCGGCCTGGGTTCTCAGGTCGCCTTGGGTGCGGCGACCAGGTTTGCGGATTGGGTATACCCGTAGCGCGACAGCAGCGGGCTGGCCAATACCGTGGCCAGGCGCCTGGCACCGGGGTCGATCTTGTTCTTCCAGGCATCGTCGTTGCGGATCTGGGTCGGGCCGATCCGGAAACGATGCGGGTTGCCGCCGATCGAGTGCAGCGGGCCGAGGTCGATTTCGTCCTCGCTGGTGAACGGCAGCACCTGGCCGGCGACCGGCGGCAGGTTGTCGACCAGCTTCTGCATGACGGTCCGGGGGCGGGCGGCGAATTCCTCGTAGACCACCCGTTGATAGGGCAGCCGGCTGGCCAGCATTTCCGAGAAGATATTGCGCGCCATCCAGAAAGTGGCGGTGCGGTAAGGCGGATACTGGGTCAGGTCGCCGCCGGTGGCCGGGTTGTGCTTTTTCTTGCGCCAGGCATAGACCAGGGCCCGGACGTCGCGCACCGCATGCACCAGGTGCACCTCGATGCCGGGGATCTGGCTCAGGATCAGGGCCCGCGACGGGACCTTGGACGAATCGACGATGACGTCATTGCCGGAATTTTCCGCGATCGCGAAATAAAGCTCGCGCAGCACCTCGCGGTAATCGTGCACCTTCTCGCGGAACGGCCGGCCACCAAGGTTGTAATAAAGCTTGAGGAAATGCCGCGAATGGTCGACCGCGTGGTGCAGCCGCACGATCCGGTCGAGATCGCTCGCGTCGCGGACCAGGCGACTGGCGATCGGTGTCCAGAAGCTGCAGGCGTCGAACGCCTCGCCACAGGCACAGCGCGAGTTCTCCAGGAACCCTTCCTGCCACAGCCGGTAGATTTCATTAAACGACGAGACACCGTCCAGGGTGCCGAAAATCCGGTCGTACAGCGTGGTGCCGCTGCGCCCGGTGCCGACGACGTAGATGACTTTGATCTTGTTCACTTTGGCCTGCCTGACTGCTGCTTTGACGCAAACGCAACCCCGGGACGACGCGACCCCTGTTCAGTCCTCGCCAGCCGCCGGCCTACGGGACCGCAACAGCCTGCGGGCATCGGCGAACAGGTCGGCCCAACCCTCCCCGGGACGTAGGCGAACATGACTGATTATATTTAGCTTTTTCTTAACGACGACAACCATCCAGCCATTTCTCGTCAGCGTGGTGACAGTATAGGCGAAGGCGACGCCGATGGCTCCCATAGTCTGGATCAGGACGACGCCCAATATCAGGAACAGGGCGGTGGTGACCACCATGATCTTGGCGTGATCGTGCTGGATCGCGGTCATCGTCATCAACACCCCTGCCGGCCCGGCCAGGGCGCCGATGGTCTGGCCGATGATCAGCACGATCAGGATGTTGTCGGCCGCGACATATTCCGGCCCGAACAGACCCAGGACCGGACGCGCGAACAGGACCAGCAACAGCGCCAGCGGCACCGTCGCCAGGAAGATCCATTGCGAGGCCCGGGTGACCTGGGCCTGCAACTCGGCCATGTGGTTGCGGTGATACAGCTCGGAAATCATCGGCGCGATGGCGATCCTAACCGCGTCCAGCGAAAAGGCGAGCAGGGCTGCCAGCCGTAAGGCGACGGCGTATTCCGCCGCTACCGACATGGTCAGCAGCCAGCCGATCAGCAGCATGTCGGCGCGGGCCGAGATCGCGTTCATGATGGTCGAAAACAGCAGCGGCCGGGCGGTTTGGGCCCACTTCCTGGGTTCGAATTTCGGCGTGATGCCGCCCAGGGCGCGGCGAATGCGGAAGCCGTCCAGGATCACCGCTACCAGGATCGCGGCGCCCAGGCAGATCAGGGCCGCGTTGGCGGTCAGCGGGGCCGCCGCCAGGGCGATCACCGCGAACAGCGTGGCCAGGGCCGGCCTCAGGATGTGAAAGCCCAGCAGGGCCGGCACCATGATCTTCAGTCCGCGCTGGTATTCCCGGTTCAGGATCATCCAGGTCCAAAGCGGCAGGACCAGCAAGCCCAGCAGTACCGCCTGGCCCAGGCCCTGCGAATAGTCGTAGAGGCCAAACCCGGCGGCGGCGACACCGGCAACCAGCCAGACCAGGTTGGCCCCCAGGCCAAGCTGGCGGGAGCGCCGCAGTACCCCGGCCAGGTGCGGCCGATCGCCGTCGGCGGTGTACATGGCGGCAAATTTCAGGGCGACCCGGTCATAGCCCAACAGGCACAGCGGCGACAGCACGGTCATCACCGTGATCGCGTACATGGTCGTGCCGTAATCGTCCTTCGACATGGCCCGGGCGAGAAAGACCGTGAAGGCGAAATACAGGACGACACCGGCTATCTTGACGATAAAGGCCTTGGCAGCGCCGCCGGCAAGGTTCATCCGCGATACTCCCCCGGGGGCAGGGCCGGGTATTCAGTCAGCGCACATAGGCCTGGTAGTAATAGCCGGCATCGGCGTACCCGTACAGGCCGTGTTTCTTGACGTCGACCTGGGTCAGCACGATGCCGCCGATATGGCCTTCGGTTTCGGTGATCTGGCGCAGGCCGGCCATGGCGATGTCGCGGCGGGTTCGTTCCCACTGGACCACGAAGATGATCTCGTCGACGATCGGCGCCAGCAACCGGGCGTCCGAAACCGCAAGGACCGGCGGCGAATCCAGCACCACCAGATCATATTCCGCCGACTGGGCCTCCAGGAATTCGCGCATGCCCGGTGAATTCAACAGTTCGGCCGGGTTGAAGACCTCGCCGCCGGCTGGCAGGAAGTGCAGCCCGGTCGGCTCGTCGATCCGCATGCAGTCGGCGAATTCCTTTTCGCCGGTCAGGATCTCGACCAGTCCCGACTTGTCGGTTCCGGGGATCGCCTTGAACAGGGACGGGCGGCGCAGGTCGCAGTCGATCAGCAGCGTCTTGTGGCCGACCCGGGCGGCGTAGCGCGCCAGGGACAGTGACGTGGTGGTCTTGCCCTCGTTATGGATGGACGAGGTGAACATGACGGTTTTCACCGGCCGGTTGCTGCGGGCCATCAAATGGGCGGTACACAACGTCCGGATGGCTTCGGCAAAGGCGGATTTCGGGTTCTTGACCAGGAAATCCTCACGCCGACGGCTGGGCAGGCGCGGCAATTTCGGTACCAGCGACAGCGCATACATGCCGGTTGCCCGCTCGATCTGCTCGGTGGTCCGGAAACAGCGGCTCGGCCGTTCGATATACAGGACCAGCAGGACCACGCCCAGCAGCGAAGCGACGAACGCCGCCGCGACCACTTGTGGAATGTTCGGCGATGTCGGCTTTTCCGGCGTGAAGCTGTGGGAGACGACCCGGGCGTCCGGCTGCTGCAAGTCCTCCTGCGCGGTGGTTTCCTTGTAACGCGCCAGGAACGTCTGGAACAGGGTCCGGGTGGCGTCGGCTTCGCGCTGCAATTCGCGTAGGCGCACCTCGGATTGGCTGATATCGGCGGCCTTGGTCTCCAGCTTCCGGACACTGCTTTGCAACGCTCTTTCCCGGGCCTTGGCGACCTTGACCTCGTTTTCCATGCCGCTGACGATCTTTTTCAGCTCCTCCTGGATCTTGGCTCTCAAATCCGCCAGATCGGCGCGGACGTTGATCATCTTGGGGTGCTTGTCGCCGTAATTGGTGGCTAGTTGCGACATTTTGCGGACGGTTTCGACCTCCTGCTCGCGCAGGCGCTGGATCAGGGTCGAAGACAGCACTTCGGGGGCGGACTCCAGCCCGCCAGGCTTGCCCAGCAAAGATTTGGCTTGGGCGTAGCGGGCTTCGGTTTCCGCCCGTTTGGTGCGCGCCAGCACCAATTGGGTGTTCAGTTCGCTTAGCTGCTGAGAGGTGACGTAGCTGCCTTTGCCTTCGATCAGGCCGGATTTCTTGCGGTAGCTCGCGACCTTCTGGTCGCCTTCAGCCACTTGCTGGCGCAATTCGTCGACCCGTTCGCGCAGCCAGGCATTGGCGCGCTGGGTCTCCTCGAACTTGATGTCCAACTGCGATGACACATAGAGATCGGCGACGGTGTTGGCGATGCGGGCGGCCATTTCCGGGATGTGCGAGTTGTAGCGAATGGCCAAAACCAGCGACTGGCCCCGCGGCTGGACGTCCAACCGGTCGAGAAAGGCATCGATCACGTGGCTGCGTTCGGATTCTCCCTGGCCATTGGTGATGACGGTCGGTTCGACCTTGCCGCCGATAAGACCCGCCAGTCCTTCGGGCAGAACGGACCGCAGCCAATTGGTGGCGCGATCCTTCAGGTCGAAATCATAGACCTTGCCGGCCTGGCGCGCCGCCGGGTTGAGCTCCGGCTCGTTTATCAGGTTCAGGCGGTCGACGACCTTTGACGCGAAGGTTCGCGACTGCAGAACTTCGACCTCGCTCTCGACGGTCGCGGCGTTCACGGGAATCCCTGAAACCACCTTTTCGATATCCAGGACCTGGGTCCGGCCGGTCTCGATCAGGACCAGCGATTCGGCGGTGTAGGTCGGTGGCACCTCACGGACGACGATGAACGCCAACAGGGTCAGCAGCGTGGTCAGGGTGAAGACCATCAGCTTGCGCCGACGCAGCGACATGATGAGTTCGCGCAAGTCGATCTCTTCGCTCCTGCCCTGCAAGGCGACGACCTCTGTCTGCGGTTCGGGGTACACCTTCATCGTCTCGGTCACCATCGTTGCGTCCATTACCGTGATGCCAAACCAGTCCCTGTCGGGTGGCGGCGCGCCACCTTAACGGTTGCCGCCGCGCCACGCGACTCCCGTCGCGTCAACCCGTCTTAAGAAAAGGCCGGAATGTTTAATTTTGTGCTAAGTAAAACGGAAAAATATCAAGGGTTTAAAGGGATTTTCAGCGATGGGAGACAGGGCCCCGCCAGTGCCCCGCCATCGCTCCGGTCAGGCTGCTTGAAACGCATCGCATATGACGGTGGCCGCCTTGCCTTCTTTAGGCGAGGGGACCGATCTCGATTTCCGGCCCTGGCTTTATAAGGTTCCTGTCAGTTTCGCGTGTCAAAACCGGACTCCGTCTTCACACCGATTTTCCATAGCCGCGAATCCCGAGTCGGGAGGCTTTACAGCTTACCGAATGTAAGGTCGAAAATAAGGGTTAACATATTGAAAAATAATAAGTAATCAACCGTGGCACAGGTCTTGCTTTTTCCTCCGGCACTAGGGAACGGTCACCATTGGATCGGGGGAATTAATGACACCGTATCGCCTGCTAAAAGTCAGCTTTCTGGGCCACGAAGTACCGGTACTACTGGTACGCAACAACCTGCCGGCCGGCGCCAGAGTAATCAAGCGGACAATCGATATCCTGGGCGCCGCCTCGCTGCTGACTTTGCTGTCGCCGTTGTTTGCGGTGATCGCGATCTTGATCAAGGCCGGTGGCGGTAACGTGTTTTTCGGTCATACCCGTATCGGCCGTCAGGGCGAGCCCTTCCCCTGCTTCAAGTTCCGCACCATGGTGCCGAACGCCGAGGAAATCCTGAAAGGCTATTTGGCGGAAAATCCGGAAGCCAAAGCCGAATGGGAACGGGACTTCAAACTGAAGAATGATCCCCGGGTGACCGCAATCGGCGCTTTCCTGCGCAAGACCAGCCTGGATGAACTGCCGCAGCTGTGGAACGTGCTGCGCGGCGAGATGAGCCTGGTCGGTTCGCGGCCGATCACCGAAGCAGAGCTGAGCCGCTACGGCGATCATGTCGGTGTCTATCTTGGCGCCCGCCCCGGCCTGACCGGCCTGTGGCAGGTCAGCGGCCGCAGCGACGTCGACTATGACGAGCGGGTCAGCATGGACACTTGGTACGCCCGGAACTGGTCGCTGTGGCAGGACGTGACGATCCTGTTCAAGACCGCGAAAGTCGTGGTCAACGGCCGCGGCGCCTACTGATCTACCGAATTTGAACCCGGGTCCGGGCTTTCCCCCGAAAGTCACCGGATCCAACGGCGGAATGGTTGTGGCTGCTGAACCGGCAATCTAGCGCGCCCGAGTTCGCCCCACCATTTCGCCGCCCCTTTTTGCGCTGCGTGGTTGGCTTGTGTAGGAGTGGTCTAGAAGAAGCGCTCCATCACCCGGATAATATCGCCAGGCATGACCACCGTATCCTCGGTCACTTCGCGCTTGGTCTCGGCCGGATCGGAATCCCGCGTCAGAAACAGCTTGTCGGTCTTGGCCCGATAAGTGTAGCCGCCGGCCAAGGCGATGGCATTCAACACCGTCATGCCGCTAACATAAGGGTAGCTGCCCGGGTTGTTGACTTCGCCCAGGATATAGAACGGCCGGTAGTTCATCACCTCGATGCTGATTTGCGGCTTTTTCAGATAGCCGTCCAGCAGCTTGAGCTTGATCCGTTCCTCCAGTTCCGGCAGCGACAGGCCGCCGGCTTCCACCTGACCGATCAGGGGCATCGAAATATTGCCGCTGCCATCGACTTCGAACTGACCCGACAGATCGGCCTCATCGAACACGGTCACCCGTAACTGATCGCCGGTGCCCAGGATGTAACCGCTTGTCTTGGTGGAGGTTGCCGCGGAGGCAAAATTTGGTGCCGAGGCGATCACCAAGACCGCCAACGTGCAGAGAAAGCCCCGAATACCCTTCATCTCAGCTCCTGACTTACCTGTGCTGACAAGGTATCGCCGGAACGCTGACGTTTGGTTAATTCTGGATCCCAATCCGCAACGCCACCGTGTGCCGAACGAAGTCCGCGGTCGTGTCGTTCGATTTCTGATCGCGCCGCGCCAGCTCCAGCCCTAGATATAGGTTGCGGTTGATCAGATATTTAGCCCCCACGTTCGCCGACAGGACCGTGTCCTCGCGGCCATTGGCGCCGAAATCCCGGTCGATCCAGACGAAGTTTCCATTCAACAACAGGTTTCGCAACAATTCGTGATCGACGTTGAAGCCGAGGCGGGTTTCCAGAACGCTGTCGGCGGTCGGCAGCGAGGTTTCCCGAAAGACCCGGCGCGCAACGCCCGTGACCGTTGTCAGGGGCGTGATATTCCAGGTCAGGTTGCCCTTGACGCTGGTGGCGCGGCGAGAATTGAGGCTGGTATCCTTAACGTCGCGGTCTTCGATACCGGCGCTCAGTTCGCCTTCGGTCACGCCCGAGAACGCGGCCGCCACGCCGCCAAACACCTCGCGGACATCGGCATCGCGATTGTGGCCGAAATCGTCGACCGCGGCTTCGTAGTCCAACCGCTTCAGGCCGACACCGACAAAGGCTTCATATTGCGGCGAGAAGATATAGCCGGCACGTATGCTGCCGCTGATCACGTCGCGGTCGCGGTCATCGTTGTTGATGACGGTCCCGCTGGTACCCGGTGCGTCGTCGAAATCATAGGTCTCGTAAATTCCCCGAAAACGCAGGGTCAATCGATTGAAATTGTGCCGGTAGCCGATGTTGAAGGCGAGATTGTCGAACCGGGTCGGTTCCAGGCTGTTCAGATCGTCGGGCGAGTCCCGCTCCTCGTGTTGGCGTGACACGCTCAAACCGGTCGACAATCCACCGAAACGCTGGGTGTCGTAGCGGCCCTGAACCTCGCCGTAGTAATTTTCGTGGTTCTCGCTGACCTGATCCCTGAACCTGACGAATTCGCCGGCCAGCCGGGCGCGGATCTCATGGATGCCGAATTCCGATTTCAGCCGCAATTCCGGCATGAGGATCGCCGAGAGATCGTCATCCTCGTTGGTGTTCTCGGCAAACAGATTGTCGTTGTACCGGCCGGTGACTTCCAGCAATGGGAACAACCGAAAGGCGCCGAGTTGGATGCCGGCGGGGTCGTAGTCCGGGCGCCGACGTTCGACCACCGTATCGCCCCGTTCCAGTTTCGGAGCCTTGCCCTGGGCCGCGACTGGCGTTGCTGTCAATGCGTGAAAGGCACAAGCCGTTCCCAGCGTAGCGATGATCCCCCAACGTGCCGCCAAAAGGTGGCGCCGCATCTGACCACTCATGTCCCCAACCTTTCCGGTAATATACCCCTTCGTTGTAGTGTATTTACCGAATCCAGGGCAATACCGAAAGGTCGAAGCCAACAGGTAAGTGAAGGTTTTGGGTGCGGTGACCCGAAACCCGGTCGGTTGTTTAGGCGGCCTTGTTGCGCCGGTCGGGAATATAGGCGGCTTGGCAATGCGCCATGCAATAGGGTTTGCCCGCTTCGCTGGGTTTGCCGCAAAAGCGAAACCCGGGTTTCCGCGGGTCACCGATCGGCCAGGCGCATTGCCCGCGCCGCAGGGCATCCGGTTGCACCCCGCTGACCGTCCGTTTGATCGGGGACTGGCGGGCCGGCAGGCCAATCCGATTGGCTTTGCCAACGACGGCGTTCTTGGTTACCCCGAGGCGACGACCGATCTCTGCGGTTGAATGACCTTCATTCCACAGCCGGCTGAGTTCCGCCACCAATTCGTCAGTCCACATATCTCCTCCAGGTTTTCGCAGCGGGCACAATGACCCAGTCCGGGCAATCACAGATTATGTCGCCGGCTAACAAGCAATTGGGGTTGGGTGTCTTTCTCCTACTAGATAAGGTATCTCGTTTTCCGTTTCGGGACAATCCTGAAAATGCCCAGTCGGTCGATTTCCTGCTCGACCGACACCAATTTCCAGCACCTGCCCGGGCGGGTTCCGAGATTGGCGCCAAATGCGCGATTGCGGTTTGCCGAGGCTCTGAACGGCGAAACGGTCTGTATCTGAAAGAATAAAAAAGCGCCGGGCGCTTGGCCCGGCGAGTCTAACAGGGAGGCTTCACGTCTGGGAGACGCAAAACAGGACTTTCCGCGTTGGGAGTACACCGAAAAGCCCTGACCCGGACTAGGCGCCCGAGCCATAAGATGTGTCGCCGCACCGCAGCAACGCCATCTAACACAATATTTAGTGTACCATATTGGAACCAGCCACCCCCGTTATGGCAATTGTGCCATGCAAAAAGTGCATAGCTTGTCCGGAATCGGTCGAAATTTCGCATTTCTCGGTCGATCCGGATCCTGTCTTTTGTTGTATTTTTGCATCACAAATTAACCAATTTGATTGTGCGATGCGCCAATCCGGTTTTCCGGGGGAAATCGCGGCTGGTGCAGCTTTTTGCGGCACCCGTGACGGATCGCGCAGATCGGCTCCTTCCGGTCACGTCATCCGGCCCCGGTAGTCCACGGGTGTTGTCTCGGATGCTCGGCCGCGGTATGTCTCACCGGAAAGCGCCCCAGTCGTATAAGCGTACGCGTTGACCGGTCCACTCCACCCATGATTCCGGGGATCGCCGCATGGCTGATCAGGTATCCGTTGTCGAAGACAAGAGCGGCCGAAAACGGTTTCGCGAACGCCTGCGCCATGCCCTGCCGGGTGTCTATGAACGGGTTATCGCAGCCAATACCAGGCGCAAGGATCGCCGCTATCACGGCCTGCAAAGCGATCTGTTCGCGAACCTCGATAGCATCAGCGCCAAACCGTTTCATATCGAGGTCGAGACCATCAACAAGTGCAACAGCACGTGTGGCTTTTGTCCGGTCAACCGGTTTTCGGACCCGCGCCCGACCATGCGGATGGACGCGGCGCTGTTTTCCCGCATTATCGATGAACTGGCGGGCTGGGATTTTGCCGGTGTCCTGAACCTGTTTTCCAACAACGAACCGTTCCTCGACCGCCGGATCTTTGACTTTGCCGCCCAGGCCCGAAGCAAACTGCCGGATGCGTTCATCCAGGTGATTTCCAACGGCACCGCGCTGGACGTCGAAAAGAGCCTCAGGATCCTGCCGCATCTTTCGCGCCTGATCATCAACGACTATGGCAATGGGATCGACCTGCACGACAATATCGCGGCCATTCGCCGGCACCTGGATGCGGAACGGCCGGAACTGGCGGCCAAGACGGTGATCGCGCTCAGGCGCCTTGACGAGTTCAAGACCAATCGGGCGGGCAGCGCCCCCAACCGGGCGCCACCGACCACGATTTACACCAGCCGCTGTGCCTATCCATTTTTCCAGATGGTGATCCGGCCCGACGGCAAAGTCAGCCTGTGCTGCAATGACGCGTTGGGTGAAATGACCATCGGCGACCTTGCCAGCCAATCCCTGCCCGAGGCCTGGGCCAGCCCGGAACGGCGGATGGTGCAGCAGGCGATGCTCAAGGGGCGGGACAAGATCCCGCTTTGCGCCCATTGCGACAACTTGTCCTGGGCCAAACCGAAGCGGATCGCACAATCCATCAAGCACGGGAACTTTTCGGCCTAGCCCGGGCCGATGCGCAACGGTGGCCGAGGCGCCGGGGCTGACCCCGCCGAACCCCGGCCACCGGTGGGTCTATGGCGCCGCGACGATCCACGGCAAGGCTACGCAGGAGTAGCCGTTACCCGGTAGGGCGTTTGGATTGTAGACATAGGCCGGGTTGACCGGGGTCACCGATCCGATGTCAAAGCTGACGGTTGCGGCCGGTGGGTCGACCTTTTCCAGGGTCATCGTACATTGCCCGCTGGCGTCGGTCGTGCAGCCCGTTTGGTTGGTGCCGTCCCAGGTGCCACGGACTTCCGCCTCGGCCTGCGGCGTGAAGCCGTCATGCAGCGTGATGGTGGCGGTGACACCCCAATTGCCTGCCTCGGCGGCGAAGCTCTGGATATCCAGGGCGACGACGCAGAACCCGGCCGTGGTGCCGCCGCCGGGCGGCGTTAACGGGGTCCAGGCCTGCTCGAACTTGGCCCCGGCCTGCGGCAGGTGGACGGACAGTTCCATCCATTCGAAGTCCGGATCGAAGCCGGGCAGCAAGGGGCCGCCGGCGAACTCGGGGATGTTGCTGTCGGGGAAGGCCGGGTCGTTACCGATATAGCGATGGGCACCCGGTGCGAAACGGCGTTCCATTTCCGGCCCTTGCTCGACCACCAGGGACGACGAACAGGAGAACGGGTCGGCGGGATCGCCGGGCACGTGCAACGCGTTGTTGGTCGGGTTGCAGTTCGGATCGCCCTGGAAGGCAACGCCCAGGAAGTAGTTGTAGTGGTCGTAAACCGCCAGCGGTGCGCCAACGATCGCCCGTGCTTCTTCGAACAGCAGGCTGGTCGGGTTGGGGTCCAGATCGCCATTGCCGCTGAAATTGCCACCTTCGACGATCCCCGCCATGGGGACGCCATAGGTCGCACCGTTGGCGACGTCGATGCTGGTCACCGCCACGTCGACCCGTCGCCCCTGGCCGCCGGTCACGATGATGTCCTGGCGCAGGCCCAGGCCGAACAGGGACACGGCGTCCAGGGTTTCCAACTTGGTGTCCTCCAGTCCCAGCGGCGTGCCCTGGAACAGGAAGGCTTCAGCAGCGCAGGCGGTTTTGCGCCCGGTGCTGGCGCCACGGCAGGCGAAGATGTCGTTGCCGCCGCCGGTCAAGGCCGCGGCGATGGCGAAACTGCGGGCCGTGGTCAGGTGAATGTCACCGGTGGGCGATACCGCCGCGCCCCAGACGTTTTCCAGCGCCTTGCCATCGGCCAGGCCGATGTCCGACCCGTCGAAATACATACCGAAGAAGCCGGTGACAGGATCGAAGACCATCAGGTCCTCGTCCTGCGGCCGGGGGTTGGTGCCGGTCCAGGGGCCGGCGGGGTCGGTGGCCAACGGCGTCGGGTTCAACGACGGTTTGCGGGCGTTACCCGCGCCCCGGGTGGAGATCACCAGGCGGCCATCGTCCAGCACGGAGAGCGCGTCGATATCCTCGCCGTTATTGTCGCCAAGCCCGTGGGCCGATCCGTCGAAGACCAGGCTCCAGTCCCCGCCGTCGAACAGAACGATGTCCTCGTCATCGGCCAGGAAAGGTGCGCTGCTCACACCGGCCGGTACGGCGGTGGTCTGGGCCGTTCCGGCACCGGCGAACGACAGGTAGAAGGTGTCGTGGTCGACCACGTGCAGGGCGTCGATATCGGCATCCCGCGGCAGCCCGTGGGCCGAGCCGTCGAAGAACAGGTGGAACTTGGTGCCGTCGAAGAACAGGATGTCTTCGTCGCCGGCCCGTTTGGCCAGGCCGGTGATGCCGCTGCCGGTGCCGTTCAGCGAGGCAAAGAACTTGCTATAGAGGTCGGTCATGCCGGCCGGCGGTACGATCTCGACCTGGTAGGAACCCGGTGCCAGATCGCGAAATTCGTAATACCCGACCGCCGGTGCCGGCAGGCCCGTGGTCTGGCGGCAATTGTCAGCCAGGTTCCCGGTGTCACATACCACCGGGCCGGCAAACACGCCGCCGATTTCGTTGGGCGGGAAGGTGCCGGACGGGATCCAGCCCTGGCGGACCGTGTCGGCTTCGTCCAGAGCGCCGGTGGCGGTGGTGGCGATTACGGCGCCGGCCGCGTCTAGCAGGTTGACTGTGACGCCCTGAAACAGCTTCTCATCGGCTTCGTCCCAGACGCCGTTGCCGACCCAGGTACCCAGCGGCAGGTGCTCATAGTGGACATTGCCGATCAGGTTGCCGACCTCGGCCGGAATGTCTTCCAATTGCAGGTCGGCGAAATAGTTCAGGGTCCACCATTGCACGACCCTGCTCATACCATTGTGGGTGATGCTGGTGATCGCCGGATTGCCCGGACCGACCGGCAGGTTGGGGTCGAGCCGCTGGAAATCCTCGGTCAGGATGCGGCCGCGTCGGGTGGTGCCGTCGGGCAGGTCGGCATAGACCTGGCCCGGGACGCCGGTCTCGGGCGCCGCGTCGAAGTTGAACCAGCCGACCGGGTTCGTGGCGGTGGCCTGTTTGGTGGCGCCGCTCTCGTAGAACAGCTTGACCGCCGTGTCGGCAACGGGTGTGCCGCTATTTTCCACGAACCCTTGAACCCGAGCCGCGAACCGCGGCACCAAGACGGTGACGGCGGTGTTGACCCCGGACTGAACCGTGGCGCCGGTGCCGACCTTCGGGACGTTGACCAGGTCGTGGTCGAAGACGAACATCTCGTACCGCCCCGGCGCGACATTGGTAAAGGCGAACTCGCCGCCGGTGCTGGGGTCGTTGTAATTGGCGATCGGCGTGGCTTCCGTGGTTGCCACCAACTGCGGATTATCGCCGAGCGTAAACAGCGCCACGATCGCATCGGGAATGCGCGCATTGGGCAGGACGTCAAAGCGGAAACTGTCGACGACACCGCCCACCGCGCCGTTGGAATTGGTGTCCCAGGGCGTGCCGTCGGCATAGCGGGCATTGGTCGGCGGCACCCGCCCGCCCAGGGTGGCGGGGAACGGTTCCTGCGGGTCGTTGCCGTCGGCGTCGATCAGCAGGCCGCTGACGGAACCGGCGACGGCCGGGTTGCCGCCGGCGTCGGGGCCGATCTTTTCAATAAAGCCGTGCCAGGTCAGGTAGCCGCCGGCTTCGGTCCCGGTGTCTTGCGGACGAAGCTGGGCATCCCAGGCGTGGCCGCCCTCTTCGGTCACGGTCTGATACCAGGCGCAACCCGGTTGGCGGTAATCGATGCGGCCGGTGGTCGGGTCCAGGCAGTCACCACCGGTGCCGCTATGGGCCAGGTGCAGGATATTTGCCGGCATGTGGGGGTTGGCCGCGTTGGTCACCGTCGAAGGGTCGGACTCGACGATCAACTCGCCGGCCGGCAGGCCCTCGAAGTAGACGAAGCCATGTGCCGGCATCGCGCCGCCCGGACCATAGGTCAAACCGTCAGCGGTGGTGAAGCTGGTCCGCGAACCGCTGACCTGTTCGGCGACCAGATTGCCGGCCGGATCGTAGACCCGCACCGTGACCCCGTTAAGTCCGGGGTCCTTGGTCGGCCCGTCATCGGCCAGGTTGGTGAAATTGTCATAGAAGACATAGTGCAACAGGTTGGCCTTAGGCAGCTGGTTGTCGGCATCCAACGGCGGCAGATAGGCATCCTGTGCCCCGACCGCGACGACCGACGAATCACCGGTGCCGCCGGCCGCGAGGTCGGGGCCGGTGGGATGGGTGAAGGCGGCAAGGCCTGCATCCCACGTGAATTCCCGGCTGGTCGTGCCATGGCCAGGGGCGCTGAAGGTGACGATCAGGTCGGTTGCGTCCGGCGTGCCGGGCGTCGCGGTGGCGGGAATGATTGCCTCCCAGCAATGACCGTCGACCCCTGTACCAAGGTTGCCATAGGCGACGATGCCGCCGTCATGCTGACTCTGAACCATGATCTGGGCATCGGTGATCGGTGTTGCGCCGTCGGCGGCATAGACGGTCGACCAGTTCGCGACCGGTTCGCCCAAGGCGTCGGGGACAAAGGTCACGGTGCCTTGACCGGTGTAGAGGCAGCCGCCGATGACCGGGTCGGCGGTTTGCGCGTGGCCGGTTGCCGAGGTGGTCAGGCCGAGGAGGAATAGGGCGAGTGCGGCGATGGTTTGCCGCCGAGGGAACAAATTCCCGGAAACCTGTTGGGGCGTCATTAAGTCCGTTCCTTGTTTCTGCATCCGGTCGATGGTGGTGGGCCGGATGCAGCTTGATGACTGTGCAGTGGCGCCGAAATACCGCGCCGAACCCGGGAGGCCCCAACCGGGTTGTTGGCAGCTGGGCAGCAAAAAGCAGGCCAGAATGTTTGTGTTAAATAAAATTGGGCAATAACCGGGAAAACTATTGTTATTCTAAATTCGTTCTGTAAAGAAAATCGACGATATATGCTTGTTTTGAAACGCTGAGTGATCAGTTTTATTTTGATTTATTTTTGTTTTTCTTGGAGAATTTCAGCTTGCTTTAAGGTTCGGCGTGGACTGTGGGGTGGTCCACTGCGCCAGTCGCGCCACTCAAGCCGGCACCGTTCGGCCGGTAAAACCCATTGTCTGACGAAGAAATGCGCGTTATGCCAAGCGTCCGCCCGGTCCGTGAATTCCGGGCGGTTTGAAGTGGCGTGGGGGACGGCGTTCCATGGCTGGGCAGAATTCTACGGTTTGGCTGAAGGCCTCTTCGGTTTTCCTCGCCCTCTCGCTGCCGCTTCTGGTGATGGGGCCAGCGGAAATCGCGATTGCCCTGGCTTTGGCCCTGATTGCCGGCGTGATCGGACTGGGCCGAACCGGTCTGCGCGCGATATTCCTCGCCTGGGCCGCGGCTCCCACGGTCCGTGTGGTCGCGCTTGTCCTGTTGACCTGGTTACTCGGCGTCGTGTTTTCCGGCGATCCGCTGCACTCTGCGGGCTTTTGGGCCCGCACCGCCGGATTTCTGACGGTCGTCGGGCTCTGCGCCGAAGTTCCCAGGCTCCAGCCCGGTCTTGCCGGGCTTGCCCTGAAGGCCTTCGTGGCGGCCAGCGCGGTAGCACTGGGCATTACCCTCGCCGCGCTCTATGTGCACCCCGATTTCCTGGCCTGGGCGCGGCTGCAGCCCGGGCGCGACTTCCTGCCGGCCGCAACCCTGAAATCCTATGCCAATGCGGTTCTGTTGATGATCCCCATCCTGGCCCTGGGGGCGATGCGGCTGACCGGGACCTGGCGCGCTGTTTCAATGGCCGCGATCGCTGCGGCGTTGGCGGTGATCCTGGCCACACAATCGAAATCCCCGATGGCCGGCGGCCTGGCGATGCTGATGGTGTTCCTGCTGGGCGCGGTGTTCGGCGGTTGGTCCAAGACCAGGCGTGCGGTCACGCTTGCCGCCGTTCTGGTTGCCGCTGCCGCTACTCTCGCCAATGTCTCCGGGTTGGGGCTGGGCCGCAGCGTGGCCGGGTTCGAGCCCTACCTGCCGACGTCGCTGGTCGACATCCATCGCCAGGCGATCTGGGCCTTTGTGTTCGATACCGCGATGACCCGTCCATGGACGGGTTTCGGGCTCAACCTTTCGAACTTCGTTCCCGGTGCCCATGCCGAGGCTTATGGCCTGGGTCAGGAAATGGTGCCGGGCCATCCCCACAACTGGTTTCTGGAAATCATGATCGAGGCCGGGGTGGCTGCCGCCCTGGCGACCCTGGGCGGCGTCATTTGGTTCCTGTTGCGCCTGTTGCGCGACTTCGCGCGCCGGCCCGACGCGGCGGTGCTGGTGGCGATGGCGGTTGCCGGCGGCTATTGGACCGCAGGCCTGTTCAATTTCTCGTTCTGGTCCGCCTGGTGGCAGGTCGCGCACCTGGTGGCCCTGGGCTTGGCCCTGGCGCTGGCCCGCGAACCCCGCCCGCCCGGCGACATGGCGGCTTGAACTGGCCGGCTTAGCATGTGTTAGATTTCATCCGTTAGTCGGGTTGATAGGGTGGGGTGGATATGGAGTTTGATTACGTCATTGTCGGTGCCGGAACGGCCGGCTGTGTTCTGGCCAACCGGCTCAGCGCTGACGACCGGGTCAGCATCTGCCTGTTGGAGGCCGGTGGCGAAGGGCGGACCCCATGGATTCGCATCCCGGTCGGCTACGTCAAGACCATGGTCGACCCCAAGGTCAACTGGCTGTTCGACACCCAACCGCATGGCGATACCCGCGACCGCCCCATCCCGGTGCCACGCGGCAAGGTGTTGGGCGGGTCCAGCGCCATCAACGGCATGGTTTATGTCCGGGGCCAGGCCCGGGATTACGACACCTGGGCCCAGCTCGGCTGCACCGGCTGGTCCTATGCCGACATATTGCCCTATTTCAAACGGGCCGAGCATTGTGAACTGGGCGGTGATGAGTTTCACGGGGTTGGCGGCCCCATCAACGTGGCCCGGACCGCCACCCGCTACCCGTTGCTGGATCGCGTGATCCAAGCCGGTGGCGCATTGGGCTATGCGACCAACCACGATTATAACGGCGCCGCCCAGGCCGGTTTTACCTATTTCCAGGTCAACCAGAAGAACGGGCGCCGGTTCAGCGCCAAGGACGGTTACCTGGACCCGATCAGGGGCCGCCGGAAGAACCTGCGGATCGAGACCCATGCCATGGCCCGTAAACTGGTGATCGAGGACGGGCGCGCCGCGGGGGTCATCTTTCAACAGGGCGAAAACCAAGTCACGGTGCGGGCCCGTCGCGAGGTCATTCTGGCCGCTGGTGCGGTCAAATCACCGCATCTGTTGGAACTGTCCGGAATAGGCCAGGCGGCGCGACTGCGGGACCTGGGCGTCGAGGTGGTGCAGGACCTGCCCGGGGTCGGCGAGAATTTGCAGGACCATTATATCTCGCGGCTGAGTTGGCGGCTGAACGGCGTCGAGAGCCTCAACCGCCTGACCCGCGGTCTGCCACTGGCGCTGGAAGCAGCCAAGTTCGTCTTCGCCGGCCGCGGAGCCTTGACCATGCCGGCCGGCATCGTCGCCGGTTTCGTCAAGAGCCGCCCGGACCTGGAGGACGCGGACATCCAGTACCATATCGTCCATGCCACCTTCAAAGACCCCAAGAAGCGGGTCTTCGACCGGTTTCCCGGGTTGACGATCGGGCCCTGCCAGATGCGCCCGGAAAGCCGCGGCCATATCCATGCCGCGACGCCGGATTACCGCGACGCGCCGGAAATCCAGCCCAATTTCCTCAGCCATGCGGACGACTGCGCGGTGCATGTGGCGGGCATGCGGATCGCCCGCGCCGTCATGGCGACCGATGTCATGCGCCCCATCGTCGATCAGGAACTGACACCGGGGGATGCGGCGGACGATGATGACGCGCTATTGGAATTCGCCCGCAGCACCGGCGCCACCGTCTATCACCCGGTGGGCACCTGCAAAATGGGCACCGACGAACTGGCGGTCGTGGATCCGGAGTTGCAGGTGCGCGGGGTCGGTGGCCTCAGGGTGGTCGATGCCTCGGTGATGCCGCGCCTGACCAGCGGCAACACCAATGCCCCGACCACCATGATCGCCGAAAAGGCGGCGGACCTGATCCTCGCCGCGGACGGATAAACCTAACGCCAGGCCCGTCTCAGCGCGGTGGCGCATTCGTCGAGGCAGGTTCCGGCCGCTTCGATGACCTTGCCCATCGACAGGAAGCCGTGGATCTGGCCGTCGAACCGTCGCGTCTCCACCGGCACGCCGGCGGCTGACAGGCCGGCGGCATAGGCCTCGCCCTCGTCGCTGAGCGGGTCGTAACCCGCCGTCACCACATAGGCCGGCGCCAGGCCGCCGAGATCCTCGGCCAGGCCCGGCGAGGCGCGCAGATCGGTCAGGTCCTCGGGCCCGTTCAGATAGTGGTCCATGAACCAGTTCATCAGCTCGCGGGTCAGGAAGTAGCCCTCGCCCAGCCTACGGTGGCTATCGGTGTCCCCGTCCAGCCTGGTGGCCGGATAGATCAGCATCTGCAGGGCCAGGTCGGGGCCGCCGGCATCCCTGGCCATTCGTGCCATGACGCTGCTCAAATTGCCGCCGGCGCTGTCGCCGCCGACCGCCAGGCGCGCGGCGTCACCGCCAAATCCGGCGGCGTTGGCAGCGATCCAGGTCAGCGCGGCCCAGGCGTCATCGACGGCGGCCGGGAACTTGTACTCCGGCGCCAGCCGATAGTCGACCGATGCGACCAGACAGCCGGCTTGGTTGGCCAGGGTCCGGCACGGCGTTTCATAGGTGTCGCGGTCGCCGATCACGAAACCGCCACCGTGATAGAACACCAGCACCGGCAACGGCCCGCCGGTTTCAATGTGTGGGCGATAGAGGCGGATCGGAACCGGCCCGGCCGGACCCGGGGCTTCGATGTCCCTGATCTCGGCCACGGCCGGCGGATCGGTGTCCAGGATCTTGATCGCGATGGCGAATTCGGCCCGAGCCTCCTCCGGGCTCAGGCTATACAATTGCGGCCGGTCGCTGGCTTCGGCCATGTCGAGAACCAGGCGTGCCTGGGGGTCCAAGGTCATGACGTGGTCCTTCGGCTATCGGCGCAGCGCGCGTTCCAGGAAGTCGAGCCTGTCCTGCCCCCAGAACAGTTCGTTGTTATAGACATAGGTGGGGGCGCCGAACACGCCGCGTGCCAGGGCGGACTCGGTGTCGACCCGGTAGGTTTCGGCGATGTCCTCGCTGTCCGCGGCGGCGACCAGATCGTTGCCGGCCAGGCCGCACTCGTCGGCGATCGCCGCCAAGGTGGCGGGGTCGGCGATATCGCGCTCTTCGGCCCAGACCGCGCGCAGGACGGCGTGCGAAAGCGACAGGCAATCCGCGCCGGCCTGTCGGGCTGCGATCACCAGGCCGACGGCAGCGCGTTCGTCAACCGGGAAAAAGCGGGGTTCCAGGTTCAGCGCGACGCCCAGATGGTCGCGCCACCGGGACAGTTCGGTCAGGCGATAAGCCTGTCGTTGCGGCGCCCGCTTCGCCAGCGGCAAGCCGCCGCTGGCTGGAAAGATGGTGCCGAAATTGATCGGCATGACATTGACCACGGCACCCAGTTCTGCCGCCATGGCCTGTAGCCTGGCGCTGCCCAGATACGTCCAGGGTGATTGCAGGGACAGATAATAGTCGATTGCTTTCGGCACCGGCCGACCTCCAGGTCCAAAGGGAAAGTGCGGTCAAATTAGCCTGCGCGTTGCCCCCTGTCGATGGCCAGAGGGCGGAGTTGAACGACTTAAATTCGACGCCGATCTAGTTCTATTCGAACCCCAATGCGTTGGCCCGGATTACGGCCTGGGTGCGGTTCCTGACGTCCAGCGCTTTCAGGATCGCCGTGACATGGACCTTGACAGTGCCTTCGGCCAGATCCAGTTCCGCGGCGATTTGCCGATTGGACTTGCCTTCGATCAGGCGGGCCATGACCTGGTTCTGGCGCCGGGTCAACCCGTTGAGCTTTGCCGGCTTGGCCTCGCCCTTGGGGCGCCAGCCCGGTTTTGCCGCTCCGTTGGTCAACAGGCTCTCCGGAATATAGACACCACCGCTCAAGACTAGGTCCAACGCCCGCAGCATCAACTTGGCACCGGCGGTTTTTGGGATGTAGCCGGCCGCCCCTCCCTCGATCGCGGCACGGATGTCGCCGCTGTTTTCGGAGGCCGAAACGACGACAATGGCCGTGTCATGGTTGATCGCCTGAAGCGCTTGAAGGCAATTGACGAGGTCCCCTCCGGGCATGGCCGGCTCCAGCAGCACGAGGTCGAGCGGTTGCTGCCCGGTCGCGACTTCGACGGTTTCGCCGAAGTCATTGGCGTGGAAGACCTCGACCTTGGGCGCCATTTCGCGCAAGAGGGTTGCCAACCCGTCACGAAACAAGGCGTGCCCATCTGCGATTAAAATACGCATCTATTCCGCCAAATACGATACAAACAATCCAACTCCAGGTTCCCGAGAAAGAGTCGAGAACCACCCTGAAACTAACACAGCTTTCGGCGGACTGACATAGAACAATATAATGAAAGTCGAGGAAGTACTTATTTCTAGAAAAAAGTACTTATAACTTTCGTTTATTTTTCGAGTTCTCGCTCAAATAAAAAGGAAATAGTTTTTGATTTTCATTAGCGGGAAAAGGCGCTAAAGTTGCAGGCCAACCGCGTTTTCCCAATTTAATATTTAAAAACTGACAGCTACCTTTCATCTTTTTGCACGTTTAAGATACAAATTTCTGTTCCCGAGCACCGGAGGTTCACCAATCAGATGCTGTCCCGGGTGTTGGCCGACACGACGGTGGTGTTGCATTTCGCGTTCATACTGTTCGTGATCGGCGGCGGCATTCTGGTTCGCCGTTGGCCGCGGCTTGCCTGGGTGCACCTGCCGGCGGCGGCCTGGGGCGTCGGGATCGAATTCCTCGGCTGGATCTGCCCGCTCACCTATCTGGAGAACCACTGGCGGGCCGCCGGGGCCGCCCAGGGCTATGACACCAGTTTCGTCGAACGCTACCTGATGCCGCTGATCTATCCCGAACTGCTGGTCGACGGCCGCCTGCCGCGCAGCGCCTTCATTGCCATCGGCTTCGGCGTCCTGGCGATCAACCTGGTCATCTACGCCGATATCTGGCGCCGCCGAAAGCGCCGCCTGACCGGTTGAGGCCGGGGCGCTTTTGCTTGGCAAGCCCGCGCCGGATCGACCAAGATGCGGGGGCGCCCGCTTCGGGGCGCTGGTTTGACGGTAAGGGCCGATGTCGACGCTGTTCCCCCACCTGTTTTCACCTTTGCCACTGCGCCACAAGACCCTGAAGAGTCGGCTGGTGTTCGGCGCCCATACCGCCAACATGGCCGAGGCCGGGCTGCCCGGCGAGCGCCATCTCGGCTACTACCGCGAGCGGGCGGTCGGCGGGGCCGCGATGATTGTCGTCGAGCCGGTGCCGGTGCACCGCACGGCGTTGTTGACCCGGGGCAATTTCCGGGTCGGCGACGACGCCGTCATCCCCGGCTTTCGCGCCATCACCGAGGCCGGCCACGCCCATGACGTGGTGATGATCCAGCAGCTCTACCATGTCGGCCAGCACGGCGATTTCGACAATTCCTTTGCGCCCAGCTGGTCGCCGTCCGGTTTGCCGTCCTACCATGATTCCGACGGTAGCCACGCCATGGGCGAGGCCGAGATCGAGGCGGCGATCGAAAGCTTCGTCGATGCCGCCTTAAGGGCCCGGGCCTGCGGTTTCGACGGGGTCGAGTTGTTCGCCGCCTACCACGCCCTGATCGACCAGTTCTGGACCCCCTGGTCGAACCGGCGCGACGACCGTTGGGGTGGCAGTTTCGAAAACCGAATGCGCTTTTCCACCGAACTGTGCAGTCGCATCCGGGCCGCCGTCGGCGAGGATTTCATCATCGGCATGGCGGTCAGCATCGATCCGGAAATCGATGTCGCGCTATCGGTCGAGGCGATGCAGGAAATCCTCAGCTATCACGACAGTCGCGCCCTGATCGACTACATGACCTGCGGCACCGGCAGCTATTTCGATTTCTACAAGCTGATCCCGACCTTCCTCTACGAGGACAAGCTGGGGGCGCCGCTGGCCGCCGCTTTGAAAAGCGTCGCGTCCCACACCCGCGTCCAGGCGGAAAGCCATATCCGCACGCCCGAGAACGCCAATTACGTGGTCGGGGCCGGCGAGGCCGACATGGTCAGCCTGGTACGCGGCCAGATCGCCGACCCGCATCTCGGCAACAAGGCCCGGGCCGACACGCCGGAGCAAATCCGCCCCTGCATCTCGTGCAATCAGATGTGCTGGGGCCGGCGCCACCGGGACTATTGGATCTCGTGCCTGGTCAACCCGTCGTCGGGGCGCGAGTTCGAATGGGGTGGCGACCGCTTCGAGCCCGCCACGGCGCCGCGCCGGGTGCTGGTTGTCGGCGGCGGTCCGGCCGGTCTGGAATGCGCCCGGGTGGCGGCGTCGCGTGGTCATGACGTGACTTTGGCCGAGGCGGCGCCAACCCTGGGCGGCCGCTTCCGGCTGGCCGGCGAACAACCGCGGCGGTCCCAGATCCTGGATCTGATCGCCTGGTATGAGGGCGAACTGGCGCGCCTTGGCGTCGACCTCCGGCTCAACACCCCGATGGAGGGCGCGGATGTCGCCGGTTTCGCCGCCGATGCCGTGGTGCTGGCGACCGGGTCGCTGCCCACTGAGACCGGTTTCCAGAAGGCGCTGCCCGGGCGCGACCGGCTCAACGGGATCGACCGCGGCGGGGTGTATTCGGTCGAGGATGTGGTGGGCCGGGCGGCCCGGCCGGGACAACGGGTGATCGTGCTGGACGACATCGGCCATTGGCACGGGGCCGGCACCGCCTGGCACCTGGCCGAGCAGGGCCACCTGGTGACCATCGTCACCCGCTTGCCGATGGTTGGCTGGGAACTGGTGCGGACCGCCGCCGACTGGCCGCTCAGGCGCAAGCTCGCCAGCCTGGGGGTGGTATCGATCACCGACACCGCGATCGACGAATGGCACGGCGACGGCGCCACGCTGGTCGACCTGCTGGGCGGAGATACCAGGACGTTGGCGGCCGATACCCTGGTCCTGGCCACCGTCAACCAGGCAGAGACCTGGCTGGCGGAAGAGCTGGCCGGCAGCGAGACCGAGATCCACACCATCGGCGACTGCGTCGCGCCACGGCTGGCGGTGATGGCGATTTACGAGGGAAGGGAGTTGGGGCTGCGATTATAGTTTTCGGTCGAACGGCCGTTCCGCCCCAGCCCGCAAAAGATAACAGCTTGTGACTTGTCAAAGGCCCGTCGCCGGGGGATGATCGGAGCCACGAGGCGTGACCGCCGCTTGCACCTTTGACGTGCGACGCGGCGGCCGAATTGTTGCGTTTGTTGTAGCCCCGTCAAAATCGATTGGGTCCGGGCGGCACCGCGTGCCGACCAAGGGCCACTATTTTTACCGCGATCAAGGAGGGAGGAATGAACAAAGCTATTCTCACATCCGTGTTGACCGCCGGCATCGCCCTGTCGGTGGCCAGCGGGCCGTCGGCACAGGCCGGCACCCCGCCCGACATGCTGGTGATGGCCAAGAATATCAGCGATATTATCACCCTGGACCCGGCCGAGGTGTTCGAATTCACCGGCGGCGAAGTGGTCGCCAACCTTTACGACCGGGTGATGATGTACGAGGCCGAGGATCTGAAGACCCTGGTCGGCGGCGTCGCCGAAAGCTATCAGATCAGCGGCGACGGCAAGACCATCACCCTGAAGGTCCGTCCCGGCTTGACCTTCCACTCCGGCAACCCGATCCGCGGCGAGGACGTGTCGTTTTCGCTGAGCCGGGTGATCAAGCTGAACAAGACGCCGGCTTTCATCTTCACCCAGTTCGGCTGGACCGCCGACAATGTCGACCAGTTGGTGACGTCCAGCGGCGACACCGTCACCCTGAAAATCACCAAGGACCTGTCACCGGGCCTGGTGCTGAATGCGCTGTCGGCCAGTGTTGGTTCGGTGATCGACAAGAAGGTGGTGATGAGCCACGAAAAGGACGGCGATCTGGGCTATGAATGGCTCAAGAACCACAGCGCCGGCTCGGGCCCCTATTCCCTGAAATCGTGGAAGGCCAACGAGCTGGTGTCGCTGGAAGCCAACGCGGATTACCGCCACGGCGCCCCGGCGATGAAACGGGTCGTGCTGCGCCACGTCCCGGAACCGTCGGCCCAACGGCTTTTGCTGGAAAAGGGCGATGCCGACATGGCGCGTGAACTGACCCCGGACCAGATCAAGGGCCTGGCCAGCAATTCGGATATCGTGGTCAACGACTATCCCAAGGCGGGACTGATCTATCTGGCCACCAACGATGCCCATCCGATTCTGAAAAAACCCGGCGTGCGCCATGCCATGCGCTATCTGATCGACTATCAGGGCATGGCCAAGTCGTTCCTGACCGGCCAGTACAAGGTGCACCAGTCGATCTGGCCGTCGGGCCTGTGGGCCTCGCTGGAAGAGACGCCGTTCTCGTACGACATCGACAAGGCCAAGGCCCTGATGGCCCAGGAAGGCCATGGCGATGGCGGCTTCGAGGTGACGATCGATACCCTGAACCATTCGCCCTATCAGGAGATCGCCCAGTCGGTGCAGCAGTCGCTGTCCAAAGTCGGGGTCAAATCCAAGATCGTGCTGTCCGAGGGCAAGACCCTGTGGCCGAAATACCGGGCCCGCAAGCACGACCTGATCGTCGCGCGTTGGTCGCCGGACTATGTCGATCCCCATTCCAACACGGACAGCTTCGCCCACAATCCGGACAACCGGATGGAGGCCAAACTGACCGGCAAGCTGGCCTGGCGGACCTCGTGGTCGAACCCCGATATCAACGCACTGACCGAAAAGGCGGCGCGTGAGCTCGACCTGGGCACCCGCGAAAAACTGTATCTCGATCTGCAGAAACAGGTTCAGCAGGCGGGCCCGTTCTCGGTGATGTTCCAGCTTAACGAGCAGGTCGCCACCCGAAAGAACGTCAAGGGCCTGGTCAGCGGTGCCAATTTCGACCTGGTGTTCTACCGCACCGTGACCAAATAACCGCCGCGGCCGGATTTCGTGGCGTTTGCGTTGAAGCGCGGTACGGGGGCGGGCAATGGCCCGTCCCCGTTTCGCAATCTGGGCCGGGTCGGCAATCTGGCCCTGACCATCGCGCTCACCTTCATCGGCCTGACCGCCATCACCTTCATCATCGGCCGGGTGATGCCCACCGACCCGGCCCTGGCCATGGTCGGCGATCGAGCCAGCCAGGAAGTCTACGAGGCGATGCGCCTGAAGCTCGGCCTCGACAAGCCGTTGTGGCAGCAATACGTGATCTATCTCGGCAATTTGCTGCAAGGCGATTTCGGCAAGTCGATCATGACCACCCGGCCGGTGCTGGACGACCTGATCCGATTTTTCCCCGCCACTCTGGAACTGGCCACCATCGCCACCCTGGCCGGGGTTGTGATCGGGGTGCCGATGGGCGTGGTCGCGGCGGTGCGCCAGGGGCGCATGGTCGATCATATCGTCCGGGTGGTTGGCCTGTTCGGCTATTCGGTGCCGATCTTCTGGCTGGGCATGGTTGCGCTGCTGGTGTTCTACGCCAAGCTGGGCTGGTTGCCGGGCCCGGGCCGGATCGAAGTCTATTACGACGGTATCGTCGATCCGACCACCGGGATTATCCTGCTGGATTCGGCGATGCAGGGGGAATGGGAGATATTCCGGAACGCCGCCGCCCACTTGGTGCTGCCGGCGTCGATGCTGGCAACCTTTGCTTTGGCCTATATCGCTCGCATGACCCGCAGTTTCATGCTCGACCAGTTGAGCCAGGAATATGTTCTGACGGCGCGGGTCAAGGGGCTCAGTGAACTGGCGGTGATCTGGCGCCACGCATTTCGCAACGTGCTGGTCCAACTGATCACCATCATCGGTCTGACCTATGCCTCGCTGCTGGAAGGTTCGGTGTTGACCGAGACCGTCTTTGCCTGGCCCGGTATAGGCCAGTACATCACCTCGTCGCTGTTCAATGCCGACATGAACGCGGTGGTTGGCGGCACCACGGTGGTCGGGGTCTGCTTCGTCGGGATCAACATGTTCTCGGATGCGCTTTATCGCCTGGTCGACCCGAGGGCTCGGCAATGAGCGCAGGTACCGAATGGCTGTTGGCCGACGAGCCGCAATCGGTGCTGCAGGCACGCTGCCAGCGCTTCTATCTGGCCTGGCTCTCCTTTCGCGGCAATCCGATTGCCATGGCCGGCCTGCTGATCATCGCCTTCCTGCTGCTGGTCGCCGCCGTGGCGCCGTGGATCGCGGCCGGCGACGGCAGCGAACAGGCACTGGCCAACCGGTTGCAGCCGCCCGATGGCGACCATTGGTTCGGAACCGACGAATTGGGGCGCGACATCTTCGACCGCATCGTCTGGGGCTCGCGGGTGACCCTCTATATCGTCGGCCTGGTGGCGGTGATCGTGGTCCCGATCGGATTGGTGATCGGCACCACGGCGGGCTATCTGGGCGGCTGGGTCGATACCGTGCTGATGCGGCTGACCGACATCTTCCTGGCCTTTCCGCGGTTGATCCTGGCCCTCGCCTTCGTCTCGGTGCTGGGGCCGGGCCTGGAGAACGCGGTGCTGGCGATCGCGCTCACCACCTGGTCGCCCTTTGCCCGTATCGCCCGGGCCGAAACCCTGACCATCCGCAATTCCGAACACATCGTGGCGGCCCGCATGCAGGGCGCCTCGTCGGCGCGGATCCTGGCCTCGCACGTGGTGCCGCTGTGCCTGCCTTCGGTCATCGTTCGGCTGACCCTGGACATGGCCGGCATTATCCTGACCGCGGCCGGCCTTGGTTTTCTCGGCCTTGGGGCCCAGCCGCCGCTGCCGGAATGGGGCGCGATGATCTCGACCGGCCGGCAGTTCCTGCTGGACCAGTGGTGGGTGCCGACCATACCCGGCATCGCCATCCTGGTGGTCAGCATGGGCTTCAACCTGCTGGGCGACGGCCTGCGCGACGTGCTCGACCCGCGCAGCGGAGACGGTGGATGAGCCGCCCTCTGCTCAGCGTCGAGGACCTCAAGGTGTCGTTCACCACGCCAAAAGGGGTGGTCGAGGCGGTGCGCGGCGTCAGCTTTGAGCTGGGCCGCGAAAGGCTGGGCATTGTCGGTGAGTCCGGTTCCGGCAAGTCGCAGACCGGCCGCGCCATCCTGAAGCTGTTGGCCGCCAATGGCCGGCTGGACGCCAGGCGGCTCGACTTCGACGGTATCGACATTCTGGCCGCCGGTCGGCGCACCATGCGCGAGCTGCGCGGCAACCGGATTTCGATGATCATGCAGGATCCCGGCTATTCCCTGAATCCGGTGATGACGGTGGGGCGGCAGATCGCCGAGGCCTACCGGGTCCATACCGGGGCCGACCGCGCCCAGGCCCGTCAACGGGCGGTTGAGATGCTGGACAAGGTCCGCATCCGCGAACCGGAAAAGGTCTACCGCCTGTACCCGCACCAGGTATCGGGCGGCATGGGCCAGCGGATCATGATCGCGATGATGCTGATCCCGGAGCCGGATCTGATGATCGCCGACGAGCCGACTTCGGCCCTGGATGTCACGGTGCAGTTGCAGGTGCTGGCGTTGCTGGACGATATGGTCCGGGACCGGGGCATGGGCCTGATCCTGATCAGCCACGACCTCGACCTGGTGGCCTCGTTCTGCGACCGCATCCTGGTGATGTATGGCGGACGGGTGATGGAGGTGCTGGACGCCAAGCGGTTGAGCGAGGCGCAACACCCCTACACCATCGGCCTGTTGAACTGCCTGCCCAGGCTGGACCGTGGTACGGCAACCCTGCCGGTGCTGGACCGCGACCCGGCCTGGTTGGACGAGACCGGGGGCGTGCGATGATCCGGGTCGAGGATCTGTCGGTCACCTTTGGTCACGGCAACACCGAAGTCGTGGCCGTGTCCGGGGTATCGTTCCATGTCGCGGCGGGGGAGAGCTTCGGTCTGGTCGGCGAATCCGGTTCCGGCAAATCGACCGTGCTCAGGGTGATTGCCGGCCTCAATCCGGATTGGCAGGGGCGGATCGAAATCGACGGCGAACCGCTGGGCGCGCGGCGGTCGCCGGCCCAATACCGCCGGCTGCAGATGGTCTTCCAGGACCCCTACGGGTCGCTGCATCCGCGGCACACGGTCAACGACATCCTGGCCGAGCCGCTGGCAGTGCACCGGATTTCGGACCGTGACCGGCGCATTTGGCAGGCTCTGGACGAAGTGGGGTTGAGCCGCAATTTGCGCTTCCGCTATCCGCACCAGATCTCCGGCGGCCAGCGGCAAAGGGTGGCGATTGCCCGCGCCCTGATCCTGGAGCCGAGGGTGGTACTGCTGGACGAACCGACCTCGGCCCTCGACGTTTCGGTCCAGGCGGAAATCCTCAACCTGCTGGTCGGGCTGCAGCGGGACCGCGGCCTGACCTATCTGATGGTCAGCCACGACCTGGCCGTGGTCGCCCATCTGTGTGACCGGATCGCGGTGATGAACCGGGGGCAGGTGGTAGAGGAAACCACCGCCGAGCGCCTGCGGGCCGGTAAGGCGGTGCAGGGCTATACCAAACAGCTGTTGACTGCCAGCCTGGGCTACGACCGTGAAGCGGTGGACGCCTTCGTCGACTTCGCCTGATCGATCGCCCGCCAGATTTTTTCCGGTGTTGCCGGCATGTCGAGGTCGGTGACCCCTAGCGGTGCCAACGCGTCGAGTACCGCGTTGATCACGCAGGGCATGGCGCCGGTGGTGCCGGCCTCGCCGCAGCCCTTGACGCCGAGCGGATTAGTGGTCGCCGGCACCGCGTGGAAGTCGAGCTTGAGGTCGGGGATATGGTCGGCCCGGGGCATGCCGTAATCCATGAACGAGCCGGTCAACACCTGGCCGTCCGCGTCGAGGACCATTTCCTCCAACAGGGCCTGGCCGATGCCCTGGACAACACCGCCATGGACCTGGCCCTCGACCAGCATGGGATTGATCAGATTGCCGAAATCGTCGACCACGGTATAGCGGTCGATTTCGACGGCGCCGGTGTCCGGGTCGATTTCCACCTCGCAGACATGGCAGCCATTGGGGAAGGCCGAAGGCGGCGTATCGGTGGCCAGTTCGGTGTCCAGACTGTCGGGCAGATCCGGAGTACCGGGCGCCTCGGCCTTGACCTGGGAGGCCAGGTCGCGCAGTTCGATGCGCCGGTCGGTGCCGGCCACCTGGAAGGCGCCGGCGTGGAATTCGATATCCTCGACCGCAGCCTCCAGGATCTGCCCGGCCCACAGCCGGCCTTTCTCGATCACTGCGTCGGCGGCCTGGACGAAGGCGTTGCCGCTGGCGATGGTGGACTTCGAGCCCCCGGTCCCGCCGCCCAGCATCAACTCGTCGCTGTCGTCTTGGACCAGCTCGATCATATCGAACGGCAGGCCCAGGCGGTCGACCATCAACTGGGCGAAGGTGGTGGCGTGGCCCTGGCCCTGGTCGTGAGAGCCGGTCAGGATGGTGACCTTGCCGTCCGCCCCGAACCGGATGCCGCCCAGCTCCTTGCCCGGCGGGCCGGTGACTTCCAGATAGGTTGTCACGGCCCGGCCCCTGAGCCGGCCCCTTGCTTGCGACGCGGACTTGCGCGATGCACAACCCTGCCAGTCGGCGGCGTCCAGCGCCTTGTCCAGAAGGGTCGCGAAATCGCCGCTGTCATAGGTCAGGCCGGATGCGGCGGTAAACGGCATCGCCGATGCCGGGATCAGATTGCGGCGTCGGAGCTCGGCCGGGTCGCGGCTGGTTTCCCGGGCCGCCCGGTCAATCAGCCGTTCCATGACATAGACGCCTTCCGGCCGTCCCGCCCCGCGGTAGGGCGCAATGGAAACGGTGTTGGTATAGGCCGAGCGGCTGGTGATCGCCATCAGTGGCGTCAGGTATGGGCCGGGGGCGTTCTTTTGGATATTGACCCCCGGCATCAGGGGACCAAAGGGCGAAGGATAGGCACCGAGATTGCCCAGCATGTCGATCTTCAGGGCGAGAAACCGGCCCTCGGCATCCAGCGCCAGCGCGGCGCGGGCCTGCATGTCGCGGCCCTGGGTGTCGGAAATGAAACTGCCGGTGCGCTCATCGGTCCATTTGACCGGCCGTTTCAGGTCGCGGGCGGCATGCAGAACCAGGACGTTTTCCGGGTATTGCTGGGATTTCATGCCGAATGAGCCGCCAACATCGCCGGACAGTACGCGGATTCGCTCCTTGTCCACGTTCAGCACCGTGGCCAGCACGGCGCGCATGCCGATCACGCCCTGGCTGCCCAGATGCAAGGTGAAGCGGTCGGTCGCCGGGTCGAAATCGGCCAGCACGCTGCGCGGTTCGGTGGGGACGGCGGCGACCCGACTGATCGTCAGCGCGATCTCGGTGACATGGGCGGCATCGGCGAATGCCGCCTCGACCGCCGCCCCATCGCCATAGCGCCAGTCAATGCACTGATTGCCGACCGTGTCATGGATTTGGGGTGCCGCGGGTTCAAGGGCGGCTACCGGATCGGTCAACGCCGGCAGCGGTTCGATATCCCAGTCGATCAGTTCGGCCGCATCCTTGGCGGCATTGATCGTCTCGGCGACGATGAAGGCCAGGGGCTCGCCGACATAACGGACCTTTCCGCCAGCCAGGGGATAGCGTGCCGGAATCGCCGGCGGCGTCCCGTCGTGGTTCTTGATCGGGCTGGGGAAGGGAAAGGAGGCACAGCCCGCGGCTTCCATGTCGGCGGCGGTGTAGATCGCCAACACCCCCGGCGTGGTCAGGGCGGCGGACAGGTCCAGGCGGTGGACCCGGCCATGGGCGATCGGCGAGCGGAATACCAGCCCATAGGCTTGGTCGGGCAGGTTGATGTCGTCGACGAAGCGACCCTCGCCGCGCAACAGGCGCGGATCCTCCTTGCGCGACACCGGTTGGCCGACCGCGAATTTTGCCTCTGTGTGCTGTGGGTTCATGGCATTGCCCTCGCCTCTGCCTGGTCCGGTTCCGCCTAGCGGAACACGTAGATCGGGCTCGACCAGATCATATGGCCGTCTTCCTGGGTGATGCAGACATAGAGCGCATTGTCGCGGTCATCAACCAGCGTCAGGCGCCGTTCGATCGTCATCGCCCGGTGCGGATTTGCATCCGGCAGGCGGAAGACGCGGATGCGCCGCCCCAGGCCGCCGGCGTCGAACACCAAATCGTCATAACCGATCTCGGCGATCGGGATTTCGGCCTGCACCAGGGCGGTGTCGATGCGCAGGCTGCCGGCCTGTCCATCATCCAGCCAGGCATCGAAGCCGCCAATGCCGCCGGTGGTCAAGGTCACCCAGTCGACCCGGTCGGCGCCGGTCTGCTCGTAGCGCTTGTCGACATTGTAGCGGTTGATCGCCGCCAGCCTGGTGAAGCGGTTGCCGGACAGTTCGGCATGGCCGTCCCAAATGGTTTCGCGGCCGCGGCCGCGATATTCCGAGCCCTCCCAGATCACCCGGATGCGTGTGCCCAGCTCGTCCCGCCCATAGGGCCGGATGGTTTCGATGGTGTCCAGACCGTTGCGGATCTCGACC
This sequence comes from uncultured Sneathiellales bacterium, assembly GCA_964344385.1. Classification (GTDB taxonomy): domain Bacteria; phylum Pseudomonadota; class Alphaproteobacteria; order CAYFNG01; family CAYFNG01; genus CAYFNG01. The sequence continues at coordinate 226,346 of CAYFNG010000002.1, forward strand.
CGCTCGACCGGAGCCGATCCCACCAGATCGACCCGAAATGCTATGTCCCCGTCGCCGCTTTGCAGGATATCGCCCATCATGGCCGTGCGGGTTTCCGAACCGGTTGTCGGACCCAGCGCCGGGTCCTCGACGAAGCGGGTCGCCGGCGTGTCGAATTCGGCGGCTACGTTCAGCACCATGCGACACCCTGTGGTGGCGTAGTGGTGGCGCTGGCGCAGGGCCGCGGCCAGGCCGGCGCGGCTCAATTCGGTGGCCAGCATGCAGGTCAGCCCGCCATAGGATCCGAACTTGGTGGCCCCGGGATGGCTGGCACCGGGTCGCCCCTTGTGGCCGTCGGAATTGGCCAGGATGCCGACCCGGTAGCCCTGCTCGAAGGCATCGTGAACGATCCACTCGAAGGTGCCCCAGGCGGAGTGGACCTCGACGCCGCGTTCGATGCGGCCGTCATGGGCCAGCTTGATGTCGGCATAGCGGCCCCCGACATGGGCGAACACGACGACGTCTTCGCCGTCCAATTTCTCGAACAATTCCGCCGCGGTGTGGGCGTCGGTGTCGGCATCGCTCAGGTCGTCGACCAGGGCGTGGGAGGAACGCCGGATGGGGCGGCCCTCCTGCAGGTACAGCACGTTGCGGTCGCCGCCCAGCGCCGTGTTGCCCGACCATTCATAGCCGGGAAAGGCGACGAAACGGCCGGGCTCGTCGAACTCGGCGGTCAACCGGTTGAGCTCGTCCCAGAACCCCTTGGTGATCTGGAAGTCGTTACCCTGGTGGCAGGTGGCGTCGAGAAATGCCTTGTCGCGGGCGAAGCTGAAATAGTCGCGGGCCGAATTGGTGCCGATGGTTTCTTCCGACTGGCCGTGCAGATCGCCCCAATAGGGCAGCAGTTCGGCCGCGGCGACGATGCGCAGCGGGTTGCTGGCCGCGGCGACGGTGCCGTCCTCGGCCACCAGTTCGATCACCAGGTCACCGGGCTCGGTGACGGTCAGCCCCGCGACCTCGACGGTGAAATCCCCATCGGCGAAAGTGGCTTCCGCAGGCAGGCCGGCGACGGGCAGGTTGGCGCGCAAGGCAAAGCGCCCCTGGGCCCGGTTCGACGGGTTGCCCCATTTGTCTTCGCCTTTAAGGCACAGCCGGAAGGGCTGGCCGGCGCGGCGCAGGGTCGGCAGCACCGCCTTGTAGCGGCGCGCCGGCCCCGGCACGATGGCGATCTCAGGCTGCTGGGGCAGTTCGGTATAGGTGTAGGTGGCGATGGCGTCGACCAGCACCCGGAATTCGAAGGTTTCCTCGCAGAAGGTCTGCAGCCGGATGCCGGGCGAGCCCTGGCGGCGGTCGCCGAAGCGGATGGTGATGGTGTCACCTTGGCTGAGGTAACCCCGCACCACCTTGACGTAGAGGGTCTTGTCCCAGGGCCGGATGTTGCGCTTGATGTCGTATTCGATCTGCAGCACGGCGCCGTTGCTGGCCTCGACAGTGGTGTAATTCGGCGCGCCGGGATCGTCGAACTGCGGCCGGCCCATGTCGGAGGCGAACCGGTGCACGATCTTGATCGAGCCGGTGTCGTCGATGCCGAACTTGCCGGCCGTGTAGGTGACGGTGAATTCCTGGTAGCTGCCGGCCTCGAAAGCACCGGTCGGCGACACGGTCGCGCTGCCCATGTCTTCTGGCAGATAGGAGGAGTGCCCCATGCGTTGCCTTTCTCCTTTTCGTCAGCCGACCCGCGGCCGGATTTCCAGCCGGCGGCTGTTCGGCGGGATATGGACGGCCTGGTAGTAGAGCGGTGTGTCGCGATAGCCGGAACCGTAGACGTGGCAGACCATGCCGACCGAAGCCGGCGCCAGGCCAAGGGCGGTACAGATCCCGTCCGCCAAGGTCTCCGCCCCGATTTCCTCGACAATACGCACGGTTGGTGCATCGAAGCGTTCGCTGAGCACCAGGCGGAAATTGACATTGTCCAACTCGCGCGGCTGCCAATTGGCGATCTCGCCGAACCGCGACCCGGACAGGAAGATGCGGGCCAGAACCGGGAATTCGCGGTTGACGTCGATCTGCCGGTCGATGCGGACAAAGAATGGCTCCTCGCCCAGGAAATCGGCCCAAGGGCCCGGGTCGGTGACGCGCCGTATCGCCGCGACCCGCGTATAAACCGGCAGCAGGGCGTGGGTGTCATTGTCGACAAAACGAAAATGCAAAAGGCCGTGCAGTTGCGACGGCGGCCTGGCAACGAACGTACCGGCGCCGTGACGCCGAACCACCCGACCTTCCTTGGCGAGATGGGCCAGGGCCTTCTGCACGGTACCCAGGCTGGCCGGCAGTTTGGCCGCCATCTCCGATTCGCCCGGTAGTCTGTCACCGGTTTGCAACTGACCGGATTCGATGGCGCGCAGAATGCCTTCCGACAGGCGGAGATATTTCGGGGGGCGCGCGCCCAGCCGGCGTTCGCCGTCGCGCAGAAAGTCGGCTAGCTGTGCAAGCTGCACGCAGAAACCTCCCCAAATTCCCGGATCTTTTGGCCGGTTGATACCGCTCACCGCAGCGCTGGTGGCGGGTTCATCCACGCGAGCTTAAGTGCGGTCCCGATCGAGATCAACTGCTATATAGCTCTTTGTCCCTTTCCTCGGTCGCCATGCCGCTTGGCTGCGCTTAGGATGCGGTCGGAAAGGGGTGGCGGGTACGCATGGCGGTTCGGGAACGATTGGCCATGCGACGACGTTGTAGTGGACATTGAGCATGTTCGGATTGGAAATCCAGATTCTGGCCATCGTGTGCCTGGCGGTCGCAACCGGCGGCATCGTCAAGGGCGTGACGGGGATAGGCCTGCCGATCGTGTCGATCGCCATCCTGCTCAACTTCCTCGATCCGATGACCACCCTGGCCACGATCATCGGTCCGCTGCTGGTGACCAACCTTTGGCAGGCCGTGTCGTCGGGCGACCTCAGGCCCGCCTTGCGCCGCTTCTGGCCGATGACGTTGTGTTTCTTCATTTTTCTGCTGATCGGTGCCCAATTGGTGGTCGGGTTGGACGAAAAGGTGATGTTCGCGGTGTTGGGGGCGGTGGTCGCCAGCTTTGCCCTGATGAACCTGTTGCGGCCGCGCCCCCATGCTCTGGGCCTCAGGGCCGAGAAATGGCTCAGCCCCCTGGCCGGGGCGGCCGGTGGGCTGTTGGGCGGGCTGACCACCATCTGGGGCCCACCGATGATGATGCTGTTCGTGCTGTTGAAGCTGGACAAGGACGAATGGGTGCGCACGGTCGGCCTGATCTGGTTCATCGGCTCGGTGCCGCTGGCCTTCGCCTATTGGCAGAACGGTATCCTGAGCGGCGAGCGGATCCCGCTCACCCTGGTCGCCTGTGTGCCCGGCATGCTGGGCATCCTGGCCGGCGAATGGGTGCGTCGCCGCATCGACCAGGAAAGCTTCCGCAAGGTGCTGCTGATCGCCCTGGCCCTGATCGGCCTCAACCTGATCCGCCGGGCGGTGTTCTAGATTCTTTTTCCGGGACGTTGTTCACTCCTAACGAATTTGTGAGCCAACCGTGCCTGGTTTGCGACAATTTCAGGCGATATATGGCCTGCAACCGAATACACCGCCTGGAGATTGACCGATGTCCACGACCCTGACCTTTGGCCGCCGCCACCTGCTCATCCTACCGTTATTGCTGGTGGCGCTGTTTTTGGCCGCCGGCGCCGTTCAGGCCGGCGAAGTCAACGCGTCGCGCTGGACCGGCGTCGCCATCGACGGCACCGACCCGGTGGCCTATTTCACCGAGAGCCGCGCGGTCGAAGGCGCCAAGCAGTTCTCCACCGAATGGAACGGCGCCACCTGGCGGTTCGCCAGCGCCGCCAACTTGGCCGCCTTCACCGCCGATCCGGAAAAGTTCGCGCCGCAATACGGCGGCTACTGCGCCTGGGCGGTGTCCCAGGGCTATACCGCCGACATCGATCCGCAGGCCTGGAAGATCGTCGACGGCAAGCTTTACCTGAATTATTCCAAGGACGTGCAGCGCAACTGGGAAGGCGACGTGGCGGGCCACATCAAGATGGCCGACGCCAACTGGCCCGGCATTCGCGGCAAGCTCGCGAAATAACCGGGCGCTCCATTCTTCTTTGACAGGGCGCGGCGGACGCGGGTAAGAGTGACCCGCGTCCGCCTTTGTTTTTCCGGAACTTATCCTGATGACCGCGCCCTTGACCGCCACCGATCTGATTGACAGCGGCCACGCCTGGGTCCGTTTGGGCGTGGCGCTGGCGCTCAGCACCATCGGCGGCATCGGCCTGTGGTCGGTGATCGTCGCCCTGCCCACCATTCAGGCCGAATTCGGCACCGATCGGGGCGATGCCTCGCTGGCCTATACCGCGACGATGCTGGGGTTCGCTTTTGGCGGCGTGCTGATGGGGCGGCTGTCGGACCGGTTCGGGATCATGGTGCCGGTGATCATCGGCGCCCTGATGCTGGGGGCCGGCTACCTGCTGGCCGCCCGGGCCACCGAATTCTGGCACTTCATGGCGGCCCAGGCGGTGGCCATCGGGCTGCTGGGCTGCTCGGCCACGTTTGGGCCCCTGGTTGCCGAAGTCTCCCTGTGGTTCAAGAAGCGTCGCGGCATCGCCGTCGCCGTGGTTGCCAGCGGCAACTACCTGTCCGGCACCTTGTGGCCGCCGATCCTGCAATACGGCATCGAGACCATCGGCTGGCGTGACACCCACACCCTGGTCGGCGTGCTGTGCGTCGTGACCATGCTGCCGCTGGCCGCGGCCCTGCGGCGCCGGGCACCGATTGAGGACACCGAGCCGGTGCGCCCGGTCGGGGCTTCCAATGGCGCCGCGACGCGCCCGGCCCTGCCGCTGCTGCAGGTGCTGCTGGTGATCGCCGGCATCGGGTGCTGCATCGCCATGTCGATGCCCCAGGTCCATATCGTTGCCTATTGCGGCGATCTCGGCTACGGCCCGGCGCGGGGCGCGGAAATGCTGTCGATCATGCTGGGCCTGGGTGTGGTCAGCCGCCTGGCCTCGGGCATGATCGCCGATCGGATCGGCGGCCTGGCGACGCTGATCCTGGGGTCGACCCTGCAATGCCTGGCGCTGTTCCTCTACCTGCCGTTCGACGGCTTGGTGTCTCTCTATGTGGTCTCCGCGATTTTTGGCCTGGCCCAGGGCGGTATCGTGCCCAGCTATGCGCTGATTGTCCGCGACTTCTTCCCGGCTCGCCAGGCCGGCGGGCGGATCAGCCTGGTGATGATGGCCACGGTTGTCGGCATGGCGGCGGGTGGCTGGATGTCCGGCAAGATCTTCGACCTGACCGGCTCCTACCAAGTCGCCTTTATCAACGGCATCGCCTGGAACCTGTTGAACATGTCGATCGCATTCTGGCTGCTGATCGGCCGCCGCCGTTTCATGGCTGTTGCCTGAGTGTTTGTGCCGAAATGTGCCTAAAGCACATTTCGGGAGTCTGTTCCGTCCCGCTCCCCCGCCCAACCACCCATAGGGTACCCTCGCATTGGGTAGTTGGGCGGGGGGTGGTTGGGCGGGGGAGCGGGACGGAACAGTGGCGTCAATATACAGACCCCTAATTCTTGGCTGGCTTGGCCGCGCCGCCGCCGTAGATCGACGGCCGGCTGGCCACGCCCTGCGGTCCGTCCGGGTCCGCCGGTCGTGGCACATAGTGGTCGGGTGCCGGCCCGCCTTGCGCCTGCCGGGCCGCCGCCTGGGCGGGTGTTTCCAGGTCGGCCGCCGCGGCCAGGGCCGCCTTGCGGTCGACGGCTTGCGGCCGCAGGTCGTTGGGTACCGGCATGGCGTCGGCGTGGTAATAGGCCATCTTCTGCTTGGCCGGGTCGATCCTGTGGTCCAGGTTCAGTTCGCGGCGGTTGACGCCCTTGACCGGTTCGACGCAGACGCCATCGACGACCTCCAGGTCGAACCACCATTTCTTGGCGGCGTTGATCCGCCCTTTTCCCAGCTTGTCGTCCAACCGGACCGCCAGCGGCACCAGCAGCGGCTTCAGCCAGCGGGCATTGATGCCGCACCATGACGCCAGCCGCTCCAGGATCGGCCCGTCGGCGGTGACCACCTTGTTCAGAGGGCAGGTCTTCATGCACCGCCCGCAGGCCGAGCCGCGGGCATTGGTCAGGCGATAGCGGGCGCAGCGCTCGACGTCGGGCTTCCACATCTCATAGCCGTTGAACATCACCTTATCCCCCCACGGGATGGCGTCGCAGGGGCACTCCCGGGCGCATTTCCAACAATGCTCGCAGAAATATTGGAGGCCGAAATCGATCGGCCGGTCAGGTTCCAGCGGCAGGTCGGTGGTCACCACAACGGTCTTCAGGCGCGGCCCGACAAACGGGTTCAGGACCAGTTCGCCGATCCGCGACAGCTCGCCCAACCCGGCCCACAGGACCAGCGGGATATGCAGCAGGTCGCTGTCGACATTGGTTTGCGAACGGGCCGGAAAGCCCTCGCGGCGCAGGGTCTCGGCCATCACCCCGGCGATTTCGGCGCCGCGCAGATAGGCCCGCATCGACTGGCTGCCCGATATCCAGTCGTCGCCCGAGGCCCCCTCCATGGTCTCGAACTCCTGGTCGATCAGCATCACCACCGCGTATTTGTGGTAGGGCGTGATCGGCTGTCCGTCGGCGCCGTGGCTGAACCAGGCATAGCGGGGGATCTCGCAGATCCCGGTCAAATTGGCGCCCAGCAGGTAGGACAGCGATTTCAGCGCCCTCGCGTTGGCGGCGGGGTCGGCGAAGCGCTTGCGGTCGCACTCCGCCGCCGCCTCGCCGCCCTGCAGCGGCACCATCGCCCGCATCGATGCCATCATGCCCGAGGTATGGGGCTGCTTGAAGGCGAAGCGGTTCCGCTCTTTCAGCGCCTTGTCGCCGAGATCGCCGCGCAGGGCGCGCTCGAAGAACGCCGCACGCTTCGATACCCGTGGCACCTCGTCATCCAGGATCAGCGTGGTCGGTCGCTCCACCCGCTTCACCGTCTCCATCGGATAGTCGCCCAAATGGGTGGCCCGGGCCGCCCGCCGGTTGCGCTCGCCGCCCGAGGTAGCGCCGTTCTGGCCCAGCCAATAGCCAAAGCCCCGCGATTTCAGGGCCGCCTTGGCCAGCGGCCGGTCGACGGCCAGGTCATAGTCGGTCGACACGGCGGCGATCGAGAAACCCCGGTCCAGATATGGGTTCCTTAAGGCATCGCCATCACGCACCGCCAATCCGGCCAGCACCGCCAGACGGTCGAGGTCCAGTGCGCCGGCGCCCATGACATGGGGATGGGCGGCAAAGCCGAGCTGCAGGATGTGGCCGCTGAGGCAAACCGCGATGCCGCCGATCCGTGCGTCCGCCGCTTCCGCCAGGGCAGGCGCGATCCAGTCGCGGGCCGGGTTGCCGGCCTCAGGCACCCGGCCATGTTCCAGCAGCAGGACCACGGCATAAGGGTGGTCGGGGATCTCGGCGCCCTTGGCCCAGGCGTTCTCCGGGATGCGGCAGATCCCGACCTGGGAGGCGTTCATGAAATAGGCATAGCCCTTGGCGTCGATCATCCGCCGTTCCGCATCGTCCGGCACCGGCGCCCGGGCCGGGGCGGGTTCGTGCAGGGCGGTGCGGACAAAGATATCGAGATAGTCCCTCAATGCAGCCGCGAGGTGGCCCTGCGCGGGTCCGTCATAGCCGGGTGCCGCGACGTGGGGCCGGGCCGCCTCGGCCGCGATGACGGCGTCGTCACGCGGCAGGGTTTCCAGGGGAAACGGGCCGAAATGGTAGGGGCGGTGGTTAGCCTTGGTGCGAAACAGCATGATCCGTTTTGCCGGAAGAATAGGTTCAGACGCGTCTGTCCAGTCTCAGGCTGGAACGGATCGAGTGTTTCATCGGATTTTTCGGATGGCAAGTCCGGGCCGCTTCCGGCGGTGCGGACGCTACCTCCCTATAGCGGCCGCACCCGGCTTGCAGATGGTGGGGATCAGGAGTCGGGAAACTGCGTGCCTTGGTAACCTTTCGCCGCACGGGTCATGGCGAATTCGTCGTATTGACGTGCCACTTCTTCAATATTACGGGCGATGTCATCAAGATCCGAGTTGATGTGATGGCAATCTGTCTTAATTGCTCTTATGAACTCGGCCGCAAGTTTTAAGTCGTTCATCCATGAAAACGGCATAGCGGGACCTCCGGTTTTCAAGACTATTGGCGCTTTGCGCTTTTCTATCCTGTCTCCCCAGCCCCTAACTTTACCTACTAGCCAATATGGTCTAGTGATGATTAACAGGCGGTTAACAACCTTGCATGAACGTAAGAAACTATTTTCACGATCTCGTGAACAGGGTTAACCGGCGGTTAAAGCTCTGTTCTGCCAGTGCTTGTTCCACACCCCTTCCTCCAGCGACCAGCCTTGGGCGGTCCTTTTTTGAGCGGTTCCCAGAGGGACCGGCGCGGAACAGGGACCAACAAAGGCATGTTGCACGCCTTATGCGCCGCGAAGTCAGCTGCGCCAAAAACCTTCCTTGTCAATCTGGTGCAGGGCCGCCAGTTCCTCGACGCCGGGCACCGGGGTTTCGCCGAAATCCGGCAACGTCTTCAGGTCCCAGCCGGTGTTTTCGAGGACTTCCTCCAGCGTGTGCCCGGGATGCACAGCGGCCAGGTGCAGCTCATTGTCCGGCCCGTATGGCCTCAGGACCGCCCGGTCGGTGATCACCGCGGCCGGGCCGCCGCCTTCCAGACCGGCTTCCTTGCGCGCGTTGCCGCCGCTCAGGAAACCCGGCGAAGTTACAAAATCGACCTTTTCCACCAGGCGATGCTTCTGGTGGTTCATGATGATGATCAGCCGTTCGGCCATGGCGGCGATGTCGGGGGCGCCGCCGGAACCCGGCAGCTTGACGGTCGGTTCGGCGATATCGCCGATATAGGAGGTGTTGATGTTGCCGTAACGGTCGATCTCCGCCCCGCCGATGAAGCCGGCGTGGATACGGCCGCCCGACAGCAGTCCCATGATCTGGATCAGGCCGGTGGTCCAGGCGGCGCCCAGTTGGTTGGGGCCGTCGCACATGGTGTACAGCATGCCGTCGGCCGGCTGGTAGCGGGCGACGCCGCTTTCGAACAGGCCGACCGCGTTGGGAGCATGGGTCAGGCGGGCAACGCCGAAGGCGGTGATCGGCAGCCGCATACCAACGAAGATGCGCTCGCCGTCCTTGATCTCGCGGGCGGCGGCAATGATCATCAGTTCCTGGGTCGAATAGTCGGACATCGCCGCCTCACTCCGTCGCGTAATTAGCCGGGGCCGAGGGCACGTCGCCGAGGATCCGCAAATCCTCCAACTGGCCCCCCAGCTTGGTGCGATAGGCCTCGTGGTCGGGCAGGTCGCGCACCCATTCGTCGCACCAGCGGTCGAACTCGCGGGGGTCGCGGGTTTCCTTGTGATAGTGGTGGAAGAAGGCGTTGTCCCGCTTCCAGCGGCCGATCAACGGCGCCGGGTGGCAGGCGGCCGGGATATGACAGACCGCGTTGACCCCGAAGCCTGGGATCAGGACCCGGCTGGGGTCCGAGGCGATGACCTCCGGTTCGACGATTTCGTCGGCCAGGACGACGATCTTCTCGGCCGCGATCGAGGCCTCCTGGGTCAGACCGGTCGATCCCCAGATGTGGGAATTGCCGAACCGGTCGGCCCGCTGCACCACCAGGAAGGCGATGTCGGGTTTCAGGGCCGGGACCAGCGCCACCGGCTCATGGGCTTCCGAGAACGGGTTCTCGGCCAGCCGGATGCGCGGGTTCGACTTGATGATGTCGGATCCCAGGATGGTTTTGACCGGTACATAGGGCAGGCCGTAGGCGCCGGCGAAAAACGCCATACCGATCGAGAAGTTGGAATAGTCGTAGATGGTGATCGGGTTGGGTTCGCCCTTCTCGGCGGCGCGGCGGAAATTGTGCCCCATGCCGCCGGAGACGTTGCCGACCCAGGCGCCGGTCACCTCGGAGACGCAACCGGCGCCGATCAGCATGTCGGTCGAAATGTCGGAAATCGGCGCGATGAGGTTCAGGTTCCGCCGTTCCTGCCGGATCAGTTCATGGGTCGCGGCAAACGGGATGGCGTTTTCCAGCGCCGCCCCCAATACGATGCTGGAGCCGTCCGGCACCAGTTCCCGGATCGCGTCAGCGATCGAACAAAGCTTGTCGCCGTTAATGGTCCGTCCCTCCCGTCTCTTGCGGCCAATCGCCCGGCCGGCCGCGATACCTAGCAAATCACGCCGGCCGGGACAATCAATTCGCGGTATCGCGGTGTTCAGCCATTGGCGGTATTGCAGCCGATCGGGAAATAGAGCAACAGGGCGGCCGCCACGACCGTGGCAAAGAATCCGATCGTCGACAGGCGGTCGACCCGTTCGGCGTTCGAATTCAATCCGGTGATCCGGTCGGTCAGGTACTTCATGTAGCCGCCGCCAGGCGGCGGCTTGCCGCGCCGCTCGCGCAGGCGCCATTGCAGGTCGGTGATCACGCAGTAGCCACCGGGTTTGCCCAGCAGCAGGCCTAGCCCGTACCACGACGCCAGCACGGTTGCGGCGAGGGCCAGGTGCCAGATCCTTGTGGCGCAGAACAGCCAGCCGACTGCGATGAACAGGATCAAGGCCAGGTGCACAATGTGCAGCAACAGGTTGGCGGCTTCCTCGGCAATCCGCTGGGTCAGGGGTGGGGTGGGTCGTAACGGTTCGGGCATCGGCTACTCTACTGGGAGTCTTCCCCCGGTGCCTCCTCGGCTACGGCGCCGGCGATCAGCGCCACGAAGGCCTCGCCGAACCGTTCCAGCTTGGCGGCGCCTACACCGTGGCAGTCGGCGAACTGGTCCAGGTTGGTCGGCCGGCGACGGGCCATGTCGTCCAGTGCGCGATCGGGAAATACCACATAGGCCGGTACACCGCGCGTCTTGGCGATCTCCAGGCGCAGCGCCTTCAGCTTGCCCAGCAGGCCGGTGTCGGGTGGTGGCAGCGTGGTGTCGACCGGCTGCTCGCGTCGGCGGCGGGCCTTGGGCAGGGTGTCGCGGCGGTAGCGGAACGCCTCATCGCCGTGCACCAGCCCCTGGCCCCGCGGCCCCAACCTGAGGCCGCCATAGCCCTGGATGTCGAGATCGAGAAACCGCCCCGCCACCAACTGGCGCAGGATCGACAGCCATTCATTGCGCGCGAGGTCGGTACCGACGCCATAACAGGCCAGGGCATCGTGGCCGAAGCTGCGGATCTTGTCGGTGTCGGCGCCACGCAGGACGTCGGCGATATGGGCGGCGCCGAATTTCTGGCCAGTGCGCAGAACCGCCGACAGGGCTTTCTGGCCGGCCTCGCTGCCGTCGACCAGTTCGACCGGTTCCAGGCAGGTATCGCAATGGCCGCAAGGATCCGCGGTTTCGCCGAAATAGCCCAGCAACATGCGGCGCCGGCATTCCGCCGCCTCGCAATAGGCGATCAAGGCGTCCAGGCGCTTGTGTTCGCGGCGCCGGCGTTCGGGGTCGCTGTCCTCCTGCTCGACGAACACGCGCCGCATCCGGATATCGTCCAGGCCGTACAGCATCAGGGCCTCGGCCGGCGCCCCGTCGCGGCCGGCCCGGCCGAACTCCTGGTAATAGGCCTCGACACTGCTGGGCAGGTCGGTGTGCAGCACGAAGCGGACGTCCGGCTTGTCGATGCCCATGCCGAAGGCGATGGTCGCGACCATCACCACGCCGGGATCGGTCATGAAGCGGTTCTGGTTGGCCTCACGGACCGACTTGTCCAGTCCGGCATGATAGGGCAGGGCATTCAAGCCCCGATCGGCCAACAGCCCGGCGATCGCTTCGGTCTTCTTGCGCGATAGGCAGTAGACGATGCCGCTTTCGCCGGCATGGGCGTCCAGGAATTCCAGCATTTGGCTCTGCCAGTTGCGCTTCAGCGCGACGCCCAGGCGGATGTTGGGCCGGTCGAAGCCGTGCACGAAGCTGCGGGCCTGACCGGCAAACAGCTTGGCCAGGATGTCGTTGCGGGTGACCTCGTCCGCGGTGGCGGTGAAGGCGCCGATGGTCGCGTCCGGAAAGATGGTCTGCAGGCGGGACAGCGCCTCGTATTCGGGGCGAAAGGCGGGCCCCCATTGAGAGATGCAATGGGCCTCGTCGACGACGATCATCCTGACCGGCAGGCGCTCCAAGGCGGCGAGCATGCGTTCGGTCATCAGCCGTTCCGGCGACAGGTACAGAAGTCGCGTCTCACCGGCTGCGACCCGGCGCCAGGCGGCGACATTGTCGGGCCGATCACGGGTCGAATTGATGGTTTCCGCCGGGACGCCAGCCAGGCGCAGCGCCGCCACCTGGTCCTGCATCAGGGCAACCAGCGGCGAGACCACGATGGTCAACCCGTCCAGCAGCAGGGCCGGCAACTGATAACACAGCGACTTGCCGGAACCGGTCGGCATCACCGCCATCGCGTTGCCGCCGTTCAGCAGCGTACGGACGACCGCCTCTTGCCCGTCGCGGAAGCGCTCGAAGCCGAAAACCTCGCGCAAGGTCCGGTAGGTCTCCTGATCGGGTACGGCCACGGCCCCTCCGGTCAGGGCATGCGCAACAGGAACAGGCCCTGTTCGCTGAGCAGATTGGCAAACGGGACGGCGCCGGCGATGCCGCCGGAATGGCCGTTGCGGGTCAGCGCGATGCGACGCTCGATCACCGCGCCGACCTCGGCACACAGGTCGACAAAGTCGCGGATGGTGCAGAAATGGATGTTTTCGGTTTCGTACCAGGGCGTGGGCAGGGTCTTGGTCATCGGCATGCGGCCGCGGGCCAGCAGGTGCCAGCGCACCCGCCAATAGCCGAAATTGGGAAACGACACGATCGCGCGGTTGCCGATCCGCAACATTTCGCCAAGCACGATGCGCGGGTTGTGGGTCGCCTGCAGGGTTTGGCTCAGGATTACGAAATCGAAGGCGCCGCTGGGATAGTCGACCAGGTCCTTGTCGGCGTCCCCCTGGACCACCGAGAGGCCCCTTGCGACGCAGGCGTTGACCCCGCTTTGGCTCAGCTCGATGCCGCGGCCGTCGACGTCCTTCTCGCGTGCCAGATGGGTCAGCAACGCCCCGTCGCTGCAGCCGATGTCCAGGACCCGCGAGCCGGGTGCGACCATGTTGGCGACCAGCAATTGGTCGCGGCGGATGGTCGATCCATTCCCGCTCACAGGCGCAGGCCCCGGTGTTCCGCCGCCCCGGCCAGGAAGCCGCGCAAGGTGGCATGAAACTCCGGTTCGTCCAGCAGGAAGGCGTCATGGCCGCGGTCGGTTTCGACCTCGACAAAGCTGACATTGGCGGCCGCCGCGTTCAAGGCGTGCACGATGGCCCGGTTTTCCGGGGTCGGGAACAGCCAGTCGCTGGTGAAGGAGACGACGCAGAAGCGGGTGCGAACCCCGTCGAAGGCGCGGGCCAGGGTGCCGCCATAGTCCGCCGCCAGGTCGAAATAGTCCATTGCCCGGGTGATATAGAGGTAGGAATTGGCGTCGAACCGGTCGACGAAGGTAATGCCCTGGTGGCGCAGATAGCTTTCGACCTGGAAATCGGCATCGAAACCGTAGGACAGCGCGTCGCGATCCTGCAGATTGCGGGCGAACTTGCGATGCAAAGCCGGTTCCGACAGGTAGGTGATATGGGCCGCCATGCGCGCCACCGCCAGTCCGGCCCGGGGCGCGGTGTCGTGGCTCAAATAGTCGCCGCCATGCCAGTTGGGATCCGCCATCACCGCCTGGCGGCCGACCTCGTGGAAGGCGATGTTCTGGGCCGAATGGCGGGCGGCACAGGCGATCGGCACCGCCGAGAATACCCGGTCGGGATAGCTGGCCGCCCATTGCAGCACCTGCATGCCGCCCATCGATCCGCCAATCACGCAGAACAGCTGCTGAATGCCGAGATAGTCCAGCAGCATGGCCTGGGCGTTGACCATGTCGCGGACGGTTATCACCGGAAAGTTCAGGCCCCAGGGTCGCCCCGTCGCCGGATCGATCTCCTTGGGGCCGGTCGAACCCTGGCAGCCGCCCAGGACGTTGGAACAGATCACGAAATAGCGGTCGGTGTCGATCACCCGACCGGGTCCGACCAGCATCTCCCACCAGCCCGGCTTGGCGGTCACCGGGTGGCGGTTGGCGACGTGCTGGTCGCCGGTCAGGGCATGGCAGACCAGGACCGCGTTGGACCGGTCGGCGTTCAAAGTGCCGTAAGTCTGGTAGGCGATGGTGATCGGGCTTAGATCGATGCCGGAATCGAGGCGGAGCGGCCGGTCGGCGCCCAGCGTCACTGCATGGCCGGGCGCCAGCGGTTCCGGCTGGCAGCGCCCGGCGACCTTGGCGCCCGGATGCAAATTCTGCGTCATCGTCGCGACCGGTCCTTGTTTCAGCCCCGATTTGGTTTGGTTGTACGTGTTCTGCGGACCCTATCCACTAGGAGCCAGGGTTCGCCAAGTCAACGTTTTCTTTGCCTTTCTGCCGGTTCGCGCTTTACATTATCGGTTTGCTTGCTCGTGCACCTTGGTTCGTGCCGGACATCGCGTCACAACTGGTTTGATTACGGGTATGGTCGGTAGGTCCAACAATATCGAAAAAATCCGCAAGGCCATTGATGCCGTCGACGACGACATCCATGACCTTTTGATGCGCCGGGTCGAGTTGACCGAAAAAGCAGCGGCGGCTAATGGCGGGTCCGGCGGCAGCGGCGCAAGGCTGCAGGTACAGCCGGGCCGGGAGGCACAGCTCCTTCGGCGCTTGATCGCGCGCCACGGCGGCAGTCTGCCGGCGGCGTCGGTCGCGCGCCTGTGGCGCGAACTGGTGGCCGCGATGCAAAGGCTGCAGGGCGAGTTCACGGTCGCCGTCTGCGCCCCGGTGAAATCGGTCGGCTATTGGGACCTGGCTCGCAACCATTTCGGTTCGGCGACGCCAATGAGCCTGCACCGTTCGCCGCAATTGGTGATCCACGCGGTGGCCGAACAGTCCGGCTGCATCGGGATCCTGCCGCTGCCGGAGGTCGACGAGGCCGATCCCTGGTGGCCGCTCCTGGCCAGCACCGGCGGCGAAGCCCCCAGCATCATTGCCCGGCTGCCGTTCCTGGACGACGGCACCGGCCGGTTCGAGGATTTGGGTGCCCTGGTCATCGCCTCCTGCCCGCCGGACCCGTCCGGCGACGACCACTCGCTGCTGGCGTTGCTCGACGCCCAGGACATCAGCCGCGACCGGCTGCACCAGATCCTCGACGAGTCGGGCCTCTCGACATCCTATATCGCCGGCACCAACGGTGGCGGTCCTGCCGACGGGCGGCTGCATCTGGTCAAGGTTGAAGGATACGTCGCGGCTTCGGACCCGCGGCTCGACGACCTGATGGCCCGCGCCGAGGGGGTGATCGCCCATATTCGGGTGCTGGGCAGCTATGCCCAACCGTGTCAATCGGCTTGACCCGGGGCGCCGCATTCATTACCGATCGCTGTTCGCGAAACCACTGCATAGAGACAGACCGTGACGCAACCCACACCGCAACCCGGGATCATGGAAATCGCGCCCTACCAGGGCGGGGCTTCGACCGTCGAAGGCTTGAGCGAAGTGATCAAGCTGTCGTCCAACGAAAGCGCCCTCGGGCCCAGCCCGAAGGCGATTGCCGCCTATAAGGCGATTGCCGACGACCTCCACCGATATCCGGACGGTGGTGCCGACAGCCTGTGCCAGGCGCTGGCCGCGCATTACGGCCTGGCGGCTGATCGGATCGTCTGCGGCAACGGCT
The DNA here is from genome assembly GCA_964344385.1 of uncultured Sneathiellales bacterium. GTDB lineage: Bacteria > Pseudomonadota > Alphaproteobacteria > CAYFNG01 > CAYFNG01 > CAYFNG01. Next base: position 242,079 of record CAYFNG010000002.1, read on the forward strand.
CGGATGAGCTGATCTCCCTGCTGACCGACGCCTATGCCGGTGTCGGCGACGAGGTGTTGTACAGCCGGCACGGTTTCCTGATGTACCGGCTGGCGACGCTGGGGGTTGGCGCGACGCCGGTGGCGGCGCCCGAAACCGATTACACCGCATCGGTGGATGCGCTGCTGGCGGCGGTCACCGACAAGACCCGCATCGTTTTCCTGGCCAACCCCAACAATCCGACCGGCACCTACCTGGCGCAGTCGGAGGTGCGGCGGCTGCGCGAGAACCTGCCGGAGAGCACGTTGCTGGTGATCGATGCGGCCTATGCCGAGTTTGTCGACCGCAACGACTACACGCCGGGCCAGGAACTGGTCGATGAGTTCGGCAATGTGGTGATGACCCGCACCTTCTCGAAGATCTACGGGTTGGCCGGTTTGCGGGTCGGTTGGGCGTATTGTTCACCGGACGTGGCCGGGGTGCTGCACCGTGTGCGGGGGCCGTTCAACGTCAATTCGGCGGCGCAAGCCGCGGCGGTGGCGGCCTTGAGCGATACCGGCCATACCGCCAAGGCCAAGGCGCACAACGATGTTTGGCTGCCCTGGACCCTTGATGAGCTGGGTAAGCTGGGCCTGGACGTGGTGCCCAGTGTCGGCAATTTCGTGCTCGTGCACTTCCCCGACGAACCGGGGCGCAGTGCCGGCGACGCCTATGCCTATCTGGCCGGCGAGGGCGTGTTGCTGCGCGGTATGGCGCCCTATAACCTGCCGGGCGCCTTGCGCATCACCATCGGGACGGAATCCGAACTGAAGGACATGGTGGCGGCCTTTCGGCGCTTCCTGGCCCGCTAGCGATGGCCGAACAGCAACGATTTCAGCGCCTGGCGCTGATCGGGATCGGCCTGTTGGGTTCGTCGATCGCGCTTGGCGCGCGACGCAACGGCCTGGCGAATGAGATCGTCTGCAGCGCCCGGACCGAGGAAAGCTGTGCCAAGGCGCTGGAACTGGGCCTGGTCGACCGCGCCACGACCGATTCGGCGGACGCCTGTCGCGACGCCGACCTGGTCATTCTCTGTTCCCCGGTCGGGACCTACGCGAAGCTGGCCGATACCATCCGACCCGCCTTGATGCCGGGCGCGATCCTGACCGACGTCGGGTCGGTCAAGCAGGCGGTGTTCCGTGATGTCGGGCCGCTGGTGCCGGACGGTGTCCATTTCATCCCCGGCCACCCGGTGGCGGGTACCGAGCAATCGGGGCCGGAAGCCGGGTTCGCCGAATTGTTCGACGGGCGCTGGTGCATCCTGACGCCGCCGCCGGGCTGCGATCCGGCGGCGCTTCAGCGCCTGGCCGGGTTTTGGCGGGGCCTGGGCAGCCATGTTGAGCAGATGGATGCCAACCACCATGACCTGGTGCTGGCGATTACCAGCCATGTACCGCATTTGATCGCCTACAACATCGTCGGCACGGCGGACGATCTGGAGACGGTCACGGAAAACGAGGTCATTAAGTACTCAGCCGGCGGTTTTCGCGACTTCACCCGTATCGCCGCATCGGATCCGACCATGTGGCGGGACGTTTTCATCAACAACCGCGAAGCGGTGTTGGAAATGCTGGGCCGGTTCAACGAGGACCTGATCGCGCTGCAAAGGGCGATCCGCTGGGGCGATGGCGACACCCTGTTCGACCTGTTCACCCGGACCCGGGCGATCCGGCGGGCGATTATTGACGCGGGCCAGGACTCGGCAATGGTGGATTTTGGCCGCCATCCGGAAATAGAGGCGGCAGAGCCAGAAGCCGAATAGACCCGGCATACAGATATCCGTCGACCGCCTTGACCGGCACCCTAAGGCGGCGTTCGCCGTCATTGTCGGTCCGCGCCAGCAGGTCGAGCGCCAGCTTGGTGCCAACCGCCTGTTTCTTCTTTACCTGGCCGGTGGCGACCAACGCATCGACCAGCGACCGGTAGCCGGCAATCTTTCCCGACACCTCGCCAATTGGCCGATTGGCAGCGTCCAGGGCCAGGCGGCCCTTGCCTTCAACCGCGACCTTGCCCCAGGTGATGCCGAATTGTTGGACCTGTACGTGACCGCCTTTGTCGCGCCACTCAGGCAGGGTGACCAGCCCCTGTTCCGGTGGCGGCAATTGATAGATCCTGGCGTCGAAACCACCGAACTCGACTCGGCGGGCCATGAAATCCGCCACGCCTTGCGGCAGGTCGACACCGCTGAAACTGATCGCCAGGTCACCGGTCTGGTCGGGCCGGTCGGCCTGTTGGCCGCGGTTGAAGCGTCCGATCATCTGCGCCTTGCCGATTTGGTAGGTGCGGTCGGTGCCCACCTCGGCCAGTTCCCCGTCGCCCACGCCAAGTGAGAAACGCTGCAACCCGCCATGGTTCAGGTCGAAGATGAGGTTTCCGTAGGTCAGTTTCGAACTTAGCCGGAACTGCCGCGGCTGCCGGCCATCGTCGAACACCAGGTGCTGAGGGGTCGTGTTCTTGATGATGACGCTGTTCAAGGCCCAGGGTTCGACGATCAACAGCAACTCATCGCTCTGCCATTCCCAGGCCGGGTGCCGCTGGGGTGCGGCGAAGGCGGGATTGCGCAGCACGATCATGATCCGGTAGGGAAACCCGGCCACCTCGCGGCCGTCCTGGGCGTAGGTGTAGCCTTCCGCCAGGCGGTCCGTGATCCAGGTGTCGAGGCGGGTGACCATTTCGTCGGCCACCACCGTCCAATAGACGTAATAGCCGCCGACTGCGGCCAGGATAAACCCCAAAACGACGAGTATGCGCATCCGGTACCGAACCGTGAACTACATGGGTTGCGGCAAGCTGTATAGCGGCTCCCTGGGGCTGCGTCGAGTGCCGGACCGGCGCCGTGCCGGCAGACGCCTCAGATCAGCCGCATTTCGAGTGGCCGCACGCGGTGCAGGTGTCGCATCCTTCCTGACGGATCAGGGCCGGCTGGCTGCATTTCGGGCACCGGCGGAACGGCGCGCCCTGGGTTTCGTCCTCGCCGACCGCCTTGGGCAGCACGGCGCTTTCGGCTTCCTGGTCGCGGCCGCCGGCGATGAAACCGATGTTGATCAGGTGCTGTTCGATGACCTCACCGATCGCCGCCAGCAATGACGGCACGTAACGCCCGGCCATCCAATGGCCGCCGCGCGGGTCGAACACCGCCTTCAACTCCTCGACCACGAACGAGACATCGCCGCCACGGCGGAACACCGCACTGATCATCCGGGTCAGCGCCACCGTCCAGGCGTAATGCTCCATGTTCTTGGAGTTGATGAAGACCTCGAAGGGGCGGCGGCGGCCGTCCTGAACGATGTCGTTGATGGTGATGTAGATGGCATGATCGCTTTCCGGCCAGGCGATCTTGTAGGTCTGGCCGGGCAGGGCTTCGGGCCGGTCCAGCGGCTGGGTCATGTAGACGATCGCCCCGGCCTCGGCGGTGGCGGCGGTCTTGCCGACCGGCCGTTCGAAGGGCAATTCCGGTTCCTTGTCCTTGGCCTTTGACCGGGTCTCCAGCACCGCGCCGGTGATATCGTTCGGCCGGTAGGTGGTGCAGCCCTTGCAGTCCAGGTCGAAGGCCTGCAGGTAGATGTCCTTGAAATCGTCGAAATCGATCTCTTCGGGCACGTTGATCGTCTTGGAGATCGAACTGTCGACATATTGCTGAACCGCGGCCTGGACCGCCAGGTGGTCCCGCGGCTGCAATCCTTGCGAATCGACGAAATAGTCCGGGATCGGGGCGGTTTCGCCCTTCAGCCGCCGGTACAGCCGGTAGGCGTAGTCGGTGACCTCCTCGTGGCGGCGGCTGCCGTCGGGCATCAGCACGTTGCGGCCGTAGGAAAAGCTGAACACCGGTTCCAGGCCGCTGGAGACATTGTCGGCGAACAGGGAAATGGTCCCGGTCGGCGCCACCGAGGTCAGCAGGGCGTTGCGGATGCCCTGGGCCTCGATCGCCTGGCGCACCTCCTCATCCAGGTCTTGGACGGTCTCGCCGGCCAGATAGGCATCGGCGTCGAACAGCGGGAAGCTGCCCTTCTCGGCCGCCAGTTCGGCGCTGGCCAGATAGGCAGCCCGCTGGATCGCGCGCATCCAGCGGCGGGTCAAGTCCAGCGACCGGGCGTCGCCATAACGCGCCCGGCACATGATCAGCGCATCGCCCAGCCCGGTAATGCCAAGGCCGATCCGCCGCTTGGCGCGCGCCTCATGGGCCTGTTCCTCGAGCGGGAAATTAGAGATCTCGATGACATTGTCGAGGAAACGCACCGCCGTCGCTACCAGCTTGGCCAGGGCCGCCTCGTCCAGCGCCGCCTCTTCCTCGAACGGGTTATTGATCAGCCGGGTCAGATTGATCGACCCCAACAGGCAGGCGCCATAGGGCGGCAACGGCTGCTCGCCACAAGGATTGGTTGCATTAATCTTCTCACAATAATATAAATTGTTGCGGCGGTTGATGCGGTCGATGAAGATCACGCCGGGCTCGGCATAGGCATAGGTCGCCCGCATGATCCGGTCCCACAGGTCCCGGGCCGGCAACGATTTGTGGGTGACGCCGTTGAACCGCAGCTCCCAGGGGGCGTCCTCCTTGACCGCCTGCATGAAGTCGTCGGTGATCAGGACCGACAGGTTGAACATGCGCAAGCGCCCCGGCTCCTGCTTGGCGTCGATGAACGCTTCGATGTCCGGATGGTCGCAGCGCATGGTCGCCATCATCGCGCCGCGCCGGTGGCCGGCGCTCATGATGGTGCGGCACATGGCGTCCCACACATCCATGAAGGTCAGCGGTCCGGACGCATCGGCGCCGACCCCCTTGACCGGGGCGCCCTTGGGCCTGAGCGTCGAAAAATCATAGCCGATGCCGCCACCGGCCTGCATGGTCAGCGCGGCCTCTTTCAGGTGCTGGAAGATGCCCGACATGTCGTCGGGGATTTCGCCCATCACGAAACAGTTGAACAGGGTGACCCGGCGGGATGCACCGGCCCCGGCCAGGATGCGGCCGGCAGGCAGGAAGCGGAAATCCTCCAATGCCTCGTAGAACCGGGTCTCCCACAGCTCAGGCTCGTCTTCGACCGAAGCGGCGGCCCGGGCCACCCGGCGCCAGCTATCCTCGACGGTGGCGTCCAGGGGCCGGTCCTCGGCGTCTTTCAGCCGGTACTTCATGTCCCAAATCTGTTGCGAAATCGGCGCAATCGTCGGCATGGCGGGTCCTTAAGCGCGAAAACGGGCCGGGCAAAAGCTGAGCGAAATCTCGGAAACAGTGATTTTAGGTGCCGCCGATAACCCGGTCAAACAAAATCGTTCCCGTTATGTTTCCACAAATCGCGCCCGATTCGCATCAACAGAACTGCCAATTTTTCGACTTATCCACAGGACGCAGGTAATTCCGCCAGATCTATCCACAAGGGTGGGGCGAGTCGGTGACCGGAAGCGCTGTAAATAGCGCTTCCAGCCCCCAACCGACCTCTACTCGATCTCGAAGCTCTTGCTGAGGAAGGGGGACTGGCCGCCCTCGTGGATGAAGAACTCGACCTCTCTGGGATCGACCATCCCGGCGGTCCGGTGGACGGCGATGTCGTAATGGCCCAGGCCGGCCTGGGTGATGGTCACCGGCTTGTAGCTGCCGGCTGACCCGGTTGCGGTCTTGAACCAGGCGCCGCCATAGACCGGCATCGGATGGTTCGGCGACAGCACGTAGTGCACCCGGAACTCCATCCGGTCGGCATAGATGCCTAGTACGTCGCGACCGCGGATTTCGTCCGTCGCGCCGATCTGGTTGCCGGAAGCAATCATCCCGGTCACCGCGGCGGCGGTGCCGGTGCCCTGGTTGGCGGTCTTCGGCTGTCCTTGTGGCATCGGTATGATCGGTTGGACCATAGTGCCGACCGATGTGATCGTCCCTTGCGCGTCATTGGGACCGGCCCAATGGATGCGCACCGACTCGATCTTGCCGTGGGGCCAGTGCTGTTTCAGGTCCAGGTCCGCCTTCTGGTTGCCGGGACCCGGCAACCTAACGAACTGTCCTTGGCAGTTCGGCGCGGCGAACAGGTCGGCCCAGGCCTGTGCTGGCCTTGCCAATTGCCATTTTACGCCGGCATTCATGATCTTGGTGCGATTGTGGGACGGGTAGTCGACGAAACCGATCTCGCGGCTGCGGAGGTCCCCGCTGGCCCTGTCGGCGAAGGAAACATCAATCAGGCAGTTGTTCGCCATACCGGTCTTGGGTGGCACCGGCAGGAACTGGCTGTAATCGGTGAGGCTGTTGCCGTCGGCATACAGGTTGTGGAAAAGAACGCCCGCCAGACCGGTGTTGCGCCGGAACACGATGAACGACACCCATTTGCAGGGTAGGGTGTTGACGTCGTCGTGATTGTAGATGGCATCGCCGGCGTTGCGGTAGCTGTCGGCCGCCTTGCACAACCGGTCGCGGATCTGCTTGCCCGTGAAATTCATTCCGTTGAAGGTCGCGATCGCGGCATTGCTGCCCACCCGTATCGAGCCTACCCGACCCCAGGGCAGATTGTTGATGTGGCCCGACACCCAGCGATCGCCGGGCCCGACCCGGAAGGCTGCGGATTGCCCGACAAAATCCGGGCCTTCGTAGAGAATGACCTCTTCCGGTTCCGGGTTGCGGCCGGCCTGTGGCAAACCCTGGCCGCCACAGCCCTGCATCTGCTGTTGTCGCAGCCGGGTCCCGTCCTGTACCTGGTTCGCCGGTGTTTTCAGGCACCAGCGGTAATGGTGTTGGAAGTCGTCGCTCCACACCGGGTATTTCAGCCCCGGGCAGTTCTGGGCCTTGGCAGCCCGGAACATGTTGATCGCGGATTGCGCATAGTTGCTGCAAAACGCCGCGTCCGCCGCCATTGCCTGGCTGGCCGGCCCGGCGGTGCCGAACAAGGCCAACAGGAAACCGCCCAGCAGGGCGATCACGGGCATGGGTTTGGTGGCGGTGGTCTGGTGTCGATGGATCATGGTCGTGCACTCGTATTTGGTGCTGCCGACAGCACGTAATCGGGCCGGCCGGCAGGGGTGAACGGGTTGTGCCGCCGCGCCACACCGTTGGCGCGGGCCTGTCTGCTTCCCCAGGTTGGACGTCCACTGCCTTTGCTGGCCGGCGGTTCCGAACCGGTCACGGTTGAAACATCAGACCCGCCGGAAATAATCCTTTTGGTTTATAGGCCCGACGATAGCGTGTATTGGCGGATTATTCCACCCGCTCTTTCTAGTCCGTCGATTGCCGCGGTCACGGCAGGTTGAACCGCTTCCTCACGAACGGGTGCTGGCCGCCCTCATAGAGGAAGAACTCGACGGCATCGGGTCGGGATCGGTCCGAGGTCAGGTTCACCGTGATCTCGAAGCGGCCAGTGCCGGGCCGGCTGAGCGTCACCGGACGGAAGCCGCCGCCCTTTTTCGACCCGTTCATCAGGAAGGCACCGCCATAAACCGGCATCGGGTGTTGCGGCGAAAGCGTGTAATGGACCCGGAACACCATGCGGTCGGCATGGACCTGCAACAGGTCATGGCGGTGGATGGCGTCCGCCTGGCCGGTCGCCTGCGCCGGTGCCGTGCCCTGGCCGATCACCCCCGTCACCACGCCGGTCGCGGTTGCGGTCTTGGGATCGGGGGCTTCTGGCGCTTTCCTGGCATTTCCGGACGGGGCCTCGGTGGGCATGTTTCCGATGACGCCTGTCGGATTGACTGCGACGGAAACCCCGGTGGCGACGGCTTGGCGGTCGTTGCCGCCGGTCCAATGAACCCGCAGTGAACGGTAACGCGTATCGGGTTTGGCGAAATAGTCGGCCTCAAACACCAGCGTGCGGTTGTTGGCGCCCGGCAGACGCAGGAAAGATCCCTGGCAATTGGGTTGCGTGAACAGGTCGACCTTGAGACGCGGCGCGGGTTTCGTCGAGTTGTACCCGCCATCCGATGGCAATACGCCATCGCTTTGCTGAAATGGCAGGTCCACCAGATTGAGCAGTCGCTTTGGCGGGCGGTTCTTGTGGTATGTTCCGATATTGCCAAATCCGAGCTTGAACGGATCAAGCCTCAAATCCGGGTAACAAACGCTTTCCACACCGCGCACCCGTGGTACCGGAAAGAAGCGTGACGTCGTGTCGTAGTGCTGGGCGCTGCCTCCGAGTTTACTGATAACCGGAACCGCGCGTGTCCAGCCGGCTCCGACCAACCCCTCGTTTCGCCGGAAAATGATGAACGACTTGACCTCGCAAGCCAAACGGAGGTCTTCGTCCTTGAAGACCGCCTTGCTACCCCAACGGAATTGTTCGAGTGCGGTTCCGCTGAAATCGCAATAGTCGTCCTGCTTGCCGATGCTTCCGAGGGTGCTGCGATTGAAGAAGACTACTCCGACATTACTGCCTAGGCGATAGGATCCGATCGGGGACCCGCTGTCCGGTTCCGCAAAAGGCAAGTGTGCAACTTCACCAAATTCCCAGCGGTTCTCGGGTTTCAAGCGGTAGACAGCACTACGGCCCACATGTTTGATCTTCTCGTAAAAAACAACCTCGTCTGGCCCCGGTCCTGAGCCGGTGACCGGCAGGCCCTGGCCGATGCAGTTCTCCAGTTGTCGGCGTCTGAGGTCAGCGCCGCGCCGGACCTCGGCGTCCGGCGCTTTCAGGCACCAACGGTAATGATACTGGAAATCGTCGCTCCAGACCGGATAGGTGAGGTGGGAGCAGCCCCGGGCGCGCCCAGTGGCGAACAGGTCAATCGCCTGTTGCGCGTATTCGCTGCAGGCCGCCGCCGCGGCTGCCCGGGCTGGATGGCCGCCGGGCGCCACCACCACACCGGCGACCGTCGTTGCCATGGTCACCGCGACCACAAAGATCCGTCGCAAGGCCCGGGCGCCGTTGAGTCGTTCTGTATTCGCCATAATCCGTCCCCTCTGAAAGGGCCACATGCCGGCCGGCGTGATCTCGTCGGGGATACGGTGACTCCGGCGGGCGATCCCGGGCCGATCCAAGGGGCATTAATTTCCCCGATGGATCTACCGAACGTAGCACAAGCAAAACCCAGGCGCGACGCCGGATTGCGCGATTTTGCCGATCGCGTGCGGAGAAAACGCCTATTGCACCGCGGTTCCCGTTTCGCCCCGGCCTTCGGCGACCAGTCTGGCGGTCGCGGCCTCGATCCGTCCCTCCAGCACCGCCATGAACTCCTTGCGCTTCAGTCCCGGCGGGATCGGTTCCAGGAACTCGACGATGACGGTGCCGGGATGGCGCAGGAACGAGCGACGCGGCCAATAGAGGCCGGAATTCAGGGCGACGGGCACCACCGGCAGGTCGAGCTGGCCATAGATCGCCGCGATCCCCGGCTGGTAGGCGATGCGCTGGTCGACCGGCGACCGCGTGCCCTCAGGGAAGATCATGATCATCTGGTCGCGGTCGATCGCCTCTCGGGCCGCCTTGATCATCGCCTTGACCGCCTTGGCGCCGCCCTTGCGGTCGACCGGGATCATGCCGGCCTTGCGCATCTCGGCGCCGAACAGCGGGATCTGCATCAACTCCTTTTTCAACACCGTGGCGATGGTCGGGAACAGCCGATGAAAAAAAATCGTGTCCCAGGCCGACTGGTGCTTGGCGGCGATGATGCAAGGCTGGGTCGGCAGGTCGCCCCGCACTTGGTAGTGCAGCCCGGCAATCTTCAGCAGCACGTCGTAGATCCCGACCGCCCAGATCTGCTTGGCGGCGATCAGGACCGGCCGGGGCAGCAGCACCAATGGCAGGGCGGTGACAACGCACACCGTGCCCCAGACATAAAAGCAGATGTCGAACAGCACCGATCGCACGGCCGTGATCATGACCAACTACCCCCCAACTTCCTCAGCCGATCAGCCGCGCCCGGATCAGGCTGAAGGCAAACTTGCTGTACTCCCGCGCCAAAAGGTACAGGGTGCCCGGCCAGGCCCACCATTCCAAATGGCGCACATGGCTGGGGAATACCGGTTCGGCGAACAGTTCCACCTCGGGCAGGCGGCGGCGCAGTTCGACCAGGCTGCGCGGCATATGATAGCCTGAGGTCACCACCCGCAAGGTTTGAATGCCGTGCTTGGCGGCCCAGGCCGCGGTCTCTTCCGCGTTGCCGGCGGTATTGCGGGCCTTGTAGTCCAGGTCAACGCAGCAGGCAAAGATCGGTGCTTGCGACTGATTGAGGCCGGCCTTGATCGATTCGCCCGCACCGGCCCCGACACCGGACAAGAACATCCGCCGGCCCATGCCGGCCGCCATCAGTTCCAGCCCTTTTTCGACCCGCGATGTGCCGCCGGTCAGCACCACGATACCGTCGGTTTGTCGCTGCGGCTGCTCGGGACCAGCGGGCAGGGATTCAACGAAACGCAGGAACCCGCCGAACCACAGCAGCAGCAGGGCGAAAACCGCCACCCCGACACCGCGCATGGGGCGAAACAGTTTCATCAATCCCCGGCCGGCGCCAACAGTGCGTCGACCGCGGCTGCCAGGTCGTCATGGACCGCGACCGGAAGCACCTCGGGTGGCAATCCGGCGGCCTGGGTCTTGGCCCCCTTGCCGCTGCGCACCAGGATACGGCGGCAGCCCAGGCTGGCCGCGGCCTGCAGGTCGCGCAGCGCGTCCCCGATCATGACCGTATTTTGTGGCGTGGTGCGAAATCTGGTTGCTGCCTCGCGCAACATGCCCGGCCCAGGCTTGCGGCGGTCGCTGGCGGCCCAGGGCGGGTCGGGGCAATACAGGATCATGTCCAGGTGCCCGCCTTCGGCGGCGATCCGGTCGCGAAGATGGTCGTGGATCCGTTGCAACATGGCTTCGCTGATAATGCCCTTGCCGACACAAGCCTGATTGGTGACAACGGCGACATTATGACCTGCTGCGTTGAGCCGCGCCACCGCGGCGGCGGCACCGGGCAGCATCACCATCTCGTCGGGCGATTTGACATAGTCCTCCCGGTCCTGGTTGAGGACGCCGTCGCGGTCGAGCAGGACAAGCATCGGCTACATGATCCGCGCCAGGTGCCGCAGCACCGTGATCCGGGCCGTCAGGGTGGCGATCAGGGTCGCGCTGGCCGGCAGGATCGCCAGTGCCACCCAGGTGGTAATCCCCATTTTCAGCGACGGCAGCAGCGGTGCCTGCAGCGCCGCGCCGAAATGTTCGACGACGACCAGCATGGCAACGCCGACGACAATGCCGATCAGGCTGCCGCGCAGCGCCAGTTTCAAGGCATGGTGTTGAAACTCACGGGCGATGAAGGCGTCCTGGGCCCCGATCATGTGCAACAGTTCGACCACCTCGCGGTGGACCACCAGCCCGGCCCGGGTGGTGAAGATGACGATGGCGACGGTGGCCAGGGCGATCAGGGCGACGATCCCGACGCCCAGCCATTGCAGGGTCTGGGTCAAGGCGACCAGTGGCGCCAGCCAGGTGCGATGCAGTTCCAGGGCCGAACCCGGCACTGCCTTGGCCAGTTCCTCGGCCACCGGCGCCAGGTCGATTTCCGCACCCTCGCGCACCCGGACGTCGATCAGTTGCGGGACCGGCAAATCGACGGCACCCTCGACGGTGCCCAGCCAGGGTTTGATCAGTTCCATCATTTCCGATTCGCTCAAGCGCCGGACCTCGGCGATCTCGGACCTGGCATCCAGGAAGGCGATGGTGTCGCTGACCCGCTGTTCGAAGCTTTCCGGCGGTTCGGCCGCGACCTGGGCAGTCAGACCTGACGCCAATTCGTCCAGCCAGCGGGCGCTGGCCTGGCTCAAGGCCAAGGCGCCTCCCAGGCTGAGCGTCGCGACGAAGACCATCACCGCGATGACCCAGGGCAGCAGCCGGCCCGAGGCGTCGCGATCGGGAAGCAGTTCGTCGCGTCGTTTCATTTCATCGCCACTTTTGGGATCGACGGGTCCTCGACCGACACCCGGCCGTCCTCGATTCGCAGGATTGGATAGCCGAATTTGGCGACCAGGTTCTCATCATGGCTGGCGATGACGATGGCGGTGCCCAGCCGGTTCAGTTCGACGAACAGGCGCATCAGCCGCATTCCCATCTGGCCGTCGACGCTGCCGGTGGGTTCGTCGGCCAGCAGAAAGCGCGGCCGGCCGATCACCGCCCGGGCGATGGCGACGCGCTGTTTCTCGCCGCCCGAAAGGGTCGGGGGATAGGCGTTCAGCTTGTCGGCCAGCCCGACCCAGGTCAGCAGTTCGGTGACGTGTTCGGTGATTTTCTGGTTGCTGACATCACCGGCGACCCGCAGCGTCAGGGCGACGTTCTCCATGGCCGTCAAATGGTCCAGCAGGTGAAAATCCTGGAACACCACCCCGATCTGGCGGCGCAACTCGGGCAGCTTCGCCCGCGGCGCCGTGGCGATGTCCTGGTCGAACATGGTGATCAGGCCGCGGCTGGGCGGCAGAGCCAGGTACATCAGGCGCAATAGCGAGGTCTTGCCGGCGCCGCTGGGGCCGGTCAGGAAGTGGAACGACCCCGGCTCCAGGCGGAACGAAACGTCCTGCAGCACTTCCGGACCCATACCGTACCGTACGCCGACATTTTCGAACCGAACCAAAGGGCCCGAATCCTGTATCGTGCTGCTCATTTCCGTCAGCCTTGCCTTGACCCAGGCAAACGCCTATAAGGTTTTAGCCGCAGATTCAAGTATATACGGCATGATCCTAACCTGCCCATCTTGCGCAACGCGCTATTTAGTCAATCCCGATGTGTTGGGTACCAACGGGCGAACTGTGCGTTGTGCCAAATGTGGTGATTCCTGGTATCAGGAGCCGCAGATCACCCAGACGGCGCCACCCGAGCCTGCGCCCGTGGATGCCCCGGCTGCCGAGGCGCCAGCCGACGACCCCAGCGAGGCGCCGGCACCGGAACAGGCGCCGGCACCAGAACCGAAACCCGAACCGGTTCGGGAAGTGCCGCCGGTGACGCCGATCCCGGACGCCGTCAAACCGATACCGCGGGGGTCGAACCTGCCCGCCTTGCGTGGCCAGAAACCTAGCCGGCCGGCCTGGGTCGGGTGGGCGGCCCTGGTGGCTGTTATCGCCATCGTGTTCGGTGCCGGCTATTTCTTCCGCGGCCCGATCGCCGCGACCTGGCCACCGGCGACAAAACTGTACGCCATGTTGGGCGTCACGATGCCGGCACCGCCGGCCAAGGCCCCGGAAAGCCCCAGCGCCAAACCGGAACAGCCGCAGGACCTGGGCCTGAAACTGGGCAACATCATCGCCGAGCAGCGCCGCGAGGAAGGGGTGCTGGTCCTCAAGATCACCGGCGAGATCATCAATGTCGTCCAGGAAATGCAGGCCATCCCGCCAATCCGCATTCGGATCTTCAATCCCGAAAGCGAACAGGTGGCAGCCTGGAATCATCAGGTCAAGAAATCGGAATTGGCTCCGGGCGAAAAGCTGACCTTCACCACAAGGCTGACCAACCCGCCAAAGGATACCGCCAAGCTGGAAGCGACGTTCCTGCAGGACCAAAGCCCGACGCTGACCCGTTAGCCTTCGAACCGCCCCGAGCGATCCAGGAAGACCGCGATGGACATACAAGACCGACCGATTCAGTTGTTGTTTTCCGAGCGCGAGATCCAGGACCGCATTGCGGTTCTGGCCCAGGAGATCGCCGCGTCCATGGGCGAAAACGTGATGATCGTGTCAATCCTTAAGGGCAGTTTCGTGTTTGCCGCCGACCTGATCCGGTCGCTGCACCATGCCGGCATGCGGCCGCGCATCGATTTCATGACCCTGTCCAGTTATGGCACCGGGACCGAAAGCAAGGGTGAGGTGACGATCACCCGGGATATCAGCGACGACATCCGCGAGGCCGAGGTCCTGGTGATCGACGACATCTTGGAATCGGGCCGTACGCTCGCCTTCGCCCGCGACCTGCTGCTGGAACGGGGCGCCAAGGCCTGCCGGCTGTGCATCCTGCTGGACAAGCCGGAAAAACGCTCCATCGATCTGAACGCCGATTTCACCGGTTTTCGCATCCCCGACCGGTTCGTGATCGGCTATGGGCTGGATTACGCGCATTATTTCCGCGAACTGCCCTATATCGGCTATTTCGCGGACTGAGGCTGTTGCCCGACTGCCCCAAATGCGGACATCACTGGCCGGACCCGCCGCCGGCCGACCCCGACGACGACGACATCATCGCCCAGTGGCAGAAGACCCGCCGCTTCCGGCCCGGCAGCCCACCGCCGAAGCCGAAGCGGCCGGTCAATCCCCTGCGCCGCTGGGGGCCGCTGCTGGTCTTGGGCGTGCTGATCCTGATGGTGTTGGGGCGCGACCGGATCCACGCGACCTGGCCGCCGATCGGCGCGTTCTACGAGGCGCTGGGCCTGCCGCTCAAGCCCCTGGGGCCGATTCCGCACCAGGTGGCGCCGCGGCCCGAAGGCGCGGTCATCGGCTTCTCGGTGCGCAACCTGACCGCCCGGCCGGCGGTCGAAGCCGGCCGGACCTATCTTCGGGTGACCGGCGAAGTGGTCAACAATGGCGAGCAGTGGCTGGTGCCGCCGCCGGTCCGGATCCGGGTCCTGGACGATGCCGGCAAACCGATCGCCGAATGGGACCATGCCCTGGGGGGCGAGGCGCTGGCGCCGGGCAAGAGCCTGGCCTTCTCAACCGCCCGGGCCGATCCGCCCGAGGCCGCCGCGCGCCTGGAAGCGGGGTTCGTCCAGGCCGGCAAGTGACTGGCCAACCCGGTTCAGATTTGCGCATCCGACTTGGCTCGGGCATCATCGCGCCATCGATTTTCTGACGGGGGATTTGGGCCATGCACCCGAACGGCCACGGCAATATCCGTGAACTGCAGCCCTATGAACAGCCGGAAGCCGCGGTGGCACGGATGACGGAAATCTATTCCGACGGCCGGGCCCTGTTGAAGGCGCATTTCGACCGCTTCGTCGCCGGCGAGGAGGGGTTGGAGAAAGTTGACGCCTGCTACCCCTATCTCGGCATCGAAGTGCCGACCGCCCCGGCCGGCGGCCGTGGCGCGCTGTCCTACGGCGCGGTGGCCGAAGCCGGGACCTATGGCGTCACGGTTACCGACCCTGAACTGTTCCACGACTATCTGTTGGAGCAGGTGCGGCTGCTGCTGGCCAATCACGGCCAGCCGGTCTGGGTCGGCATATCGGACCGCCAGATCCCGTTGACTTTTGCGTTGGAAGGCATGACCGCGGATCTCGGTGCCGACCAGGTGGCGCGGCTGGTCGACGTCTTTCACCTGCCGGACCTGGCCCAGATCGACGATCAGGTCGCCAATGGCATCGATCGCGGGCTGGGTGCGGGGCCCCGGCCGCTCTCGCTGTTTTCGGCCGAGCGGATCGATTATTCGCTGTCGCGGCTGGCCCATTACAGCGGCACCGCGCCCCGCCATTTCCAGCGCTTCGTTTTGTTCACCAACTACCAACGCTATGTCGACGAGTTCATCGAGTACGGCCATCGCGAGATTGCCGAGGGGGACGAGTTCAAGGCCTTTGTCGAACCGGGCAACGCCATCCGCCGTAATCCGCGCCTGGACGACGGCGAAGACATCGGCGCACCGGCGGCCAAATTGCCGCAAATGCCGGCCTATCACCTGGTCAAGGACCGCCAGATGGGCGTCACCCTGGTCAATATCGGGGTCGGCCCGTCAAACGCCAAGACGATCACCGATCATGTCGCGGTGTTGCGCCCCCATTGCTGGCTGATGATCGGCCATTGCGGCGGCCTGCGCCGGACCCAGCGGCTGGGCGACTATGTGCTTGCCCACGCCTATGCCCGGCTTGACCACGTGCTGGACAACGACCTGCCGCTGGAGGTGCCGATCCCGGTGATCGCCGAAGTGCAGCTGGCCCTGACCGACGCGGTCGCCCGGGTCACGGGCGTCGGTGGCGCCGAAATGAAGCAGCGGCTGCGTACCGGTACCGTGGTCACCACCGACGATCGGGACTGGGAACTGCGCTATGACGAGTTGGCGACCTTTTTCAACCAGTCACGGGCAATCGGGGTGGACATGGAATCGGCGACCATCGCCGCCAACGGCTTCCGCCTGCGGGTGCCCTACGGCACTCTGCTGTGCGTCTCTGACAAACCGCTGCACGGCGAGATCAAGCTGCCGGGCATGGCCAATGCCTTCTACCAGGATCGGGTCAGCCAGCACCTGCGCATCGGCCTTGAGGCCCTGAGCGGGATGCGCGACGACGTCGTCCGCCAGGCCCTGCATTCCCGCAAGCTGCGCAGCTTCGACGAACCGGCGTTTCGTTAGGCGGTAACTTTTTTGGTTGAAGTTCGCTGTTCCGTCCCGCTCCCCCTCCCAACCACCCAACAGGGTACCATGCCATGGGTGGTTGGGAGGGGGAGCGGGACGGAACAGCACCCCCCAAAAAACGCAGTATGCGGTTTTCGGTCAGATCTTCTCCAATCTCGGGGACGGGGCCAGGGCGCCGAGAACCGAGGCGGCGAGGCAATAGGCGGCCGACATCAAGGCGATGGCCTCGAGCCCCGTACCGGCGTCCATCGATAACCCGAACAGGGCTGGCGCCAAGCCGGTCGACAGGACCATGGTGGCCGATCCGAAGGCGCGGATGGCA
This sequence comes from uncultured Sneathiellales bacterium, assembly GCA_964344385.1. Classification (GTDB taxonomy): domain Bacteria; phylum Pseudomonadota; class Alphaproteobacteria; order CAYFNG01; family CAYFNG01; genus CAYFNG01. The sequence goes on from CAYFNG010000002.1 coordinate 258,621, forward strand.
CCGATATGCCGCACCCCATACAGTTCCGACCAAAGTGACCCGAGCAGGATCTGCGTGACCCCGGCGCTGACCCCCATCAGGGCCATGAACGGGAAGACCATGATCGGATCCTGTGCCTGCCATAGGATCAGGCAGGCCAGAGCCAGCGGGGTCAGGAACACCGATACCAACCGTCGTGCGGAATACCGGTCGACCAGCAATCCCGACACCATGGTCGCGGCGAGAGAGCACAGGGCGAATGCCAGGTAGCCGCTGGCCCAAAGCGTCATCGGCCAGCCCTTGGCCTCGGTCAGCGCCACCTGATGCAGGAATAGGCCGGTGAATACGAAGGACGGCGCCAGCAGGGCCGGGGCGCGCAGCCACAGGCTGGGTTCCCTTAAGACTTGCGACAGGGTGTGATCGACACCGGTCGCAATCCGGTCCGTGGCGGCGGGTCCAGGCGCGGCGTCGCGGTGCCGTTCGGCGACCAACCAGCGCGCCAACGGTATGGACGCGAGCAACAGCACCGCGCAGCCAAGCCAGATGCCGCGCCACGACGCCACGGCCATGACCGCCACAACGGTCAGCGGCAGAAGCGCTTCGCCGAACGTCAGGCCCAGGGACGCGACCGACACCGCCCGGCCCCGTTCGGATGTGAACCGCCGTGCCATGGCCGTGATGCCGGTATGCGACGACAGGCCCTGGCCGAACTGGCGCAGGCCGAAAATGACAACGACCAGAAGGAACGGCTGCCAGACCAGCGACATGGCGACGCACATGGCGGCCAGGCCGGCCAGGACAAAGCTGGACATTTGCGCCAGCCGCAGCCGATCAACCAGGCGCCCCGACCAGATCAGCACCACCGCGCTGGCGATGGTGCCGGCGGAATAAAGCGATCCCCAGGCGCCGTCGCTGATCGCAAATGTCGCGCGAATTTCGCCGCCGAACAGGGAAATGAAGAAGGTCTGGCCGAACGAGGAGGTGAGGCACAACAGGAACCCGAAACCGAGCTCGCGCCAATGGGTGTGCAGAAACCGCCAAGTCAGCACGGCCGGTACGTTTCGTTCGTGGGGCCGGTTGGAGCCGCGCCGCCTATTTCAGGAACTCGTCGACCTCGACCCGGTAGCCTTCGACCAGGCGGTTGGTTTCGTTGAAGGTGCCGACCACCGCCATCAACTCGCCGAACATCTCGTCGGTCATGCCGGCCTTGCGGGCGGCGGCGGTGTGAGAGCGGATGCAGTATTCGCAGCCATTGGTAGCCGACACGGCGACCGCGATCATTTCCTTGATCATCGGGTCCAGGGCGCCGGGCCGCATCACCTCCTTCAACCCGTACCAGGTGCGGGCCAGGGTCTCGGGGTGGGCGGCGATGGTCTTCCAGAAATTGGGGATGAAGTCGATGCCCCGGGTTGCCTTGATGTCGTCATAGACCTCGCGCACCACGCCCTCGGCGTTCTCGTCCTCGACCATGTTCACGATCGGCATTGGCGGTTCTCCTTAATTTTGTAATTTTGGTGACAGTTTACTAATTTTTTCTCGGTGAAATTTCACCGAGAAAAAATTAGTAAACTGTCACCAAAATTACGAACGACCGTCAGAGGCGCTGTACCGTCCGGCTCTCGCTGCGAGCGCCTATGTCATGTACTGGCCGCCATTGATGGTCAGGGTCGAGCCGGTGATGAAGCCGCCTTCGGTTGATGCCAGGAAGGCCACGGCGCGGGCGATTTCCGATGCCTCGCCCAGGCGGCCGATCGGGATCTGGCCGACGATCTTGGCCAGGATGTTCTCGGGCACCGCCGCCACCATGTCGGTGTTGATATAGCCCGGCGCGATGGCGTTGACGGTGATGCCCTTGGGCGCGTTTTCCTGGGCCAGAGCCTTGGTGAAGCCGATCATGCCGGCCTTGGCGGCGGAATAGTTGGTCTGTCCCATCTGGCCCTTTTGGCCATTGATCGAACTGATGTTGATGATCCGCCCGAAGCCGCGCTCGCGCATGCCTTCGATGACGTTGCGGCAGACGTTGAAGCACGAGGTCAGGTCGGTGTCGATGACCTCGTTCCATTGCTCCGGCGTCATCCGGTGCAGCGTGCCGTCACGGGTGATGCCGGCATTGTTGACCACGGTGTCGATCGGCCCCAGATCGGCTTCGATTTTCTCGACCGCCGACTTGCAGGCGGCGAAATCGGCGACGCTGAACTTAAAAACGGGAATGCCGGTTTCATCGGTGAACCGGTCCGCCGCTTCGTCGTTGCCGGCGTAATTGGCGGCCACCGAGTAGCCTTCTTCCTTCAGTGCGACTGAGATGTCGTAGCCGATGCCTCTCGTGCCACCGGTCACCAAAGCAACGCGTTTCATGTCGTCCTCCCAGAAAAGTCTCCGTTCCGCGCCGTCTCCGGCAGCGGCCCTGATGCGTTTCCGGCGCTATTGCAACTACGCCGGTTGGACGCTCGTATTCACAATATTTAGGGGATCAAGGAAAGGGAACAGGAATTATTACAAAACGGAAGAGTGGCCGGCGCTGACGGCGTGTCATTGTCCGTCCGCGCCGGCCCGGTGTCTCAAATCAGTCGCGCTCGACACACATGGCGATGCCCATGCCGCCGCCGATGCACAGGGTCGCCAGGCCTTTCTTGGCGTCGCGTTTCTGCATCTCGAACAGCAGGGTGGTCAGGACCCGGGCGCCGCTGGCACCGATCGGATGGCCGATGGCGATGGCGCCGCCATTGACGTTGACCTTGTCGGTATCCCAGGCCAGGTCCTTGTTGACGGCGCAGGCCTGGGCGGCGAAGGCCTCGTTGGCCTCGACCAGGTCCAGATCGTCGGTCGACCAGCCGGCCTTTTCCAGGGCCGATCGGCTGGCCGGGATGGGGCCCGAACCCATGATCGCCGGATCGACACCGGCCTGGGCCCAGCTGACGATGCGGGCCAGCGGCGTGATGCCGCGGCTCTTGGCCTCGTCGGCGCTCATCAGTACCAGCGCGGCGGCGCCGTCATTGATGCCCGACGCGTTGGCGGCGGTCACCGAGCCTTCCTTGTCGAAGGCCGGGCGCAGCTTCTGCATACTTTCGATGGTGGCGCCGTGACGGATGTACTCATCGTCCTCGACCACCACGTCGCCCTTTCGGGTCTTGATGGTGACCGGGACGATCTCGTCCTTGAACCTGCCGGCCTTCTGGGCCGCCTCGGCCTTGTTCTGGGAGGCCAGCGCAAAGGCGTCCTGCTGTTCGCGGGTGATCTGCCACTGCTTGGCGACGTTCTCGGCGGTGTTGCCCATGTGATAGCCGTTGAAGGCGTCCCACAGGCCGTCCTTGATCATGGTGTCGACCATCTTCAGGTCGCCCATCTTCTGGCCGTTGCGCAGGTGCGCGACATGCGGCGCCTGACTCATGCTCTCCTGGCCGCCGGCCACGACGATGCCGGCATCACCGTTGACGATCGCCTGGTAACCCAGGGCCACCGAGCGCAGACCCGAACCGCAAAGCTGGTTGACGCCCCAGGCCGGAACCTCGACCGGCAGGCCGGCGCCGATCGACGCCTGGCGGGCAGGGTTCTGGCCCTGGCCGGCCTGCAGGATCTGCCCCATGATCACTTCGGTGACGTCGGCCGCTGCGACGCCAGCGCGCTCCAGCGCGCCCTCGATCGCGACCTGGCCGAGATACGAGGCAGGAACGCTGCTCAAGGATCCGTTGAACGAACCGACCGGGGTCCGGGCGGCACTGGCGATGACCACTTCCGTCATGTCGTTAGCTCCCTCTTCTCAAAAACCCGAATTTCTGGAAATCCTGGCCCGGGACGTACACTGGCCCCAACCTATATTGCGCTGCACAATGCCCTAGGTGCGGCGCAAGGTAAAGTCTATTTTTCGTGATCCGGCGTGATCGCTGGGCCGGCTCAGCCTTCGTCGGTTCCGCCGGGCGCCTGGTCGGGTTCTTCGAACCGCCCCTGCACCCGGGCCGCCTCGGGCACGGCCTCGGCCGGGGTCAGGTGAACCACCCGTTGCGGGAACGGGATTTCGATGTTTGCGTCGCGGAACGCCTTATCGATGTCGTAGCGCAGGTCGCTGGCGATGCGTATTTTGTACATGACGTCGCTGGTAAAGGCGCGCAGTTCGAAGTCCAGGCTCGAGGCACCGAAATCCTGGAACAGCACGAAGGGTTCGGGCTGGTCCAGCACTTTGGGATGGTCGCGGGCGCAATTGAGCAACAGCTCGCGCACCAGCGCGGTGTCCGAACCATAGGCGACACCGACGACGATCTCGATCCGGCCGTGGCGGTCCTTGTGAGTCCAGTTGACCAGCGACCCTGACAGGATATCGGCGTTGGGGATGATCACCGAAGCCCGCTGGAAGGTTTCCAACTCGGTGGCCCGCACGTTGATCCGCTTGACCAGGCCCTCGCTGCCGCCGACCACCACCCAGTCGCCGACCTTGATCGGGCGTTCGATCAGCAGGATCAGGCCCGAGACGAAATTATTGACCACGTTCTGCAGGCCGAAGCCGATACCGACCGACAATGCACCGGCGATCAACGCGATGTTGGACAGGTCGATGCCCAGCGCGGCGATGCCCAATGCGGCGGCTATGGTCATGCCGACATAGCCGAAGCCGGCGGCCAGGGAATGGCGGACCCCGACATCCAGCCGGGTCTGCGGCAGCACCCGATCCGACAGCGTCCGTTGGACCATCCTTGTGGCCATCATCGCCAGGGTGAACACCACCACCGCGACCACGATATCGGTAATGGAAATGGTGACATTGCCAATGGTAAAGCCGCGCAACGTGTCGCTGGTCCAACGCCACAGGTCGGCGATCGGCACTCCCCAGACCGGTGCGACCAGGAACAGGGTCGCGGCCACCATGGCCACGTCCAACACCGCCCTGATCCAGAATTTCAGAAGCGTCCGGGTCGGGCCGCCGACGCCCAGCTTGTCGCGGGTGATCCCGGATCTGAGGGCGGCGCCGATCAACTCCCGCAACAGGCCGCGGACCAGCACCGCGGCGCCGCCGATCACGCCGCTGACCAGCAGGTTCTTGACCAGGTAGTCGGCCAGCGCCGCGTAGCCGATCAGGGCGGTCAACAGAGCGGCAATGGCGATCAGCCCGGCCACCGAACGCAGGCCGGGCCAGAACCGGCCGGTCCTAGCATCCGGATCGTCCGGGTCGGTGCGCCACAGGGCAGGCCGGACCAGGGCGATCACGGCCGCGGCTTCCAGTCCGTTGGCGATCAGGCCGAAGAACGAGCGCGCTTCCGGCTGCGTCACGGTTTCGGCTCCGGCAATACGGCAGAACAGGTCGATGCCGAACAGGCCGGCCAAAATGGTGACCCGGCGGCTGATCGCCTGGGCACCGGCGGCCGTCACCGGGGCCAGCCGCCAGGCCGGAAGGTCGGGGGCCAGCACCGCCCTGGGCAGGCCGGTGGCCAGGACGAACAGGATCAGGGCGACGCTCAAGCCGGTAACCGCGTCGGCGAACAGTCCGGGGCGCAAACCCTCGCCGGGGCCGGCCCATAACAGGAAACCGATCAGGACCAGGGCCGGCACGATGCCGCGGGCGACGCCCTCGGCAATCGCCCCGAACAGCCTGCGTGCATAGGACGGCTCAGCGGTGCCGGGGTCGCGGCCCCAACGGGCCAGCAGCACCAGCCTCAGCGCGAAGCCCAGCCCGGCCCCGATGACGATCGCCAGGATCACGCGCAAGCCCTGGCCCAGCCCGCTGCGGTCGGCCGGCAGGCCCTGCCACCAGGCAGCCGGCGCCGCCACCAGCCGGGCCAGGAAATTGGCGCCGGCGCTGATCGCCGCGGTGCCCGTGTCCGGGGCGATCGGCAGCGGGTAGCGGGCCCACAGCGATTCGAAGCGGCGGCTAAGCTGGCGGGCCGAGATCTTTTCTTCCAGTGCCTTGGCCTGGGTGGTGGCCAGTTCGGCGCGCGAGACCCGGGCCTTGAGGGCGGCGAGCTGTTCGTTGTAGTCGGCGCGCTTGGCGGCCACCTCGTCGGCTTCGGCCGGTTCGCCCTCGGCCGGGGCCGGCCCGAGCGCTTCCAGCAACGGTTCGACCGCCTTGATGCCGTCTTCGGCCTCCTGCTTGGCGGTCCGCGCCTGGGTCCGTACGGTCTGGATCCGCTCCAGGATTTCGGCTGCCAGCTCGGGCTTGTCGCCGGCCTGTTCGGAGTACTTTTCAGCGTCCTCCAGGATCTGGGTCCAGCCGCTGTCCAGCACCTCGAACTTGGCCGCGCCGTCATCGTCCTGCGCCAGCGCAGGCGCGGCCAGCAGCAGCCAGGCGAGGAGGAGCGGTAGCAGGCGGCGGGTCAAGTCTGTCTCCCGTGACATTGGTCCGGATCGGCGAAATGTAGCACGTTTGCCACGTCTATACGCTGCTCACGATCTCGTCGTCGCGGTAGCCCTGGAGGTACAGGAGTGAGGTCAGGTCGCCATGATTGATGCAGGCGTCGGCCACCACCTTGACCGCGGCCTTGCCGTGATAGGCGGCGCCCAGGCCGGCGTCCTGGATCATCGGGATGTCGTTGGCGCCGTCGCCGACCGCCAGGGTGTGGTCGGGGTCGAGGCCGAAGGAGCTGCGGAAGCGTTTCAGGGCCATCAACTTGGCGCCGGCATCCAGGATCGGGCGCACCACCTCGCCGGTCATCCGCCCCTCGGCGATCACCAGGGTGTTGGCCTGGTCGGTGTCGAAGCCGGCCAGTTCGCGGACCCGGCGGGTGAAGTAGGTGAAGCCGCCCGACACCAGCGCGGTATAGGCGCCGTGCCGGCGCATGGTGGCGACCAGGGCGCGGGCGCCGGGGGTCAGCATCACCCGCTCGTTGAAGGCGCGCTGCATGTCGTCGACATGCAGGCCGGCCAGCAACGCGGCCCGGGCATGCAGGGTTTCCGAAAAGTCGAGCTCGCCGCGCATCGCCCGCTCGGTCAGCTCCGCCACCTGGTCGCGGAAGCCGGCGAAATCGGCTAGCTCGTCGATGCATTCGACGGTTATGATGGTCGAATCCATGTCGGCGATCAGCAGTTTCTTGCGGCGGTTCTGATGGTTTTGCGCGAAGTAGTCGAGGCGTTCATAGGCCAGCACCGGGGCCAGCGCCGCCATGGCCGCGTCGGGCTCCAAATCGTCGAAGGCGATGTCCGCAGCCAACCGCATGCTGAGGAAATTGGTGGCGCCGATGCTGGCGCCGGCCGCGGCCAGCGCCTCGCGCGCCGCCTGCCGGTGGCCCGCCGTCAGGCTGTCGCCGGGCGCCGCGATCAAGGTCAGAACATTACGCATGTCGGGTCCGCCCCCTTTGCGATGCGGCGATGAGTAAAGTGCTGGCCCTGCTGGCCGGACCGACCGCCAGCGGCAAGTCGCAACTGGCTTTGGATCTGGCCGGGATGTTCGACGGCGTCATCATTAACGCTGATTCGATGCAAGTCTATCGCGATTTGCGGATTTTGACCGCACGCCCCGGACCCGACGAGTTGGCTCGGGCGCCGCATCGCCTCTACGGCACCATGTCGGCGACGGAACGTTGTTCGGCGGCGCGCTGGCGCGACCTGGCGGTGGTCGAGATCGAAGCCGCCTGGGCGGCCGGTCAATTGCCGCTGGTGGTCGGCGGGACCGGTCTCTACCTGCGGGCATTGACCCAGGGCCTGGCGCCGATCCCCGACGTGCCGCCGGCGGTGCGCCGGGCGGCCCAGGCGCTGCACGAAAGGCTGGGGGGCGCGGCCTTTCGGGCCAGGCTGGCGGCCCGGGATCCGGTGGTGGCGGCGCGGCTGCACGATGGCGACACCCAAAGGCTGATCCGTGCCTTCGAGGTGCTGGAGGCCACCGGCACGTCGTTGGCCGAGTGGCAGGACCTGAAGCCGGATCCGCCGGCGGTCGCCGCACCCATGGCGACGCTGGTGCTCGACCCGCCGCGCGATTGGCTCTACCGGCGCTGCGAGCGGCGGTTCGAGGCGATGGTCGCCGACGGGGCCCTGGACGAGGTCGCCGCTATCGAGGCGCTGGAGCTCGACCCGTCATTGCCGGCGATGAAGGCATTGGGGGTGCCGGAACTGCGCCGCCACCTGGCCGGCGATTGCGATCTGCCGACCGCGATTGCCGCCGCCCAGCAGGCCACGAGACGCTATGCCAAGCGTCAGATCACCTGGTTCCGCCATCAGATGCCCGACGCTCAAATCATCACCGATACCGACCCAGAACAGCGATTGGTGCAGGCGGCCATCAGTTTGCGAAACTTAATTGCCGAGATTTAATATGGATAGAAATTTTCGGCAAGAATTCGACCAAGAATCTTTCCAATTATTCGCCAATTTCTGTTGACCCCGTGCCTTCAAGGGTTTAGGTTGCTGCCGATTCGCAAGGATGGAACGGCTCGCAAAACTGCGGGCTTGCGCCGCCCGGCCGTCTTGGCCCGGGCGGCTTTTGGCTGAGAGGAAGGAAAAGATGCCGCACTCGAAGATGTCCGGTGCCGAAATTATCATCAAAGCCCTGGCCGATCAGGGGGTCGAGGTAATTTTTGGATATCCCGGCGGCGCCGTACTTCCGCTCTACGACGCCATATTCCAGCAGAACCAGATCCGCCACGTCCTGGTCCGCCAGGAAGGCGGTGCGGTGCACGCGGCCGAAGGTTATGCCCGCTCGACCGGCAAGCCGGGCGTGGTGCTGGTGACCTCTGGCCCCGGCGCGACCAATGCGGTCACCGGCCTGACCGACGCGATGATGGATTCGATCCCGGTGATCTGCCTGACCGGTCAGGTGGCGACCCACATGATCGGCAATGACGCCTTTCAGGAGGCGGACACGGTTGGCATCACCCGGCCCTGCACCAAGCACAACTACCTGGTCAAGGACGTCGAGGATCTGAGCCGCACCATCCACGAGGCGTTCTACGTGGCGACCAATGGCCGCCCCGGCCCGGTGGTCATCGACCTGCCCAAGGACGTGCAGATCGCGACCGCCGCTTACCGCCGCAACGGCAATGTCAAGCACCCGACCTACAAACCCAGGGTCAAGGGCGATCTCGACAAGATCCGCGAGGCGGTCGACCTGATCGCCGCCGCCAAGAAGCCGATCGTCTATGCCGGCGGCGGTGTGATCAATTCCGGACCGGCGGCATCGCAGTTGCTGACCGATTTCGTGCGCATGACCGGCTATCCGGTGACCCTGACCCTGATGGGGTTGGGCGCCTATCCGGCCAGCGACAAGCAGTTCCTCGGCATGCTGGGCATGCACGGCACCTACGAAGCCAACAACGCCATGCACGATTGCGACGTCATGGTCACGATCGGCGCTCGGTTCGACGACCGGGTCACCGGCCGCCTGGACGCGTTTTCGCCGAACTCGAAGAAGGTCCATATCGACATCGATCCCAGTTCGATCAACAAGAACGTCCAGGTCGACATTCCGATCATCGGCGATGTCGGCCATGTGCTCGAGGACATGATCAAGATCTGGAAGTCGAGCGTGAAGCGCCCCGACGGCAAGGCGCTGGACAAATGGTGGGCGCAGATCGACAAGTGGCGGGCCCGCGACTGCCTGGCCTACAAGCAGGATGGCGGGTTGATCAAACCGCAATACGCCATCGAGCGGCTGTACGAGCTGACCAAGGACCGGTCACCCTTCATCACGACGGAAGTCGGCCAACACCAGATGTGGGCGGCCCAGCACTTCAAGTTCGAAAAGCCCAACCACCTGATGACCTCGGGCGGCCTGGGTACCATGGGCTATGGCCTGCCGGCCGCGATCGGGGTCCAGATGGGCAACCCCGACGCGCTGGTCGTCGACATTGCCGGTGAATCCTCGATCCTGATGAACATCCAGGAACTGTCGACCGCGTCCCAGTACCGGTTGCCGGTCAAGATCTTCGTCCTCAACAACCAGTATATGGGCATGGTACGCCAGTGGCAGGAACTGCTGCACGGCGGCCGCTACGCCGAAAGCTACATGGATTCGCTGCCCGACTTCGTCAAACTGGCCGAAAGTTTCGGCGCGGTGGGCCTGCGGACCGACAAGCCCGACGAACTGGACGACGTGATCAAGGAGATGATCTCGGTCGACAAGGCGGTGATTTGCGACGTCCTGGTCGACAAGACCGAGAACTGCTTCCCGATGGTTCCGTCGGGTGCGGCCCATAACGAGATGATCTTCGGTGACGAGACGCTGGACGAGGAACGTGCCAGCGTCACCGACGACGGTCTGGCCCTGGTCTGACGGGAAGGGTGCAAATCCCGTCGGACCGGCTATAAGAAACGCAATGCCGCCGCGCCTCTTCGGCGGCCACAGAGTGAGCTTGACGTGAGCAATATCGAAACACACACCATCGCCGTCCTGGTCGACAACGAGGCCGGCGTCCTGGCCCGGGTGATCGGGCTGTTTTCCGGCCGCGGCTACAACATCGAAAGCCTGACCGTAGCCGAAGTCGAGGAAAGCCAGCGGGTGTCGCGGATCACCGTCGTAACCAGCGGCACGCCTCAGATCATCGAGCAGATCAAGGCCCAGCTTGAGCGGCTTGTACCGGTACACATGGTCGACGACATGACCGTATCTCGGCCGCACATCGAGCGTGAACTGGCACTGATCAAGGTGGTCGGTACAGGTGAACCGCGGGTCGAATGCCTGCGCATCGCCGATATCTTCCGGGCCCGGGTGGTCGACAGCACCAATGAGAGCTTCGTGTTCGAAATTACCGGCTCGACCAAGAAGCTGGCGGCGTTCATCAACCTGATGCGCCCGTTGGGGCTGACCGAGGTGGCGCGCACCGGCGTCGTCGCCATCGGCCGCGGTACCGAGGCGCTGGAACAGACGGTCTAAGGGCCGATCGTATGAATTAGCGCCGGTGCCGGCCCGCTCCCTCGCCCAACCACCCATAGGGTACCCTCGCATTGGGTGGTTGGGCGGGGAAGCGGGCCGGCATCGGCAACCGATCAATAAGGGAAGCGAGGAATACCATCATGCGAGTGTATTACGACCGCGACGCGGACGTTAATCTGATCAAGGGCAAGAAGGTCGTGATTATCGGCTATGGCAGCCAGGGCCATGCCCACGCCAACAATTTGAAGGAGTCCGGCGTCAAAGACGTGGTGGTGGCGCTCAGACCCGGTTCGGGCAGTGCCGCCAAGGCGGAAGCCGCCGGCCTGAAGGTGATGAACCCGGCCGAGGCGGCCGCCTGGGGCGATGTCCTGATGATGCTGACCCCGGACGAGCTGCAGCAACAGATCTACGAGGACGACCTGGTCGGCAATATGCGCGAGGGTGCGGCGCTGGCCTTTGCCCATGGCCTGAACGTGCACTTCAACCTGATCGAGCCGCGCTCCGACATCGACGTTTTCATGATCGCGCCCAAGGGGCCGGGCCACACCGTGCGTTCGGAATACCAGCGCGGCGGCGGCGTGCCCTGCCTGGTGGCGGTGCACCAGAATTCCTCCGGCAACGCGCTGGAGATCGCGCTCTCCTACGCCTCGGCGATCGGCGGTGGCCGGGCCGGCGTGATCGAGACCACCTTCAAGGAGGAATGCGAAACCGATCTGTTCGGCGAGCAGACGGTACTGTGCGGCGGCCTGGTCGAGCTGATGCGGGCCGGGTTCGAGACCCTGGTCGAAGCCGGCTACGCGCCGGAGATGGCCTATTTCGAATGCCTGCACGAGGTCAAGCTGATCGTCGACCTGATCTACGAGGGCGGCATCGCCAACATGAACTATTCGGTCTCCAACACCGCCGAATACGGCGAATATGTTTCCGGCCCCCGGATCATCACCCCCGACGTCAAAGCCGAGATGAAGCGGGTCCTGGAAGACATCCAGACCGGCCGCTTCACCCGGGACTGGATGCTGGAGAACAAGGTCAATCAAACCAGCTTCAAGGCGATGCGGGCCCGTTCGGCCGAGCACGAACTGGAGCAAGTTGGCGAAAGGCTGCGCGGCATGATGCCGTGGATCGCCGAGAACCGCCTGGTCGACAAGTCGAAGAACTAGGTTCGGGCGGGTTCCGCCACTGACATCGGACGCCCCCGCGGCCCTGATCGCGGGGGCGTCCTGCGTTTTGGTCACGGGAAGAGCCCGTGCCGGGCAAATTTCCCACCTTGGTTAACAAAGCTGTTGCGGGCGGCTTTCAAATCGGCGTAAGAATTGGATTGGTAAGGGGAACTCGGATCGTGTTCACCAATTGTTAACGCCGATTGACGACGCTGACGCGCCGGTGGCATGCCGGCTTCGCCACGCTTGTGACGAGGCTCGCGGGCCCAGGCGGTCGGATGCAGCGATGCGCGCCTAAGAATGGCGAAGTGGCGCCCCTTCACGGCCGGTCTAATCTTGTGTGAGGCATTAGCGGATGTTTTCTAGGTTGTTCGGCTGGATGTCCGCCGATATGGCGATCGATCTCGGCACAGCGAACACACTCGTCTACGTCAAGGGACGCGGTATCGTCCTGAACGAACCCTCGGTCGTCGCCATCGTCGACCAGAAGGGCAACAAGGAAGTTCTGGCGGTCGGCGACGAGGCCAAGCTGATGCTGGGCCGCACGCCGGGCAATATCGAGGCGATCCGGCCCCTGCGCGACGGCGTCATCGCCGATTTCGAGGTTGCCGAGGCGATGATCAAGCACTTCATTGCCAAGGTCCACAACCGGCGCGGTTGGGCCTCGCCCCAGGTGATCATCTGCGTGCCATCGGGTTCGACGGCGGTGGAACGCCGCGCGATCCAGGAATCGGCCCTGCGCGCCGGGGCGCGGCGGGTGTTCCTGATCGAGGAGCCGATGGCGGCGGCGATCGGTGCTGGCCTGCCGGTGACCGAACCGACCGGCTCGATGGTGGTCGATATCGGTGGCGGCACCACCGAGGTCGCGGTGCTGTCCCTGGGCGGCATCGTCTATTCGCGCAGTGTCCGGGTCGGCGGCGACAAGATGGACGAAGCGATCATCGGCTATATCCGTCGCAATCATAACCTATTGCTCGGTGAAGCCAGTGCCGAACGGATCAAGAAGCAGATCGGTTCGGCCTGCCCGCCGGAAGACGGCAATGGCGACACCATGGAGATCAAGGGCCGCGACCTGATGAACGGGGTGCCCAAGGAACTGGTGATCAGCCAGCGGCAGATCGCCGAAAGCCTGGCCGAGCCTGTGGGTGCGATCATCGAGGCCGTCAAGGTGGCGCTGGAGCACACCGCGCCGGAACTTGCCGCCGATATCGTCGACAAGGGCATCGTGCTGACCGGCGGCGGCGCCTTGCTGGGTAACCTCGACTATGTCCTGCGCCACGCCACCGGCTTGCCGATTTCGATCGCCGATGAACCGTTGAGCTGCGTCGCTTTGGGCACCGGCCGTGCGCTCGAGGAAATGAAGACCCTCAAACACGTCCTGTCGTGACGGTCTGACCCGAATGGCGCCGGATGCGGCTTTCACGCCATTTGCCGGCGCGGGTGGTGTATAATTGGGCCGGGCGCTCCGGGCCATCGTCCCAAGGCCGAATAACGGCACCGGACCGCGCAGTGTGACAAGGGGACAGGAGTGAAATCGGACCCGAGTTCTTTGCAAAGACTGGCGCTGCCGCTCAAGGTGATCGCGCAGCGGGTCGGGTTCCTGTTTCTTCTGTTTGCCGCCGTCACCCTGCTGGTTCTGGGCAAAGCCGACATCGTTGTCGTCGAGCGGGTACGCACCGCCATCATGGATACAGCCGCGCCGGCGCTGGAGGCGCTTTCCCAGCCGGTGACGGCGGTCAACGCCCTGTTCGACCGCGTCTCCGAACTGATGTACTTGCGAGAGGAAAACCAGCGTCTGCGCGAAGAAAACAGTCGCCTGCTGCAATGGCAGGCGGTGGCGCGCAAGCTGGAGCAGCACAATGCCGCTTTACGGTCGCTGCTCAACGTCGAAACCGATCCGCAGATTTCATACGTCACGGCGCGGGTGGTGGGTGACTCCGGCGGCGCCTATGTCCGCACCCTGGTGCTCAACGCCGGCCGTCGTGATGGGGTGCGCAAGAACCAGGCGGTGGTCGCGACGCAAGGCCTGATCGGCCGGGTAGTCGAGGTCGGCGAGCGGTCATCGCGGGTGCTGTTGATCCTCGACCTCAATTCCCGCATCCCGGTGCTGCTGCAAGGGTCGCGCTATCGCGGCATCCTGGCCGGCAACAACAGCAACCGCCTGAACCTGTTGACCTTCCATTCGCCGGCGGTCCAGGTGCCGGTCGGCGAACTGGTCGTCACCTCGGGCCATGGCGGCATGTTCCCGTCCGACCTGCCGGTCGGAGTCGTCGTGACATCGCAGGAAAACCTCGCCCAGGTCCAGCCGCTGGTCGATTGGAACCGGATGGAGTATGTCCGGGTGGTCCGCTACGAGCTGGCCCCGTTGGACGATATCGGTTCGCAATGAATGCCGATGTCCGCACCCAGGCCGAGTTGGTCCTACGCGGGTTCATTCCGACCCTGCTGACGATTGTTCTGATCATCGTGTTTGCGGTTCCCATCGGCCTGCCCGGCCTGGCGCCGGTGACGCCGCTGGTCAGCGTCGGCGCGGTCTATTACTGGAGCGTCTACCGCACCGAGACCATGCCGGCCTATGCCGTGTTTGCAATCGGGTTGCTGGAAGACGCGATATCCGGCACGCCGATGGGACTCATGGTCCTGATGCTGCTGCTGGTGCGGGCGGTGGCGGTGTCGCAACAGCACGCCCTGGCGCGGCAGTCGCTGTGGATCAACTGGCTGGGCTTCATGGCAATCGCGCTGCTGGTCTCGATGGGGATCTGGCTGCTGTCGAGCGTGACCGTGGGGCAGGTCATCCCGCCGGGCCCCGGTTTCGTGCAGTTCTGCCTGACCATCGCCCTCTATCCCTGCCTCAACTGGCTGTTCGCCCATACCGAACGCTACACCAGGCGGCCGGTGTAGCCATGCCGCGGGACCTGGAACGCTATAAATTGTTTTCCCGCCGCGCCCTGGTGCTCGGCGGTGGACAATTGGCGCTGTTTTCCGCCCTGGCCGGCCGCATGTACTACCTGCAGGTCATTGAATCCGACCAGTACGCGATGCTGGCCGACGAAAACCGCATCAGCATGCGCCTCTTGCGCCCGCCGCGCGGTCGAATCCTGGACCGCTTCGGCATTGAACTGGCCAGCAACCGGCAGAACTACCGGGTGGTCCTGATCCCGGAACAGACCGACGGCGTGGCCGATACCCTGGCCGCCCTGGCAACGGTCATACCGATCAGCGACCAGGACCGCTCGCGTGTGATCGAGGAAGCGCGGCGGTCGCGCAGCTTCGTCGCGATCTCGGTGGCCGACAATCTCAGCTGGGAAGAATTTGCCCGGGTCAACGTCCACAGCCCCGATCTGCCCGGCGTGCAATTGGATGCCGGTGAAACCCGCCATTATCCCTACGCCGAGACACTGGCGCACGTTATCGGCTATGTCGGGGCGGTCGAGGAAAAGGAACTGACCGGCGAGCCGCTGTTGGAACTGCCGGGTTTCCGGGTCGGAAAGAACGGGATCGAAAAAAAGCTCGACAAGGCGTTGCGCGGGCGCGCCGGCGACAGCCGGGTCGAGGTCAACGCGTTCGGCCGGGAAATCCGCGAACTGGCCCGCAATGAGGGCCAGCCGGGCGACGACGCGATCCTGAGTATCGACCTGGACCTCCAGAAATACACCATCAACCGGCTGGGTGAGGAGAGCGCGGCGGCGGTGGTGATGGACGTATTCAACGGCGATTTGCTGGCGATGGCGTCGACCCCGTCCTTCGATCCCAATCCGTTCAACACCGGCATCAGCAAGGCCTATTGGGATCAGCTGATGTCGAACGAACGCAAGCCGCTGCACAACAAGTTGCTGGCCGGCCAGTATCCGCCGGGATCGACGTTCAAGATGTTGGTTGCCCTGGCGGCGCTGGAAAACGGCGTCGTGTCGTCCGGGCACAAGGTATTCTGTGGCGGCCACATCGAACTGGGCGACCGCCGCTTTCATTGCTGGAAGAAGTGGGGGCATGGCCGGCTCGACATGGTCGAAGCGATCATGCATTCGTGCGACATCTATTTCTACGACATCGCCAAGCGGGTCGGGATCGACCGGATCGCGGAAATGGCGGTGCGCTTCGGGCTGGGCAGCGATACCGGCCTGGGTCTGGTTGGCGAGAAACCCGGCCTGGTGCCGACCAAGGCCTGGAAACAGGCCCTTCACGGCAGCGCCTGGCAGGTTGGTGAAACCCTGATCGCCGGAATCGGCCAGGGATATCTGCTGACAACCCCGGTTCAACTGGCGGTCATGGCGGCGCGACTGGCCAATGGCGGTTACGCGGTCAAGCCAAGGCTGGTGCGCGGCATGATCCGGGACGGCCAGCAACAGCCACTGGCAAGCGACGAGGCTCCAGCGATGGGGCTGAACCCGGCCGCCCTGCGGGTCGTGCAACAGGGCATGGACCGGGTGGTCAACGACCTCAAGGGTACGGCTTACGCGTCGCGTATCGCCGATCCGGCGCAGGCCATGGCCGGCAAGACGGGCACCGTCCAGGTGCGCCGTATTTCGCAGGAGGAACGCGACACCAGGCTGCGCAAGCAGGAAGAAAAACCGTGGCGGGAGCGGGACCACGCCCTGTTCGTCGCCTATGCGCCGGTCGAGCGGCCGCGCTACGCGGCTGCCGTGGTCGTCGAACATGGTGGCAGTGGCGCCAAGATGGCGGCGCCGGTCGCCCGCGACCTGTTGCTGGAAACCCAACGCCTCGACCTCGCCCGTCGTCCCGCCCTGGGCACGGCCAGCGTCGGCGCGACGCGGGAGCCGGCCTGATGAGCGTATACAGCGGCCTTGGCAGCGGCCCGGTCCGGATGGGCCTGGGGCGCAAGCTGTGGGAGGTCAATTGGGGCCTGGTCCTGTTGCTGTTCGTCGTGGCCGGTATCAGCTTCGCGATGCTGTACTCGGTCGCCGGCGGCAATGTCGAGCCTTGGGCCAAACGCCAGGCCTTGTTGTTCGCCGGCGGGGTCGTGGTCATGCTGGTGATTGCGGTCATCGACATTCGGCTGTGGCTAAAGCTGGCGTATCTGGGATATTTTGCTGCCCTGGTGCTGCTGATCCTGGTTGAGCCGTTCGGCGAAATCCTGGGCGGCGCCAAGCGCTGGCTGCGGTTCGGTGGCCTCCAGTTGCAGCCGTCGGAACTGATGAAGATCGCCCTGGTGCTGGCGCTGGCGCGATACTATCACGGTCTCAGCCAGGAACAGATCAAACGGGCGGTCTATTTGGCGCCGCCGCTGGTGATGTTTGCCGTGCCGGCGGCGTTGATGCTGCGCCAGCCTGATCTGGGAACCACGCTGTTGCAGGCGTTGATGGTTGGCGCCATCTTTTTTATGGCGGGGGTCCGCCTCAGAATGTTTGCGATTGCCGCCGCCGGCGCGCTGACCGCGATCCCGGTGGCCTGGCAGTTCCTTCACGATTACCAGAAACAGCGCGTCCTGACCCTGTTCAATCCGGAAGCTGATGCGCTGGGGACCGGATATCACATCCTGCAGTCCAAGATCGCTCTGGGGTCGGGGGGCATATTCGGTAAAGGGTTCCTGCAAGGAACGCAAAGCCGCCTCAGCTTCTTGCCGGAGAAACAGACCGACTTCATCTTCACCGCCCTGGCCGAGGAATTCGGCATGGTCGGCGGCCTTGGCCTGCTGGGCCTCTATACGGTGTTGGTGGTCTATGGCTTTGTCATCGCCCTGCGCTGCAAGAGCCAGTTCGGGCGGCTGGTGGCGATCGGGATCGCCACCATGTTTTTCCTCTATGCATTCGTCAATATCGGCATGGTCATGGGCCTGTTACCGGTGGTCGGCGTGCCGCTGCCGCTGATCTCCTATGGCGGCACCGCGATGATGACGCTGATGATCGGTTTCGGCCTGGTGATGAGCGCCCATATCCACCGCGACGTCACTATACCCCGCCGGCCCGGCAGCGGGTTGGAATAGGCCCGGCCAGAACGTCCTAGGGCTTGAAGACCATCAGGTAGAAATTGACGATCGGCAGCACGGTCGCGGTCACGCCCCAGAATAGCCAAAGGCGGTTGAGCCGCCAGTAGAGGTCGGGGACCTGGGACCCGTCGGCGAAACCCCGCGCCAGGCGGGCCTGTTTGATCTGGATCGGGATCAACAGGATCACCCAGATCGCGCCCGAGGCAACGAACAACCCCTGTCCCCACACCAGCCAGGTTTGGTTGCCCAAATCCAGGTCGCCGGCCGCCACCATGCCATAACCGCCGATCAGAATGAGGGCGACCCCGCCGGCGGTGAACAGCCAGTCGGTGAGTGTAACCAAACGCTGGGCATAGGCGATGGTGACGGCGCGACCCGTGCGGTCGGCCAAGGCTTTCCAAAGTCCGGTGACGATAATGTTACCGATGAAGATCGCCACACCGAACAAGTGTAGAGCTTTAAACAGTTGATACTCCATAGCAATCGTTCCTCACCCGGTCTGCCTGCAAAGGTTGTAGTTTACGGTGTAAACATAGTTGGTTTGTTTACAATGTCAACAATGGCCGGGTAAAATAGGCTCATGGCGGTGACGACCAAGCGCGGACGGGACGGGCCCAGCCTCAAGGACAGGCTGGTTGCGGTCGGTGAACGCATTGTCGAAACCGGCGGGCTGGAGGCGCTGACCTTGAGGGCGGTGGCGCGGGCGGCCAATGTGTCGCACATGGCACCTTACCGGCATTTTGAAGACAAGGATGCGCTGCTGGCGGCGATCGCGGCCAGGGGATTTCACCGGTTGACCGAGGCGATGGACCGGGCCGGGTCGCAACCGGACCTGGACAAAGGCCTGTCGGTCGGTGCCGCCTATGTCCTGTTCGCCTGTCGGCACCCGTCACTGTACCGTCTGATGTTCGGCGCCGGGATCGGCGAGCCGTCACGCTTTCCCGAACTGGCCGAAGCCAGCGCCCAGGCCTATGCCAGGTGCGTGGGTGTCGCGGTGCCTGAGCCGCCGTCCGCGCCCGACATGATGGATTCCGACGAACTGCGTTATCGAACCATCGCCACCTGGTCGCGGGTCCACGGGCTTGCCACCCTGTTGATCGACGGGATGGTTACCATGCCTGATAATGGAGAAGACGGACTGATCGGCCTGGTGCGGTCGGTCTTGAAATTCTGAATCAGAAAATATGGGTTCCGGTTTCCGGGTCGTAGCGACCGCCCGCAAGATAGATGTGTCCCCATTGCATGACCTGTAACAGGACCGGTTCCAGCGCCCGGCCGGCGTCCGTCAGGTAATAGGCATAACGTACCGGCCGCTCCTGATAAGGCTCGCGCCGCACCAAGCCCCAGCCCATCAGCCGCTTCAGGCGCTCCGCCAACAGGTTGGTGGGGATATGCTCGGCACCGTCCTGCAGGGCCTGGAAGGTGTGCTTGCCGTGCCACATCAGGTCCCGGACGATCAACAGAGTCCATTTGTCGCCGACCAGTTCCAAGGTTCTCGCGATCGAGCAGCGCGACCGGAAATCATGGTCCTCGCGCTGCAAAGGCGCTTGTGTCGCCATTCCGTCCTCCGGTCCGATCGGTTCATTCCAGCTTCCGATCTTAGGGACTTGCAAAATAAAAGTCACCAAGATAGATTGTAACTTGCAAATTTAAAGTTACTTAGGGAGCGGGCTGGAACAGCGACGTTTTAGTCAAACTCATGGAGGAGGGGAGCGATGAACCGATCGGTTTTGGCCAATCTTGCGGCGGCGACTGCAGCGCTGAGCGCCGGTGCCGCGGTGGTCGCCACCCGCCTGGCGGTGGCCGAGACCGATGCGGTCACCCTGGCCTTTTACCGTTATGTCATCGCCGTCCTGTGTCTGGCGCCGATCCTGCCTTTCATCTGGCCGCGCACCCGGATCGGCATCGGGGAATATCTGAAGATCGCCGCACTGGGCGCCGTCTTCTTCGGCTTCTTCCCCTGGGCCTTCAGCGCCGCCCTGCAATACACCACCGCCGCCCGCGGCGCGATCGGCCTGGCGACCATCCCGATCCAGACCCTGATCGTGGCAGCCCTGTTCGGCCGCGAGGTGCTGACCCGCAACAAGCTGGTCAGCGTCGGACTGGCGTTTGCCGGCGTCGCCGTCGTGTTCGGCCCGGAAGCCGTGGCCGTCACCGGGACCGACTACCTGATCGGCGACGGGCTGCTGCTGCTGGGGGCGTTCAGTGCCGCGTTGTATTCCGTGTTTGCCCGCCAAACCCTGGGCCGCCACGGACCGATGTTCGTAACCGCACTGGCCATGGTCTTTGGGCTTGTCGCCCTGTTCCCGCCGGCGGCCGCGGTCGGGGCCGTCTTCGAGCCGCCGTCTTTCTCGCCCCGGGCCTGGTGGGCCCTGCTGTTCCTCGGCACCTTTGGCGGTGCCATTCAGTTCTCCCTGTTCACCTGGGCGTTGCGCTGGTTGCCGCCGACCCGGACCGTGATCTACCTGACCCTGAACCCGATCACGGCGATGCTGTTGGCGACGGTCATGCTGGGTGAGCAGGTAACCCTGGTATTGGTGACCGGCCTTGCCCTGGTCCTGTCCGGCATCCTGATGGCCAACCTGCCGCGGGGCCGACCGGCAGGTTCGGCTGCGGCCGAAGGGGTGGGTCGGCCAGCCGAGCGTTGATGGGCCAGCCTGGCGTTTGGGACCGGGTTCCAATTAGCCCATCGATGACCGACCGATTCGGTACAATGTCCCCTTGAGGGCGGAATGAGAAAACACAATCCTAAATTTTCGCAAAAATAGGGAATTTTATTGTTAGTTTAAGGGTTATTGATAGAATGGACTTGCGATGACCTTTTGACACCGCGATAGGTGCGCCATGCAAGTCAACACCGCCGGAACCAGCAAAACCCTGGTCGATACTGTCCGCCATTCCGTGATCGGCGCCGAACAAGTCCTGGACGGGCCGTTCGGGCCGCGGCCTTTGGTCTATGCCGACTACACCGCCTCGGGCCGGGCGCTCACATTCATCGAGGATTATTTACGCGACCGGGTCCTGCCGGTTTACGCCAACACCCATACCGAGGCCTCGGCGACCGGCCTGATCACCGGCCGGCTGCGCGAACAGGCGCGGGGCCTGATCAAACAGGCGATCAACGGCGGCGACCAGGACGCGGTGATCTTCTGCGGTTCCGGCATGACCGGCGCGGTCAACCGGCTGATCGCCATCCTGGGGCTGAATATCCCCCATGACCTGGATACGCGCTACGGCCTGACGGAGCGGATCCCCGCCGGCGAACGCCCGGTCGTCTTCATCGGCCCGTACGAACATCATTCCAACGAACTGCCCTGGCGTGAGACCGTTGCCGACGTGGTGGTGATCGGCGAGGACGCGGCCGGCCATATCGACCTCGCGGGCCTGGAGGCCGAACTCGAACGCCATGCCGACCGTCCGTTGAAGATCGGCAGCTTCTCGGCCGCCTCCAACGTCACCGGCATCCTGACCGACACCGATGCGGTCACCCGGCTGCTGCACCGGCACGGCGCCCTGGCGTTCTGGGACTACGCCGCCGCCGGTCCCTATGTGAAGCTGGACATGAACCGGTCCAAGGACGCGGCGTTCGATGCCATGTTCCTGTCGCCGCACAAGTTCATCGGCGGCCCCGGCACGCCGGGTATCCTGGCGGTCAAGCGCGCCCTGCTGCACAACAGCGTCCCGTCGCGACCCGGCGGCGGCACCGTGGCTTACGTCAATCCCACCGAACACCGCTATCTCGGCGATCCGGAAGTCCGTGAAGAAGGCGGTACCCCGGCGATCGTCGAATCGATCCGCGCCGGGCTGGTCTTCCAGCTCAAAACGGCGGTCGGCGAAGCGGTGATCGAAGCCAACGACCAGACCTTCCTGAAGCGGGCGATGGCGTCCTGGCGGGCCAACCCGAACATCGAGGTCCTCGGCAATCCGGACACGCCCCGCCTTGCTATCGTCTCGTTCATCATCCATCACGCCGGCCGGGCCCTGCACCATGAATTTGTCGTCGCGCTGCTGAACGACCTGTTCGGCATCCAGTCCCGTGGCGGCTGTTCCTGTGCCGGGCCTTACGGCCATCGCCTGCTGCATATCGACGGCCCCCATTCCAAGGCCTTCGAACAGGCCATTGTCGACGGCACCGAGGGCGTCAAGCCGGGCTGGACCCGGCTCGGCTTCAACTACTTCTTCTCCGATGCCATGGCCGACTACATCATCGAGGCGGTGCACCTGGTCGCCGAGCAGGGCTGGAAACTGCTGCCCTGGTACGATTTCGATCCCGCCACCGGCCATTGGCGCCATGTCGACGGCGCCGCGATGCCATTGCCCGACCTCACAGAGATTTCCTATGCGGGTGGTGAGATGCAGGCCGCCCCTATGGCGCAATCCGCCGTGGCGCCGGATTTCGCTGCCTGTCTCGCCGCCGCCCGCGACATCTTCGCTGAGGCCGAGCGCCATGCGGCCGAGGCCCACCCGGCCGACGCGCCGCTGGCCCCGGATTGCGAAAGGCTGCGCTGGTTCCCGACCCCGGAGGAGGGGTTGGCGGAGTTGCGTGCAGAGCGGAAGGGATCTTGATTCCGGGCCGGATTCGGAACAAGGTCCTCGGTTCGCGACCAGGATTGAAACCGGGGGCCTAAATGGACGCCATCGACCGCAAGATCCTCACGCATCTGCAGGCGGATTCAACCCTTCAGCTCAGCGAGCTGGCGGCCCGGGTCAACCTGTCGAAAACCCCGTGCTGGCGGCGCATCCAGAAATTGGAGGAAAGCGGCGTGATCCGTGGCCGGGTTGCGCTATTGGACAGCCAGAAGGTCGGCCCGCTGCTGACCGTGTTCGTGCAGCTGAAGACCACCAAGCACGAAGCCGGCTGGCTGGAAGGCTTCGCCGACACCGTTTCGGCGATGCCCGAGGTCATGGAGTTCTACCGCCTGGCGGGGGAGTGGGACTATTTCCTCAGGGTCATGGTCCGCGACATCGCCGCCTATGACGCGTTCTACAAACGCCTGATCCAGACTGCTGGCCTGGTCGACGTCACCTCCAGCTTCGCGATGGAGGAAATCAAATACTCCACCGCACTGCCGCTGGAAACCTAAGGCGATCGCCCGCTCACCCGGCCGCGCGTTCGGCGTCGGCCAGCAGGCGCCAGCCGGCCGGCGCCTTGGGGCGGGCTTCGGCGCGGCCGCGCAGCAGTGTCGCTGCCTGGTCGGCACGGCCGCTGCGCAGCAGCACGTCGATCCAGGTCTGGGTGAACAGGTCGCGCTGGGCGTGACTGCCGCCGATTTCCTGCATCCGGTCGATGACCGGCGCCAGGCTGCCATGGGCGGTGGCGTGGTCGCCGGCCAGATAGGCCGACAGCCCCCGGGCCGCCGGGACCGCGACCTCGGCCCAGGCACCACCGGCCGCGGCGGCATGCCGTTCCAGCGAAGCCAGCAGCTCGGCCCGTTCATCTTCGCGACCGGCCCGGCCCAGGGCATAGAGGTAGTGCAGGTCGAGGAACGGTTCGACATGCTCCGGCTTGCGGGCCGCGACATAGGCGCCGACATCCTGCCAGCGGTCGCCGGTTTCGCTGCCGCGCAGTTCCAGCCGCCAGAGCAGCGAGGTCGCGTTGACCTGGTCCTGGCTGTATTCCTTCCACGCACCCCAGACGCGATCGTCATACAACGCCCGGACCTTGTCGAACTCCTCCCGGTCCAGATAGTAGAGCGCCAGGTGCCACCAATTGTGGGTCAGCATGAAGCTGTTACAGTCGTCCCAGGTGTCGCTGTGGGCCTCCATCCAGGCGATGCCTTCGTCGATGCGGCCCTGTACTTCCATGACATGGGCGACGGCGTGGTGGGCCCAGGGTTCGGCCCGACGCATCTCGACCGCCCGGCGGCCGGCCGCCTCCGCCTCGTCCAGGCGATTGCGTTCCTCCAGCGCGAAGGCCAGCATGCCATGCATCACCGGGTTTTCGCGGTTGGCCTCGAACACCGTCTCGGCGGTCTGCAGCATACCGTCCAGATCGCCCCGGTTGAACTGGTGGTATTGGCACAGCTTGGCCGAACCGATGTCGCGCGGCCAGCGCCGGGCGATCTCCTGGTGCAATTCGATCGCCTTGTCCTTGTCGCCGGCCACCCAGGCATCGATCGCCGCGACATAGAGCTGTTCGCGGTCATCGCCCTGGGCCGCATTGGCCTTGGCGGCGGCGATATAGGGCGCCGCCAGGGCCGGACTGTCGCCGGCTTCCAGAAACATCTGCAATGCCGCCGCATGGGCCTGCAGAACGGCGCAATCGGGGACCGCCGCGGCGCCCTCGGTCACCGGGTCGAATCCCCTGCCATAGGCGGTGAACTGATCGACAAAGGTGTCGATGCCTTCGATGGCGCGGGGATCGTCGGTGGTGACGGCCAGGCCTTGTGCGTCGTGCAACATCGCTTACGCCTCGTTGATGCGGTCCAGCGGGAAGATCGGCCGCCTGACATTGCTGTAGTCCAACAGGTCGTTGTCGGAGGTGGTGACCCCGATCCCGTCGCAGGTGATGGTGTGGCGGGCCAACGGCGCAAAACCAGCCCGGTAGTGGATGCGCGACTTCAGCACCAGATAGCGCTTGTGCTGCGGCTGGATGCCCACCGAGGTGAAGACGCCGATGTCCCAGGGTTCGTGGTGGCGGCTGACGATGACGATCTCGACCTTGCCGGTATCCAGCACCGCAGTCGGGCCCATGAACACCTTGACGCCGGTGTACATCGGGCCGAACACGGTCCATTCGCCGTTGGTCAGGGCCTTGACCGTGCCCCGCACCTCCAACGGTTCGCCGGTGCGGCCAATCGATGGCATGTCGGTCTTGCCGCCCAATTGCAGGCTGACCTGGGCGCCGATGCCGGCCCGCATCATCGCCTGGACAGCCTCCGGGTCCCAGACCGCCGCCACCGCGACATCGTCCAGGTCCTGGCGCAGCACCTCGGCGATCACCGTCATCACGTCCTGATTGGCGCCCGAGCCGCAATTGTCGGCATGGTCCAGCAGCAGGATCGGTCCTTCGTCCAACCCCTTGGCGCGGGTCACTGCCTGGTCCAGCGGCTCACCCTGGTAGACGAAGTCTTCGCGCCTCTGCCAGGCGGCGTCCAACAGTTCGTCGACCACGGCCTGCGCCTTGGCCGGGTCGCCGTCGGCGATGACGATCGCCGATAAGCCCGCCGGTTCGATATCAGCCAACGGGAAGCCACCGAACACGGTGGCCGCCAGGATGCCGTCGCGCGTCTCGGCCGCCTTGGCCATGGCGATCAGGGTCTTCATCGGTTCGTCGTCGGTACCCATGCGCAGGGTCTGGGCCAGGATCGGCCGGTTGCCCCAGGCCATCACCGGCCTGGCCCTGCCGGCCATCCCGTCCAGCAGGATGCGGCCGACCTGCTTGCCGACCTCGTACATGTCGACATGGGGATAGGTCTTGTAGCCGATCAACGCATCGCAATTGTCGACCATGGTCTGGGTCAGGTTGCAATGCAGGTCCAGGGTGACGCACATCGGCGTATCGGGTGCAATTTCCCGGATCCGCTTGAGCAGCGAGCCCTCGCCGTCCGGTGCCACTTCCGACACCATGGCGCCGTGTAGGTCCAGCATGATGGCGTCGCAGCCCGCGGCCACCGCGTCACAGATCGCGTCCGACATCAATTTGTAGGCCTCGGCCGCGACCGGCCCCGACGGCATCGCCTCGGCCGCCACCGGGGTGACGATTTCGGCCCCTAGCTCGCGGGCCAGTTCGATATAGGCGCCCATCGGCATCGCCGTCCCGTCGTAGAAGTCCAGCGCCTCCTGGCCCAGATAGCCGCTCCAGTCCTGGAACCGCCGCCAGTCGGTGGGCACCGGCGAAAAGGTGTTGGTTTCGTGTTTCATCATGGCGATGACGATGCGCATCCGCCTCTCCCGCTTTTCCCGATCGAACCGCGATGATATCCCTTACCACCAAGTTTTGGACAGGTGGTTTTTGTCGATCGGTATGAGGTGCCCGTGGCCTGGGATTTGGTACTGGAGTTCTCCATCAAGGCTGGCGCCACGGCGCTGTTGCTGTTGGCGGCGACGCTACTGGCGCGGCGGGCCGGCGCTTTCCTGACCGCGGTTATCGTCACCCTGCCGCTGAACGCCGGTCCCGGCTTCCTGTTCGTGGCCCTGGAGGCGAGCGGTGACTTCGTAGCCGCCAGCGCTCTGGTCAGCTTCGCCGCTACCTTGGCGGTGTTTGCCTTCACTGCCGGTTTCGCCCATGCCAGCGTCCGGGTGCGGTCGTTCTGGACCGCTTGGGCGGCCGGCTCGTTCACCTGGAGCCTGGTGGCGGTGCCGATCCTGAATGTGGCCTGGCAGCCGCTCACCGCCTTCCTCGCCGTCGCCATCGGCTACGGCATCGCTCATCTGCTGCGTTGTCGCGCCTTCGACGACCCGGTCAGCGACGTCGCGCCCAAGCGCACCGACGAGCGGCTGATGCTGGTGGTGCGGTCGGTGATTGGCGGCAGCGCCGTTGCCCTGACCGCGGTACTGGCCGACTGGCTGGGCCCGGCTCTGACCGGCCTCGCCTTCGGCTATCCGGTGGCGCTGTCCGCGACCGGCTGGATGCTGGCCCGCGCCTATTCGGTTCCCTTTGCCGGCGCCACGCTCTCCAACGCCCGCACCGGCATCCTGTCCTACGCCACCTTTTGTTTCAGCCTCGGCCTGCTGGCGACGGCGATGTCGCCGCTGCTGGCCTGGACCCTGGCCCTGGCCGCCTCCGTCGTGGCGGGCGCGCTGCTGGCATTGGTGCCCAGGCGGGCGTTATCTACGCGCACGGACCCATGAGAGCTCGCCATAAAGACCGGATGGTGCGTGCAACCCCCCCAACCCTAGCCGGCGTCGAGCGAAAAGCCGCCCAGCTTGGTGTCGAGATATTCCATCAGCCCGGCCCGGGCGCCCTCGCGGCCCAGGCCGCTTTCCTTGACGCCGCCGAATGGGGCGGCGGCCGAGGTCGGGTTGATGTCGTTGATGCCGATCATGCCGAAGCGCAGGCCCTCGAAGATGCGCATCGCCCGGCTCAAGTCCTTTGTATAGACATAGGCGGCCAGGCCGTATTCGGTGTCGTTGGCGGCGGCCAATACCTCGCGCTCGTCGTCGAACGGGATCACCGCGGCGACCGGACCGAAAGTCTCCTCGCGGTAGATGCGCATCGACGGCGTCACCCCGGCCAGCACGGTGGGCGCGAAGAAATGGCCCCGGTCGAGGCCGTTCTCGGTCAAAACTGCGCCGCCGGCCAGGCAGTCGGCACCCTTGGCCACCGCGTCGTCGACCTGGTTGCGGACCTTGTCGATTGCCGCCTGGTTGACCAGCGGGCCGATCGCCACGCCCTCATCCAGGCCACGGCCGGCCTTCAGCTTGGCGACCCGCGCGGTCAGGGTCTCCAGGAACGGTGCCATGATGCCGCGCTGGACGTAGATCCGGTTGGGGCTGATGCAGGCCTGGCCGGTGTTGAGGAACTTGACCAGCGACACCCCCTTGGCGGCGTGCACCGGGTCGGCATCGTCGAAGACCAGGAACGGCGCGTGGCCGCCCAGCTCCAGCGATACCCGCTTCATGGTGGCGGCGGCGCTGGCAGCCAGCGCCTTGCCAACCGCGGTGGAGCCGGTAAAGGTCAATTTCCGGACCACGGGATTGGTGGTGAACTCGGCGCCGATCGGCTTCGGGTCCAAACCGGTGACCAGGTTGACCACCCCGGCCGGGATGCCGACCTCCTCGAAGATCTTGAAGGTCTCGATGGCGATCAGCGGCGTCGCCTCGGCCGGTTTCAGGACCACGGTGCAGCCCGCCGCCAGGGCCGGCGCCACCTTGCGGGTGATCATTGAGATCGGGTAGTTCCACGGCGTCACCGCCGCCACCACCCCGACCGGCTGGTAAAGGACCATGAAGCGCTGATCGGCCCGGGCCGAGGGAATGGTCTCGCCATAGACCCGCTTGCCTTCCTCGGCGAACCAGAGCAGGAAGTCGGCGGCATAGCCGACCTCGTTATTGGCCGCTCTCAGGGGCTTGCCCTGTTCCTCCGACAGCAGCCGGGCCAGCTCCTGGCGCCGCTCCAGCATCAGCTTCCAGGCGGCGTAGAGCTTGGCCGAACGCTGATAGGCGGTCAGCCCGGCCCAGCCGGCAAAGGCGGCTTCGGCCGCCGCGATCGCCTCCCTGGCTTCCGCCTGGCCGCCATCCGCGACCCGGCCGATCACCGCCCCCGTGGCCGGGTCGGTGACCTCAAACGTGCCGTTGGAGCCGCTTTCCCGCCATTCGCCATTGATGTACATCGCCGCCTCGCCCGAATGTTCAGAACCCGTGCCGACCCTATGGCCGATCTTGCGTCGGCGAGAAAGTTCCTTGCCTTGAACTCGGGGCCCTGCGCCATTCAAATGGATGTGGCAAGCGCGACTGCCGCCCGACCCAACCCCGGCAAACCAACGAAAAAGCCCGGCGGTGACCCGCCGGGCTCGGTCGTTTCAACTGTGCTGCGCGGCTATTCGCGACTGCCGAACAGGCTGAGCAGCATCAGGAACAGGTTCAGGAAGTCGAGGTAGAGCCGCAGTGCGCCAATGATCGCCTTCTTGGTGGCGGTATCCTGCAATTCGCCCTCGACATACATCGACTTGATCGCCTGGGTGTCGTAGGCCGTGAGGCCGACGAAGACCAGCACGCCGATCACCGAGACCACGAACTGGATCATGGTCGAACCGATGAAAATGTTGACCACCGAGGCGATGATGATGCCGATCAGGCCCATGAACAGGAACGAACCCCAGGCTGACAGGTCGCGCTTGGTGGTATAGCCATATAAGCTCATGGCGCCGAACACGCTGGCCGTGATGAAGAACACCCGGGCGATCGATTCGCCGGTATAGACCACGAAGATCGAGGCCAGAGACAGGCCCACCAGCCCGGAATAGATCCAAAACGAGGCCTGGGCGGCGGTGGCGCTCATGGCATGGATGCGGGCGCTGATGAAAAACACCAGACCCAACGGCGCCAAGGCGACGACCCAGAACAGGCCGCTGCCGAAAATCGTCTGCATCAGGGCGTCGGAGGTAGAGACTGCATAGGCCACGATGCCGGTCAGAGCCAGGGCCGAGGCCATGTAGTTGTAGACCCGCAGCATATAGGCGCGCAGTCCCTCGTCGATCGCAGCCTGATCGGCGGTGCGCGTCACGGTACGGTTCAAGATACGTTCGTCAGCCATATTTAGCGTCCCTCGGGCTTATGGAAACTTTGCGCCCCTAATATTGGCGGGGTGGGCGGTGAAATCAAGAGGAACCCGAAGTGGCGTCAGCATCCACAATGCAAGCGAAAGGCTTCAAAATTCGCAATATTGAGTGATTTTGCAGTCAATCGACCCTGAGAATCGGCGCCACTTTCTGCGATAGGGCCGACCAGGTGCCACCCAAACCGACCACCACGGTGGCGGCGACGGCACCGGCGACGATCGCCAGCATGGTGCCGGGCAGCGGCGTCCACACACCCTGCATGACCTCGGTGATCACCATATAGGCGGTCACCCAGCCGATACCGCAGGCGATGGCGCCGGTGACCAGGCCCAGCAGTGCGTATTCCAGCAGATAGGCCCGGGCGACGTCGCCGCGGGTGGCGCCCAGCACCTTCAGGATCACCGCGTCATAGAGCCGGCGGCGGAAACCGGCCGCCACTGCGCCGGCCAGCACCAGAACACCACTGAGGATCGCCAGCCCGGCGGTCGAGCGGATCGCCAGGCTAAGGCGGCCCAATATGTCCTGAATGGTCTCCAGGATCTCGCGCACCTTGATCGCCGAGATGTTGGCGAAGGTCGAGGTCACCGCCTGGTAGAGATTGGTTTCCTGGTCGGCCGGTACCTGGGCGCTGGCGACATGGGCGTGCGGCGCCCCTTCCAGGGTTCCGGGCGCGAAGATGACCACGAAGTTGAGGCCGAACTGGCTCCAATCGACGATCCGCAAATTGTGGATGCGGGCCTCGATGGCGCGGCCCAGGATGTTGAAGGTCAGCCGGTCGCCGATGCCGATGCCGAAACCCTTGGCGATTTCGCGGTCGAGCGAAATCAGCGGCTCGCCGCGATAGTCGGCCGGCCACCATGAGCCCTCGGTCAGCTCGGCATTGGCCGGCTGGTCGGCGGCATAGGTGAAGCCGATCTCGCTGCGGGTCACCCAGGCTTCGTGCGGGTCGACCGGCACCTCGGCAACCGGGCGGCCGTTGACCCGGATTAGCCGGCCGCGCAGGGTCGGCACCCGGACCAGTTCGCCGGCGCCGGGCACGTTGCGCACCGTCGCCTCGAAATCCTGCACCTGGCCGGGCTGGATATCGATGAAAAAGAAGGACGGCGCCTTGTCCGGCACCCGCTCCTGGATCTCGCGCACCAGGTTGCCGTCGATCAGTGCCACCGCTACCAGCACGGTCAGGCCGGCGCCCAAGCTGACCACCACATTGCCGGTACCGGCGCCGGGCCGTGACAGGTTGGAGACCGCCAGCCTAAGTGCGGTGCGCCGGGGCCGGGGCAGCTTCGACACCGCCCAGGTCACGGCCGACGCCGCCAGGCGCAGCAGGATCAGGGAGGCCAGGGCACCCAGCACGAACCAGCGGGCCAGGAAGGGCTGCTCACCGCTGACCACCGCCAGCCCGGCCAGCACCAGGGTGGCGACCACCATGGCGACCAAGTAGCGCGGCCGGGGCATCCGCATGGCCGGGGCGACGATGGCCCGGAACAGGCCGGCGGCGGATACCTCGCGGGCCTGGGCCAGCGGCCACAGGGTGAAGACCAGGGCGGTCAGCACGCCATAGACCGCGGCCAGCAACAGCGGCAGGGGATAAAGGCCGAAGCGGGCCGGGACGGGCAGGGCATCACCGATGGTGCCGCTTAAGGCAAATGGCACCGCCGCCCCCACCGCCAGACCGATGGCGATGGCGATGGCGGCCAGCATCATCACCTGGGCCAGGTAGATCCGGAAGATCAGGCTGCCCGGCGCGCCGATGCATTTCAGCATGGCGATGATCCGGGTCTTGCCGTCCAGGTAGCTCTTGACCCCGTTGCCGACCCCGATGCCGCCGATCACCAACGCGGTGAGGCCGACCAGGGTCAGGAACATTCCGAAACGGTCGACGAAGCGTTTGACCGAGGGCTGGGCGTTGCGCACGTCGCGCACCCGCCAGCCGGCGTCGGGGAACGCGGCGCCCAAATCACGCACCCAGGTGCCGACATCGGCGCCCGGAGCCAGTTCGACCCGCGAGCGGTAGCCGACCAGGCTGCCCAGCCTGACCAGCCCGGTACCCTCAAGCGCACTGTCGGCCACCATCAGCCGCGGCCCCAGACTCAGGGCGTTGATCACCCGGTCGGGTTCCTTGACCAGCCGGGCACTCAGGTGAAACCGGGCCTCGCCCAGGACCAGCACGTCACCGGGCTGCAGGCCCAGCCGGTTCATCAGCTCGGCCTCCGCCACCGCGCCGGACAGGCCGTCGCGGGGTGCCAGCGCCTCGGCCAGGGTCATCGCCGGCTCCAGCGGGATTTCGCCGAACAAGGGATAGGCCGCGTCGACACCCTTCAGCTGCACCAGGGTGCGGTCGCCGGCCCCGTTTCGGACCATCGCGTTCAGGGTCCGGACCTTGGACTGGCGGACCGTGTTGTCATCGAGGTAGCGCTGGGCATCGTCGGCCAGGCCCTGCCCGGTGGCCCGGATTTCGACATCGCCGCCGACCATGGAGCGGACATCGGCCCGCATGCCGGCGACGATCGCAGAGGAGAGCGAGCCGATGCCGGCGATGGCCGCGACACCCAGGGCGAGGCAGGCAAGAAAGACCCGGAACCCTTTCAGCCCGCCGCGCAGCTCGCGGCGCGCCAGGCGAATGGCCAGCCAGGTCGAGGCCATGGCCTAGCCCGCCGCGCCTAAGGCGGACTCGGTGACATCACCGTGGTCGGCAACGATGCCGTCGGCGATGGCGGCGATGCGGTCGCAGCGGTCGGCCAGGTCCCGGTCATGGGTGATCAGCACCAGGGTGGTGCCGGCCTGGCGGCTGAGCTCGAACATCAGGTCGATGATTTCACCGCCGGTGGCCCCGTCCAGGTTGCCGGTCGGCTCGTCGGCCAGGATCAGCTCCGGCTCGGCGACCATGGCGCGGGCCAGCGCCACCCGCTGCTGTTCGCCGCCGGAAAGCTGTGACGGATAATGGCTGACCCGGGGCCCGAGCCCGACCGCCGCCAGGCGTTCCTCAGCCTTGGCGAAGGCATCGGCCCGGCCGGCCAGTTCCAGGGGAATGGCGACATTTTCCAGCGCCGTCATGGTCGGTACCAGATGGAAGGACTGGAAGACGATGCCGATCCGTGACCGGCGGAACAGGGCCAGCGCGTCCTCGTCCAGGCCGATCAGGCTCTGGCCGGCGACCTCGACCTCGCCTGAGCTGGGCTGCTCCAGGCCGGCGATCACCGCCAGCATGGTCGATTTGCCGGACCCGGACGGCCCGACCACGCCCAGCTTTTCGCCGCGCGCTACGGTCAGGTCCATGCCGCGCAGGATGTGCACCATGCCGGCCGCGCTGGGCAGGCTGAGGTGGACGTCGCGCATCCGGATGGCTATCTGTTGTTGTGTATCCTGGAGACTGGAAACGGTGTCGTTCATGCTGAAATCCCGCCGCGGCTTCTTCCCATATGGACACGTTGCCCTGCTTTTCAACGCATTGGTACTGCTGATCTGGCTGGCGTCCGCTCCGTCATCCTGGGCGGCGGAGCGCCTGCGCACGGTGCTGGCGCTGGGCGACAGCCTGACCGCGGGCTACGGACTGGCCCCGGAAGACGCCTTCCCGGCGCGGCTCGAAGCGCGCCTCGCGGCGTTGGGGGCCCATGTCCGGGTGGTCAATGCCGGGGTCAGCGGCGATACCACCGCTGGTGGCCTGGCCCGGCTGGATTGGGCCCTGGCAGACCGCCCCGACGTGGTGATCGTGGAACTGGGCGGCAACGACGCCCTGCGCGGTGTCGATCCGGCCACCACCGAGGACAATCTGGACCAGATCCTGCGGCGCCTGAAACGGGAAGGCGTCGCGGTGCTGCTGGCCGGGATGCGGGCGCCCTTCAACCTGGGGCGGGCCTATGCGGCCGAGTTCGATGCCGTGTTCCCGCGCCTGGCGCGGCGGCACGATGTTGCCTTCTACCCGTTCTTCCTGGACGGCGTCGTTCTGGACCCCATCTTCAACCAGGCCGACCGCATCCACCCCAACCGCCTGGGCGTCGATCAGATCGTCAGCCGCATCGCGCCTCGGGTCCTGGCGCTGATCCGGTCGTTGGATTAGCGTTTCCAAAGAGTCTGGTTCAAGGATGACTGTTCCGTCCCCCTCCCCCTCCCCCTCCCCCTCCCAACCACCCATTGATGGTACCCTGGCAGGTGGTTGGGAGGGGGAGGGGGACGGAACAGCCTTAACTCTCAAAAATAAGGACGAGGAAACAGATGAAACTGGAAGGGTCCTGTCATTGCGGGGCGGTGAAGTTCAGTCTCACCTCCGCCCATCCCTATCCCTACAATCATTGCTACTGTTCGATCTGCCGCAAGACCCAGGGCGGCGGCGGGTTCGCGATCAACCTGGGCGGCGACGCGGCCAGCCTGGAGGTCGAGGGCGAGGCGAACATCACCGTCTACCAGGTCCGCAGCGCAAACGGTGATCTCAGCCCGCTTGAGCGGCGCTTTTGCCGAACTTGCGGCAGCAATCTGTGGTGCTGGGACGCGCGCTGGCCGGACCTGGTCCACCCCTTTGCCTCGGCGATCGACAGTGAACTGCCGACCCCGCCGGAACGCACCCATTTGATGCTGGGCTCAAAGGCCGGCTGGGTCAATGCCGCCGCCGGGCCGGACGACAAATGCTTCGACACCTACCCGGACGAATCCATCGCCGCCTGGCACCAGCGGCTGAGCCTGGAAGACTAAGTGTCTGGGCGTGTGCGCGAACCGCGACGTTCGTGTCAGTTTCCTACGGCGATGAGATATCCCAGAAGGTGCTGTTCCAAGCGGGGGTGTCGCTGATCCATTGGAACGGGCTGTCCAGCGGCGGAAGGTCCGGCGGGATATCGCCGCCACACGCCTCGATCGCCAGCCAGGCGTTGCGGGTCGCCTCGGCCGCCTGCAAGTAGGTGCTGTAGCTCAGGTTCGAGACCTGAGAACGCGATTGAAAGACGAACGAGCGTAAGTTTTCCTTGGCATTTCTGATCGCGCCGCCGACCTTCCAATTGAGCCGCCGCCAGGCCACATCCATGCGGGCGCCCACATTGCGCAAGGCCTCCATCTGGTCCTGAAAACTGCCAAAGCCTTGCGCCGATTGCGCCTGCCCCAGCGCCAGGCTCAATTCCTCGTTCAATTGCTGCATATCGGTGGCCAACGCACCTGCATCTTCCGGGTCGGTGATCCAGTCGCCCAGTTTGGTGGTGGCCAGGGCATCGGAAAAGGCGTCGGTCGCGATCTGCAGATTGGTTTTGGACTGGCGCAGTGCGGTCAGATAGTCGTTGGCCGTATCCAGCATATTGTCGGGATTGGCGGTATTGAGGAGATTTCCGTCACGGAAGAAGCGTAGAAAAGCCGCCTGCGGCGCCTCCAGGCCGGCCGCGCTCTGGCTGCGCAGGTCGGACATCTGGCTCAGCAGATTGTCGGCCGATCCCATCAGGTTGAAGGCGGCGTCCGCCTTGGCCGCCACCTCCGCGGCCAATTGTGCCTCGCCTTCGGCGACTTGGGCCGCGAACTCTGCCTGCGCCCGGTATGGCGCTGCCGCGTCGCAGGTGGCACCGGCGGCGGCGTTGGCCGCGTTGCGCGCGGTCTCGGCATTCATCAGGGCGGTTTGTGCGTTTTTCTGGATCTGGATCGGGATCAGGGCCGACGCGAGTCCCGATCCGAAAGGCTCCGGGTCGCAGCCGGTCAACACAAGCAACCCGGCCATGACCAGACCCGGCACCAGGTTCCCAGGAATGCGCCGCCCGATCTTGCGGCGATTGTTGGACTGCGCCGTCAGTGAAGCTCGCGGAAACATCATCCTACCTCCCGCCCTAGAACCGATATGTGGCACCGAGGCCGAACTTGCGGCGCTCCGCCTCGAATTGCGGCTGATTGGCCCGATAGCGGCTTTCCTCGTAGAACAGATCGACGATCCAGTGATAGCTCAATTGCCACAGCAATTGACCGTTGAACTGATAGATGTCCTGTTCGGTGCGGCCGGGCGCCGGGATGAAGCCGGATTGGAAACCCTTATAGTCCCGGGAGTCCTTTCCCATTTCGAGACCCAGCCACAACGGCCCGGTGACCCGGGTCTCGACCCGGCCGCTGTATTTGTGGCCGTCATAGTCGAAGTTACGGCCCTCGGCATTGTTCTCGGCCCGGGCATAGTTCAGCTTGACCGTGGTCTGGCGCCAGGGAAAGCGGTAGCTGGCGCTAAGGCCATAGGCGGTGCGCTTGGCATCCCGGCTGTTCAGGCTCATGTCGGGGAAGGCGACCGAAAAATCGTCGTGGCCGTAAGTAGCATTGGCGGCCAGCCGGAAACGGTGGGTCAGGGCGATGCCGCCGTCCAGCTTCAGGGTGGCGCTATCCAACCCACCGGCCGGGATCGGGGACCGTTCGCGCCGGTAGTCGTAGGACAGGCCCAGCGAAGCCGGAAATGCGCCAAGCTTCAGTTTCCGGCGCACGAAGATACCGGGATTGAACACGGACAGTTGGTATTCGTCCGGTGAATCGGTCTGGCCGGCGCCCTTGCCCTTTTCGAAATGAAGATAGTCGGCCGATGCCATCACGCCCAACGACCAGTCCTGTGAATGGACCAGCCGATAGGTTCCCTTGATGGTTCCGCCGCCAAACATGCTGCCGCGGTCGCCGTTGATGAAGGTCTGATCCGGTGCCAGGGGCACGTTGCTGTCGCGTCCGGCGAACAATCTGATCGTCAGGTCCCAGGGCCGGGCCTGGACCGGGACGTCCACTTCCTGTGGTCCCTGGGCCGGGCCTTCGAAATCGGCCAGGGCCAGGCCGGGCGAGATAAAGATAGCCACGGCCGCCATGCCGGCGCCGCGACACCGGATACACCAAGTGGGTCGATCAGTTTGTTTTGCAGTTGATGTCCACATTGCCAGTACGTCCTATCAGCAATTGCCGGTCATGACCGTGGTGCCTCCGGGGTGCAGGTAACCGGAACAGTTACCATCGCTCATCAGACCGCCGCCGATCGTGTTGCGGTTGTAGCCGCCGTCGGCCCCGCCGCCGCCAGCGCGAAGGTCGAAGATTGCCGGGCCACCTTCATAGCCGCCGATCAGGGCGGCGTTCATCCAGTATCGGCCCGGCAGCACGACGCCGAACCGCCGGACCAGGAAGGCCACTTCGTCGGGGTGCAGGTCTCGTCCGTTGACAAAGACCCCGCTGCCGCCGCCGGACGCATCCGGCTGCAAAGGTCCGCCCAGGGCCAGGCCGGGCAGGATCTGGCCGGTGCTGGGGCCGCCGGCGACACCCCACAATCCGGAAAACGGGTCGTACCAGTATTCGCCATCCGGAATCGGGCCGTAAGTCTGGGTCAAGGCGCGGACGACGTCCGGGGCGAGGGTTTCACCATTGACAGTGATTTGCGAAGAGAGCGTGCCGGTCTGAGCGCCAGCCGACAAAATCATCCATATGACGCCGGCAAGGAACCATCCTGCCAGCCTGGTGCGCGACTTCATCGCCGCCCCCTGCCCCTGTTTTCGTTGTTTGTTTTACGCTACGGGGTTTATGCGAAATATTATCAAGAGAAATTGAATTGTTCAATTGCACTTAAAAGTCGCGCGAATCTCCGGCGCACAGCTTGGGCCGAACTCTTGGGTCAGTCTGGTTTCCGCCCGTCCAGGGTAAGCAGCGGGTGATAGAGGTCGGGGCGGCGGTCGCGGAACAGGCCCCAGGCGGCCCGTTGCTTGCGGATTTGGTCAAGATCGAAGCTGGCTGTGATGATTTCGCTGTGGTCGCGGCTCGCCTCGGCAACCATGCCGCCGGTCTGGTCGCAGATGAACGACGAGCCGTAAAAGGTGATCGCGCCGTCGGTGCCGGTTTCCCGGCCGATCCGGTTCGACGCGATCACCGGAACCATGTTGGCGGCGGCATGGCCCTGCATCACCCGTTGCCAGTGGGGCCGGCTGTCGATCGACGGGTCCTGCGGTTCGCTGCCGATCGCGGTGGGGTAGAACTGCAAGTCGGCGCCCTGCAGTGCCATGGCTCGCGCCGCTTCCGGAAACCACTGGTCCCAACAGATCCCGACGCCGATGGTGCCGTACCGGGTGGCCCAGGTCCGGAAACCGGTGTCGCCGGGATTGAAGTAGAACTTCTCCTGGTAGCCGGGGCCGTCGGGGATGTGGCTCTTGCGATAGATCCCCAGCATCGCGCCGTCGGCATCGATCACGGCCAGTGAGTTGTAGTGGGCGGTGTTGGCGCGTTCGAAGAACGATACCGGCAGCACCACCTGGTGGCGCTTGGCCAGGGCGGTCATGAACCCGATCAGGTCGTTGTCATCGGCTGGGCGGGCTAGATCGAAATGGGCCGGGTCCTGGTCGATGCAGAAATAGGGGGTCTCGAACAATTCCTGCAACAGCACGATGTTGGCGCCGCGCGCCGCGGCGTCGGCGACCAGTTCCTCGGCCTGACGCAAATTGGTTTCCCGGTCCCAGGTGCAGGCCATCTGGGTGGCCGCGACGGTGATCTGGGTCATGGTGCCCGCCTTTGGTGGTTGCGGCTCCGGCTTCCCCAAGTCACATTGCGTGATTTACGGTACCGGCATCCAGATCAGTTTCGGCCAAGGCGGGGTGGGGGTCAACGAAACCGGCCCGGCGTTTGGGCCGGGCCGGTCCGTCGGCGTCCCTGCGGGCGGTGCCCGCAGAACAGGGTTAGCGCGCTGCGACAGTCTTGCCCGCGGCGCCACCGGGCTTGTGAACCACGACATTGACCCGGACCGGACCGGCCCGTTCGAAAGTCAGGGTGACGGGGAAAATCTCGCCCAGTTTGATGTGGTGTTTCAAACCCTTGAGCATGATGTGGGTGCCGCGGGGGTGGAGCCGCGTGACCGTACTGCCGGGGACCGCCATGTCGGTCTGCGCGACCAAATCCGTGCGACCGTTCTGTTCGACCGGGGCGCGTAGAAAGGCTTCTTCGGCCACCGGGGTCTCGACCGCGATCAGCCGGTCACCAGCGGTGTGGTTGTGGATCGTCACATAAGCGGCACCGGCGTCGGTCCTCGCGGTAAAGCCGCGCGCCCAACCTTCCGATACCTCGACACCGTTGCTGCCGCCCGCGATTGACGCAACCGGCAGTGCCATGCAGGCTGCCAGCACCAGGGGGGCGGTTCGCATCATCAGTTTGGAAATGTCTTTCACCACGTAATCTCCTCACACTCTGTTGTCGGGCGTCTATCTGATAAAAGGGAACGACGGATCCCGAATTCAGGCCGCAATGGCTGCCCTGTTGGGTGCTAGGTGTAAGGGAAAAAGATTGACGAAGTTTTTATTTTCGCGGGTGGAGCAAAATTTTTTCTTTTAAAATCAGTAATTTAACTAAAATTGATTCTATTTCATCCACCCTGTGTCCCAGCGGGCCGGCGGGTCCGAACCCGGTAAACCAAGGACCGGAAGGCGGGTCAGTCCAATAATGCCGATGGCACTGCGCAGACCGGGATCGGTTCCATTTTGTGGCGGTTGGCGGCGTTCAGGCGCCGATAGATCGCCAGCACCTCGCGCTCGCGGTTGGAAATCGCGGCTTCGTTGCCGGCAAAGTCCATGGCCCATTCCAGTTCGGGATAGGACGCGCCGATCTGGTCCTCGTCGGTCCGGTCATCGCCCCACAGCCCGTCGGTCGGCGGTGCCGACATGATCTCCGGGATGACCCCAAGCTCGGCCCCGACCGCATAGACCTGGGTCTTGTTCAGATCGGCAATCGGGCTGACGTCGACGCCGCCATCGCCGTATTTGGTATAGAAGCCGATGCCGAAATCCTCGACCTTATTGCCAGTGCCCAGCACCAGCCGGCCCATCA
The DNA here is from genome assembly GCA_964344385.1 of uncultured Sneathiellales bacterium. GTDB lineage: Bacteria > Pseudomonadota > Alphaproteobacteria > CAYFNG01 > CAYFNG01 > CAYFNG01. Next base: position 297,486 of record CAYFNG010000002.1, read on the forward strand.
GCGCCGCAAAATAGTACAGAGTGGTCATCCGAAGCCGAGCCCTGGTGTTGACCAGGGACATGTCCCGCGACGGCGTGTCCGGTGCCTCGGGCAGGGCCGCGATCAGGCCATCGAACACCCCGGTCAGTTGGACCTGGGTGCGGTCGACATTGGGAAAATTCGCGGTCAGCCAGTCAATATGTTTGCTGGCCCGGTCGACCTGGTCGGTACCCTGGTGGATTGGCATCTCGACGCACAGGACTGGCTGACCGGTGCGGGCACCTAGGGTCGAGGTCACGGCGCTGTCGATGCCGCCGGACACTCCGACCACGAACCCCTTGCCGCCGGCGTTCCGGACATAGTCATTGAGCCAATTGGTGATGTGATCGGCGACCTTGGCAGCCTGCATTTTGGACCCGTCCGTGGAAGTGTTGCTGGTGATCGCCTAGATATAGGACACGAAGGGACAGAAATGGAAGCCCGGTTTCCGGAAAGCACGAGGAGATAGATCGATGTCAAACGTCCGTACCGTCACTCGCGTGGTGACCGCCATGCCGACCTCGGACGGGGCCGGCGTCAATCTGAAACGGAGCATCGGCGCGCCCTATCTCGACCATCTCGACCCGTTCCTGTTGCTGGACAATATCGAGAGCGACGATGCGGCCGACTACATCGCCGGCTTTCCCGAGCATCCGCACCGCGGTTTCGAGACCGTGACCTATATGGTCGAGGGCCGCATGCGCCACCGCGACAGCACCGGCGGCGAGGGCCTGTTACAGGCCGGTGGTGCCCAATGGATGACCGCCGGCCGTGGCGTCGTCCACTCCGAAATGCCGGAACAGGAGCAGGGCCGGCTGCATGGCTTCCAGCTCTGGGTCAACCTGCCGGCGGCCCGGAAAATGGCCCCGGCCCGCTACCAGGACATCCAGCCGGCCAGCATTCCGGAAGTCGAATTGGCCGGTGGCGGACGCATCCGGGTGGTGGCCGGCACCGCGCAGGGGGCGACCGGGCCGATCGACGGCATCGACAGCGATCCTCTGTTCCTGGACGTCGAGCTGCCGGCCGGCGGCCGGGTCGACCTGGCGGTGCCTGCGGGCCATACCGCCTTTCTCTATGTCTTTGCTGGCGTGCTGACGGCGGGCAACGAGACATTGCCGGCCGACCGTTTGGGGGTCTTAAGCGATGGCGACCACGTCGTGCTCGGGGCACCGGATGGTGCCCGCGCCCTGCTGGTGGCGGGTCGGCCGATCGGCGAACCCATCGCCCGCTACGGGCCGTTCGTCATGAACAGCCGCGAAGAGTTGCAGCAGGCCTTTGCCGACTTCCAGTCGGGCCGGTTCCTGGGATAACGCCGGCCGGCCGGGTGGGTTGACCTGACCGGGGCGCTAGCGGCCGTTGCGGGGGTATTTGGCCATGGCGTAGTCGGGGTCGGCGAGCAGGCGCTTGGCTTCGACTCCGTCGATCTCGATCTGCAGTTTCAATGCCTCCAGGCCGGGGAACTTGCGTTCCTCGCGGATGCGGGCGTGGAAGGCGATCCGGGCATGGGCGCCATAGATGTCGGTGGCAAAATCGAAGATGTGGGCTTCCAGCAGCACGTTGGTGCCGTCGAAGGTGGGCCGGTTGCCGAAATTGGCCACCCCGTCATGCCAGGTCAGGGTGCCGCCGTCCTCCTCGTCGATCGCAACCCGCACCGCATAGACGCCCATGGCGGGCCTGAGATAATCCGCAAAATCCAGGTTGATGGTCGGAAAGCCCAACTGGCGGCCGCGCTGGTCGCCCTTTTGGACCCGGCCCTCGACCTCCCACCAATGGCCCAGCAGTTCGGCTGCCTGGGCCGGCTCGCCGGCCGCCAGGTGCTCGCGGATCCGGGTCGACGAATAGACCCCGTCGCCATACAGCACCGGCTCGACCACGGTCAGTTCGTAGCCGCCCTGCTCGGCATATTGCTGCAGCAGCGCCAGGTTGCCGCCGCGTTTGTGGCCGAACACGAAATCATAGCCGACCACCACGTGGCGGACCTGCAAGCCCTCGACCAACACTTCGGCGATGAACTCCTCCGCCGTTTTGGCGGCGAAACCGGCATCGAAGGCGATGGTGAACAGGGCGTCGGCGCCCAGTTCCTCCAGCTTGTGGGCCTTGGAACGCAGCGAGCAGATGCGGAACGGCGGCGCATCGGGCTGGAAGAAGGAGCGGGGATGCGGCTCGAAGGTCAATACCCCCAGTGACGCGCCAATGCTGTCGGCGATGCCGCGGGCCCGGCGCACCACCGCCTGGTGACCGCGGTGGACGCCGTCGAAATTGCCGATCGCAACCACGCCGCCGGCGACTTCGTCCGGCACGGGGTGATAGTGACGCAACAGGCGCAAGACAGGGACCCTCTTCCCAAGCTTTACCAAGCAGCGCCCTTTATCCCCGCCTGCCGCCGCGAGATCAAGGGCCGTGTTGGCGGGGTGGCGCCGATCGGTCGCAGCCGACGCGCTGGCCCCTGGTTTTCTGGCATGTCGCCAATGCTCACGCCAAGCAGGGATCGCCGCCAACTCTGAGTTCATGCCTATGCGACCTCTCGGTCAGTAGATTTATACCCAGGCCAAACAGCCTTAACCAACCCGCACTTTCAAGCCTGCGAATACGACGCATTTGCAGGACGATTGTATTCTGATGTGGTTAATGGAACCGGAGGTTGTGGTGCCTTTTCATGCCGCAGTGCGATAGCGTCGGCGCCGCCCAGCGCAGCGCTGTTCGTCCCGCGCCCAGGTCGGGCACGGGTCTCGGGATACCCGGGCAGGCGGCGGTGCCGACCAGGTGACCACGGGTGCCGTGACAGGTATTCGGTTGTTGGGGTCGGGCCCCGTTTCGGCCGGGGCGGCCCGGCCGTCAGTGGTGCGGCCGGGTCGGAACCATCAGCAAGGCTTCGCCGGCAATCACCAGGGTGTCGCCGACCGCGCATTGACAGGCAAAGCGAACGCGGCGCTTTTCGGTCACGATCTCTTCGATCACGGCCTTGGCGATGACCGTCTCGCCAATCCGTACCGGGGCCAGAAAGCGCAGATTCTGGCTCATATAGATGGCGCCGGGGCCGGGCAGCTTGGTACCGAAGATCGTCGACAGCAGACCGGCCGACAGCATGCCGTGGGCGATGCGGCTGCGGAACTGGCTGCGGCTGGCGAATTCGTCGTCCAGATGCAGCGGGTTGGTGTCACCCGAGATGCCGGCGAACATCGTCACGTCGGCGTCGGTGATCGTCTTGCCATAGGTCGACGACATCCCGACCTTCAGGTCTTCCAGGTAATATCCGTGGGCGGACATAATGACCCTCACACTCTCGGCCGCTGGCCATATTGCGTTGCACTCTTTTTTTGTTGCGGCGCAATATATATGACCCGGCCTATTGATCGCAAGCGGGTTAACCGCAATCCCCACCATAATCGATCTGACTTAACCGTTTCTTAGGCCGGCATCGTTAATTCTATGCCCAACCCCTAAGCGAAAACGGACATCCCTGGGGGACCGGAAATCACAAGGTCAATCACCAAGGACGCAAAGCCATGGCCGTCGATATGAACATGCCGATCCTGATCGTCGATGACTATAAGACGATGTTGCGGATCATCCGTAACCTGCTGAAACAACTGGGCTTCAACAATATCGACGAGGCCACCGACGGGTCCGCCGCCCTGGCCAAGATGCGGTCGAGGAATTTCGGGCTGGTGATCTCGGATTGGAACATGGAGCCGATGACCGGCTACCAGTTGTTGAAAGAGGTCCGGGCCGACGGCAACCTGAAACGTACGCCGTTCATCATGGTCACCGCCGAATCGAAAACCGAGAACGTTATCGCCGCCAAACAGGCCGGGGTTAACAACTATATCGTGAAGCCATTCAATGCGGCCACCTTGAAGGGCAAGTTGCAGGCGGTAATCGGAGAATTCTAATGCAATCGGCGAGCGCTGAAGCACATAGCGTCGAGAGCCTTTACCGGGACTGCCGCGACCTGGCCAACTACATTGCCCGGGCCCGGCGCGAAATCGCCCGGATGCGCCCCGAATCGATGAAGGCGGAAAAGCTGCCGCGGGCCGGACAGGAACTGGACGCAATCGTCAAATCGACCGAAGAGGCCACTCACGGCATCATGGAGGCCGCCGAGGAAATGATGGCGGCCGATAGCGGCGATGTAGAGAGTTATCGGCAAACCGTCGACGATGCCTGTATGCGGATCATCGAAGCCTGTGCGTTCCAGGACATCACCGGCCAGCGGGTCAACAAGGTGGTGCAGACGATCAACTATATCGAGGAACGCCTGGGCCAGCTACAGGCTGCCTGGGGCCCGGATATCGGCGATTCGGACCTGCCGGAAGAGGAACCGGAAAGTGCCGACGGCCGGCTGCTCAACGGCCCGGCTCTGGACGGCGAAGGCATCGACCAAAGCGCGGTGGACGCCCTGATGGGAGATTCCGCGAAATCGAAGGACGAGGCCGCCTCGCAGGCCGACATCGACGCCCTGTTTGATTGACCTGACCCACGACCTTGTGTCCGATGACGCCGCCGATTTTTCGGCGGCGCTTTTTTTCGTGCGCGCCACCGAACGCCCGACTTGCGCCACCCGACCGGTTGGCCGAAACTGTCGCCCAACCATCCTCGCTTCGGGGCTACCTGTTTGACCGACATCAGCCGCAACGATTGCCTGGCGCGCGACAACGCCGATCCCTTGGCGGGGTTGCGGGACGAATTCTTGTTGCCCGGCGACGTTATCTATCTGGACGGCAATTCGCTGGGCCCGCTCACCCGGCGTGCCCGCGAACGGCTTGTGCAAACCGCCGACCGGGAATGGGGTCAGGGACTGATCCGCAGTTGGAACGATGCCGGCTGGTTTGTTGCGCCGAAACGCCTGGGCGACAAGGTCGCACCCCTGATCGGCGCCCAGGCCGGCGAAGTGGTGGTCACCGACAGCACGTCGGTCAACCTCTACAAGCTGCTGGCCGGGGCGATGGGCATGCGGCCCGGCCGTGGCAAGATCCTGTCCCAGCGCGGCAACTTCCCCACCGACCTCTACGTCGCCGAGGGCGTTGCCGGTTCAATTGCTGGCGGCGAATTGGTGCTGGCCGACGCGGCGGACCTTGCGGACGCCCTGGACCGCGACGTGGCGGTGCTGAGCCTGACCCATTTCGACTATCAGAGCGGACGGGTCCACGACATGGCGGCGCTGACCGCGGCCGCTCACCGGGTTGGTGCGCTGGCCTTGTGGGACCTGTCGCACAGCACCGGTGCCCTGCCGGTCGACCTCAACGCGGCGGGCGCCGACCTGGCGGTCGGCTGTGGCTACAAATATTTGAACGGCGGGCCGGGTGCGCCGGCCTTCCTGTTCGTCGCCGATCGCCACCAGGCCGATTTCCGGCAACCGCTGAGCGGCTGGTGGGGTCATCGCGCGCCATTCGCCTTTGTCGACGACTACCAGCCGGCCGACGGGATCACGAAAGCGTTGTGCGGCACCCAGCCGATGCTTGCCATGGCCGCATTGGAAGCGGCGCTCGACCTGTGGCAGCAGGTCGATCTGGCAATAGTCCGTGAAAAGAGCGTCGCCATGACCGACCTGTTCATCGACCTGGTCACCGTTATGTGCCCGGAGCTGGAGCTGGTCTCTCCGTGCGATCCGGCGGTGCGGGGCAGCCAGGTCTCGTTCCGCCACGCGCAAGGCTACGCGGTGATCCAGGCGCTGATCGCGGATGGCGTGATCGGGGATTTCCGCGATCCCGATATCCTGCGGTTCGGCTTCGCACCGCTCTACAACAGCTTCACCGAAGTCTATGACGCGGCCGCCGCCCTGCACCGGGTCATGGCGGAACGGCGTTGGGACCGGCCGGCACATCACCGGCGGGCAGCCGTGACATGACGGCGACTATGCAGCCGCTGGGCGATTTTCCGGCCGGCGATCGCCGGCGGGTCGCTTACGTGCTCGCCGATATCGACGATACGCTGACCGATGACGGGCTGTTGGGGGCGGCGGCGTTCGGTGCCATGCACGACCTGGCGGCGGCCGGGTTTCCGGTGATCCCGGTGACCGGTCGACCCGCCGGTTGGTGCGACCATATCGCCCGGATGTGGCCGGTGGCGGCGGTGGTCGGTGAAAATGGCGCCTTTTACTTCCGCTACGACCGCCAGGCCCGGCGGATGATCAGCGCCTATGCCCGCGACATGGACCAGCGCGCCCGCGACCGGGCGAGTTTGGACCGGCTCGCCGACACCATTCTGGCAACGGTGCCGGGCGCCGGGATCGCCTCGGACCAGGCCTATCGCGTCGCCGATCTGGCGATTGACTATTGCGAGGACGTGGCACCGCTGCCCGACGCGGCGGTCGATGCCATCGTCGCCGCCTTCCAGGCGGTTGGCGCCCATGCCAAGGTCAGCTCGATCCATGTCAATGGCTGGTTTGGCGACTATGACAAGCTGAGCATGACCCGGCGGCTGTTTGCCGAACAGTTCGGAGCCGAACTGGAAGACCTGCGCGAGCAAATCGTCTTCGTCGGCGATTCGCCCAATGATGCGCCTATGTTCGGTTATTTTCCCAATGCGGTCGGGGTTGCTAATCTGGCGCGGTTCACCGACCGCCTGGACGCCCGGCCGCGCTGGCTGACCCGGGCCTCAGGCGGTGCCGGGTTCGCTGAGTTGGCGCAGGCTTTGCTGGCGGTGCGGTGACCGCCATGGCTTACCACCTAAGCCGATCCATGACTGCGTCCGGGTAAACCCCCTGGGCGGTGATCAGGCCGGTACAGGCGTCCCGGTCCAGGCTGCCGTCCGGATGGTGCAGTTCGTCCTGGTGGATGCCGCTGGCCACGAAGACCGAACGAAATCCGGCGCTTTTTGCCCCCGCGATGTCGGTGCGCAGCGAATCGCCGACCATCAACACCCGCTCCGGCGCCGGATCGCCCAGTGCCGCCGCAACCATCCCATAGATCCGCGGGTGCGGTTTGCCGTGATAGCGCACGTCTCCGCCCAAGTCCTCATATAGGGCGGCCAGGGCACCGGCGCACGGAATGCGGCGCTCGCCACGGAACACGTTGAGGTCCGGATTGGCGCAGACCATCGGCAGCCCGGCCTTCAGTCCGTTCTCCAGCCGGTCGCGATAATCCTCCGGGGTCTCGGTCTCGTCGTCGAAGAACCCGGTGTCCAGGATGAAGTCGGCTTCGGCCAGGTCGTAGACGCGGCGATAGTCCAAATCGTCCAACAGGCCCCAATCCCGTTCCGGCCCCAGATGGTAGAAGACACGCCCCAATGCCGCGTGCCAGGGGTCGTCGCGCTTTGCCAGTGCGTCGTGGGTGGCATCGCCCGACGTCAGCAACAGGTCATAGGCCTGGCGCGCGACGCCCATCTCCGCCAGGGCACCGGCGACCCGGTCCGCCCGGCGGGGCGCGTTCGACAGCAGCACGATGCGCCGCCCCTGGGCGCGTAAAGCGCGCATGCAGGCCATGGCCTCCGGGAACGGCGCCTTGCCGTTGTGGACGACACCCCACAGGTCCAGAAGGACGGCATCATAGGCATCGGCGTCGCTGCCGATCCCGGCGGAAAAGCTTATGGTCATGGCCGGCGGAAAAGCTGCTGAAGTTGCCCCTCAATAGGTCAGGGCGGGGCGGGCTGTCAATCGTAGCGGCTGGGGCGGGGCTCGCCGAAAAGGTAGCCCTGGCCGTAGCGGACCTGGTATTCCAACAGCGAGATCACCTGGGTTTCGTCTTCGACCTTGGTGGCGATCAGGTCGATGCCGGTCTGGGCCAGGGCTTCGGCCAGGTCGGAGACGTCGATCCTCGATCCCGCCTGGTGCAGCTCATCCAGCAGCGTCGGGGCATCGACCTTGATGAAGCGGAAGTTGCGCTGGGCCAGCGATCTGTAGTCGATGTCCAGCGACGGCACCTGGTCCATCGAGAAGCCGAATCCAAGTTCGGTCAGCCGGTTCAACGTAGCCGCCACCTCCAGGCTGGGGCGGGTCGCGTCGCTGGCCGGAAACTCGAAGACCAGCTGCCCGGCCAGATCCTCGTTGCGTTCCAGGAACTCGATGAACTGCGGCACGAACGCAGCGTCCTCCAGGTTCCGGGACGACAGATTGCAGAAGAAGCCGACATTCATGTTGCGCGTCTGGATGCGCCGGATCAATTGCACGCAACGGAACAGCAGCAGGTTGTCGATGACATTGATCAGTCCGGCATTCTCGGCGATCTGCAAATAGCGCTGGGGTTCGATGATCCGGCCCTGCTCGTCGCGCAGGCGGCTAAAGGCCTCGTAGTAGAGCACCTTGCGTTGCGGCAGGTTGACGATCGGCTGCAGGTACAGGTCGACGCGGTTTTCCTCCAGCGCCTTGCGGATCAGCTCGAAGATCTCGATCGACCCCAGATCGTCGGGCACGGTGGCCGGGGTCGGTCGCAGCAGGCCCGGCGGCGGCTCCACCAGGTCGCTGTCATCACTGTCGCTGCCCAAGGCCATGTTGGCGCGGATCTTGACCGGGTCGAGTCGGGCCAGCAGGTCCTGCAGGACACGCATTTCGGCGACCAGGCCGTTGGCGCGGGACTTGGCCTCGTCGTCCAACTCGTTGATCGCCCCATGCAGGCCGTGGATTTCCCGATTGAAACGCTCGATGTCGTGTTCGGCCTGGGCCAGGCGTTGGACGGCATCATCAAGGCGTATGTCGCTGGCTTCCTGGGCCATGCGCGCGGTGTCGATCTCGGCCTGCAAGTGCTGCCGTTCGACGCGGCGGGCGATCACTTCGTGGATCAGGCTGGCGGTCAGGAACCAGCCGACACCGACGCCCCAGGCGACACCCTGAGTGACAATGGGCAGAAGATAGGGCAGCCAATAGGCCAGGACCGCGCCCAGGACCGCGTAGCTGAGGAATAGGATGAATTGCGAGATCGGTTGCATGTCGTTGGTATGTTGCGTCGACCATGTGATCCTGGCCCGGTTTGTCTTGAAATATGGTTAACCAAACGTAGCGGTGCCGGTCGGTCTTGCGGGCTTGCATCCGGTCGGGGTTTACGATTCAGTGGGCCCGCCAAGACAGGAGTCCACTCAGCCATGCACCCTTCCCGGGCCGCTATTCGCGGCATTCTGTTCGACAAGGACGGAACCCTGATCGACTTCGACGCCTCCTGGGGGCCGGCCTATCGCCGGGCGGCGGACATGCTGGCCGGCGGCGATCCCGACCTGGCGAAGGCCATGTTGGTGGGCGGTGGCTACGCAGCGGACGGCAGCGGCATCGACCCGACTGCGGTGTTGGCCTGTGGCACCAATGACGAGATCGCCGCGGTCTGGGCCGGTATTCTGGGCCGCAGCGATGTCGCGGCCATTACCGCAGCGATCGAGCCCGTGTTCCACGAAACAGCGGTCGAACAGGCCGTGCCCTTGGCCGACCTGGCCGGATTGTTCGGCCGCCTGAAGGCGCGCGGACTGGCCTTGGGGGTGGCCACGGCCGACAGCGAGGCAACCGCCGTGGCCACGTTTCGCCGGTTGGCCGTTGCGGATCTGCTGGACTGCGTCATCGGCTACGATTCGGGTTTCGGACCGAAGCCGTCGCCGGCGATCGTACAGGGGTTCTGTGACGCGGTCGGCCTGCGCCCCGCCCAGGTGTTGGTGGTTGGGGACACACGCAGGGACCTGGACATGGCCCGCGCCGCCGGCGCCGGTCTGGCTGTCGCGGTGCTCAGTGGGGCGGCAAAACGCCAGGAATGGCAAACACTTGCCGACCATGTGCTGGACAGCGTCGAGACCCTGGAGACAGTGCTGTAGGGAAGCTGCAAGGTTGTGACTTTTTTGCCGCAGGTTTTTGCTGGATTGTGTGATTTTGGTCAAAATGTTGCGTCCGGCGGGCGCTTTGCCCATACTGCTGCGCAATCCGAACCTGGGAGTCACCTAGGTTGGGGATTGTGGGGTTGACCGAAGCGGGCGTCGAATAAGAACAAGATGCGCCTGGCCGAGGTGAGGGCGTTTGCGGGGAATGGAAGCCAGCAACAATACCGGTGTTTCGACCAAGATCGCGGACCTGATAGGGCCGTCCCTGGTACCGCTCGATTGGAACGAGCGCGTGATCGAAATTCGGCGAATCCGCTTGCGACTGTGCCAAGAGCTGTTTGGCGGCGATGACAATCACGCCATGTTCCGAGGTGTGTTCCGGGATGCGCTTGCCATGCTGATCGAGCATTTCGGCTTCGAAGACGACGTCAAATGCGGCGCACAGGCGATGATCTATGCCTATTCCAGCGACAGCCGGCACCGCCAGGCCGGACTGGCCTGGTTTTCGGCCAATCCGGCGGCACCGCTGCCGGTTCAAGGTGTCGGGGTCTGGCAGGCCGCCTGAACCGCCCGGATCAACGCAGCAGGTAGACTTCGATCGGTTCGCCACGGCCGCGCAAGGTGCGCTTGCCGAACGTGAAATCATCCAGACCGCCGCCCAAGGCATCGACCGTCGGTTGGCTGACCACGATGCTGGCCTCCAGCTCGCAGCGTTCCTCCGACTTGGCCAGGCTCTCGATTCGCTGGGCGGTGTTGACGGTGTCGCCGACAACCGTGTAGTTGACCCGCCCCGGCGCGCCGATATTCCCGACCACCACAGGCCCGGTGTGCAGGCCGACGCGGATACGCACTGTCGGCCGGCCTTCGGCTTCCCGCTGGCGGTTATCGGTACGAATCGCCGATGCGATGGCAAGGGCGGCGTTCATCGCCCGTTCCGCATGGTCGGGCTGTCGGTCGGGTGCACCCCAAAACGCCATCAGACTGTCGCCGATATACTTGTCGACACAGCCGCCTTCCTCGGCAATGCAGCCGGCGATCAGGCTGAAGTGCTCGTTCAGGAAGCTGGCAACCTGAGCCGCCGACCAATGCTCCGCCAGGGTCGAAAAGCCGGCAATATCGGTGAACAGAACCGTGACGTCGCGTTCCTCCCCCTTCAGGTGGCTATCGTCGCCATTGGCCATCAGGTGGGTGACGATGCGATCCGGGACGTAGGTCCGGATGGCTTTGAGGCCACCGAGCATGGTTCGGAAAGCGGTGGCGGCATCATCCAATTCACGGAATCCACTGGCCTCCGGCGGTTCGGCACCATCCAGGTCCATTGCGCGCACCGAACGCGCCGCGCCGGCCAGCCGTTTCAGCGATTCGGTCAGGCTGCGGCCAAAGGCAAGGATCGCAAACAGTGAGATCGCAGCAATGATCACCCCGGTTCCGCCCAGCAGCAAAATCCGATCGGTCGGTGCGACCAGCCGGCCTTCCAGGGCATAGGCGCCGACCCGCCATGGCTGGCGGTCGGTCCCGGTAATTCGTTGTTCGACGACCAAATAGGTCTGTCCGCCCGCTTCCACGGCAAACCCGTCCAGATTGGCTAACATGTCGGACGGGGCCGGTTGAGCAGCGGCCGGGTCGGCAATGGCGGTCAACACCGGATCGCCGACCTGTTCGAGATAGGGTAGCGGTTGGCGGTCGCTGAGCGCGAGATTGGCCGGCAGGGGCCACGAATGGGCCAGAAGGTACCGATCTCCGATGCGGATATAGGCGTTTTCGAAATCGGCCAGGTTGAGCCCGCTGACCAGCGACCGCAGGTCCTGCAGGCCAACCACGGCAACCAGCAGGCCAAGGAAGCGCCCGTCCTGCCATAGCGGCGTAAACAGGTTCAGGTTGGTCAAACCGGTGCGTTCGGCATAGAACGGATGGGCCCAGAAGGGCTGCAAAGCAGGCTGGCTGCGGGCCAGCGCCAGATTGGCCTGGGTCTCGGGATCGTCGCTCCAGTCGCGGATCGTGGCTTGGCGGCCGTTCCGGTTGACCCTCAGGATCAGCCCTTCCGGATTCAGATAACCCAGGTCGCGGACTTGCGATGTCGCCGAAAGAGCATGCACCAACGCCTGGTGCATGGCGTCCCTGTCGGTCGGGTCCAGAAGGCCGGCCTGGATGCTGGTGGCCAGATGGCGACCCTGATCTTCGACCGGGCGAAGATGCTGTGTCAGCCGGGTGGCGGCGCCTTCGATCAACATTTCCGTGCGGTCGGCCATCAGGTGATAGGCGGCGTCGCGGGCGTTGTTGGCGGTCAACACGGTGATTGCAACGAACGGCAGGAAGGTGATGGCAATGAAGGCAGCCAAGGCCAAGGCGATTGGCAGACGCAACCGGGGGCGGCGCCAGCGGCGGGCGGCCCGGGTCTCGTCCGCGGTCAGGTCGGCCCCGTGTTGGTGGTCGGCGGTGGTTTCGGTCATCGGATCGGGCTGTGGCCTTGTTTTCTACCCGCCAGACTAGCCGCCTCCGGTTAAGAATTGCCTTAGCTCCAGAAGCCGGCTATGGCAGCCCTTGGAACGCGATAAATCTTTGAGCTAAATAATAATTTTAGTTGTTCCCGACCGCGTCACCTAGGCAGGAACCGATCTCGTCGTGGACCACCAAATCGGCATAGCCGTCAAGCGGGGTGGCTTCCCGGTTCAGGATGACCAGCCGCGCGTCGTTGCGCTTGGCCAGGATCGGAAATCCCGCAGCCGGATAGACTTGCAACGACGAGCCGATCGCCAGGAACAGGTCGCAGTCCAGGCTTGCCCGCTCGGCCCGCCGCATCGCACCTTCCGGCATCGGCTGGCCGAACGAGATGGTCGCGGTCTTGACGATGCCACCGCACCAACGGCACTGGGGCAGGCTCTCGTCAACCTCGAACGCGGCGAAGATCGGCTCAAGTTCGTGGCGGGTATTGCAGTCCAGACAGGCGGCATAGGTGGCGTTGCCGTGCAGTTCGACGACCTGGTCTTCGGGCACGCCGGATTTCTGGTGCAGTCCGTCGACGTTTTGCGTGATCACCGCCGTTGCGATACCACGGTCCACCAACCGGGCCACCGCCCGATGGCCGCGATTGGGATTGGCACTGGACATCGCCGCATCGGTCGCCATCTTGCGGCGCCACGATTCCCGGCGCATCTCCTCGTTGGCCATGAAGTCGCCGAAATCGATGGGTTTGTACTTGGTCCAAATGCCGCCGGGGCTGCGGAAATCCGGAATGCCGCTCTCGGTGCTGATGCCGGCACCGGTAAACACCACGGTGCGCTGCGAGGACTCCAGCAACTCCTTCAGTCTATGGCTGCTCATAACTTCGCCTCGCTCGCGATCCGCCAGCCAAGCTCGGCCAGCAGCCGCGCCATTTCGCCGTATTTGACGGCCTCCGCCGAACTGGCGTTGCCGTCCAAACCCCGTTTGTAGACGCCCTGGGCGATCGCCGCCAGGCGGAACAGGGAAAATGCCAGGTAAAACGGCCAGTCCGGGATGGCGTCGCGCCCGGTGCGGTGGCAATAGGCGGCAACATAATCGGCTTCCGACGGGATGCCACTGGCCGCGCTGTCATTGCCGACCAGGCCACCCTTGAAGGGGTGGTTGAAATGATAGTTCAGGCAGTTATAGGCAAGGTCGGCGAGCGGATGGCCAAGCGTCGCCAGTTCCCAGTCCAGCACCGCCACGACCCGCGGCTGGTCGGGTGCGAAGATCATGTTCTCAAGCCGATAATCGCCATGGGCCAGACCGGTCTGGTCGTCGGTCGGCATGTGGTCGGTCAACCACGCCTCCAGGGCGTCCATGGCCGCGACCTGGTTGGTCTGGCTGGCCCGGTACTGTTTCGACCAGCGCGCCACCTGGCGGGCGACATAGCCGTTTGGTTTGCCGAAATCGCTCAGTCCCACGGCATCCGGATCGACCTGATGCAGGGCCGCCAGGACCTGGTTCATGGCGTCGTAGATGGCGGTTCGCTCGGCCGGGTCGAGCCCGGGCAACGCCGGGTCACGGAACACCCGCCCGGGAACCGCCGCCATGACGTAGAACGGGGTGCCGATAACGGTCTCGTCCTCGCACAGGCCGAGAGCTTGCGGAACCGGCACATCGGTATCGGCCAGGGCGGCGATCACCCGGTATTCCCGCTCCACCGCATGGGCCGACGGCAACAGCTTGCCCGGCGGCTTCTTGCGCAGGACGTAGTTGCCGGACGCGGCTTCCAGGTGAAAGGTCGGGTTGGACTGGCCGCCGGCAAACTGGGTCACGGTCAGCGGCCCGGCGAATCCCGTCACATGGCCGTCCAGCCATGCCTCCAGCGCCGCCTGGTCGAAGCGATGGGCGTCGCGCACCGCAATGGTATCTGCGGGCTCCGCCATGGGCGTCAACGCGCCAGGATGCGTTCGACCAGGGCCCAACCCTGCTCGGCGATCGGGCGGGCCAGCTTACCGCTTTCGATGGCGTGGCGGCTGGCCGCCGTCCCATCGACCACCCGCCCCATGATGCCCTGCAGGATGCCGGCCAGGCGGAACATGTTATAGGCCAGGTAGAAATCCAGGTCGGCGATCCCGTCGCGCCCGGTGCGGCGGCAATAGGCCGCGACATACTCTTCTTCCGTCGGGATGCCCAGGGCCGCCAGGTCGACGCCGGCAAGGCCGTTGAAGGTGTCGGGCCGCAATCGCCAGGGCATCAAATGGTAGCTGAAATCGCCCAGCGGATGTCCCAGGGTCGCCAGTTCCCAATCCAGCACCGCCAGGACCTTGGGCTGGTCGGCCGCAAAGATCATGTTGTCCAGACGATAGTCGCCATGGACAATGCTGGTCTCGTCGCCGGCCGGGATGTTTTCCGGCAGCCAGGCGATCAGATTGTCCATCGCCTCGATGGTTTCGGTTTCCGATGCCTGGTACTGCTTGGTCCAGCGGCTGATCTGGCGGGCGAAGTAGTTACCGGGCTTACCAAAATCGTCGAGGCCGACCGCCGCGAAATCAACCGTGTGCAGCTTGGCGACGACCGCGTTCATCGCGTCGTAGATGGCACCCCGTTCGGCGTTGCCCAGGCCGGGCAGGGTGGGTTCCCAGAAGATCCGGCCCTCGACGCAGTCCATGATGTAGAACCAGGTGCCGACCACTTCATCGTCGGTGCACAGGGCGTAGGTTTGCGGCACCGGCACCCCGGCCTTGGCCAGGGCCGTGATCACCTTGTATTCGCGGTCCACCGCATGGGCCGACGGCAGCAACTTGCCCGGCGGCTTGCGGCGCATGACATAGGATTTGCCGCCGGCGGTCAGCTTATAGGTCGGGTTCGATTGACCGCCCTTGAACTGTTCAACCACCAGATCGCCCGAGAACCCGTCGACGTGCTGTTGCATATAGGCCTGCAACGCGGCCGGATCGAATTGGTGCGCTTGGCGCACGTCCATGGTTCCCGAGAAGCGTTCCTGGCGATCGGTCATCAGTATCTCCCCGTTGTTTTTCAGGCGCTGGTTTCCCGGGCGATCGCCCGCCAACCGATATCGCGGCGGCAGAAACCGTCGGCCCAATCGATGACGTCGACCGCCTGGTAGGCCCGGGACTGGGCATCCGCCACCGCGCCGCCCAGGGCGGTGACCCCCAGCACGCGCCCGCCGGTTGCCAGGACCCGTTCGCCGTCGCGGCCGGTTCCGGCATGGAAAATGGTCACGCCCGGCAGTTCCCCGGCCGCCGCCAGATTGCCGATCTCGCTGCCCTTGGCATAAGAGCCGGGATAGCCGCGCGCCGCCATCACCACCACCAGCGCGGTTTCGTCGCGCCAGGCCAGGGAAATTCCGGCCAGCTTGCCTTGTGCCGTGGCGACCAGGGCTGGGACCAGATCGGATTCCAGGCGCGCCAACAGAACCTGGCATTCCGGGTCGCCGAAACGGACATTGTATTCGATCAGCTGCGGACCGGTCTCGGTGATCATCAGCCCCGCAAACAGCACCCCGCGATACGGCGTACCGGCCGCGGCCAGCGCCGCCACGGTCGGGCGGACGATGCGATCCAGCACCTGGTCGGTCATGGCAGCCGTCATCACCGGTGCCGGCGAATAAGCGCCCATGCCGCCGGTGTTCGGCCCGGTGTCACCATCGCCGACCGCCTTGTGATCCTGGGCCGAGGCCAGCGGCAGAACCGTCTCGCCGTCGACCAGGGCGAAAAAGCTCGCCTCCTCGCCGACCAGAAAATCTTCGATGACCAGCGAGCTGCCGGCGGTGCCGAATCGGCCGCCCAGGATTTCGTCGATCGCGGCCTCGGCCTCGTCCCGTGTCTCGGCGATGATCACGCCCTTGCCGGCCGCCAGACCGTCCGCCTTGATGACGATCGGAGTGCCGCGTTCCGCGACATAGGCCTTGGCCGGCTGGCTGCGCTGGAAACGGCGATAGGCGGCGGTGGGGATATCGTGCCGGGCGCACAGGTCCTTGACGAAACCTTTGGAACCCTCCAGGCGCGCCGCTGCCGCACTGGGGCCGAAAGCGGCGATACCCGCCGCGTCGAGCCGGTCGACCAGGCCGGCGACCAGCGGTGCCTCGGGCCCGACCACCACGAAGTCGATGCGCTCCGAGCGGCAGAACCCGATCAACCCTTCGATATCCTCGGCCGCGATATCGACACAGCTTGCCAGTTCGGCGATGCCGGCATTGCCGGGCGCGCAAAATAGGGACTGGACCAGCGGCGACTTGGCGATTGCCCAGCACAGAGCGTGTTCGCGGCCGCCCGATCCGACCACCAGGACGTTCATGGAATTTTCGAAGCCTCCCACAACCCGCTCCGAAGACATGCGCTCGGGCTTTGCGCCCCTGTTACCCTCTTGTATCATAGGCGACCGAGATGACAATGAACCAAGTTTCACCTGCCACCGACAACGTTCCCGCCTTCACCGTCAGCGAGCTCAGCCAAAAGCTGAAACGCACGGTCGAGGACGCCTATGGCCATGTCCGGGTGCGCGGCGAGATCAGTCGGGTCAGCCGGCCCGGTTCCGGGCATCTTTATTTTGACCTCAAGGACGAAAAGGCGGTGTTGGCGGCGGTCTGCTGGAAGGGGGTCGCGGCCAAGCTACCGGTCAAGCCGGAATACGGCCTCGACGTGGTCTGCACCGGCCGCCTGACCACCTATCCCGGTCAGTCGAAATACCAACTGGTGGTCGAGGCAATGGAACCGGCCGGGATCGGTGCCTTGATGGCGTTGCTGGAACAGCGCCGCAAGCAATTGGCGGCGGAAGGCCTGTTCGATACCGACCGGAAACGGGGTCTGCCCTACCTGCCCGAGGTGATCGGCGTGGTCACCAGCCCCAGTGGCGCGGTTATCCGCGACATTCTGCACCGGCTGCGCGACCGGTTCCCGCGCCGGGTCCTGCTGTGGCCGGTCCTGGTGCAGGGCGAACAGGCGGCACCGCAAATCGCCGCCGCCATCGACGGGTTCAACCGTTTGGGCGCGGGCGGCCCGGTGCCGCGCCCCGACCTGCTGATTGTCGCCCGGGGTGGTGGCAGCCTGGAGGATCTGTGGGCCTTCAACGAGGAAATTGTGGTGCGGGCGGCGGCGGCCTCGACCATCCCCCTGATTTCGGCGGTAGGTCACGAAACCGACACGACGCTGATCGACTACGCCGCCGACTGGCGGGCTCCGACCCCGACCGCGGCAGCCGAAAAGGCGGTGCCGGTACGCTCTGAACTGGCTCTGGACCTTGCCGACCGCCAGCGGCGGTTGACCGGCGCTTTGCAGCGGCGGCTGCAGGAAAGCCGCACCCATTTGACCGGGCTGGCGCGGGGACTGCGCGACCCGGCGACGCTGCTGGAACCGGCGACCCAGCGGCTCGACGATCTCAGCGGTCGTCTGGGGCGTGGGCTGGCGCACATCGTGCAGTCGCTCAGGGTGCGGCTGGCCGACGCCAAGCTTCAACCCGGCAGGTTGCGCGGTGACATCGACCACAAACGCTCGCGGCTACAGGCGTCCTCCGCCCGGCTCGGCAGTGAGGTTCGCAACCGCCTGGCCTTGGCGGCGTCGGAGCTGGATGCCCAGGCCAAGCTGCTGTCCAGCCTCAGCTATCAACGGGTATTGGAACGAGGTTACGCGGTAGTGCGGGAACCGGATGGTGCGGTCATAACCTCCGCCGCGGCGGCCCGGCCGGGCGCGGGGGTGAATTTGGAATTCCACGACGGCCAGCGTGGCGCGGTGATCGCCGGCGGCGACCGGCCGGCGCGGCGAAAACCGGCAGCACGTGCCAAAGATGATGACGAGGATCAGGGAAGGCTGCTTTAGATGGACAAGCCCGATATCGAGGCGGTTCTGAAATACGGCGACGGCCAGTTCACGGTGGTTAGGCCGGGTAATTTCGTCCGTTGCGTGGTTACCGGAGAACGCATACCGGTCGAGAATTTGCGCTATTGGTCGGTCGAGCGACAGGAAGCCTATGCCGACGCCGAACAGGCCTTGGTGCGGGAGCGTGAATGCGCAGGCTAGCCTGGCTCCCGTTCCTGCTGGCCTGGATCTGGGCGCCGGATCTGGCGGCCCTGGAGCTGGCCGGGCGTTTCGAACAGGGTGGGTTGGTTCAGGGGCGGGTGGCGCCCGGCAGCCGGGTCTTCGTTGCCGGCCGTACCGTGCGGGTGACGGAAGACGGCGTGTTCGTGTTCGGGTTCGGCCGCGACCATGGACCCGAGATCACGGTCGAAGCGGTCACCCCGTCGGGTGAGCGTCAACGCAAAACGATCGCGGTCGCCAAGCGGCAATACGCCATCCAGCGAATCGACGGACTGCCCAAGAAGATGGTGACCCCGCCCAAGGCGGTGTGGGACCGGATCAAGCGGGAAAATGCCCGCATCGCCAAGGTGCGCCGCCAGGACAGTTCGATGCCCTGGTTCCGATCCGGCTGGGTCTGGCCGGTTCGCGGCATCGTTTCGGGAGTGTTCGGCAGCCAGCGTGTCCTGAACGGCAAGCCCAAGCGACCCCATTACGGCATCGACATCGCGGCCCCGACCGGGACGCCGGTGGTGGCGCCCGCCGACGGCGTTGTGGCCATGGCCGAGCCCGACCTTTATTACACCGGCGGCACGGTGATGCTGGACCACGGCCATGGCCTGACCTCGGTCTATTCACATCTGGAAAAAGTCACCGTGGCGGTGGGAGAGGTCGTGCGCCAGGGCGAAGCGATCGGCACGGTTGGGGCCAGTGGCCGGGCCACCGGTGCCCACCTCGACTGGCGCCTGAACTGGTTCAAGGAACGGCTCGACCCGGCCCTGCTGGTCGGACCCATGCCACAATAGTTTGTGGGTTGATAAGGGGCGGACCTACCAGTCCGACATCATGATGCCGGAGGGTTTCCGGATGGCGTAATAGCGCATGAATTTCAGGTCGCCGGCTTTCAGCGCCGCGGCTCGCAAGGTCCAGCGTGCCGCCTCGTTCACCAGCGCTTCGACCCGTCGCTTGCGATAGCCGCCGGGCCCCTTCAGGTGCTCGAGGTAGACCTGCCAGTTGCTCCAGGCCGCGATGATCATGTTGTGGTGGGTATCCGAGATATCGTCGGCGATGCGTAGGTCCAGGCCCAGATGGGAGAGGCACTCCGAGTATTCCTCGACCGTCCACATGTCGACCCGATTGGGTTCCTCGGCCTGCCATTTTTTGAGCGTCGGGCTGTCCTGGTCCTTGTTGGCCAGCGCATAGTCGATGATCAACATTTCACCAGCGGATCGCAAACTGTGGGTGACCGCCTCTGACAGCTCACGCTTGTCCGGTGCCAGGCTGTAGGCATCGTGGATGATCGCCGCGTCGAATTTTCGTTGCGGAATCTCCAACATTTTTGGGTTGCTGTATTGGACTGGCGCCTTTTTGGCCAGGCCGGCCATGGTCGATTGTTCCATCCCGGCATTGACCAGGTCCAGGTCCTGCTCATAACCGGTCGCCCAAACGTTGAACTCCTCCGCCAGGACCCGCATCGGGCCGCCAAGGCCGGCTCCATAATACAGCAGGCTTTTTTCTTCGTTCAGGCGCAGCGGCTTGGCCAGCTCCTTGATGTATTCGGCATCGCCCGGGCACAGGAACCCCTTGCCCCAGATTGCCTGGACGACAGCCATCTTGGCATCCGCCGGGTCCTCGTAATCTTCCTCGAATTGCGTGACTGGCCCGGAATCCGCGTCGTCTGACCGGGATTTTGGGGCGCGCACCTCATACCCTTCCCACCAGGCTTTCAAGCGGGTTGTCAAATTGGGTACACCGGGTTTCGTGCGTAGTAACACCTGCGCCACCGTTCGCAAAATCCTAGAGCGGGCCCATGCCCTGAATTCCACAATCGAATTGCGCCGGATGATCGCATCTTGGCGTTAAGAGCATATTAAAGCTACGGTGCCAAAGCACAGGCAATCGAACAGTGTTTGCGAGTGATTCGCAAAACCTGCGCAATATCCATGCCTGGGATATTCAAGGCCACCTTTTATGCGGCCAGAACCAATGGTCGGGTTTTTCGGTTATCCACTCTTCGAACAGCTGATTGACCTGTTGCATGGCGTGTCGCGTGTCGGCCTCGCGGTCGCCGGTGTGTTGCAATTGCAGCGGTGGGAAGATCGTGATCCGGAACCGGGCGCCGTCCAGGCGGTCGCACCTTGCCGGGTAAATGGGGATGTCGAAGCGAAGGGCCAGTTGCGCCAAGGCCGGGGCGGTCATGGCATCGCGGCCAAAAAACGGCACGGCGATGCCGTCGTTCATTTTCTGGTCAACCAGCATCGCCAGGTGCTCGCCACCGCGCAAGGCCGCCAGCATGCCACGCGCTGCCGCAGCGCCTTTCGGCAGGTGGCCATGGGCCACGTCGCCGCGCAGGCGTTGCACCAAGCGGTCGACATAAGGATTGTTGGGGGCACGGTAGATCTGGGAAATCCGGATGCCAAAGCTGTGGGCCGACAGGGTCAGCAGTTCCCAATTGCCGAAATGGGCGGAAAAAAAGATGCCGCCCTTGTCCGATGCTTTGGCCGCGGCGAAGTTTTCCACCCCCGCCACCTCGACCCGGGGATTTTCGGGGAACGGCCGGAAAGCGTCGATATGGGGGTATTCGCCGATCACCCGCCCCAAATTGTCCCACATACCCCGCAGGATCATTTCAATCTCGGTGGCGTCCTTGTCGGGAAAAGCCAAGGCGATGTGCCGCAGGGACCGCTTGTGCGCGCCGGTCCAGGGTCCGATGGTCCGGCCCAGCCAACCGCCGAACGCCGATGCTCGTTCAACCGGCATCAGCCGCAGGGCCGAGCTGATCAGCCAAGCCAGCGCGGCTTCCAGCGGGTGGCGCACATATCGCCGGACGAAAACCGGTTCAGCCATGACCCAGCACCGGGGACAGCAGCCGGTCGAGTTCGTCCGGCATCGCAAAGACCGCCTTGATTTCAACGGTTCGGACCATCGCCCGCGCATCGGCCGGCAATCTTACCGCGTCCTTGGCGGTGGTGACGGGGATGGCACCGACTTCCGCCGCGGCGTCGACCAGGCGCATCACGTCATCGGGCGAATACGGGTGGTGGTCGGGAAAGGATCGGGTTGCCACGACCCGACAGCCGATTGTCTCCAGGGTCTGAAAAAACTTTTCCGGCCGTGCGATGCCGGCAAAGCCAAGAACCGCTTGCCCGGCAAGGTCCGCCACGTCGTTGGTAACTTCGGTTCGCGCGGATAGGATTGGCAGGTCTGTCGGATACCAGCCGGTGTCGGCATCGCCGTGATCCCCCAGCTCCACGATCGCGTCGGCTCGCGCCAGCCCGTCCGCCACCGGCTCCCGCAGCGGCCCGGCCGGCATCACCCGGCCATTGCCGATCCCGATCGCCGGGTCAACCACCAGGACCGAAAGGTCCTTGGCCAGACCGGGATTTTGAAACCCGTCATCCATGACGATCGCTCCGGCGCCGGCCGCGACCGCCGCGTCCGCCCCGGCCGCTCGGTCCCGGGCGACCCAAGTCGGCGCAACCGAGGCCAACAACAACGGTTCGTCGCCGACCGCGTCTGTGCCGTCGCTGGCGGGATCGACCATTACCGGTCCCCGGTTGCGGCCGCCATAGCCGCGGCTCAGAAAGTGTACCGCAACACCCCGGGCCTGCAGCCGGCGTCCGATCGCCAGGGCGACCGGGGTCTTGCCGGCCCCGCCAACCACCAGATTGCCGACACAAATCACGGGAATGTCTATCCGGTGCGGTGTGGTTCGCCGCCAGCGCCACCGGCCTGCGGCCGCAAATAGGCAGGCCGCCGGTTGCAGCAGGCGTCCCGGCCAGCCCGGGGTCGCCCGGTGCCAGAATTCAGGCGGATGCACCTTGCAGCTCCACGGGTCGACCGTCCAATGTGGCCAATAGGTGGTCGCTTATCGTTGCCACGATATCTCCGGCCCGGTCGGTCAGGGCAGAAGCAGCGGTGATCAACTCCTGTTTGGCGGCCTGGTCGTCCAACAGCCCGGTCACTGCCTGAACCAGCTGTTCGCCACCGGCCACACGCACCAGCGCCCCCTCCGCCTCCAGGACCTGGACCGCCGCAGCGAAATTCTCCATATGCGGCCCGGCCAGGACGGCGCAATTCAACCGGGCGGCTTCCAACGGATTGTGGCCGCCGATCGGTTCCAAAGATCCGCCGATCAATGCGATGTCGCTCAACCGGTAAAACAATCCCAACTCACCGATCGTATCGGCCAGATAGATCTGTGTCGCATCGGAAATCGGCTGACCGCGGCTGCGGCTGGCAACCGCCAGGTTCAAGCGCCCCAGTTCCTCGGCGACAGCGCCGCCACGGTCCGGATGGCGGGGCACGACAATGGTCAGAAGGTCGGGATATCTCTCGGCAAGGCTGAGATGCGTGAGGGCGATAACCGCTTCTTCGCCGGGATGGGTGCTGGCGGCCAGCCAGCGGGGACGGCTCCCGATCGCCGATTGCAGCCGTTCCAGCAGCGATGCCTGGTAGGGAAGGGGCGGGGCCGCGAATTTCAGGTCGCCGGCACAGGCCACCGGCCCGGCCCCCAACCCGGCGAATCGTTCAACCTCGGCCGGTGATTGCACCAGGCAGAACCGGAAACCCGTCAACATCGGCTTGATCAGGCCCAGATGGCCACGCCAGCGCTGGAACGAGCCTTGCGACATGCGTCCCTGGATCAGGGCGGTGGGAATGTCGCGGGCTTGGGTTTCGCCGATCAGGTTGGGCCAGAATTCCTTTTCGACCCAAACCGCCAGATCAGGCCGCCAATGGTCGAGGAACCGGCGCACCCAGGCGACCCGGTCGACCGGAACATATTGATGCACCGCCCGGGCCGGCAACCGATCCGCCAGGATCGCGGCCGAAGTGCGGGTGATTGTCGTGATCAGAACCCTAAGGTCCTCACGAGCCGCCAACAGCGCCTCGACCAGGGGCAGCACCGACATGGCCTCGCCGACACTGGCCGCATGCAGCCACACCAGGCGTCCGTCGGGGCGCGGCTCCGATGCCAGGCCGCGCCGTTCACCGATGCGGTCGACATCCTCTTTGCCACGCAGGGCGCGAAGCCACAAATAGGGCGGTACCAGGGGCACGACAGCCGCCGTCGCCCAACGGTAAAGCCTGGGCGTCATGCGGTTTCTCCGGTCGCCAGGCGGGCCGGAACCGTTGTCGAGACACCGCACAACCCGTCGGCCAACACGGTGATCCGATTGATTTCATCCTCGACCGCCTGCCTGGCCGCTGCGGTTGCCTGGTCGTCGGCCTCGCGGGGTACGGTGATCGGCCGGCCCCAGACGATCACGCCGCGGGAAAACGGCAAGGGCACCACCATGCTGTCCCAACTGCCCAGGACCTTGCGGCGCGAGACTGCATTGGTGCAGGGCAGGATCGTGGCGCCGGACAACCGGGCCACGGCGACGATGCCGTCGCTGGCGAACATGCCGGGGCCACGGGGCCCGTCCGGCGTGATGCCGACATGTTCGCCCGATTTCAGCGATCGCAGCATCTGGCGCATGGCGCCGGCGCCGCCCTTTGTTGCCGATCCCCGCACCGTGCCCAGGCCGAAATGGCCGATGGTGGTGGCGATCAGTTCGCCGTCATTGTGGCGCGAAATCAGCATGTTCATCTTCTTGTCCCGACGCCAGCAGAACGGCTGCAACAGCATGCGGCCGTGCCAGAAGGCCAGGATGAAGGGTTCGTGCCGCGACCAGCGCAG
This sequence comes from uncultured Sneathiellales bacterium, assembly GCA_964344385.1. Lineage (GTDB taxonomy): Bacteria > Pseudomonadota > Alphaproteobacteria > CAYFNG01 > CAYFNG01 > CAYFNG01. The sequence continues at coordinate 321,372 of CAYFNG010000002.1, forward strand.
ATCGGCTTCCGCGCCGCCGACCACCCGCCATCGCGTGGTGACGCCGACGAAGCGCAGGTAGGTGGCGGCAATCCAGCAGGCCACCCGCCGCAATCGTTTGCTCTTCAAGATGCGTTTGGTCAGCTTCAAGGGTCGCGCTTCAACTGAACGATATTGTCACTGGACGCGGGTTCGCCGTCATCATCGGTGGTTTGCCTGGCATAGAGGCGGGCATAGGTGCCGCCCAGCGCAATCAGCTCGCTGTGGCTGCCGCTTTCGACGATACGGCCCTGGTCGACGACGTAGATCAGGTCGGCCGATGTCACGGTCGACAATCGATGCGCGATGATCAGGGCGGTGTGGCCATGTTTCAGACGGTCCAGGGCGGCCTGGACCTGCGCTTCCGCCTCGGAATCCAGGGCGGACGTGGCCTCGTCCAGCAGCAGGATCGGCGCATTTTTCAGCATTGCCCGGGCGATCGCCAGTCGCTGCCGTTGTCCGCCCGACAGGGCAGCCCCGGCCTCGCCGATCGGGGTGTCGTAGCCCTGGGGCAGGGCGGTGATGAAGTCATGGGCGGCGGCCGCCTTGGCGGCGGCGATCATTTCCACCTCGTTCGCGTCCGGCTTGCCCTGCAACAGGTTGGTGGCCACGCTTTCGTCGAACAGCATCGCTTCCTGGGCGACCAGGCCGATCGACCGCCTCAGGCTGGCGATGGTGACATCGCGGACGTCCTGGCCATCGATGGTCACCGCGCCCTCGCCAACGTCAAAAAAGCGCGGGATCAGGTTGAGGATGGTCGATTTGCCCGACCCCGACGGTCCGACCAGGGCGACGGTCTTGCCGGCCGGCACCACCAGGTCGACCCCTGACAATGCCGGCGCCGTGTCGTCGCCATAGTTGAAGGTCACGCCCGAGAACCGGATCTCGCCGTGATTGACTTCCAACGGCACCGCGTCGGCGCGATCGGCGATCGCCGGGCCGACGTCCAAGATCGCGAACACACGCTTGGCGGCCGACAGCCCTTCCTGCAACGAGGTGTTCAGGGTGACCAGGCTGCGCAGGGGCTGATAGGCCATCAGAAGCGCGCCCTGGAACGAAACGAACGCGCCCAGGGTCAATTCGCCGAGATGGGCCTGCCAGCCGCCGTACAGCACCGCAACCGCGATCGCCATGCCGCCCAGCGCCTCGACCAGCGGGGTCGCCGCCGACCGGGTGCGAACGCTCTTCATCACGAACCGCAACCGGTCCTTGACCGCCTGGGCGCCGCGGCCGGCTTCGGCCTCTTCGGTGCCATAGGCCTTGATGGTCCGGGCGCCGGTCAGGGATTCGCTCAACAACCGGCTCAGGTCCGCGGTCTTTTCCTGGGTGCCGGTCGATGCGTAGCGCATGCGGCGGCCCAGTTTCCGGATAATCACCGCCAGGGCCGGGAACATGAACAGGACCGCCAGCGACAGCTTCCAGTCCTGGTAGAACATGACCCCGACCAGGAACACCGCCGACAGGCTGTCCTTGACGATGCCGCTCAAGGCCCGGCTGACCGCATCGCGCAGCATGTTGGTGTCGGTCAGGAAGCGGGACAGCAATTCGCCGCTGTGGACCGACTGCAGATACAGCAGATCGGCATGAAGCAGGTGGCGGTGCAGGCGGATCTGGGTATCGGCGATGATCCGCTGGCCGACCCCGTGCATCAGGATGCTTTGGCCGTAGCCGGACAGGCCCTTGATCAGGGTCACCGCGATGATCGCCGTGGGCACCAGCCACAGCATCGACCGGTCCTCGCCCAGGAACACCTCGTCGATCGCCGGCTGCAGCAGCCAGGCCGTGGCGGCGGTGGCCGCCGCCGTCACCACCATGAAACCCCCGGCCGCGACCAGACGCCCGACATAGGGCCGGACATGATCGCGAAACAGGCGCAGCAGCAGCGCGAACGTATCGGACGTTCGGGTCGCGTTGGCGGATGTTGCTGTCATTGACACCTTGGGCACTGGGCTTGCGTCCGGGACGGCGTTAGCTGCGGCACAGGGTTACCCTGGTTTGGCGGAAAAGCCGCTGTTCCATCCCGCTCCCCCGCCCAACCACCCAATGCGAGGGTACCCTAATGGGTGGTTGGGCGGGGGAGCGGGATGGAACAGCGCTCCAATTGGCGCGATCAGCGCCAATTGGGCCAACAGGAAGCGCCGCGCCGTGGTTGCCTGACGCCGTCGCCGGTACTAATGTCCTCTATCAATCTGATTGTCAAAGATAACCGAACCAGAGACGTTGCCATGTCCGACCCGGCGGAGACCGAGATTCTTGCCACCGCCTGCCCTCATGACTGCCCGTCGACCTGCGCGTTGGAGGTCGAAAGGCTGGCCCCGGACCGGATTGGCCGGGTGCGCGGGGCGGAAACCAATTCCTATACCGCCGGCGTGGTCTGCGCCAAGGTGGCGCGTTATGCCGAGCGGGTGCACCACCCCGACCGCCTGACCCAACCGCTGAAACGCATCGGGGCCAAGGGCGAGGGAAAATTCGCGCCGATTTCCTGGGATGAGGCGCTGGACGAGACCGCGGCCGCGTTCCTGGAGGCCGAGCGGGCTTACGGCTCGGAGTCGGTCTGGCCCTATTATTACGCCGGAACCATGGGCCTGGTGCACCGGGACGGCATCAACCGCCTGCGCCATGCCAAGAAGTATTCCGGCCAGAACATGACCGTGTGCACGGCGCTCAGCTTCGGCGGCTGGGTCGCCGGCACCGGGGCCTTGCGCGGCGCCGATCCCCGGGAAATGGCGGACTCCGACCTGGTGGTGATCTGGGGCACCAACCCGGTTCACACCCAGGTCAATGTGATGACCCACGTGACCCGGGCCCGTAAGGGCCGCGGCGCCCGGATGTTCGTGGTCGATCCCTATCGCAACCCGACGGCCGAGGCGGCCGACATGCACCTCTGCCTCAGGCCCGGTACCGACGGCGCCCTGGCCTGCGCGGTGATGCACGTGCTGTTTCAGGAGGGCCTGGCCGATCGCGACTATCTGGCCACTTACACCAGCGATGCCCAGGCTTTCGAGGCCCACCTCGCCGATCGCGACCCCGAATGGGCGGCGGCGATTACCGGGCTGGAGGCCGGCCAGATCCGGGATTTCGCCCGGGCCATCGGCACCACGCCCAAGACCTTCCTGCGCCTGGGCTACGGTTTCACCCGCAACCGCAACGGTGCGGTCAACATGCATGCCGCGACGTCGATCGCGGCGGTGGCCGGGCTGTGGCGGCATCGTGGCGGCGGCGCCTTCCACAACAACGGTGCCATCTACCATTGGGACAAGACCCTGATCGAAGGGCTGGACGTGCGCGACCCGGCGGTGCGGGTGCTGGACCAATCGCGCATCGGCCCGATCCTGACCGGCGATCGGGGCGATATCGGCGACGGCCCGCCGGTTGCCGGCCTGCTGATCCAGAACACCAACCCGGTGATGATCGCCCCGGAAACCAACAAGGTACGGGCCGGCTTTGCCCGCGACGATTTGTTCACCTGCGTCCACGAGCAGTTCCTGACCGAAACCGCGGCCTATGCCGATATCGTGCTGCCGGCCACCACCTTCCTGGAGCATGACGACCTCTACCAGTCGGGCGGCCACAACCACATCTTCCTGGGGCCAAGGGTGATCGAACCGTTGGGTGACTGCCGGTCCAACCATTGGGTGATCTGCGAACTGGCCAAGCGGCTGGGCGCCGACCATGCAGGCTTCGCCATGAGCGAGCGCCAGATCATCGATGCCACCCTGACCGGATCGGGCTGGCCGGGAATCGAGGAACTGGAGCGCGAGCGCTGGATCGACTGCCAGCCGGATTTCGAAACCGCCCACTACCTGAACGGCTTCGCCAACGCCGATGGCCGCTTTCATTTCGCCCCCGACTGGTCGGCGGTCGGGCCCGATGCGGACGGCCTGCCGCGCTTTCCCGATCATTGGGAGGTGCTGGACGACAAGCATGACGACCGGCCCTATCGCATGGTCACCGCACCGGCCCGCAACTTTCTCAATTCGACCTTCACCGAGACCCCGACCAGCCAGAGCCGCGAGGGCCGCCCGACCGTGATGCTGCATCCCAGGGACGCAGCGACGATCGGGGTCGACGACGGCGCCCTGGTAACGCTCGGCAATCCGCGCGGCGAGGTGAAGCTGCACGCCGAGCTGTTCGACGGCGTCCAGCCCGGCGTGGTGGTGGTCGAGAGCATCTGGCCGAACGCCGCCTTTGTCGGTGGTGTCGGCATCAACGCCCTGACCGGCGCCGACGCCGCCAAGCCGGCCGGCGGCGCCGCGTTCCACGACACCGCGGTGTGGATCGCCGCGGCCCAGTAATCCGAGGAGCCGACGACAAGCGTATGAACGACACCATCGATCCCAAGCTGAAAGAATATCGCGACAGCATCGACAATATCGATGCGGCGCTGGTCTACCTGCTGTCGGAGCGCTTCAAGGTCACCGAAAAGGTCGGCCGATACAAGCGTGACAGCAAGCTGCCGCCCGGCGACCCGGGCCGCGAGAAGGTCCAGGTCGAACGCCTCCGCCAACTGGCCGCCGACGCCAAGCTGGACCCGGATTTCACCGAGAAGTTCCTGAACTTCATCATCCAGGAAGTGATCAAGAACCACGAACGCATCCGCGACGCCGAGGGGTGAGAGTGGGTTGCGGCGACAGCGGCGTGAAGTCGTGCCGCTCGACATGCTCGCAACGCCACTCGATACCTTCGAACCAACCATTGCTCCCACGCTTCAGGTCACCAGTCCAGGATCGCTGCCCTTAGTCGTATCGAGTTTATCACATGCAAATGCAACGCAATTGCATGTGATAAACTGTTCGCCGTTTGACGGGCAGGGAGTGCCGAGGTGCAGCACGCTTTTAGCGCCATGTTCAGAATGGCAGGTCCCAGCCTGGGCGCATCACCTGACCCTACAGGAACGGCCGTCTTCTATCACCCGGCCAGCTTGGACAGGCTCTCCACCACCCGGTCGCATTCGCCCGACGTGCCGATGGTGATGCGCAAGTAATCGTCCAGCCCGTAATCCTCGCAGGTCCGGGTGATGATGCCGTCACCGATCAGGTGGCGGGAGGCGGCTTGCGCGTTGGACCTCTCGCCGGCCGGGAACCTGGCCAGCACGAAATTGGCGGCTCCCGGTACGGCTTCGATGCCGAGCCCGGCCAATGCGGCCACGAAATCCTGGCGCACACGGCTGGTCGCCTCGCGGACCCGGGCGACATGGCCGGGATCGCTCAGGGCGGCCACCGCCGCCGCCTGGGCAATGGCGTTGACGTTGCCGATGCCGCGCATGGTGTTCAATGCCGCCGCAATGCCGGCCGACGCATAGGCCCAGCCGACCCGCAAGCCGGCCAGCCCCCAGGCCTTGGAGAAAGTGCGGGTGACAATGACGTTCTCGGCCCCGTCGACCAGCTCCAGGCCATCGGAATAGTCGGGATCGTCGACATATTCGCAATAGGCCGAATCGATGACCAGCACCACCCGCGCCGGCAGGGCGTCGCGCAGCCGCCGCACCTCCTCGGCCCCGATATAGGTGCCGGTGGGGTTGTCGGGATTGGCCAGGAACAACACCCTTGTGTGGGGGCTCACCCCCGCCAGCAACCTGTCGACATTGGCGGTCAGGCCGGGCGCGGCGGCGGTGACCGCCGTGGCGCCGACCCGCCGGGCGACGATCGGGAACTGCAGGAAGCCGTATTCGGAGAACAGGATCTCGTCACCGGGGCGGGCATAGACCCGACCGATCCCATCCAGCAGCTCCTCGGACCCGTTGCCGCAGATGATCCGGGCCGGGTCCAGGCCGTTAGCGTCGGCGATCGCCTGGCGCAGCTCGGTGCTGGCCGGGTCGGGATAGCGGTGCGGTGCCTCGGCCCGCCGGCGGATTGCGGCCAGGGCGGCTTCGGGCGCCCCCAGGCTGGATTCGTTGGTTGCCAGGTTGAGGATCGGAACCCCGGCCGGCGGCGCCACCGGCTTGACCACCATCGGTGGGTCGCCGCAGACATAGGGGGTGGGGCGGCTATCGGCGGTCATGACTTTTGCAGCAACACCGCCTGGCAGGGCTGGTCGAAGACCTTGCCGGAACCGGTTGTCCGGCCGTGGCGGTGAAACGCCGCCTCGATTTCGGACCGGTTGGCGTCGAACCGGGCGGCGCGGCCTGCGTCGACCCCGACCATGGTCGTCCGATAGGCGGCAAAATCGGGATAATGATAGCTCTCCGCATAGTCGCGCCGCGCGATCTGCCGCAGGCCCACGCTTTCGACCGTCCGCAGCGTCGCCTGGGCGGCCGCGTACACTTCGGTCTCGTCGTCCACCAGCCGGTCGACCGGCAAGCTGTTGCCGCCGGCCTTCGGCTCGGCCACCAGAACATGGCCGCCCGCCACCAGGACCCTTGCGGCTTCCGCCAGGGCCTGCCCCATTGCCGGTTCGGGAACATGGTGCAGGGAATGGTAGAAGGTGACCAGGTCGAACCCGGCTTCCCCCAGCGGCAGGGCCTGGGCGGCGGCGCGCAGGTAGGTGCCGCGATGGCCGTGATCGGCGGCCAATGCCCGGGCCAACGGCTCGGCCGCATATTCGATCCCCATCGGCCGGGCGCCCCGGGACCGCATGAAGCGGACCATATCACCGCCGCCGCAGCCGATATCGACCGCCCGGCAGCCGGCCAGTTCCACCCATTCCGTCAGGATCTCGGCGTCGCTCAGATAGTCGGTCATTCAGTGGTGCTTGCGTTCGGCCAGCAGGGTCATCAGTTCGCCGTGCACGTCCGGCGGGGCGACGATGACACTGGGATGGCGGCTCGACTTGTTGTTGTAGGTGAATGCGCGGCCGCGCTCATCGGTGCACAGGCCGCCGGCCTCGCGAACGATCAAATCGGCCCCGGCGATATCCCAATCGCTTTTCGGGGCCAGCGACATGGTCGCGTCGTAGCGGCCGCAGCCAACCAGGACCATGCGATAGGCAATCGAACGGACGAACTTGAACGTTGTGTTGGGGTGCTGGTCCAGCCAGCCCAGGCGCTTGAACATGCGGGCACTGGACAGCAGATGGGCGCCGTCCAACGAGGGTGTGTCGGCGACCTTGATGGCCCGCCCGTTCAGGCTGGCGCCGCCGCCGCGCTGGCCGAAGAAGAACTCCTCGCTCATCGGGTTGAAGACCGCACCCAGCACCGGCAGGCCGTCCTCGACCAGGGCGGCGCAGACGGTGAATTCCGGTTCGTGATTGACGAAGGCGCGGGTGCCGTCGATCGGGTCGACGATCCAGACCCGCGACCGATTCATGCGGGCAAGGTCGTCCTCGGTCTCCTCCGACAGCCAGCCATAATCGGGCCGGGCGCCGACCAGGCGCTCGTGCAACAGGCGGTCGACCGCCAGATCGGCCTCGCTGACCGGGTCGTCCTCGCCCTTGTGCCAACTGTCAAAGCCGGTCTCGAAATAGTTCCGCGCCAGGGCGCCGGCCTCGCGGACCGCGTCCTTCAGCAGCTTGGCGTCGGCCTTGAGGTCAGCCATCAATTGCCGGCCACCGTCATGCCGTCGAGCCGGATCGTCGGGGCGTTGGTGCCGTAGCGGAAGACCAGGTCGTCGGCGGCGGTCAGGTTCAGGAACATGTCCTTCAGATTGCCGGCGATGGTCAGTTCGGTGACCGGGTAGGAAATCTCGCCATCCTCGATCCAGAAACCGCCGGCGCCACGGCTGTAGTCGCCGGTAACGCCGTTGACCCCGAAGCCGATCAGGTCGGTGACGTAAAGGCCCCGGTCTATCCCGGCGATCAGCTCGGCCGGCGTCTGCTGGCCCGGTTCCAGGTAGAGGTTGGTTGAACTGGGCGACGGCGGCGAGGTGGTGCCACGGCTGGCATGGCCGGTGGGGGAGAGCCCCAACTGACGGGCCGAGGCGCCGTCCAGCAGCCAGGTCTGCAGGACACCGTCCGCGATCAGGTCGCGCCGGGCCGTCGCCATGCCCTCGCCGTCGAACGGCTTGGAGCGCAGCCCGCGGACCCGCAAGGGATCGTCCACCACCCGGACGGTGGATGGGAACACCGCTTCACCCATGCTGTCTTTCAGGAAACTGGTGCCGCGTGCCACGGCTATGCCGCTGATCGCGCCGGTAAAATGGCCGAGCAGGCTGTTCGATACCCTGGGGTCCATCACCACCGGCACCTGCTGGCTGTCGACCCGGCGCGGGTTGAGGCGCCGCACCGCCCTGGTGCCGGCCTCTTCGCCGACAATCTCGGGCGTTTCCAGATCACCCAGGAACCGGGCCGACGAAAAGGCGTAGTCGCCTTCCATTTCGGTGCCGCTGCCGGCGATGACACTGGCGCTGAGGCTATGGCTGGAGGTCGAATAGGATCCGGCAAACCCGGTCGAAGTCGCCAACGCGACCAGGCCGCTGCCAAAGCCAGCGCTGCCGCCTTCGGAATTGGTGACGCCATCGACCGCCAGCGCCGCCGCCTCCGTGGCATAAGCTCGCGCGATCAGGGTCTCGGCGTCCGGCTCGCTGGCATCGAACAGGTCGAGGTCCGGCCAGTCGGTGGCCGCCAGTTCCGGCGGGTTGAGGCCGCACCACGGATCTTCCGGCGCCGCCTTAGCCATGGCGTTGGCCCGTTCGACCAGCTCTACAAGCGCGGCATCCGAGGTATCGCTGGACGAAACGTAGGATTGCCGCTTGCCGTGCAGGATCCTCAAGCCCACGTCGCGGCCCTCGGACCGCTCCAAATCCTCCGGTTTTCCCAGGCGGCAGGAAGCGGACAGGGAGACGGCTTCGAACAGCACCGCGTCGGCTGCCTCGGCGCCGGCCTTGCGTGCCAGGTCCAGGAGCCGGTCCAGGGTCTTCAGGGCATCGGTTTCGCGCGTGGCGCGGTCGGTCATGGGCGATTGTCCGTGTTGGCTTTGAAAGACTGCGGCCGGCCACTCTTTCGACCGGCCCGCGGCCATCCCTTAAGGTCACCTAAAAACCGCTGTTCCGTCCCGCTCCCCCGGCCAACCACCACAAGGGTACTAATGCTGGGTGGTTGGGCGGGGGAGCGGGACGGAACAGCGCCCCGAAAAAGCGTGAACACGCCTCTTCAATTCAGACCCTAATGTAGGGCGGCCCGCAGAATTCCGCAATCCACCCTATTTCAACAGGCCCGCGTCGCGCATCCAGCGATAACAGTCCAGCAGCATGATGCGCAAAGAGGTGGTGCGGTAGTCCAGGTCGCGCTCCGCCTTGTTGGAGTCGATACGCGGGTTCATCAGCAGCATCTCGGCCGCTTCCGGGGTGACGTCCGGTTCGATCCCGGTGACTGTGGCCCGCCAGGCCTTCAGCCGGGCGACAGTCTTGACCGTCCAGGCCGGTAAGGGTTTTCCAGGCACCTTGGCACCGGTGATCTCACCGATCACCTGCACCAATTGCAGGAAGCTGGCATCGGCCCCGCCCAACAGGTAGTTGGCCCCGACCTTGCCGCGTTCGGCCGCCGCGATATGGGCCAGCGCCACGGCTTCGGCGTGGGCGAAGGAGCCGCTGCCCGGCGGCGCGCCGATCAGTTTGCCGTCGTGGACCATACGGATGATCCTGGACCAGCCATGGGCGTCGTAGCGGCCGATGACATGGGCCGGGTTCAGGATCACGGTTTCGAGGCGCCGCGCCGCGTCCCGCACCAGGTATTCACCGGCATATTTGGTGCGGTGGTAGGCGACCCAGGAATTGCCGCCGCGCCGGGGTGAACCTTCGTTGATTCGGCCCTGTTCCAGGCCATAGACGTTCCAGGTCGAGGTGTGGACGAAGCGACGGACCCCGCGCGCCTCGGCCGCCGCCAGCATGTTGGCGGTGCCGTCGATATTGACGTGGGCTTGTCGCAGTGCGTGGCGCGCCCACATGGAGGTGTCGCCGGCGACATGGAAGACATATTCGGTATCCGGCGCGATGGCCCGTTTCAGGCTGTCGGCGTCCAGCAAATCGCCTTGCTTGAGGTCGACCGGGTAAGCCTTCAGCCCCGAAACATCCGACCCGGCGCGGTGCAACGCCGTCACCGCAAAATCCTGGTGGACCAGTTGTTCGATCAGGTTGCGGCCGATAAACCCGGTGCCCCCGGTTACAAACGCCCGCCTCACGCCGGGTTCCTTGGGATCAACCAGACATCGACGGCGGCACCGCGGCCGCGCAATGACTGGGCCGCCGCCGGCCGGTAAGCGTCCAGCAGTTCCTCGCCGGCCTGGGCTCGGGCGGCGTCTGCCAGGTCGCCGCTGATGGCGATGCGGGCCTCCAGTTTGCGGGTCAACCGCTCCAACCGGCTGGCGACATTGACCGTGTCGCCCAGAACCGCGAACTCCAACTGGTTGCGATCGCCGACATCGCCCAGCACCACCGGGCCGTAATGGGCGCCGATGGCGATATCGATGGTCGGGGCACCGATCCGCCTGCGTTCGGCATTCCAATTGTCGATGGCCGCAAACATCGCTCCGGCGGCGGCCACCGCGTTGGCGGCATCGGCTTCACCGGGCCGCGGGGTACCAAAGGTGGCCATGATGCCGTCGCCGGTGAATTTCTCCAGGGTGCCGCCATGGGCGAACAGGGCCTCGGACAGCCGGCCATGGAATTGGCGCAACAGGGCGATCAGCCGATCCGGCTCCAGGTCCTCGGCGAACTCAGTGAAGCCGACGATATCGACGAACATCACCGCCACGTCCTGGGTGCGCGCCTTGGTGAGCGGCAGGTCGCGCCCGGCCAGTTCGTCGACCAGGTTGGGTGAAAAATATCGCGCCAGGTTTGACCGCGCTCGTTCGGCCGAAGCCTGTTGGTGAACCAGCCGCCGCAGGCGCAAGACCAGCACCGCCAGGGCGGCGCCGGTCAGCAGCATGACCAGGTTCTCGCGGATCAGGGCGCCGACCAGGATCCGGTTGGGATCGGTGATCGCCCGGGCCAGACTATCGATATCCATCGCTTGGCGGTCGAGTCCGGCGGTTGACACCAAAGTGTCGGGCAGGGACATGACCACCAGATTGGTACCGGTCCAGACCATGGCGCAGGCGATGCCGGTCCACATCACCAGGCGCGGCGAATAGGTGAACACCGAGGCCGTGACGATCAGAAAGAAATACAACGAATTGCCGAAACCGAGGCGCAACGGTAGCGGTAATTGTTCGCCATAACCCGGGGTCGGGGCGGAGATGGCTGTGGCGATGATCGCGGCGTCGATCAGCGGAAACAGGTAGGGCCAGATCGCAGGCGGTGCGTCGCGGCGCTGCAGCCGGTCGTTGATCAGCGTGTTCAGGGCGAAGGCCAGGGGATAGACCTGCAGGATCACCCCGCCGGGCCAGGGGTTCTCCAGCAACACCCAGACCCCGATGATGCCCAGGCCGATCAGGCGGACCCGGGTCGCCAATTGCACGCCGCGCTGTTCTTCGGCCCGGAAGGCACGCGTGATAGCGTTGTTGGCCACCGTTTCACCGCCCCGTTTTGGTTGGGTCTCCAACGTTCCTGTGAACTTAAGGTCTTGTCCGCCTCACTTCCAGATCGGCCGGCCCGATCCCGGCAAGCCGAGGCGCGGCCACTTCTCGGTGACGGTTTCGACCACCTCGTCCGTCATCCGGATCTTGGTGCCCCATTCGCGTTTGGTCTCCGGCGGCCATTTGTTGGTGGCGTCCAGCCCGATCTTGGAGCCGAGGCCGTTCTCGGGGCTGGCGAAGTCGAGATAGTCGATCGGCGTATGCTCGACCATGGTGACGTCGCGGGCGGGGTCCATGCGGGTCGAGATCGCCCACATCACGTCGTTCCAGTCGCGGGTGTCGATGTCGTCGTCGACCACGATCACCCACTTGGTATAGGTGAACTGGCGCAGGTACGACCACACCCCCATCATGATGCGCCTTGCATGGCCGGGATAGGCCTTCTTGATCGATACCACCGCGATGCGGTAGCTGCAGCCTTCCGGCGGCAGCCAGAAATCGACGATCTCGGGGAATTGCTGCTGCAGCAAGGGCACGAAGACCTCGTTCAGCGCCTCGCCCAGCACGCTGGGTTCGTCGGGCGGCCGGCCGGTGAAGGTCGAGAGATAGATCGGGTCGCGCCGCCGGGTGATCGCCTCGACCGTGAAGACGGGGAAGCGTTCGACCGCGTTGTAATAGCCGGTATGGTCGCCATACGGCCCCTCGTCGCCGTAATCGTCCAGCGAGACATGGCCCTCCAGCACGATCTCGGCTGTCGCGGGCACCTTCAACGGCACCGTCTTGCAGTCGACCAGCTCGACCTTCTGGCCCCGCAACAGGCCGGCGAACTGGTATTCGGACAACGTATCCGGGACCGGCGTCACGGCGGCCAGAATGGTCCCGGGGTCGGCCCCGATGACCACCGCCACCGGCAGCGGTTCGCGTTTGGTTTCCCGCCACCTGGCGTGATGCTGGGCGCCGCCGCGATGCTTCAACCAGCGCATCAGGGTGGTGTTGCGCCCGGTCACCTGCATCCGGTAGACGCCGAGGTTGAAGCCGTCGGTCTTGGCGGAGCCCGGCCCCTTGGTGACCACCAGCGGCCAGGTGATCAGCGGCGCCGGTTCGCCAGGCCAGCAGGTCTGGATCGGCAGTGCGCTCAAGTCGATCTCGTCACCGGTCTGCACCACCTCCTGGACCGGCGCCGTGCCGACCGATTTCGGCTTCATGCTCATCACGGTCTTGAGCAGCGGCAGCATGTCGAACGCCTCGCGCCAGCCGCCGGGCGGTTCCGGCTGGCGCAGGAAGGCCAGGGTTTCGCCGACGTCGCGCAGCTCGCCCGGTTCGCGCCCCATGCCCCAGGCGACCCGTTCGACGGTGCCGAACAGATTGACCAGCACCGGCATCTGGGCCGGCTTGCCATCCTTGCCGACCGGGTTCTCGAAGATCACCGCCGGGCCGCCCTCGGCCAGCAGCCGGGTCTGGATCTCGGTCATCTCCAGCACCGTCGACACCGGCTCGCTCACCCGGACCAGCCGGCCGGCGCTTTCCAGCTTGTCGATAAAGTCTCGCAACGAGGCATAGGTCATGCCTCACTCATTCCCGATACTGGGCAAATTGTAAAGCGGCGATACGCTCGGATCAGTTGGAATCCGAGTAGTGAAACGCGATCTCCGTGACCTGCCCCCGCCAAAAGGGGTAGGTTCGCCCGCCAGCGGCGCGGGCAATGGTGAAGCGCAGGGGGATCATTGTCCCATCAATCAGACGGTAGTCCGACCGGGTCACGTGTTCGCCTGAACCGTGATATGGCGTTGAAAGATCGCCATCCGCCTCGGCGTCGAACCGCTCCAGGCTGCCGTCGTCGCGGAACGTGGCGACCAGCGAAGCAGACAGCCCCCGGTGCGAGACGATTGCACGAGCGTGGCGCTCGTCGATCGCTTCCCATCGAACCGGGCCGCCGGGGAGAAGCGACATCGGATAGAGCGGGCTTTCCAGCAACCACCGGCGCAGCGAGGTGCGGTTGAGGGCATCGGTCTCGCGTTCGTCGACGACGGTCAGAGTCGAAAGAATCTTGGCTTTCATTTCCATCTTGCCGTCGGCGAAGGCGTCGTAGGCGCGGGCCCAGATACCGGTCACGATCGGGGTGGTCGCCGCGAACATCAAAGCGGGCGTACCGACGGCGATTGTCTGGGTCGCGGTGGTCGGCGCGAATCCCTCGGTTCCGGGCCGGCGGAACTCTCCTGCCATCGCCAGGCTGACATGGGTTGCCGGGCGCGGCTCCGCGACGAAGACATACCTGAAATAGGCCTGCACCGGGTCCGGCAGCCGGGCCAGGTCGTGCTGCGAAAACCGGCGCGAAGGTGTTGCGGCTGCGGCCGTTTCAACGGTCCTTGCGTGGGCCGCGATGTCCGCCTCGGTTTGGTAGGCGGAATAGGCGATCCAGAGGGCGGCGGCACTCACTGGCACCAGGACACCCGAGGCAATTTTTCGCAACTGCGGCATGTGGTTCTCCTTTCCTGAATGTGTCGGGTAGGGGCGCGAGGAACAGGGTGGCGAATTTCATTACCGGGCGGCGACGAACACCCCTGTTCCGCCGATCACTATGGCGCTGGCACGGTGCATCCACCGGGTCCGGCGCGAGGCCTGAAACCAGCCTGATGCCTTGCCGGAAAGAACGGTGCAGCCTGCAATGACGACGGCATTGACGGCGAAAACGAGAGACAGAATCACCACCAAGTCGGATAGCCCGATTGTGTCGAGGTTAAAAACGACCGGAAGCAAGCTTCCGTGAAACAGAATGGCCTTCGGATTACCGAGGGCGACCGCGAGGCCCAAGCCAAAAGCTCGGGGGCAGCTGCCCTGCGGGGTGTCGGTGCGGTACGGCCCTGCGGCGCCAGACCGCCACAGGCCGATGCCGAGATAGATCAGATAAGCGGCACCGGCATATTTGCAGACGGTAAACAGCCAGCCGAAGTATGCGGCCAGGTACATCAGGCTCGACAGGGCAAGGCCGGCAACCAGGACGTCGCCTGCCGCGACGCCGAGGCCTGTGGCAAGCGCCTCCGCATCCGGCCGAAAACGCGCGGCCCGTGCATGTTTCGGGAGAAGTGACGGAGGCGTTGACGACGGATCCTCGCCGTTTTGGCGCGTGAGGCCGGTGGTAAGGACCGCGAGCATGGCCGGGCTGGGCAAGGTCACGGCAAGCAGCAGGGCGGAAGCATAGGCAGCGAAACTGGCGAGTGTCATGGCGATTTCCGTATAGATATGTACGATTTTGACAAGCTCGTACATTAGTGTACGATTAATGTCAACACTTCGGAGGTGAAAATGAGATCAGAAAGGCGGGAGCGGCGGCGACAGGAGATCGAGGCCGCAGCCTATGCATTGCTTGCCGAGAAGGGCTACAAGGCAACGTCGATGCTGTCCATTGCCAAACGGGCGTCCGCCTCCAACGAGACCCTCTACAAATGGTATGGCACCAAGGCGGTTCTGTTCCGTGCGATGGTTGACGACAACGCAAAAGGCGCCCGCAACCTGCTCGAGGAATTTCGTGCGGAGGGCGCCGATCCGCTTGGGGTTGTCAGGCGGTTGGGACCAATATTGCTGGGGATCGTCACCGACGACAAGGCGATTGCGCTCAATCGGGCCGCGGCCGGCGATGTGTATGAAACCGGACAGTTGGGCGAGGCCATCGCGGCGGGGGGAAAACGAACCGTCCTGCCGCTGTTGCGCGAGGTCTTCGATCAGGCACGCGCCGCCGGTTTGATGGACTATTGCGATCAAGACGATGTTGCGGAAATTTACCTCTCGCTGCTAATCGGCGATCTACAAATAGCCAGGGTGATTGGCGTTCAACCCCCGTTGACGAAGGCGGAAATCAACGCCCGTGCCGAGCGTGCCTGCCAGTTGTTGTTGCGGCTGTTCGGGGCCTGATCGCGGCAAGGCTTTGGTGCGCGCCACGGCGCGGTCGGGTCTGGGCGCCAAACCGCCCGGCGCCATTGTCCGGCAATTTCGCGCGGGATTTTTCGCCCGCCTTTGTTATGCTCCGGCCAAGACGTCTGGGGAGCAAAAACAACAATGCCGATCTATCAAGCGCCGCTCGGCGACATCAAATTCCTGTTGCACGATTTCCTGGGCCTTGGCGAGACCGAGGCGCCGACCGGAGATGAGCCCGAAACCGGCGCCGAAGCGGAAGCGGAAACCGAACCCGATGGCGAGCCTGGGACCGAACCGGAAACCACCTCCGAGGCCGCGCCCGAGGCTGAGGCGAAACCTGAGCCCGAGCCCGAACCCGATCCTGAACCGGACGGCCTCTCGCAAGATGTGATGGACGCGGTGCTGGAAGGCGCGGCCCGCATCGCCGAGGATGTGCTGCAGCCCCTGAACCAGTCCGGCGATACGGAAGGCTGCAGTTTCGAAAACGGCGTCGTCCGCACCCCGGCCGGCTTCAAGGACGCCTATGACCAGTATTGCGCCGGTGGTTGGAACGCGCTGTCGGTGTCCGAAAAATGGGGCGGCCAGGGCCTGCCGCCGGTCTTGGCCCTGGCGGTTACCGAGATGATGGTCTCGGCCAACCACGCCTTTTCCACCTATCCGGGGCTGACCTCCGCCGTGATCGGGGCGCTGTCGGGCTTCGCCCCCGATGAGATCAAGCGGCGTTATTTGCCGAAGCTGGTCAGCGGAGCCTGGTCGGGGACCATGAACCTGACCGAACCCCATTGCGGCACCGACCTCGGCCTGATGCGAACCAAGGCGGTGGCACAGGATGACGGCAGCTACCTGGTCAGCGGCACCAAATGTTTCATCACCGCCGGTGACCATGACCTGACCGACAACATCGTCCACATGGTGCTGGCCAAGCTGGACGGGGCGGGGGACGACCTCAGCGCGGTGCGCCTGTTCCTGGTGCCCAAGTTCCTGGTCGGCGAAGACGGCGAGCCGGGCGAACGCAACGGCGTTTCCTGCGGCGGCATCGAAAGCAAGATGGGCATCCGCGGCTCGGCCACCGCCCTGCTCAACTACGACCAGGCGGTCGGCTTTCTGATCGGCAGCCCGCCGGCGCCGAAACCGGCCGCAGGCGAGGATAAGTCGGCCGAGGCGGATCCCAAGCCCTCACGGGGCCGCGGTATGGCTGGCATGTTCGCGATGATGAACGCGGCCCGGCTGGGCGTCGGACTGCAGGGCCTGGCCCTGGCCGAAGTGGCCTATCAGAACGCGGCCAACTATGCCTATGCCCGGTTGGCCGGGCGGGCGCTGACCGGACCCAAATACCCCGATCGGCCGGCCGACCCGATCATCGTCCATCCTGACGTCCGCCGCATGCTGCTGGAAATCCGCAGCTTTACCGAGGGCGCCCGCGCCCTGGTGATGTGGCTGGCGGCGGCGATTTCGGACGCCAGGGACAGCGGCGATGCCGAGCGCTCGGCGGCGGCGGCCGAACTGGCCGGCCTGCTGACCCCGGTGATCAAGGCCCATTTCACCGATCGCGGCTTCGAATGCACCAATCTGGCCCTGCAAGTTTATGGCGGCCACGGCTACATCAAGGACCACGGCATGGAGCAGTTCGTCCGCGATGCCCGCATCCTGCAGCTCTACGAGGGCGCCAACGGGGTCCAGGCCCTGGACCTGGTCGGCCGCCGCCTGCCGGCCAATCAGGGTCGCGCCTCGCGGCGGTTTTTTGCCGATCTGGCCGCCTATCTCGACGCCAACAAGCGCGACGCGGCCATGACGCCGTTCATCCGGCCCCTGAAACAGGGTTATGACCGGCTGGTCGGCGCCACCATGTGGCTGGCCGAGAACGGCATCGTCAACCGCAACGACGCCGGCGCCGGCGCCAGCGACTATCTGCGCCTGTTCGGGGTGGTGGCGATCGGGCTGATGTGGTCGCAAATGGCCGAGGTGGCGCGGGCCCGGCTGGCCGAGGAGGATTGCCCGGACCCGGACTTCTACCGCATGAAGCTGACCTGCGCGCGCTTCTACATGGACCGCATCATGCCGGAAACCGCCATGCTGGAAGCCCGGGTTGCGGCCGGCGGCGCCACCCTGATGGAACCGGACGACACGGCGTTTTGAGGGTCCGGTTGCGCCGACGCGCAAGTGCTGTTCCATCCCGCGCCTCCGATAATTACGGGCGATAATTACGGGGACACAATACTTAATTCACTCGAATTAAGTATTGTGTCCCCGAAATTGCATCCCCGTAATTATCCGGTTTCACAATTTTTTTGGGCAAATTACCGGTCCGCCCCTGGACGTCTTGCGGCTTTGCGACAATATTCAGTCGCAAATGATTCCAAACTGGGCCCGGTTCGGCGGGCGCCACGATTCGTTTTGACCAAACCCGAGGCGAGAGATCCATGACCTATCATTTCACCAAGACTATCGAGCGCGATTTCGACCAGGCCATCGACGACGTCACCCAGGCCCTGCAGGCCGAGGGCTTCGGCGTGCTGACCACCATCGACGTCAAGGCGACGCTGAAGAAGAAGATCGACGCGGATTTCCGCCCCTACACCATCCTCGGCGCCTGCAACCCGCAATTCGCCTTCCGGGCGTTGCAGTCCGAAGACAAGATCGGCACCATGCTGCCCTGCAACGTCATCCTGCAGCAGAAGGAGCCGGGCCAGGTCGAGGTCTCGGCGGTCGATCCGATGGCCTCGATGGCCGCGATCGAGAACGAGGAACTGGGCGGCATCGCGGGCCAGGTCCGCGAGATGCTGCAAAAGGTGATCGCCGCAGTTTAGGCGCTCCCGTTGGAATTACGGGGACACAATACTAAATTACGGGGACACAATACTTAATTCGCTTGAATTAAGTATTGTGTCCCCGTAATTTAGTATTGTGTCCCCGTAATTCGTGTCGCCGTAATCCGCCGTAATTCCGCAACACCTCGCGGAAAGCCAGGGTGGCGCCGGCCGGTTTGACCCGGGAATTGAGCACGGTGCAGGCGGTCCAGGAAATGGCCGGCTCCAGGGGTTTGAACACCAGCCCGACGGTGCCGCCGTCCACCGCTGCCATGGCATCGACCAACGCCAGCCCGGCTCCGGCCGCCACCATCTGGCACAGCGCCCGCTGGGTGCGGGCCTGCCCGACCACCCGGGGTGCCACGGCTTGGCTCCGCATGGCCTTGGTGATGGCCGCGAAGAAGGGGCTGTCGGACGGCAGCTCAAGGAATCGCCGCCCCTGCAGCGCCGACAACGGGACCACCGGCAGGCCGGCCAGGGGATCGTCGGCCGGCATGGCCAGCCTGGCGCCGCTCTCGAACAGTGGCGCCATTTCCAGGACCGGATCGGCGGCCGACTCGATCATAATGCCAAGGTCGTAGGTGTTGGCGATGATGCCATCCATGACCTGCGACCGCGCGCCGCTTTCCAATTCGACGACGATGCCGGGATTGTCCTTGAGGAACCCGCCGATGACCTTGGCCAGGAAACCGTCAGCATAGGCCGGCAGGGCGATGACCCGGACCGTGCCTGCGGCATGGTCCTTGATGGCCCGCGCGACGTCGGCAATGCGCCCCAGCCCGGCGAAGGACCGGGCGACCTCCAGATAAAGGAGTTCGGCGTCCCGTGTCGGGGTCAGACCGCGCCCGCGGCGTTCGAACAGCTGGAAGCCGACCGAAGCGCCCATGTCCGCGAGCAGGCGGCTGACCGCCGGCTGGGTGATGTGGAGAAGCTCCGAGGCGCCGGTGACCGAGCCGCATTCGAAGGTCGCCTTGAAGGCTTCGACTTGCCGCAGGTTCAGCCTCATGACTGCAATAATATAATATTTTCGCATAATATATGCCAGCTAATTTATTGGAAATTATCTGTTGTCGGGCGCATGATCGAACCTGACGGCGCACGCCCGGGGCGGCACGGACGGACGGGGGAAGGACCATGGACAAGACGACGATCCTCAGCGATATCGGCAACACGCCGTTGCTCAAGCTGAACCGGGTCACCGACGGACTGGATGTCGACATCTACGTCAAATGCGAATTCACCAATCCCGGGGGGTCGATCAAGGACCGCATGGCGCTGTGCATGATCGAGGCGGCCGAGCGCCGCGGCGATCTGAAACCCGGCGGCACCATCGTCGACCAGTCGACCGGCAATACCGGGCCGGCGCTCTCCTTCGTCGGCAACGTCAAGGGCTACAATGTCGAGATCTTCCTGCCGGCCCAACTGGGCAGCGCCTACAACTCGGTCGACCGGGTGCGGATCGCCCGGCTCTACGGCGCCACGGTGACGCCGATCGACCTGAACCAGTACATCGAAGGCGCGGACAAGCTCCAGGGCGTCGAACGGGCCGCGTCCTTCGTCGCCATCCGCATGAAACCGGCCTATGACGTGCAGCAGCGCAATCCGGGCAATTGGTGGGCCAATCAGCTCTGCAATCCCGACAACACCAGGGCACACCGCGATTTCACCGGCCGCGAGATCCTGGAGCAGATCGACGGGCCGATTGACGGCTGGGTGGCTTCGGTCGGCACCGGCGGCACCCTGCTGGGCGTCGCCCAGACCCTGAAGGCGGCGTATCCGGACTTAAGGGTGGCGGGCATCGTGCCGACCGACGATCCCCGCATCGAATGGGTCCGCTCGCGGGCGGTGCACGCGGCACTGAAGCGCTTCGGCGGCCCCGAACTGAGGTTCCTGATCGAGGACGTTCTGGAAAGCAACATCATGGACGACGAGGTCGTGGTGCAGAACCAGGACGCCAAGGCCATGGCCGACCGGCTGTGCCGCGAGGAGGGGCTCTATTGCGGCCTCTCGTCGGGCGCCAACGTCTTCACCGCGATCGAAATGGCCAAGACCATGAAGCCGGGCTCCAAGATCGTCACCGTCATCGTCGATCGCCGCGACCGCTACGCCGCCGAGCATCCCAATGAGCATTACGTGGTTTGAGAGTTTGACTCAAATGTCTCTGCTCCGTCCCGCTCCCCCGCCCAACCACCCAACAAGGTACCATGCCATGGGTGGTTGGGAGGGGGAGCGGGACGGAACAGCACCCCGAAAATGCGCGAACAACGCATTTTCGGTCAGACCCTGATCGCCATGGCCCTATCTGACTATCCGCGTGCCGATCTGGTGCACGCCCCGACGCCGTTGGAGTTCATGCCCAACCTGACGGCCCATCTCGGCGGTCCCGACCTCTACGTCAAGCGCGACGACTGCACCGGCCTGGCCCTGGGCGGCAACAAGACCCGGCAGTTGGAATACTATCTGGGCGCGGCCCGGGCCGAAGCCGCCGACACCATCCTGATCACCGGCGCCGTGCAGTCGAACTTCGTGCGCCAGGCGGCGGCCGCCGCCCGCAAGCTGGGCATGGACATCCACATCCAGCTGGAGAACCGGCTGCCGGGCAAGGACGAGGCCTATCTGAAATCCGGCAACCTCTTGCTGGACCATCTGCTGGGCGCCACCATCCACCATTTCTCCGGCAGCGACGAGGCGGCGGCCGACGCCAGGCTGGAGGACATCGCCGATAAGGTCAGCGCCACCGGCGCCCGGCCCTATGTCATCCATCTCAGTACCGACCATCCGCCGCTGGGGGCGCTGGGCTATGTCGATTGCGCCCACGAGCTCCTGGCCCAGATGCGCGACCGGGACCTCGGCTTCGACGCGGCGGTGGTCAGTTCGGGCAGCGCCGCCACCCATTGCGGGCTGGTCGCTGGCCTGCGCCAGGGAGGCAGCGCGATGCCGGTCCACGGGATCTGCGTCCGCCGCGACGCGGTGCAACAGGCGGCGCGGGTGCGCCGCCGCATTGCCGAGGTGGCGGCCATGCTCGGCGATCCCGGACTGGTCTCGGACGGCGACGCACTGGTCGATGACAGCTGGCTCGCCCCCGGCTATGGCCTGGCATCGGCCGAGGTCGAGGAGGCTCTGGAACTCGCGGCCCGCACCGAGGGCCTGATCCTGGACCCGGTCTACACCGCCAAGGCCATGGCCGGACTGATCGGCATGATCCGCCGCGGCGACTTCAGGCCGGGCCAGAACGTCCTGTTCCTGCACACCGGCGGCGCGCCGGCCCTGTTCGGCTATTCCCAGTACTATGTCTGACCCGGCCCCGCTGCCATCCGCTCGAGCGAGACCAGCGAGCGGCCATAGCAGTTTTGTTTTCGGCCGAATCCTTGAAAGGCCAGGCGCGTTGGTATGCGATCCGCAGATCACCGTTATTCCAACTGCAATCTTCGGGTTGGCGTTTCGAGGGATTGAATTTCTGGTTGTGTCTTGATTTCATGTGACAGGAGTTCCGGGTTCACCCAGAGGTAAAACAATGGCGTTCGAAACGTCGTCGTCCGCACGTTCGATGGCTGTCCTTGTCAGCATGGTCTTGGCCGGTTGCGCCGCGGCACCAAATGCGGACCGGACGCTGATCCCCAGCAACATACAAGCACGCGGTTGGGAGATTTTTCAACGGGATCAAGCGGCCGCTCGTGCGACGGACGCCGGTTACGCCGTTGGTCTCAAGCAAATGGGTGTCAGGGGATGGGTAACCAGTCGAACTGGCTCCGGGTGGCGGGTCCGGTTCGTTGCTCCCTGCGGCGAAGAGATCTGCTCCAAACTCGACGTCGACATTTCCGGTGACAGGCAAAAAACCACTATGGTCGAGCCTCCGGTTCGACTGAGTGCCAACGAGTTGTTGTCCTGGAGGTCCCGGGAACTTGCCAGGTCGACTGAATTCAGAACCTGCAGCTACAGTTATAATACGGTGGTTATTCCACCGAACCCAGCCGATCCAAACTTCACGGTTTATCTTTTGGCCGCCGACACTGACCCAAAACAGCTGCTAATCCTGGGTCATCACCGGGTCACAATTTCGGCAGATGCGAAAACGATCCTGAAAAAGGAACCGCTTTCCAAGACCTGCTTGTCCGTCCCCTTATCATCCGTTCCCAAAGGCGCTGAAGCTGCCGGTATTTACGTGACCCATTTGCTGGACCCGTTTCCAATAGAAACCCATGTTTTCACCAGTCTTACCTATGGGATGCCTTTATATGTCGGGACCAGCAAAGGCTATTTTGCCGTAGACGGCAAAAAAATCCGCCGAATCAAATAACCCGGCCCGGCTCGTCAGCTACTTCTTCCCCGCATTGGGATGTTCGATCGCCGCCAGATCGGCCAGGTCCCAGGGCAGGCCCTGGTTGCGGTAAATCCGCTTGCCCAGATTGGGATAGTCGCCGACGTCGTGGGCCAGCCTTTGGCCGACCACGATGCAGCGCAGGGGACCCTCGCCGGTGTTCCGCATGGTGTGGGGTTGGCCGCCGGCCCGGTAGCCGATGAAATCGCCTTCGCCGATGGCCACCGTCTCGCCGCCGATCACTACCTCGCCGCTGCCCGCCAGGATATAGGTGCATTCGTCCTCGAAATGGTGGACGTGGTATTCGGTCGACTGGCTGCCCGGCGGTACCTCGATGATATGGAAGCCGAGGCCGGTGAGGCCGGTCAGGTCACCCAGAGACTTGTTGGTCCGCCGGGCGTCGGGGTTGAGGAAATGCGCCTTCTGCGTCCCGGCCATGGCGTCGATCTCCTGCTTCTTCACCACATAGCCGTCCATGGCGGGTTCCTCGCAAATGTTGTCGATAATTACCCGTCCCCATAACTACACCCATCCTATCCCATCACCTGCCCGGCGACGATGCCGGCGAACAGGATCAGGCCGAAGGGGCGGTTGTTGGATTTGAACTTGGCCAGGCAGTCGGGGCCGTTCTCGGTGTCGACGGTGGCGGCCTGCCAGGCCAGTTGGGCGGCGCCCGCCGCCAGGCCGACATAGAACGGCCAGGCCAGGCCGGCCAGGGTGCCGGCGGCGCCGAAGCCTGCGATCGCCAGGCCGTAAAAGGCGAACAGCCAGGGCTTGGTCCGGGCCCCGAGCCTGAGCGCCGTCGACTTGACGCCGATCAGCTGGTCGTCCTCCTTGTCCTGGTGGGCATAGATGGTGTCGTAGCCCAGCGTCCAGCAGATGCCGCCAGCATAGAGCAGGGCCGGCGCCAGGTCGAGTTCGCCGCGCACTGCGGCCCAGCCCAGCAGCGCCCCCCAGTTGAAGGCCAGGCCAAGGAAGAATTGCGGCCAATAGGTATAGCGCTTCATGAACGGGTAGATCGCGACCACAGCCAGCGAGGCGACGCCGAGCCAGACCGCGAAGGGATTGAAGCTGATCAGGATGGCAAAGCCGATCGCCGCCAGCAGCCCCATCCAGCCGAAGGCCGCAACCAGCGACACCTGCCCCGACGGGATGGGGCGGTTGCGGGTGCGTTCGACCCGGCCGTCGAAATCCCGGTCGGCGATGTCGTTCAGGGTGCAGCCCGCACCCCGCATCACCAGGGCGCCGATCCCGAACAGGACGATCAGCAGCGGGTCCGGCCATTGCCCGGGGCCGGCCGCCAGGCCCAGGCTCCACCAGCACGGCCACAACAGCAGCCAGGTGCCGATCGGGCGGTCGATCCGGGCCAGGCGCAGATAGGGCCTGGAGGCCGGCGGCGCGAACCGGTCGACCCAGTTGTGGGCGGCGGCATCCGCCGGGGCGGCTGTGATCGGCTGGCTCATGCCTCCTGCCTATCGCGTTTTCCAGATCGCCTCAAGACCGGAAGTGGCTTGCCCCGCCGGCGGCGGCGTGATTCCATGGGCGGCGATGGATCGAGAGGCACCGAAAATCCGGCTCTGCGTGGCGGACCCGCTGGGGCCCGGGGCAGTGCTGCGCCTGGATGCGGCCCAGAGCCACTATCTGGCGACGGTGATGCGGCTGAAGGCCGGCGACCAGGTGGCGCTGTTCAACGGCCGCGACGGCGAATGGCGGGCCGAAATCACCGAAGCGGCCCGGCGGACGGTGAGCCTGACCTGCGGCGAATGCCTGCGGCCGCAGACGTCCGGCCCCGATCTCTGGCTGCTGTTCGCACCGGTCAAGAAGGCGCGCACCGATTGGATCGTCGAAAAGGCGACCGAGCTCGGCGTTTCCGCGCTGCAGCCGGTGCAGACCGTGCGCACCATCGCGGCCCGGATCAAGGCCGAGCGATTCGCCGCCATCGCCCGCGAGGCGGCGGAGCAGTGCGGCCGCCTGGACCTTCCCGAAATCCGCCCGCAAGTACCGTTGGACCGGCTGCTGGACGATTGGCCGACCGGCCGGGGGCTGATGTTCTGCGACACCGCGTCGGCATCGTCCGATCCGGCGGCCGCCCTGACCGCCGCCGGTCCCGGCCCCTGGGCGGTGCTGGTTGGGCCGGAGGGCGGTTTCGCCCCGAACGAGGCGGCCCGGCTCCGGGATTTGGACTTCGCGACCCCGGTGACCCTGGGGCCACGTACCTTGCGGGCCGATACCGCGGTGACCGCCGCGCTCGGCCTGTGGCAGGCCTGCCTCGGCGACTGGTCGGATAATTTTGGGGATGGGTAATTATGGGTAATTATGGGGACACAGGTAAATTATGGGGACACAATACTTAATTCAGCTCGAATTAAGTATTGTGTCCCCATAATTTACCTGTGTCCCCATAATTACCTTGCGTCCCCATAATTCGGTGGTTGGGAGGGAGCGGGACGGAACAGCCACTTTCAAGCCGGACTCTTCCGAAGTCCGGGAAAATGCGCCCCTGAGGCTTGCGGGCGCGGCGGCAATGCTTATCTTTGCCGGGTCCGCGAAACGCCGCCGGGCGCAATGGGGAGGGGAGCGGAAATGTCGGTACCTTCGGGATTGGCGTCCGTGCCGGTCGAGAGCCGCGACGATCTGGTCGCCTATCTGGAAAACGGCAACACGCCGCGGGACGAATGGCGGATCGGCACCGAGCACGAGAAATTCGGCTACCGGCTGGATGACCTGCGCCCCTTGGACTATGCGGGGCCGAGCGGCATCCGCGCCATCCTGGAAGGCCTGCAGCGCTTCGGCTGGCAGCCGGAATTCGAGGGCGACAACGTCATCGCCCTGAAACTGGACGGCCAGGCGATCACCCTGGAGCCGGGCGGCCAATTCGAACTGTCCGGCGCGCCGCTGGAGACCCTGCACCAGACCTGCGACGAGGTGAACACCCACCTGGCCCAGGTCAAGGAGGTGGCGACCGAGATCGGGGCCGGGTTCCTCGGCCTGGGGTTCCAGCCGAAATGGGCCCGCCAGGACATCCCGGTGATGCCCAAGGGGCGCTACAAGATCATGCGCGCCTACATGCCGACCCGCGGCAATCACGGCCTGGACATGATGTTCCGCAGCTGCACGGTGCAGACCAACCTCGACTTCGCCGACGAGGCCGACATGGTCACCAAGTTCCGGGTCTCGCTGGCGCTGCAGCCGATCGCCACGGCGCTGTTCGCCAACTCGCCCTTTACCGAAGGCCGGCCCAATGGCTATCTCAGCTTCCGCAGCTTCATCTGGACCGACACCGATCCCGACCGCTGCGGCGACCTGCCGTTCGTGTTCGAGGACGGCATGGGCTTCGAGCGCTATACCGACTATATCCTGGACGTGCCGATGTATTTCGTGCACCGGGGCGACGACTATATCGACGCCTCGGGCCAGTCGTTCCGGGATTTCCTGACCGGCAAATTGCCGGCACTGCCGGGCGAGACGCCGACCTTGAGCGATTGGGAAGACCATCTGACCACCGCCTTCCCCGAGGTGAGGCTGAAGCGTTATCTGGAAATGCGCGGTGCCGATGGCGGTCCGTGGCGGCGGCTTTGCGCCCTGCCGGCCTTCTGGGTCGGGCTGCTCTATGATGCCGCCGCCCAGGCCGAGGCCTGGGACTATGTCCGCGACTGGACCGAAGCGGAGCGGGCCGGCCTGCGCCGTGACGTGCCGAAATACGGCCTCAACGCGACCCTGCGGGGCCGCCGGGTCGGCGAGCTGGCGGCCGAACTGCTCGACATCGCCAGGGCCGGCCTCCAGCGGCGGGCCAAGCTCGACACCTATGGCGAGGACGAGACCCATTTCCTGAACGTACTGTACAACGTGATCGACGACGGCCGCACCCTGGCCGAGGAATTACTGGCTGCCTATCAGGGGCGCTGGAACGGCTCGGTCGATCCGGTCTTCACCGAATACGCCTACTGAACGCCCGGGCACAGTCCGAAAATCGCTGCGTATATTTCGTCCGCTTTGGCGGATGGAAATTTCCACACGGGATCCCGATATAGACAGGACATCCATTCCTGAATACGGGAGGTGCGGCGATGACAAATTTCGCCCGGATGATGCTGTGTATCACGGCAATCGGCTGGCTGGCGGCAGGGCCGGTCACGCCGGCGGTGGCCGATTTCGCGGCCGGCCAGGCGGCATTCCAGGCAGGCCGCCACGACGAAGCCTTGGCCCGCCTGCGGCCATTGGCGGAAGCCGGCGAAGCCGGTGCCCAATACCTGCTCGGCGTCATGTACGACCATGGATACGGGGTGAAGCGCGACTATGGCGCTGCCGTGACCTGGTTTGAAAAGGCGGCGCTGGATGGCCATGTGGCGGCCCGCTTCAATCTCGGTTTCCTCTACTACAATGGTGCGGCCGGTTTGGCCCGCGATGATACCAAGGCGGCACACTGGTTGATCGCGGCGGCGGAAGGGGGTGTTCCCCTGGCGGCGCATTTGGTCGGCGGCATGTACCTTAAGGCGCGGGGGGTCGCCGGCGACGACGAAGCGGCCTGCCGTTGGACCCTGCGGGCGGCGGCGGCCGGGGTCAGTGGCGCGATCTACAATGCCGGCGTGCTGACCGGGATGGGCCGCGGTTGCCCTCCGGACCGGGTCGAGGCCTATAAATGGTTCGCGGTGGCGGCGGCACGGGGTTATCCCCGGGCCTCGGAAAACCTCGAGATCCTGACCCGCGCCATGACCGAGGCCGAAATCCGCGACGCGCGGCAACGGGCGGAAAGCTGGCGGGCAGTCCACTAGGGGGACGAGCCAACAACCGGCTGTGAGGTTTGGGCTCCTTTACAGGGGCCGGGGCTTGTACGTCTTCAGCAGATCGGGATTGTAGAGCGACCGGGGCGCCGCCTCGGCCAGCTTCGAGCTCTCGGCGTCGACCCGTTTGAACCAGGCATCCAGTTCGGCACCGGCGGCGGCGAAATCCCCGGCCGTGGCGGTTCCCGCCACCTGCTGCAAGGCGCGGGACCAGCCGATCAGAACCCGGCGCGATTGGGACAAGTCGGGTCCGGGAAAGCGGTCGTGGATATGGCCGATCTCGGCCCGGACCTGGCGGCTGATCCAATCGCTGCGCTTGTCGTCGCCCCGTTCCAGGGCACGCTCCATCAGCCCGGCAAAGCGGCGGACCCGGTCGATATCCTCCGCGACCGTCGGGGTGCCGCGGGGTGCCTCGTCGGCGCCGACCGCTTCCAGATAGGCGATCAGATCGGCCTGGTCCCGGGCGCTGAGTTCCACCTTCAACCAGCGGGACATGGCGTCCAGGACGGCCGGCAGGTCGGCGGCGCTGCCGTCGTGCAGGTAGGGCGCGGTGCGGGCAAGGCCCCGCAAGGTCGGCGTGACGAAACGGCCGCCGGTGCCGACGTCGTGGCGCTGGCCGTCGGTGAAGCCCCGCTGCGGCGGGTGGCAGGCGGCGCAGCTGGCGACGATGTCGGCGCTGGGCGACCGGTTGAAGACCATTTCGCCGCGCCGCATCGCCGGGGTCGCGGCATCGGTCAGGCGCCCGCCCGGCGTCAGGTAGGGGTTGGGTGGGAAGTTCAGTTGAGTCTGGTAGGCGACCAGGGCTTTTAACAGCCAGGGCGGTGGTTCCTTGCCGCCGAACTCGTCGACGATGACGTGGCGAGTGAAATCGGCCAGGGTGCGGAACTTGCCCATGCGCCCGTAAGGCGCGGTGCGCCGCGCCCCCCACAGGCTGGGCAGGTTGATGGCGTTGCCGATGCCGTCGTCGCGGTCGTGGAAGATCGCGGTCGTCGGGTCGAAGTTGCCCGGCCGGTCCGAGGCGCCTTCGAGGAAGAACCGGGTGTTGGCATGGCCGCCGGTGTGGCAGGTGTTGCAGGCCAGCCCGGCCCGCCGCGCGTCGGGCCCGAACAGGTCGGTCGACCGGAACGCCAGTTCGCCCAGCAGGGCGAGATCGGGGTCGGCGGGTTCGGACAGGCCGGGCCTGGGCACCGCGGTCAGCGCTTTGGCCGGTGTTGCCTCCGGTGCCAGCCATTTGGCGTCCTTGAGCACCGCCTGCGCCCGCAACGGTCCGGCGAAGGCTACAACCAGTAAGAGTATTATGCCGGTCCTCAGGACCACCGGACTTAGGCCGCCGTGCCGCCGACCGTCAGGCCGTCGATCAGCAGGGTCGGCTGGCCGACCCCGACCGGCACCCCCTGGCCGCCCTTGCCGCAGGTACCGACCCCGGGGTCGAGGGCCAGGTCGTTGCCGATCGCGCTGACCCGTTTCAGAACCTCCGGCCCCATGCCGATCAGGGTGGCGCCCTTGACCGGCGCGCCGACCTTGCCGTTTTCGATGCGATAGGCCTCGGTGCAGGTGAAGACGAACTTGCCGCTGGTGATGTCGACCTGGCCGCCGCCGAAGTTGACGGCGAAAAGGCCGGTTTTGACAGTCTCCAGGATCTCCGCCGGGTCGCGCTCGCCGGCCAGCATGTAGGTGTTGGTCATCCGGGGCAGGGGGCTGTGGGCGAAGTCCTGGCGACGGCCATTGCCGGTCGGTGCCACACCCATCAGCCGGGCGTTCATGCGGTCCTGCATGTACCCCTTCAGAATACCGTCCTCGATCAGCACGGTGTGCTGGCTGGGCGTGCCCTCGTCGTCCACGGTCAACGAACCGCGGCGCCCGGTGATGGTGCCGTCGTCGATCACCGTCACCCCCGGCGCCGCCACTCTTTCGCCCAGCAGGCCGGCAAAGGCCGAGGTCTGCTTGCGGTTGAAGTCGCCCTCCAGGCCATGGCCGACTGCTTCGTGCAGCAGGATGCCGGGCCAGCCGGGGCCCAGCACCACCTGCATCTCGCCGGCCGGGGCGGCGACCGAATCCAGGTTGACCAGGGCCTGGCGCAACGCCTCGTCGACCTGGGCCCGCCAATTGGCCGGGTCCAGATAGTGATCGTAACCGGCCCGGGCGCCAGCGCCGTGGCTGCCTGATTCCTGGCGGTCGCCGTCGCCGACCACCACCGAGACGTTGAGCCGGACCAGGGGACGGATATCGTCGACCCGATGGCCGTCGGCGCGCAGGATGCTGACCGCCTGCCAGGAACCGGCCAGCGAGCAGGTCACCTGCCGGACCTTGGATTCGCGTTGGCGGGCATAGGCGTCGATCTCAGCCAGGATGCCGACCTTGGTTTCGAAGTCGGTACCGTTGAGCGGGTTGTCGTCGGCATACAGGCTGGCATTGGTGCCGGTCGCGGCCGCCGACATGGTGCCGCCATGGCCGGACTTGACCGCCGTCACCGCGGCGGCGGCGCGGTCCAGCGCCGCCTGGCTCAATTCGGTGGCATGGGCATAACCTGTGCGTTCGCCGGCCACCGCGCGCAGTCCGAAGCCCTGGGCGGTGTCGAAGGCAGCCGATTTCAGCCGCTGATCGTCGAAGGTGAAACTTTCGGACTGGCGGTATTCCAGGAACAGCTCGCCGTCATCGGCGCCGTCGAGCGCGTCGGCAACGGTCGCCTGGGCGCGGTCCTTGTCCAGATCGGCGCGGGCAAAGAAAAGTTCGTCTGGCGTCGGTTGGTGCGGCATCAAGAGCTCCCGGAATCGCCGGTTCGGCGTGGAATTATTCAATTGATAGGGAATATGGCAATTCCCCGGCCCGGGGGCAAATTTGCCTTACATTCAGGATGCGGTTTGCACCAGCCGATAGAGGAGAAAGGCGGCAACGGCAACCGTAACGGCAATCAATACCAGCGCCGTGATGCGGTTCTTACGGACGGGGATCTCGGGCTCGGGCATGTTTGGGTCTCAACGGTCAGAACAGGTCGGCCTGCGGCGGGTCCTCGGTCGACCGGAACTTGAACTGGAGCGCGATCGACATTCCCTTGAGCAACGGCAACGCGACCATGGTCAAGCCGGTGACCAGCGGCAGCCACAGGGCCGCATGCAACCACAAAGGCGGCTCGTAGGCCAGTTCGACATACATCGCCACGGCTACGACCAGGCCACCGATGACCAGGATCGCCGGCACCACCGGCCCGTCGCCGGTGTCGTGCCATTCCAGGCTCAGGCCACAGACGGCGCAGGCCGGCGCCACTTTCAGGTATTTGGTGAACAGGTCGCCGCGGCTGCATCTGGGACAACGTCCGCGGAGGCCCAGTTTGATGGTCTCGGCGGTGCCACGTTCGGGATAGGTTTCCTGGCCGGACATGGCACCGCTTTGGCTTAAGTGGGTCGGTGGATCTGGCTCAGCCGTGAACGTAGCCGTATGACCCCCACCAGTAGACCCAGGTGAACAGGAACAGCCAGACCACGTCGACGAAGTGCCAGTACCAAGCCGCCGCCTCGAACCCGACATGCTGCTCGGGCGTGAAATGGCCCTTGATGGCGCGGAACATGCAGACGATCAGGAAGATGGTGCCGACGATGACATGGAAGCCGTGGAAGCCGGTCGCCAGGTAGAAGGTCGACGGGTAGATGCCTTCGGTGAAACCAAAGGTCGCCTCGCCGTATTCATAGGCCTGGGTGGCGGTGAAGATCATGCCCAGCAGGACGGTGACCGCCAGGGCGATCGCGGTCTGCTTGTGGTCGCCCTTGCGCAGCGCGTGATGGGCCCAGGTGACCGTGCCACCCGAACTCAACAGGATGATGGTGTTGATGAAGGGCAGGCCCCAGGTGTGCAGCGGCTCGACCCCTTCCGGCGGCCAAACCGTATGGGCGGTGCGGCTGATGATCGGCACGGAAGCGTCGAAATAGGCCCAGAAAAAGGCGAAGAAGAACATCACCTCGGAGGCGATGAACAGCACCATGCCCATGCGCAGGCCGTGCTGCACCACCGGTGTGTGGTCGACGCCGCTATTGGCCTCGACCACCACGTCGCGCCACCAGCCGAACATGGTGAACAGCATGCCGGCTAGGCCGAT
Organism: uncultured Sneathiellales bacterium; assembly: GCA_964344385.1. Lineage (GTDB taxonomy): Bacteria > Pseudomonadota > Alphaproteobacteria > CAYFNG01 > CAYFNG01 > CAYFNG01. The sequence continues at coordinate 352,684 of CAYFNG010000002.1, forward strand.
CAGGAACAGCCATAGCGGTCCCTCCTTCATGAACCAGATGCCGCCGACGGCCATGACCAGGGCTGAAATCGATCCAACCAGCGGCCAGGGGCTTGGTTCCACCATGTGATAGGGATGGGTTTTTTGCACTGACGACATAATCAATTCTCCGATTTTTGCATCAAGGCCGCCGTCTTCTTTTCCTTCGGAAAGAAGGTGTAGGACAGCGTGATGGTCTTGACTTCGGCCGCGTTGACGTCCGCTTCGATCTCGGGGTCGATGTAGAACAACACCGGCATCGACACCGACTGGCCCGGTTCCAGGGTCTGTTCGGTGAAGCAGAAGCAATCGAGCTTGGTGAAATACTGGCCGATCTTGTAGGGCGTCACGTTGAAGACGGCGGTGCCGGTCAGCGGCTTGTCGCCGATATTGACCGCCTCGTAGTAAGCCAGCATCTCTTCGCCCGCCTCCAGTTCCACCGCGCGCTGGGCCGGCCGGAAGCGCCATTTCAGCTTGGGATTGACGTTGGCGTCGAAGCTGACCGTGAAGGTCCGTCCCGAACCGGTGCCCGGCGCGGCGGCGGCCCCGACCTGGGGCGTGCCGCCATAGCCGGTCACCTGGCAGAACAGCTGGTACAGCGGCACCGAGGCATATGCCAGGCCGACCATCGACGCCGCGATCGCGCCGAGCACGATCGCGGTGCGCCGATTGGTCGTCTGGCTGTGTTTCCCGGTCACTGGCGGTACCCCATGTGCGCCTTATTCCGCAGGTGCGGCGGCGTTCGGGATTTCCTCATGGGTATGGAACGGGGCCGGGGACGGCACCTTCCATTCCAGGGTATCGGCGCCTTCGCCCCACGGATTGTCGGCCGCCTTGACCTTGTCGGCAAAGGTTTTCCAGACCACAACGAAGAACAGCACGGTGCCGATGATGGTGATCACCGCACCGACCGAGCTGAGCATGTTCCAGCCGGCATAGGCGTCCGGATAGTCCGGGATCCGCCGCGGCATCCCGGACAGGCCGGAGAAGTGCTGCGGGAAGAACAACACGTTGATGCCGATGACGAAGATCCAGAATTGCAGGCGCGCCAGCTTGTCCGGGTATTGGTAGCCCGACATCTTGCCGATCCAGTAGTAGAAGCCGGCAAACATGCCAAGGATCGCCGCCAGGCCCATGACGTAGTGGAAATGCGCCACCACGTAATAGGTGTCGTGCATCACCAGATCGGCGCTGGCATTGGCCAGGGTAACGCCGGTGACGCCACCGACCACGAACAGCCAGATGAAGGCGATGGCATAGAGCATCGGCACCTCGAAGCGGATCGAACCGCCCCACATGGTGGCCAGCCAGCTGAAGATCTTGACCCCGGTCGGGACCGCGATGACCATCGTCGCCATGGTGAAATAGGCCCGTGTGTCGACGTTGAGGCCGACCGTATACATGTGATGGGCCCAGACCACGAAGCCCACCAGGCCGATCGAGGCCATCGCGTAAGCCATGCCCAGATAGCCGAACACCGGCTTGCGACTGAAGGTCGACACCACCTGGCTGATCACGCCGAAGGCCGGGATGATGATGATGTAGACCTCAGGGTGGCCGAAGAACCAGAACAGGTGCTGCCACAGAATCGGATCGCCGCCACCGGCCGGGTCGAAGAAGGTGGTGCCGAAATTGCGGTCGGTCAGCAGCATGGTCAGGGCGCCGGCCAGAACGGGAAGCGCCAGCAGCAACAACACCGCGGTGATCAAAATCGCCCACACAAAAAGCGGCATGCGATGGATGGTCATGCCGGGCGCGCGCATGTTCATGATCGTGGTGATGAAGTTGATGGCGCCCAGGATCGACGAGGCGCCGGCCAGATGCAGCGACAGAATACCGAAATCTACCGCAGCCCCGGGGTGAAAGTTGGCGCTGGACAGCGGCGGATAAACAGTCCAGCCGGTGCCGGGGCCGCCGTCGACGAAGACCGCGATGACGATCAGCACCAGGGCCGCCGCGAGCAGCCAGAAGCTGACATTGTTCATGCGCGGAAACGCCATGTCCGGGGCGCCAATCATCAGCGGCACGAACCAGTTGCCGAAACCGCCGATCATCGCCGGCATGACGACGAAGAACACCATGATGAAGCCGTGGGCGGTCACCATGACGTTGTAGAAATGGCTGTCCTCGGTGAATTGCAGGCCCGGCTGCGCCAGTTCGAGGCGCAGGTACCAGGACATTATCCCGCCGACAATGGCGCTGAACACCGCCAGGATGATGTAAAGGGTTCCAATGTCCTTGTGGTTGGTGGAATACAGCCAGCGCCGCAGTCCGGTCGGCGCGTGGTCGTGATGATCGTGATGGGCTGCTGACGTTGCGTCGGCCATAACCTGCCCCCTCTCTGATTATCTAAAAGCTACTCGGCCTGACCGGTCGTTTACTCGACCTTTGCCAGGTGAACCTCGCGCTCGTCGCCATCCTTGGCGGCGAATTCTTCCTTGGCTTCGACCAGCCACTTCTGGAAGGCCTGTTTCGACACCGCCTTGATGTGCACCGGCATCAGCCCGTGATTGACGCCGCAAAGCTCGGAGCACATGCCGTAATAGTCGCCCTCCTTCAGGATCTCGGTCCAAGTCTCGTTGGTCCGACCGGGCGTGGTGTCCAGCTTGATCGCCAATGACGGCATGGCCCAGTTGTGGATCACGTCGTTCGAGGTCAGCAGGAAACGGATTTTGGTGTTGACCGGCAGGACGACCGGATTGTCGACTGACAACAGGCGCGGTTGACCGGGTTCCAGGTCCTCCTCTTCGATCAGGATGCTGTCGAAAGCGAGGTCATCGTGATCGGGGTATTCGTAGGACCAGTACCATTGGTTGCCGATCACCTTGAGCGTCATCTCGGCTTCCGTCGTTTTGTCGGCGAAATAGAGGAACCGGATCGACGGCACCGCGATCGATACCAGGACCAGGATCGGCACCACGGTCCAGGCCACTTCCAGCAGGGTGTTGTGGGTGGTCTTGGACGGTACCGGATTGGCCTTTTCGTTGAACCGCACCAGGATGTAGACCAGCAACGCCAGGACAAAGACGACAATCCCGACTTCGATCCACATCAAGTAGAGGTTGAGGTCGTGCACCCGCTCCGCGGTCGGCGAGAAGGGTTGCTGCAGCCACATCTGCCAGGGTTCCGACCTACCGGCTGCGAAGGCGTCAGCGCCGGCGGTCACCAGTGCCAGGGCTGCCACCAGGACAGTAGATGAGAGTTTACCGAACATGGGGTACTCCTGATTCAGGTGATCGCAATGGCTCACCGTATAAAGAATGATACTGAGTGGCGTTCCAGAGATTTGTAGAAAATGTTGTAAATGAAGCTGAATGCCATGGTCAAGGTAATTGGATTTTCCGCGGGAACGCCGCGTGCGAGGCATTCAGGCCATCGCGCCGGGCGGCCCGTGCCTCTGACCGCAGGAAAGTGCGACCGAACGTCGGGACGAAAAAACGGCGACGGCAAGGGCCGGAGCGATTGCAACCAAGCGCGAAGAAGGCTATGAGCATGGCGGACCGTGTACCGGTCGCGTCAACCAACCCTACCTGCGTAGACAGATGCTCACACTCCAGGACCTGACCCACTTAAACGCCGCCCTGAACGCGCTTTCGGTCGCCTTTCTGCTAGCCGGTTATCTATTCATCCAGCGCGGCGAGCGGCAGCGCCATCGCGCCTGCATGCTGGCGGCCTTGGTCGTATCGGCGGCCTTCCTGGTCAGCTATGTGATCTACAAGGCAAATTCCGGCTTTGCCAAATTCGGCGGCGAAGGGGCCGTCGTTTGGGTCTATTTCACCATCCTGATTGTCCATGTAGCCGGCGCGGCAGCCCTGCTGCCGCTGGTTCCGATGACCGTGATCAGGGCGCTGCGCGAGCGGTTCGACCAACACCGCCGTTTGGCCCGCATTACCTGGCCGCTTTGGGTGGCGGTCGGGGTCACCGGTGTCGTTGTCTACGTCATGGCTGTCCATGTCTACCCCTATACCGGCACGTGAGACCGACACGCGCTTTCGTGAGGTCCTGAGCAACAGCCCAGTTGCGACCGGCGAGCTTTACGGCTGGTCCGCGGTCGCGATTGCCTCGCTCGCCCTGGCGGGTATTTTTGCATTGCTGCTGGCGGTGTCCCGGGTTCCGGGTGTCGAGGAGGTATTCCCCTGGCCGGCCCGATTCTTCGAAAAGGGCCTGGTCATTCACGTGGTGTTTTCCTTCGTGGTCTGGAACCTGGCGGTTGCCGGGGCAATGGCCCATTTGGCGACCCTGTCCGCGACCGAAGGCAAGGCAAGGTGGAGCGGTGCGGGCCGCGCTTCCGTTGCCGCCTTTGTTGCGGCCTTTGTCGCGCTGGCGGTTCCGGCCCTGACCGATCGCGGCGAGCCCAGCCTGAACAACTACGTGCCTGTGATCATCGACCCCGTCTACTATGTTGGCCTGTTGGCACTGGTGGTCGGCATGGGCCTGATCGGGGTCCGGATGCTGGTCAACCTGCCCCGGCGGCGGCATCCCCTGGGGGTGGTCGAACTGGGCGCTTCGGTCAGCCTGGGGATCGTCCTGATCGCGCTGTTCTGTTTTGGTGTCGCGGCGGCGCTGCTGGGCGAATGGCCGAAGACCGGGGCCGACAACGAAGAACTGTTCTGGGGCGGCGGCCATGTGCTGCAGTTCGCGACCACCGCCCTGCTGATCACCGGCTGGTACTATTTCGTCGAACGGGTTGGCGGGGCCGGCCCCCGGGTCGCGGTCTGGACCCGCACCGCGCTGCTGTTCACCCTGCTGGCGGCGGCCGTGCTGCCGGTGTTCTACGGAATCTTCGACGCGTTCTCCTTCGACCAGCGGGCCGCTTTCACCTGGGCGCAATATGCCCTGGCCCCACCGACCATGGTGGTTGCCCTGGCCGCCCTGTTCGGCCTCAGCCAGCGGCCGGGCGGCACCAAACTGTTGACCGATCCGGGCAGCCTGACGCTGGTCCTATCGATCGCCGTGTTCGGCCTTGGCGGGTTCTTGGGCATATTCGTGGATGGTGCCGACACCAGAACGCCGGCCCATTACCATGGGGTGATCGGCGGCGCGACGCTGGTGTCCTTCGGCTTCTTTATCACCCTATTCCTGCCGCTGCTGGATCGAGCGCCCAAGGCGCGGCGGTCCTGCCTGGCTCTGTTGTGGCTGTTCGCCGTCGGCCAGGCCTGCCATAGCCTTGGTCTGTTCTGGGCCGGTGGCTATGGGGCACCGCGCAAGACCGCGGGTGCGGCCCAGGGCGTCGAAGCGGTGATGGCCCAGACCGGGCTTTACCTGATGGGGGTGGGTGCGTTGGTAGCGGTGGCGGGCGGCGTCACCTTCATCGTCATCGGCATCCGGGGTCTACGCCAAAAGCCCACTGGCAATTAAACGCAATTTCAAGTATTTAGTAAGGACAAGAACAACTGGCGTGGAAGGGAGGCCAGTCCAGTGAGTAGGGCATCGTTCTTTGGCCGCCGGTCTGGGGAGACGGCGACCGAACCCCGGGAATATCACTATCGCGTCCAGGATTGGGCCGCATTATTGAAACCGCGCGTGATGTCGCTGGTGGTCTTCACCGGCGTGGTCGGCATGGTGCTGGCGCCCGGATCGATCGATCTGGCGACAGCGGTCGCCGCCATCCTGTGCATCGCCATCGGGGCTGGGGCCTCGGGCGCGATCAATATGTGGTACGACCGCGACATCGACCTGACCATGGACCGGACCCGCAATAGACCGATCCCGGCCGGCCGCATGGAGCCGACCCGGGCACTGGCCTTCGGTGTCGTTCTGGCCGTGGGGTCGGTGGTGATGATGGCGGTGCTCGTCAACCTGATGGCGGCTGGCCTGTTGGCGCTGACCATCGTCTACTATGTCTTCATCTATACCATCTGGCTGAAACGCCGGACGCCCCAGAATATTGTCGTGGGCGGTGCCTCGGGTGCCCTGCCGCCGGTGATTGGCTGGGCGGCGACCAATGGCGATGTCGGCCTGGGCGCGGCATTGCTGTTTCTGATCATCTTCCTTTGGACACCGCCCCATTCCTGGGCGCTGGCGCTGTTCCGCCGCACCGACTATGCCAATGCCGGCGTGCCAATGATGCCGGTGGCAGCGGGCGAGGCTGAGACAAGGCGTCAAATGTTGCTCTACACCGGGGTGCTGATCCCGGTCACCTTGGTGCCGGTGGTGATCGGCATGTCGGGCCTGCTGTATGGCGTGGTGGCGGCAGTGCTGGGCGCCGGCTTCTGGGTCCGGGCCTGGCACCTGTGGCGCCAGGGCGATGCCGACGGCGCGGAAGGCCGGGCCAAGTCGTTGTTCCTCTTCTCGATCCTGTATCTGTTCCTGATTTTCGTCGCGCTGTTGGTCGACCGGCTGGTTTTCGTTACCCTGGTCTGAATGAGCGCCTATGACGAGCTGGAGGCCCGCTTTCATCGCAAAGCGGTGTTGGGCGAAGTCGCGGCCGTTCTGCATTGGGATCATGCCACCATGATGCCGCCCGGCGGGGCCGGGGCCCGCGCCGAACAGTTGGCGACCCTGGGCCTGTTGCGCCACGAACTGCTGACCGATCCGGCGGTGGCCGATCTGCTGGACGCGGCCGAGGCGGATGGCGACACCGGGCTGGACGAATGGCGGGCCGCCAATCTTGTTGCCATGCGCCGCGAGTGGCGCCATGCCACGGCCGTGCCCTCCGATCTGGTCGAAGCCCTGGCCAAGGCCTGCCTGGCCAGCGAAATGGCCTGGCGCCAGGCCAGACAGGACGCCGATTTTTCCCGACACCGGCCGCATCTGGAAAAGGTGTTGGACCTGGTGCGCCAGACCGCCGACGCCAAAGCCGAGGTTTTGGGTTGCAGCCCCTATGATGCCCTGCTGGACCAGTTCGAACCGAGCATCGGCAAGGCGGAGATCGACCTCGTGTTCGACCAATTGGCGGTGCGGTTGCCGCCTTTGCTGGAACGGGTGCTGGAGGCCCAGGCCAAAGGGCCGGCGCCGGCGCTACCACAAGGACCATTCCCGTTCGCCCGGCAGGAACAGCTCAGCCGACGGATGATGGCGGCGCTGGGCTTTGATTTCGACCATGGCCGGCTGGACGTCAGCGCCCACCCCTTTACCGGTGGGATCCCGGACGATGTCCGCCTGACCACCCGCTACGACGATGGCGACTTTCTGCCCGCCCTGATGGGCACTCTGCACGAAACCGGTCACGCCTTGTACGAACGCGGCCTGCCTGCCGATTGGCGCCGCCAGCCGGTCGGCCGGGCCCGCGGCATGGTGCTGCACGAAAGCCAGTCCCTGTTGATCGAGCGCCAGGTCTGCGCCGGCCAGGCTTTCCTGGAGTTCGCCGCACCGCTGATCGCGGAGGCCTTTGAGCGGTCGGACCCGGCCCTCGCGGCCGACAATCTCGGCCGCCTGTGCCGGCGTGTGGCACCGGGTGCGATCCGGGTCGATGCCGATGAAGTCACCTATCCCCTGCACATCATTCTGCGCTATCGGCTGGAACAGGCGTTGATCGCCGGGGACCTGGCGCCACGCGACCTGCCGGACGCCTGGAACCAGGGGATGGCCGACCTGTTGGGCATCACACCGGTCGATGACGGGCAGGGTTGCCTGCAGGATATCCATTGGGCCGACGGCGCCTTCGGCTATTTCCCGACCTATACGTTGGGTGCCATCGCTGCGGCGCAGTTTTATCGCGCGGCGACCGCCGGCGATCCCGAAATCATCGCCGGCATCCAATGCGGGGATTTCGAACCGCTCTTGGCCTGGCTCCGGCGCCACGTCCATGGCCACGGGTCGCGGCTCGACAGCAACGAGGTTCTGGCGTCCGCCACCGGCACCGGCCTGTCGGCCGAGGTCTTTTTGGATCACCTCGAGGAGCGCTATCTGTCATGACCACCGATCGCGATCGTTCGGAAGGCGACGTCAACTGGTCGCTCCGGCGCCGGGCCTGGGCCAATGCGGTCGGCCCGGAGGCGCGGCGAACCCTGAACGCCGACGAGCGCGTCTTCCTGCACCAGTCCCTATCGACCCCGTGCCTGACCGAAATCGTGGCCGCCCAGGGCAGTCGCATCACCGACCGCGACGGTCGCAGCTATCTGGATTTCCACGGCAACAGCGTCCACCATATCGGCCATGGCCATCCCCGCCTGATCGCCGCCCTGAAACAGCAGATGGACGAGCTGCCCTTCGTGCCGCGCCGTTTCACCAATGGTCCGGCGATCGCCCTGGCCGAGAAACTGGCCGAAATCGCGCCCGGCAATCTGGGCAAGGTACTGTTCGCCCCGGGCGGGTCGGAGGCCATCGAGATCGCCATCAAGCTGGCCCGGATCGCGACCGGCCGGCATAAGACCATTTCGTTCTGGGACGCCTTTCACGGGGCCGGTTTCGGGGCCGCCAGCGTCGGCGGCGAGGCCCTGTTCCGGGCCGGCATCGGGCCGCTGCTGTCGGGCACCGAGCATGTGGCGCCCTTCGCCTGTTACCGCTGCCCTTACGGCCATGCGCCCGGCGGCGTGCCCGATTTTGCCGAATGCGGCCTGGCCTGTGCCAATTATCTGGAGTACGCGCTGGCCCGCGAGGGCGACGTCGCGGCGGTGATCGCCGAACCGATGCGGTCGGTCCCCTATCTGCCGCCGCCCGGCTTCAGGGCCCGGGTCCGGGCCGCCTGCGACGCCCATGGCGCGCTGTTGATCTTTGACGAGATCCCCTGCGGCCTGGGCAAGACCGGCCGCATGTGGGCTTCGGACCATGATGATGTGGTGCCGGACCTGATGGTCACCGGCAAGGCGCTGGGTGGCGGTCTGCTGCCGATCGCCGCGGTGATCGCGCGGCCCGAGCTGGATCTGGCCGGCGACAAGGCGATCGGCCACTATACCCACGAAAAGAACCCGCTATTGGCCCGGGCCGCCCTGACCACCATTGCGATCATCGAGGAGGAGGGGTTGGTCGACAACGCCGCCAGGCTGGGGGAGCGGGCATTGGTACGGGCAAAGGAGATGCAGGCCCGACACCGGCTGATCGGCGATGTCCGCGGCCGTGGGTTGATGTTCGGCATCGAACTGATCGCCGAGCCTAAGACCCGGGAACCGGCTCTCGACGCGGCGGATATGATCCTGTACAAGGCCCTCGAACACGGGCTCAGCTTCAAGACGACGATGGGCAATGTGCTGACCTTGAGCCCTCCGCTCAACATCAGCGACTCCGATCTCGACCGGGCCCTGGATATTCTCGATGATGCGATCACGGCGGTCGAACGCGACCTGCCGTGAGGCGTGGCTAAAAGAGGTGATCGGTTGCGCTACGTAAGCACGCGCGGTGAGGCGCCGGACCTGGATTTCGAAGGCGTTCTGTTGACCGGGCTGGCCCGGGACGGCGGGTTGTACCTGCCCGAGGCCTGGCCGCAATTCTCGCCGGACGACCTGGCTGGTCTGGCCGGGCGGCCCTATGCCGAGGTCGCGGCCCAGATCATCCGCCCCTTTGTCGGCGATTGTCTGGACGATGATGTCTTGGCAGGGATCGTCGCCGATACCTATGCCGGCTTCGAGCACGCCGCCGTGGCGCCGCTCAAGCAGCTTGACGAGCGGCGCTGGCTGCTGGAACTGTTTCACGGGCCGACGCTGGCTTTCAAGGACTATGCCCTGCAATTGCTGGGGCGCCTGTTCGACCATGTCCTGGCCAAGCGTGGCGAGCGGGTCACCATCATCGGGGCCACTTCGGGCGACACCGGCTCGGCGGCGATCGAGGCCTGCCGCGGCCGAGACGCCATCGACATCTTCATGCTGCACCCCGAAGGGCGGGTGTCGGAGGTGCAGCGGCGCCAGATGACGACGCTGCTGGACGACAACGTTCACAACATCGCCATCCAGGGCACCTTCGACGACTGCCAGGCGCTGGTGAAAGCCTGTTTCAACGACCTCGCCTTCCGCGACCAGTTCACGCTGTCGGCGGTCAATTCGATCAACTGGGTCCGGGTGATGGCCCAGATCGTCTACTACGTCACGTCCGGAATAGCGGTCGGGGCGCCGGGCCGGTCCGTGGCGTTTTCGGTCCCGACCGGCAATTTCGGCAATGTCTATGCCGGTTATGCCGCCGCCCGCATGGGGCTGCCGGTCGAGCGGCTGATCGTCGCCACCAACCGCAACGACATCCTGGCCCGCTTCTTCGGCACCGGCGACTACCGCAAGTCCGAGGTGATGCCGACCACCAGCCCGTCCATGGACATCCAGGTTGCGTCCAATTTCGAACGCCTGCTGTTCGACCTGCACGGCCGGGACGGGGTGCCGGTGCGCGGTCTGATGGCCGAACTGGGTGACCAGGGCGGCTTTACCCTAGCGCCCAACGCGATGGCCCGGGCGGCGGAGGATTTCGTCGGCCATCGGGTCGACGAGGACAAGGTCCTGGCGACGGTGCGCGATGTCCGTGCGGCAACCGGCGAGGTTGTCGACCCCCACAGCGCGGTCGGCATCGCCGCGGCGGATGCGGTTGGGCTCGACCCGTCCGTGCCGGTGATCAGCCTGGCCACCGCCCACCCGGCCAAGTTCCCGGACGCGGTCGCCGAGGCTTGCGGCGTCTCACCCGCCCTGCCGCCGCGGCTGGCCGACCTGTTGGACCGGCCGGAACGGTTCCAAACCCTGCCCAACGACCTGGCGACGGTGCAGGACCATGTCCGCCGGAGCCTGGGCCAATGAGTATTCGGGTCACCACTTTGGCCAATGGCTTGCGGGTCGCGACCGACCACATGCCGGGGGTCGAAAGCGTTTCGGTCGGTGTGTGGGCCGATGTCGGCGCGCGCCACGAGAGCCCGGCGCAGAACGGCATCTCTCACCTGCTGGAGCACATGGCCTTCAAGGGCACGGCCCGGCGCAGCGCCCGCGCCATCGCCGAGGAGATCGAGGCGGTGGGTGGCCACCTCAATGCCGGTACCGGGCGCGAGCACACCAGCTATTTCGCCCGGGTCCTGAAGGAGGACTTGCCGCTGGCGGTCGATATCCTGACCGACATCCTGATGCATTCGACCTTCGACGACGGCGAGCTGGTGCGCGAGCGCGAGGTGGTGGTCCAGGAGATCGGCCAGGCGATGGACACGCCGGACGACATCATCTTCGACCAGCTGCAGGAAACCATCTATCCCGGCCAGGCCCTGGGCCGATCGATCCTGGGCACGGTCGATGGGGTGCGCCGGCTGGGCCGCGGCGACCTGATCGAGTATATGGGCGGCAACTATCGGGGCGCGCGGATGGTGGCGGTGGCGGCCGGCAGGGTTGACCACCAGACCTTCGTCGATCTGGTGGCGGCCGGCTTCGACGGTCTGGCGGCCGGTGGCGAGACCCTATACGATCCCGCCCGCTTCCAATCGGGCGAGGTTCGCGAGGCTCGGGACCTGGAGCAGCTTCACGTCACCGTCGGTTTTCCCGGCGTCGCCTATGACGACGACGACTTCTTCGCCCTGCAGGTGATGGCGACGGTGCTGGGCGGCGGCATGTCGTCGCGCCTGTTCCAGGAGGTGCGCGAGGTGCGCGGCCTGGCCTATTCGATCTTCGCGTTCCCGACCGCCTATGTCGATGGCGGGGTCTTGACCGTCTACGCCGGCACGGGTGAGGCCGAGGCAGCCGAATTGATGCCGGTAATCGCCGAGCAGTTCCATGACCTGGCGGCGACCGCGGCCGAGGATGAGACCGCCCGGGCGCGGGCCCAGCTCAAGGCCAATCTGCTGATGTCGCTGGAAAGTTCGTCGGCGCGGTGCGACCAGCTTGGCCGCCAGTTGCTGATCTTCGGCCGGCCCTTGCCGCTGCAGGAACTGGTTGCCAAGGTCGATGCGGTGGACGCGGCCGCCGTGCGCCGGGTGGCGGGGCGCATTCTCGGCACCGCGGCGCCCGCCCTGGCGGCGCTGGGACCGGTGGCCGGCCTCGAGCCCTATGACCGGTTCGCAGCCCGCTTCGGCTGACCGGTACACGCGGTTTTGGTCCGGTGATTCAGGGATTCTCACGCTTTCAGACCTCGCCGAGCCTGGTCGGCGACACGGTGATTTTGCGTCCGCCACGTCCCGGCGACTGGTCGGCCTGGGCCCGGCTCCGGGCCGAGAGCCGGGCCTTCCTGGTCCCATGGGAGCCGAAATGGCCGTCGGACGCCTTGAGCCGGGCGGCCTTCCGCCGGCGCCTGAAGCGCCACTTCCGGGAAGCCAGGGACGATCACGGCTATGCGTTTTTTGTGTTCCGCCGGGCCGACCGGGCATTGGTCGGCGGCATGACCCTCAGCAATGTCCGGCGCGGCGTGACCCAGTCCTGTGCCGTCGGTTACTGGGTCGGCCGCCCCTATGCCCGCCAGGGCCTGGCCAGCGAGGCGCTGAAACTGGTCGCCGGGTTCGTCTTCGACGACCTCAGGCTGCACCGTCTGGAAGCCGCCTGCCTGCCGTCGAACGATGCCAGCCAGGCGCTGCTGCGGAAATGCGGCTTCACCGAAGAGGGCTATGCCCGCGCCTATCTCCAGATCAACGGCGTCTGGCGCGACCACCTGCTGTTCGGCCTGCTGTCCGACGACCCGCGGCCATAGAACACGTCGCGCCGGTTGAATAGGAGCAAAAGAGGTATTCCATGACCCCGGAAGACATCCTGGCCCATTCACCCCGGGTGCTGACCCAGGCCCAAAGGGAACATTATTTCGAGCATGGCTATGTTGCGGTCGAGAGCCTGGTGCCGGCCGACATCCTGGCCGAACTGGTGACGGTAACGGAAGGATTCCTCGACGCCAGCCGGTCCGAAACCGCATCGGGCCGTGATTTCGACATCGGCCCCGGCCACGCGCCGGACAATCCGGTGCTGCGGCGGCTCAAGCGCCCCGACGACCAGCATGACGCCTATTGGCGCTTCGCGTCCGGCCTGATGGCGGACGTGGCCGCCGACCTGGCCGGACCGGACACGGTGTTCCACCATTCCAAATTGAACTTCAAATGGTTCGACGAGAGCGACACCGTGAAGTGGCACCAGGACATCCAGTTCTTCCCCCACACCAACTACAACGTCTTCACCATCGGCTGTTACCTGGCCGATACCGACCTGAACAACGGTGCGTTGGCCGTCCTGCCGGGCAGCCATGCCGGCCCGATCTACGACCAGTATGATAAGGACGGCAATTGGACCGGTTGCTTGAGCGCAGCGGACGCCGCCGTCATCCCGATGGACCGGGTCCGGTACCTGACCGGACCGGCTGGGTCGATCACCATCCACAACGGCCGCACCCTGCATTATTCGCCGTCCAGCAAGTCGCCCCGGCCGCGGCCGCTGTTGCTCAACTGCTACAGCTCGGCCGATGCCAAGGCCTACACGCCGCATCCCGATCCCTCGTCCCACGCCTACGAAGTCGTGCGTGGTCGGCCGGCCCGCTGGGCGGCCCATGATCCCGAGCCCTGCCAGATCCCGCCTGACTGGTCGGGCGGCTATACCTCGATCTACGCCGCTCAAGCGGGAGAGGACGGTTGAGCGCCCGCGTCCGGCCGCGCCGCAGCTTCATCTTTTCACCGGGGCTGAGGCCGGAAATGTTCCCCAAGGCCCTGGCTTCGGGCGCCGATATCGTCTGCGTCGAACTGGAAGACGGCATCGCGCCGAAGGATAAGGATCAGGCAAGAGCTACGGCGATGGCCCTGTTCGCCGAGCCCCAGGCCGATGACGGGGTCGAACGCATCGTCCGCATCAACTGCCTGCGCACGGCGGTCGGGCTCAAGGACGTCCAGGCGGTGCTGGACACGGCGACGCCGCCGCCGGCACTGATGCTGCCCAAGGTGATGGGGCCGGACGAAGTGGTCTGGCTGGACGATCTGCTGAGCGAGCGCGGCCATGCCACCAGGCTGCATGCGATCATCGAAACCAATGCGGGGCTGGAGGCGGCACACGATATCGCCCGGGCCAGCTCCCGCATCGACGCCCTGTTCTTCGGCGGTGTCGACATGGCGGCGGAACTCAGATGCCGGAACGCCTGGGAGCCGCTGCTCTACGCCCGGTCGCGGGTGGTCCACGCCGCCGCTTCCGCCGGCATCGACGCGGTCGACGTGCCTTATCTCGACCTCGAGGACATGGACGGCATGGTCGTTGCCGCCACCCAAGCCCGCGACCTCGGCTTCAGCGGCAAGGGCGCCGTCCACCCCAAGCAGATCGCCGCCCTGAACGCCGTCTTCACCCCCGACGCCGAGACCATCGCCCAGGCCAGGCGGATAATCGACGCCTTCGAAGCGGCCGATACCGGCCTGGTGGTGATCGACGGCAAGCTGATCGAAAAGCCGGTCCTGCGCGAGATGCACCGCATCCTGGCGATCGCCGAGCGGGTCAACGGGTAACTGCCAGACGTGCCTGTAACGACCAAAACGCCGGAACGAAACAGGAATTAGGTCATTATTGAATTTTGGCCGGTCTGGCATATTTATGGGCACTCCTGGCCTGTCAGCAGACGCAGCGCAGCTTTGGCTTAGGCAGGTTTGTTCGCAATGGGCATGACGTCTCGGAATAGCTTGAAGCTGAAAAGTCCGGCCACGATGTTGGCGGCCCTGGTGTTGCTGCTGACATTTTTTTGGGTTGCGGCGTCCGATGCCAGTGCCGATTTCTGGTATCTGGAATGCGACAAAGCAGACGTTTCGGAGCAGGTTGACCTTGAGTCCGGTCTTCCGGATGGCCGACCTGTCCATGTCGCTGATTGGGATGCGGGAGATGTTGGGGTTTGCAGCGGCGTTCCGCCCCGGCCGATCACTGGTGTTCGGCTCGTTGCCCTTTGCCTGACCTGCTACAGGTCCACCGGCCCTCCATTGCTTCGATAGACCCAAGCCTGTCGCGGGTTGCAGACCGCGGACGCCCCGATTAGAGGCGCACCGGTCGCGAGGCCGCGCGAGCCAGGTCAACCGGGCTCGCGCTGCCGGTGGACTCAGATAATGCAAAGGGTCGCGAACCCACCCTGTTACGTTTGCCGGGCGGCCGTTACACGGCGGTGATGGTTGCCGGAGGGCGTGGCACTGGTGGCGGTTCCCGACAACTCGGAACATGAACTTTCGCATCATTTTTCGGATCGTCATTGTGCTGCTGGTGATCCTGGCACTGGGCATGTGCGTGCCTGCCCTGTGGGACAGCCTGGAAAGCAATCCGGACTGGGCAGTGTTTGCCAACTCGGCTTGGCTGACCGGATTTTTCGCCATTTTGATCAGCCTGGCCTGCCGTGGCGCCGGTCGCGAAATCGGCCGGCGGGAGGGGTTTGTCCTGGTCGCGTCGTCGTGGGTCGTGCTGGCCCTGTTTGCCGCCGTTCCCTTGATGTTCAGCAAGATTCATCTGTCGTTCACGGACGCGGTGTTCGAGGCCATGTCCGGGCTGACGACCACGGGATCGACCGTCATCACGGGGCTGGACGGGCTGCCGCCGGGCCTGTTGATTTGGCGATCCATTCTGCAATGGCTGGGCGGGTTGGGCATCATCGTCATGGCGGTGGGCATTCTGCCGATGTTGCGTGTTGGCGGCATGCAGTTGTTCAAGGTCGAAGCCTTTGATGCCAAGGGCAATGACCTGCCGCGCGCGGCCGACTTCTCAGGCGCCATTTCCCTGGTCTATGTCGTGTTCACCCTGGCGTGCGGCCTTGGCTTGCATTCGGTCGGTTTGTCTTGGCTGGACGCCTTGTCCCACGCCATGACGGCGGTGGCGACCGGTGGCTATTCGACCTCCGACGCGTCGATAGCCCATTTTGATAATCCGCTGGCCGAGGCGATCATCATTTTTGGCATGGCTGCCGGCGGTGTCCCGTTTCTGCTGATCACCAAGGCCGTAAGGGGCAAGCCGGCGGAGCTGCTGAACAGCAGCCAGGTCCGCCTCTACCTAACACTGCTACTTGTGTGTACGGTGCCGGTGACCGGTTGGCTGGCGCTCAGCCAGGGCGCCTCCTTGCCGCGCTCCCTAAGAATGGCGGCCTTTTCGGTCGTGTCGATCATGACCGGGACCGGCTTCGTGTCCGGTGACTACACGCTTTGGGGGCCTTTTCCGATCGGCTTGCTGTTCGTCTTGACGTTCGTCGGCGGTTGCGCGGGCTCGACGGCGCGTGGCATCAAGATTTTCCGTTTCCAGGTCCTGTTCGCGTCGGCTCACGTGATGCTCAGTCGCCTGGTCCACCCGCACAAGGTGGTGGTCCCCCGTTATGACGGTGAGCGCCTATCCGATGACGTGATCCTATCTGTGCTCATCTTTTTCTGCCTGTTCATGGTCCTCTTTGCCATTCTGACGTTGGCGCTGGTGGCGACCGGGCTCGACTTCGTAACGGCAATTTCAAGCGCGGCCACGAGCGTTTCCAATGTCGGGCCGGGCCTGGGGCCGACGGTCGGTCCTTCCGGCACCTTCCAAGACCTGTCTGACAGCGCCAAATGGCTGCTGATCTTCGGTATGTTGATGGGGCGGTTGGAAGTTTTTTCGGTGCTGGTGATCTTTCTCCCGATGTTCTGGCGCAACTAGAACGTCCGAGCAGGAATGCAGACAAGGAAGTCACGGCGGATGATCGAGCTGCCCAAATTTTGCCCAGGGCGCAGGGTTTATCGACCAACAGCCAGATCAAAAATGAAATTTTAATTGCATAACATATTGAAACTTGAATTTCGTTACCGCAACGCCTAGTGTCACCGGATGACGGATACCGCCACCACACAAACCGATCCGGGCCTGGCCGCGCGGATCCAGGACTGTTATGCCGCCTTGCCTGCGGCTGAGCGCAAGCTCGCCGATCTGGTCCTGGATTTCCCCGGCGACGTCGCCGCCTATTCCGCCACCGAACTCGCCGACCTGGCGGGCGTCTCGAAGGCGGCGGTGACCCGCTTCGTGCAGCGGTTGGGCTATCCCGGCTTCGAGGCGGCCCGGCGGGCGGCCCGCGAGGCCCGCACCTGGGGTTCACCGCTCTATCGTCTGCACCACGGGTCCGAACCCGCGGGCGGGTTCGACCGCGAGCGCCACTTGGCCTGCGAGCTTGCCAACCTGCAGAACACGTTCGATGGCCTCGATCCGGCCGAATTCAAGGAGATCGTCGAGGCGCTGGCGACGGCCCGCCGGGTTTGGCTGCTGGGCTATCGCAACAGCCATTTCCTGGCCGCCTATGCCCGGTGGCAGTTTATCCAGGTCCGGGATCAGGTCCAGCTGCTGCCCCAGGCCGGCGAAACCCTGGCCGAGCAAATGATCGACATGGGACCGGACGATATTCTGGTGGTGATCGGCTTCCGTCGCCGACCACCGCAGATCGAGGCGGCCATGACGGCCGCCGCGGTGGCCGAAGTGCCGATCCTCTGCCTGGCAGATCCGGCGGCGGCCGGCATCGGGCGGACCGCCAAATGGATCCTGCGCTGCGCCGTGACCGCGGCTGGTGCATTCGACAGCTATGCCGCCGCCATCAGCCTGCTGCATTTCCTCAGCCTGGAACTGGTCGCCAAGACGGGCGCAGCGGGGCGGCGGCGGCTGAAGACGATTGAAGACATGCACCAGACCCTGGCCGAACTCGGCTAGCGCGTCTGAACCGGGAAGGACAGATACCGTGAGCCAAGACGATCAATTGCCGGCGTTCGCCCAGTCCGCCATCAACCTGGCCTCACCCAGGCTGGGGTCTGAGGCGGTGTTTGCGACCGACGAGTTTTTCGCACCGAAGCATCGGATGCTGGACGACGCCCCGGCGGTGTTTATCGCGGACAAGTATGACGATCACGGTAAATGGATGGACGGCTGGGAGACAAGGCGCCGCCGCGACGGAGGTCACGACCATTGCGTCGTGCGCCTAGGGGTCAAGGGCGTGATTGCCGGGGTCGACATCGATACCAGCCACTTCACCGGCAATTACCCGCCGGCTGCCGCGATCGAAGCCTGCCTGGCCGATGGCGAGCCCGGACCGGACGCGGTCTGGCAGGAGATCGTGGCGGCAACCTCGCTCGGCCCCAGCGCCCATCATTTCGTGCCGGTCGCTGACGACCGGCCCTACAACCATTTGCGCCTGCACATCTATCCCGATGGCGGGGTGGCCCGGCTTCGGGTCTACGGCACGCCGGTCTGCGAATGGAACCGGCACGACCCCAGCACCGTGCACGAACTGTCCGCCGTGACCAATGGCGGCCGCATCATCGCCTACAACAACGCCCATTACGGCACCCCTTGGGCGATCCTGATGCCGGGGCGCGGCGCCAATATGGGTGATGGCTGGGAGACCCGGCGCCGCCGCGAACCCGGCAATGACTGGATCATCGTCGCCCTTGGCGCCCCCGGCTCGGTCGAGCGGATCGAGGTCGACACGGCCCATTTCAAAGGCAATTTTCCGGACCGCTGCAGCGTCCAGGCGGCACTCGTCGAGGCCGGCACCGACCAGTCGCTGGTCACCCAGGCCATGTTCTGGGACGAACTGCTGGCGCCGGCCAAGCTGGCGATGGATCGGGTCCATGAGTTTTCCGGCGGCGACTTGGCCGAGCTCGGCCCGGTCAGCCACGTCAAACTGAACATCCACCCCGATGGCGGTGTCAGCCGTTTCCGGGTGTTCGGCCGGCTGGCCTGAGATGACCGTCCTCAAGCCGGAGCCCTTGACGGCCGCGGCCTTCGCCCCGTTCGGTCAGGTGATCGAAACCCAGGGGGTTCAGCCGCTGGCGATCAACCAGGGCACGACGGAACGGTTTCACGCCCTGGCCGAGGTTGATACCGCGGCCGAGGCCGGGCACCCGATCATCAGCGTCTTTCGCGGTCAGCCGCGGCCGCAGCCGATTGCCATCCGCTTGGTGGAACGCCATCCGCTGTCGTCCCAGGCCTTCATGCCGCTGCAGGAGCGCCCCTGGCTGGTTGTCGTCGCGGA
This sequence comes from uncultured Sneathiellales bacterium, assembly GCA_964344385.1. GTDB lineage: Bacteria > Pseudomonadota > Alphaproteobacteria > CAYFNG01 > CAYFNG01 > CAYFNG01. The sequence continues at coordinate 371,485 of CAYFNG010000002.1, forward strand.
GCCCGGGGCACCGCCGGCGCCGGCCGGGCTTCGCGCCTTCCTGGCCGGTGGCGACCAGGGTGTCAGCTATGCCCGGGGTGTCTGGCACCATCCACTTCTGGTGTTACAACCGGACAGCGACTTCCTGGTCATCGACCGGTCCGGCCCCGGCGAGAACCTGGAGGAGCATTGGTTCGATGTTGCAGCCGGGCCGGTTTCTTTGGCAACCTTGGGCGCTTGACGGGCAATCGGTAACCAGTTCTTTATGGGCGCCCGATTAGAATTGCCGCGGCGCTGCCATAGCTGTCCCACAACCCTCGAGACCGTCCTGCCCGCCATGAGATACCTGTTGTTCCTGCTGATCCTCACCGCTTTGATCGCACCGGTCGAAAGTGCCGCGGCCAGCGAGGAAGCCATCGAACTGCGCACCGTGCAGGTCGGCATGACGCCCCATGGCGACGCCGAGGAACGGCTGCCGCGCCTGCAATTCATGGGGGGGCTGGCCCTGGGCTCCACCGATTCCCGGTTCGGTGGCCTGTCAGGGTTGATGGTCCTACCTGACGGGCATGAAATCATCGCGGTCAGTGACCGTGGTCATTGGTTCCGGGCCTCCCTTGTGCACGATGCCCAGGGGCGCCTGGTGGATCTGCGCAATGGCGTTATCGCGCCGATCCTTGGCGAGGACGGGGTCGAACTGACCCGCAAGGCCTGGCGCGACGCCGAAGCGGTCGAGGCGACCGGGCAAGGCACGGTGCTGATCGGGTTCGAACGCCACCACCGACTGGCCCGCTACGACGTGGTGGCGCAGGGGTTTCGGGCCCGGGCACGAATTCCCCACATCCTGCCGGGATTGACCGAAATGGGCCGCAACCGGGGCATCGAGGCGGTGGCGGTGATGTGGGACGGGCGCATCGTCGCCTTTGCCGAGGGACCGGACGAACCGGGCCGGACCGGGATCCCGGCCTGGCTGATCGACGGTGCAAGGGTCCGCCGGCTTCGCCTCGAACCGACACCGCCCTTCCGGCCGACCGACGCAGCCGGTTTGCCGAACGGTGATATCCTGCTGCTTGAGCGCCGTTTCAGCACCATCGGCGGTTTCGGCGCCCGCCTGTCGATCATCGACGGCGGCCAGGTGGCCAGCGGCGCCAAGCTGACCACCCGCGAAATCGCCCGTTTCGAGCCACCCTTGACGGTCGACAATTTCGAAGGCGTGGCGGTGGCCGAGGCCCCGAGCGGCGGCCTGGCGGTCTATATTCTGTCCGACGACAATTTTCGCCTCTTGCAACGCACCCTGCTTTTGATGTTTATCCTGCGCTGACCGGCCCTCGGGCCACGAGAGACTGATTGCGGGGTGCGGAACAGTCCCTCTAAACAAAGAACACCAAAGAAGGTTGCTACCCGATGCGCTATTCGCCGTGGTTCCTGTTGCTGACCGTTGTTTTCGTCGCCTGCCTGGTGGCGGCCAATATCGTCGCCGTCAAGCTGGTGGTGATCGCCGGCCTGTTGCTGCCGGCAGCGATCATCGTCTTTCCGGTCAGCTATATCCTGGGCGACGTGCTGACCGAGGTCTATGGCTATGCCCAGGCGCGGCGGGTGATCTGGCTCGGTTTCCTGGCCAATCTGCTGGTCGTGACGGTGATCTGGGCCGCCGGGGCCCTGCCGGCGGCCGGGTTCTGGGAACACCAGGAGGCTTATCAGAGCATTCTTGGCCAGACGCCGCGCATTCTGGCCGCCTCGTTCCTGGCCTATCTGGTCGGCGAGTTCGCCAACGCCTATGTGCTGGCCCGCATGAAGGTCGCCACCGAAGGGCGTTTTCTGTGGGCCCGGACCATCGGTTCGACCCTGGTCGGCCAGGGCCTGGATTCAGCGGTGTTCATCACGCTTGCCTTTGCCGGCATCATGCCGCCGGCGGTGATTGTCGGTGCGATCGTCACCCAGTGGCTGGTCAAATCGGCCTACGAGGCCCTGGCGACGCCCGTGACCTATTGGGTGGTCGGCGCCCTGAAACGCACGGAAGGCCAGGACGCCTATGACCGCGACATCGCCTTCAATCCGTTGAGCCTGTCGGACTAACAGCCCTTATCCGCTGTGGCAGACCGCCTCGATCCGGTTGCCGTCGGGGTCGAGAAGGAACGCTGCGTAATATCCCTCGTGGTAGTCCGGGCGCAGGCCGGGACTGCCGTCGTCGCGGCCACCGGCTTTGATGCCGGCCCGGTGAAATTCATCGACCGCCTCGCGGCTGGGCGCCCGAAAACACCAGTGCCTGCGGTCGGTGGCGATCGGCTGTCTGCTCAACCGAACTGAAAGGTAGGAGTGGCGATCGTCGCCGGGTCGATTGCGGATGCCATAACCCAGCACTTCAGCGTCGCGCCGCACGCATGGATGGCCCAGGGCCGCGAACACGGCATCATAGAAGGCCGTGGCACGGGCCAAATCGGAGACGGTGATCGAAACGTGATCCAGCATCAGTGCCTACCTGTTGCTTGAAACAAGGGGCAGGGCGGGCTGGACGTGTTCCTGATGGTGCCCGGCCCGCAAGGTACCGGACGCGAGCGGAAGAAAATGCCTTAAGCGGCGTCCTGCGCGGCGGCGGCTTTTTCGGCCAACGCGGCCTTGACCTGGCGTTTCAGGCGGCGGGCCTTCAACGACAGATTGGCATCGGCTGTACCAACCAGGAAGGCGTCCAGGCCGCCATTGTGCTCGACCGACCGGATCGCCGAAGTCGACACCTTGAAGCGGACCGACCGCCCCAAAACCTCGGACATCAGCGTGGTCTTGACGATATTCGGCAGGAAGCGCCGGCGGGACTTGTTGTTGGCGTGACTGACATTGTTGCCGGTCAAAACACCTTTGCCAGTGAGTTCGCAGCGCCGGGCCATGACGAAACCTCTTATATTCCCAAACCTTGAAAATTGGCCGAAACCAATACCTCGAAGCCCGCGCAAGGCCGGGCCCGTTCGGCAAGGCGGCCTTTTTACGCGAGCCGCGCAGGGCCGTCAAGGGCCGTGGCGGGTTTGCTCACGGTTCATGTCCGCCGAATTGACTCAGTTTTTGTGCAGCGCGATACTGCGCTGCCGAACAAACTCGGCCCGGAGATGTATGTCGGGGTTCAAAGGATTGAAAAACATGGGCGATTGGGAAAAGCGCAGCCTTGGGGAATGGCAGGAACTGGCCACAAAGGAGCTGAAAGGCAAGGGGCCCGAGGCCTTGAACTGGGCCACGCCGGAAGGGCTGGAGGTCAAGCCGCTCTATACCGAGGCCGACCTCGAAGGGCTGGAGACGGTCGATACCCTGCCTGGTTTCGCGCCCTTCCTGCGCGGTGTGCGCGGCACCATGTATGCCGGCCGGCCCTGGACGGTGCGGCAATATGCCGGCTTTTCGACCGCCGAGGAAAGCAACGCGTTTTACCGCAAGAACCTGGCCGGCGGCCAAAAGGGCCTTTCCATCGCCTTCGATCTGGCCACCCACCGCGGCTATGATTCCGACCATCCAAGGGTGGCCGGCGATGTCGGCAAGGCCGGCGTCGCCATCGACAGCGTTGCCGACATGAAGATCCTGTTCGACGGCATCCCGTTGGACCAGATGTCGGTCTCGATGACCATGAACGGGGCGGTGCTGCCGTCGATGGCCAATTATATCGTCGCGGCCGAGGAACAGGGGGTGCGCCAGGACCAGCTGACCGGAACCATCCAGAACGACATTCTGAAGGAGTTCATGGTCCGCAACACCTATATCTACCCGCCCGGGCCGTCGATGCGGATCGTCGCCGACATCATCCAGTACACCGCCCGGCATATGCCCAGGTTCAATTCGATCTCGATCTCCGGCTACCACATGCAGGAGGCCGGCGGCACCGCGGTACAGGAGCTTGCCTTCACCCTGGCCGACGGGCTCGACTATGTCCGCACCGCTTTGGCCCGCGGCCTGGACATCGACGCCTTCGCCGGGCGGCTCAGTTTCTTTTTCGGCATTGGCATGAACTTCTTCATGGAGATCGCCAAGCTGCGCGCCGCGCGCCTGCTCTGGTCCCGGATCATCAGCCAGTTCGAGCCGAAGGACCCGCGCTCGATGATGCTGCGCACCCACTGTCAGACGTCGGGCGTGTCGCTGCAGGAGCAGGACCCCTACAACAATGTGGTCCGGACCACCGTTGAGGCGTTGGCCGCGGTGCTGGGCGGCACCCAGAGCCTGCACACCAACGCGCTGGACGAGGCGATCGCGCTGCCGACCGAGTTTTCGGCCCGGATCGCCCGCAACACCCAACTGATCCTGGCCGAGGAGACCGGCGTCACCAAGGTGGTCGACCCGCTGGGCGGCAGCTACTACATCGAGGCCCTGACCCACAGCCTGGCCGATGCCGCCTGGAACCTGATCCAGGAGGTCGAGGCGATGGGCGGCATGACCAAGGCTGTTGAGAGCGGCATGCCGAAGCTGAAGATCGAGGAGGCGGCGGCCCGCCGCCAGGCCCGGGTCGATCGCGGCGAGGACGTCATCGTCGGGGTCAACAAATACCATCCGGAAGACCATGACGTGCCCGAGACCCTGGAGGTCGACAATGCCCAGGTCCGCGAACAGCAGATCGCGCGGCTGACCGAGGTGCGGGCCAACCGCGACGAGGCGGCGGTCCAGACGGCATTGGCCAAGCTGACCGAGGGCGCGGCCGGGGATGCCAACCTGCTGGCCCTGTCGGTCGACGCAGCCCGCGCCCGGGCCACGGTCGGCGAAATTTCCGATGCCATGGAAACGGTCTTCACCCGCCACAAAGCCGAGATCCGGTCGGTCACCGGGGTCTATGGCGCGGCCTATGCGGATGACGATGACTTCGCCCGCATCCAGGGCGAGGTCGAGGATTTCGCCAAGGCGGAAGGGCGCCGGCCGCGCATGCTGGTGGTCAAGCTGGGCCAGGACGGCCATGACCGGGGCGCCAAGGTGATCGCCACCGCTTTTGCCGATCTGGGCTTCGACGTCGATATCGGGCCGCTGTTCCAGACCCCGGTGGAGGCCGCCCGCGAGGCGATCGACAATGATGTCCACGTTGTCGGGGTCTCTAGCCAAGCGGCCGGTCACAAGACCCTGGTGCCGGAACTGGTCCAGGCCCTGGAAGCCGAAGGTGCGGGCGACATTCTGGTGGTCTGCGGCGGCGTCATCCCGCCGCGCGACTATGATTTCCTGAGATCGGCCGGCGTTGCCGCGATCTTCGGGCCCGGTTCCAACATCCCCGATGCGGCCCGCGAAGTCATGCGCCTGGTGGCCGACCGACGCGCGGCGGCGGCTTGAGACTCTGACAGGCGGGCGACGACCTGCCGCCTGGCGCACTGCAAGGTCAACAGTCCGGCATGCCCCCTTGCGACGCCGGTTCGTCCCGTTCGCCGTCGAGCGTGTCGGAATATTGGGGCCGCAGGCAGGTGGCAATACGACCGGCCGCGACCCCCGCTGCCTTGTCTATTTCCTTGCGGAACAGTTCGGCGTCGTTTGCGGACCAATTGGCAATGGAGCGGTGGTCGCTCACATAGGACCATTCGCCCCAAAAGGTGCCGAAACGGTCCCGCTGATAAATCGTCAAAGTCCCTTTCACCAAGAGCGCCACGTCATGGGGATTGTCGACCTGGTTGGTCAGGCCGAATTCCCTGATGTTGACCGCAATCATGCCCTCGATCTTCTCCGGTATCGGGGAGGGCCACTCCGCCGCCACCGCCGGAAAGGACTGCAAACTGTGGCCGATTTGCCCGCTGTGCTCGACCAGTTGATCCAACAGCCGGTTGCGGAAGCTGTTCGTCCCGCTGAGCGTTGAAAACAGTTCTGGTGCGCTGGCAATCTTGTCTATGTCGTACATCGTCCGCTTCGGATCGCCGGTAGCGGCACCGATCAGTGCACCGCCCAGCGCCATGGTTGGCGCAACGATGAGGGCACCCCAAAATGCGACGGATGGGTCGGGGTTCTTGGACGCCATGTCCAGTCCTTGTAGGAAACCCTTGGAGGCTCCTTTGCCCGCGCCTTCCAGATGTCTTGGGTCAACGGTTTCCACCCTGGGCGCCGGTAATTGACGGGTGGCCGTCAGTGCGAGTGTGCGTTGCTGTTCACCCAGCCAGGCCGCGGCTTGTTGCTTGAGGCCTGGGGCCGATCCATGAGAGGTGCAGGCCGCCAGAAAACCACAAAGGCCGAGCATCATGAAGTGTTTGGCAGGATATAATTGTTTGCCTGTCAGCTTCTCGCGCATGTCTCCAATGCGCCATGAATGCTGCCGCGAAAGGCCAATCCGCGCCGGCCGGGACATGAAAACCTGGAAATTGATACTACACATGGCACCAACGGCCTGCTCAGCTGTTTGGCTGACTGAATTCAAGATTGCATAATTTTGCATGATGCACTTTTTGGTGCAAGGCGTGTTGGGTGGGCCGATTTATTCGACGACGATCTTCAGGCTTTGCCCCTTGGGCAGCGTCGCATCCTTTTCCAGGCCGTTGAGAATATCGAACCAGTCCGCCGCGCGGGCGGGCAACGCCATACGCTCGACCAGGCTCTGCCTGGTGTCACCGGGCCCCGGCTTGATAATTTCAAGGCGCAATGGGCGAAGTCCGGCGATTTCCGCCCTGCTCAGACGGCGGACGCTGTGCATGGTCTGCAAGATACCGGCCTGAAAGCCGCGGGTGGTTTCGGGTCGGGTGACGAACAGCAATCGGAACACCTGGGTCTTCGACAAACGGTAAACCACCAAGGTCACGTCCCGTACGCCCTGGGCGGTGGGCGCGCGGCTTTGGCCCAACGCCGCGTCGATACCGTTGATGGTCGTCCGCTCCACGCCTCTCAAGGGCAGCTTTCGGGCCCAGCTTCCTGCCAGGTAGCGGCCGGTGTCGGTAGCTGCCGGGATCGCCGCAACATCGGCTTGCAGACGCGCCTGGCGTGGACCCAGGGCAAACATCGCCTGTGGCCGATTGATTAAACCGAACCCGTGCGGTACTTGCAGACCAAGTTTCAGGACAGGGTGATCGAAACGGCGCCCTCGGACCACGCCCTGATCGACACGGTCGCCGAACGGCAGCCCGGCTAGCCGATCAACCAGGTCATGGGACCCTGCCGCGTCCGTTTTTGCCATTTGTTTGAAGGCCCAGGGGTGGCGGTCGCCGATCTTCGGCGCCGCGGACCCGGTGCCTTGTGCCAGTTCTTTTTCAAGGGCGGCGAGTTGGCGCAACCGCTGACGAAGCCGGTAGGTGGCGTTCAGATCAAAGCCTTCCGCCTGTAGCAGCCGTTCGGCGATCCCATCGGCGGTGCGTTCCTGTTCCGGCGTATAGGCACCACCGGCCTCGACGGCGTCAACGGATGCGGCGCCGACCCCGAGCAAGGCAAGGGGTGCCTCGACCGGGCTGAGGGTCTGCCTCGGCTGATGGCCGGCTTCCAGATGGCCCAATTGATGGGCCAACAGGCCGGCCAGTTCGGCCCGGCTGTTGACCAAGGCCAGCAACCCGCGGCTGGGATGCAGGTGTCCGGCAGTCGAGGAAAAAAGGTTCGGGACCGGAGTGTCGAGGATGCCCACCCTGATGTTGCGGTGGCGGCCAACCAGGTGGCGGGCCAGTCGGTTGGCCAGGCTGTCCAAATAGGCGGTTAATTCGGGTGCCGCCAACAAACCACCATGGGCCGCGACGTATGCCGGCAACGGCACGGGTTGGGTCACCTTCTGCGGGGTTGGCGGCTGCGCCTTGGGGCGGCCTGGCGGTGGCGGGGCCGGAGGCGCAATGGGGTCCAGCGCGCAACCCCACACCATAGTGGCGGCAAGCAGCGTCGCCGCCAGGCCGCGGCCGGTGGCGCGATGGACCCTCATTCCGGCACCATTTCGATTTGTTCGGGATGGGTTGCCTCGATCATTGGACCATTATAGAGCTTCAGCCAACCCCGCACTCTGATCACGTGACCTTCCATCCGCTGCAAATCGACTCCGGATTTGGTGAACCGGCGAAGGTCGCGCGGTGCCACAGTGACCGTAAAGTCGGTTTTCCAATCTTCACCGAAATTCAGGTATGTGCGCCGCCGGACCTCGGCGACGCTGAGAACCCGCCCCTCGACAAGCTGGAATGTACCAACAAACCCTCGGCTTTCGTCAACCGTTCGTATTGAATAAAGCGGCGAACTCCATATGCCCACCGCTGCCAGCCGTGCCTTGTGTTCCAAGGCAAGCATCTCCCGAACACGTGCGCGATTGTCCGGGAGGCTGTGTACCAGTGCCATTCCGCGCCGCAACATTTCAGCCTGAATCCAGGTTCCATCCTGGTCGTGGAGATGCGCCAGCACCCGCCCATAGCGATCACGGCGACGGCCGCCGAAAGACAATGACAAGGTCTTCCCCAGGGCAAGCTCGCCCAATACGCGCCTGGATTCGTCGGCCAGTGACCCAAGTGTCGGTCCAGCCCGGCCAAGTGGCGGTTTTGGCGCCTGCAAACCTACCAACCGGACGACCGTACCATCGGCCAGGTCCAACGTGTCCCCGTCGATGATCCTGACGGCCTGTCCTGTTGTCCCCGGGTCGAGCGCCCATGCCTGGCCGATCGACAACTGGCCGATCGACAGTGCCGCAATCAGAACGCGCGACGCGTGGCAAATAAACGTCATGGTGCGACCCTATCACGGGAAACGTGAAGGAAATTCTGTTTTCGGCAAAGTGCGGTGTTGGTCCGTTCTCGGCGATCGGATAGAATCGCGCATACTGGAGCAGGGACTGGGGTGCCGGGTCGTTATGAATTCCCGTTACGCGTGTCGCGCGTGGTTCCTCGTTGGGACTTTGTGTCTGCCGTTGGCGGTTCAAGCCGACGAAATTCCGGCTGAACTGGCGTTGGGGATCGGCGCGTTCTCGCCCTTCGAATCCGCTCACCGGGCCAAGAGTGTCCGCGTGGAACTGCATGGCGGAGAGGGCGTTTTCGGTATCCGACCCTTGGCCGGGCTGTTTGCGACCTCCGACAGCACCGTCTATGGGTTTGCCGGGCTCTATGCTCATTTCGGGCTGGGCGAGGACTGGGTTCTCACGCCAAGTTTCTCAGCCGGCCTGTATCATCATGGCGGCGGCAAGGACCTGTATGCCACTCTGCAGTTCCGCGAGCAGATCGAGCTTGGCTATCGCATGGAGAACGGGCATCGCCTGGGGTTGGAGTTTGCCCATATCTCGAACGGGGGCTTCGGCGACCACAATCCCGGTGCGGAAACCCTCTCTGTAAGTTATACCGTACCCTTTGGGGCCACCAACGACCAATAACCGGCCCGCTTTGCGCACCACTGACAACCGGGGAGACCGGTCATGATGGAACCACGGCCGCGCAATGGCGGCCAAATCCTGGTTGACGCTTTGGTTGGCCACGGCGTCGACACGGCCTTCGGGGTTCCGGGCGAGAGTTTCCTGGTTACGCTGGATGCACTGTACGATGCCCGCAATTCCTTGCGGTTGGTGACGTGCCGGCACGAAGCCGGCGCCGCCAACATGGCCGAAGCCTATGGCAAGCTGACCGGTCGCCCCGGGATCTGTTTCGTCACCCGCGGCCCCGGCGCCTGTCACGCCGCGATCGGTTTGCATACCGGTTTTCAGGATTCGACGCCGATGATTCTGTTCGTCGGCGATATCGATCGCGGCCATACCGAGCGCGAAGCCTTTCAGGCCATGGACTACAAGCAGATGTTTGCCGCCATGGGCAAATGGGTGGCCACGATCGACGATGCCGCGCGGATCCCCGAACTGGTCAGCCAGGCCTTCCATGTCGCGATGTCGGGCCGGCCCGGTCCGGTGGTGCTGAGCCTGCCGGAGGACATGCAGCGTGATACCGTCCGTGTGGCCGATGCGCCGCACTACCAGATCATCCGGCCGGCCCCGGATGCGGCCGCGATGGCCGACCTGCAGAGTCGCCTGGATGCGGCTCAGCGACCGGTCTTGATGGTCGGCGGCAGCGGCTGGACGGCCGATGGTGCGGCGCACATCCGTGCCTTTGCCGAAGCGTTCGACCTGCCGGTCGTTGCCTCGTTCCGTTGCCAGGACATCGTCGACAACGAAAGCGAGGCCTATGTCGGCGACCTCGGCATCGCCGTCAACCGCCGGCTGGTCGAGCACGTCAAACAGGCCGACCTGTTGCTGGTGGTAGGCGCACGGCTGGGTGAGCTGACCACCCAGGGCTATGATGTGGTGGCGATCCCGGACCCGCAGCAGACCCTAGTCCATGTCTATGCCGAGCCCGGCGAGCTGGGCCGGGTCTACCGCCCCGACTTGGCGGTGGTTTCGGGTATGGACGCCTTTGCCGCCGCGGCACAGGAACTCAAACCGCCGGCCGATCCGGCCTGGCGCGACTGGCGCCGCGAATTGCGCCGCTCCTACCTCGATCACCTCGGCACCGGTGCCTCGCCCGGCGCGGTCGACATGATCGCGGTGATGCGGAGCGTGGATGAAATGTTGCCCGAGAACGCCATCGTCACCAACGATGCCGGCAACAATTCCGCATGGTTGCAGCGCTACCACCGCTACCGTACCTATCGCAGCCAGTTGGGCCCGACCAGCGGCGCCATGGGCTATGGCGTGCCGGCCGCGGTGGCGGCGGCGCTGCAGGCGCCGGAACGGCGCACTGTCTGCTTCGTCGGCGATGGCGGCTTCATGATGAGCGGCCAGGAAATCGCCACCGCGTTGCAGCACGGCGCAGCACCGGTGATCGTGATCGTCAACAACGGCACCTACGGCACCATCCGCATGCACCAGGAGCGGGACTATCCCGGCCGGACCATCGGCACCGACCTGAAGAACCCGGATTTCGTTGCCTATGCCGCCAGTTTCGGCGCCCATGCAGAGCGGGTCGAACGCACTGCGGAATTTGCCCCGGCCTTCGAACGCGCCCTGGCGGCCGGCCGTTGCGCGGTGGTCGAGGTTCGCCTGGACGCCGACACCATCAGCCCGACCACGACGCTATCGGCATTGCAGGACAGCGATTAAGACGCGACCGCCGGGCAGAGCCGGTCGAGCAGGGACCTCGCCACCGGCCCCAGCGGCACGGCGCGGCGCCAGATCGCGGTCAACCGCAGCACCGGGTCGTCGGCAAAGGCTAAATGAAGCTGGCTGAGGCGCCCCGCGGCGATGTCGGCCGCGACCATATCGGCCGGCATGGCACCCCAGCCCAGGCCGGCCAGCAGCAGGTCGTGCTTGAGGCGCAGATCGCCGACCCGCCAGGTTTCCGCGGCAACGATGCCGCCGCCGCGGTCGTCGCTATGTTCCAATCGTTCGGAAAGCACGATCTGTCGGTGCCGCTGGGCCGTGTTCTTGGGCACCGGGCCGGCGGTCGAGGCCAAGGGATGGTGCGGCGCGGCCACGGCCAGCAAGGTCAGGGAACCCAGTGGCATGGTCTCCAGCCCGTGTTCGGCCGCGGTCGGCCCGTCCAGCGTAAAGCCCAGATCGCAATCGCCGTTGTTGAGGCCTGCGGCAACGTCGCGCAAGGGCGCCTGGTCGATGCGTAGCTTAGTCGCGCGAAATCGGTCCTGGGTGTCCTGCAGCGCCGCCGCCAGCCGATCGAAAGGAAACATCTCGTCGATCAACAGCCTGAGGAACGGTTCGGTGCCGGCGGCAATCTGGCCGGCATTGGCCAGCAGCGTTTCCGCCTCGGCGATCACCTGACGGGCCTGCGGCAACAGGTTGCGGCCGGCCGCGGTCAACCCGCCGCGCCGTCCGGCGCGTTCAAACAGGCTGAGCCGCAACATCGCCTCCAGGTTGGCAATGGCATAGCTGATCGCCGACTGGGCCCGGCCCAGGGATCGCGCCGCAGCGTTGAACGAGCCTTGCTCGGCCACCGCAACGAAGATCGATAGCTGGTCGAGAAAGTTGGGGTGCAATACCGGCTAGCCTTTTATTATCAGATAATCTGATAATTATAGCAGAAATTTTCTCCGTTTTTCGATGGAAAATCCGTCCCTATCTCCTTCGCAACGGTGCCTGCACCGCGACACCACCCGAACACAGCAATGGGGAGAGGGACCATGAGCAAGATTTTGTTGATCAACAGCAGCCCGCTGGGCGACCAGTCGACGTCACGCAAGCTGGCCGGTGAATTGGCCGAAATGCTGGCCGGGCCGGACGGGCAGATCATCCATCGCGATGTTGCGGCCGAGCCGGTGCTGCACCTGAGCGCGGCGACCTTGCAGGCCTTCATGGCCGGCGACGGTCAAGTGAGCAATAAGGGACTCGATCTGTCGCGTCGGCTGATCGATGAGCTCAAAGCGTCCGACGTCATCGTCATCGCCTCCCCGATGCACAATTTCTCGATCCCCTCAACTCTGAAGGCTTGGATCGATCATATCTGCCGGGCCGGTGAGACCTTTCATTATACCGAGACCGGCCCGGTCGGCCGGCTGAGCGGCAAACGGGCCTATATCGTCGCCGCCAAGGGCGGCCGCTACACCGGCACCGACTTGTCGGCGATGGATTTCGCGGTCCCCTACCTGACGGCGGTGCTGCAGTTCATCGGGGTGACCGACATCGAGACGGTCGAGGCCGAGGGCCTGGCGATGGGCCCGGACGCGGCGGCCGATTCCATCGGCGCCGCCCAGGCCCGGATCACTAGCCTGGCGGCCTGATCGACGCGTGCCGTGACCCGGCCTGGGCCCGGCCTAGGCCGGCGCGGCGGCGGCGATCGCCTTGACGATCAGTTCGCGAGCTTCGATTTCGTCGCCCCAGCGCGAGATTTCGGCCCATTTGCCGTCTTCCAGGTCCTTGTAGTGCTGGAAGAAATGGGCGATCTGCCGAATCTGGATATCTGGCAGGTCGCGATAGCTGGTGATCGAATTGAACATCGCCGATACGGTGCCCGAGGGCACGGCGATGACCTTCTCGTCCGCGCCGGCCTCGTCCCGCATGTACAGCACCCCGACCGGACGGCAGGCGATGACTGAGCCCGGTTGCAACGGTGTCGGGTTGGCCACCAGCACGTCCACCGGGTCGCCATCGTCCGACAGGGTGTGTGGGATGAACCCGTAATTGCCGGGGTATCGCATCGCGGTATAGAGGATGCGGTCGACGAACACCGTGCCGGCGGCCTTGTCCATCTCGTATTTCACCGGCTCGCCGCCCAGCGGCACTTCGATCACCACGTTGACGTCGTGGGGCGGTTTGGTGCCGATCGGTATGGCTTCGATACGCATCGGCCGGCCCTAGCGGGGGATCATGCCCGGGTAACTCGGCAGGTCCGGATCGAGCGTGTCCCAGGCCAGGGCGCTATCGGTGAACAACACGCCCTTGGCCTCGAAGCCCGCGGGATCGTCCAGGCTGCCGGCCCGGATCACCACGCCCTTGGGGTTGCCGCTGCTGGTCCCGTAGATCGGCGTCGCGCAGGTCGGGCAGGAATAGCGGACCATGTCGTTGCCGCTGTCGGCCTTGTAGGCATAGGCGGTCAGGTTGCCGCTGACCTCGAAATCGTCTTTCGCCGCCACCAGGTTGGAGGCATGTGCGGTGCCGGAGAATTTCTGGCAGTTGGTGCACTGGCAATGCCCACCCCAGAACGGCGCCGAACTCAAGGTGTAGCGAACCGCCCCGCAATGGCAGCCGCCGGTCAGTTGATCGCTCATTTGTACCCTCCCAATATTGATTAGGATTAACCTATCGCCTGGCACCCTTGTCGGCCAGCCCCGGCACGCAGGATTTCCATCCTGTGGAGGGTTCCGATAATATTCCCCCTCGGCTATGACGGTGAGAACTGATGGCTGCCAAGAAAAAAACCAGCGCGAAAGAGACTTCGCAGAGCGGGGATTTGGAATTTCGCGAGCGGATCATTGATGCGGCCCTGGCTCATGCTGCGGAAGTGGGCTGGAACCAGTCGGCGCTGGGGCCGCTGGCGGCGTATATGGACGTGCCGGTCAACGACATTCGAAAACACTTCCCCGACGCCAACGCCATCGCCGATGCCTGGTTCGAACGCGCCCTGACCGCGATGCTGGCGTCGCCACCGGCCGGGTTTGCCGAGCTGCCGGTCAAGCAGCGGTTCGAGATCCTGATGCTGCGCTGGTTCGATGCGCTGGCACCCTATCGGACCGTCACCGCCGAGATGCTGGCCGCCAAGCTGCACCTGCCACACGTCCATCATTGGGGGCCGGCGATCGCGCATCTCTCCCAAACCTTGCAATTGATGCGTGATGCCGTGGGCCTTAGGGCCGGCGGCCGCCGCCAGCAGATCGAGGAGATCGGCCTGACCGCCATTTTCCTGACGACATTTCGGGTCTGGTGCCGCGACACCAGCGATGGTCAGGAAAAAACCCGCCGCTTCCTTTCGCGCCGGCTCGGCCGGGCCGACCGTGCCATTCTGCGGCTCTATGCGGTGACCGGGCTTTAGGTCAACTCAGCAATGTTGCATTTCTTGGGCTCTGTGGGCCAGCACCGTCCACGGGGTGCGGTCCAGCCGCGCCGCCGCTTCGATCGGGCGGGTGACCGGATCCAGTCCGATATTGGCCAACAGCCACCCCAGGTCGCCCGGTGCCCCGCCACTGCCGCCCCGGCGGCCGGGCATGATGGAACGCAGGCCGTCAGCGTGCCGCTCGGCGATCGCGAACTGGAAGGCATAGTTCGGGGTCAGACCCATGCGCAGGTCAGAGACGACGATTTCGTTGTCGCGCCAATCGATGCGCTGGAAACCGTGGTTGAATCCCCGTAGCCGGGCCAGGGTTTGATTGCCGTCCGGATCCAGGCATGTGGCCAGTTCGGCGCCGCTGGGATGCATATAGGCAGAGACAGACGACTCGTCGCCCAGGACCGGCAGATAGAGATTGAGGTAGTGATTGCCGTTCATTGCGATGACCCGCCAGTACAGCGAATTGAACGGGGTCGGGATCGCCAGCATCCTTTCTGGTGTGAAGCCGGCTGAAGCAAACATCGCCTTGGCCCGGGCCTCGATCATTTTTTGGGCAGCCGCGCCCCAACCGAGATAGGCGGTCGACGCGATCAGGCCAAATGCGACCACGGCGCCGAAACGCCGTGTCCAGGCACCCCGTGCCAGGGCCCAGAACACGATCACGAACAGGGGCAGCGAATACAAAGGGTCGATGATGAAGATCGAACCCAACCCCAACGGCTTGTTCCAAACCGGCCACCACAGCTGGGTGCCGTAGATGGTCATCACGTCCAACAGGGCGTGGGTTGCCAGGCAGAGGAAGACCGCGGCATAGGTCAGCAGGCGCTGGTCCCTCAACGTCTTGCTCAGGCGCATCAGGCCTTCGCCCAGGACCGGTGTCAGGACCGCATGGACCAGCAGGGAATGACTCCAACTACGATGGTTGATCATTGAATCAACAGGATTGTCGAAGCGCACCAGGATATCTAGGTCGGGCAACAGGCCGAGCACACCGCCGACCAGGGCTGCCCGGCGCGGGCCCATTCGGCGGCCCAGCAGCGCCGCCCCAACCCCGGCACCCAAAGCGATTTGCGTGACTGTGTCCATGTCCCGCGCCTCAGAACTTGCCAGTGTCGCGTTCGGCGCCGGCATACAGGATCTGGCGCATGGCCTCGCCGGCCTTGGTATGAAAGGCAACCGCATCGGGGTCGAAATCGCCGGTCGGCACCGGAGTGTGGGCGAAGTGGTTGAAGGTGTCGCGGCCACGGACCAGGGCGGCACAGTCCCAGTCGCCGACCACCTGGGCGGTGTCGGGCGGCATGAAATGCATCGAGATGCCGATGCGGCGGTCATCGGATCGGTTGGGCCCCGAGGCATGGGCCAGCCGGTAATTGTGGATCGACATTTCGCCGAGTTTCAGCGGCATGTGCACGGCGGTGTCGTCGTCGACCCCGGCGGTGATTTCCTGCCCCCGGGTCAACATGTTGTCGCCGTCATAGCGATCGGCATGGGGCAGGTCGGCGCCGCGATGGGTGCCCGGCATCACCCGCATGCAGCCGCTTTCGATGCTGGCCTCAGACAGAGCCAGCCAGGCGGTCACCACCCGGTCACTGGAAAGACCCCAATAGGTCATGTCCTGGTGCCAGGAGATATAGCTCTTGGCGCCGGCTTCCTTGATCCAGAAGATGGTGTTCCAGCACAGGATATCGGGGCCGATCAACTGCTCGACCGGGTCCAGCACCCTGGGGTCGCGGATCAGGTCGTCCAGCCATTTGAACAGCAGGTGCGACTTGCCGCGTTGGCCGGGTTCCAGGGCGCCGCCCTGGGCCGCCTCGACCGCTTCCAGCCGGGCTCGCAAGTCGTCGGCCTCTTCCGCGCCAAGAACTTGCAGCGGATAGACATAGCCGCTGTCGTGAAACGCGGTGACTTGCGCGTCGCTTAACCGCATGGGTTCCTCACACCTCGTCGTCGGGGTGGCCGAAATTGCAGAACACCCCGCCGACATATTCGATGGCCCCATCGAACGGGTCGCCTGGCGCCACCTTGGCTTCGACGGCGTCGCGGTAAGCCTCGGCGCTGTCCCTGGGCCGGTAGCCGAGATGCGCCACCTTGTGGTTGGAGAAGAAGGCCTCGCGGTTGTCGGAAATGCCGTTGACGATGGTAAAGCCGATGCGTTCGGCGACCAGGCAGCGGGTCACCAGTTGCACCAGATCGTCGAAACTGAGCCAGGTCGCCAGGTGGCGGCGGTCGGCGGGTTCGGGAAAGCAGGAGTTGATCCTGAGGCAGGCGGATTCGATGCCGAACTTGCGGAAATACAGCTGGGCCAGATCCTCAACGAAGCATTTCGATACGCCGTACAGCGAGTCCGGGTTGTGGGGCGTGTCGGTATCGGCGCCATCCTCGCGCCGGACATAACCGACGGCGTGGATCGAACTGGCATAGACGATCCGCTTGATGCCATGGCGCCGGGCCGCCTCGTAGACGTTGTAGCCGCCCTTGATCGAACTCTCGAGGATCTCGGCCCAGGGGCGCTCGACCGGCGCAGCGCCGAAATGGACAACGGCGTCGCAACCGGCGACCATGTCCATGACCGCATCGAAGTCGCCCAGTTCACAACGGACCGGTT
The DNA here is from genome assembly GCA_964344385.1 of uncultured Sneathiellales bacterium. GTDB lineage: Bacteria > Pseudomonadota > Alphaproteobacteria > CAYFNG01 > CAYFNG01 > CAYFNG01. Next base: position 388,411 of record CAYFNG010000002.1, read on the forward strand.
CTTCATGGGCGGCCGCGTTCCCAATCTCGGCGCGGTCGCCAAGCCGCAAGGTGGTAGCTAATGGCGCCAGGCCATGGCGCAATACGCCGCCCAAGGATCCGGCAGCCCCGGTGATCAAAAGTCGATTGAAACGCGGCATGTGGTCCACTTCGCTGTTCAGGAAAGCCGATGGCCCAGCCATACCACTCGGCCGGCAACCCGCGGTTCCGGGCTCAGCACCGCGCCACTGCCGTCGGTCAGGGCGAATTGGCCACCGGACTGGCGCGTCGCGACGGCCAAGCGGGTGGGGCCGGGCTCGGCCAAAAGGTAGATGCCGTCGCGGCTCAGGGTGGGCGCGCCGAGATCGACCAGAACCCGATCACCCTCGACAATATCAGGGGCCAGGCCGTCATCAGTGACGATCGCCATTGCCAGACGTTCGGTGGGCGGGTCGCCCAACTCTGCCAATAGGGATCGCTCGACCGGCCAGTCGCCGGTTCCGGGATCGCCATAGGTCGGCACGAAGGCCAGGTCCGCGACCATCGCTTCGTGGCTGATCGCCGGCGGCAGCCAATTGTCGGCCGTCTTGGCGGCGCGGCGAACCGGTGGCAGGAACAGCACGCCGCGAAAAGCGCGCAGCAGCAGCCGCACGGCCGCCACCGTCAGGGCCCAGATCAGGTCGAGGAAATCATCCAGGTTCATGCGCCGGTCGGCGGCCAGGCGGGCCGTGATTTCGTCCAGCGTTTCGGGTTGATTGGCGGTCCGGGCCGCTGCGGCGTTCTCGGCTGCCGCCGCCGTTTGGACGGGTTCGGCGACCGGGGCGGCCGCCGGCGGCTGGTCCTCTTCCCCGACCAGCAGCCAGGTCAGGGGAACTTCCAGCGCTTCGGCATAGGCTTGCGCGGCTTCGACCGGAATGCCGCGAACCCCGTTTTCATGACTGCGGTAGGTAACCTGATTGAAACCGTGTTCTCGCGCGAAAGCAGCGGCCGAGCCGTATCCCGCCTCGGTCCGTGCCGATCTCAATCGATCATGGGGTTCTGCCATGGCGATACATATCGTAGCGTAGCCGATGCCGACCGGGCAACGGCTGATTTGCACGCCACCGTCGGCGGGGTGGGCGGTGGTCGTAACGCCCGCCCCGCCTAGAGCCAGGCGGTTGTCGTAGCGGTGTTTTACCTAAAGCTGGGACAGCATGTGCTCGGCGCTCGATACCTCGAAAGCGCCCGGGGCCTCGACGTTCAGGGTCTTAACGGTGCCGTCCTCGACCAGCATCGAAAAGCGCTGCGAGCGGACGCCCATGCCAAAACCACTGGCGTCGAAATCGAGCCCCAGCTTCTTGGCGAAATCGGCGTTGCCGTCGGCCGCCATCAGGATCTTGTCGCCGACATTCTGGTCCTTGCCCCAGGCCCCCATGACGAAAGCGTCGTTGACCGACAGGCAGACGATGCTGTCGACGCCCTTGGCAGCCAGCGCAGCGGCATTGGCCAGAAAGCCCGGCAGGTGCTTGGCCGAGCAGGTCGGCGTGAAGGCGCCTGGCAGGGCAAACAGGGCAACCGTCTTGCCGCCGAAGATATCGGCTGTGCTGATCGGCGCCGGACCGTCGGCGGTCATGTGGGTCAAGGTGGCTTCCGGAATCTTGTCTCCGACTTGGATCGTCATTCTCGCTCTCCCCGGGGTGCGGCCGCGATTCGCGACCGTCATGAAATGATCAAATTGGCGAACGTATCGACCGACAAGATAATGCCGAACCGGCGGTGGTCAATGCCTATGGGCCCGGGATGACCGTTCGTATCAAATCAGCGAAAGCGACAGGTTAGCGCACGACCGGCAGGACGGTCTCGATCGCCGACCGCCCGTCGGTCGCGGTCACGGTCAGGGACTTGCCGATCAACCGGCCGGCCGGCCGGCGCCCGCCGATCGGCAAGGTCACCTCGTAAAGCTGGGGTTCCGACCGACGGGTCGGTTTCGGCGTCCCGAAGAAATGGCCGGCGGCGCCCTCGACGAAAAGGTCGAAGACGGGGTCAGGTCGGTCGCTGCGCAGGGTGACGCTCAGGGCCGGTTTGTCGTGCTCGGTCAGGCGCAAGCCGACGACCTCCAGCCCTTCCGTGCCGCCCCGCAGGGGGACCTTGGCCTGATAGCGGCGGATCAGCTTGGCAAACGGCGTGGCCCTGCCCGGCCCAGCGGCCAGGTCGAGGCTGAACGTGGCGTCATGCGGGATGCAGACTTCCTTGCAGATGCCGTAGTACAGCGCCAGCTTGACCCGGACCGGGTCCCCCGGTTTTTCGGGCACCATTCGGATCGGTAGGACCACCTGGTCACCATAGCCGAACGAGGTCAGGCCGAACGTGTCGAAACGCTTGGGCAGCGGCCATTGCACGGTGGCCTGGCCCAGATTGGTCGATCCCGACCAGTCGAACTGAGGGGGAAAACCGGTATCGCCGGGAAACCGCCAGTAGATCTTCCAACCCGGTTCCAGACGGAACTGCAGCCCCAATATCAGCGGCCCGTCGCCCTCCAGGGCGTCTCGACTGGCAATCAGGCGAATTTGGCTCTCCTGGGTTTCGACCCAGTTTGAGCTCCCCGCGGCGCCGGCGCTTGCGGAAGCAGCTGCCAAAAGACACCACAAACTCAAAAAAAGGGCGTTGAGGCGCACCGTCTGCGACATTTGGCGACTTTCCCCCGGAGCTGGATTGACCGATATCATTGCGGCCGAACTATAAAAGAATATTAATCGGCTTGGGTTCAAATCGGCGATGATTGTTGTCAACTTAACGTGCCCTTGCGCTTTGGCGGAAAGGGCTCCATGTTTGAATGATGGAAATCCTTCGTACGCATTCGGGTTATCTGGAAGGCCAGTTGCTGATCGCCATGCCGCAACTGTCGGACCCGTCGTTTGAGCGCACGGTCGTCTATCTGTGCGCCCATTCCGACGCCGGCGCCATCGGGCTGGTGGTCAATCGGCTGTTGGACGGAATTACCTTTCCCGACCTGATTGAGCAGCTCGACATCAACGTGCCGGATCCGGAAGAGCAGATCCGGGTGCATTTCGGCGGGCCGGTGGATTCGGGACGCGGTTTTGTGCTGCATTCCGCCGACTACCTGCAGGACAGTACTCTGTTGGTCAGTGACGATGTTGCCTTGACCGCAACCATTGATGTCCTCAAGGCGATCGCCTCCGGCAAGGGGCCGCGCCAGCGGTTGCTGGCGCTGGGCTATGCAGGCTGGGCGCCGGGTCAGCTGGACGCGGAAATCCAGGCCAATGGCTGGCTGCATGCCGCCCCGGACGAAGAGCTGATTTTCGGTCACGACCTTTCGGACCGGTGGGAGCGTGCGATGGAAAAGGCGGGCATCGATCCCCGCATGTTGGCATCCGACGCCGGCCACGCCTGACGGCGGGCTGTCCGGGCTCCCAATCGCAGAACACCATTTATTCTTGCGCCCGCGTCCCCACTCGCGGATAAAGCGGGCGGAGTCCAACCGCCTGAGAGTTTGACTTGAAAGAGGCTGTTCCGTCGCGCTCCCCCTCCCAACCACCCGGTGATGGTACCCTTGTGGCTGGTTGGGAGGGGGAGCGCGACGGAACAGTGCCGCCGACGTTCGCCTCAGGCGACTGTCGGGCCAAAGACTGAGGACAAACCTTGCGATACCTGGATCAGCTTCCGGTCGTCTGGCAGAGTTTGCGGACCTATTTCCGGCGCAGCCGGGTCTCGCGGCGGGCGCCGGTGGTCGATCGCGATGGCTTGGCCGATTTCATCAACACCCGCGCCTCGCATGTGGCCCAGACCTCGCTCTACGGCTATCTGCGGACCCGGGCCGGGTCGCGCTATCCGGAACTGTTCGCCGACGACTATTTCATGGTTTCGGTCAACATCGCCAAATGGCAGGTCTGGGTTGCCTGCGTGTCCGACCTGGCGGTATTTGCCGGGGGCCTGGTCAAACAACGCAGCGATGCATCAGACGACGCGATTTGCGACCTGATTACCTACGCTGTGCATGTGATTTTTGCCGAGACCGGCGAGCAGGAGGAGGCCGGTGACGGTTTCGCCGGGTCGAAGGACAAGCTGCTGGCGCGGCTCCGCGACACCGACTGGTCCTCGATCGAGGATGGCGAGCAAGCCTTCACCGAAAGTCCGGATGCGCTGGTCGAATGGTCGCCGATCATCAACGAGCTTAAGGAACTGGACAGCGAGATCGTCCGCAACTCCGTTCGTTACCGCTGGACTGAGATCCGCCGCGACCTGCGCCAAGTCCTCGATGCCCGGGCGGTGTTGGCCAGCCACCGATCCGACGACCGCGATTAGTCCTTTGGTCGGGCTCGGTTGCGATCCAGGTTTGATCGTATAGGTTGACGGGCTCCCGCGATTTCGACTTTCCAATCGGGGCGATTGGGCTCTACTATCTCGACACAAACAAGTTTTCCGAAAAGGCGACCGCCGTAGAGGAAATCGCACCGGTGTCCGGAAACCGAATTCCCTGTCTTGAAGAGATGATACGCCTGCTCAATCACGAGCGGAAATCACCGGCCGAGGCCAAAGCCTTGGCACTGGAAGAGTTTCAGCAATGCTACGAGGAGAATGTCACATGCCCCATGCGGGGCTCTGACTGTTTCATTCGGAATGTATTGCAGGAAGGACGGGAAAAGGAGATCGACAAGATGGTCGATCTCATGGCCTCCAGTTTGACGGACGGCAAAATCTGAGCGCCTGCTCGATATCTCGCCGGCTCAAACCCCGGCTTTGGCTCGTTGCAGTTCGTTCGCGAGCCCCGGTAGGCAGGTTTCTGTAGCGGAACGCTGGCCGACTTCAATGGCGGTTCTTTCAAGTGCCGAAGCAATTTCATCAAGGTCGAGATTGATACTTGGACAATCTGTCTGGATCGACCTGATGAATCTTGCTGCAGCCTGCAAATCATTCTTCCAGGAAATGTTCATTCCTTGATCCCCGAATTCGCGATACCCTCCGCTTAGACTGACAGTTCCCTCGATGACAGAATTTTATGAAAGGTATTGGAAGTAGTTATCCACAGAGTGTTAACGGAACCTTACTTATATGTAATGTTTCGGGATTATTCTTACATAAACGTAAGCTTGAGAGTGGAATGACCTTCGTTTCACGTGCGCCAATCCCGTCCTATGTCACAGTTAAGTCGAATATCCCGCAGTTCAAAAGGATGTTCCGGGTGATCAAGAAATACCCAAACCCACATTAGCCACGCTCCTTCACCAGATTTTCCGCCCGATCGTTGCGGACCCAGGGTTTGAAACGGCGGCAACACCGTCTACATTTGGGCGAACGCAAAAGAACCAGCAAACGTAATAGGGGCGTACCGCCAAACGGTGCTGACGACATCGAGATGCCGGAAAACGAACGCCATGATCAAGGTGGGGGTGCCCGTGGCTGGCTCCTCTGGCTCGTGTTGCTGGTGGCCGCGATCGCGGTCACCGGGTTTCTGGCCTGGCGGTTTCCCGACGCCTTGTCGGCGCGCGGTGACCGGGTGCACCTAGTCTATCTGCTGGGCCTGTTGGCGCTGGTGTCCAGCGGCATGATCGGTGCGCGACGGTTGCGCCTCAGCACGGCCCTGCGCAACGGTGCGATCTGGGTCGCGATCGCGCTGGTCCTCGCAATCGGGTATAGCTTCCGCCACGACCTGGAACCCCTGGCCCAGCGCCTGACCGGTGAATTGCTGCCCCACGCGGCTCAGCAAACCGGCGACCGCGAGCTGACGCTGCGGGTCGGTACCGACGGCCACTACCGGCTGGAGGCCGAGGTCGATGGGGTGCCGATCCGGTTCATGGTGGACACCGGCGCGTCGGACGTGGTGTTGAGCCCCGCCGATGCCCGACGGCTTGGTTTCGATCCCGGCTCTTTGCGGTTCAACAAAGTCTATGAAACCTCCAATGGCACGGTGCGTGGCGCACCGGTGCGTTTGGGTGAGATGCGGGTCGGGTCGTTGCGCCTGACCGACATGCCCGCTTCAGTCAACGAGGCCGACATGTCCGGCTCCCTGTTGGGTATGCGTTTCCTCGGCCAGTTCACCAGTTTCGAGTTCCGGGACGACGCGCTGATCCTGCGGTGGTGAACGAGCGGTCAATATTTCGCAAGGCACCCAGCTCCATTGGGTCGGTGAGGAGGGCCTTGAGCCTTTCACGGGCACGGGTGGCCGCTGCTGCCACTTCTTGCCAACTGGGATCGGCAAGGATGGCAGCCAGGTCGTATCTATCACCACCTGGCGGCTCGTAGGTCTCAAGAGCCGCATGCAGTTCGGCCACAACGGCAACTTCGGATGCGGTGAAGAGACCCAGCACAACAGGTTGGTCGTAAGGGTCGTCCTCAGCGACGCTAAGACAGTCATAGTAGCTGTGCACAAACTCAACAAATTGCCAATGCGGGTTCTTGTTCTCCGGGTCCAGCCAGGTTGTTTTCTGAAGGTCGAGGTCGGCCAAGCAGGCGATCGCCTGCAGCCAGTTTAGGCGGATTGCCGAACGAGCGGTGCTGGAATACCCGGCCGCTTGGTCGCCAGCCATTAAACGCCCTGCCATTTCTCACGGTGCGAAGCCCGCCGCTGTAACACTTTGAAAGCGCGAGCGTCCTTAGCCCGTAGCCGCCAAACGACCTGGGTTGGCCCATGTTTGGTGTTCCAAATCCGCACCGGCTCGACGGTGAACCAGTCACTTCCTCGGCCTCGCGCGACTGTTGACGGAATGTTCACGCTTCCTCTGGAATAGTTGCGCAGGTCCCCAGTAACAGAGATGACGGCGATTATAACTTTTTGGGGGTGCGATGCGACCGGCGCAGGTCCCTGTGGAAAACGATATCGTTAACGAAACACTTCGGTTCATCGCCCAGCGTGGTTGGCAGGCGTCGGACCGGGGCTTTTTTGACGACCTTGTCCTCTACCTCAGTCAGACGCTGGATGTGGCTTGCGTGTTTGTCGGCCGGCTGATGCCGGAAAAAGACGACACGGTGCGCAGTATCGCCATGTCCATGCGCGGCGAGATCGTCGACGATATCGAATACGGTTTGGCCGGCACGCCGTGCGAGGACGTCGTCGGCCAGTCGCTGTGCTGCCACGTCGATCGGGTACAGGAGCTGTTTCCCGACGATGAGATGCTGGTTGAAATGGGCGCGGCAAGCTATGTCGGTTTGCCGCTTTGGGCCGGCGACGGTCGACCGCTGGGCCTGATCGCCCTGGTCGACGAAAAACCGCTAACCCACCCCGAACTGATCGAAACTTTGCTGCAGATTGTTTGTCTGCGTGCGTCGGCGGAATTGGAACGCCAGATCCTGGATGCGGAATTGCAGGCCAGTCACGCGCGTTTTCGCGATTTCGCGGCCGCCAGTTCGGACTGGTTCTGGGAAATGGATCAGGACTTGCGGTTCACCTGGCTGTCACCGGAAATCGAACACGCGACGGGCAACCCGCCGGAATGGTTCTACGGCAAGACCCGCGAAGAGGTGGGTGCGCCGGATATCCAGACCGAAAAATGGCGGGCGCATCTGGAAGCCATGCGCCAACACAAGCCGTTTAAGGACTTTGTCTACGAGCGCCACACCCGTGACGGCGTGCGTTGGCTTTGCATTTCCGGCGTGCCGGTGTTTGACGATGACGGTCATTTCCGAGGGTATCGTGGTTCGGGCACGGATATGACCGCAACGGTGGAAGCCCAGCGGCAGGTCGAACAGGAACAGGCCCGGTTCAAGGACGCGGTGGAAGGCATGTCCGACGGCATAGCGCTGTTCGACCAAGACGATCGTCTGCTATTCTGCAACGCGAAATTCCACGCGCTCAATCCCGGGCTTTCGCCTCGAATCGCACCGGGGATCAGTTTCGAGACCCTGCTTCGTGACAATCTCGACGAGGGCCGCGTCCTGGATGCCCAGGGGCAAGAGGACAGGTTCTTCCGTGAACGAATGGAACGTCACCGCAATCCGACCGAACCACTGCTCACCCAGCGCAGCGACGGACGCTGGTTGCTGGCGCGGGACGAGCGCCTGGCTGACAGCTCCACGTTGTTGATCAACACCGACCTCACGGAGATCAAGCAAAACGAAGAGGCTTTGCGGGAAAGCGAGGCCAAGCTTTCTCAGTCCCAGAAGATCCAGGCCATCGGCAAGTTGACCGGCGGCATCGCCCATGATTTCAACAATCTGTTGGCCGTGATCATGGGCAATGCCGAGTTGTTGCAATTTCAGTCCGGTCATGACGAAAAGCGCCTGGCCGCAATCCTCCACGCCACCAAGCGCGGCGCCGAATTGGTGCAGCGGTTGCTGTCGTTCTCCCGCAAGCAGCCATTGGATCCGCAGCATGTCGATCTCGGCGCGCTGGTATCCGACATGTCCGGCTTGATCGCCCGGTCGCTTGGCGAAAAATCCAGGTGGAGATGACCGAAGAGGCGGACCTGTGGGCCGCGTTGGCCGATACCGGGCAGTTGGAAAACGCGCTCTTGAACCTGGCGATCAACGCACGCGACGCGATGCCGAGGGGCGGCAAGCTGACCATTGAATGCTGCAATGCCAGCTTGGGCGATGTCGGCACCTTCGCCGACCCCGCCGCGAAACCCGGCGACTACGCGGCACTGACTGTGCGGGACACCGGCTGCGGCATTCCGGAAGACGTGTTGAACCACGTCTTCGAACCGTTCTTCACGACCAAGGAGGTTGGTGAAGGCAGCGGTTTGGGTCTATCGATGGTCTATGGCTTCGCCCACCAATCCGGCGGCCATATCGCCATCGACAGTCAGCCCGACCGCGGCACCGCGGTCACGCTCTACCTGCCGCGTGCGGTCGGTTCGGCGCGGGGTGAGGCCGCGGCATAAAAACGAGGGTCTTCCGGGCGCCGTCCGGCCCCCATGCTGCGGGGCAGGTATGGCTGCCGTCGGACCGGTATCGCGCGCCCTGGACAATCCGACTTAGTTGACCTGGGTTCTTGTCGGTTCCGGAGGTTCGCTTACTCTTCTCCCTAGAATGTCACCAGTATTTTTCGTCGGAACCCCGGCGCTATTTGGAGTTCAAGGCGTCACGATGGGGCGGTCGGACACCAACAACACAAACCGGATTGTTGAAAACACGCTGGAGTTTGTCGCTCAGCGTGGCTGGCAGGCGTCGGGCAACGGCTTCTTTCGCGACCTTGTCGAGTATCTGGGCCAAGCCCTCGATGTCGCCTATGTCTTCGTCGATCGCATCGTTTCGGAAAAGAAGGATACGGTGGAAAGCATCGCCCTGTATGCACACGGCGAAATCCAGGAAAACATCGAATACGGCCTAGCCGGCACGCCTTGTGAAAATGTGATCGGCCGATCCCTGTGCTGTTACCCCGATCGGATCCAAGAGCTCTTTCCTAAGGACGAACTGCTGGTCGAAATGGCGGCGCAAAGTTATGCCGGCATCCCCCTTTGGGCCGGCGATGGACGGCCGCTGGGTCTGATTGCGGTGTTGGACGTCGAACCCTTTGGCGACCCCCAACTGGTCAAGACATTGCTGCAAATCGTCTCCACCCGGGCATCGGCCGAATTGGAGCGTGGCATTCTGGATGCCGAGTTGAAGGCAAGCCAGCAGCGATTCCGCGACTTCGCCGCCGCCAGCTCAGACTGGTTCTGGGAGATGGACGAGGATACGCGGCTGACCTGGATCTCGTCCGGCTATGAAAAGGTGACAGGCCTTCAGCCTGAGCAGTACTACGGCAAAAAACGCGAGGAGTACGGAGCACCCGACCCGCCGGACAAGAACTGGCTGGACCATGTGGAAATCCTGAACCGGCACCTGCCGTACAAGGATTACGTTTTCCAACGAGCAACGCCCGACGGTAGGGTGAGGTGGCTGCGCACCGCCGGTGTCCCGGTGTTCGACACCGACGGCAACTTCCAGGGTTATCGGGGAATTGGCACGGACATCACGGACACGGTCGAAGCACGGGAACAGGTTGAACACGAGCAGCAGCGGTTCCAGGACGCCGTTGAGGTCATGTCCGATGGCGTTGCCCTGTTCGACCGGGATGATTGCCTGATCTTCTGCAACAAAAAGTTCCGTGAATTCCACCCGGAGCTTTCGCGCGCCCTGGTGCCCGGGGTCAACTTCGAGGCGCTCTTGCGGGACCATATCGATCACGGCCGGATCGTCGAGGCGATCGGCCACGAGGACAAGTACTTCCAAGAGCGGGTGGAACGCCACCGCAATCCCGCCGAGCCGATGCTGGTCGAGCGCACGGACGGGCGCTGGTTATTGGTGCGGGATCGGCAATTGGCGGATGGATGCACGTTGCTGGTCCACACCGATCTGACCGAAATCAAACAGCACGAAGAAGCGCTGCGAGAGAGCGAGGCCAAGCTATCGCAGGCCCAGAAGATGCAGGCGGTCGGCCAGCTGACCGGCGGCGTCGCGCATGATTTCAACAATCTGCTGGCCGTGATCATGGGCAACGCCGAACTGCTGGAGATGGAACTCGGGCAAGGCGACAAACGCGTGGTGGCAATCCACAACGCCACCAAACGCGGCGCCAGCCTGGTGCAGCACCTGCTGGCGTTTTCGCGCAAACAGCGATTACTGCCGAAACGCTTCGATCCGGGCCGGCTGGTATCGGAAATGTCCGAGCTGTTAGGTGGCGCGCTTGGCGAGACCATTGAGGTCGAGTTGTTGGTGGAGCCCGATTTATGGACCGCGTCCGCCGACCCCGGGCAGTTGGAGAACGCTGTGCTGAACCTGGTCTTCAATGCCCGCGACGCGATGCCCGATGGCGGCAAGCTGACGATCGCGTGCGCCAACGCCAGCCTGGCCGATGGCAGCGGCTTTGCGGACCCCCTGGCCCGGCCCGGCGATTATGTCGTGGTGACCGTTCGCGACACCGGTTGCGGCATACCGAAGGACGTGTTGCGGCACGTGTTCGAGCCGTTTTTCACCACCAAAGAGGTCGGCGAAGGCAGCGGCCTGGGCCTTTCCATGGTCTATGGCTTCATCCACCAGTCCGGCGGCCACATCGCCGTCGACAGCGAAGTCGGGCGCGGCACCGCGGTCGCGTTGTATCTACCGCGGGCGACCGATCGGGGAACGTCAACCTAACTAGGTCCGCTCCAACCCCAAGCCGAAACTACGCCGTCCGCTCGTTTGCCTCCGAGGCGATCCGGGCGATATCGGTCATGATGCGGTCCAGGTCAAAGTCCTTGGGCGTGTAGACCGCCGCGATACCGGCCTTTTTGAGTTGCGCGGCGTCCTCTGGCGGTACGATGCCGCCGACCACGACGGGCACGTCCTCCAGGCCGGCACGGCGCAGGCCGTCCATCACCGCTTCCGCCAGCGGCAGGTGAGAGCCCGAGAGCACCGAGAGGCCGACCAGGTGGACGCTCTCCTCCAACGCCGCGGTGACGATCTCGTCGGGCGTCAGGCGAATGCCCTCATAGACCACTTCCATGCCGCAGTCGCGGGCCCGCACGGCGATCTGTTCGGCACCGTTGGAATGGCCGTCCAGGCCCGGCTTGCCGATCAGCACCTTCAGCGGCCGGCCCAACTGCCGGGCCGCCGCGGCGACCGCCTCGCGGGCCTTTTCGGTATCGCCGGCCGTGGCGCCCGTGGTGCCGCTGCCGATCCCGGTCGGGGCCCGGTATTCGCCATAGACCCGGCGCAATGCGTCGGCCCATTCGCCGGTGGTGACACCAGCCCGGGCGGCAGCGATCGAGGGTTCCATGACATTGCGGCCTTCCTTGGCCGCCGCCTCCAAATCGGCGAGGGCAGCGGTTGCAGCCGCGTCGTCGCGGTCCGCCCGCCAGGCGATCAGGCGTTCGATCGCCTCGCGTTCGGCGGCCGGGTCGACTTTCAGGAAGCCGCCGTCATCCGCCTCGGTCAACGGCGACGGCGCGGTCTCGGTAAAGCGGTTGACCCCGATCACCGTCTGGGCACCGTCCTGGATCGCCGCCACCCGTTGGGCGTTGGCGCCGACCAGCGCCTGTTTCAGGTAACCGCTTTCCACCGCCGCGATGGCGCCACCCATGTCGTCGATGCGGGCCAGTTCGGCCTGGGCCTCGGCCTTCAGGTCGGCGACCTTGGCGGCGATCTCGGTCGAGCCGGCGAAGATATCGCCATATTCCAGCAGGTCGGTCTCGTAGGCCACGATCTGCTGCAGTCGGAGCGACCATTGTTGGTCCCACGGTCGGGGCAGGCCCAGCGCCTCGTTCCACGCTGGCAACTGCACCGCCCGGGCGCGGGCGTCCTTGGACAACACCACCGCCAGCATCTCCAACAGAATGCGATAGACGTTGTTTTCCGGCTGCGGTTCGGTCAGACCCAGCGAGTTGACCTGGACACCGTAGCGGAAGCGCCGGAACTTCTCCTCGTCGATACCGTAACGCTGGGCCGTGATCTCGTCCCACAACTCGGCAAACGCGCGCATCTTGCACATCTCGGTGACGAAGCGGATGCCGGCATTGACGAAGAAGCTGATCCGCCCCACCACCTTGGGAAAGTCGGCCTCAGGCACCTGGCCCGACTGTTTGACCGCGTCCAGCACCGCCGTTGCGGTGGCCAGGGCGAAGGCCAGTTCCTGCACTGGCGTCGCGCCCGCCTCCTGCAGGTGGTAGGAACAGACATTGGTCGGGTTCCACTTCGGGATCTCGCGATAGGTGAAGCTGATCACGTCGGTGGTCAGCTTCATGCTCGGGGCCGGCGGGAAGATATGGGTGCCGCGGCTGAGGTATTCCTTGACGATGTCGTTCTGGACCGTGCCGGTCAACTGGTCGCGGCTCGCCCCCTGTTCCTCGGCCGCCACCACATAGAGCGCCAACAGCCAGGGCGCGGTGGCGTTGATCGTCATGGAGGTGTTCATTTTGGCCAACGGGATGCCGTCGAACAGGGTGCGCATGTCGCCCAGATGGCAGACCGGCACGCCCACCTTGCCGACCTCGCCCCTGGCCAGCACGTGGTCGCTGTCGTGGCCGGTCTGGGTTGGCAGGTCGAAGGCGACCGACAGGCCGGTCTGGCCGCGCTCCAGGTTTGACCGGTAAAGCTCGTTCGATGCCTTGGCCGAGCTGTGCCCGGAATAGGTTCGCATCAGCCAGGGGCGGTCGCGCTTGGGCCCAGAGTCGTCGCCGGATCGCCGTGTCGCCATGGGGTAATCAGCCTCTCACGTACGATTGTTTCGTTTTCGATCGGCGCAGAGCAATATCATAGCAATTGCTGCACCGCAAAATAATCTTGCATGTCGCGGACGACTGACCGATTATCCGCTTCCAAACCGGCCCTCGCCGGCTCATTCGTGTGACTTTAACAGACGTTGGGGAATGACGACCATGGCTTCCAGCGAGACCTCCGCCGAGGCAGCGCCCGAGCAGGAACTGAAGGATCTTTACGAGATCGGCGAGATCCCGCCCCTGGGACACGTACCCAAGCAGATGTATGCCTGGGCGATCCGCCGTGAACGCCATGGCCCACCGGAAGAGGCGATGCAGGTCGAAGTGGTGAATACCCCGGAAATCGACAGCCACGATGTGCTGGTTCTGGTGATGGCGGCCGGCGTCAACTACAACGGCGTCTGGGCGTCGCTGGGGATTCCGATCTCCGTCTTTGACGTGCACAAGGAGCCTTATCACGTCGCAGGATCGGACGCGTCCGGCGTGATCTATGCGGTCGGCAGCAAGGTTACCCGCTGGAAGGTCGGCGACGAGGTTGTTGTGCATTGCAACCAGGATGACGGAGACGACGAGGAATGCAATGGCGGTGACCCGATGTTCTCGCCGACCCAGCGGATCTGGGGCTACGAGACGCCGGACGGATCCTTCGCCCAGTTCGCCCGCGTTCAGGCCCAGCAGGTGATGGCCCGGCCGCGGCACCTGACCTGGGAGGAAAGCGCCTGCTACACCCTGACCTTGGCCACCGCCTACCGCATGCTGTTCGGCCACCGGCCGCATATTCTCAGGCCCGGCCACAACGTGCTGGTCTGGGGCGCCAGCGGCGGTCTGGGGTCGATGGCGATCCAGCTGATCGCCACCGCCGGCGCCAACGCCATCGGCGTGATTTCGGACGAGGACAAGCGCGATTTTGTTTTCTCGCTGGGCGCCAAGGGCGTGGTCAACCGCAAGGATTTCGACTGTTGGGGCCGACTGCCCGATGTCGGGTCGGAGGAATTCGGCCCCTATATGAAGAAGGTCCGTGAGTTCGGCAAGGCGATCTGGGAGATCACCGGCAAGGGTGTCGACGTCGATTTCGTCTTCGAACATCCCGGCGAGGCGACCTTCCCGGTCTCGTGCATGGTGGTCAAGCGCGGCGGCATGGTCGTCTTCTGCGCCGGCACCACCGGCTACAACCTGACCTTTGACGCCCGCTTCGTGTGGATGCGCCAGAAACGTATCCAGGGCAGCCATTTTGCCAATTTGAAGCAGGCCGCGCAGGCCAACCAGCTGGTCATCGAACGGCGCATCGACCCGTGCATGTCCGAGGTCTTCAGCTGGGAGGACATTCCCCGCGCCCATACCAAAATGTGGAACAACGAACACAAGCCCGGCAACATGGCGGTGCTGGTCTGCGCCAAGTATCCGGGCCTGCGGACCGTCGAGGACGCCATCGAAGCCGGCAAGGAGTAAAGGAGTATCAGTATGAGCGATCAGCGCGGCACCGCCTTGCTTGACGATCTGCTGCCAACCTGCCGCGCTGCGCTGGATGCCGCCGACCGGCTGTTGGCCGCGGCCAAGTCCGGAGTTGCCGGCCTGGTCCGGGGTGATGACGGCCGGATCAGTGGAGCAGCCCTGGAACGCGAGCAGTTCGCTGCCCACGGCCTGGCCTGGTTCGCGACCTATGTCGAAAGCTTGCGCGAGCTGGTTGGCTGGGCCGCCGCCCTGGAGGGCGAGGGGCGCTTCGGCGAGCTGGAACAGCTCATTCTCCAGGCCGCGTTCGGCGAATATCTCGGCCAGATCGCGGGCGGCATCCCGATCAGCCAGGGCGAGACCGTGCGACCCCACGACATGGGGATCGACGATGGCGCGGTGGCCGAGTTCCAGACGGCCGAGGTGAGCCGCCTGGTGCGCGGCGGCTACACCGGTGCGGTACGGACACGCATCGCCGAACTGGTCGCCGACAGCCTGGACAGCGGCAATTTCGGCGATCTCGGCCTCGACGAGATGGAGGCGATGATCCGCGACCAGTTCCGCCGCTTTGCCGAGGAACAGGTGGTGCCCCATGCCCATGACTGGCACCTGAAGGACGAGTTGATCCCCATGCCGGTGGTCGAACAGATGGCCGAGCTTGGCGTTTTTGGCCTGACCGTGGCCGAGGAGCATGGCGGGCTGGGCATGGGCAAGACCGCCATGTGCGTGGTCACCGAGGAGCTGAGCCGTGCCTATATCGGTGTCGGGTCCCTGGGCACCCGCTCGGAGATCGCTTGCGAACTGATTGGCCGCAACGGCACCGAGGACCAGAAGGCAAAATGGCTGCCCAGGATCGCCTCGGGCGAGATCCTGCCCACCGCGGTGTTCACCGAGCCCAATACCGGCTCCGATCTCGGCTCGCTCAGGACCCGCGCGGTACGCGATGGCGATACCTACCGTGTCACCGGCAGCAAGACATGGATCACCCATGCCGCCCGCACCGACGTGATGACCCTGTTGGCCCGCACCGACCAGGATCAGCCGGGTTATAAGGGCCTGTCGATGTTCATCGCCGAGAAGACCAGGGGAACGGACGAAGACCCGTTTCCGACCGAAGGCATGACCGGTACTGAAATCGGCGTGCTGGGCTATCGCGGCATGAAGGAATACGAACTCGGATTCGACGGCTTTGCGGTCAAGGCCGAAAATCTGCTGGGCGGGGAAGAGGGCAAGGGTTTCAAACAGTTGATGGAGACCTTCGAATCGGCCCGCATCCAGACCGCGGCCCGCGCCATCGGCGTCGCCCAGAGCGCCATGGAGCAGGGCCTGAAATACGCCCGCGAGCGGATCCAGTTCGGCAAGGAGATCTTTGCCTTCCCCCGGGTCTACGCCAAGCTGGCCTGGATGGTGGTCGAGATCATGCTGGCCCGTCAGCTCAGCTATTTCGCGGCCCGCGAGAAGGACGCGGGGCGCCGCTGCGACCTGGAGGCGGGCATGGCCAAGCTGCTGGCCGCCCGGGTCGCCTGGGCCTCGGCCGACAACGCGCTACAGATCCACGGCGGCAACGGCTATGCCCAGGAATACCCGATCAGCCGGATCCTGTGCGACGCCCGCATCCTCAATATCTTCGAGGGCGCCGCCGAGATCCAAGCCCAAGTCATCGCTCGCCGGCTGCTGGAAGGGGCGAACTAAGCCGCGCTCAAATAGTCCGCTCCTGCGCGCTCAGCTTCCATCCCGCCACGATCGCCACCAAGGCTACCGGGATAAAAACGAGGAAGACCCAAAAGGCGACCGTTTCCGAGGTCTCGATGCTGCCGCTGGTGGCAAAGCCGGCGGTGTTGGCGACGACGCCGCAACTGGCCGACCCGACCGCATAGCCACCCGCAACAGATGACCGTCGCGGGCGATCTCAGCCCAGCTTGCCGTGTCGGTGTTCGGTGGCATTGTCAGTTCGTCCTTCCGCAACCTATTCCCTATCCGGTAATCATGGCCAAGGACAGGGTTTCCTCAGACAGCCCCGTCGCAGTACCCTTGGGCGATCACAGGGAGGATGACCGCGATGCTGAAACTTGCCGATTTTGCCGCTTTGGGCCGGGCGATGCGCCAGGACCCGCCCGAGGAACAGGGGCGGCCGACCCCGGACCTGATCGAGGCGGCGATCGACGCCGGACGCCTGGACGAGGCCAAGGCGTTAGCCCGCTACATGATCCCGGAAGGCAAGGGGCTGCACGACCTGATGTGCGACTGGGTCTGGAACCTGTTGACCGAGATCGCCCGGCGGACCAGCGAAGAGGAGATGTACCAGGCGTTGCGGGCCAGCCAGGAAGGCTGGATGCTGAAGCGGACCTGGAAAGGGTTCCTGGGATTGAGCGTCGAAGCCCGCATGCAGATCAGCGCCGAGATCATGCGCAGCCACCATGGCGGCCCGAAACAGGATGGCGGGGCGACCATCACCGAGGATGACGAACGCTATTCGATTGCCATGGACCCCTGTGGCTCCGGCGGGCGCATGCGCCGCGGCGACCCGGTCGACGGTACCCCCTCACGGCTTGGACCGCCCTACAATTTCGGTGCCACTGAAAAAGCCTATGATTGGAGCTGGAACCGGACCGGCGTGCCCTATTACTGCCTGCACTGCGCGGTCAACGAGATGCTGCCGATGGAGTGGGGCGGGCATCCCCTGTGGGTCACCGACTACGACCCGGACGCCTCGAAACCCTGTGTCTGGCATTTCTACAAACGGGCCGAGGACATCCCCGAACGGTATTACACCCGACTAGGCCGCACCAAGCCGGCGCCCGGCGAGGGTAAATACTGACCGGCCGATACTTCGAGTGTGGTCCGGGATTATTCCTCCAGTTCGGTGTCCCAGTAGAGGAAGTCGCGCCAGCTCTCATGCAGGTGGTTCGGCGGGAAGGCGCGGCCGTTGTTTTGAAGCTGGCGCACGTCCGGCATCTCCGGCCTGGTACGTGGGATCATGCCGGCGTCCCGGGGCATGCGGCCGCCCTTGCGCAGGTTGCACGGCGCGCAGGCCGCGACCACATTGTCCCAGCGGGTGCGGCCGCCGCGGCTGCGTGGGATGACATGGTCGAAGGTCAGTTCGTCCCGGGCACCGCAATACTGGCAGGTGAAGCGGTCGCGCAGGAAGAGGTTGAACCGCGTAAACGCGGGGCGCGTCGCCGGCTTGACGTAATGCTTCAGCGACACGACGCTGGGAAGCCGCATTTCGAAGCTGGGCGAGCGCACGGTGCGGTCATATTGGTCGACGATGTTGACCCGCTCCATGAACACCGCCTTGACCGCCTCCTGCCAGGGCCATAGCGACAGCGGGAAATAGCTGAGTGGCTGGTAATCGGCGTTCAGCACCAGGGCTGGGCAGTCTTCCAGGGCGACCAGCACAGCTTTTCCTTCCTTTCATCGGGCTGCGGGCAGGCGAATTTTGACGGCTAAGCGACCAAGATGCCAGTGTTTTTTTTGGCACACATTGAAGGATTTCACAGGAAAGACACAATATGTGGTGTATGACATATTCTTGAACCGGGAGCGCCCCATGCCATGGCCAGGCTGAAATTTCGCAGCGCCACTAACATCGACATCACCGCCATCGTTGCCCTGCTGGCCGATGATCCTCTGGGTCGGGACCGCGAGGATCGCGATCCGCCACCGGGCTCAGCCTATCACCAGGCCTTTCAGGCAATCACGGAACAGGCCGGCAACCAGGTGATCGTCGGCGAGATCGGCGGCGAAATCGTTGCCTGCCTGCAGCTCACCTTCATTCCCGGACTGGCAAGGCGAGGCGTGCTCAGGGCCCAGATCGAGGCGGTACGGGTCGATAAGCGATTTCGTGGCGAAAGGATCGGCGAACGCCTGTTCGCGCACGCCATCGCATTGGCCCGCGAGGCGGGCTGCGGCCTGGTGCAACTGACCACCGACGCGACCCGTCCGGATGCCCACCGCTTCTACGAGCGGCTCGGCTTCACCGCCTCCCATGTCGGCATGAAACTGATACTCTAGAAACTCAAAGGGGTCTGACCCCATTGAAAGGCGCCGGCCTTATCGGGGCAACATGTCGATCAGGAAGCGGGCGCCGATGGTCAGGCCGGGTTCGTCGACACCATGGCCGAGACCGGGACAGACATGCCATTGCACCGCCACCTCGGCCTGTCCCAGGGCGGTGGCGGCGTCGAACAGGGCGTTCACCGGCACCACGTCGTCGGCATCGCCGTGGCACAGCAGGACGGGCGGCCGCGCGGTGATCGCCCGGGCCAGGCCGTCGGCCCCCAGCAGGGCCCCGGAATAGCCAAGTACGGCGGCGCAGGGCCGGTCGTGCCTGAGCGCAAGATGCAGGCTCAACATGGTGCCTTGGCTGAACCCGACCAGGGCCAGGCGGCTCCGGTCCAGACCCAGGCTGGCCAGTTCGTCGTCAATGAAACCGGCAGCCGCCGGCGCCACACGCTCGGCGGCAACGACCATGCGGTTGTAACGTTCCGCCATGCGGGCCGGGTCGCGGCGGGCAAGATCTGGGTCATAGTCATCGAGCGAAAACCACTGATAGCCCATCGGCGCCAGTTCGCACGGCTCCGGCCCGTGCGGCGCCACAAAGGCGGTATCGGGCATCGCTTCGTGCCAGCAGCGGGCCAAGCCGATCAAGTCATTGCCGTCCGAACCGTAGCCGTGCAGCAGCACCACCAGGTGCCGGGCCGGGCCGCCGGAGGCGGGTTCGAGCCTGGGACCGTCCAATCGCACCATAAGGTTATACTCCCAGCCGATCGCGGGTGCCGAACCAGGCCATGGTCAGCGGCAGGAAATAGGGGGTACCGTTGTAGAAGGGCAGGCCGATCAGGCGCTCGGGCTCGAAGGCGCTGCGACCCCGCTCGTCGCCGAGGATCTTGTAGGCCGCCTTGTTGCCGAGCCAGCGGGCCCAGACAACGCCCGAGCCGCAGAAGCCGCAGGCATAATGGATGCCGTCGCGCACCATCAGCACTGGTTGGAAGGTCAGGTTGAAGGCGACATTGCCCCACCAGATGTGGCTGATTGCGGCGTCCGCCAAGTCGGGAAAAATCTCGACCATGTCGCGCTGGAGATGCGCCGCCTTGGCCGCGCCTTGGCTTGCCAGGGCGCCGGCCCGGCCGCCGAAGATGACCCGCGTGCCGTCGGGCGACGGCCGGAAGTAGTGATAGAGTTTTCGGGACTCCCCCAGCATTCTCTGCTTGGGCATCAGTCGGGCCATGAGCTCGGGGTCTAAGGGCTCGGTGGCGATAATCTGGCTGGGCACCGGTACCAGCCGGCGGCACAGCCAGCGGTCGACCGTGTCGGTATAACCATTGGTCGCCACCACGACGTCACGCGCCTTTACGGTACCGCGCGCCGTCTGGACGGTAAAGCCGCCGCGGTCCCGGGTCACGCCGGCTACCCGGGTCAGCCCATGCACCACGGCGCCGGCCGCCACCGTTTTGTCCAAGATTCCCAAATGCAGCTTGCCCGGATGCAGGCCGCCGATATCCGGGCGCACCATGCCGCCATGGTACAAATCGCTGCCAATTTCCTGGTGTTGGTCGGCACGTGGCACGGTATGGGCCGCAAGCCCCAGGTGACGGTTCAACAGATCCGCCTCGCGGCCCATAGCCTCGTAATTGGCCGGCCGATAGGCACCGGTGAAACGACCGCAGGGCTGGAAGTCGCAATCGATGGCTTCGTTTTTCACGAAGGCGACCAGGTCGTCGCGTGCCTCGATGCCTTCGCCGTAGATCGCCTTGGCACGCTCGAGGCCGGCCGCCTTGATCAGCGCCCCAAAACCGGTGCGGATATTGCCGCTGGCGATGCCGCCATTGCGGCTGGAAGCACCCTCGCCCGGGCGGTCGCGGTCGAACACTTGGACCGAGCGTCCGGCCCGAGCCAAGGTCAGCGCGGCGCTGAGCCCGGCATAACCGGCACCGACGACCGCGACGTCGCATTGCCCGGCGATGGGCTGTTCCGGCAGGTCGGGGAGCGGTGCCGCTTCCCACCAGTACGCCGTCTCGGCAAGTTCGTTTGATAAATCACCCATGACCTTAGCCTCTCCCCGGTGGGCGTCGTTTAAGCGAAACCACTGGAAACCCGGGGCCGCTTGACCTTAGACTGTTGCTAAGCCGTAAGGCAGCACAATTCGTCAATTTTCGACAGGGAGCCCCAGAGATGACCGACACGGTAAAGTACACTTTGGACGAAACCCAAATACCGAAAACCTGGTACAACATCGCCGCCGACCTGCCGGCACCGCCACCGGCGGTGTTGCACCCGGGCACCGGCCAACCGATCGGCCCCGACGACCTGGCGCCGCTGTTCCCGATGGACCTGATCATGCAGGAGGTCTCGGCCGAACGCGAGATCGAGATCCCGGGTCCGGTGCGCGATATCTACCGGCAATGGCGTCCGGCGCCGCTGTTCCGGGCCCGCAGGTTGGAGAAGGCGCTCGATACCCCGGCCAAGATCTACTACAAATACGAAGGCGTCAGCCCGGCCGGCAGCCACAAGCCGAACACCGCCGTGGCCCAGGCCTTTTACAACAAGAACGCCGGCATCAATAAGCTGACCACCGAAACCGGGGCCGGTCAGTGGGGCTCGTCGCTGGCATTCGCCGGTGCCCTGTTCGACATCCAGGTCGACGTCTATATGGTCAAGGTCTCCTTCCAGCAGAAGCCCTATCGTCGGGCGCTGATGGAAACCTATGGCGCCCGTTGCGTCGCCAGCCCGTCTGAGGAAACCCAGTCGGGCCGGGCCATTCTGGCCGAGCACCCGGACAGCACCGGTAGTCTGGGCATCGCGATCTCCGAGGCGGTCGAGGTGGCGGCGACCAATGACGACACCAAATACTCGTTGGGCAGCGTGTTGAACCACGTGCTGTTGCACCAGACGGTGATTGGTCAGGAAGCCATGCAGCAAATGGAAATGGCCGGCGATTACCCGGACGTGGTGATCGGCGCGGCCGGCGGCGGCAGCAATTTTGCCGGCATCTCCTTCCCGTTCATCGGTGCCAAGATGCGCGAAGGCAAGTCGACCCGCATCGTCGCTGTCGAACCGGCCGCCTGTCCGACGCTGACCAAGGGCTCCTACGCCTATGATTTCGGCGACACCGGACATTTGACGCCGCTGGTCAAGATGCACACCCTGGGTTCCGCCTTCGTGCCGCCCGGGTTCCACGCCGGTGGCCTGCGTTATCATGGCATGTCGCCGCTGGTCAGCCACCTGATGGAGCTGGGCCAGATCGAGGCGGTCGCCTATCACCAGACTCCGTGCTTCGAGGCGGCGGTCCAGTTCGCCCGGACCGAAGGCATCGTGCCGGCACCGGAATCCAGCCATGCCGTCAAGGCGGTGGTCGACGAGGCCATGAAGTGCAAGGCGGAAGGGACCAGCCGGGTGATCCTGGCCAATGTCTCGGGCCACGGCCATTTCGACATGCAGGCCTACACCGACTACTTCGCCGGTAAATTGGTCGACCAGGACTATGACGAAGGCGAATTGCAGGCCGCGCTGAGCGCGCTCCCTGAGGTCGCGGCGGAGTAGTTGGTCTTTTAGGCGCGCACTGGACTTGATAGCCCATCATCGCGGCCGGATGGTGCGCGCAACCCCCCTCCCTAACCCTCCCCCTCAAGGGGGGAGGGAAAAAAGGGCGTAGCCGAAATCGCCTTTGATTTCCTGAATTTTACCCCACCGACCTTTGTCCGGAGCACCGTCCTGTCCCCTCCCCCCTTGAGGGGGAGGGATAGGGTGGGGGGTTGCGCGCGCCACCTTGCCGCTTTGTCGAGCTTTCAAGGAGCCGTGCGCGCCAAACAAACCACGCCTTATCAGGCGCGCGGCTTCAGGTGCGGCGAAACCAACTCGGCGAAGCGCTTCATGTAGGTCTGCAGCATTGCAGGGTCGCGGGTAAAACGTCCGTGAATCAACAGGCCGCGCAGAAAAGTGCGGCAGATGCTCCATAATACCTTGACGTCCTCGTCATCGCCGTTCACCGAGGCAAAGACGGTAAGGATCGCCTCGGAGATCAGCCGGTCCCATTCCAGCAGCGCGGCCGCCAACTCACTGTGCAGGTCGGGATCGGTGCGGGTTGCCACCAGTATTTCGACCAAGGCCCGCCCCTCCTTGGTGTCGATCATCCGGTTCCAACCGGCCAGAAGGAAGGCGGCGACCGGGTCGTCGTGCCCATCAGTGCCGGGCGCCGGACGGGGCAGGCGCGGGGTCAGGGCCCGCTCCAACAACCGGTTGGTGGTTGCGGCGACCAGGGCCTGTTTCGACGGGAAATGATGGGTCAGCGCGCCGCGCGACACCCCAGCCACCTCCTGCACCCGGTTGATCGAGGTGTCGGCATAGCCGTAGCGATCCAGGCAGACGATGGTCGCCTCGCAGATCTTGGCCCGCGCGGTTTCCGCCTGTTGTTCCTTCTTGCTACGCGGCGCCTTATGCCGTGCCACAGCCATCCCGGCCGCTCTCCCAAATGGTCCGGACGGCGCGCGAAACCTCTTGCCGAACGCCATCGCTTGAGTTATAAACAAGCAGAACGTTCGGTCTGTGTCAACAGGTATTTCCGTTATTTTTCAAAGTATAACGGGGTGTTTCTGTGAATTTTCGTTGGGAGGCGGAATGACTAGTCAGATCGCGATCGGCGGCGCCAGCGGGTTCTGGGGCGAAGCGTCGCACGCCACGCGCCAGTTGCTGGACAGCGGCCGACTGGATTTCCTGGTCTACGACTATCTTGCCGAGATCACCATGTCGATCATGGCCCGGGCCCGTGCCAAGGACCCGGATGCCGGCTATGCCACCGACTTCGTGACCGCGGCAATGGGTCCGAACCTGAAGGCGATCGCGGCCGCCGGGGTGCGGGTGGTGACCAATGCCGGCGGGGTCAATCCGGGTGCCTGTGCCGCCGCCCTGCGGGCCTTGATTGCCGAGCAGGGGCTGGATCTGGAGGTCGCGGTGATCACCGGCGACGACCTGATCGATCGGGCGGCCGATTTTGCCGCCGCCGGTTCGGTTGAAATGTTTTCCGGCGCCGCCTTCCCCGACACGGCCGCTATTGCCTCGATCAACGCCTATCTCGGAGCCTTTCCGATCGCCGCCGCCTTGGACCGTGGCGCCGATATCGTGGTCACTGGCCGCGCCGTCGACAGCGCCGTCACCTTGGGCGCCTGCATCCACGCCTTTGGCTGGGGCGTCGACGACTACGACCAACTGGCCGGCGGCTCGCTGGCCGGGCACATCCTGGAATGCGGCCCCCAGGCGACCGGCGGCAATTTCACCGACTGGCGCCAGGCCGGCGACATCGCCGAGATCGGCTATCCGATTGCCGAGATCCGGGCCGATGGCGGTTTCACGGTCGGCAAGCCCGACGGGACAAGCGGCACCGTGACGCCGGCCTCGGTCGGCGAACAGATGCTCTACGAGATCGGCGATCCGCAAAGCTATTTGCTGCCCGACGTGGTCTGCGATTTCTCGCAGGTCACCCTGGATCAGGACGGCCCCGACCGGGTCCGGATCGCGGGCGCCCTTGGGCGCCCCCCGACCTCGACTTATAAGGTCAGTGCCACCTATTTGGACGGCTTCCGGGCCGGTCAGTTGCTCGCTTTCAACGGCTTCGATGCCAGGGAGAAAGCCCAGAGCCTGGCTCAAGCCGCCTTCGACCGGGCCCGGGCCGTGCTGCGCCGCATGAATGCCCCGGATTTCGACGAAACCGCTGTCGAGGTCACCGGCGGTGGGACCGGCGATGCGGCCGGTTATCAGGAGGTCATGCTGAAGGTCGCGGTGCGCCATCGCGACGCCCGCGCCGTTGGGCTATTCCTGAAAGAGATGACCGGCCTCGGCCTGGCCACCCCGGCGGGCATGAGCATCTTCACCGGGGGTGGTCGGGCGCGGCCGTCGCCGGTGGTGCGGCTGTTCTCGTTCCTGGTCGACCGCGACCAGGTGCCTTTGGCCATCGACTTCGGCAACGGGGCGACGGCGTTCCAGGCCCCGTCACCGGACCGGGCCGCCGAGCCGCCGGTCCGGCCGGAACCGCCGGCCGCGGTTCAGGCCGGCGGCGCCATGACCACGGTTCCGTTGATACACCTGGCAGTGGCGCGGTCCGGCGACAAGGGAAACAAGGCCAATGTCGGGGTCATGGCCCGGCACCCGGACTATCTGCCGTGGATCTGGGCGGCCCTGACCGAGGACGCGATCGCGGCGCATTTCAAGCGCTTCCTCGATGGCGGTGTCGAACGTTATTATCTGCCTGGCTCCCACGCCATGAACATCGTGCTGGACCAGGTATTGGGCGGCGGCGGCGTGGTCTCGCTGCGCAACGACGCGCAAGGCAAGGGCTATGGCCAAATGCTGCTGGCCCATCCAATCCCGGTACCGGCCGACCTGCTGCCCGGCAACGCGGCTTAGGAATTAGGACAGTCAGATGGCGGTTTTCCAATCCAAGATCGATACCTCATCGGCGGCTTTCGCCCAGAACCGTGCCGACATGCTGGCCCTGGTCGCCAAGCTGCGGGAATATGAGGGCCGCGCCAAGGCCCTGTCCGAGAAGCGCCGCGACCGCTTCCACGAACGCGGTCAATTGACTCCGCGCGAACGGCTGGCCCAGTTACTCGACCCCGGAATGCCGTTCCTCGAGCTTTACAACATGGCCAATTTCCAGGTCGACGACCCGGATCCGGAAAGCAGCATCCCCGGTGCCTCCTCGATCTGCGGCATCGGTTTCATCAACGGGGTGCGGGCCCTGGTCTCGGCCAGCGACAGCGGCATCAACGCCGGTGCCTCGACCGCCACGTCTGTGACCAAGTCGGTCGGTGCCCTGACCATCGCCAACCGCCAGAACCTGCCCTACATCCAGCTGGTCGAAAGCGCCGGCGCCAACCTGGTGAAATACACCGTCGAGCTGTGGGCCCATGGCGGCGGTATGTTCTACGGCCTGGCCAAGCTCAGCGCCAAGGGCATCCCGACCTTCGTCGTGCTGCACGGACCGTCGACCGCTGGCGGGGCCTACCAGCCGGGCATGAGCGACTATGTCATCGGGGTCAAGAAGAACGGCATGGCCGCCCTGGCCGGGGCGGCGCTGACCCGGGCCGCGACCGGCGAGGTCGCCGACGAGGAAATGCTGGGCGGCTCGGAGATGCATGCCACGATCTCGGGCCTGGTCGAGTACCTGGCCGATGACGACGCCCATGGCGTGGCCATTGCCCGCGACCTGTTCACCCGCCTCGACTGGAACTCCGGCTGCCCCAAGCCGCCGTCGGCCGACTTCGCGGAACCGCTTTACGACCCGGACGAAATCGCCGGTGTGGTGCCGACCGACTACAAGGTACCCTACGACGTACGCGAACTGGTGGCCCGGATCGTCGACGGTTCCGACTTCGCCGAGTTCAAGCCGCGCTATGGCCCGGCCACGGTTTGCCTAAAGGCCAAGGTCTATGGCCACGAGGTCGGGATCCTGGGCAACAACGGCCCGATCGACCCCAACGGCGCCACCAAGGCGGCCCAGTTCATCCAACTCTGTGACCAGTCGAACCTGCCGCTGGTCTTCCTCGGCAATACCACCGGTTACATGGTCGGCACCGAGGTCGAACATGCGGGCATGATCAAGCACGGCTCCAAGATGATCCAGGCGGTGTCCAACGCACGGGTACCCAGGATTTCCTTCTATGTCGGGGCCAGCTTCGGGGCCGGCAATTACGGCATGTGCGGCTTCGCCTATCAGCCGGACTTCCTGTTCGGTTGGCCCAACGCTATGACCGGCGTGATGGGCGGCGAGCAGGCGGCGCTGACCATGGACCATGTCGCCCGGGTCGGCGCCAAGCGCCGCGGTATCGAAGTGGACGAGGCAGCATTGACCAGGCAGCGCGAGATGATCACCGAACGCTTCGACCGCCAGCACACCGCCTTCTACACCTCGGGCCGTGGCCTCGACCACGGCGTCATCGACCCCAGGGACACCAGGAAGGTTCTGGGGTTCACCCTGCAGACCTGTTGGGAGGCGCGCAACCGCACGCTCCAGCCCAACAGCTTCGGCGTCGCCCGGATGTGAGGGGGGCCAGATGACCGGATTGCCTGAAACCACAGCTTTGGATCTGGACCTGGTCGGCGGCTGGTTGACCGTCTGGTTCAACGAGCCCGAAATCCGCAACCCGTTGACCACGGCCCGGGTCGCGGACCTGCGCGCGCTGTGCGATGCGATCGCGCCGCGCCGCGACATCCGCGGCGTCACTTTCCGCGGTCGCGGCCGGATTTTCTGCGCCGGTGGCGACCTGAAATCCTTCAAGAACGTGTTGCAGGGCAACGGCGACCGTGACCAGGTGTTGGCCCAAAGCCGACGCGCCGGAGAGTTGATGGACATGGTCAATGCCCTGCCACAGGTGACGGTGATGGCGGTCGAAGGCGCCGCCATGGCCGGCGGGCTGGGGCTGGCCTGCACCGGCGACATGGTGATCGTCGATGCCGAGGCGCGGTTCGCCCTGACCGAGACCATGATCGGCCTGTCACCGGCCCAGATCGCACCCTTTGTGATCCGGCGGCTGGGATTCCGTTTGGGCCGGCGGTTGATGTTGACCGGTGCCAGCTTCAAGGGCCGCGAGGCGACAGAGCTGGGTCTGGCGGACCAGGTCGTCGAAGGCGAGGCGGCGATGGACGCGGCAGTAGCCGCAGTCACCGGCCAGGTGTTGCGCTGCGCCCCCGGCGCGGTTGCCGATACCAAGCGGTTGATCCTGGCCATTCCCGGCCTTGACCGTGACAGACAGATCGACATGGCGGCGGAGATTTTCGCAGACCGCATGTTGGATGCGGAAGGGCGCGAGGGCGTTGCTTCGTTCGTCGAAAAACGCAAACCCGGTTGGGTGGAGCAGGGGGCTTAAGCCATGGCAGCATTGCAGCGTATCCTGGTTGCCAATCGCGGTGAAATCGCGATCCGGGTCATCCGCACCGCCACGAGCCTGGGTTACAAGACGGTCGCGGTCTATTCCGACGCCGACGCGGCGGCGCCGCACGTCCAACTGGCCGATGATGCGGTCCATATCGGTGCCTCGCCGGTGGACCAATCCTACCTGGACCCGCAAGCTATCCTGGCGGCGGCCCGGTCTTCAGGCGCCGACGCGGTCCACCCCGGCTATGGTTTCCTGTCCGAGAATGCCGATTTCGCCCGTGACTGCGCCGAGGCCGGCCTGACCTTCATCGGGCCCGGCGCCGACGCCATCGCCTGGATGGGCAACAAGGCCGAAGCCAAGCGGCGGATGATCGCGGCCGGCGTGCCCTGCGTGCCGGGCTATGAGGGCGAGGACCAGGCCGACCAGGCCTTCGTCCAGGCCGCCAATGGGATCGGCTTCCCGGTGATGGTCAAAGCGGCGGCCGGCGGCGGCGGCCGCGGCATGCGCCTGGTCGATAGGCCCGAGGATCTGGAGCGCGGGTTGGCGACCGCCCGGTCCGAGGCGCTGAATGCCTTCGGTTCGGATGAGTTGATCCTGGAAAAGGCGATCGTCCGGCCGCGCCATGTCGAGATCCAGGTCTTCGCCGACAGCCAGGGAAATGCGATCCATTTGGGTGAGCGCGATTGCTCGGTCCAGCGGCGCCACCAGAAGGTGGTCGAGGAGGCGCCCTGCCCGGTGATGACCCCCGACCTGCGCGCTGCCATGGGCGCGGCGGCGGTCGAGGCGGCCCGCAGCATCGGCTATCTGGGGGCCGGCACGGTCGAGTTTCTGCTCGACGCCGAAGGGCAGTTCTACTTCCTGGAAATGAATACCCGCCTGCAGGTCGAGCATCCGGTTACCGAACTGGTCACCGGCCTGGATCTGGTGGCGCTTCAGATCCGGGTTGCCGAGGGTGAGCCGTTGGGAATAGCCCAGGAGGAGGTCCGGCTGGACGGCCATGCCATTGAGGTCCGCCTCTACGCCGAGGACCCGGCCCAGGATTTCCTGCCCTGCACCGGCACGGTGGCCATGTGGCGGCCCAGCGACCGCGACGGGGTGCGGATCGACGGCGGTATCGTCAGCGGCCAGGAGATTTCGCCGTTTTACGACCCGATGATCGCCAAGGTCATCGCCCATGGCCCGAACCGCGAGATCGCCCGGCGGCGGCTGGTCGAGGCCCTGCGCGAGACCGTGCTGTTCGGCCTGCCGACCAACAAGGGTTTTCTGATCGACGTGCTGGAGAAACCCGATTTTGCGTCCGGGGGCGCAACCACGGCTTTCATCGAGGAATCGTTCGGGGACACCTTGGCGGGCGACGGGCCCGGTTTCCAGGACGCCGGCCTGGCGGCGGTGCTCAATTTCGCGATCGACCGGGACGCCGCCGCGGCCCGGGCCTTGAGCGTGCCACCGCAGTTGCTGAACTGGTCGTCGAACGCGGCCCAGGTCACCCACTACCACTTCCAATGCGGCGAAACCGATCACGCCTTGACAGTCAAGGCGCTGGGCGCCGACCGCTACCAGGTGCAGGGGACGGGCGGTGAGTTCGAAGTCAGGACCCGCACGGCCAATGGCGACGGCACCATCCTGGATGTCGCCGGTCACAAGGTGCCGGCCTTTGCCCGGCTGGCGGCGCCCGGTTTGCTGGACGTCGACCTGGCGGGGCAGGTCTTCCGCTTCCGCAACCTGATCGGCCGTGGCCAGGCGGAAGACGAAGCTGGCGGCGGCGGACGGGTGCGGGCGCCGATGCATGGCCGGGTGATCGATGTCTTCGTGTCCGAAGGCCAGACAGTCGCCAAGGGCGAAAGGCTGTTGATCCTGGAGGCGATGAAGATGCAGCACGAGATTCTGGCGGAAATCGACGGTAGCGTCGCAGCCGTTTCCTGTGCCGCAGATCAGCAGGTCGGGGCTGACGACCTGTTGATCGACATCACGCCGGCCGAGGACTAGGCGATGCGTTTCAAACCCTGCGACCGGCCGGGCATCGAATTCCAGCTAAGGACTAGCAGCCATTGCCGCGACGTGGCGTGCGCCTTCAAGTGCCTGGCCATTCTGTTGGAGGTGAATTGACGATGCAGCAAGCCCTTGACTTCAAGGCCGAATCCGAGGCGCTACAGGCGCTGGTTGAGACCCTGGACGCGGAGGCCTGGCAGCGGCCGACCCTGTTCAAGGGCTGGACCCTGGACGACGTTATCGTCCACCTGCATTTCTGGAACAAAGCGGCCGACCTGTCGCTGACCGATCCCGGACGTTTCCAGGGCTTCCTGGCCGAGGTGATGGAGGCCATGCCGCAGATCGGCCTGCGCGCCTTTGAGAATCAAAGCATCACCGAGCGCGGCCCCGTCCTGGCTGCTGCCTGGACCGGCTTTTACACCGACATGGCCGATCGCTGGTCACAGCTTGACCCCAAGCACCGGGTGAAATGGGCCGGGCCCGAGATGTCGGTGCGCTCGTCGATCACGGCGCGTCAGATGGAGACCTGGGCCCATGGTTTGGCGGTGTTCGATCTCTTTGGTCAGGACAGGGTCGAGGACGACCGCATTCGCAATGTCGTGGTGCTGGGGGTCAACACCTTCGGTTGGAGCTTCCAGGTCCACGGGCTGAAACCGCCGTCTGAGATGCCGGCGCTGGCCTTGACCGCGCCGTCCGGCGAGGTCTGGCGATTCGGCGAAGAAAGTTCGGGCGAGAGCATTTCCGGCAGCGCCGTCGACTTTTGTCGGGTGGTGACCCAGACCCGGAATGTCGTCGACACCGATTTGGCGGTCGAAGGCGATGGCGCCAGCCAATGGATGGCGAACGCGCAATGCTTTGCGGGGCCGCCGGAAACGCCTCCGTCGGCGGGCAGCAGGCGAAAAAGCCGTTGACACAAGGGTTTGGTTGCGCTGGTCTATGCGCGCTCGTGGCCAGCCGAACAACCAGAAAAGGCCCGGGCAACAGGGAGAGAGAGCTTGGAAGTCATCCAATTGCTGCTTGGCGGCTTGGCCAATGGCTGTATCTATGGCCTGGTCGCGCTGGGCTTTGTGCTGATCTACAAGGCGTCCGAAGTCGTCAACTTTGCCCAGGGCGATATGATGATGTTCGGCGCCATGTTGGCACTGACCTTCGTCAATCAGGACTATCTCGGCTGGTCGTTCGTGCCCGGCGTCATCGCCGCCATGATCCTGATGGCGGTGATGAGTTACCTGCTCGACAAATATGTGCTGCGCTACATTTTCGGCCAGCCGCATTTCGCCGTGGTCATCCTGACCATCGCGTTGGGTTTCGTAATGCGCTTCATCGCCGGCCTGATCTGGGGCCATGAGCCGCTGTCGCTGGAAAACCCATTTGCCGGCAAATCGGTCGAATTCATCGGCTTTGTGCTGGGCATGGAAGAGGTGGCGGTGATTGCGGTGACGATCGTGCTGACCGTTGGCCTCTACTTCTTCTTCTCGCGCACCAAGCTGGGCGTCTCCATGCAGGCCTCGTCCCAGAACCAGTTGGCCGCCTATTACATGGGCATTCCGGTCAAGCGGGTTTATTCGATCGTCTGGGCCCTGGCCGGTGCGCTGGCAACCATCGCCGGTGTCATGTTCGCCTCCAAGGGCACCATCGACCCGGGGACCGGGCTCTTGGGGATCAAGGCCTTTGCCGCCGCCGTCATCGGCGGATTTGGCTCCCTGCCTGGCGCCCTGCTGGGCGGGCTGATCGTCGGCGTGGTCGAACCCTTTGCCGCCCGCTTCCTGGCTGCCGGCTATTCCCAGATCGCGCCTTACGCGATCATGCTGGTGGTGCTGATCGTGGCACCCAACGGCCTGTTCGCCCAAATGATCAAGAAGAAGGTGTAGGCCGGCCATGCGCATCCAGTTCAAGACCAGTTACACCGACGATATTCGCATCTTCGAGGATCGCCGGCACTTCCTGTGGTACGCGCTGCTGGTGGTCGCCGCGATCGCCATGCCGGCGGTGCTGGACGAATATTACCTCGGCGAACTCACCTATGTACTGATCTTCGCCCTGGCCGGACTAGGCCTGATGCTGCTGGTCGGCCATACCGGCCTGGTCAGCCTGGGGCACGCAGCGTTCCTGGCGACCGGTGCCTATTGCGACGTCATCCTGGTCGAACGCGGGGTGCCGTTCATCCTGGCGTTGCCTCTAGCCGGCCTGTTTTCCGGCGTGGTCGGGGCTATCCTGGCGTTTCCCCTGCTGCGCCTCAAGGGTATCTACCTGGCGATCGCAACCATGGCGCTGGCGATCATCATTGAGGACGTCATCGTCCTGGCAGAACCGCTGACCGGCGGCGTGATCGGGTTGGTGGCGCCACCGATCGTGCTGTTCGGGCTGGAGGTCGATCGCTACGGGACACCTTCGCAGTTCTACTATGTCTGCCTGGCCGTGGTTTTCGTGGCGACCCTGGGCTACGTCAATCTGTTGCGCTCGCCGACCGGGCGCGCCTTCACCGCGATCCGCGATTCGGAGGTTTCGGCCGGCGCGCTGGGGATCAACGTCGCGGTCTACAAAACCCTGTCGTTCGGTATTTCGTGTTTCTTCACCGGCCTGGCCGGCGGCTTGCTGGCCCATTTCCTCGGCGCCTTCAATCACGAGACGTTCCTGATCATCACCTCGATCCTGCTGTTGATGATGGTGGTGGTCGGCGGTATGGGGTCAATCCACGGTGCCTTTTTCGGGGCCGCGATGATCGGCCTGTTGCCGCCCGCGATCACCATCCTGCGTGAGGAAATCAGCGCCTTGACCGGCGGCTCGTTGAGCGCCATTCCCGGCCTCGATACCGGCCTGTTCGCCGCCGTGCTGGTCGCCTTCATCCTGTTCGAACCGATGGGCATCTATGGCCGTTGGCTGAAGATCCGCACCTTCTTCCAGGTCTTCCCGCTGTACCGCAAGAACCTGTTCCGCCGGCAAAAAACCTTCCTCAGGACGGAGCGCATGCGATGAGTTTGTTGCGGGTAGAAAACCTGTCGATCCAGTTCGGCGGGCTGAAGGCGGTCGACAATGTGTCGTTCGAGGTCGAAGCGGGCGAGGTGTTCACCATCGTCGGGCCCAACGGTGCCGGCAAGTCGACGATCTTCAACCTGATCTCGCGCTTCTATGACCCGTCCGAGGGCAGCATCTGGTTCGACAACAGGGACATCACCCGCCTGTCGCCGCACGAGATCGCACCGCTGGGCATTGCGCGCACGTTCCAGAACATCGAACTGTTCGACCATTCGACGGTGCTACAAAACCTGCTGGTCGGCCGCCATAGCCGGCGCCGGACTTCGTTCCTGGAGGATATCTTCTTCCTACCCAAGGTGCGCCGCGAGGAAATCCGCCATCGCGACGAAATCGAGAAGATCATCGACTTCCTGGACCTGCAACCCTATCGCAACAAGATGATCGCCGGCCTGCCCTACGGCATCCGCAAGGTGGTTGAAATGGCCCGTGCCCTCAGCTTCGGCCCGAAGCTGCTGCTGCTCGACGAGCCGGCATCGGGCCTTTCGGTCGAGGAGACCCAGGACGTCGCCTTCTGGATCGAGGATATCCAGAAGGACATGGGTATTTCGGTGCTGATGGTGGAACACGATATGAGCCTGGTGACCCAGGTCAGCGACCGGGTGCTGGCCCTGGATGAAGGCAAGCCGCTGGCGATCGGCCTGCCCGCCGACGTGCAACAGGACCCGGCGGTGATCGAGGCCTATCTCGGCCGGGAGGACGCGTGATGGCCGGAAACGGCGAACAGATGCCGCTGCTGTCGATCAAGAACATCGAGACCTTCTACGGCGCGGTGATGGCCATTCGTGGCGCCAGCCTGGACGTCCGGGAAGGCCAGATCGTCACCATCTTGGGCGCAAACGGCGCCGGCAAGACCACGCTGATGAAGACGATCTCCGGCGTCATGGACCCGGAAAAGGGAAAGATATTCTTCGACGGCGAGGAGATTCAGGGTGACGAGCCGGACCGGATCGTGCGTCGCGGCATCGCCCATGTGCCGGAAGGGCGGGAAATTTTCCCCTTCCTGACGGTCGAGGAGAATTTGCGCATGGGCGCCTATGTCCGAAAGGACAGCGAGAATCTGGGCGCCGACCTGGAGATGGTCTACGACTATTTTCCGATCCTGAAAGAACGCCGCAGCCAGCAATCGGCGTTCCTGTCGGGCGGCCAGCAGCAGATGCTGGCGATCGGCCGCGGCCTGATGGCCAAGCCGCGCCTGATGCTGTTGGATGAGCCCAGCCTGGGCCTCAGCCCGATCCTGGTGCAGGAAATCTTCGGCATCATCCGGCGGCTGAACACCGAACAGGGCGTCACCATCCTGCTGGTCGAGCAGAACGCCAATGTCGCCTTAAAAACGGCCGATTTCGGCTATGTACTGGAGATCGGCCGCATCGTCATGTCGGATTCGGCCGAACGGTTGCTGGAATCGGAGGACATCCAGGAGTTCTACCTTGGGGTCCAGGGCGAACAGATGCGCGATCAGAAGCGCTGGAAGCGGCGCAAGACCTGGCGGTAACCGGAGCGATCACGATGCAGGTTTGGAAGGGAGACATGGTTGCCGACAAGGACTATATGGTTCTTGAAGGCTGCGACACCGTCGCCAAGCTGTTCGCCAAGCGCTGCCGCGAGAGCGGCGAGACAACGGCCCACCGCGAAAAGGATTTCGGGATCTGGAATTCCTTTTCCTGGTCTGACTATTACAATCACGCGCAATGGATCGGCCTGGGCTTGATCAAGCTTGGCCTGGAGAAGGGCGACGTGGTGTCGATCCTCTCCGAGGACACCAAGGAATGGCTCTACATCGACATGGGCACGATCTGTGTCGGCGGCGTGCCCAACGGCGTCTACACCACCGACTCGGCTAGCCAGCTCGCCTTCCTGGTCAATGACTCCCATTCCAAGTTTCTGTTCGTCGAAAACGACGAGCAGTTGGACAAATTCCTGGAAGTCCGCGACCAGATGCCCAGCCTGGTCAAGGTGGTGGTCATTGATCGCGACGGTCTCAGGGCCTTTCACGATCCGCAGGTCATGTTCATCGACGAACTCTACGACCTGGGCCGCGAGGAGGCGCGCCGTCATACGGACCGGTTCGCGACCGCTATCGAGGAAACCAGGCCCGGTGACCTGCGCACGCTGGTCTATACCTCAGGTACTACCGGCAAGCCCAAGGGCGCGATGCTCAGCCACGCTAACATCATCTTCCAGATGAACGCGCTGTTCGAAAACGTCGAGGTCCTGAAGACCGACGAGCAACTCTGTTTCCTGCCGCTTTGCCACATCCTGGAACGGCTCTTCTCGACCGACGCCCAGCTTGGCGCCGGCACCACGGTGAACTTCGCGGAAAGCCCGGAGACCGTGTTCGAGAACATGCAGGAGGTTTCGCCGCACACTTTCATCGCGGTGCCCCGGTTTTGGGAAAAGGTCTATTCCCGGCTGCAGATCAGCCGCAAGGAGGCGACTCGGATCGGCCGCTGGGCCTTTGACGCCGCGGTGGCGGCGGGCCTGAAGCGGGCCGAGTTCACGATGCCCGGTGAGAAGGTGCCGCTCGGAGTCGAGCTCGGCTACAGGATCTGGGACTTCCTGGTGCTGGCCAATCTTCGGCGCATGGTCGGCATGGACCGCATCCGTCGGGCCGGCACCGGTGCCGCTCCGACCTCGCCGGACCTGATCCGGTGGTTCTGGGCGATCGGCGTACCGCTGTTCGAGGGTTTTGGCCAGACCGAGAGCAGTGGCGTCGTTTCGATCAACTATGACGGCCATAACAAGTTGGGCACCATCGGGGTCAGCCTGCCCGGGGTCGAAACCCGGATTTCTCCGGAAGGCGAGATCCAGACCCGCGGCCCGCACGTCTTCCAGGGCTATTGGAACGCGCCGGGCAAGACCGCCGAGACCGTGACCGAGGATGGTTGGCTGAGAACCGGCGATGTCGGCCGGGTCGATAATCAGGGCTATTTCACCATCACCGGCCGGATCAAGGACATCATCATCACCGCTGGGGGCAAGAACATCACCCCGGCCGAGATCGAGAGCGCGCTAAAGTTTTCGCCCTATATCTCTGACGCGGTGGTGATCGGCGACCAGCGGAAATACCTAACCTGCCTGGTAATGATCGACCAGGAAAACGTCGAGAACTATGCCCAGGAGAAACAGGTGCCGTTTGGCGATTTCGCCTCGCTGTGTGCCGCGCCCGAGGTGGTCGACCTGATCAAGGGCGAGGTCGACCGGGTCAACAAGGAATTCGCCCGCGTCGAGCAGATCAAGGATTTCCGCCTGATCGATATCCTGCTGACCGCCGAGGACGATGAGCTGACCCCGACAATGAAACTGAAGCGCAGCTTCGTCGAAACCAAGCATGCCGGCCTGATCAACTCGATGTATGCGGCCGGATAACGTAGATTGGGGATCACATGTTTGAAAATGACCATCAATCCAAGGGAGGACTTAGGATGAAGAAACTTTGCCTGACGGCCGCCGCCGCGGTGCTTGTCGCCGCGCCGGCGCTGGCCGATACCCAAGGCGTCACCGACAGCGAGGTCGTCATTGGCGGCCACCACGACATGTCAGGGCCTTATGCGGCGTTTTCGGCGCCGGCGATCAAGGCAGCGAACCTCTACTTCGAAGAGGTCAATGCCAAGGGCGGCGTGCATGGCCGCAAGATCCGCTACATCACCGAGGATCATGGCTACCAGGTCCCGAAGGCGGTGCAGGCGATCAACAAGCTGGTCAACCGCGACAAGGTGTTCGCCATGTTGCTTAGCCTGGGCACGCCGATGAATCTGGCCGCCTTCAAGGTGCAGGACCGCAAGAACATCCCCAACGTCTATCCGCTGTCGGCCGCGCGGCAGATGCTGCAGGATCCGTTGGACCTTCACTATGTCGGCTCCGCCGCCTATTACGATCAGATCAGGCGGGGCGTGCGCTGGATGAACGAGAAGTTCGGTGCCAAGAACATCTGCTCGATGTACATCCCGTCCGATTTCGGCAAGGAAATCCAGGCCGGTGCCAAGGACGAGGCTGCGGCGATGGGGCTGAACTATACGGCGGAAACCACGCACCGACCCGACGAGACCGACTATGTCGGCGCCCTCGGCAAGTTAAAGGGCGCGGGTTGCGAAATCATTGCCATGGCGTTGTCGGTTCGGGGCGCGATCACGGTCGCCGGCACGGCTAAGAAGATGGGCTGGAAGGACGTCAAACTGCTCAATTCGTCAGCCGGTTTCCACACCGTGATCGCCCAAGTGCCTGGCGGCGTTACGGAAGGCCTATATGCTGCCGCCGGCTACCAGGATCTGGGTGCCCGCAAGGATGTTCCGGAAGTCGCGGCCTGGATCAAAAAATACACGGCTGCCACGGGCGAGAAATTCCCGAGCACCGGGGCCATGTTGGGTCGCAGCGCGGCGGAGATTTTGGTTCGTGCACTTGAGGCAGCGGGTAAGGACCTCAACGCCAAGACCTTCCAGAAGGGAATGGAATCTTTGGATTTTGAGGACAAGATCCAGGGCAATCACGTCAAAATGGGGCCGGGCGACCATCTGGCGGCTGATGTGGTCTTCATTTCCCAGGTCCAAAACGGCGGGTGGAAGACATTGGCCAACCTTGAATAGAAGCTGAACAGCTGAGCGGCGGCGCTTCGGCGCCGCCGTTTCCTTGTCAATTGTCCCTGGGCAGGTTCGCTTTCAATTCGTCGAACCAGGACGACAGCGGATCGCTCAGATCCCCCTTGGCCGACCAGCGGCCGCCGCGCAGGCACAGGCGTTCGGCGGCTTCGCGGGTCACCCCGACATAATCGTTTTCAAGGCAGCGGGTCCAGGACCACCAGGGTTTGTTGCCGCGCCGCTTGAGGATCAGCTCCAGCCGCTTGCAGATATGCAGCGATCCGAAGCTCGCCAGGTAGGGGACGGCGTAACCGAAAAGCTGGGCCGGCACGGTTAGCGGCAGGTACTTCTCCATCAACCGTTTTTCGACGTCGGGCCAGTCGGGCACGAACTCGTCGCCCAGCAGCCAGGCTAGGTCATCGATCGGCGAGCGGACGCCGCAATGCTCCCAGTCGAACCAGGCAACCGAACCGTCGCGTCGGGCGGCGGCGTTACCCGGCCGAGCGTCCCATTTGATGAAATGTCCTGGCAGGCTGTTGATCAGCCGGCCAACGCCTTGCCGGTCGAAGTCAGGCGCGTCGATGCCGAGCATGGCGCTGATCCGGTCCGGGGTTTCCAGT
This sequence comes from uncultured Sneathiellales bacterium, assembly GCA_964344385.1. Lineage (GTDB taxonomy): Bacteria > Pseudomonadota > Alphaproteobacteria > CAYFNG01 > CAYFNG01 > CAYFNG01. Next base: position 426,035 of record CAYFNG010000002.1, read on the forward strand.
ACATGGTCGAGCCAGGCCTGGTTGCGGCCGATGACCGCGATCCGTTGGTTGAAGCCCAGCGCGTCGCCGGCGGTGTGGATCAGGTGCAGGCCCTGCAGCGCGGAGTCCAGCCAGGCATGACCGGCCTCGGGGTTCTCCGGTTCGAGAACCTGCGACAGTCGCCTGGGACCCAGGTCCTCAAACGCTGTCCATTCGCCGTCAAATCCGTAAAGGCGCGGTGCCGGTGCACCGACGGCATGCAATCCATGCAGCACCTTCGCTTCAAGAAAGGCCCGCGACCGCTGTTTGCGGTGGGCCAGGATCGCCGACTTGCCGCCTGCGAAAATAACCCGGAAGGTTGCGCGCGACCGCCCGCCAGGCGAATGCACCGCGACCGGCCGGCAGCCCAACAATCTGGCGCAAACCATCGCGATATCCCGGTTCAACGCTTCGCGATGTTCGCCGCTGGCGGCCAACGCGGCCAGGCTGGCGTGTTCAAGGGGGCCGGGGTCCGGCGGGATAAACTGGCGTTCGACCATGGACTGATCCGTTACAAGCCGCAATGGCGCCGGAATGAAGAGTTCCGGCGCCATCCGGTACAGAACAGTCTAAAACGGTATTCCTAACGGAACGTTGTCATTGCGTGTCGTGCCAATGGCCGGTCGGACCGAGGTGGTCCATCGGGCGACGAGCCGCGCTCACCGCCCGATGGATTGGCTCAGACCGTCGCCTTGGCAGGTGCGAACAGGTCGAGGTCAGGGACATCCAGGCTGAATTGCTGGGTCAGGGCGTGGCCGTCGATCCCCAGTTCCGTCCGCATCGCCCGATGGACATGGGCCGGGGTGACGACCGAGCCGTTGGCCTCGTCGACCTGCAGGGTTTGCAGGTCCAGCTTCACCCTCTGGTGCTGCGGGCCGCTGGCGCCGACCACCCGGTTGGTCCAGGCAACGCCGCGCTTCATGATCACATCGCTGGTGATCGACCAATGGTCCTTGCCATTGTTGCTGTTGTAGCGCGGCGTGCGGCCAACGTCGGACGAAATGTGGACGAACAACCGGTCGGCCAGACCCAGCCCGGCGGCCTTGTCCCACAGATAGTCCAAGGCGCCGGTCAACCGCGGCAAGGTTGCCGTGTGACGATTGTCGAAGTCATTGTGATGATCGAAGCCACCGATCGCGAAACTGGCCGCCGTGCTCAGGCCGGCGTCCGCCGCCAGCAGGAAGAAGTGCATCTGGGTTACCACGCTGTTGCGGCGCCCGGCCAGGTCGTTGGTATCCAACCCGCCTTGTGACAACGCGACGTTCAATCGGCCCATGGCGCCGCCGGCCGACCGCGCTGCCTCGAGCTGGTCCATGCTGCGTTGCCAATAGGGCAAGTTGTTGGTACGGGCCCGCAGGTCGGTCAGGCGTTGGGCGCGGTAACGTTGCATGATCTGCAGGTCGGCCGGTTTCAGCCAGGCGCTGTTGCTGCTGCGGCGATTGGGGTCGGCCAAGGCCATGGCCGTGTTCTGGTCGGGCACCCGCACGAACGGCGCCAGACCGGCCGAGTCCGAGAAGCCGCCACCCAGCAGATAGGCCATCGGCATGCCGGCACCGTGGATAGCCGCCATCAACTCGGGCAGCGACGGGTAGCCCACCGCCAGGCGACCGGTCGACCTGACCCGCCGCCCGCTGCCGTGGCCGTTGGTTTGCCCGTCAATGCCGTTGATGACCAGCATGTCATTGGCATATTTCTGGAAAAAGGCCGCGTTTTCAGCCATTGGTGCGAAGCGGATGTTGCCCGCCTGCCCGGCCGGTTGGGTGGCGGCCCAACTGTTGACGCTGGCGTCCTCCTTGGGGTCGCACCACGAGCTTTGGTCGATGCCGCCTGAAGTGTGGATGGCGATGTACAACGGGGCTGCAGCCTGGGCGAAGGCCGGTCGCGGCCAGCCGCCGCTGAATGCCACCAGTCCGGTGGCACCCAGCAGCTTGATGAAGTCTCGACGTTCCATGTTTCCCTCCGATTTATGTGCTTGCTTGTGTCCGCTTTTGCTTACTCGTAGAGGAAGCGCGGATCGCCGAGCAGATAGAGCAGGACCATGGTCCAGGCCCGTTTGGTGTACAGCGGATCGCGGTTGCTGCTGGCCAGCGTACATCCGACATTGGTCCCGGCTGGCGTGTTGCGACCGTTCCAGACTTCGCGGAACAGGGCCAATGACTGGCCGACCTCGGCGCTATCTGTTGCCACCGTCTCGCCCAGCACATGGGCATACAGGTGTTGCAGATTTTGCCGTATACGGGCCTCGGCCGCCGTGTTGTCCGGTGTGTCGGTTGCCTCGACCAGTGGGAACAGCAACCGGTTGGCCTGGGTGGCGGTGAAATCGCTCTGCACGATGCCGCAGCCCAGTTCGTTGCCGATGCGATCGACAACCGCATTCAACAGGCTGTTGATTTCGCTGTTCCGTGTGGTCAGGGCGTTGCCGTCGAAGCCGCCATAGATCAGGAAGTACCGATCGGACGGATTGTCGAACCGTGGCCAGGCGGTGCCGGTGACAGCCGCCAGCTTGCGGTTGAGCTGTTCCGGCGTCAGCAGTCGACCCATCCCGAGTTCCGCCAGTTCGATGCGGCGTTCGTCGGTCAAATCGGCGACGGTTTCGGCCCGGAACCATGGGCTCAGCACCAGTTCGACCAGCATGTCCTTCAGGTTATAGGCGCCGTTGCCCTGATCGTTGCGGAAGGCCTCGGCGACCTGATCGAAGATCGCATCCTGAAGGTTGTAGGCCCTGAGCTTGGCCGTGAAAGCGGGATCCGCCTCGTCGAACGGCATCGCCAAGGGCTTGCGGCCGAACAGGCCTTCGTACCAGAAATGCACTGTCCCCTTGGCGAAGCGTGGATCCAGCACGATCTCCTGGGCCAGCCAACGCAGGCTGGCGTCGTGACCGGAATAGCCGCCGGGCATGGCCGTGCCGTCAAAGCCCGGCGCCAGCACGTCGCGGTACCAGCGATCGCCCGCTTGATAGTACCGTTCGCCGTTGGCGTTCAACGGATAACGGCTGGACCGATAGGCCGAAGCCAGCGAGCTGTCGGAACTGGAGTGTTCGCGGTAGTGATTGTTCTCACCCCAGTTCTGGAAGGCGCCGGCGATCGGGTCCATGACGTTGTGACAAACGGTACAGTTCGGGTTCTCCATGGTCGGCACCAGGAAGACACCGCTGTCGTCCAGAACCCGCTGGGCCAAAGCCTCCAGATCGACGCCCAGGAACTGCTGATACAGAACCTTGGCCCGATGCCGGTTGCGGTTGGTCGCGGTGGTCGGGAACCGGTACAGCCAGGCCAGCTGGGTCAATACCCCGGAATGGGGATATGGCAGGCTGGTCCGGGGCGATGCCACCGGAATGCGGCCGCGACGCCACTCGTCAAGGTCGGTCGGGTCGACGAACGGGCCGTCCAGCAGGACCGCGTCATAGGCCCGGGCCAACAGCGGGTTGACCATCGTATAGTCGGCGGTCACGATTTCGCTGTAGGGCCGCTCGCCTGCGACGATGAAGCGCAACAGCTCCAGCGGCTCCTGCGGTACCTCCCTGGCGGCATCCCGCCGCTCAGTGTCGGTCATCGCGTTCATCGCCGGGAACTCGTTGCGGTTCAGGCCGTTCGATGGCTGGCTGCGGGTCACGCCGCCGGTCAGGAAGTGGGTGTCGGCGGTTTCCAGCAGGAACCGCTCGAAACCCGGGCCGGTCATGCTGGCACGCACGGTGCGGCGCAGATCGGTTTCGGTAACCACGCCCGCCAACTCGTCGCTGGTCGGCAAGCGACCGGCCAGCATCAGGGTTGCCTTACGCAAGGTCTCCTGATTGTCCATCATTTCGACGCTTTGCAGCGACGCCGGATCGCCCGGATTGGTCGGCGGTGTCGGTGTTGAATCGCAAGGCAAGGGCGTTGCGAACTGGGTCAGCAATTGCGCCAGGTCCTTGTATTCCTGGCTGGCCGCGGTGCCATAGGGCGCCCCGCCGCCATGGAACGGCAGACCGATGGTCTTCTGCAGGATCTTGTCCTTGGGGTCACTCTGCTGCCAATAGGCATGCACCTTGTCGTAGTTCACATCGGCCGTGCCGCCGGAGACCAGAACCAACGGCGTGCTGGACGCGAAACCGCCGGTGACATGGCAGCCCAGGCAACGGGCGTTCATGTCGGGCAGCACCGCATCGGCGAAGTATTGCCGGGTCGGCACGCAGGCGGCCGGTACCGTAACGGTCGCCAGGTTGGAGTAGGCGGAATCGCCGTCCGCATTGCTGGCCTTGACCCGATAGCTGTAGCTGGTTGCCGCCGCCACGGTGTTGTCCTGGTGGGCGTTGCTGTCGGCCGGCAGGCTGGCCAGGATCGTCCAGGGCCCGGTGCTGCCGGTTTGCCGCTCCAGGATAAAGGCGGTTTCGTTGCCGCTATTGTCGGCCCAGTTCAGCGACACCAGGTCGCCGGCCAGGGTTGCCATCAGGTTGCTGGGCGCAGCCGGCTTGGCGGCCGGGATCACGACCATGGCGGTGTCGGAATAGGCCGAGGCCCCGCCCGAATTGACCGCCTTGACCCGGTAGAACAGGGTCACGCCGGTCGGCACCGCAAGGTCCTGGTGCGCAGCGGAATTGGCCGCCAAGGTTGCCAGCACGGTCCAGGCGGTGCCGCTGCCGACCTGACGCTCGACGACAAAATTGTCTTCGTTGTTGCTGTTGTCGGACCAGGTGAGATTGACATTGCCGCCGACAAACGCGCCGACCAGATTGGTTGGCGGGGTCGGCGGCGCGACCGGAATCTTGACCGTGGCCAGGTTCGAATAGGGGCTGTCGGCGTCCTTGCCGGTTGCCTTGACCCGGTAGGTGTAGGACTTGCCCGGTGCGATCTGGGCGTCTTGGTGCCGAACCGTCCCGGCCGGCAGCGTGGCGATCGCCCCCCAGGTGCCGATCGCGTCGTCCTTGCGCTCGACCACAAAACCGGTCTCGTTAGCCGAGGTATCGGTCCAACTCAGCGACACGGCACTGTCAGGCAGTTCGGCGACCAGGTCGGTCGGCGCGCTGGGCGGCGGTTCGGGCAGCTTGGCGCTGGCGATGTTGGAAAAGGCCGATGCACCGCCTTCGCCGATCGCCTTGACCCGGTAGTCATAGGCCAGTCCGGCCTTGACGGTCGTGTCCTGGTGGCTGGTACCACCGGCCGGCAGCAAGGCGATCTTGGCCCAGGCACCGGTGGCGCCTTCGCGCCGTTCCAGGTGGAAGCCGGTCTCGTTGTTGGAATTGTCGAGCCATTTCAGCGCGACGGCGTTGCCAGCCACGCTCGCTACCAGATCGGAGGGTGCGGCCGGTGGCGGTTCGGGCAACTTGACGCTGGCGATGTTTGAGAAGTCAGAGACGCTGCCGGTCGCGACCGCTTTAACCCGGTAGTCATAGGCCAGCCCGGCCTTGACGGTCGCATCCTGGTGGCCGGTAGTGCCGACCGGCAGTAGTGCGACCCTGGCCCAGGCGTCGGTGGCACCTTCACGCCGCTCCAGGTGGAAGCCGGTTTCGTTGCTGGAATTGTCCGTCCAACTCAACGTGACGATGGTGTTTGCCACCTTGGCGACCAGGTTACTCGGTGCGCTGGGCGGCAGATCGGGCACGGTGGCGCTGGCGTTGTTGGAATAAGCCGACGCACCGGCATCGCCAACCGCCTTGACCCGGTAGTCATAGGCCGTTCCAGGCTTGACAGCCGTGTCCTGGAAACCCGTGCTTCCGGCCGGCAATTGGGTCAGCGTCGCCCAGACACCGGTGGCGCCTTCGCGACGTTCGACATGGAAGCCGGTTTCGTTGGTGGAATTGTCGGCCCAGCTCAATTTCACGCTGTGGCTGGATGCCTGCACTGCGTTGGCCACGACAAGCCCGCCGCTGTTCAGGACCTGCGCGACCAGATCCGTGGGCGCGGCCGGAACCACCGATTTGGTGGTCGCCTTGACTGCGTTGCTTGCCGGCGATCGGTTGCCTGCCGCGTCGACGGCGATGACCGTATAGGCAAAAGTCGTTTCTGGTGCCAATCCGGTATCTGTGAACGCGGTCGTCGTGGTTCGGCCAACCAAGATATCGTTGCGCATCACCAGGTAACCGATAACCCCGACATCGTCCTTGGCGGGTTGCCATTTCAACGCAACGCTGTCCTGGGTGGTCGATACCAGGGTCAATCCGGTCGGCGCGGTGGGGGGTGTTTCATCCTCGCCGCCGACCACCAGTCGCAGGCTGTCCTGATCGGAATCCTCGAACTCCGCATTGCCGTAGGTGACGTCTGTGACTTCGAGATAGAACACGTCGCCCGGCTTGGCGCGGCGGGAATAGGAACGCAGAAAAGCCACGCCCCTCCGGTTGGTGGCCCGCACCATCGACCCCGCGCGTCGGCTCTCGCCGTCCTTGCTGATCAGCTGCCAATGGCCGCGGACGACGGCGCCGGTGACCGGGTCGCCTTCTTCATCGACCACCTTGACTTGGGCGTAGGCGCGCCAGCGATTGCGCCAGTTTTTCAGTTTACCGTCGATCGATGCGATCGTGATCTCGCCTTCATTGTCTTCGCATTCCCGTCCCCGGCTGTCGATACAGGCGCCGCTCTCCTCGTTGGCAGACGCGTCATAGGCCGCACGACGCTTGTAGACCTTGGCAATGGTCAGCGCGAACTGGCCCTGCTCACCGCGCCGCAACCTGGGCGAGGTGAAACGGACATTGCCGCGTTTGTCGGTCCGGCCCCAACGGCCGCGAACCTTGGTGCGCTTGCCTTCGACTTTCCAATAGGCGCGAACCCGGGCGCCTTTGACTGGCCGTCCGTCGTCATCAGCTATCTGGATGACCGCACGGGCGCCCAGGCGACCGCTGCGACGCGAGGTGTTGAGCCGCATGCTGATATCCTCGACATGGACCTCACGGACCTCACGTTTGCGTCGGTCCCGGTCCCGGTCCCGGTCGCGGGCTCCGGTTCGGTCGACCACCGGGACGACCTTTGAGTAACCGGAGGCAATATTCCGGCGCAGCAGCTGTTGCGCCAGAGCAGTCCGGACGGTATCAGACCATCGGCTTCGGTTGTCATTGGACCCGGACCGTTCATCCGCGCCGGCTGACGCGGGCAGGACGGTACCAAGCAAGGCAAAAACCAAGAAAAATTGACGAATAAAAGACGGCATGGACCCGAGACTCCCTCTTTTTTTTCCACCGGCTAGGGCGTGTGTCTTTCTGTTCGGGGGGGTGGTGTCGACGAACGGAGGAATTTTTCCTCCAACTTTTTGTATTTTACTTACTATTGAGAATGATGCGGAGATTAAACACATATTTCTTAACTAGAAATTAATATTTATTAACGGTTTTATTTAGAGTTTTTGAAATTTTTGATTTGATTTTAGCTAAATCAGGTATTTCATGATTGTATCCCCGTTCAGAAAGGCGGTATTTGGATTGGTTCTGAATGAAACAAAGCATTAGATCGCCCCCGATCGAAAAAATAGGAAAAATTGTAGAAATTATCGCCAAACGGAAATCTAATACTACGGTGCATCGATTCATCATTCGAAATGGGGCGAAATTGTGGAAAATTTGTGGTAAAACAGAAGGTCGTGGAAAATAATATTGTTGATTTATGCTTTAGTTTTGATACATTGAGGCGAGATATTGGATATTTGAGTTGAAATGAGACGATTGTTTGAAATAAAAAGCTCCCGGTTTTCCGGTCAAAATCAATGTGTCAACGTCGCGGTTTTGTCGTTGTTGGCCTTTGTTCTGACAGGACAAGCCATTGCGGGATCGGCCAAACCGGATTCGCTTGTCATTCAATTGGGCGCGTTCCGCGACCAGAAGGTGGCGGACCGTGTCCGACAGGACGTGTTGGCCCGGCATGGCGGTATACTGGGTGAGGTTGATCTGAGGCTCGTCGCGGACACCGCAAAGCGGGCATCCCTGACCAGGTTATTGGCCGGGCCTTTTACCGACCGGGACGCGGCGGCTCGCCTGTGCCGAACCTTGCAATCCGGCGGCACGGATTGTTTTGTAACCCGGTCCGCAGGGACGTTCGTCGAGCGGCAGCCGCCGCCGACCGCAAACGCCGCGAAGCCCAAGCTGGTTGAGTTGGCCCCGGCAACCGAACCGCCGGCACAAAAGCCCGACCCCAGCACGGTTCGCGGCAACAATGTCGTCGCGGTGTATCAGGCCGGCCTGCTGACCGTGGATGCCGATTATGCGCTGCGCCGGGACGTGGTTCAGGCGGCAGCCCAGGCGGCCGGGATCAAAGTGCTGATCAACGGCGTAGTCGACGATCGCCTGACGCTTTCTTTTGTGCGCCGGCCGCTGATCCAGGGGCTGGGTCAACTGCTGGGGGACTATAACTGGTATCTGGTCGACGCCGACCGGACCGGTGACCGGCCGCGGGTCCTGTTCGTCAACGGCGCCGGCGAGTCAGGCCGCACTCGCCGCCTGGTGACGACCGAATCGGTCCACGACCTGGAGGTCAAGCTGGCGGTGGCGGCGGACACGCAAACCAAACGCGACGCCATCCGCACCCTGGCGCAGATCGGAACCGACCGCGCCCGACACGTGCTGGCACAAGCGGCGTCCGACAAGGACCCCACCATCGCCCAGGCGGCCGCCAACGCACTCGCGGGTCTGCCAAAAAACTAGCCGTCCAAAATCGATGGCGATTGTCCGGATGAGGCGCGGACCACCGCGGCTAAGGTCGCATCCAGTCCCGCAACCTTACAACCCGCTAAGGTTAACATGCTGAAATTAGTACTATTTTTGATTGACAACCGGACGTTGTTGTGAATACTGCCTGCCTGGGGGATCGGTGCTAGAGACAAAGGTCCAACGTCATGCACCGAGCAAGGACATTCACGGCGCCAGCGCTGGCGGTGTTCGCCGCCCTGGCTCTATCACCGGCACCGGCCGCGGCCGCGTTTGAGAAAATCATCCGTGTGAACTGCGCCGAAGGCCAAACCATTCAAAGCGCGGTTCAGGAATTGAGCAAGCGGAACTCCGGCCAGATCCGGGTCCAGGGCACCTGTACCGAAAACGTCGTCATCGAAACCGACGGCATCACCCTGATGGCTGCCCGCAAGTTCGGCACCACCGCCGTGATCGCCGCCGCCGACGCCACCCTGCCGACAATAACCATACACGGCCGCCGAACCACGGTTAGCGGTTTCGATTCGATTTCCGGCGGGTCCACCGGCATCTTGGTTGAGCGCAACGCCGCGGCCGAGATCCTCGGTAACACGATCGAGAACACCGTGGGCGACCCAGTCAAGCGTATCGGCAATGGCATCCAGGTCCGCCAATCCAGTTTTGCCTGGATCGAAAACAACACGGTCCGGAACGCCGCCCGCCAAGGGGTGTTGGTTTCAGGATCCTCGTCGGCAACCCTGCACGGCAATACCGTGGTCAATAGCGGCCGCAATGGCATCGTTGCCTATGACGGTGCCTCGGTCAGTGCAGATAGCAATCACGTTGCGGACAACGGATGGGATTGGCTGTTCGGGAAAGGGATGTACGTTGGGGCGTCGGCCAACCTTTTCCTGTCACTGGACACTGGAAATCCCAACACGGTGATCAACAATCGTTTCGGCGGCATCACGTGCGGTCTGAACGGTAGGGTCGAGATATACGCCGCCCAGACCAGTACCGGAAATGGCGACGGGACGAGCAACCTGCCCGCGGCGGAGTGTTCCGGAATCTATTACTAGTTCGCCAATAGCCACCGTCGGTCAGGCCAACTGGCTGACGGTGGCATCGTTCACCCTACGACCACACCACATTCACCGAGATCCGCGACCTCGCCCGCCGAATAGCCGGCCTCGGCCAGTACGGCGCCGGTGTGTTCGGCGTATTTCGGCGGGAAGGGGAAGTCGGTCGGCGTATCGCCGCGGTCGACCGCCATCGGCTGCATGCGCACGGTCTGACCAGCCGGTGTGGTGGTGGTGGTGAGCTTGGCCGCGATCGCCTCCATCGCCGCTACCTGGGGGATGGTGTTGATTACCGCGTGCGGGATCTGGGCGGCGCGCAGGTCGGGGATCAGCTCGGCCGTGGTGTGGGCGCCGGTGGCGGCAGCGAAGTCGCGGTGGATCGCGGCCCGTTCCCGGTGCCGCCCCTCATTGGTCTGGCGCACCTCATTGCCAAGACTTGCGAACTTCTCCAGGCTGGTCAGGCGGTGCCATTGCACGTCTGAGCCGATGGCAATGAAGATGAAGCCGTCCCTGGTCTTGTAGGCGTTGGTCGGGATGAACTTGCGGTGCTCGTTGCCGCAGCGGGTGATCTCGGAATAGTCGCAGTCGAAGTCGATCAGCGGCAGGGTGGTAATTAGCCATGACGCCGCGGCCTGCAGCATCGAAACATCGATCCGTTTGCCCTTGCCGGTCTCGGCCCGCTCCGCCAGGGCCAGCATGACCCCGGCAAAGACCTCGTCGCCGGCCTTAAGGTCGATCAGCGGCACGCCGGCCAGCATCGGCGGCCCGTCCGCCTCGCCGGTCAGCTCCATGAACCCGGCCATGGCCTGGATCGCCGGGTCGTAGCCGGGCACGTCGGCGCCGTATTCCGGCCCCATGGCTGATATCCCGGCCCAAATCAGATCCGGCTTGACGGCGCTCAGGCTCTCATAGTCGATGCCCAGGCTGGCGTAGCGGCCGGGGATGGTGTTGCAGCAGAAGACATCGACGTTCAGCTCGGTGATCAATCGCTTGAGCACCGCCTGGCCCTGAGGGTCCTTGAGGTTCAGCGCGATCGCCTCCTTGCCGACATTGGGCGCCACGTAATAGCTCCGGCGGTCGTCGTCGACCACGGTCGAACCAATGTAGCGGTTGGGGTCGCCGGGCAGGCCGCGCCCCGACGGCGTCGCCTCGATCCGGATCACCCGCCAGCCCAGCTGCACGAAGCGCAAGGTGGCATAGGGCATGGCCAGGGCCTGCTCCATGGACAGCACGGTGCGCCGGCGCATTATCGGCCTCCACTCGGCGGCCATGCTTCGAGACGCGGCTTCCGCCGCTCCTCAGCACGAGGACTGCGCGTGGTGAAAGGTGATGGCCTCACCTCATCCTGAGGAGCCGCGCCAGCGGCGTCTCGAAGGATATGGCGGGCGGCTTTCATTCCGCTGCCCCCGCCGCCTGGCGTTTCTCCCAGATCGCTCGGGCCACCTTCTCAGGGGTGAGCGGCGGGGCGAAGAAGCGGATGCCGGTGGCGTTGTGGACCGCGTTGGCGACCGCCGGTGCGATGACGATGGTCGGCAGCTCGGCGATGCCCTTGGCGCCCAAGGGGCCGTTCAGACAGTCATTCTCGATGAAGTGCAGGTCGAACACCGGGATCTCAGGCGCCGTCATCACGTGATAGTCCCGGAACGACGGGTTCTTGACCACGCCGTCCTCGATCTGCAGCTCCTCGCTCAGTGCATAGCCCAACCCCATGACGATGCCGCCCTCGACCTGGGCCTCCAGGCCCATTTCGTTGACGATGCGCCCGACATCCTGGACCGAGGTGACCTTCTCGACCTTGACCTCGCCGGTCAGGGTGTCGACCAACACTTCGGCGACGTGCACCGCATGAGCGTAGGCCGCCGACATGTCGCCGACATGGTTCTCGTCCTCCGGTTCGCTGGGCGGCTCGTAATAGTCGGTGACCATCACCAGCTCGGCGTCGCGCTTGAAGTGCATCTCGCGCAGCAGCTTGTCCAGCTTAACCACCGAAACCCCGTCTTCCGCCTGCACCACATGGCCGCCGCGCAGGTCGAGTGCATCGGCCGTGACATTGGCCCTGGTGGCGGCGAAGTTGAGGATCTGCTCCTTGGCCTTGCGCGCGGCGCGCTGGGCCGAATTGCCGGCGATGAAGGTGGTGCGGCTGGCATGGACGCCGACGTCCCAGGGCCCGATCGCGGAATCATTGTTAACGATGGTGATGTCTTCCAGCGGGATGCCTAGCTCCTCGGCCGTGATCTGGCACAGCACCGCATCGATGCCCTGGCCGATCTCGGAGGCACCGGTGATCAAGGTGGCGCGGGCATAATCGTCCAGCTTGAGAATGGTACCGCAGCCGTCGCTCTTGTGGATCTTGGCGCCGCCGGCATTGTGGATCGACGAGGCGATGCCGATGCCCCGCTTGAAGCGGCCGGCCGTATCGCGGGCCGCCAGGTTGGCCTGGTGCTTGGCCGAGAAATCGGTCCTTTGGGCGGCGATTTCCAGGCATTCGCCCAAGGCACAGTCGTTCAGGACGGACCCCTGCGGCGATACCTCGCCCTCTTCCGGCACGTTCTTCAGGCGGAAGGCGATCGGGTCCTCGCCCAGTTCCTCGGCCAGCATGTCCATGTGGGTGGCGGTGCAATAGGTCGCCTGGACATTGCCATAGCCGCGGAACGATCCGGCATAGGGGTTGTTGGTGTAGACCGACTGGGCCAGGTAGTCGATGTTGGGCACGCTGTAGTGCGAGGTCATGGTCCGCATCATGACGTAGGGCGTGGTCGGCCCCCAGGAGGTGTAGGCGCCATTGTTCAACAGGCTGTGCACCTTGCGGAAGGTGAGCTTGCCGTCAGCATCGACGCCGGTCTTCAGCGTGATCTCGACCGGCTGCCGGGTCGGCGCGTTGATAAACTCCTCCTCGCGGCTGAAGGTCAGTTTGACGGGCCGCCCCGCCGCCCTGGCCAGCAGCACGCAGATGGTCTCGTAGGGGTAGACGTCCAGCTTCGAGCCGAAGGCACCGCCGATCGGCGGCTGGATCACCCGGATATCACCGGGATGGATGCCTAAGGCCGGGGCGATATCCATCTTGAAATTGTAGGGGTACTGGGTCTGGGAATAGATGGTCAGCTTGCCGCTGGCGTCGAAATCGGCGATCGCGCAACTCGGCCCCATGCAGCAATGGGTGACATAGGGCAGGTGGAAGGTGTGCTCCAGCACCAGGTGCGAGTCGGCCTCGGCCGCTGCGACGTCACCGTGCGAGAAGCGGTAGCTGAGGTTGAAGTTATCGTCCTTGCCGTCATGCACGATCGGCGCGTCCGGGGCCTGTGCCGCGTGCACGTCGTGGACCGCAGGCAGGTCCTCGTATTCGACTTCGATCAGTCCGACCGCCTGTTCGGCGATTGCCTCGGTATCGGCGGCGACGGCCGCGACCTCGTCGCGCACGCAGAGCACCCGGTCGCGTTTCAGCGGGATATTGTCCTTGGTCAGGCCGAAACGGAAGTTCTCGGGGATATCATCGCCGGTCAGCACCACGTGCACACCAGGCAACGCCCGGGCGGCACTGACATCGATTTGTTTGATACGGGCATGGCGCCGGTCGGCGTGCAGGATTTTTCCATAAAGCATCAGCGGCAGGCGCATGTCGTTGATATAGCGGGTGCGCCCCACCGCCTTGTCGGGGGCGTCGGGTTTCGGGATCCGCTTGCCGATGTGACTCTGCTTCTCGATCACCTTGGTCATTGCTTCGCTCTCTTTTCCACGTGCTGATCAATCAGCACGTTGTCCGTCCCTCAATCGCCGGGCGCTCGCGTCCGCTCGCTTGGCTTCCGGCGCATAGGCGCCGACGCGCATTCGCGCTTGCCATCGCGCGTCCGGTCGACGCGCCATGGATTCAACTGTCTATGCCGGCCGCCGCCGCCACCGCGTCGAAGACCTTCACATAGCCGGTGCAGCGGCAGACATTTCCCTCCAGGCCGCGCCTCAGTTCGTCGCGGGTCAGGTCGGGTTTCTCCTTCACCAAATAGCGCGCCTGCATGATCATGCCCGGCATGCAGTAACCGCATTGAATGGCGCCGTGATCGACAAAGGCCTGCTGCATCGGATGCAGCGTATCGCTGGTCCGCAAGCCCTCGATGGTCGTCACGTCGCGGCCGTCGCAGTCGACCGCGAACATCAGGCAGCTATTGACCGTGTTGCCGTCGACTTCGATGGTGCAGGCGCCGCATTCGCCCTCGCCGCAGGCCAGCTTGGCGCCGGTCAGGTCGAGCCGCTCGCGCAGCATCTCCAGCGCGCTCATGGTCACCGGTACGGAAAGCCGCACGGGGCGGCCGTTCAGGGTGAATTGGATCTCAGTTTCCAGCGACATCGGCCAGCAGCCCTTCCACGAAGACTTGGATCAAATGGCGACGATACCAGGCCGAGGCCCGGACATCGTTGATCGGTGAGACCTCGGCGGCGGCGGTCTCTGCCGCCTCGGCGATGGCCGCGTCGTTCAGGGCCCGTCCCTCCAGGCAGGCCTCGGTGCGCCTGCCTCGGATGGGGGTCGGCGCCACCGCCCCGAACGCAACCCGCACGCCGTGCAGCGCGCCGCCTTCGGCGGTGCCGGCGATCCCGGCCGACACGGTCGAGATCTCCAGGGCCGGGCGCGGTCCCGACTTGGCAAAGCGGGCGACGAAACCGGGCTTGGGTTCCGGCACCGTCACCGCGGTCAACAGCTCGTCCCCCGCCTTGACCGTCTGGCCGGGACCGGTGAAGAACTCGGCCAGGGCGACACTGCGCCGGCCCGCTGACCCTGCCAGTTCCACCGCCGCGTCATAGAGCAACAACGGCACGATGGTGTCGCCGGCCGGCGAGGCGTTGCAGATATTGCCGCCAAGGCTGGCCGCGTTGCGGATCTGGGCGGACGCGAAATGGTCGGCCGCCTCGGCCAGGGCCGGCAGGTGCTGCGCGACAACCGCGTCGTCCAACAATTCGGCGATGGTGGTCAGGGCGCCGATCCGGATCGACCCGCCGGCCTGCGTGGCGCCCCGCATTTCGGCAATCCGCCCGAGGTTGACCAGCCGGTTGCCGAACTGCTGTTGCCCGGCCTTGGCCTGGGGCATCAGGTCGGTACCGCCGGCAAACACCGTCGCCCCGCCCCCTGCCAACGCCGCCACCGCCTCGTCGATGCTGGCCGGCACGAGATAGGTTTCGATTTCGCTCATGGTGTCGTCCTTATTGGCAGGTGCTTGCCACATCCTTCGAGACGCCGCGTTCGCGGCTCCTCAGGATGAGGAGGGATCGGAGAATGGAAAAGAGCATGATCCTCATGCTGAGGAGCGGGCCGAAGGTCCGCGTCTCGAAGCATGGCCGCGGGGCTCAAATGCATCATCGCCACCCGTCCCTAGAACCGGATCGGTTCACGGTAGCGGCCGTAGACGTCGACCAGGGCGGTGTTCATCTCGCCGACCGTGGCATAGGCCTTTACCGCGGTCATGATTGCCGGCATGACGTTCTCACCCGTACGGGCCGCGGCCCGGATGCCGTCCAGGGCGCTGGTCACTTGCGCCTCGTCGCGGCTTTCACGCACCGCGTTCAGGCTGTCGACCTGCAGCCGCACGTCCTCTTCACGGTAGGGGTGGAATTCGACCGTCTTCTCATCCTCCTCCTCGCGATAACAATTGACCCCGACCTTGCGGAAGTCGCCGGTCTCGATCGCCTTTTGGGTCTCGTAGGCCTGAGCCGAAACGGCTGCCTGAATAGCGCCTTCCGAGACCAGTTTGACGATGCCGCCGGCGGCGTCGGTTTCGGCCATGATTTCGACCATCTTGTCGCGCATCTGGTTGGTCAGGGTCTCGACGTAGTAGGAGCCGGCCAACGGGTCGACGGTGTCGCACAGCCCCATCTCCTCGACCAGCAACTGCATCGTGCGCAGGGCGAGCCGCTGTGCGTGCTCGGTCGGGATGGTGTAGGCCTCGTCGTAGCAGCACAGCGCCATGGTCTGGGCGCCGGACAGCGCCGCGATCAAACCGTAATAGGCGCCGCGCATGATGTTGTTCTCCGGCTGCTCGAAGGTCAGCCCGCCGCCGCCGCCGCCGGCGATCATTCTGAGCCCCATGTTGCGCGGGTTCTGGGCGCCGTATTTCTCCTTCAGGATCTTGGCCCACAGACTGCGGCCGGCACGGAACTTGGCGACCTGTTCGAAGATGTTGCCGAATACGTTGAAGTTGAACGACAGGCGGCCGCAGAAATCGTCAATGTCCAGGCCGCGCCTCAGCGCCTCGTCGATATAGGCCTTGGCGATCGAGAAGCCATGGGCCATCTCCTGGGCCGGGTTGGCGCCGGATTCGCGGATGTGATAGCCGCAGACGCTGACCGGGCTGTATTTCGGCGCGTGCTGGGCACAGTACTCGATGGTGTCGCCCACCAGCTTGATCGACGGTTCGACCGGGAACACCCAGGTGCCGCGGCCGATGAATTCCTTCAATATGTCGTTTTGGGCGGTGCCGCGTAGGTTGGCGATGTCGAAGCCACGCTTTTCCGCCATCGCCAGGTACATTGCGATCAGGATCGCGGCGGCGCCGTTGATGGTCAGCGAGACGGTGATCTGGTTCAGGTCGATGCCGTCAAAAGCGATCTCGAAATCGCGTAGGCTGTCGACCGCCATGCCGACCCGGCCGACCTCGCCCTCGGCCAGCGGATCGTCGCTGTCGAGGCCGATTTGGGTCGGCAGGTCGAAGGCGACGTTGAGGCCGGTCTGGCCGTTCTCGATCAGATAGTGGAAGCGCTGGTTGGTGTCGCGCGGATTGCCGAAGCCGGTGTATTGCCGCATCGTCCAGGGCCGGCTGCGGTACATCGTGGGGTGGATGCCGCGGGTGAAGGGATAGCCGCCGGGCTCGCCGATCATTGCGTCGCCGCCGCTGGCCGCAACGTCCTCGGGCCCGTAGACCGGCTTGATTTCGATCCCGGATTCGTTGACCACCTTGCGGGGCTCGGGCTTGGTCATTGCACATGCTCCCTGATGAAGTCGACGATGTCGCTGAGTTTCGAACTCGACGGGAAGATGCCGTCCAGGCCGAGGTCCCTGAGCGCCCCGTGGTCGGGGGCGGGCAGGTTGCCGCCGATGATCCACAGCTTGTCGCCCAGGCCGTTGCCGTCGAGGAGCGGCTTCAGCTTGGCACAGAAGGGCAGGTGCGAGCCGGCCATCGAAGAGAGGCCGATGACGTCGACATCCTCTTCCAATGCCGCCTGGGCGATCGCTTCGGGCGTCTGGCGCAGGCCCGTATAGATGACCTCGAAGCCGGCGTCGAACATCGCCCTTGCCACCACCTTGGCGCCCTGGTCGTGGCCATCCAGGCCGGGTTTGGCCAGCAGCACCTTGATCTTGCGTTCCATCACACTCCTCCCCGCCTCAACTGTTCAGGCCCTTGGCGATGATCATTTTCAGGATCTCGCTGGTGCCGCCGCCGATCAGGGTGAACCGGATATCGCGCAGATAGCGCTGCACCGGATACTCCATGGCGTAGCCGTAGGAGGCCAGCACCCGCGCCGCCTTGTCGCAAACCGTGGCGGCGGCTTCGGACGCGAACATCTTGGCCATGGCCGCTTCCTGATGGTGCGGCTGGTCGGTGTCCTTCAGCCAGGCGGCGTAGTGCACCAGGCGCCGCGCCGCCTCCAGGTCGGTGGCCATTTCCGCCAGCTTCATCTGGATTGCCTGGAAGCGGTTGATCGGCCGGCCGAACTGCTGGCGTTCGGCGGCATAGGCGATCGCCGCCTCCAGCGCCGCCCGGCCGCCGCCGACCGCCAACGCACCGGTGACGATGCGGATCTCGGCCAGCAATTTGCGCAAGTGCCCCTCACCATCGCCTTCCTCCTCGCTCAGGCGGTGGCAATCGGGGACAAAGCAATCGTCCAGGGCCAGTTCCGAGGTCGGCAGGGCCCAGACCCCCATCTTCTCGATCGGCCGGCCGATGTTCAGGCCATCGAAGCCGCGCTCGACCAGGAAAATCGTCAGCTTGCGCTCTTCGCCGGCGCGGGCGAAGACGGTGAAGAAATCGGCCACCGGCGCCGCCGTCACCCACATCTTCTGCCCCTGCAGGCGGTAGCCGCCATCGACCTTGGTCGCGGTAGTGGCGATGCTGCCCAGGTCCGACCCGGCATTCGGTTCGGTCATGCAGATGCCGCCGATCTTCTCGCCCTTCAAGGCCGGCAGCAGCAGCCGCTTGCGGATACGTTCGTTGCCCAGCATGTGCAGGAACTTGGTGCCCATCAGCGACTGCATGGTGACGCAACCGGCCAGGGACATCGAGCCGCGGGCGATTTCCTCGATCGCCAGGCAGAGCGTGACCAGGTCGACATCGGAACCGCCGACATCCTCGGGGTAGCGCATGGCGAAGAAGCCCAGGCGCCCCAGTTCCTCGAACAGCTCGCGGGGATATTCATGGGCCTCGTCGATGGCCTGGGCGTTGGGCGCGATGCGTTCGTCGCAGAACCGGGCAAAGGTGTCGCGGACGACCCGTTGCTCTTCGCTTAAGGCGAAGTCCATCAATCGTCTCCGCCGGGATCATAGCCATAGGCGTCGCGCGCCGCCTGGGTCGAGATGACCCCGTTGCGCACCTCCTGGGCCAACTTGGCGCGGTCGCGTTCCTTCGGGTCGCCATAGCCGCCGCCGCCGCCGGCGAACTGGTGGTAATGGGTGCCCTTCGGCACCCCGGTCAGCAGGTCCTTGTTCTTCGGCACGGCTTTCGTGCCGTCGGGATAGGTCAGGGTGATCGAATTCAGGGTCCCGTTGCCGCCACCGAACAGGCCGAAGGCGGGTTCGAAATCGCCGTCACCGAAGGTCACCAGTTGGGTATCGTCGGAGCCGATCTCGAACTCGGTCTCGATCCCCAGTCCGCCGCGCCACTGGCCGGGGCCGGCGCTGTCGGTCATGTATTCGTGCTTGATCAGCTGGTGCGGCGTCTGCTGTTCGAACATCTCATAGTCCTGGTCCAGCACCCCGCCCGAGGCGTCGATCATGCCGATATGGTCATAGCCGTCGGTGCCGCGCATGGCGCCGGAGCCGCCCTTCATGCCCATGAAGCCGATATCGACATACTGGTCGCCGCGTTCCGGATCGGTGCCGGTGGTCAGCGAGCACAGCAGATTGTTCCAGCCCGCGGTGACCCGGTCCGGCACCACCGGCGCCAGGGCCCGGATGATCGCATCCGCGTTGGGCGGGCAGAGATGGTTGCCGAAGGTGGTCGCCTTGGGATAGGCGGCGTTCAGGATGGTGCCTTCGGGGATGTCGATCTCGATCGGTTCGACCATGCCCTCGTTGTGCGGGATGTCCGGGTTGACCATCTGCAGGAAGGTCAGGACGGTGGCCGAGGCGCTGGACGTATAGGTGCCGTTGACGAAACCGTCGGTCTGCGCATCCGTGGCGCCGTAGTCGAAGCGGATGCGGTTGTCCTCGACGATGATCTTGACCCGGATGGTGTATTTCGAACCGTCGAAGCGGCCGTCATAGTAGACCGCGCCGTCGCCCTCATAGGTGCCGTTGGGGATCTTGGCGATCTCGGCTTCCATCATTTTGCGGGTGGCGTCGAAGAGGGCCGCCTTGTGGGCCTCGAAGCTCTCCAGCCCGTATTTCTCCAACAGTGCCAACAGCCGCCTTTCGCCGACCGTGCAGGCGCCCATCTGGGCCTTCATGTCGTGCTGCACGATATCCAGCCGGATGTTGGCGAAGATCAGGTCCCAGACATCCTTGCGCAGGCGGCCTTTCTCAACCACCTTGACCGCCGGGATGCGCAGCGCCTCCTGCCAGACTTCGACGGCGTTGGGGTTGTAGCCGCCGCGCACGGCGCCGCCGATATCAGCCTGATGGCCCTTGACCGCCGACCAGGCAACCAGCGTCCCTTCGAAGAAGATCGGCTTGTAGACCGCGACGTCGTTGTTCTGGTTGCCCATCGAGAAGACGTCGTTGTGAAAGATGACGTCTCCGTCGTGAATATCGTCGCCGAAATAGTCGATGATGTGCTTGCAGACCGGGGCCAGCGAAAAGGCGAGGATCGGCAGGTTCTCGGTCTGCTCCAGCATGCGCCCTTCTGCGTCGTACAGACCGGTAACGAAGTCCTTGGCCTCGCACAGGATCGGCGACCGAGTGGTTTTCTCGACCGAAATCGACATCTCGTCGGTGATCGACTTGAAGGTCCGGGCGTAGACCGAAAGCAGGATCGGATCGATCTGGGTCATGGGCTCACTCCCCCTTCAGGCTGTCGGCGACCAGGTCTTCGCGGCCCTTGGCATAGAGCACGAAGGCGCCGAACCGGTCGCAGACGCAATCATAGCCGGCGCTGACGAAGATGGCGGTGGTTTCCTCCTCGACCATTGCCGGACCCGCGATGCGGTTGCCGAAGCGGATCCGGTGGCCGTCATAGACCGGCACGGTCTGGAACTCGTCCGCTTCCGGCACGTAGACCGGTCGTTCACCCTTCCGGGCGTGGTCGGCGTCGGTACCGGCGAACGGCTCCTCGGCGAAGCGGGGTTTCTCAACCTCGCCGACCGCCTGGACCCGCAGATTGATGATCTCGACCGGGACCCCTTCATCGGCCAGGGCATAGCCATAGAGCCGATTGTGTTCGTCGTGGAAGGCGGCCAGGATGGCCTCCAGATCGCGGTCGGCCAGTGCCGATTCGGGCACGATGAACGAGACCTCGTGGTACTGCTTGACGTAGCGGCAATCGAACTTGACCACCAATTGCCGATTGGCGGCGGCGATGCCTTCCTCGGCCAGCAAGGCATCGCCTTCGGCCCGCATGTCCTGGACCAGCGCCGCCAGACGGTCCCAGTCCAGCTTGTCCATGGTGGTGACGAAGGTGCGCACGAAATCGTGGCGCAGGTCGCTCATCAGCATGCCGGCGGCGCAGAAGATCGAGCTTTCCCGGGGCACGATCTGCAACGGGATCTCCAGTTCCTGGGCGATCAGGCAGGAATGGATCGGGCCGGCGCCGCCGGCCACCACCATGGGGAACTCCCGCGGGTCGAAGCCGCGCTTGATGGTCACCTCGCGCACGCCCTGGGCCATGTTGTTGCAGATGATCCGGTACATGCCGGCGGCCGCCGCCTCGACCGACATGCCCAGCGGCTCGGCGATATGGCTGCGGATCGCCTCGATCGAGGCGGCGCGGTCCAACTGCATCTTGCCGCCGGCGAAATAATCGGGATCCAGATAGCCGAGCACAAGATCGGCATCGGTACAGGCAGGCTTGGCGCCGCCCTTGCCGTAACAGGCCGGCCCGGGGTCGGCACCGGCGCTTTCCGGCCCCATGCGCAACAGCCCGCCCTCGTCGATCCAGCCGACCGAACCGCCGCCGGACCCGATGGTGTGGATCGCCAGCATCGGCAGCGCGATGCGGTAGCGGTTGATCTCGCCCTCGTTGACCATGATAGGCTGCTCGTCGACCAGGGCGACGTCGAAACTGGTGCCGCCCATGTCGACGGTCAGGCAGCGGTTCTGGCCGTGGCCGGCGACACAGGCCAGGCCGGCGGCCGGGCCGGCGGCCGGGCCGGACAACAGGGTCAGCGCCGCCTTCTCCTTGGCCACCTCCGGCGCCATGACGCCGCCGTTCGACTGCATGATCAGAAGCACGCCGCCGAAGCCGACCTCCTTCAGCCGCTCGACCAGCCGGTCGATATAGGAATTCAGCTTCGGCCCGACATAGGAATTCAGGACGGTGGTGCTGACCCGCTCGTAGAAGCGGATCGACGGTAGCAGGTCGGACGAGACCGAGAGATAGGCGCCGGGCAGGTCGCGGCGCACCAGTTCGGCCGCCGCGCGCTCATGGTCGGGATTGGCAAAGGCGTTCATGAAGCAGATCGCCACCGCCTCGACGCCCTCGTCTCGGAAACGGGCGATCGCCGCCTCGACATCGGCCAGTTGCAGGGGCTCGGTCTCGGCGCCGTTGCGGTCCAACCGCCCCTGGACCCCGACCCGCAAGTGCCGCTCGGCCAGCGGCGCGACATTGGTGTAGCGGTTGTTGTACTGCTCCTCGCGGATGCCGCGGCGCATCTCCAGGGCATCGCGCACGCCTTGGGTCGTGATCAGGCCGCATTTGGCCCCGGTGTTGGTCAGGGTGGCGTTGGTGGTGACCGTGGTGCCATGGACGATGGTGTCGATCTTGGCGGCAAAGTCCTCGACGCTTTGCGGCGGATCCTGGCGGGCGGCCAGTTCGCTCAAGCCCGCGACGACGCCGATCGACGGGTCGGCAGGGGTCGACAGGGTCTTGCCGATCACCGGATCTTGGCCCTCCTCGGCCAACAAGAAGTCGGTGAAGGTGCCGCCGACATCGATCCCGATCTTCACGCCCATAGGCTGCCCTCCCTTGATTTTGCGCCGGACTTGCCGCCGGCTGAACCCTTTATCCCGGCCCGGTTTTCTGCTGAACGGCCAGGCGCTACTCCGTCAGACTAACGGTCAGTCAAACCCGGTCGGCCCACGATAGTATGACAGCAGCTCGCCATTTCAAACGCCCTCGAAGGTTTCCCCCGGGGTTGGACCAGCCAGGCTCTCATCCGCCGTTTCTCAGCCCAGGATCGACCAGAACGATGCCACAGTAGAGAATTTTACAGCGTTGTAAAAACGGTTTTACGTAAACGTAAAACTCTGGTTGAGGGTCGCTGATCCCTGAAAATGGGCGCACCGACGTTCGGGCCGGGATGCCTTCGGTCGGACCGGTTTCCAGATGGGGGCTGCCGGTTACCAACATAGTCAGGCTGGGCGGTGGTCGGTCGTTATCGTAGACACTTGCCACCATGACCAGTGAGCGCGTCGATCGAAGTCGACAGGCCGAGGGGTGTCGCCGCAAACAGCCATGGCTCAGAAGCTGATTACAGTGCTTTGCAACGGATTTTACATGAATGTAAAACCCGTTGTCGGGTTGGGTTGCTCTGATAAAGTCGGGGGTGAAGGCTTCGTGCGTGGCTATTAACGTCGGTACTTGGAAGCCAGTCACACCGATCGCGGTGCGACAAGGGGAGGGTGCGGGACCATGCGGGCAGTAAGCCGGCGCAGCGAGATCGTCGCCCGGGCGACGGAGATCTTCGAGGCCAAGGGGGTGGCGCGCACCACCTTCGAGGACGTCGCCCGCGAACTCGGCCTGACCCGGGAAGCGATCTACTACTATTTCCGCAATCGCGAGGAACTGTTGGTCGAGGTGATCCTGCCGCAAAGCCGCGAGATGCTGGCCAATCTCCAGGCCATTCTGGAGAGCGACCGCAGCCACAAGGACAAGCTGCGGGCCGCGGTCGAAAACCAGCTGGCGCGCTACTATCCCTCATACCTGGACATGTCGGTGGCGCTGCGCGAAAGTGGGCGGGTCCGGACCAGCCGCAAGCTGGAGGCGCTCCGGCGCAACTGGCAGGATTATGACCGGGCCTGGACCGAACTGATCTCCGCCGGCCAGCGCGACGGCGCCTTCAAGCCCGACCTGGAGCCGAAAATGGCCGCCTATGGCATCATCGGCATGTGCAACTGGGTCACCCGCTGGTACGACCCGGCCAAGAGCTACACCATCCGCGAGATCATCGACTGCTACGCGAGCATTGCGGTTGACGGGGTGTGCGTAGGTGGGTGATTGTTTAAACTAGAAATTTGCGACCCGATGCGTGTGACCGAGCTTCCTCTCGGTACTGTATCACGCAGAAATTACGGGCAATTTCTTCGTTCAATTTTAAAGGTCATTGATCGTGTTTGATGAAAACGAAATAAGGTATGCAAGTATTTACCGAAGAGTACAAGCTATTGTTATCGACTACCTGATTGTATCGACTTTGTTTATGTTTCTTGCAGTTACGACTGCCCAGATGAACTTACCTGTAGGGTGGAAAATTATTGGCGTTGCCGCTGTAGTTTTTTTGTGGGATCCGGTACTTGTATCTTTGGCGGGAGGTACAATAGGCCACCATCTTCGCGGTATGAGAGTCCAGCACCGAGAAGATGGAGCCAATCTGGGCGCTTTCCGTGCCTGCCTCCGCTTTGCCGTCAAGACTCTATTAGGGTGGCTCTCATTGGTATTGGTCCTGACAACCAAGAAACACCAAGCCATTCATGACTATATCTCAGGTTCTGTCGTAACCATAAAAGATCCCTACAACGCGCCGGGCCACGCATTTTCTGGGGAGAGGATTTTACCGGAAGCGAATTTCATCATACCGTCAAAATTACGCCGAGTGACGATGATAGTATTTTACTCTGTGTTATTGTTTCTCGCAAATAACCTGATCTCGGCCTTATTTATATCGGATGCTTGTGTGTTTCACGGTACGTGTAGTTCCAGGGAAAACTTGATATCGGGTATTTTCGACTTGGCATGGCTCGTCTCCATGTTCGTCGTGGTCTATCTGGGTTGGCAAGGCAGGTTATGGGGTGCCATGCGAAAGGAGCGCCACAACGACTTGGACGGCCCCAATCCAAGCTGATTGTTTGGAAGGTCGAGGCGGTTCAAAACACACCATTCGCCAAATGGTTGCCGTGTAGAATTTTGGGTAGGTGGGTGGCGGGGGGACGATTGGGCGCGTGGCTCTAAATATGAACATCAGCTTTCATTCTCTGCCTCCGGCCGACTTGCTGCGTAAGCTAGTTCACAATCCCCCATCCCCATTGACCCGTTACGGATAATCGGCATCCTGAAGGCCAGAGACCAACTCACATCCGGGGAGGGACGAGGCCGATGGGCGGGAGCGGTTTGGTGTTTGCGCAGCGGGTACTGCCGCTGGCGGCGGTTCGGGGTTCGGATCAGAGCTATCCGGTAGGCCGCATCTTCTGCGTCGGGCGGAACTACGAGGCTCATGCCCGTGAAATGGGGGCCGAGCCGGACCGCGAAGCGCCGTTCTATTTCACCAAGAGCGCCTTTGCCCATGCGCCGTCGGGCGCGACCCTGCCCTATCCGCCGGGGACCGAGAACTACCACCACGAGATGGAGCTGGTGGTGGCGCTGGGGGCGCCGGCCTTCCGGATCGCCGAGGATCGGGCGCTGGACGTGGTCTGGGGCTACGCCTGCGGCCTGGACATGACCCGGCGCGACCTGCAGGCCCAGGCCAAGGAGAAAGCCCGGCCCTGGGATTTGGGCAAGGATGTCGAGGGTTCGGCGGTGCTGGGCGCGATCGCGCCGGCGGCGGAGGTCGGTCATCCGACGAGTGGCCTGATCGAACTCTCGGTCAACGGCGAAGTGCGCCAGAGCGCCGATCTCGATCAGCTGATCTGGAGCGTGCCGGAACTGATCGCCCATCTCAGCCGCTATTATCATCTCGATGCCGGCGACCTGATCTATACCGGCACCCCGGCCGGGGTCGGGCCTGTGGTCGCGGGCGATACACTGGTCGGCCGGATTGCAGGGATCGGCGACATCGCGCTCAACATCGGCCCGGCGGAATGACCGGCCAGCCCCATGTCCTGGTCGCCGGGGGCGGCATCGGCGGGTTGGCGGCGGCGCTCGGCCTGGCCACCAAGGGATGTCAGGTCACGGTCCTGGAACAGGACCCGGAGATCGGCGAGATCGGCGCCGGCATCCAGATCGGCCCCAACGCCTTCCACGCCCTCGACTATCTCGGGGTCGGCGAGGCCGCCCGCACCCGCGCGGTCTATATCGACCGGCTGTTGATGATGGACGGGATCAGCGGCGATCAGATTGCCGAGGTCCCGGTCGACAAGCCGTTCCGCGACCGCTTCGGTAATCCCTATGCGGTGATCCACCGGGTCGACCTGCACGGTACTTTGCTGGAAGCCTGCCTCGCCCATGACGAGATCGGCCTGGTCACCAGCCAACGGGTGATGGCCTACGAGAACACCGGTAGCGGGGTGCGGCTGACCACCGAGGCGGGCCGCGACTTCGCGGGCGATGCCCTGATCGGCTGCGACGGGGTCTATTCCAAGGTGCGCGAGCAGATCACCGGCGGCGATGATTTAAGGCTGCCGGGCCATGTCGCCTTTCGCGCGGTGCTGCCGGCGGCCGAGATGCCCGAGGCGCTGCGATGGAACGCCGCGACCCTGTGGGCCGGGCCGCGCTGGCACCTGGTGCACTATCCCCTGCAAGGCGGCCGCAGCTACAATGTGGTCGCCGTCTTCCACACCACCACCGATCGGATCGGAGTCAACGAACCGGGCCGGCGCGAGGAGGTCATCGAGCATTTCCGCGACATCCACCCGACCCCAAACCAGTTGCTGGAACGGCCAAAGGAGTGGCGCCGCTGGGTCCTGGGCGACCGCGAACCGATCGAGAACTGGAGCGACGACCGGGTCACGCTGCTGGGCGATGCGGCGCATCCGACCCTGCAATATTTCGCGCAAGGCGCCTGCATGGCGATGGAGGACGCGGTCTGCCTCTCCGACCGGGTCGAGAAGTCGGGCGGCGATTTCGCCGCGGCCTTCCAGGCCTATCAGGCGACCCGCATCCGCCGCGCTTATAGGGTGGTGCTGTCGTCGCGCATGCTGGGCCATGTCTACCACGCCAAGGGCGTCGAACGGCTGATCCGCAACGACATTTTCGGCGCCAAGAGCCCTGAGGATTTCTACAACGGCCTGGCCTGGCTTTATGGGGGCAACGGGCTGGAGTAGGGGGGCGGGCCGACAACGGCGCTTATGAACAGATCAGAAAAGACAATGTTGGTGCGGGCCGTTGTTGCCGGGGCGGTGGCCGCTGCCGTCACCTATTGGCTGGGTGACCTCCTGGCCGAACCCGGACCGTCCTGGCCGCGGGCCGAGCCGGTTCTAGCGGCCCTCGCCGCATGCCTGTTCGCGCCGGTGATATCAATAATGGGTGAGAGCCTCATCGAGGACCTGGCCAAGCTCGTCCTGGTCGGTGTCGTGTGGCTGGCGACCCAGCAGTTCGAGATGGTGGACCTGGTGACCAGCGGCATGCTGATCGGAGCTTTGATCGGCACCCTAAACAACCGGTTGCCGGGCCGCTGAGGCGCGACCCGGGTTTGCCCGCAAGCCCACCGGCCGCACAAAATCGTTGAGTGTCGGGTGCATGAAGAATGTAGCAAGTTGGACCACCAGGCATGCGTAAGTTGCGTGCTTTGATCTTTGACGTCGACGGCACCTTGGCGGAAACCGAGGAGGTGCATCGGGCCGCCTTCAACGCCGCCTTTGCAGCGGCTGGCCTCCACTGGCATTGGGACACCGAGCTGTATGGCGCCCTGCTCAAGGTGACCGGCGGCAAGGAGCGGATCCGCCATTTCGTCGACGCCTACGGGCCGCCCGGTGGCGGCGGCATTGACGATACGGCGATCGCTGACCTGCATGCCGACAAGACGCGCCGCTACGGCGCCATCGTGACCGGTGGCGAGGTCGCGTTGCGGCCCGGGGTGGCCGACCTGATCGCGGCGGCGCGCGGTGCCTGCATCACGCTGGCCATCGCCACCACCACCTCGCCGGCCAATGTTGATGCGCTGCTTGGCGCTTGCTTGGGACCTGAGGCCAAGTCCTGGTTCGCGGCGATCGGCACCGCCGGCCAGGCGCCGGTCAAGAAGCCGGCCCCGGACGTCTATGACTGGGTGCTGGAGCAATTGCAGATCGCACCGGGCTGCTGCCTTGCGATCGAGGATTCCTTCAATGGCCTGGTCGCCGCCCGGGCCGCCGGACTGGCCTGCCTGGTCACCCCCAGCCTCTATACCAAAGATGATGATTTCAATGGCGCGACCCAAATCGTGCCTGACCTCGCCGCTGTCGATTTGAACCAGCTCGAGGATCTGCTGCCCAATTGATCCCTTAACCCGGCGGCGGAAAGAACTCCACCGGGGTCATCAGCTTGTTTTTCTGCGCAATCAGGGCGCCCAACTCGGCGCTTTTTCGGGTGTAGGCCAGCCATTCGGGGTCGGACCACAGGGCGGTGCGGCGCGCCTCACGGTCGGCGGCGTTCTGGTAGGCCCAGATATGGACGAATTGATTGGGGTCGCCGGTTTCGGTCACCAGGAAGGCCAGCGGCTCGCCGAGGTGCTTGACCTGCGGCTCTTTGCCGTGGGCCGCGTACAGCGCCAGATGATCCTTTAGGGTGCCCGGGCGGCAGGTATAGGTCCGAACGTCGATCAGCATGGCAGGCCTCCCCGAAAATTCTGACGCACCCGGCTGCGGCTCATGATTCCAAAGGCGAACGAAAATCGCCGCCGGAATTGGAATGTAGCTGTTCCACCAGATCGACCATCCGGGCCGCCTCGACAGTTGCCAGGGAGTAATGGGAACGGCCGGCCTGTTTGCGGGTTCGCACCAGGCCCATGGTCTGCAGGCGCCAAAGATGCTGCACCGCGTTGGAATGGCTGGTATCCAGCACCGACGACAATTCGTCAATGGTGCAGTTCTTTTTCGATAGCTCGCACAGGATCAGCAGGCGGTACTTGTTGCTGAACGCCTTCAACAACTCGCTGGCCCGTTCGGCGCAGTGCAGTTTTTCGGTCTGGTGCATTGTTTGTGCCCAGTGGAATGTTCCGGTCGAGACTTTGTAACATAAGGGATGGCGAAGCGAAATCCAGGGCCATGCCGGTTTCCCGGTGCGGGGCGGCTCTCTGGAAGCCAGCGTGCGAAATGCCTATATCAGGCAGGCACGATGTTGGAGGAATGATGGTTCGCATATTCCGTGCCGCCGCGCTTTGTCTGGCGCTTGTCATGGCGGGCCCGGCGCAAGCCGAGGTCGATTTCCTGACCGACCTACTGATGTCGGAGAGCCGCGAGGAGAGCGTTGCCAAGGCTGAGCACCCCAAGGTGGTGGCTGAGTTCGGCGGGGTGTATGAGGATCCGGCCCTGAAATCCTATGTCCAGAGCATCGTCGATTATCTCGGTCAGGTTTCGGACCGGCCCGACATCAAGTATCGCGTCACCATCCTCAACAGCCCTATCGTCAATGCCTTCGCGCTGCCGGCGGGATATCTGTATGTCACCCGCGGCCTGCTGGCCCTGGCCGACAACGAGGCTGAATTGGCTGGGGTTCTGGCCCATGAAATCGGCCATGTCACGGCCCGCCACACCGCGCAGCGGTTCAGCCGGTCGCTGCTGGCACAGGGTGTGGTTGGGGTACTTGGCGCCCTGACCCGGGGAACGCAGTATTCCGGTTTGGCCGACTTGGCGGCACCGGTGGCGATGGTCGCACTCTCCAGCTTCTCCCGCGAACACGAGCACGAGGCCGACCTGATCGGCGTCAAGGTGATGTCGCGGGCCGGCTTCCAACCCAAGGCGATGGCCAGTTTTCTGTCGAAGATGCAGGCCAAGAGCGGACTGGACGCCAAGCTTGCCGGGGCGTCGGGCAGCGGCAAGTTCAACCTGTTCGCCACCCATCCGCGGACGCCTGAGCGGGTCAATCGCACCATTGCGGCGGCCAACACACGGCCGGTGCGCCAGCCGATCATCGGTCGCGACGTCTATCTGGGCAAACTGGACGGGCTGCTCTACGGTGACGACCCAGAGCAGGGTTTCGTGCGCGGACGCCAATTCATCCATCCCGGCCTGGATCTGCGGTTCGAGGTGCCGGAAGGCTTCCATCTGTTGAACGGTCAGCAGCGGGTGACCGCGACTGGCCCCGACGGGACGCTGATCCGGTTCGACAGCGTTCAGGGCAAGAACGCACCGCCGGCCGACGCCTATATCGCGCGTTACTGGGCCAAGGGACAGAAGATCGCCAATCTGGAGCGGTTGAACGTCAACGGCAACGAAGCCGCCACTGCGACCTTGCGCATGGCTTCGAAGCAACAGCCGGTCGACCTCAGATTGGTGGCGATCAAAACCACGCCTGAACGGTTCTACCGTTTTCTGCTGGTTACCAAGCCGTCGCAGACCGCTGCGATGTCGGATGGTTTCCGCCAAGCCGTGTTCAGTTTCCGCGGCCTGACCAACGAAGAGCGGCAGCAGGCCAAGCCCTATCGCCTGAAACTTGTCCGCGTCGCGCCCGGTGATTCTGTGTCGGGTCTGGCCGGGCGTCTACCTTATCGGCGACTGCAATTGGACAGGTTCCGGGTCCTGAACGGCCTTGAGGAAAACGCCATTCTGCGATCGGGGCAAACCTTGAAGTTCATCGTCGAACAATAAGCGGGACTTGAGGGTCAGGATTTGACCGGGTCGCCGATGGCGCCTCGCACGCTGTCCGGTTCCGCCGTGAACTGCACGCCGACATAACGTCCGCGCTGCCACGAGATGTGCCCCTCGAAGTTCCCGAAGCGGGGAAACTGCAAGACAACCGTCGTTGCCAGGACTGCGTCGTCGGCCAGTTGGAGCCCGGCACCATTGGCCGAGATATTCATGACGATGCAGTCATAAAGGCTGTCGCCACTGGCCAGGGTCGCATTCCATAATGTGGAGCTGCGCTCGAATTGGCGACGGTTCTTGTGTTCCCAGGCTTGCGGTAGCTCGTTGCTGGTCATTTCAGGTTCTCGACGGCGTTTGCGGGCTGGTTCGGTCGCGAATTCTAAGCGATGACGCTTGCTGATCGGTTAACCGACCTTACTGACCGGTTGACAGGCGCGGGCCCAGGACCGTCGTGATCTTGGCCATGAGGTCCTCGACGGTGAAGGGCTTGGACAGGTAACCGTCAAAGCCCGCCTTGAGCAACCGGTCCGCGTGCCCGCTGCCGGCATAAGCGGTGGTAGCGATGACCGGAATGGCCTGGGTCGGTTCGTCCGCCCGCAATTGGCGCAAAGCCTCGCCGGCCGCGATGTCCGGCAGCCTGATATCCATCAGAATGACGTCGGGGCGATTTTCCCTTGCCAGGCCTGCGACTTGGGCACCGCCCGACGCAAGGAAGTACTCGTGGCC
The DNA here is from genome assembly GCA_964344385.1 of uncultured Sneathiellales bacterium. Classification (GTDB taxonomy): domain Bacteria; phylum Pseudomonadota; class Alphaproteobacteria; order CAYFNG01; family CAYFNG01; genus CAYFNG01. The sequence continues at coordinate 456,438 of CAYFNG010000002.1, forward strand.
CAACGACCACAGCATGTCACACACAAGCTGACCGCAAAGCGAGTCGTCCTCGACGATCAATACTCGCAACGCAATTTCCCCACTTGGCCCACGCCGCGTCGCAGACTGAGGCACCGGATGGATTGGCGGCACCAGGCATCTTGTGTTAATTCGGCGAACTATACTACCTGACTGAACGCTTCCACAAGTTACAGTGGCGCCAGCGGAATCTTCCGCCGCAGGGCGGTCGAGCGGTCGCTCAGCGCAGGGCGGCCATGGCCTGTCGCACCACTTCAACCGCCCGGTCGAAGACGCTTTCCTTCCAATCGGGGGTCTCGCCATAAAACGCGGCGCGGATCTGCCTCTTGATCTCCCGGCCCAAATCGGAATCCAGCTTGCCGTAGAGGTGCAACCAGTTGTCGGCGCGCAACGCGTCCAGGACCTCAGGGACCGACAGAGTGCCGTATTCCAGGGCCAAGCCGGTAAATTCCGCCGCAGGTGCCGCATCGGCAAACGCGTTCGCGACGGTTCCCTGGACAATGGCCGAGGTGGAGGTTCCGCCTTCCGGCGAGGTGATGTCATCGCCATACCAATCCCGGGCCCGGGCGAACTCGGCCGAGTCGGAGGGGCCGACGGATATTTTCTCGCCATGTCCCCAGGGACCGAGGCCGGTATGGAAATCGATGAAGCCGACTCGTTTGGCCCCGGCGGTGTGGCGCCGAAGGATGTCGTGCACCGTGAGGTTTGACCAACAGGGCTGGCGGCCGCCATAAAACAACCCGTCGGCCCGGTCGTACTGGCCGCCACTGACCGCCGCCTGGAAGGCGAAGGCACCGTTTTTGGCGATGAATTCCGCGATGCGCTTGTCGGCGTCCGCCCGACCTTGGCCGTCCCAATCCTCGGGCACCAACATGTCGTGGACCTGCCCATAGGCTGGGTTCTCGGGGTGGGGTTGGTCATGGTCGCGAAAGTTGCGGTTGACGTCGATATTGTCCTCGTTAACCCGCCGCGACCAGGCAAACCCGGACGGATTGATCGCGTGGATTGCAACCATGGCGACCCCGGGCGGCAGTTCCCGCCAGATCCCGGCCCGGAACAGGCCGGTTTGGCAGCCGGACCCGCAATAGCCTTCGATGCCGTGGGTGGCGGACCCGGTCACCAGGATCGCCTCCGCGTCCGCCGGACCGTAACGCGCAACGTCCGTGATCAACTGCTGGCCGTCAGGACCCTTGGCTGGATTGATGTGGTTTTCCAAACTTGCCTCGGCGCCGGCGGCAGCTTCGAGGAACTTGCCACGCGCTTCGCCATAACTGGCCGCGAAAAAGCCTTCCGATTTCATGTTGCGTCCTTTTGGGGCCTGGGATCAGACTTGGTCAATTGTGTTTGCGCAGTTCCAGCTTGGCGATCTGGTTCCGGTGGACCTCGTCGGGGCCGTCGGCCAGGCGCAGGGTGCGCTGGTGCGCATAGGCCTTGGCCAAGCCGAAATCCTGGGAAACGCCGCCGCCGCCATGGGCCTGGATCGCCCAATCGATCACCTTCAGCGCCATGTTGGGCGCCGCCACCTTGATCTGGGCGATCTCCGAACGCGCTTCCTTGTTGCCGACCGTATCCATCATATAGGCCGCCTTCAGGACCAGCAGACGGGTTCGTTCGATCTCGATCCGGGCCTCGGCGATGCGTTCCAGGGTCACCGTCTGCTCGGCAATCGGCTTGCCAAAGGCGACCCGGGACTTGACCCGCTTGCACATATCCTCCAGGGCCCGCTCGGCGGCACCGATCGAACGCATGCAGTGGTGGATGCGGCCCGGGCCCAGCCGTCCCTGGGCGATTTCGAAACCGCGGCCTTCGCCCAGCAGCAGGTTTCCGGCCGGAACCCGGACATTTTCGAACAGAGTCTCGGCGTGGCCGTGCGGCGCATCGTCGTAGCCGAACACCGACAGATTGCGCACCACCGACATGCCCGGCGTGTCGCGGGGCACCACGATCATCGACTGCTGCTGGTGGCGATTGGGATTGTTGGGGTCGTTCTTGCCCATGAAAATGAAGACCTTGCAGCGCGGGTCCGCGGCGCCCGAGGTCCACCATTTGCGGCCGTTGATGACATATTCGTCGCCGTCGCGTTCGATGCGGGCCTGGATGTTGGTGGCATCGGATGAGGCCACGGCGGGTTCGGTCATGGCGAAGGCAGAGCGGATTTCGCCGGCCAGAAGCGGCTTTAGCCATTGCTCCTTCAGCTCCGGGGTGCCGTAGCGCTCCAACACTTCCATATTACCGGTGTCGGGGGCGGAACAGTTGAACACCTCGGCCGACCACGGCGCGCGGCCCATGACTTCGCACAGTGGCGCATATTCCAGATTGCTCAGGCCCTTGCCTTCCCAGCCCAGTTCGCTGTCGGGCAGAAACAGGTTCCACAGCCCCTGCTCGCGGGCGACCGGTTTCAGATCCTCGATGATCTGGACCGGCTGCCAGCGATCGCCTTCGTCGAGCTGCTGCAGGTAGAGCTTCTCGTTGGGGTAGATGTGCTGGTCCATGAAGGCTTCCAGCTTTTCGAGCAGCGCCAGCGTGCGTTCGGAATAGGCAAAATCCATCAGTTAACCTCATAAAATCAGCTGCGGCGCGTCTGACCGGGCCGAAGGAGTCAGTCGCGCCGTTCTTGGAAGAACTTACGGAGAATCCGGGCGGCTGGTTGCTCGCCGATGCCACCATAGACCTCTGGCGCATGGTGGCACGTCGCCGAGCGGAAGAAAAGCACGCCGTTCTCCACCGCGCCGCCCTTGACGTCTTCGGCGGCAAAATACAAACGGTTGATCCGGGCAAACGAAATGGCTCCGGCACACATGGTGCAGGGCTCCAGCGTGACGTATAGATCGCACCCTTCCAGTCTTTGATTGCCGCGCGAGGCGGCGGCCTGGCGGATCGCCAGCATTTCGGCATGCGCCGTCGGATCGCTGAGTTCGATCGACCGGTTGCCGGTCGAGGAAAGGATCCGACCGGCCTTGGGGTCCACGATCACCGCCCCGACCGGGACTTCGCCGCGGCGACCGGCGGCCTCCGCCTCTACCAGTGCCTGCTGCATGTAGGGGGAAAGTTTGGCAATCATTACCGAACCATGGCTCTGCCGGGGCTTACGGTCAAGACACTTGGTCTCAGGCCGGGAATAGCCCTTGGCCTCGCCCGCGCTACTGCCTATAGATGGACGTTAAATCGGCGAATCGGGACGGACCCAACGATGGCGCATGGCGCAAAATCCAAACAACCGGACAAGGGTGAACGCATTGCCAAGGTAATTGCCCGCGCCGGCTATTGCTCGCGCCGGGAGGCGGAGCGCCTGATCGAACAGGGCCGGGTGACCCTGGATGGCCGGAAACTGAATTCGCCGGCGGTCAATGTTGCTCCAGGCCAGAAGATCACCGTCGACGGCAAGGCCCTGGGGGCTGCCGAGCCGACGCGCCTGTGGCGCTATCACAAGCCGCGCGGCCTGGTGACCAGTCATCGCGACGAGGCCGGCCGGCCAACCGTGTTCGATGACTTGCCGCGCGATCTGCCGCGGGTGGTTTCTGTCGGGCGGCTGGACCTCAATTCCGAGGGCCTGTTGTTGCTGACCAATGACGGCGGATTGGCCCGCCGGTTGGAGCTGCCGGCGACCGGCTGGTCGCGCCGTTATCGGGTCCGGGTCCATGGCAGGGTCGATGCGGCGGCGCTGGCCAAGCTGGCGCGGGGGATCACGATCGACGGGGTTCGCTATGGCGCGATCACGGCCCAGCTTGATACCCAGGCGGCGACCAATGCCTGGCTCAGCGTCAGCCTGCGCGAAGGCAAGAACCGCGAGGTGCGCCGGGTGATGGAGCATCTCGGGCTGACGGTCAACCGCCTGATCCGGGTTTCGTTCGGGCCGTTCCAGCTTGGAACGCTCAAACCGGGCGAGGTGCGCGAAGTGCCGCGCAAGGTTCTGGCAGACCAGCTTGGCGGCGGCGACTGACATGCGCATCGTCGGTGGCCGGTTTCGCGGCACCAGGCTCTTAGCCCCGAAGGACCGGACCATTCGGCCGACCAGCGACCGGGTGCGCGAAGCCCTGTTCAACATCCTCGCATCGCCCGCGTATCGCCGCGATGACGGCGTGTTGCCGACGGGCGGGACGGTTCTGGACGTCTTTGCCGGCACTGGGGCGCTGGGCTTCGAGGCCCTGTCCCGGGGCGCGGCCAGGGCGGTGTTCATCGAACAGGACCGGGAGGCCTGTTCGATGATCCGGGCCAATGCCGACAAGCTGGGAGTGCGCGATCAAGTCCGCGTGCGGTGCAGTGATGCCTGCAGCTTGGGTCCGGCCCAGCTTTCCGCCGAACTTGCCTTCCTTGATCCGCCCTACGGCGCCGGCCTGGCGGGGCCAGCTCTGACAGCGCTCGCGGCCGGGGGTTGGCTGGCACCGGCCGCAATCGTCGTGGTCGAACTGGGGGCCAAGGAAGATTTCGACCCGCCTGCAGGCTTTGCGGCGCAGGACCAGCGTCGTTACGGCGCCGCTCAAACCGTTCTGCTGCGGTATATCGGAGACAACACGGAAAGGCGGGAGATTTAGCGCCGACCGAACAGCTTCTCGATGTCCGCGAGCTTGAGCTCGACATAGGTCGGGCGGCCGTGGCTGCATTGGCCGCTGAGCGGTGTCGCCTCCATCTCGCGCAGCAGGGCGTTCATCTCGTCCGCCGTCAGCACCCGCCCGGCCCGGACGCTGCCGTGACAGGCCATGGTGGCACAGACTTCGTCCAGGCGGTTTCTGAGCGATCCCGCCTCGCCCAACTCGGCGATTTCATCGGCCAGGTCGCGCACCAGGCCGACGACGTCGGTATCGCCCAACAGGGCAGGTATTTCGCGCACCACCACGGCGCCGGGGCCAAACCCCTCAATCACCAGCCCCAGTTCCGCCAGGTCATCGGTGCGTTCGGCAAGTTGAACCACGGCGGCCTCGTCCATTTCCACCACCTCCGGCAGCAGCAGCACTTGCCGGGCGACCCCGGTTTCGCGCAGACCCAGTTTGATGCGTTCCTGGACCAGGCGTTCATGGGCGGCATGCTGGTCGACAATGATGAACCCGTCGGCCGTTTGGGCCAGGATGTAGGTCCCGTGCAACTGCCCCCTGGCCACTCCCAGTGGGTGGTCGGCGGCGCTGTCGGGGGCGTCTTCCGGTCCGGCATCGATCCTGGCCGAGGGCGGTGGGGCGCCAGGAAGCATTGCCGTCGGCGGCGCCTGCCAGGCCATCGCACGTTCACGAAGCTGGGTTCGTGGCCGCTCGGGGAAGCCATAGATCTGGGCCTGTGGCCCGGGCTCGGAACGAATTGCACCCAGCGCGCTGTCACTGACCGTTGTGGCGGTGCGGTGGCCGGCATTCGCCAGCGCGTGTTTCAGGGCGCCGACGATCAGGCCGCGCACCAGACCGGGATCGCGAAACCGCACCTCGGCCTTGGCCGGATGGACGTTGACGTCGACCTGGTCGGCAGGCAGTTCGACGAACAGGGCGACCATGGGGTGGCGCCCGCCGGCCAACACGTCGGCATAGGCGCCGCGCACCGCGCCATAGAACAGCTTGTCGCGCACCGGCCGGCCGTTGACGAAGAAATATTGCCCCAAGGTGTTGGCGCGGCTCAAGGTTGGCAGGCCGGCATAGCCGGTCAGGCGCACCTCGCCGCGGCTTGCATCGATTGGCAATGCGTTGTCGGCGAAGTCCCGGCCCAGCAGGGCGGCAAGTCGGGTCAGCCGCGCTTCGAACAGTTCGCCTTGCGCCGCCTCGACCTTCAAGGCCTGCCGGTCACCGTCGCGCAGGGAAAAGGCGATGTCCGGGTGGCACATGGCCAGCCGCTTCAGGGTATCCAGGGCCTGGGTGAACTCGGTGCGGGGGCTTTTCAGAAATTTGAGCCGAGCCGGCGTGGCCTGGAACAAGTCGTGGATATCGACCCGCGTGCCAAGGTTGAGCGCGGCCGGGGCGGGGGTCCCGACCTTGCCGCCATCGACCAGGATCGACCAGGCGGTGTCGGATCCTTGAGGGCGGCTGGCAATTTCCAATCGGCTGACCGCCCCGATCGACGGCAGCGCCTCGCCGCGAAAGCCGAGATGGGCGATGTGCAGCAGATCGTCGTCCGGCAGTTTGGAGGTGGCGTGACGTTCGATCGCCAGTGTCAGTTCGTCCCGATCCATGCCACAGCCATCGTCGCTCACCGTGATGCGGGTCTGGCCGCCGCCGACCATTGCCACGTCGATCCGGCCGGCCCCGGCGTCGATGGCGTTTTCCACCAGTTCCTTGACCGCGCTGGCGGGGCGTTCGACCACTTCGCCGGCGGCAATGCGGTTGACGGTGGCTTCCGGCAGGCGGCGAATGGTCATGACGCCTCCTGCGGCAAGGCCATGTCGGCGAGGTAGAGCCGGGCCAGCCGCTTGCCTTCATCGACCGCCGGCTGGCCGAAAGGGTTCACGCCGATCAGGCGGGCCGCGATCAGGGTTTCCAACAGAAAATGCATGAACAGGGCACCGAGAGTTGCCTCGTCGACCGAGTCCAACTGTATCGTGCGCGCGGGACGGCCGCTGCGGCTTAGGGTTTCGGCCGTTGCCTTGGCCTGGGCCGAGGTCAGTTGGCCCAGGCTGTGCCCGCCCAGATAGGCCAGGTCATCGTCCGTGGTCAGGCCGGGGTCGACCCTTGGGCCGGCAAGATCCGGCGGCAGGATCAGGGTGAACAGCTTGTCATTGGGGCCGTCCAGGTACAATTGCAGTTGGCTGTGCTGATCGACCGGTCCCAGTGCTCGCACCGGCAGCGTGCCGTGGCCGCCCTTGCCAAGGCTTTCGGCCCACAGCTGCCGGTACCAGAGTGCGAACCGTTCCAGCCGTGCCACATAGGGCATCAACACGGTGATCACGATGCCACGCTGGCGGGTCAGAGCGGTGTTGAGGGCGGCACCAGCCGCCGGGGCGGGCAGGTCGGCCGACAAGGCCGCCTCCAGGGCCGCCTTGGCCCCGGCCCGAACCGCCTCGGCACTTTGGCCGGCCAACATGGCCGGCAGCAACCCGACCGGTGTCAGAACCGAAAACCGGCCGCCGATCGCCGCTTCGTGATCGATGACAGGAAAGCCGTGTGCCGTCGCCAACCGCCGCAATGGGCTGTCACCGGGGTCCGCGATCGCCAGAATGCGGCCGGCGGTATCGGCCGCATCCCCGTGATTTTGCAGTGCTTGGATCGCAACCAGCAGCACGGCCATGGTTTCCGGGGTCGACCCGGATTTGGAGATTGCCAGGACGCCGGTGCGGGCCCAATTCAACCGGTCCACCAGGTGTCCGACATCGTCCGCGTCCAAGGTATCGACGAAATGCAGACTGGGGCCGGTTGGCGGCCGCGCGAGTGCGATCAGTGCCTGGGCGCCCAGGCTGGAACCGCCGGTACCAAGTACCAGGACGTCATCGAATTGCTGACGCCATTCTGCCACCGTATCGGCAAGCGCCGCCAGGTCGTCATGGCGCTCGACCAAAGTCAGGAGTGGGTCGTCGCGGCGGCCCTTGCCCAACGCACGCAACGCATCGTTTGCCCGCATCAACTCGGCTTCGAACACGGCGCGTTCGACCCCGGCGCCACCGATCCGGTCAGCAAAGCAGGCGTCGATGTCCTGAGCGTAGAGCATGGCGCGAAGCGGTATCCAGGCAGATTCGATAGGGCCAGAGAATTTAGCAGGTCTAGGGGGCGATTGCCATCCCGCCTACAATATTTAGTGCGTTTCGGGTAAGGGTGCGTTTACCCGCCCTGGCTCAGGTTTTCCGGCTTGCCGACCACCACGATATTGAGATTCCCCGGATGCAGCAGCCGTTCGGCCACCCGTTTCACATCGTCGAGGGTGACCGCATCGATGTACCCGGCCCGCTTGTCCAGGTAATCAATGCCCAAGCGGTTCACCTGGATTGCAGTCAACATGCCGGCGATGCGGCCGTTCGTGGTCAGGCGCAAGGGGAAGGACCCATTGAGGTAGGTCTTGGCTTCCGAAAGCTCCTGTTCGGTAACGCCCTCCGCCCTGAGCCGCGCGAGTTCCTCGCGCACCAGATCGATCGATTTCGCGACCCGGGCATTGGCGGTTGCAACGCCACCCATGAACAGGCCGGTATGGTCATAGGGCGCAAGGTAGGAATACACCGAATAGGCAAGGCCGCGCTTTTCGCGAATTTCCAGCATCAGCCGCGAGGTCAGGCCGCCGCCTCCCAGAATGTAGTTCATGACATAGGCGGCGTAGTAGTCCGGGTCGTCGCGTTTCATGCCAGGACCACCAAAGATGACCACGCTTTGCGGAATGTCCTTTTCGATCACCGTCAGGCTACCCCCGGCGGTCGGCAGGGTTTCCGGTACCGGGCCGATGGCGGCACGGGCCGGCAGGCGGCCGAACACCTCGTCCAGACGGCGGGAAAGTTCATCGGCGGTGATGTCGCCAACGACGCCGATCACCATGTTGTCCCGGGCCAGGCGATTTTGCACGAAGTCCCGCAGATCACCGGCCGTGATGGCCTTGACAGATTCGAGAGTCCCCTGGGTCGGCCGGCCATAGGGGTGTTCCGGGAATGCGTTCTTGAACCAGGTCCGCCCCGCGATGTAGTCGGGATCCGCCGCTTTGCGGGTCAGCCCGGCCATGATCTGGCCGCGGATCCGTTCGACCGGCTCGGCGTCGAACCGGGGCTCGGTGATGGCCAGGCGCAGCAGGCGAAAAGCCTCGTCGCGGTTGTCGCTCAGGGTCTTCAGGGTGCCGCTAAACTGGTCCTTGCCGGAATCGAAGCTCAAGCGGATCGCCATCTCTTTGAGCCGGGTCTGGAAAGCTTGCGAATCCAACTCTCCGGCACCCTCGTCCAGCAGGCCGGACAGCATATTGGCAACACCAGGTCGATCAGGCGGGTCGAACTTGGCCCCCACCCGCCAGACCACTTCGACTGAGATGATCGGGATTGCCGGGTTTTCCACCAACCAGGCGGTGATGCCGCCAGGACTGGTGACCGACGTAATCTTGGTCGCGGCCCCGGCCGGGACGGCCAGCGTTAGAAATACCAACAGAACGGGCAGAAGATTGGTAAGGCGGCGGGCAGTGTTCATCTCCGGTCCTCCCTCAGCTCGCCGGCTTGGGCAAAAGCAGTCCGGTTACCGACCGCCGCTTGTCAAACACCAGCCGAGCTGCGGCGTCGACCTGCGCCTTGGTCACGCTGCGGACCTCGTCGGGATAGGACTCGATCTCCTCGATTGACACACCGCTGGTCAGGGCGGTGCCAAAGATGCGCGCCGCCGAACTCAAGGAGTCCCGGGCATAGATAGCGCCCGCCAGCATGCTGGATTTCGAACGCTCGACTTCTTTTTCGGTCACCCCATCGCGCAACAGCTCAGCCACCGCTTCTTCCATTGCAGTTTCGATCTTGGCGATATCGACGCCGACCCGCGGCGTGGCGTAGAGGTAGAACTGGGTGAGGTCCAGGCTGACGTCGTCGTAGTAAGCGCCGGCGCTGGCCGCCAGCTTCTGCTCCACCACCAGCTTGCGATAGAGCCGCGACGTGGTGCCGCTGCCGAACAGGTCGCTGAGCACGTTCAGGGCCATGGCATGTTCGCGGGCACCGGCGGTTCGGCTGGGGGCCAGGAAGGAGCGGCGGAAGATCGGCTGCTTGACCCGTTCGTCCCGCATCTCGACACGGCGCGCGGCAATCGGTTGCGGTTCCGCGGGTCGCACCCGGGCCGGCGTATCTGCCGCCGGGATCGGTCCGTAATGGGTTTCCGCCAGGGTCCGGACCTGGTCCGCCGTGACATCGCCGGCGACCACCAGCACCGCATTGTTCGGGGCGTAATGTTTGGCGTAGAAGTCCAGCGCATCCCTGGTGCCGAGCTTGGAGATCTCGTGGTTCCAGCCGATCAACGGCGTGCCGTAGGGGTGGGCAAGATATTGCACCGCCCGCATCTGCTCGGACATCAGGGACGATGGCTCGTTGTCAATGCGGGAACGGCGCTCCTCCAACACGACGTCGCGCTCCGGCAGGACATCGGCGTCGCTCAAGGTCAGGTTGGTCATCCGGTCGGCTTCCAGCGCCATCACCCGGGCCAGCTTGTCGCTGGCCACTTCCTGGAAATAGGCGGTGTAATCGTAGGAGGTGAAAGCATTGTCGCGGCCACCCAGCCGGGCGATGATCTTGGAAAACTCACCCGGCGGCATCGTCTTGGTACCCTTGAACATCAGATGCTCGAGGAAATGGGCAATCCCGGATTTGCCGGGCGGTTCGTCGGCCGCGCCGACCTTGTACCAGACCATGTGGACGACGACCGGTGCGCGGTGGTCTTCGATCACCACCACCTGCATGCCGTTGTCCAGAACGAAGTTTTGGGGATTGAACAGGCCGGCCGCCACCTCGCGTCCGGCAGTCAGGCCAAGCCCGATCAGGATCAGGGCGGCCAGGGCGAAATTATGGAGCGGTCGACGACCTCGCATGCTTCTCCTCGCTACGGCTGGGCTTGCAGCCCAATATGGGGGCCGCCATTCCGTGGAGCAAGCCACACTGTTTCACGACCCTGCGAGCGGATTAGCACATGGCGGGGATAAAAAAGGTTAAATTTCTTGGTCGAACTCGCCGTTCCGTCCCGGTCCCCCAAGAACGCGTGGTTCGCGCATTTTCGGTCGGACGCTAGAACAGGCCCTCAAAAATCGCACGCTTGCGACGTTTGATGTTCGGCGTCTCACCCTCTGTCACCGGTTTTCCGGCGGCGGCGTTTTCTTGGATCCGCTTGGCTTCCTTGGCGGCGTCGATCACGGTTCCCGATGGGTCGGGGTCGCGCCAGAAGATCAGGCGGTCGGTGAACGACTTGTCGCGTTCGGCCATATCCGATGATTCGCGGTTCACGATTTCGCGGATTTCGGAACCAATCCCTGTGGCCCCGGCCAGGCGGATCAAAACCTGCTCGCCACTCGACTGGGTCGAGGTTTCGCCGCCGCCAGGAACCTTGGACTGGCCGGTCAGGGCGGCGCGGGCGGTCCGTTCCGGGGTCACTTCCTGGGGTCGTGGGGCGCCGGGTGCCGGCGGGCGCAAAGCGTAGTCCGGCGGCAGGATCAGCGGCGCCTTGCTGACCACGGTAAATTCGTCAGGTGACTGGCGGCCCAGCCCAAGCTGTTCCCTTACGCCGGAGCACCCGGCAAGGGCCAAAAGGCCGACGGACACCAACACCGTCGCAATTGTCGCGCGTTTCATGATCGCACCCGTTGTTCAATCGCTTGTGCTAATTGTTAACCTGTTTCCGGCCCCCGAACAAGCTGTCGAACAGCAACAGCGCAACACCGATCACGATCGCGCAGTCGGCGATGTTGAAAGCCGGCCAATGGTATCCTGCCACATGAAAATCGAAGAAATCGGCCACCGCCCGGCGCCCGGGGTGGACGCGGTCGATAATGTTGCCGATGGCGCCGCCTAGCACCAGTCCGATAGCGGCGGCGGGAAACCGCTCGCGCACCCGCCACAGCCAGACCACCAACGCGATCACCACGGCCACTTGCAGACCAATCAGCACCCAGCGCCCGACATCACTGTCATTGGCGAAGAGGCCGAAACTGACGCCGCGGTTCCACACCATCACCAGATTGAAGAACGACGTCAGTTCGATCGGCCGGCCGGCAGAAACAACCAAATCGATCAGCAGGAACTTACTCAACTGATCCGCAATGGCGAGGACCAAACCGACAATCAGGCCGAAACGGACCATCAGCCGGCTTTGGCATTGACGGCGTCGCTGCACCGTCCGCACAGATCGGGGTGGTCGCTGCCGGTACCGACGTCCGGCAGGATTTTCCAGCAACGCATGCATTTTTCACCTGCGGCCTGGCCCGGGACCACCGCGACATCGGCCACGTCCTCCAACCGGAAGGCATCGTCCGGACCGGGTGCGTCGGCCAAAGTGACATCGCTGGTGATGCAAATCTCGGCCAGGTCGACGCCGTCCAACGCGGCCCGATATTCGTCGCCGGCATGGACCACGGGGTGGGCTTGCAAGCTCGAGCCAATGCGTTTCTCGCGGCGTTCGATCTCCAATGCGCCGGTGACGACGCGGCGCAGTCGCCGCACCGTGTCCCACTTCGCGGCCAGCGCATCGTCGCGCCACACGCGCGGGGTCTCCGGGAACAATTCCAGATGCACGCTGCCATCCTCGGACGGGAAGCGGTTCAGCCAGGCCTCTTCGGCGGTGAAGCACAGGATCGGCGCCAACCAGGTGGTCAAGCGGGCGAAGATCAGGTCCAGGACCGTGCGGGCGGCCCGCCGCCGGGTCGACATGGGATCGTCGCAATACAGCGAATCCTTGCGGATATCGAGATAGAAGGCCGACAGCTCGACGGTGCAGAAATTGTAGAGGTTGACGTACATCCGGTGGAAATCGAAGCCTTCGCAACAGGCGCGGACCAATTCGTCCAACTCGCTGAGCCGGTGCAGCACCCAGCGCTCCAGTTCCGGCATTTCGGCGACGTCGATCCGTTCCGCCGGATCGAAGCCCTCCAGGGCGCCGAGCAGGAAGCGGATGGTGTTGCGCAGGCGGCGGTAACCGTCGACCTGGTTCTTGATGATCTCAGGCCCGATACGCAGGTCCTCGGAATAGTCCGAGCCGACCACCCAGAGGCGCAGGATATCGGCGCCGTTCTGGTCCATGATCTCCTGCGGGGCAACCGAATTGCCCAGCGACTTGGACATTTTGCGGCCATCGGCATCAACGACGAAACCGTGGGTCAGCACCGCATCGTAGGGCGCCCGGCCGCGGGTGCCGCAGGCCTCCAGCAGACTGGAATGGAACCAGCCGCGGTGCTGGTCCGAACCTTCCAGGTAGAGCGAGGCCGGCCAGGCCAGTTCGGGCCGGGCTTCCAGGACAAAGGAATGGGTCGAACCGCTGTCGAACCAGACGTCCAGGATGTCGTCGACCTTGTCATAGTCGGCCGCGTCGTAGTCGCTGCCCAGGAAATCGGCGGCGCCGGCCGTGAACCAGGCATCGGCGCCGCCGGCTTCGACCGCCTCGGCGATGCGCTGGTTGACCGCCTCGTCGCGCAACGGCTCGCCGCTTTCGCGGTGGACGAAGGCGGTGATCGGCACGCCCCAGGCGCGCTGACGTGAAACCAGCCAATCGGGCCGGGTCTTGATCATGTCGTACAACCGCTGCTGACCGCTGGCCGGGTAGAAACTGGTTGCGTCGATCGCAGCCAGCGCCTTGTCGCGAAGACCGGTCGCGGACATCGAGATGAACCATTGCGGCGTGTTGCGGAAGATCAGAGGCGCCCGCGACCGCCAGGAATGGGGGTAGGAATGCACCAGCGTGCCCTGGGCCAGCAGGTTGTCGGCTCCCACCAGGGCCTGAACCACCTGGTCGTTGACCTTGAAGACGTGGGCACCGGCGAACAGCGGCACATGGTCGAAGAACAGGCCGTCGGCATCGACGGTGTCCGGTACCGGCAGGCCGTGGGCGCGGCCCAGTTCGAAATCGTCGGCACCGTGGCCCGGGGCGATGTGCACAAAGCCGGTGCCGGCCTCGGTGGTGACGAAATCGGCCGGCAGCAGCGGTACCTCGAAATCATAACCCTGGTCGTAGAGCGGGTGGCGGCAGCGCACCCCGCTTAGATCATCCAGGCTGGACAGGCGTTCGAGTTCGGTGATCCGGGCCGCCGCCTTGACCTCCTCCGCCAGGGCGTCGGCCAGCGCCATGCGTTCGCCGATCCGGGCCAGTGACCCGTCGCCGACGCCGCGCACCTCGTAGAGCCCGTAAGCGATGTCGGTGGAATAGGCGAGCGCACGGTTGCCCGCCATGGTCCAGGGCGTGGTGGTCCAGATCACGATGCTGGCCCCGTCCAATTGGGGCGCCGTGTCCGGCACGACCGGGAAGCGCACGAAAATGGTGGTCGAGGTGTGGTCGTGGTATTCGATCTCGGCTTCCGCCAATGAGGTCTTCTCGACCACCGACCACATCACCGCCTTGGAGCCCTTGTACAGGCTGCCGTCCATCAGGAACTTACAGATCTCGCGTACGATCTGGGCCTCGGCCGCATAGGTCATGGTGGTGTAGGGGTTTTCGAAATCCCCCTCAACGCCCAGGCGCTTGAACTCCTCCGTCTGGACCTTGATCCAATGCTCGGCGAACTCGCGGCATTCCTTGCGGAACTCGCCGATCGGCACTTCGTCCTTGTTCTTGCCGGCGGCGCGGTACTGTTCCTCGATCTTCCATTCGATCGGCAGGCCGTGGCAATCCCAGCCCGGCACGTAGTTGGCGTCCTTGCCCAGCATCTGCTGGGACCGGTTGATGACGTCCTTCAGGATCTTGTTCATCGCCGTGCCGGTATGGATGTGGCCATTGGCGTAGGGCGGCCCGTCGTGCAGGATGAATTTTTCGCGCCCCTTGGACTGGGCTCTGAGGCGATCGAAGAGTTTCAGGCGCGCCCAGCGGGCCATCAGTTCCGGCTCGCGCTTGGGCAGCCCGGCCCGCATCGGGAACTCGGTTTTGGGCAGGAAAATGGTTGACTTGTAGTCGGCGGTCATCGTGCGGCTCGTGAATTCGGTTTTGTCGCGAAAGGCGGAATAGGTCGGCTACCCGGTCCCTCAGACGAGGGCCGGGGTCGTAATTCGCCGCACGTCAGCGGGTCTATGCAAACCTTCGGCGCTGGGCATGGTGCTGCTTTCTAGCAACAGCGGCGGCAACTGTCCACATGGCCTTTGAAACCGCAATTCGGCTGAGAGTTTGGCCCGATAGGCGTTAACACCGCCTTTCCATGAAAGTGGTGCCGAGATGCGGTCGCCGATTTCGGCGCTAGGGCAAATTTTCGTCCCGCTTTCGAACCCCGAATTGGCTCTCGGCAGTACCGCGGGCGGCGGCGAGTAATCCGGTCCTCAGCGGTCCGGGCGGCGTGGTTCGGGCCAGGACAATGGCACCCACCAGCAGGGACAGAAGGCCGGCCGCCCGCTCCTGGGCCTCGTTCGGCGGGCCGTCCAATCCCGGGGCCAGCAAGGCAATGGCGCGTTCGGTGCCGGCCGCGATGGCGTGTCCGTATAGCCCGGGCCCTGTTCCAGCCTCACCGGCCAGGGCGGCCAGGGCACAGCCTTCGCCGCGCGCCTCGACATGGCCCTCCGACAGATATCGGTCGATATAGGCGGCGACCGCGGGACCGGCGCCTCGCGCCGTCGTCTCCCGCTTGAGCCGGCCGAGGATCTCGTCGACGGCGTGTGCGATCGCCGCCGCGACCAGTTCCTCCTTGGACCCGAAATGGCGATAGAAGCCGCCATGGGTCAGGCCGGCCTCGCGCATCACGTCCGCCACGCCGGTGGCGGCGATCCCATCCTGGCGAACCCGGCGGGCCGCGGCAGCAACGATCCTGGTGCGGCTGGCGGCCTTCGCGGCCTTGGACTGGCGTGGCATGATTGGTTCCGAACAAAAAAATCGTTGACTCTATAGATTATATCTATCATCTAAAAAATAAGATGACAATTATCATCTATACTAAGTGGGGACGGCCGTGTTGATCCGGGCGATCGAGAGGCAGATATTCACCAGGGCGGCGCCGATGGCGGTGCGGCACATTGCCAGGCCCGATCTGAACCCGGCCGACGCCCGTGCCGCCCGGCTGCTGGACCAGATCGCCCGTGAGTTTCAATTGGTGCCGCCGATGACCCTCCACCTGGCCGATCCCGACCTGCTGGCCGGGTTCTGGCATGCGGTGCGCGAGGCCTATGTGGTCCATCCGGCCAAGCGGGGCAGGCGTGAAGCGGTCGCCGCGACGGTCTCCGAACTCAACGCCTGCCCCTATTGCGTCACCGTGCATGCCGCCATGTTTGCCAGTGCCGGCGGTGACGTCACCGGCCTTCAGGACCTAACCCGCCTGGACCCGGACACCCGGGCGGCCTGCGGCTGGGCCCGGGCCAGCCTGTCGCCAGATAGCCCGGCATTGCTCAATCATCGCATTCCCGCCGCCGACGTTCCGCAGGTCTTCGGCACCGCGATCCTCTTTCACTACGTCAACCGGCCGGTTAGCGTCTTCCTGGGCGAAACGCCGATGGCGTTGCCCGGTATGGCCTCTGCGCCTGGGGAAAGACTGGCCCGTTCCCTGCTCGGCCTTTTCGCCACCCGCATCGTCAACCTGGATCCGGTCCCGGGCCAGGCCGTCGACCGCATCCCGGCCGAGCTGCCGGCCGCGTTCGCTTGGGCCGAGGCCGATCCGACGGTCGCCGCCGGTTTCGCCCAGTTCGCGGCGGCCGCCGAGGCGGCGGGCCGGGCCGCGCTGTCCGATCCGGTCCGCGAGTTGGTCATCGATCACCTTGCGGGGTGGCGGGGTGAGGCGCCGCCATTGTCACGGGCCTGGCTGGAGGACGCGGTGTCGCCCCTGATCGAGGCCGACCGCCCGGCGGCCCGCCTTGCCCTGATGACCGCCCGTGCCGCCTGGGCGGTTGACGATGGGTTGATCGACGCCTTCAGGGCCGCCCATCAAGGTGACACGGTCCTGGTCCAGGCGGTAGCCTGGGCCGGCTTCGCCGCGGCCCGCCGTATCGCCGGCTGGTTCCCGGTTCCGGTAAACCCTGTCGAGGAGCCCGAGCGATCATGACAGATGACATGCAAGACCGTTTGCTGGCGCACTACGAACTTCCTGGCTTGCTCGAGCGCATCGACGCCGGACTTGCGGCAATCGGTGAGGATCCGGCCCAGCCATCGTTGGAGGCACTGGCCCGGGTCGACGAGTTCCACTTGCGCGGCCCGGCCGCCACCGCCGAGCTGATCGAGGCACTGGGCGTCGGTGCGGGCGACCATGTCCTGGACATCGGCTGCGGCCTTGGCGGTCCAGCCCGGCGCCTGGCCCGGGCCAGTGGCTGCCGGGTCACCGGCCTCGACATCACGCCTTCCTATTGCGCCGCGGCCCAGGAACTGACCGCACGCACCGGCCTGGCCGATCGGGTCGGCTTCCATTGCCGACCGGTTGAGGATCTGGCAGACGAGGACCCCGGTTTCGACGCCGCCTGGACCATCCATGTCGGCATGAACGTGGCCGACAAGCCGGGCTTCTATCGTGCCATCCTTCGCTGCCTGAAGCCGGGCGGCCGTCTACTGGTCTATGACGTTCTGGCCGGTGCCGGCGCGGCGCCGGTCTTCCCCATGCCCTGGGCGGCGACACCGGCGGAGAGTTTCCTGGTGGCGGCGACCGAATTGGAAGCGGCGTTGGTTGGCACCGGATTCACCATTGAAACGGTGCACGACGACACCGATGCCGCCCTGGCCTTCATGCAGGGTGCCGTGCAACGCTTAAGTGCCTTGCCGGCGCCACCGCCCTTGGGCTTGCATACGGTGCTGGGGCCGGTGTTCCAACAGATCGCCGCCAATCTGGTGGCCAACCTGGCGGCTGGCGCCATCGTGGTCGGCCGGGTCCAATGCCTGAAACCGCACTGACAGAGGTGTGGCGCAACAAACGGCCCGGTATGAGCGGGAAACGCCCTACCCGATTTCCACCACCACCTTGCCGACCGCCTGGCGGTCCTGCAGCAGCCGCAAGCCCAGATCGGCCTTGTCGAAGGGCAGGGTGGCGCCGATATAGGGCTTGATCCGTCCTTCGGCCGCCCAGCGGTCGACCCGGGCCACATCCTCGGCCCCCAGCTCCGGATTGCGGCGGCGGAACTCGCCGGCCCGTACCCCGACCACCGAGAAGCCCTTGATCAGCGGCAGGTTGGTGTCCAGGGTCGCGATCCGGCCCGAGGCGAAGCCGATCACCAGCAGGCGGCCGCCCCAGGCGATGCAGCGCACCGCCTGGTCGAAGGCATCGCCGCCGACCGGGTCGTAGATGACGTCGGCGCCGCGCCCGTCCGTCAGGTCCTTGACCGCTTCGCGGAAGGACCCGCCAGAATCCACCACATGATCGGCGCCGCGCGTCGCGGCCAACGCCCGCTTCTCGGCGCTGCTGGCGGCGGCGATCACCGTCGCGCCCATCAGCTTGCCGATCTCGACCGCAGCCAGGCCGACCCCGCCGGCGGCACCCAGCACCAGCAGCGTCTCGCCGGGTCTGAGCTGCCCGCGCCGGTGCAGCGCCACATAGGCGGTGATATAGGCGACGCCGAAGGCGGCCCCTTCCGCCAGACTGAGCCCGGCCGGCAGCGGTCGCACCGCCGATGCCGGCAGCACCTGGTATTCGGCCAGCGACCCGGTGCCGGCACCACCGACCACCCGGTCTCCGACGCTAGGCCCCTGGACCCCGTCGCCCAGCGCCGTCACCTCGCCGGCTCCCTCCATGCCCGGCACGAAGGGCAGGTTGGGCCGCCGCTGGTACCTGCCCTGGGCCATCAGGATGTCGGGGAAGTTGAGCGCCGCCGCGCGCATCCGCAAGCGCACTTCGCCGGGGCCGGGCGCCGGCACCGGCAGGTCGCGCAGCGCCAACCCCGACAGGTCCTCGGCCAACGCCTCGACCCGCCAGGCCCGCATCACCGTGTCGTCATCTGTCGCTGCCATGGCGCCCTCTTAGCACGGCCGGGGGGTGCACGCGAAGCCTCTGGCGGCCCGCCATCACAATCTGCTAAAACACGCCCGGGCGGCCAAACCATAAGGCCACCCCCAGCGCGCCCGTAGCTCAGCAGGATAGAGCATCGGATTCCTAATCCGGGGGTCGGGGGTTCGAATCCCTCCGGGCGCGCCAGTTTCCCTTTTGTCTATTCCTGACAATTGTCTAAGACAACCTTAAATGGCACACTGAGTCTGTTGAACAAGTCGACGGACAGTCCCGGTGGATCGCCTAATGTGGAAGCTTAAAATCGATCCGATTCCGGCGGCCGTGACGGGAGCGGCACTTGGGGTCGCACTTTGTAGCTTAGAGATCGATCGGGTAACCGGCATCGTCGCGTTCGCCTTTTTTCATTTCGGATTTTGGCACACAATGGGGCTCTCCCTGTCTGCGGCAGTGTTATTCGGCGGTTCGGCGCTGTTCCGAAAATGGCTTGATCGATGATGCCTTCCCGTTCCGTGTGTCTACTGCCGCTGCCGTATGGAGAGCATAACGAGGGATACATCCTTCCGCCTCTTGCGCCCGATGCGTATCGACGGTTTTGCGGACATTGGGGCGGCCATGCCAAATCGCGAAGGTAGTGCACGAACCCAAGCCCCAGTCACCGTGAAGCGGCGAGGACGGTGGTTGCAGGTCTGGTGGCCTGGGCGGGGCAAGGCTGCCCGCGCGTCGGACCGGCCAAATTTGCACCGGGCGGAGGTGCCGCAACCCGACACTGCCAAACGGGTCGCACGGGAAAAGCGCGAGGCGCGGGAGGCGGCGGAACGCTATGTGGCACGGTTCCAGGAGTCGCGGGTGGCGCGGATCTATGGTGCCATCGAGGGTATCAAAATCCTGATCATCCTGGCCGCGGCGATCGCGGCCGGGCTGGCAGCCTATTGGGACTGACCGTCGCGGCGGTTCCCATGTCGGCCTCGCGGGCCGCTTAACGTGAGTCGAGAGCAATCCGACGGGGTTCTTGTTTGGTGCCTGTTTTTGCGTGTATCATTCTTAACTGTACTTGCGGTAATCAAGACTAGCGGCTTGTCTGGCAAGGGATTTTTTGAAAGGGGGATGTAACCGGCGCCGCTTGGAGGCGGAGATGCGTATTCTTGCGGTTGTGATCGCGACCGGGCTGTTCTTGGCGTTTGGCGGGACCGACGCAAGGGCTGAACTGGCCAAGTCCAGCGTCAACGAACTCGCCAAGGATGCCGTCGGTTTCATCCGCGACCTCAGCCGGCAAACCCTCAGCGTGGTCTCGGACGGGACCCTGACGACCGAACAGCGAATTACCTATTACCGGGCCCTGTTTGCCAAGGGCTTCGACATCAACACTTTGAGCCGAGTGATCCTGGGGCGCCACTGGCGGACCGCCAGCGCGCAACAGCGCGCGGCGTATATCGACGCCTTCGAGCCCTATGTCATCAACACCTATGCCCGCCGCCTGGCCGGTATGAAAACGATGCAGTTCGAGATCACCGGCGCGCGTGCCTTAAGCGAACGGGACATTCTGGTGGGATCGGTGTTCATGGAAACCGAGACCAGTCAGCCGACCCAGGTCTACTGGCGGGTGCGCGGCCAGGCGGGCTTCAAGATCCTCGACATCGTGGTCGAAGGCGTCAGCATGGCGTTCACCCAGCGGGCCGAGTTTGCCTCCCTGATCCACAATAATGGCGGTGACCTGGACGCTTTGGTGAAGGTCCTCAGGGAGCGGTCGGACCCGATCGGGAAAGGCAAGCGGCAAGCGTTGCAGCCGCAGAACTGACCCAAGCACCGGCTCCGCAAAGCGGTCCGGTTTGACGGCTTCAGGATTTGTGCTATCACCAGTGGTGGGCCGCTGTTTCGGAACTGGTGCGCGAGGTCGTTTGGTGAACGTCCCGTCCCATGAGTTGGCAGTACCCCGGTGCCGGTCGCCGTGGTGGCTGTCCCTGACCGTTCTGACGCTGGCGCCGCTGCTGATCGCCGCCTCGCCGGCCGATCTCGGTAACCGGATCAAGAGCCAGCGCAGCGCCGTGGCGGCAGCCAGGCAATCAACCACCGGTGCCGCCGAGGCGATCGAACGGCAAGTCCTCGGCGCCATGGACCGGCGCCGCGAGAAACTGCTCGAACAAGTGAGGGGCTGGCGCGAGGACCGGGTCCTGGAAATCGGCTCCAACCTAGATTTGCTGGACGTCAAGGAAATCGAGCGCGGCGTGGCCGAGGCGCGCGCCCTGGCGGCAGCCAAGGGGCTGGACGTGGCGCGGCTGGACCGGCTCTACGAACGGGCCAAGACGATCATCCGCGAAAGCAGCTTCGCCGTGCCCGGCCGGCCCGACTATGCGCACGGCGAGAGCCTGACAATACGGTTGACCCGGCTGTTCGTCCTGGCCCGCGACTACGAAGCGGCGATTGCGGCGGCCGAGGACCGGCTGGACCGCTACAAGGGCGGCCTCTACAAACTGGTCTCGTTTGCCTATATCGAGACCCTGCTGGGTGCCGACCAGGTGCCGGGGGGCTGCGACCCGACCGGCGGGCCGATTGCCAGTGTCGAGGTCGACGGCCGATCAGTGCCGTCTTTCGGCTGCCAGGACCTGGTGATCGACAAGCTGCGCGGTTTCGTCGATGCGCTGGCCAAGATCCAGGAAGCGGACACCGACGCCCTGGCGGCGGAAGCAATTACGGTCCAGGCCCAGCAACAGCTGACGGCCGACCTGATTACCGGCGTACCGCTGGTTGGCGAAGCTCTCGACCTGTACGCGGTCTACGAGGGCGAGGACTTGGCGGGCCGAAAGCTGCCATCGGCCATTCGTCCGGTCCTGACGCTGCTGATCATGTTGCCGATCGTTAACAGTTCGACGGTGCAGAAGCTGTTCGATCAGGCGGCCAAGCGCTCGAAAACCGCGGCGGTCGCGTTCGAATCACTGAACGACTATTTCCGGGCCGTGGAATATACCGCCTCGGACGGCTGGTACGCGTTCAAATGGGGGACCCGCGGTGCGGCGAGTGCCGTCTATAAAGGGGCGGCCAAGCAACTGGGCATCGCCAGCGATCAACTGAAGCCGTTGATCAGACTGTTCCGGCAGTACTGGAAGCCGCTGGCGAAGGAGGGGACTGAGGCGGCGGCCCGGGCGGGCGCGCGGATCGACTACAGCGACCCGATGTTCCGGATGCAGTCCTGGCGCAAGCTGCGCGAGGCGATCGAGGGCAAGCTGGACGTCGAGGCGCTGCCCCGGCACTGGCGTGAACGGGCCAGCCGCAACGCGAGGCGCCGGGTCCAGGAAGGACTGCTGGACGCGCAGGGTTCGGTCGCCATGGCGATCCGACGGTCGAACATGCTGCCCGAGCATGCCGATGGGTTCCTGCGGGCGGCGCGGGAATCGGACCAGATCCTGATCACCCGCCCGGTCAACCCCAAGGCCGCGGAGCGGATGAAAGACCTGCTGGCCGCCACCAAGCACATGCACATCAAGTCCAAGAGCGCCAGTCGCAACCCGATCGCGGCGCTGATCCCGGTCGACCAGCGGCTCAACAAGGTCGGCTCGGAGCTGGAGGAGCTGATGGCGCGGCGCCAGGCCGGCGGCTCGGCATCCGAGATGGCCCGGCTGGACGGGCGGATCGCCGACCTACAGGCCGGCCTGGCCAAGGGCGAAAAGCAGATGCGGCAATGCCTGGCCGACCCCACCGGCTGCGCCAAGGCGGTGGTCTGGAAGGTCGACAGCCCGCTGGGCGGCCAGGCGGACCTGCTGGTGGTGCGTGACCAGGCGACGGGGCGCAGCGTCTTTGCGATCGAGGGTGCGGGCGGCAAGCTGATCGACCCCCAGACCGGCAAGGCCCTGGGCATCGTCGCCGACGGACCGGCCAAGAAGGTGCAGGTGCTGGCGACGCCGGGCGGTCGGCCGATCACGGCCGATTACGATTTCCTCGCCTTCGGCCGCAAGGATGCATCCTACGAGCGGCTGGGCAATAGCCCGACCATGGGCGGCATTGCCCGAAGCGAGGCGGAGGTTGTCGGGCTGGTCAACAAATATGTCGATCATCCAGGCGGCAACGTGGTGCATCACGGGGCGGAAGCCGCCTATTTCGGGTCGCCGGGGGTGGACTTCCCGCTGACCGCCTTCCAGCCCGACGGCAAGGTCATCCACATCCCGGTCTGCGATGCCGCTTGTATGGCTGCATGGTGCGGCCGCAACCCGAACCGCTGCAGGAACGGCACCGCGGCGCCCGACCCGGCCCGACTGCTGAAGGATTATTTCCACTTGAAGAAGCTGGATGGGTTCAACCTGGACCCCAATCCCAACTGGAACTGGGGTTCGTTCAACCCCTTGAGCGGCTTCGCCGCACGTATCCACGAAGGGGCGTTGTGAGGTGATGGCATGAAACAGGCCACCGCCCGCTTGCTGTCGGCTGTTGCCGTCCTCGCCTGGTTTTCGTGCTTGCCCGCGCCCGGCTTGGCAGAGGACTGGGTGCCGCTGCGCAACTATGTCGAAGGTATCCGCGGCAACCCGCAGCCGCGATTGGCCCTGACCCAGGAGATCGAACGGCGTCTGGCGGTTCTCTCCCGGGATTTCGCCAAGTTGGAAAAGCGCAGGCGGGCAATGCTCGCCGCCGGCGATGCCGATATGCCGACCGTTGATCGGGAGAAACAGGCGAAAGGTCTTCTGGCGGTTCTCGATCGCCTCGACGAGCTCGACGAGCGATTGGCCGAGTTGACGACGGGGGTCGACACCTATCTCGGCACCCCGGTCCTGCGGCTTGTTAGCATCAGCCCGCTGCCGACCGAGAATCCCAACGACATTCCCGGTAGCTGGGTTGGGCGCGGCAACGAAATCTACAGCGTCAAGGTGGCCAACGCGCCTCTGACGCTCCGTCCGGGAAGTACTTACAAGATCAGGGCCGAAGCCAGAAAGCGGAAAAAATGGGTCGAGGCGCATTGGTGTAGCCGCGCCGGCGACGTTGCCGAAGCGGAGCATGAGCCCCTGACAATTGCGACGAGAGTATCGGGCGGCCTGACCAATGTCGACGACGACATCGATCCGCTGCAAGGGCGCATGCTGGGCAGGAAGATTTTCGGTGAGCCGGTTTGTTCCTATGCGCCGACTAGGCGCCACAGTGGCGGCCGGATCGAGCAGGCGCCGTTCGAATTGGAAGACCAGCAGTCGCTCACCCTGGCCCTCAGCATCGGCCCAGTCGGCGATGCGCCAGGAGGCTCATACCGCGTGTCCGCGGGGTTGAACGGTACCGGGCGGTTCGTCGAAAAACCGCCGGCAGGCGCCGTCCTCTCGATCGCGGCGCCGTTGGCCGACCGGCAGGGCAATTGCCCGCATAACGACGCCGCCTGCGCGGTTGTCAGTATTACGCTCGGCAATGATGCCGTACTGGATCAAACCAGAGTGCGCCTCGAATACCGGCAGGTCTTGAAAGGCGGCAGCTACCTGCCGAAGTTTGCCCGCTATTCGCACCCGGCGGGGTTCGATCAGCCGGTGGTCGTCGGCACGCTTAAAAAGCGTTTGGTGCTCCCCGATCTGACCGGCAAGGCGGCCAGCCACTCCCGGAAGTGGCTGGAGAGAAACGGGCTCCTGGTTTCGTTGAAGTCGGAGCGGCCCTCTCCGTCGCCGTCCCAGGTCGGGGTGGCCCATCGCCAGCAACCGACGGCCGGCACTTCGGTCGATCCCGGCCAGGTCGTCACCCTGATCGTCTATGGCCCCTATCGCGCGCCGGAATTGCCGATGATCGCAAATATGGTTGGCAAGCCGGCCACTGACGCCAAGGCGGAACTCCAGGCGGCCGGCTATGCGGTCACGTTGAAGAGCATCAAGCCGGCGCCGGAGAAACGCTTGGCCTTTCAGGTACTGAACCAGGATCCGGCGGCGGGTCAGCGGGTCAAGCCCGGCAGTAAAGTGACGTTGGGCATCTATGGGCCCTTCAAGGAAGCGCAGGCCAAGGTCCCCGGGGTGGTCGGCAACGGCTATGCCCAGGCCAAGCAATTGCTGGCGCGTGCCGGATTCAAAATCTCCGTCAAAGCCGCCGGCCCCGCACCGGACGCGGCGCGCAACGGCAAGGTCGCCCGCCAACAGCCGGCGGCAGGCCAGAGTACCAAGAAAGGATCGGTGGTCGCCGTTTGGGTCTACAGCAAGCCGAAACGCGAAACTGGAACCATCTCGGCCGGCATAGCCGGCGGTGGCGGCTCAGACCAGCCGATACGACCGGTCGCCGCACCGCCAATTGCGCGGCCCTGGAATGCCTGGCCATGCCTGGATCTGATCGCCGGTACGCCGCTGCAGCGGCAGCGGCCCTACACGGCAAAAGTCACCAAGGTGCAAATGGGGGGCAACGCCTATCTCGCCTGCGACGGCCTGGGTGTGCCGGGCGGCTCTTTCCATATTGAAATGGCGTTCAACTGGTTTGAGGAACCGCCGGCGGCTTCCAGCGCACAGTACTTCCGGAAATGGCCTTGCAGCCCACAAAAAGAGCGCCGTGAGGTCATGAGCAACGGAAACCACGTTATCTACTATTTCAACAGCCCGCGGGACAAAGCCGTCCTGGTGAAATTCAGCGCTTATCTAAATCTGCAACCGGGTTTCAGGAACCACCTCGAAACGATACGCCGGGCGGCCGAAATGGTCTTGAGGAAGATCGAACCCTATGCGGTGAGTTGTTCCAAGCCGCAGGCCTCGGGGCAATCCGCCGGCCGGACGGGGTCGGCGCCGCTCGACCCCTGTCCCTGCCGCGATGCAAAGGGGCGCTATTACGGCATGTTGGGCCAAGGCTGCAACGTTCCCGAAAACATGAAGAGCCGGAACTGTACGAGGTAATGCCCATGCGTCGCAGATTTTCCATATTGGTCTTTGCCGCCGCGTTGCTGTCTTCGCCCCTGGCCACCGCCGAAACCCTGACCGGCAAGGTGGTCGAGGCTGGCAACGGCACCATCAAGATCGCGCTGGATGGCGATCTCAGGCCCAAGGCCGGCGACAAGGTGACGGTGGGCTTCAAGCTGGGGGACGATTTCGCGGCGGTTGAGGGCGACTGGGCGGTCACCGCGGTGACCCGCGACGTGGTCTGGGCGGCGGCGCCGGAAGGCGGCGAGGCGGATGTCGACTATCTGGTCCGCATCGCTGCCCCGTCGCCGGTATCCAAAGCGGCTTTGCAAACCGCCGGCAGCGAGACCTCGGCCGAGGACCTGTATGCCAAGGGCCTGGCGGCAGGCAACGCCGGCAAGATGGAAGAGGCACACCGGCTGTTGAACCGGGCCGCGGCCCTGGGCCATGCCGGTGCCATGGGGGCATTGGGGCATTACTATTTGGATGGCAATGGCGTGCCTAAGGACTTCGCCAAGGCCAGGGCCTGGTTCGAAAAGGGTGTTGCCGGCGGGTCGGGGTCGGCCCATAACGGCCTCGGCCTGATCTACCGGCGCGGCTCAGGCGTGGACGTCGATCATGTCAAGGCTCTGGAGTTGTTCCGTATGGCCGACCAAAAGGGTGATGTTTGGGCCGGGGCCAACATTGCGTTCCAGTATTACCACGGGCTTGGTGTGGCACGGGACTATGAAATCGCGTACCGGCATTGGATCCGGGCAGCCGAGAACGGCAATGCCTGGGCCCAGTACATGGCCGGCGACCAACTCTATCGCGGCATGGGGGTCGGGCAGGACATTGCCAAGGCGCGGGATTACTTGGCGCGATCGGCCGAGGGTGGATGGGCGGACGCGGAAAACCTGCTCGGCGAAATGGACCTCTACGGGCACGGCGCAGCCCAGGATATGGAAAAGGCGCGCCAGCGCTTCATGAAGGCCGCGGAGGGTGGAAACAGATGGGCCCATTACAATCTCGGGCGGATTTACGAGTTCGGCTGGGGGGTGGCACCCGATCGGACGCAATCCGACCGTCATTTCAAGCAGTTCGGCGACTATGTCGCGGAATTCCAACGCCGTGCCCGGGCCGGCGAAGACGAGGCCCAGAAACTCCTCGAGCGGCGGCAAATGACCTGGTAGCGAGCAATCTTCCGAGGGTGCACATCCGGGGATGCCCACGATCGCATTTCAGCCCCACCGTTTCTTGCCGGAGGGTCCGAAATGCGATCTCGGTGAACCCGAATAGGAGAGGAACCGGATCAGCCCTGGCGGCGTTGCTCCACCCGTTCGAAGATCGAACGTAACTGGTTCCACTGGGGGCTCTCTTCGCCGACCGCCAGGTCTTCGCTATCGGCATCAAAACCGGGTTGGTCGGTGGGCGAGGCTTCGGCCGCCGGCAAGGTCACGGTTTCCACGGTTTCTTTCGCCAGATCGTCGAAGGTGGCAGTGTCGTCGAGGTCGGAAATCACCCGCATGGCGGTTTCGACGTCGCGCATTTCGGATTGAAGGTCGTTGGCCTGCCGCAGCAATTCGTCATGGCGGCGCTGCAGGTTGTCGCGGTGGGCCTGTATGGCATTGACTATATTCATTGAACGAACTCCAAGGGGCGTAGGGCACGAAATGGTTGCGAATATGCCGGGTAATTCTTGCCGAATGGATAACGCCAAGCGCATTTTCTGCGGAAAACCGCGTTTTCCGCACATCCATCCCAAGGGGGGCAATGCCCCGCTGGGCGACGATCGCGATCCTCGGGCGGGATCCAGTGGTGGCTAGCCCCTCAGGCCCTCGGCGGCGACAAACATTTCGGTGTCGTCCAGCGCCTTTTCCAGCCGGTCGAACAAGTCGTCGATCTCGCTCTCGCTGATCACCAGCGGCGGGCAGATGGCGACGCTGTCGACGATGTTGCGGACCACCAGGCCATGCACTTCGGCCCGCTGGAAGCAGTGCGTGCCGACCACCATCGGCGGGTTGAACGGGGTTTTTTCCGCCTTGTTGGCGACCAGTTCGACGGCGCCGATCAGGCCTACCCCGCGCGCCTCGCCGACCAGCGGATGGTTGCCCAGCGCCTTCAGGCGCGCCTGGAAGCGCGGGCTGACGGCACGTACATGGTCGACGATGTTGCGCTTCTCATAGATCTCCAGCGTCTTGTTGGCGACCGCGGCGGCGACCGGATGGCCGGAATAGGTGTAGCCATGGCCGAAGGTGCCGATTTTGCGGCTTTGGTCCTGCATCGCGGCGAACACGTCCTCGGGCACCATCAGGGCCGAAATCGGCAGATAGCTCGACGACAGGGCCTTGGCGCAGGTCAGGAAGTCGGGCTTTATGTTGAAGGTCTGGCTGCCCCAATAGTTGCCGGTACGAGCGAAGCCACAGATCACCTCGTCGACGCAGAACTTGATGCCGTACTTGGTCAATACCGCCTGAACCTTTTCGAAATAGGTCGCCGGCGGCACGATCACCCCGCCGGCGCCCATGATCGGCTCGGCGATGAAGCCGGCAATGGTCTCCGGCCCTTCGTCGAGGATCAGCTTCTCCAGGTTCGCCGCGAGGCGGGTGGCGAACTCCTCCTCCGTCTCGCCGGGCTCGGCGAAGCGGTAGTGGTGCGGACAGTCGGCATGCAGGATACCGGCGATCGGCAGGTCGAAGTCGGCGTGGTTGGCCGGGAGCCCGGTCAGGCTGGCGCTGGCGATGGTGACGCCGTGATAGGCCTTGACCCGGCTGATGATTTTTTTCTTTTCGGGCCGGCCCAGGGCGTTGTTGTAGTACCACAACAGTTTGATCAGCGTGTCATTGGCTTCCGAGCCGGAATTGGCGAAGAACACCTTGGAAAATTCGGCCGGCGCCAACGCCTTCAGCTTTTCGGCCAGATCGATCGACGGGTTCGTCGATTTGTGGGTGAAGATGTGATAGTAGGGCAGCTTCTTCAACTGCTCGACCGCCGCGTCGACCAGTTCCGGCTCGCCGAAACCGAGCGAGGTGCTCCACAAGCCGGCCATGCCCTCGATATATTCCTTGCCGGCGTCGTCATAGACATAGACGCCCTTGCCCTGGTCAATTATGCGCGGGCCGATTTCCTCGTGGCGGGCGAGGTTGGTATAGGGATGCAGGACGTTGGCGATGTCGCGGGCGGCCGGGGAATTGGCGAGCTGGGTCATGGCGTAAGCCTTCTTAAAGTGCGGGTGGGGGCGATTTGGCCCTTCACTTAAGGGTATTTGCCGCATCCTGTCAAAGCAAAGCTAGGCAATGCTTGCGGCTTGCCGTTTGGCCCGGCATTTCATAAGTTCTGCACAGAAAAACGCTGCAATCAGGGAGGAAGTGGCCATGCGTGGGTTGATGCAGGACCGTCCGTTGTTGATCTCGTCGTTGATCGAATTCGCCGACGGCTTTCACGGTGATGCCGAGATCGTGACCAGGACCGTCGAGGGCCCGATCCACCGCTATACCTACCGCGATGCCCACCGCCGCGCCAAGCAACTGGCCAACGGACTGGTTTCGCTGGGCTGCAAGCTGGGCGACCGCATCGCCACCATGGCCTGGAACACCCATCGACATTTCGAAATTTACTACGCGGTTTCGGGCCTGGGCGCGGTCTGCCACACCCTGAACCCGCGCCTGTTCGCCGAGCAACTGGACTACATCGTCAACCACGCCGAAGACTGCGTTATGTTCGTTGACCTGACCTTCGTCCCGATCATCGAAGGCCTGCAGGACAAATTCCCGACCGTCCGCCACTTCGTGATCATGACCGACGAGGCCAATATGCCCGAGACGGGCCTGCGCGACGTGATCTGCTACGAGACCCTGGTCGAAAGCCAGTCGGCCGATTTCACCTGGCCGGAATTCGACGAGATGACGGCGTCCAGCCTGTGCTACACCTCGGGCACGACCGGCAACCCCAAGGGCGTTTTGTATGCCCACCGCTCGACGGTGCTGCACTCTTTCGCGGTCTGCAGCCGCGACGTGCTGTCGATGTCCAGTCAGGAAGCGGTGCTGCCGGTGGTACCGATGTTCCACGCCAATGCCTGGGGTTTGCCCTATGCCGCCGCCATGTCGGGGGCCAAGCTGGTGTTCCCGGGGCCGGCCCTGGACGGCCCGTCGGTGCACGAGCTGTTCGAAAACGAAAAGGTGACCATGTCGGCCGGCGTTCCGACGGTGTGGCTGGCGCTGCTCAACTATCTGAAGGAAAGCGGCAAGGACCTCAGCACGGTCGAGCGGCTGGTGATCGGTGGTTCGGCGGCGCCAAAAATGATGATCGAGACCTTCGAGCGCGACTACGGCGCCGAGGTCATCCACGCCTGGGGCATGACCGAGATGAGTCCCCTGGGCACCACCGGTAACCTCAAGCGCAAGCACCTGGACGTGCCGTTCGAGGACCAGGTGGCGGTGCGCATGAAACAAGGCCGTGGCGTCTACGGCGTCGAGATGAAGATCGTCGACGACGAGGGCAACGACCTGCCGCATGATGGCGTCGCCTTCGGCCACCTGATGGTACGCGGCCCGTGGATCGTCTCGGAATATTTCAAAGGTGAGGGCGGTGCGATCCTGGATAGCGAGGGCTGGTTCGACACCGGCGACGTCGCCACCCTGGACCAGGACGGCTACATGCAGATCACCGACCGCTCCAAGGACGTCATCAAGTCGGGTGGTGAATGGATCTCGTCGATCGACATGGAGAACATGGCGGTCGGCCATCCCGGTATCGCCGAGGCGGCGGTGATCGGCCTGCCGCACCCGAAATGGGACGAGCGCCCACTGCTGATCGTGGTCCGCGCCGCCGGGTCGGAGGTCTCAGCCGACGAGGTTCGCGACTACTTGGAGGACAAGATCGCGAAGTGGTGGATGCCCGACGATATCGCCTTTGTCGACGAACTACCGCACGGCCCGACCGGCAAGATCCTGAAGACCAAGCTGCGCGAGGATTTCGAGGGCCACGTGCTGCCGACAGTGTGATCGCGCGCTGCGTTCTCAGCCGGAGTTGGCCTGGCACTGCTTTGTCTGGAACATAGCCGACTGAGTGTACCGGGAATTCCCCGGGTCCCTTGCGGCAGCGCGGTTCAAGCCCTGAGGCGCGTGCCATTCGGGTCGAAGGGTGCGGCTGTCAGGACCCGGGCCCCATGGGGCCGGCCGAGTATGGCGACGTTGAGCGGTTCCGTCGTGGTTGCCAGATCGGCGCGCAGATAGCCCAGGGCCAGCGATTTTCCGACCGAATAGCCATAGGCGCCCGACGTCACCTGGCCGACCGGGGTGCCGTCATCAAGGAAGATCGGTTCGCCGCCGTTGGCATCGGCCTCCTGGGCCTCGACCTCGAAGATCACCAGGCGCTCTCGCGCCGGGTTGCCAGCCACCGCCTCGTAAGCCGCGCGGTTGAGGAAATCGCCCTTGTCGAGCTTGATCAGGCGGTCTAGACCGGTTTCCTGGGGCCAGTATTCCGGCGAGTACTCCCGGCCCCAACTGCCATAACCCTTTTCGATCCGCAAACTCATCAGGGCCCGCGAGCCGACCGGCCCGGCGCCCAAGTCACGTCCCGCGGAAAGCAGAGCCTGGTACAGCGCCACCTGGTCCGCTTCCGCGCAATGCAGTTCCCAGCCCAAATCGCCGCTGAACGAGACCCTGAGCGCGATCACCTCGATCCCGGCGATGGTCATTCGGCGCGAGCGCATGAACGGGAAGGCGGCGGTGGACAGGTCGGCATTGGTCAGGCCCTGCAGTAGTTCCCGGGACAGTGGCCCGGCAACGTTGAAACCGCACATCGCCTCGGTCCGCGATTGGAACTCCGTGCCATCGGGCAGCGGCACCGCCTTGAAGAAGCGGGTGTGGAAGCGCTCGGCCATGCCCGAACCGACGACCATGAACTCGTCCTCGTCCAGCCGGGTCACGGTGAAGTCACCGGCAATGCCGCCGCGCTTGCCGATCAGCGGCGTCAGGCAGGACCGGCCGACCTGGCGCGGCATGCGGTTGGCGAAGAGGGCGTTCAGCCAGACTTCGGCGCCGGCGCCCCGCACCTGGTACTTGGCGAAGTTCGAGATATCGATGATCCCGGCCGCCTCGCGCAACATGCGGGCCTCGCGCCCTACCGGATCCCACCAGTTCTGGCGGGTGAAGCCGGCGGTTTCCTCTCGGGGCTCACCCTCGGCGGCGAACCACAAGGGATGCTCCCAGCCATAGTTGAGGCCGAAAACGCCGCCCATCTCGCGCTGCATCTCATAGGCCGGCCGGGTCCGCACCGGCCGTCCGGCGGCCCGCTCCTCGCCCGGGAAATGGATCTTGAAGCGATGGGTGTACTGGTCGTGGACCCGGGCCTTGGTGAAGGCCTTGCCGGCCCAATGGCCGAACCGGGCCAGGTCCCAACCGAACATGTCCAGGCTGGGCTCGCCCTCGACCATCCATTCGGCCGCCAGCCGGCCCAGGCCGCCGGACTGCGAGAAACCGGGGATGATACCGGTGCAGCAGAAATAGTTCTGCAGTTCCGGCACCGGCCCGAACAGGGCTGAGCTGTCGGGCGACCAGATCATCGGGCCGTTGATCACCCGCTTGACACCGGCGCTGCCGACCGCCGGCACCCGTTCGATGGCCCGCATCAAGTTCTCCTCGATGCGGTCGAGGTCGTCGGGGAACAGGTCGTGGCCGAAGTCCAGCGGCGTGCCGTCCTCGGCCCAGAACCGCATGTCGCGTTCATAGGCGCCGACCAGCAGACCGATCCCTTCCTGGCGCAGGTAATACTCGCCGTCGCGGTCGGCGACCGACGGCAGGCGGCGGTCCATGGCCTCGATCTCGGGGATCGCTTCGGTGACCAGGTATTGATGTTCGGCCGGCACCAGCGGCAGGTCGATGCCGGCCATGGCGGCGACCTCGCGGCCCCACAGACCGGCCGCGTTGACCACCCAATTCGTGCGGATATCGCCCTTCTCGGTGCGCACGATCCAGCTGCCGTCGGCTTGCGATTCGGTGCCGATGACCGGGTTGAAGCGGTGGACCTCGGCGCCGCGGGCCCGGGCCCCGGCGGCATAGGCCGCGGTGACCCCGGACGGATCGACATTGCCGCCATCGGGCTCGAACATGATGCAGCGAATGCCGTCGAAATTGACCAGCGGGTGCAGCCGCTCGGCCTCGTCGCGGCCGATTTCGTAAAAGTTCATTTTGTAGCGCCGCGCCTTGGCTTCCTGCAGGCGCAACTGGTGCTCGCGTTCCTCGGTCTGGGCGAGATAGAGCGAGCCCGGCTGGAAGACGCCGCAGCCCTGGCCGGTCTCGGCCTCCAACTCTTTGTACAGGTTCATGGTGTAGTGCTGCAGGCGGCTGATATTGGTGCTGTCGTGCAGGCCGTGGATGTTGGCCGCCGCGTGCCAGGTGGATCCGGAGGTCAACTCGTCCCGCTCGATCAGCACCACCTCGTTCCAGCCCAGCTTGGCCAAATGGTAGAGGATGGAACAGCCGATCACCCCGCCACCGATCACCACCGCTTGCGCTTCCGTCCGCATGACCCACAATCCTCGCTGCAAGTGATTTCGCCGTTGCTGGCCTAATCTTGGCGCCGCGGCTGGAAGGCGCTAACCCGACGGCGTCACTTTCTACACCGCCTCCGCCTTTCCGTGGGTCTTTGCCTGGCCCAGGATGTGGCGGTCGGCCGCCGCCACCACATCCCGCATCTCGCGAACCGCGTCCTCGCACAAATAGCCCTCCTCCGGCGCCGACTGGACCAACTCCAGTGCGATGTCGCGGGCGCGGCTGGCGGCGGTGGGGCGGCCCCAATTCTCGTAATCGTCGCGGCCCTGCCGCAGGAACGCGTTCGGCGTCACCTGGGTGCGGCAATGGGCCAGGGTGTGGGGGGAATCGAGAAAATGGCCGCCCGTGCGGATGGCCAGCACCTCGTCCCAGTTGAAGGCTGCGTCGTCGACGGCGGGCGGCCGTAAGTAGTTCCGGATCAGGGCGCCGGCTTCGTCGTCCAGTACCGCCTGCACTGGGCTGAACACGGTGGCGCATTCCAACTGGCCGACGCCGCCCAGGATATCGGCCCCGGCCAGGGCCACGGCCTGGCCCAGCATGGCCCGTTCGGCGGCCGACTGGACGTCGACATCGGGCGTGTCCGAACCGGCGCCATAGGTATGGGCCAACAGGCCGAGGCCGCGCTTCATCACCTCGATCGCCATGCCGGCCGCCTGGATCGACTCGGCGCAGGATTGCAACGCGCTGCCGGTCCGCATGTCGAGGGTGAACATCAGCGGCGTCGCGATCACCGGCGTGCCCGGGGCCAGGACGTGGGCCAGCGTCACCATGGCCAGGATCTCGGCCGTTGCCATCAGCACCAGTCCCGGCGTGGTCAGGGGCGCGGTGCCTCCGGCCGAGGGCAGGGAGCAGGCATGCACCGGCAGGCCGGCGCGGCCGGCCTGGATCAGCGCCTCGACGTCCATCACCTTGAATTCCAGCGGCGAGAAGGAACAGACGATGCAACTGGCCAGGGGGCGGGCCCTGAGCTCGGCCTCGCCACCGGCCGCGATCGCCGCCAGCCGCAGCAGGTATTCGACATTCTCCTTGGCGTAGGGCTGGATCCAGCAATGCTTGCTGGTGCGCGGCAGCAGGGCGCCCAAGGAATGGATATCGGCGGTCGTCTCCGGCACGCCGTGCACGAAGGGATGGGCGATGAAGCCGACCTGATCCAACCCCTCGGCCACCGCCGCCAGGTCGTTGACGTCGGTCAGCGCCAGGTTGCGATAGGCGCTGCTGTCGGGATCGACATAGCCATGGGCGCCGGTGCCGGTGCGCATGATGAAACCGCCATCGCCGCGCGGCAGGTTGAGGTCGCGGTCAGGCCGTTTGCCGCAGAGGCGTGCCTGTTTCGGGGTCGCCGCCAGGGCCTCCAGGACCAGCGCCTGCGGCAGCAGGACGCGGTTGGCCTCGCTGCCCGGCCGGGCGCCGGCCCGCAGCATCGCATCATGGCCCGCTTCGTGGACGATCGCCACGCCATGCTCGGCCAGCAGGTCGAGGGCCCGCGCCTTGATCCGCTCGATCGCACCGTCGTCGAGATAGTGCAGGGACGGCCGCGCCGGATCCGGACCGGCTAACTGGAAGGCGTTAGCCGCCGGCGCCGTATCGCCGGTCTGCCGCGGCCGCCGCCGCCCGGTCCTACCCCGTCTTTCACCCATCACATCCTCCCCACACCACGGACCTCGGCCGGCCCCGATCAATCAGCGCGGCGATTGTATCGGGAAACCAGAGGTCATGGATCGGGAAAATGAACGGGATGGGGAATTGGTTCCGCCGACAGCGCCGCCTGAAATTTGCTGCAATCGGCAGCAATTTTTGCGAGTATTTCAAGTGAGATCACATTAAAAGCCGAGTGTCTGGGCGGTATCAACACAGGCGGGTCTTGGGAAATCTCAAGAACATAGGTGAAAAAACAAGAAATAGGAAAAAAATCTTGACAAAACCGACCTTTCGTGCCACTATGCTTGGGAATCGGGCCTCACCGGATCGGTTGCGGCTGAGGTGTTGCCTGACCCTGAACCCAAACGGATCCAATAACGGCTTGTGGAGTATGGTGATGAGGTTGGTTGTTGCGGCGTTGTTGATGTCGTTGTTGCCAGGGTGCTACGCGCAGACCATCACCAATCGCTATCTGGACCACACGGTGGTCGATCAGGTATTCCGCGACAGATCCTGGTCCAATCCCAGCCGGGAACAAATCAGACAGGCGGTCTTCGCTGCCATCAATCGCTACGACACCGCGGAGGAACGACAGGCTTTTCTTGTCGACCAGGGCGGATTGTGCGTCGACGCGCCGGACGGGGCGTTCGATTGCCATTTTTCCAGCCTTGAGGTCGTGTACCTCAGGATAAGCTTCGGGGACTGCTGCTACCAAGCCCTGATAACCGATACCCGGGTCAGAGTGGGAAGGGGGAAACTAAGTCCTGAAGCGATAACAGTTAGAACAGTTGGTCGATCCGGTATTGATTTAAGGAATTACTATGAAAATAACCCTAGATTTACCAGTGTCGTTTAACAGGTTCTTAAGTTTTTCATGACGATGTTTAATTAAAATAGAACAAAACATGAACATAATGATGAATGGCCGGCTTTTTATTGAGCGATTGCCCAAGTAGAGAAAGGAGAAATGTTGTCGTGCAGCGCCACTATAAGATCGAATTGACCGAAACACCCATTTGGGGAACGTTTGGCCTCGCGGTTCATAGGTTTTGGGTATTGAGGGACCACAACGGCAAAGTCCTTCGCGAAGCCCATTTCCGGCCGACAGGTCCGGATGGAAAGCCAAGAAATGTCGGTGTCGACGGTGATCCACTGAAGTTTTACGAGTACAAATACGACAAAGAAAACAAAAACCAGAACCAGGATCCGGATCAACGTTCACAATTCGATCCTACGCAGCCGCGAATAGTCTATTTTCAGGGCAATCCGTTGGAGGCCTTTCGAGTATGGCAACAAGGCATAGACAGCGGGTCGAAGATCGGGTCCCGTTCGCTTCCCTACCAGCCGTTTTCGCTGTTGGGCCTCGATCCGATCAACAGCAATGCCGGGGCCTACAGTTTCGGTCTGGCCATGGGATACAATCCGCGGCCATTGCCCTATTCAGGTGACATGTCCGGGCGCGTTGCACCAGGCTGGGATCGCGACTTGCGGGGCGAACAGCCACCGCCGCCGCCGGATCCCTGGGCGGAGAACCCGGCTGAGGATACGCCCTAGGCGATATTGCCAGCCA
The DNA here is from genome assembly GCA_964344385.1 of uncultured Sneathiellales bacterium. GTDB lineage: Bacteria > Pseudomonadota > Alphaproteobacteria > CAYFNG01 > CAYFNG01 > CAYFNG01. The sequence continues at coordinate 492,452 of CAYFNG010000002.1, forward strand.
TCGCCCGATAATCGCCACAATCAGCCGCAACCCTTGCGGGAATTTGGTCGGCGGTATAAACTTATGCGACATTCGCGAGGTGGCAATGGCGGGTTGCGGCAATTGGATGAGGCGGTTGGTTCGTGCCGGTGTCGGTGTCGTGCTGGCCCTGGTTCTGACCGGGTGCGCGCGACATTGGGACACCACGCATCTGAAGGACAATCCGGTCGACCAAGGCTTCGCCGAGCGCGGCGACGAAGCCGACTTCCGGGCTCGCATCCGGGCCAACCTGATTACCGAGCTTGAGGGCATCACCACCACCCTCGCGATGCAGGCTCGACTTGTCGAACTGGGCGGCAACTGCACCGATGCGCCCGGCGGCGCCAGCGATTGCCTGTTCACTACGGTGCTGGAGAGCTACTACCCGGTCCTCGGCGGCTTCTGGGACCGCGATGTCGCCATCTACCAGACCGTCGCCCGTGTCCGCGCCGGTGAAGTCGGGCCCGAAGTGACGGTCTTCCAACATGGTCGGACGATCCGTGTACCGTGACATGAACCCAGGCAACCAGCATAGGACCGGCAAGCGGCGGGGCCTTTGGGGCTTGGCGGGAAAGCTGTCGGTCTTGGCGTGTTTGGTGGCGTTTCTGCCCGGCTGCTATGCGATGAATTTCTCGCATAAATATGTCAATGACAACGTGGTCGACAAACCGCGTTACAAACCCACCGCGCGGCGCTTGGATTGGCATATCGGGGACCTGGTCTACGCGGAAATCAAAAACCACAAAACCATGGCCGAGACGAGGGCTTTTTTAACCGACCAGGGTGGTCTGTGCGTCGATGCGCCGGCGGCGGCGGTTGATTGTTACTTCCTGTCTATATTGGCGCCCTACAGTTCCACGCCGTTTGGGCCATGTTGCTTCCGGTTGCGGTTGAACGGGACGAGAATTCGCGTCAATACCTGGCCCGACAACCTCAACAAGGTGGAGGTGACGACCATCGGCTACAAGCAGGTCGTCCTGCGCAACTTCGTCGACGACAACCCGACGGTCGCCAAAATCGGTGCGTCCCCTTACCTGTTGATGCTGCAAATCTACAAATGGCGAAAAGGGTCGTCTCAGAAATCCGAATAAGTCCCTCTAGTCTGCCGCCCCGACGACCCGCTGGCGGTAGTCGGCTTCCATGTCCGAGAGGCGGCGGGCGATGAAGCCGGCCGGTTTGGTGAAACGGGCCAGCAGCAGGTAGAAGACCGGCACCACGAACAGGCTGAGGACGGTCGAAAAGCTGATGCCACCGATGATCACGATGCCGATGGTCTCGCGACTTTCGGCCCCGGCTCCGCTGGCCAGGGCCAGGGGCAGCGCCCCCAGCGCGGTCGAGATGGTGGTCATCAGGATCGGCCTGAGCCGGGTGACGCTGGCTTCGATGGTGGCCTCCACCAGCCCATAGCCGGCGTCGCGCAGCTGGTTGGCGAACTCGACGATCAGGATGGCGTTCTTGGCGGTCAGGCCGATCAGCATGATGATGCCGATCTGGCTGTAGACGTTCAGCGACAGGCCGTGGACCAGCATCGCAGCCAGCGCCCCGGTCACCGCCAGCGGCACCGCCACCATGATGATCAGGGGATGGATGAAGCTCTCGAACTGGGCCGCCAGCGCCAGGAAAACGATCAACAGGGCCATGCCGAAGGTGAAGTAGAGTGCCGCCGAACTGTCCTTGAATTCGCGGCTCTGGCCCTTCCAGGTGATACGTGCCTCGGCCGGCAACTCATGGGCACCCAAATCCTCCAGCAACGTCGTTGCCTCGCCGATGGTGGTGCCGGGGCTGATCGAAGCGCTGACCGTCACCGCCCGCAGCCGGTCGACCCGCTTCAACTCGCGGGCGCCGACGCTTTCCCGGAACTTGACGAAATTGGCCAGCGGCAGCAACCGGTTGGTGGTTCCCGACCGGACGTGGATGTTGCTCAGGTCGTCGGGCGTGTTGCGGTCCTCGGGCCTGGCCCGCATGATCACGTTGTAAAGCTTGCCGTCCTGATCGAAAGTGCCGGCGGTGCGCGACCCCAACAGGGTCTCCAGGGTGCGACCGACCTCCTCGATCGAGACACCCATGCCCGCCGCCCGATCGCGGTCTATGGCGACGCGCAGTTCGGGCCGCGTTTCGCGATAATCGGTGCTGATATTGAACAGCCTTTTGTCCTTGCGGGCGGCGTCCGCGAGGCGCTGCGACCACTGCTGCAGGATCCCATAGTCGGGGCCGCCGATCACCATCTGGATGGCTTCGTTGAAGCGGCGTTGGCCCAGGCTGGGCGGGTTGATCGCGAAGGCCCGTACCCCCGGCACGCCCATCAGTTTGCCGAACACGCCGCGCACAACGTCCTGCTGCGACACCGAGCGTTCGTCCCAGTTCTTCAGGCGCACGAAGGAAAAGGCCCGGTTGACCTGGCCGGGGCGGCCGAAGCCGGGGGCGACGATGGTGAAGACCCTCTGGGCGATGCCCTGGTCCAGCAAGGGCTGCAACAGCCCCTCGATCTCCAGCACGTAGCGGCGGGTGTTCTCCAGGCTGGCGCCTTCCGGTCCGGTGATCGAAACAAAGAAAACGCCACGGTCCTCGGTCGGGGCCAGTTCCTGCGGCAGCTTGCCGAACAAGACATAGGCGATGCCCGAGACGGCAACCGCAGCGGCGACAATCACCAGCGGGATTTTCAGGGTCCAACCCAGCAGGCGGCGGTAGAGCGCGGTCATCGCCTCGAACAGCCATTCGGAAAGGCGGTACAGCAACCCCTCGTCCTTGGGTGGCTTCAACAGCTTCGAACACATCATTGGGGTCAGGGTCAGGGCGACAAAGCTGGAAACCATCACGGCGGCCGCCACCGCGACGCCGAACTCGCGGAACAACCGCCCGGTATTGCCCTCCAGGAACGAGATCGGCACGAACACCGCCACCAGCACCACGGTGGTGGCGATCACCGCAAAGCCGATCTGACGGGCCCCGCGCAGAGATCCCAGCAGCGGCGGCTCGCCTTCCTCGATACGGCGGTGGATATTCTCCAGCACCACGATGGCATCATCGACCACCAATCCGATCGCCAATACCAGGGCCAGCAGGGTCAACACGTTGACCGAATAGCCTAGCGCCGCCAGCACGCTCATCGAGGCGATGATCGAAACCGGAATCGCCACCGCCGGGATCATGGTTGCCCGGAACGATCGCAGGAAGACGAAGATCACGCCAACCACCAGCGCCATGGCGATGGAAAGTGCGATGAACACCTCCTTGATCGACTGGCTGATATAGATCGACTGGTCATAGGAAACGTCGAGATAGACCCCTTCGGGCAGGGTGTCGCGCAAGACCGCGACCACCTCCTTAACCCCGTTGGCCACCTCCAGCGTGTTGGACTTCGACTGGCGGACGATACCCAGTCCAACCGCGTTGCGGCCATTGGCCCGGAGTTCGCTGCGTTCGCTTTCGGCGCCGATTTCGACCGCCGCGACCTCGCCCAGCCGCACCAGATAGCCGTCCGCTTCGCGGATCACGATGTCGCGGAACTCCTCGGGCCGTTTCAGGGCGGAGTCCGTCCGCACTGAAAACTCGCGCTGTTCGGATTCGATGCGACCCGACGGCAGTTCGACGTTCTGGCGCCGGATCGCCTGTTCGACGTCCATCACCGTCACGTTGCGGGCCGCCATCGCCCGCTTGTCGAGCCAGACCCGCATGGCATAGCGCCGCGCCGCGCCGATCCGTACCGATGCCACCCCAGGCACGATCGACAGCCGGTCGACCAGGAAACGTTCCGCGAAATCGGTCAGTTGCAGGCCATCCAGCCGGTCGCTGGTCAGGGCGATCCACATGATCGCGCGGGCATCGGCCTCGGACTTGGCAATGCGCGGATTGTCGGCTTCGTCCGGCAGGCGCCGCACAAATCGGGCCACCCGGTCGCGGACATCGGCCGCCGCCGCTTCGATCTCGCGGGCCAGGTCGAATTCGACGCTGATCGACGAGGACTCTTCGCGGCTGGTGGAGTTGATTGTCTTGATGCCGGAAATACCGGCAACCGCGTCCTCCAGCACCTGGGTCACCTGGCTTTCAATGATTGCCGCCGAGGCGCCTTTATATGTGGTGCTGACCGATACGATCGGCGGGTCGACGTCCGGGTATTCCCGAACCGCCAGTTCGCGGTAGGAAAACAGCCCAAAAATGACCAGAACCAGCGACATCACGGTCGCCAGAACCGGTCGCTTGACCGCAATGTCGGAAAGGATCATGCGGGTCAGCTCGTCGGCTTGCCGCTCTTGAGCGCACCCGCTTTACCGCGCGGCATCACTTTGGCGCCATGGCGAACCTTTTGCAGGCCACCGACCACGACCTCGGCCTTCGGATCCAGGCCTTCCAGCACCTGGACTTCGCCGGGCAGGCGGTGGCCCAACTTGACCTCGATCCGTTCGGCCTTGCCGTCCTTGACCACGAAGACGAAGCGGCCGGCGCTGGTCGACAACACGGCTTCTTCGGGCGCCAGCACCGACAAGAGGGTGCCGGTGACCATCGCCACGTTCAGGAACATGCCGGGTTTCAGGGTGCGGTCGTCATTGAGCAGCATCGCCCTGACTTTGACGGTTCGGGTCACCGGGTCGACCCGACTGTCAATGGTTGCGACCTGTCCTTCGAACTTGCGGTCCGGGTAGGCGGCGCTGAGCGCGTGGACCTTGAGGCCAGGACGGACCCCGGCCAGGGCGGTTTCGGGAATCTCGAAGTCCAGCTTGATCCGTGAGCTGTCGTCCAGGGTGGTGACCTGGGTGCCCGGTGTCACCAGCGCGCCCAGGCTGACGCTGCGCAGGCCCAATCGGCCGGCAAACGGGGCCCGGACCACATAATTGTCCAGCCGGGCTCGATCCGCCTTGACCCGGGCCTGGGCCGCGGCCAGTTGCGATTCCAGTTCGTCCATCCGCACCTGGGTGATGTTCTTCCTGGAATAGAGCTTCTTGGCCCGTTCGTAGAGGCGCTTGGCGTTGGTCGCTTCGGCCCGCGCTTCGGCCAGTTCGGCCTGCAGTTCGCTGGCATCGAGTTCGACCAGCACCTTGCCGGCCGCGACGCTCTCACCCTCCTCGAAGGCGATGCGCTTGACCAGCCCCGACACCTTGGCGGTGACGATCACGGATTCATTGGCCCGGGCGGTGCCGACCGCGTCAACCGTCACCGCGATCCGGTCGGTGCGAACCTGCTTGGTGTCGACCGGCATCGCGCGGTCGAAACCACCGCGTTTCGACCCGGCGCCGTCCTTGCCAGGTTCGGCGAGGAACGGAATCTGCGCCCGATAGGCCCAGCCGCCATAGCCAATCGCGGCCATCACCAGGACGATCAAGATTTGCCAGATCAGTTTCATCGGCGTTGGCTGCTTTCACGGTGCCGGCTCCGGCGGTTTTCCCCGATGCCGGCCTGCCGTTTCCCTCTCCACCTCAGATAGTGTCCCCGACCCCGTCCGGCCAGTCGCCAGTACGGCGCATTCTCCTTGCCGCCGGGGCCCGAACGTTCGAAACTATCATGAAATCCCCGAGATTGGGACAACATCTCGACACCGTCCCGGTTCATTCCACGATACGAAGGCAAGGCATGACGACGATCCTGTACACACACGCATCCGGGCTCAGACACGATACCGGCGCGGGCCACCCCGAACGGGCGGACCGCTTGCGCGCGATCGAGCGGGCTCTGGCAGCGCCGCATTTCGGCCTGCTGGACCGCCGCGAGCCCGAACCCGTCGACCTTGCCGAGATCATCCGCGTCCATGACCAAGCCTATGTCGAGGGGGTGATGGCGGCAATTCCGGACCAGGGGCTCCGCCACCTGGATGGCGACACCGTGGCCTCGCCCGGGACCGGCGAAGCCGCCCTGCGCGCCGCCGGTGCGGTGTGCGAGGCGGTTGACGCCGTGATGGCGGGGGAGGCCAATACCGCGTTCTGTGCCTTGCGCCCCCCAGGTCACCACGCAGAACCGGATCAGGCGATGGGATTTTGTGTGTTCAACAACGTTGCCGTCGGCGCGTTGCGGGCCCGGGCGGTTCACGGACTGGCCCGCATTGCCGTGATCGACTTCGACGTGCACCATGGCAATGGCACTCAGGCGGTGTTCGAACGCGACCCCGGGCTGTTCTATACCTCGACCCACCAAAGTCCGCTCTATCCCGGAACCGGCCGGCCGCACGAAACCGGGGTTGCCAACAACATTCTGAACCTGCCCCTGCCGCCCGGTGCCGGAGGGCCGGAGTTTCGCGAAGCGGTCACCAGCCGCATGATCCCGGCCTTGGATGAATTCGCGCCGCAGCTGGTCATGATTTCAGCCGGATTCGATGGCCACCGTCAGGACCCGTTGGCCAATCTGAACCTGGACGAAGCCGATTTCGGCTGGATCACCGATCAGTTGCTCGTTGTTGCCGACCGGCATTGTGACGGCAGGGTGGTATCCACACTGGAAGGCGGGTACAACTTAGACGCCCTGGCGCGGTCGGTGGCAGAGCATGTTCGCCGCCTGATGCGCATTGCCCGCCATTGATCGCTGGGACAGGGCTGATTGGCAGGATTTGGAAGGAATATCGCCATGGGCAAGGACGCTGAGGCGGAAAACGCGGTACCCGAGGACATCGCTGCCAAGAGCTTCGAGGCGGCGCTGGCCGAACTGGAAGAGATCGTCGACCGGCTGGAACGGGGCGATGTCAGTTTGGACGAATCGATCGCGATCTACACACGCGGCGCCCAGTTGAAGCGCCACTGCGAGGCGAAACTGCGCGCCGCCCAGGACCAGGTCGACAAGATTGTCCTCAAAGCCGACGGCTCGATCGCAGCCGAGCCGGCAGACATCGCGTAAGCCAGTTTCGTGGGGACGAGAGCATTGAGCGATTTCAAAACAGCGTTGGGCGAAGCCGCCACACTGGTCGAACGAACCCTCGACGAAGCCCTGCCGCAACAGGACGGACTGGAATCGACCGTGGTCGATGCCATGCGTTATGCCGTGCTGGGTGGCGGCAAACGGTTCCGCCCGTTTCTGACCATTGCCTGCGCGGATTTGTTCGGTGTCTCCCGGCGGCGCTCAAGTCGGGTGGGCGCCGCGGTCGAGATGGTCCATTGCTACTCACTGATACACGACGACCTGCCGTGCATGGACGACGATGATCTGCGGCGCGGTCGCCCTACCGTGCATCGCCAGTTCGATGAAGCGACCGCGGTGCTGGCCGGGGATGCGTTGCTGTCGCTGGCCTTTGAAATGCTGGCCGACGAGCGGACCCACCGTGATCCGATGATCCGGGTCGATTTGGTGCGCGCGCTGGCCGAGGCATCGGGTGCCCACGGGATGGTCGGCGGTCAGGCCATCGACCTGGCGGCTGAACGACTTGAACTCGACATCGGTGGCATCACTCGCATGCAGCAGCTGAAAACCGGTGCCTTGCTGGCTTTCGCCTGCGAGGTTGGCGGCGTTCTCGGCCAGGCCTCGGACGTCCACCGCCACGCGCTGCTGGCCTATGCCCATGATTTGGGCCTGGCCTTCCAGATCACCGACGATATCCTGGATGTCGAGGGCTCGGAACAGGCGATGGGCAAGGCGGTCGGCAAGGACAAAGCCGCCGGCAAGGCGACCTTTGTCTCGCATCTCGGCCTGGAGCGCGCCAAGACCCAGGCGACAATGCTGGCCGACCAGGCGGCCCGCCATCTCGAGCCCTTTGGCGACGGTGCGAAGGTTTTGTGCGATGCGGCACAGTTTGCTATAAATCGAAGTTTCTGATCCGCGCATGGCAAGGGCCGGCGCGGGCTGCGTTGAGGGGCCGGACCGACCGAGGCGGGGCCGGTCTCGCCGAATGGTGTCTCGGGCGCTATTTGGGTCAAAATAACAATGAGGTACGTATTGACCGATTTCAGCGATACCCCGCTTCTGGATACCATTGAATATCCGGCGGACCTCCGCAGACTCAATGGTACCGAATTGGAGCAATTGGCCGACGAAGTGCGGCGCGAGACAGTCAACGCGGTCTCGGTCACCGGCGGCCATCTTGGGGCCGGGCTGGGCGTGGTCGAACTGACCGTGGCCTTGCACCATGTCTTCGATACGCCAAGAGACCGGCTGATCTGGGATGTCGGCCACCAGTGCTATCCCCACAAGATTCTGACCGGGCGGCGCGACCGGATCCGCACGTTGCGGCAAGGCGCCGGCCTGGCCGGCTTCACCAAGCGCGCCGAGAGCGAGTACGACCCGTTCGGTGCCGGTCATTCATCGACCTCGATCTCGGCCGGCCTTGGCATGGCGGTGGCCCGCGACCTGCTGGTCGGCGACAACCATGTGATCTGTGTGATTGGTGACGGTGCCATGAGCGCCGGCATGGCCTATGAGGCGATGAATAACGCCGGTGCCAGCCACAGCCGCCTGACCGTGGTCCTGAACGACAACGACATGTCGATCGCGCCACCGGTTGGCGCCATGAGCGCCTATCTGTCACGGCTTCTGTCGTCGGGCTCCTATCACAGCCTGCGGCAGATCGCGAAACAGGTGGCGCGGCGGTTCCCCGAAAGCATGGAACGCGCGGCGCGCCGGGCTGAAGAATATGCCCGCGGCATGATCACCGGCGGCACATTGTTCGAGGAGATGGGCTTCTACTATGTCGGGCCGGTCGACGGCCACAACATCGAGCACCTGCTGCCGGTGCTCAAGAACATCCGCGACACCACCGATGGGCCGGTGCTGCTGCACGTGGTGACCCAAAAGGGCAAGGGTTATGCGCCGGCCGAGGCCGCTCCGGACAAGTTCCACGGGGTTGGCAAGTTCGACGTCATCACCGGTGCCCAGGCCAAGGCCAAGTCCAACGCGCCCAGCTATACCAAGGTGTTCGCCGATGCCCTGGTTCATGAAGGTGAGCGCGATGGGCGCATCGTCGCGGTGACTGCGGCGATGCCGGCGGGCACCGGCCTCGACCACTTCGCGGCCCGCTTTCCCGAACGCTGCTTCGACGTCGGCATTGCCGAACAGCACGCCGTAACCTTCTGTGCCGGCATGGCGGCCGAGGGACTGAAGCCGTTCGCGGCAATTTATTCCACCTTCCTGCAGCGCGCCTATGACCAGGTGGTCCACGATGTCGCCATCCAGGGACTGCCGGTGCGGTTTGCCATCGACCGGGCCGGGCTGGTCGGTGCCGACGGCCCGACCCACGCCGGGTCGTTCGACGTGGGATATCTGGCCAGCCTGCCAGGTTTCGTAGTTATGGCCGCGGCCGACGAGGCTGAGCTGACCCGTATGGTGACCACGGCGGCCCTGATCGACGACCGACCTTCGGCATTCCGCTATCCGCGCGGCGAAGGGATCGGCGTTGAGATCCCGACCGAGCCCGAGCCACTGGAAATCGGCAAGGGTCGGATCGTGCGCGAGGGCACGAGCGTCGCCCTGTTGTCACTGGGCGCGCGCCTGCAGGAATGTCTGATCGCGGCCGATCAATTGGCGGCCCACGGGCTGTCGACCACGGTTGCCGACGCCCGCTTCGCCAAACCGCTGGACCACGAACTGATCCGCGACCTGGTTCGTGAGCACGAAGTGCTGATCACCGTCGAGGAGGGGGCAATAGGCGGGTTTGCGGCCCATGTGCTGCAGTTCCTGGCAACTGAAGGATTGCTGGATTTGGGCCTGAAGGTCCGCCCGATGACGCTGCCCGACCGTTTCATTGACCATGATTCGCCGGCCAAAATGTACGAGGCCGCGGGTTTGAATGCCGCCCAGATCACCGCCACGGCCTTGGGCGCCCTGGGCCGCGACGCCGCCGGTTTTCCGGTTCGCGCCTGAGCTGCAGGCGGGTCGGCGGCACGTTGCCATGCCGGAAAAGAAAGCCGCGAAGCTCCGCCTGGACCAGTTGTTGGTGATGCGTGGTCTCGCCGACAGCCGGGCCAAGGCCCAGGCCCTTGTGCTGGCCGGCAAGGTGTTTGCCGGGACCAAGCGGTTGGACAAGCCCGGCATCACCCTGGCCCAGGACAGCGAACTGGACGTCAAGGCAGCCGAACACCCCTATGTCTCGCGCGGCGGCTTGAAACTGGCTCATGGCCTGGACCATTTCGCGATTGACCCCAATGGGTTGGTGGCCCTGGATATCGGCGCCTCGACCGGCGGCTTTACCGACGTGCTGTTGCAACGTGGTGCCGCGCGGGTCTATGCCGTCGATGTCGGGCACGGCCAGTTGGACTGGCGCCTGCGCAACGATCCCCGGGTTGCGGTGCTGGAACGTACCAATGCCCGGCATCTAAGCCGGACCGAGGTCCCGGAACCGGTGGATATTGTCACCTGCGATGCCAGTTTCATCGGCCTTAGAACGGTGTTGCCGGCGGCAATGGGCTTGGTGGCGCCCGGCGCCTGGCTGGTGGCGCTGATCAAGCCGCAATTCGAGGCCGGACCCGATCGGGTGGGCAAGGGTGGCGTGGTACGCGATCCCGACGTCCATCATGCGGTGTGCGCCGACATTGAAGCCTGGCTCGGCGGCCAGCCTGGATGGCGGGTGCTCGGCATCACGCCCAGCCCGATCCAGGGTCCCAAGGGCAACACCGAGTTTCTGATCGCGGCCCGACGTGCGGACTGAGGTCGACATCGCCTCGATTGCGGCGCGCGGTGATGGGGTTGCCGAAACTCCGAAGGGCCCGGTGTTCGTCCCCTATACCGCACCCGGTGACCGGGTCGCCATCAAGGCGCGACGCGACCGGGACGGGGTGACCCGCGGCGAGGTCGAGGCGGTTCTGGCGGCCGGCCCAGATCGGATCGCCCCGGCTTGTCCACATTTCACCCGCTGCGGTGGCTGCGCCCTGCAGCACCTCGCCGAACCGGCTTACCTGGCATGGAAACGGCAGCGGGTTATCGACGCCCTGGACCGGCGCGGCTTGACGAACGTTGCGGTGGCCCCGCCGATCGCCGTGCCGCGGGCCAGCCGGCGCCGCGCCGACCTGGTGGCGCGCCGGGTCGGCAAAGGGGTGGTGCTGGGGTTCCATGCCCGCCGGCGCCACCAGATCGTCGATGTCCGGCAGTGTCCGGTGCTGCACCCGGAAATCCTTGCGCTGCTGCCCCATCTGCGCCAATTGCTGACTGAGGTGCTGCCATCGGGTGGCCGTATTGGCCTGCCGGTTTTGGTCGCCGACAATGGTCTCGACCTGGCATTCGAGGGCGAACTGGATTTGCACCTCACCCACCGAGAGCTGCTGGCGGAATTTGCCGGCAATATTGGCCTGGCGCGCCTCTCGCACCTGCCGGGTGGTGGCCAGGTACCCGAAACCATCATCTGCTTCCGCGACCCGGTGCTCCGGTTCGGCCGGTTTGCCGTGGTGCCACCGCCGGGGGCATTTCTGCAGGCCGCCATCGCGGCCGAAGCAGCCATGACCCGCCAGATGGGCGAATGGCTGGGACCGGCCCGCCAGGTGGCCGACCTGTTCTGCGGCCTCGGCACCTTTGCCCTGTCGCTGGCCGACCAACGCACCGTTCATGGCGTCGACGGCAACCCCGAGCTTACGGCAGCGTTGACCGCGGCGGTCAATCGGTCAGGCGGTGCCGGGCCGGTGACGGTGGAGACCCGTGACCTGTTCCGCCGACCCCTGACCGGGGAAGAACTTGCGCGCTTCGATGCGGTGGTCTTCGACCCGCCACGTTCCGGTGCCCGGGATCAGGCCCATGCCCTGGCTGGCTCACCGGTGCCATTGGTCATCGCCGTCAGCTGCGAGCCCGCGACCTTTGCCCGCGACGCCGGGATTCTGGTCGAAGCGGGTTATCGGCTGGACGCAGTCGTGCCGATCGACCAGTTCCTCTGGTCGCCGCACGTCGAAATCCTGGCTTTGTTCCGGAAGCCTAGTGGCTGAAATCGGCAACTGGTGACCTGAGGACCAGTTCGTCCGGTGTGCGGATGGCCCGGCCCAGATCCTCGATCAGGGGCCGCACCGGCTCCAGCCGCGATTCCAGCGACAACAGAACGCTCAACACCGGGATGCGGACGGCGAACTGCTCGGCCAATTGCAGCAGGTCATGATAGCGCCCGGGCCTTGGAAAGGTTCTGAGCTCGATCGGTTCGTCGGCTTCCAGTCCGGCAACTTCGCGAACCCCGGACAAGGCGTCGTAGAAGCCGCCGAGTTCGTCAACCAACCCGTGGTCCCGGGCGTCCGACCCGGTCCATACCCGGCCCTTGGCGACCCGGCGCATTTCGTCTGCGGTCATGCCGCGCCCTTCGGCGGCCTTGGCCACGAAATCATCATATGTGCGGTCGAGAAAATCCTGGAACCGTTGCCATTGGTCAGCCGAAAAGTCCGTGTTCATCGACCACATATCGGCATTGGCACCGGCTTTGACCCCCTGCCAGTTGACCCCCAGCTTGGCCCACAGGTCACGGGTCAAGATCTTGCCGGCGGCGACACCGATCGATCCGGTCAACGTGCCGGGTTGGGCGTAGATGCGGTCTGCCGGCATGCTGACAAAATAGCCGCCCGAAGCCGCCGTGGCACCCATCGACACCACCACCTTCTTGTCGTTTTCGCGGGCCCGAACCACCTCGCGCCAGATCGTGTCCGAAGCGATGTACGAACCGCCCGGGCTGTCGACCCGGAACAGAATAGCCTTGACGTCGGGGTCGTCGACGGCGGCACGGATCGCCCCGCCAACCCGGTCCGCCGCCATGGTGCCGTCTTGGGCAAAGGGTGAATCGGATGGCGCCCGGCGAACCACTTCACCAACCCCATAAACGACGGCGACCGTCGTTCCGGCGCGATGCGGCCGTCCGGCGGCCCGCAGATAGCTCCGCACGCCAATCCGTTCGGCATCGTCGCCGGCAATTTCGTCCAGCCGTTCGTCGATCTGGTCGCGGTAACCGGCGCGGTCGATCAGCCCGGCGGCCTCGGCCTGTCGGGCGTCGAGAGGCGCGGAATCGACAAGCGCGCGGACCCGATCCGTGTCGAGGCCGCGATCGGCCGCGATCCCGGAAACCAACTGCCGCAGCCAGCCATCGGCCACCGCCTGCAGCGACGTGCGCAAGGGTTGCGGCAATTCGGTGTCCGTGCCGATATTGGCGATCCCCTTGAATTCCTCGCGCTGGTCGAAGCGGGCCTCAACCCCGATCTTGGCCAGGGCCTCGCGGGCAAAGGGCATGGACAGCGCGAAACCGTTGATATTGATATCGCCGGACGGCTGCAGCCAAACCTCGTCGGCGGCGGTCGCCAGGTAATAGCCGCTGCCGCGGCCGCCGATACCGTCATAGCTGTCGGCAAATACCAGCACCGGCTTGCCGGTGTCGCGGAACCGTTTGATGGCACCCCGCAGTTCCTGGGCCTGGGCCATTGGCATCGATCCGCCGGACAGGTCGATGTACACCGCCTTGACGGTCGCGTCGTCGCCGGCCACCTCGAAAGCGTCGAGCACGTCACGCAGGCTGGGGCCGGTCTCAAACAGTTCGGCGGCCAGACCGCCGTCACGGTTTTCGGGCAGCCCGCCGGCCAGGTGCATCTCCAAAATCGCCTGTTTTGGCAATTCGGGCGTGGCTGGCCGGTATTGCACGGCAAGCCAAATCAGCGTGGCAACCAGGCTCAGCGACAGGAGGCCGGTCACGGCAAGAATTCCGACGAAGATCTTCCAGGCAATGCGCATGGCCGAGTTCCAACTCCTAGCCGTCTCGGTCGAACCTATTCACCACATTGGGCGCGGTGACGCAGCAATTGGTCGGCCAACACGCAAGCCATCATCGCTTCGCCGACCGGCACGGCACGAATGCCGACACAGGGATCGTGCCTGCCCTGAGTTGCGATATCGGTTTCGTGACCGCTTCGGTCAACCGTGCGCTTGGGCGTGCGGATCGACGAAGTCGGTTTGACCGCAAACCGGGCGACGACCGCCTGGCCGGTCGAGATGCCGCCCAACACGCCGCCGGCCAGGTTAGAGACAAATTCGACCTGTCCGTCACGGCTGACCATTTCGTCCGCGTTTTCCTCACCGGTCAGGCTGGCGGCGGCAAAACCAGCGCCAATTTCCACAGCCTTGACCGCGTTGATGCTCATCAGGGCTCCGGCCAGTTCGGCATCCAATTTGCCATAGACCGGGGCACCCAGGCCGGGCGGCACGCCTTCGGCCACCAATTCGACAACGGCACCGACCGAAGATCCAGCCTTGCGGATGCCGTCCAGATAACTTTCCCACGAGCGCGCGGCATGGGCGTCCGGGCACCAAAAGGGGTTGCGCTGGGTTTCTTCCCAATCCCAGTTGGCGGTATCGATCTGAAAGGATCCCATTTGCACCAGGGCGCCGCGGATCACGACCCCCGGTCCCAGAACCTTGCGCGCGACCGCGCCGGCGGCCACGCGGGCGACGGTCTCGCGGGCCGACGACCGGCCGCCGCCGCGGTAATCACGGATGCCGTATTTCAGGTCATAGGTGATGTCCGCGTGCCCGGGGCGGTATTTTTCCTTGATATCGTCGTAGTCGCGCGACCGGTGGTCGGTGTTTTCGATGATCAGGCTGATCGGCGTGCCGGTGGTCTGCCCTTCGAAGGTGCCGGACAGGATCCGAACCTGGTCGGCCTCGCGGCGCTGTGTCGTGTGGCGCGACTGGCCTGGGCGGCGGCGGTCGAGATAGGGTTGGATGTCGTCTTCGGCCAAGCTCAATCGCGGTGGCACACCGTCGATGACGCACCCCAGCGCCGGACCATGACTTTCGCCCCAGGTTGTCACCCGGAAGAGATGGCCGAAAGTGTTGTGTGACATGAGGCGCGGGTCCGGTGTGGTCTGTAAGTGCGGTTACACGGTCGTGATGTCAGGCGCGTCGACCGCCTTCATTCCGACGATGTGATAGCCGCAATCAACGTGGTGCACTTCGCCCGACACGCCGGAACCCAGATCGCTGAGCAGGTAGACACCGGCGCCGCCGACCTCATCTATGGTGACGTTGCGTTTCAGGGGCGAGTTGTATTCGTTCCATTTCAGGATGTAGCGGAAATCGCCGATCCCGGATGCCGCCAGGGTCTTGATCGGTCCGGCCGAGATCGCGTTGACCCGGATGCCGCTGCCACCAAGGTCAACCGCCAGGTAACGGACCGATGCTTCCAGCGCCGCCTTGGCGACGCCCATCACGTTGTAGTGCGGCATCACCCGTTCCGCGCCGTAATAGGTCAGGGTGACGATGCTGCCGCCATCGGCCATCAAGGGTTCGGCGCGCCGGCAGACAGCCGTAAAGGAATAACAGGATATGTTCAAACTGAGCGCGAAATTGTCGGCGGTGGTGTCGACATAGCGCCCTTTCAATTGCTCTTTGTCGGAATAGGCGATGGCGTGGACCAGAAAATCCAGCTTGCCCCAGGTGTCGGCGACGGCCTGGAACACCGAATCGACACTATCGTCATCAGTGACGTCGCAGGGCAGCACCAGATCCGAACCGACTTGCGCTGCCAACGGGCGGACACGCTTCTCTAGCGCTTCGCCCTGGTAGGTGAACATCAACTCTGCACCCTGGGCCGCGACCGCTTTGGCTATGCCCCAAGCCAAAGAACGGTCATTGGCGACGCCCATGATCAGTCCTTTCTTGCCGGCCATCAGGGCCGATTGATCCGTCATAACCATGCCTCTTTGGAAAACACACGCGCTGGATTTGGCTGCATCCTACACGAAAGGTTGGTGGCTTAAAAGGCGCCATCCCCGGCTTTGGAACCGGTCATTCGGACCGGTTCGGTCAGGTTTCCAGCTTGCCCCTGACCTCGTATTGGCGGCCCTTCGACCATTTCTCGACCAGGCGGGTCAATTCCGGATCGGGTTTGTCCGGCAGGACGATCTTCAAGGTCACAACCTGGTCGCCCGCCGCCTGGCTGCCGGACTTCGGCACACCCTTGCCCTTCAGCCGCAGCTTGGTACCGGAATTGGAGCCCGCCGGCACCGTGACGGTGACGCTGCCATGGACCGTTGGGACCGTGACCTTGCCACCGAGCACGGCCTCGCTCAACGTCACCGGCAATTCAAGATGAATGTTGCGCCCTTCGCGTCGAAAGCTGGCATGTGCCTTGATCTGTACCTCGATCATCGCGTCGCCGGGTCCACCGCCTGCGATTCCCGGGTCCCCTTGCCCTTTCAGCCGTATCTGTTGGCCGTCCTGAATGCCAGATGGAATTCGCACGTCCAGCGTCTTGCCGCCTTCCAGGTTAAGGCGTTTCTTGGCACCCAGAATGGCATCGACGAACTCCACCTTGATGGTATACCGGCGGTCTTCGCCGCGACTCCGCATTTGCCGCCTCGCACCGCCACGAAAGCTGCTGAACAGGTCTGAAAACTGCTCGAACGGGTCGCCACCACCACGGCGAAATTCGAAACCGAAATCTTCGAACGGGTGCGCGCCCTGGCCGGCCTGGCCGCGATGGGTGCGGAACCCGTGCGGCATTGCCGGATTGCCCTGGGCGTCGATCTCGCCATTGTCGAACTGCTTGCGCACCTTCTCGTCGCCCAGCACCTTGTAGGCGACCGAGATGTCCTTGAATCGTTCGGCCATCTTGGCGTCGTCGGGATGGCGGTCGGGATGGTAGTCCTTGGCCAGTTTGCGATAGGCCCGCTTGATCTCCGCGTGGCTTGCGTTGCGGGTTACCCCGAGAACCTCGTAAGGGTCTCTCATGCTTGTTCCAGTCGCGATTTAC
This sequence comes from uncultured Sneathiellales bacterium, assembly GCA_964344385.1. Taxonomy (GTDB): domain Bacteria; phylum Pseudomonadota; class Alphaproteobacteria; order CAYFNG01; family CAYFNG01; genus CAYFNG01. The sequence goes on from CAYFNG010000002.1 coordinate 509,073, forward strand.
CGGGGCGCCGGGGCTGGTCTACAGCCGTCCCGGCACGGTCTCCTGTCTATTGCATAAAAGTTAACAAGATGCGACGCCACCGCCCACCGAAATCGAAAAGGGGGCGGCGGCGCGGCTCGTAGATGGTTGGGCCGGTGGCCCTCAGTTGCGGATCTGCCAGGAGCCGTCGGGCTGGCGGCAGGCCACCCCATAGGCTTCTTCGGTTTTGCCGCCGATGGTCACGGTCTGCTGGAACTCACGGCAGTAATTGCCCGAAGTGTTGTCGGTGCCTTCGCGGACCGGGGTCACGGAGCCGCTGTGACCGCTCTGCGGATTGCTCCAGGTGATGTCCTGGCCGATCGGTGCGACATAGGCCTGCTGTTCCGCCTGTTGCATGGCCAGGCGATCGGCCTTGTCCAGCGACTGGCCGATTTCGCGACCGGCCCAGGCGCCCAGCAGAGTGCCGACGCCGACCGCCACCAACTGGCCCTTGCCCTTGCCGACCTGGGCGCCAAGGATCGCGCCGGTGAAGCCGCCCAGCACAGTGCCGGCGGTCTGTTTCTGTCCGGCATTGTTTTCGCAAGCCGCCAAGAAAGCGGCCATCACGACAACCGCTATGACTGATTTGACGTTCATTGATCCAAACCCCTGTGTTGGATTGGCGACCTGTTGCCGTCCCCGATGGGCGCGGCAGGTGTCGCGCGGCGAAAATCGAACTTAACTGGAACATAGGTATCGCCGATACCGATGTTAAGCGTCAATGTGGCGGTTTCGTGGCGAATAGTGGTTGGAGCGGACGCAGACCGGTCGACAAGGACGGCCTGCGGGCGATACAATATGGTGTTCGGTCAAAGGCCGGTTCGCGTGCTGAAATAGGTCGTGGTGATGCTTATATATCTGCCGTACGGGACGGTGTCTTGAGCGCCTCGGAGCCCGAGGATCCCTTGACGCTGTTTCAGTCCTGGATGGACGAAGCGGTCAGGAGCGAGCCGGTCAACCCCAACGCCATGGCCTTGGCGACGGTTGATGAGGACCAGCAGCCCTCTGTCCGCATGGTGTTGCTCAAGGGGGCGGATCAAAGGGGGTTCGTGTTCTACACCAACACCGAGAGCCGCAAGGGCGCGGAGTTGGCTGGCGTGCCCAAGGCCGCGCTCTGCTTTTATTGGAAAAGCTTGGCGCGCCAGGTCCGCATCGAGGGTCGGGTCGAACCGGTGAGCGACGATGAAGCGGACGCCTATTTCGAAAGCCGGCCGCGTGACAGCCGGATTGGCGCCTGGGCGTCCACTCAGTCGCGCCCCTTGTCCGGTCGCTTCGAGCTTGAAAAACAGGTCGCCAAATACACCGCCAAATTCGCCATTGGCCATATCCCCAGGCCATCCTTTTGGTCCGGCTACCGGGTGGTGCCGGCGCGCATCGAGTTTTGGCGTGAGCGGCCTTTCCGGCTTCATGAAAGGCTGGTTTATCTGCGTGAGGGCGATGACTGGCGGACCGAATATCTATACCCCTAGGGGCGTGGCATGACCGCAACGGACGCCAAATCAACAGATACCGACACGGCGCGGGGTGGTGCAGCCGGCGCCCGCTTGATGCGCCTGGCCACCTATGCCTCGGTCACGATCGCGGCGATACTGATCGGCGTCAAACTGTTTGCCTGGCTGAAGACCGGGTCGGTGGCGCTGCTCAGTTCCCTGGTCGATTCGGTGCTCGACGCCGGTGCCTCGCTGATCAATCTGGTGGCGGTTCGCCATGCCCTGGAACCGGCAGACGAGGAGCACCGTTTCGGCCACGGCAAGGCCGAAGCGCTGGCCGGCCTGGGTCAAGCGGCCTTTATCTCAGGGTCGGCGGTCTTTCTGGTGTTGGAGGCTGCCGAGCGCCTGATCAACCCGGTGGTGGTGGACCACGCCGCCCTGGGGATCTGGGTGATGGTGCTGTCGATCACCCTGACCCTGGGACTGGTGATTTTCCAGCGCTATGTGGTGTTGCGCACCGGTTCAACGGCGATCAAGGCGGATTCGCTGCACTACAAGGGCGATCTTCTGGTCAATGCCGGCATTATCGTCGCCCTGGGACTGACCATGCGCTTTGGCTGGGTGGCGATCGATCCCCTGTTCGCGATCGCGGTGGCTCTGTATATCGGCTACAACGCCTGGGAGATCGGCCGCGAGGCGTTCGATTTGCTGATGGACCGGGAATTCCCCAATGAACAGCGCGAACAGATTGTCGAGATCGCCCTGTCGCATCCCCAGGTGAGCGGGATCCACGATCTGCGAACCCGTTCAGCGGGTGTCCAGTCTTTCATCCAGTTGCACCTTGAGCTTGACCCCGACATGCCGCTGCACAAGGCGCACGACGTTGCCGACGAAGTGGAACTGCTCATCGTCAAAGCCTTTCCCGGGGCCGAAGTGATCATTCATCAGGACCCGGAGGGCTTGTTTGAAAAGCACCCGGAGTTTGCCCATGTTCCGTGAGCTCTTGGCTCGGAAGCGGGATGGAACGGTGCTGCCGAGAGTCGCTTGTCGAGAGATTTTCGGGCCAGACAGTGAGGTCACATGGTTGCCGTCGACGACCAGCGTGAAGTGATCGCGTTTCTGTCCGATCCGGCCAATTGGGGGGCTGGGACCCGGGAGGTCGAACAGATCGACACCCACGGTGCCGCCGTTTTCTTGGGCGGCGATATGGTCCGCAAGCTGAAACGGGCCGTGCAGTTTTCCTACATGGACTATTCGACGCCGGCCAAGCGACTGACCTTCTGTCGGGCGGAAATCGAACTGAACCGGCGCACCGCGCCCGAAATCTATCGGCGGGTCGGCGCGATCACCCGCCAGCCGGATGGCGGACTGGCGTTCGATGGCGACGGCGAAGTCATCGATTGGGTGGTCGAGATGAACCGCTTCGACCAGGACACGCTGTTCCATCGCCTGGCCGCGGCCGAGCGCCTGACGCCGGAACTGATCGAGGCGCTGGCCGAGCGCGTGGCCGCGTTCCATGTCTCCCTGGCTCCGCGTCACGACTTTGGTCGCGTGGTGGACATGCTGGGCGTGATCGCCAATGACGACCGCCAGTTTCGCCGCTATCTCGACACCGTTTATGACGCCGACAAGGTCGACGCCCTGCTGGCCGCGTCGCGGCGCGAGGCATTGGCCCATGGCAAACTGATCGAGGCCCGCCGCAAGCAGGGTTTCGTCCGCCTTTGCCATGGCGACCTGCACTTGCGCAACATCTGCCTGGTCGACGGCCGGCCGACCCTGTTCGATGCGGTCGAGTTCAATTTGAGCTTTGCTGTCACCGACACGGTCTACGACCTGGCATTCCTGCTGATGGACCTGATGCACCGCGGATATCACGGCCACGCCAATCGGCTGTTGAATTGTTACCTGGATCACACCGCCGATTATGGGGCCGTGGTGCTGCTGCCATTGTACCTCAGCGTGCGCTCGGCGATTCGGGCCATGGTCGGGGCGCCCGGTGCCGAGCGCCAGGCCGATCCGGACAAGGCGACAGCGATGCGCCAGGAAGCCTGCCGCTACCTGGATGAAGCGCAGGCCTATCTCGGCCACGGATCACCGGTGCTGATCGCGGTCGGCGGCCTTTCCGGCACCGGAAAATCGACCCTGGCCCGGAACCTGGCGCCGGATGTCGGCGGCTGGCTGGGGGCGCTTGTCCTGCGCAGCGACGTCTGCCGCAAGCGCCGCTTCGGCGTCGGATTGACCGAGCCGTTGCCGCCTTCTGCCTATACACCTGAAGTGTCGGCCGCGGTTTATGGTGAACTTCAGGACCTTGCCCGGGCGGCATTGTCGGCCGGGCGTGCGGTCGTCGTCGATGCGGTCTTCGCCCGGCCGGAGGAGCGCGAGGCGATCGCGCACGTCGCCGCCGCCAGCGGCGCGCCCTTTGCCGGTCTATGGCTAACCGCCGACCCGAGCGTTTTGGCCGCGCGGGTCGCGGCCCGGCGCGATGACGCCTCCGACGCAACGGTTGCGGTATTGGATCAGCAATTGCGTTATGATCTGGGGCGGATCGATTGGCCGGTGGTGGATGCCTCGGGCAGCGCCGTGGAGGCATTGGCGGCAGCCCGGCAGCAGTTGGTGGGGATCACCGCGCTCGGCGATGCGCCCCGCGCCCGCAGCGCCTGATCGGGCGGTGCACAGTCGAATGGGAGAACGATCATGCCGATCAAGAAAATCCTGGCACCTTTGAGCCTGCGGGCCGACAGCGCCGGCCTCAACGAGACCGCGGTCGAAAGCGCCCTGGCCATGGGCCAGCGGTTCGATGCCCATGTCGAGGTCTTGGCGATATCGGCCGATCCGCGCGACAGTGTCGCTTTTGTCGGCGAGGGCATGACCGGCGCCATGATCGAGGAGATCATGGTCGCAGCCGAAAAGGAGAGCGGTGAGCGCATGACCGATGCACGGCATGTGTTCGACGGCGTTTGCCGCCGTGTCCAGCCGCCACGCCGCGACGCCCCGGCGATCGCCGGCTTTTCCGCCGCGCTGGTCGAGCGGGTCGGGCGGATCGACGACTGGTTGCCGGCCCGGGGGCGAATGGCCGACCTGATCGTCATCGTGCGCGAACCCGGCGAGGATGAGGGCCAGCCGCGCATCGCACTGGAGATTGCCTTGCGCGAAACCGGCCGACCTGTGCTGGTGGTTCCCGGCCGGGTGGCCGAGGCCCCGGGCAAGCACATCGCCATTGCCTGGAACGGCAGTATCGAATCGTCGCGGGCGGTGGCGCTGGCTGCGCCCTTTGTCCAGGCTGCGGAAAAGGTGACCGTGCTGTCGGTGACCGAAGGCGATACCGGCTGCATCGGCAGCGGTGATATGGGCGATTACCTGGCCTGGCACGGCATCGATGCCGATACCAAGGTGTTGGATGCGGCGGCCCGTTCCGCGGGTTCGGTGATCTTGGACGAACTGGCCGCGGTCGGGGCCGACATGCTGGTGATGGGCGCCTATTCCCGCAGCCGCATGCGCCGCCTGATCTTCGGCGGCGTCACCGGCGAGGTCATCGCCCGGGCCGAGGTGCCGGTGCTGATGGTGCACTGAAGCGGTTGGACATTTTTTTGGTTGATTAAGAGCTGTTCCGTCCCGCTCCCCCGCCCAACCACCCATGTGAGGGTACCCTGTTAGGTGATTGGGCAGGGGAGCGGGACGGAACAGAACAGCGCTCTCCGAATGGCGCGATGTGCCTTTCGGTCCAGACAATCACCCTTTGAGACTGTTCCGATGAAACGCCGAATGGATCAGCCGCGCCGTCCTACATCCCGGAGCGCAGATCCTCTTCGGTGACGATGCCGCCATTGCCGCGCTGCTTGGCGGCGTCCAGCACGATGTCGGTGCGGATCATCATCCGGGTCAGGGGCTCGCCGGGCTCGAAGATCGCCACCCCCTGGGCCACCGAAATGTCGCCGTATTTCTGGCCGGTCTTGCGGTTGACGATCTTGCCGGTGGCCAGGGCCTCGGCGATGCGGTCGGCCACCTCGCGGCAGCTCTGCAGACCGTAGTGGGGCAGCAGCACGGCGAACTGGTCGCCGCCGTAGCGCACCACGGTGCATTCCTCGTCGATCACCCGGCTGATGGTGCGGCCGACCAGCTTTAGCACCTCGTCCCCGACCGGCTGGCCGTATTGCCGGTTGAATTCGGTGAAGTCGTCGATATCGGCGACGATCAGGCTGAAATCCTCGCCGGTCTCGGCCGCGACATGGGCCAGTTCGCGCAAGGTCTCGTCCAGCGCCCGGCGGTTGGGCAGGCCGGTCAACTGGTCGGTGCGGGCCTCGACCTGGGCCTGGTCGATGCTGGCATGGACCTGGGTGAGTTCCTGCTGGGCCTCCTGAAAACCGGCGACCTGTTCCTGGGTCGCCGCCTGCATGGCGTGGGTGTGGCTGGCCAGGCGGCTGGCCACCCCGGCCAGGGCCTCGGGCGTATCGGCCCGTTCGATGGCGTCCGACGCTTCCGTGAAGACCAGGGCCGAATTGGCGGCGTCGGCCTCGGCCTCCTTCAGCCGGTGGACCGCCCCGTCCAGTTTCGACGAAACCCGCGCGGTGGCGTCGCGCAACGCCGAAGTGGCGCCGGCAAAGCCGAAATAGCGCTCATAGAGGTCGTGGCAGATGGCCTCGGTGAACTCGGCGCCGGTCTCGATCATATTGTCCATCTGGCGGACCAGGTCGGGATCCTCCTTGCCCTCATAGGCATACCACACGGCGATATTCTGGGGGATCGGGAAGACCCGATACTGCTCCATCATCGCCAGCGCGGAAATCAGCCGGTTCTGGGCCTGCTGATAGCTGGTCTGGTCGCTGCCCAAAGCGGACAGGTCGATGCCCCCCGACTGGGCCTCGTGATCCCCGAGAGCGTGTTGCGTCATGCCAAAAACCTTCGAACTCTCATCCCAACCCACGACAACAAAGGCCGCGCACCGCCAAACTCTAGCCGACCAGCGGTTAATTTTTGTTGATTGTTTGGGGGATTGCTGGGGGTAGGTATTTATTAGTGCATAACTGGTAGGTGATATTACATAAAGGTGGTGGCTCTATCCGAGCCTAAATTGGTGCGAACTTAGTTTGCGCAGGGAAGAGCCTAGCGCGACGCAAGAATGGTTTGCGAGAGGCCAATCGGCCCGAATCTCAACTGGTGGCTGATGATGTGGACGGCTGAGATCATACTTCTGCTGGCGGTGGGCGGCATTGCGGTGTTTGCGGCTCGCGCCCACTCGCGGGCCAACAGCCTGACAACCAAGGTTGACATGTTGGAGCGGCACCTGGTGGCGTTGCGGGGACAGGTCGAGGCCTTGCAAGGCGCCTTTGCAGGACCTCTGGCCAAGCAGGAAGTTCCATTGGCCTCGGATGAGCTGCATGGTGCGACCACAACGACGGCCGTAGCCGACGCCGAAATACCTAGGGCCGTTGAACCGGTGGATGAACCGGAAACAGAAAGCGCTCGGGTTGCCCCCAAGGCTGATGGCGAACCTGACGGTACCGAGTTGGATGGGGTTGAACTTCAGCCAGAGACGCCAGCCGCCGGTGAGGAGGCTACGCCAGTTGCCGACCAGGAAACGCCGGAACCAGCCGCATCAACCCCGTCGGAGCCGATTGCAGCTCGGGCCGGCGCCTTCGAGGAACGCCTGACGTCGCGCTGGCTGGTCTGGTTGGGCGGAGCCGTCTTGGCAGCGGGTGGCATATTCCTAGTCAAATATTCGATCGATCGCGGCTGGCTTGGGCCGTTGCCCAGAGTGGTGTTGGGCGTGTTGTTCGGCTTGGCATTGGTTGGTGGCGGTGAGTGGCTAAGGCGCCGGCCGCTGCAGCGCGCAATTGCCGCTGTGCGACCCGATTACGTCCCCCAAGCGCTGGCGGCGGCGGGAGTGCTGGTGCTGTTCGCCAGCCTTTACGTTGCTTACGTCCTTTACGGGTTCCTGCCGCCCCTGGTCGCTTTCGTGGCGCTGGCATTGATTGCCATGGCGGCGTTGGCATTGGCCTTGGTTCAGGGGCCGGTCATCGCGGTTCTTGGTGTGCTGGGCGCCAATTCGGTGCCGTTGCTGGTCAGTTCCGAAGCACCATCGGCACTGGCGCTGTTTCCCTATCTTTTGCTCGTTGCTTTCTCGGCATTGGCAGTGCGCCGCTACCGGCCTTGGGTGTGGCTGGGGTGGTGCGCATGGTTCGGCCCATTGCTCTTGTCGCTGATGTGGGTGCATGGGTTGTACAGTCGCAACGACCTCGTCGTGATCGCGATGTTTGTCCTGGCGATGGTCGGCTTGTTCACCTATCTGCGGCCGTTGCCGGAACTTGACGGTGCTGATCGACCATTGAGGGTTCCACTGGAAGGCTGGGTCGGCAATGTGAACGTTACCATATTGTTCGGACGGCCCCTGGCCACGGCCGCCATTGTCGGTGGCGCGTTGGCGGCCTGGCTGATGCTTGAGAAAGACGGTTTCGGGTTGGAGGCCCGGATTGCGGCCGGTTTGGTCTGTCTGTTGGTGTTTGTCATTGCCTGGCGCGAGGAAATGTTTGCGCTGGCTTTGGCGCTGGTTGCCGGCATTGCCTTGTTGGTGATGTTGGATTGGGTCATACGACTGCAGGCGTTGACTCCGGCTTGGCTCGATCAGCAAAGGACATTGACCGGCGATCCGGGTGCTTTGTCACCTTTCAACGCGCGTTGGCAAGCCCTAGCCCCTTTCAGTCTGTCTTTGCTGGCTTTGGCAGGCCTGTTCGGTGGCGGTGGATTTCTAGCCCAGTTGGGTCGACGCCTCCCCGGGTACTGGGCAACGCTATCGTCCGGTTTTGTGCTTCTTGCGTTGATATTGGCTTATGGCGGGATAAGAGAGTTGCTGCCCGACATGGCGTGGGGCGGCCTGGCCTTGGCGCTCGCACTGGCGTCTTTGGGTGCCGCCGTCACGGCCGACCGCCGAGTTGATAGGCCGGGCGGCGAAGCGGCGTTGGCAGCCTATGCAGCGGCAACCGTTGCGCTGGTTTCCTTGGCTGCCACCATGATTTTGGAAGACGCCTGGCTGACCGTTGCAATCGCCCTGGAGTTGCCGGCCCTGGCATGGATCCATATGCGCCTGCGCTTGCGTTCCCTGCGCTATCTCGCCTACGTGCTGGCGGCTGTGGTTTTGGTGCGCCTGACCCTTAATTTCAAGATTGTGGGCTATCCCCTGGGCGGCGTCGCAGGGTTCAGTTGGATCCTCTACGGCTATGGCCTGCCGGCATTGTGTTTCTTTGCCGCGGCGCGTTGGTTCCGCCGCGTCGCGGATGATCGGTTGGTGGTCTTGCTGGAATCCGGTGCCCTGGTATTTGGTGTCTCGTTGCTCAGCCTGGAAATCCGCGAACTGGTCAATCCCGGTCGGGTTTGGTCGTCCGGCTATTCCCTGTTGGAGCAAAGCTTGCACAACCTGTCCTGGACGGCCACCGCATTGGGTCTCATGCGGCTCAACCTTCGCACCGGACGGGTGGTATCCGCCTATGGCTGGCGTATCCTTCTTGGTCTTGCGGCATTGCAACTGTCGATCTTTCAACTCACCACCAGCAATCCGTTGTTGACGGACAGTGCTGTGTGGTCGATGCCGGTGTTCAATCACCTGTTTCTCGCATACGCGGTCCCTGCCGGGATGGCAGTCCTGGTGTCCCGGCAAGCCGGCGTCCAGGGGTTTGGCAGGCTTGCCGATGCGGCGATGCTCGTGGCGTTGGGCCTGGCGGTGGTATACGTCAGCCTGGAAATCCGTGGCCTTGTGGCACCTGGCATAGGCCTGCAGCACGGTTATTCCCTACTCGAGCAGGCATTGCACAACCTTGCCTGGGTCGGTCTGGCCGTCGCGTTCCTACACTTCCTGCCACGGCCCGAGAAGTGGCCAACAAGCGGTGGCTGGAAAGTCCTGTTGGGACTGGCGGCGGTCCAGATGGTGGTCTTCCAATTGACCTTCGACAATCCGTTGGTGACCGGCAAGCCGGTTTGGGGAATCGCGGTCTTCAACTTGTTGCTCCTCGCCTATGCGGTGCCGGCCGGGATGGCGCTGTTGGTGCGCCGCGAGGCCCAGGCGCGAGGACTCAACCGGCTCGCCGACGGAGCCGGCGCCGCGGCGCTGGTCCTGGTTTTTGTCTACCTGTCGCTGCAGGTCCGGTACCTGTTCCAGGGTCCCGTGATCGGGTTCGGACCGACCTCGGACGCCGAATGGTACAGCTATTCATTGACCTGGCTGCTATACGCCGGCGGCCTGCTGGCGTTGGGCATGGTGCTGGGCAGCCGCGCCCTGCGCTGGGCCTCGTTGGGCCTCGTGCTCCTGACCCTCGCCAAGCTGGTGCTGTTCGACGCCTCTGCCTTAACCGGCCTGTGGCGCGTCGCCTCGTTCCTCGGCCTCGGCCTTGCCCTGGTCGGCATCGGCTATCTCTACCAGCGCTTCGTCTTCCCGCCCGGCCCAGGTGACGTGGGTGATACAGAGGTGGGAGAGACGCAAGGGAATCCTGATGCGCGATGAATTGGCAAGGGCCCTGAGAAACAAGGACATCGTCCGCATCCTGCGGCGTTGGGACCGGGACGTGGATTTTAGCGGCGTGCCGCTGGCGCTCAGCGACCAGTTGGTGCTCACCCGCGCCATTGGCGACGGCATTCGGTTCGACGGCTATGACGTGCTGCGGCTCGATGATCTGCGGCGGGTGGAGCGGCCGCACCCGAAACAGGACTTCTACCGGCGGGCCTTGGCCCTGCGCGGCGAGGTGCTGGGTGAGGCGCCGGCGGTCGACATCGACGATATGCGGACCGCCATCCTGTCGGCGGGCCGGGCCGCGTCGCTGGTCGTCGTCCACCAGGAGGGGGTCGACCCCGATGTCTGCTGGATCGGCCGCGAACCGCGCCTGGTCGGGCCGGACTTGTTCGCCATGCGCGAAATCGATCCCGGTGCCGACTGGTACGAGGAGTCCCAGTCCTACCGCATCGACAAGACCACCCGCATCGGCTTCGGCGGCGCCTATGAGGACGCCCTGTGGCTGGTGGCCCAGGACCGCGAAACCCGGAACTCCACCCGCCGCCCGGCACCGCCCCGTCGCCAGCGAATGCCCGCCGTGGTTCGGGCGGAACGGGAGCTCGGCAAATCGAACCCGGACTACGGCCGGGTCCTGGCCTTGCTCAACCAGGGTGTCGATCTGAACGACCCCGAAGCCGCCTATGCGTTGGCGAGTTGGCACTTGCACGGCCAGCCTGAGGCGGGGATCGGGCGCAATCTACGGCGGGCCATGCCGTTATTGCGCCGCGCCGCGAAAGCCGGGCTGGCGCCGGCACTTTACAACCTGGCCATCGCCTATGAAACCGGCGCCGGCGTGAAACGGAACCTGCGGTTGGCGGCCGATACCTATCTGCGGGCGGCGTTGGCCGGGGATGATCAATCCGCCTACGAGGTCGCGCGTTGCCTGCACCACGGCATCGGGTTCGATCCCGACCGCCGGGCGGCGAGGATCTGGCGGGACCTTGCCGACCGACTGGATGTCGACGACGAACGTTGAGGGGAACCATGGACCTGACCCTGCTGAACCGGAAGATCGGCGTTCACGAATGGGTGGGGCGCTACGAGCTGGACCCGTTGGTTCCGGAGAACGGGCCAGCGTTCCATTTTGTCATCGATCTCTACCGGGAAACCGAGGCCCCGGGGCAATGCTTCGCAAAGGTGTTTCGCCGCGAATTCCTCCGGGTTCGGCCGACCTTCGCGGCCGGCGGCGGAGAGGGACCCGGCGAGGACTGTGATGAGGTCGTTCTGGTTGAAGACGGCACCCGGGACTGGAGCCCACGCTTCGATAGCGCGGAGACGGCGTTGCAATCGGTCCTTGAACAGCTCGCCGACATCTTCGGCAGTGGACCGGCCGATCGGCGTGCGCCTTTGGCGCCCCTGAATCTGGTCAAGTTAGGAAGCATGCAAGCCATAACGTCATGGATTACGGCGAACCGGACCGTCGAACGGGTTGTTCTGGTCGCCCTGGTGGTCGCGGTCTGGGGGCTGGTGATGACGTTGCACAACTGGCCCTACGGCCAAGGCAAGATTTCGTCGGTTGCCTGGCACTATCTGGTGTTCGGGTTCTGCGGCTGGCAGGCCTATGGCGAGGTCCGTGACAGGCTTAAGCCAAGCTGGCGGCGGTTCGCCCTGCCGGTTGCGGTGGCGGGGACCTTGGTGGTGTTCCATGTCCCGCTCATCACCATGACCCAGGCGCTGTTGCGGCGGCTTGATTGGGTGCAATAGGCATGATGGAAACACACAAGGAAGGGCAGCGGGAGCGGCTGGCGGCGCGCTACCTGGCGGCCGCCATCATCGTCAACGGGCTCTGGATATTGGCCGAGATAAACACAAGACTCATCTATTACGCGCTGGACTATCTCTGGCGCCTGGGTGTGATCGCGCTTTGGTGCTGGCTGGTCTACCGGTTCCTGCGGCCCTGGGTCGGCGATACGGTGTGGCGTTGGCCGGTGCGCCTGGCGGTGGTGGCGTCGTCGTTTCTGTTCTTCGCCTGGGCCTATCTGGGCTTCTACGCCAAAACAGCGTGGCACATTAGCGGGTTTGCCCCGTAGTTGGTGTAGGGGGTGCTTGTTATGAAGTCGATTTATTGGCGTAGCTTTGCCGAGGTGCGGGTGGCGCACGCTCACATGATAGGCATAGAACTAAGGCTGAACTGGAACTCGGGCCATGAAATTCACTGAAGACCAATGGCATGCCTTGTGACAGCAAATCCAGGAAAAGCGCCTGCGTTTCAAGGAATCCGGTTCCGTCAGCACGCCACCGACGATCCCCTTGCTGGAGAAAAAATGGGCCGAATATTCCCAGGCGGATACGGACGGTGACGAGGGCTTGCTGTGGTTGTCCGGACTGCTTAAGGAGGAATATGACTGGTATGGGTACACCTCGAAAAGCATTGAACACGAACGCGAGTTGATCCGGATTTTCCCGGAAGCACCGATGCCTCATATTATTCTTGCCAGCCAACTCCACTGGACGATGGAGGATTTGGATGCGGCGGCAGAGGAGATCGAATCCGCCATCGAGAAAGCCCAGGCGGACGGCAATTTTCTGCGCCATGCCCTGAACACCCGGGCCCGGATCGCGCGAGCCCGGGAAGATTACTCGCTGTTGGAGGAGACACTCAAGGCGATCATGGCCTATCGCCCGCCGCCGCAAAGCCAGGATATCGGCGTCGAGAAAGACTTCCTCACCAACCTGCCGGACGGCGTGGTCAGCCAAGACGTCGTGGCCGACTACCTGGCCTACTACGCAGCCCGCAAGAAACCGGACTAACCCACGGCCCCCTGGGCCTTTTTGATGAGACCGCGTTGATGCCAGACGGCCCTGAAAAGACGGAAGTGATCCGCACCATCGACGAGGATGGCAACCTCGTCGACGAAGCCCATTACCTGAATGGCCTGTTACACGGAACACGAACCTTGTGGTCATCAGCAGGTGCAAAACTTGGCGAAACCGAATACCGCAACGGTAAGCCGCATGGCAGAAGTGTGCTCTGGAACCCCAATGGTCAAGAAATCCTCGAAGCCTGTTTCTCGAACGGTGAATATGACGGCCCGTACACGAGTTGGTGGGACAACGGAAACAAGAAAGAGGAGGGCACCTACAAGAACGGGGAGCGCGTGGGGACGTATTCTTGGTACGACGCGGATGGCAGCCTGTGGGCGCAGCATGAGTACTAATTTCCGTTTTGAGCGGCGGACTGATGGTGGATACCCTGTGTGCAGAGGGCTTCTTCGCATGGGTATTGCAACAGGATGCGATTGAATCGGCGTAAAGTTCTGGGGCTGATCATCGCCCCGGTCGCGGCGCCGGCCATGTATGCGCTGATTATTCATGTGGTCGGTGGCTGGGATGGGCCGGAGGGATGGTCGGTCAGCAGATTGGTCCGATTGCTGTTGATCAGCGTAATTATTGGTTTGCCGTTTGCCTACCTCGCCACAGTTTTGCTCGGGGCGCCCCTGTTCCTGTTGTTTCGTAGGCTTAGATGGCTGAATTTTGGACGGTTTCACTTGGTGGCGGCTTTGCAGGTGCCGCGTTTGTCGTGTTACTTCGACTGGGAAACTGGGAAAACACAATCAGTGTTACTAAGGGGTTGATCTGGGAGTTTAGCTGGTACTTCCTTTGCGGCTGCGCCAGTGGGGTGGTGTTCTGGTTGGTGGCGTTTGGTGTTCGCCTGCATTCCAAGTCTGGGAATGACGGATAACCCGTCAGCATACAACGTGATTCTGAGGCCACCGTCCAGCAGGCAATTTTCAAGGGCCAGTCCTGTAAAATAAGGCGAAACGAGTCCCAATTCCCATGACACCGGATTCAACTCCTCCCGACTGTCAAGTGGTGCGACTCACTGCAGACCGGCCGCATCGATGATGCCGCCCGGGCAGCCCGGGGGAAGCGGGGCGGCGGCCTGGATCAGCTTTCTGGCCGGGGTATCCGGGCTGATCGTGCCTTTGAGGGCGATTTTGAGTTCCTGGATCAGGGTACGGCGGCCGTCGCGTTTGCACGTGATCCCGACCCGGTCGCCGGCGCCGGGGCCGAAGGCCTGATCGAAGCGGGCGCGGATCTCAGCCGCGGTGACCCTTGCCCCGATGCGATCAGCCAGAAAACGGCCGACCGCCGAGCGGTTGATGGTCTCCGCGATACGGATGGTATCGTCGAAATACTCGTCCGCCCCACGGTCCGCGAAATAGCAGGTGCCGTGCTTGACCCATTCGTGGCGGTGCAACTGGCTGGCCATGCCGGGCATGGCTTCGGTCAGTTGGGCGTTTGTCTCGGCATCGAGCTTCGGCGCCGGCAGCTCCGACCAGCGCCCGGCCTTGTCGAGCCGCTTCACCGCCTCGGCCACGCCGCAATAGTCGTTGCCGCGGGGCCGCGGCCACAGCCCATGGATCGAGAGCTGCCGTGCCGCGACGGGCAACCGGCCCCGGTTCAACGCCTGGCACTCGCTCTTGACGGGCCGCAATTCGCAGAATGCCGGTTGCCAGGTCAGTGCCAGCAGGTTGTCGGCGGACTCCGAGTTTGGCGCGGCTTCCGCGCCGGGGCTGCCACCAATGGTCGCCGCGATGACCGGGTTCAGCAGCGAACCTGCGATGCTCGCAAGTGCCAAGGCGAGAACGCGACGGGCGGGGGAGGCACGTTCCCGGCGGCGCTTCGGCTCACCGGCACGGCACGTCAATGCAGGGTCCGGCGGCCGCCGCGCCCTTGCGGTGCCAAGCTCTGCGGCTGTTCGTCGAACAGTTCGGCCAGTTTTTCCATCATCACACCACCCAGTTGCTCGGCGTCGACGATGGTGACGGCGCGGCGGTAGTAGCGGGTGACGTCGTGGCCAATGCCGATGGCGATCAGCTCGACCGGCGAACGTTGCTCGATCCAATCGATGACCTGGCGCAGGTGCCGGTCGAGATAGTTGCCGGGGTTGACCGACAGGGTCGAATCGTCGACCGGGGCGCCGTCCGAGATGACCATCAGGATGCGTCGCTGTTCCGGCCGCCCCAGGAGCCTGGTATGGGCCCAAAGCAGCGCCTCGCCGTCGATGTTTTCCTTCAGCAACCCCTCGCGCAGCATCAGGCCGAGATTCTTGCGGGCCCGGCGCCACGGCGCGTCGGCCTGTTTGTAGACGATGTGGCGCAAATCGTTCAGGCGCCCGGGATTGGCCGGCTTGCCTTCGGCCAGCCATTTCTCACGGCTCTGCCCGCCCTTCCAGGCCCGGGTGGTGAATCCCAGGATCTCCACCTTGACGGCGCAGCGTTCCAGGGTGCGGGCCAGGATGTCGGCGCACATCGCCGCCACCGAAATCGGGCGGCCGCGCATCGACCCGGAATTGTCGATCAGCAGGGTGACCACGGTGTCGCGGAAATCCATGTCCCGTTCCTGCTTGTAGGACAGCGGGGATTCCGGATTGACCACCACCCGCGACAGCCGGCCGGCGTCCAGCAGTCCATCCTCCAGGTCGAATTCCCAGGTGCGGTTCTGCTTGGCCATCAGGCGCCGCTGCAACCGGTTGGCCAGGCGTCCGATCATGGTCTGCAGATGGACCAGCTGCTGGTCGAGATGGGTGCGCAGCCTGCTCAACTCCTCCGCCTCGCACAAATCCGCCGCCTCGACCACCTCGTCGAACTCGCTGGCGAAGACTTCGTAGAGCGGTTGATTGTGGCCCAGGAAATCGTCGGGGAAGTTCGGCCGTTTCGACTTGCCGGCCTCCTCGCCGTCGGCGCCCATGTCCTGTTCGCCGCCCATTTCGGCCATCATTTCGCCGCTGTCCTCACCCGCGCCCTCATCGGCCTCCGCCTCGGCCGAGGCCTCCATGCCCTGGGCGGCGCCGTCCTCGCTCTCGCCCTCGCCTTGGGCGTCCATCTGGCTGTCGTCGTCGCCTTCGCCGTCCTGGTCGTCTTCCGACAGGTCGGCATCGTCGTCGCCCAGTTCCAGGTCGCGGATCAGGCGGCGGGCCAGGCGGGCAAATTCGGCCTGGTCATAGAGGCGCTCACCGATCCGGCTCAGGGACGCACCGCCCTTGGCCTCAATATCGGCGCGCCACAAGTCGACCATGCCACGGGCCGACTCCGGCAGCGGCTGGCCGGACAATCTTTCCCGCATCAACAGGCCGATCACGTCGGCCAACGGTGCGTCCGCCGGCTGGGTCACACGGGCATAGCCCCGCATGCGGCAGCGCTCTTCCAGGCTGGCCTGCAGGTTCTTGGCGACGCCCACCATGCGCTTTGCGCCGATCGCCTCGATCCGGGCCTGCTCGATGGCATCGAACACCGCCCTTGCCTCGCTGCCGGCCGGCACCAGGCGTGAATGCACCGCGGCGTCGTGATAGCGCCGGCGCAGGGCAAGCTGGTCGGCGGTGCCGCGCAGACGCTCAACCTCGTCCCGGGCCAGGTCGCGGGGCGGCTGGGTCAGGCGGGCGGAATCGCCGCTCAGGCCGGGTGTCTCGGTGCCGAAGGTGACCTGCAACTCGCCGGAATCGGCGATCGCCCGCATGCACGCGGTCAGCGCGCGCTTGAACGGCTCGATCGGGTCCTCAGGCTTGCTCACGACGGTTCACCAGTCCGCGGTCACTCAGCCAAGGCTGGCGCCGATGGCGGAATCGGGCAGATCCTCGCCCAGGCAGCGCTGATAGTACTCGGCCACCGAGGCGCGCTCGATTTCGTCGCACTTGTTCAGGAAGGTGACCCGGAAGGCGAAACCCACATCGTTGAAAATCTGCGCGTTTTCGGCCCAGGTGATCACCGTGCGCGGGCTCATCACGGTCGAGATATCGCCGGCCATGAAGCCCGACCGGGTCAACGTGGCGACGTTGACCATGGCGTCGATGGTCTTGCGGCCCTCCTCGGTGTCGTAACTCTTGACCTTGGAGAGCACGATGTCGACCTCGGACTCGCGCGGCAGGTAGTTCAAGGTGGTGACGATGTTCCAGCGGTCCATCTGGCCCTGGTTGATTTGCTGGGTGCCGTGGTAAAGGCCGGTGGTATCGCCCAGGCCCACCGTGTTGGTGGTCGAAAACAGGCGGAAGGCCGGATGAGGCCGCAGCACCCGGTTCTGGTCCAACAGCGTCATCTTGCCCTCGACCTCCAGCACCCGCTGGATCACGAACATCACGTCGGGCCGGCCGGCATCGTATTCGTCGAAGACCAGCGCGGTCGGCGACTGCAGGGCCCAGGGCAGCAGGCCTTCACGGAATTCGGTCACCTGCTGGCCGTCACGCAGCACGATCGCGTCCTTGCCGACCAGGTCGATCCGGCTGACATGGCTGTCCAGGTTGATCCGGACGCACGGCCAGTTGAGCCGCGCCGCCACCTGTTCGATATGGGTCGACTTGCCGGTACCGTGATAGCCCTGGATCATGACCCGCCGGTTGTGGGCGAAGCCGGCCAGGATGGCCAGGGTGGTCTCACGGTCGAAGCGGTAGGCATCGTCGATGTCCGGCACATGCTCGGTCTGGCTCGAAAAAGCCGGGACTTCCATATCGGTATCGAGGCCGAACACCTGGCGCGCGGAGACTTTGATGTCGGGCAAATCGATCGTGGTCGGCTCGGCGCCGGCGGTTTCGGTCGTTGTCATGAGATTCGATCCGTTCGCGATAGATAGATAGCAGGCTTATGAATAGCCGCAAGACAACAGATATGTATAGGCCTGATTGATGCTTTTCAAACGTTCTTCGGCCGACTTGTCGCCGCCGTTTGCGTCCGGGTGGAATTTCTTCACCAATTGCTTGTACTTGGCCTTGATCTGGTCGAGGCCGACATCGGTGCTCAGATCGAGCGCTTCCAGGGCCTGACGTTCCTCGCGGTCGACCTCGCGCAACGGCACTTCGGGCGGTTCCTTGTCATGGGCAAACCCGCCGTCGCGCAGGATCTCCATGTCGTCGCGCATGTCGTAGCCAAAGGTCGATCCCGGCTTCAGCTTCACACCAATACGCCAGGTCGGCCGGTCCCAGGTCGCGATATCGTGCTGGTGCCGCTCGATTTCGGTCTGACTCATGCCCGAGAAATAATCCCAGGATTCGTTGTATTCCCTGACATGACCCAGGCAGAAATGGTAGTAGCCGTCGTTGGACCAACGGGATTTCGGCGCGCGGAATTCCCCCGACTCGCCGCACTGTGGGTGGTCACACAGGCCGGGTTCGGACTGCGGCTTGGGCTGCCAATCTCGTTTTGTCCGTGTTCTGCGCATTACCACCAAGTATGCGGGTTGTTGCTGCGGCTGACAAGCCACCGGATGGTCGCGTCGGGCCGGTCGGGACGCCCAAAGCGGCCCATCGAGGGCTTGATTTCGAACCCGACCGGGCTTGACTCAAGCCAAGCACGAAACCACTTTCCTGGCGGTTAATATCGTAATCCCATTTACAGGTGAAATCACATGAGCGTCGCCGACACGATGCAGCGCAAACTGACCGAAGCCTTTGCACCAATTCGGTTGACCATCGTCGATGATTCCCATCGTCATGCCGGCCATGCCGGCGCAAATCCCGACGGGGAATCCCACTTTTCGGTCGAAATCGTTTCCCAGCAATTCACCGGAAAGGGGCGCATCGACCGCCAGCGGGCGGTGCACCGGGTGCTGGCCGAAGAGCTTGCCGGCCGGGTTCACGCCCTGGCGCTCAAGACCTTGTCACCGGACGAGGATCCCGCTTAAGCCGGACGGACGGTTCGACTGGTTCCGTTGTTCGCGCGCTCTTCCTAGGTCACGGCAGCACAAACAATAGCAAGCCGGGCAAGGTTGCGAAGGACAGGGCGGTGGAGATCACCACCGCGCCGGCAACGTCCTCCGGCTTGCGGTTGTGCAATTGGGCGAACAGATAGTTGAATACCGCCACCGGCATGGCGCATTCGATGATCAGAACCCCGCGGGCAATCCCTTCCAGACCCAACACCGCCGCCAGGGCCCAGCCGACAGCAAAGCCACCGGCCAGCCGCAACACGGACAGGCCAACCGCCAAGGGCAGGCGCCGCACCTGCAGCCTGGCCAGCGACACGCCCAGCGTAACCAGCATCAGCGGGA
This sequence comes from uncultured Sneathiellales bacterium, assembly GCA_964344385.1. GTDB lineage: Bacteria > Pseudomonadota > Alphaproteobacteria > CAYFNG01 > CAYFNG01 > CAYFNG01. The sequence goes on from CAYFNG010000002.1 coordinate 528,033, forward strand.
TGGTCATGCCGCCGATCAGTTCGGTGCTGTTGGCGATCCATCCCGGCGGCCGGGCTTCGGCGAACATGAACGCCAGGGCCAACAAGACCGCATAGATCAGGGGGGTCTTCAGCAGTCCGGCCAACGGGATGCGGCCTGCGGCCATCCGGTAGCCGATGGTGAACTGTGCCAGCGCCCACACGGCAAAGACGCTTATCGCCAGGGCCAGACCAGCCTCGCCGAACGCGAACAGGCAGATCGGCAGCCCCATATTGCCACCATTGGGGAACATCAGGGTGGGCAGGAACACGGTCGATGACCGGCCCGTGGCGCGCAGCACGGCATAACCGGCAACCGCGAAACATGCCAATGCCAGCACCGCGGCCAGGGCGATTTCGCCGAACACCGCGGGGCTCAGCGACAATTTGGTCAGCGTGCTGAACACCAGGCATGGGGTGCCGATCCGGGTGACCATCAAGGTGACGAAATCGGTTTCGTAGTGCTGCCCCAACCGGGCCCAGGCGAAGCCTATACCGGCCGCTACAAAAACCGGCGCAATAATGGCAAACAGTTCGGCGGTCATTCGCCCTCGTGTTGCGCCGTCGTCTGGTTGGGCGGTGTCACCCGCAAACTGGTGATCTGGTTGCGCTGCCGGCGCAACACTTCGAAGCGGAAGCCGTGAAAGCTGAACCGCTGGCCGATCTCGGGGATGATCCGGGCCTCATGGATGACCAGTCCGGCGATTGTCGCCGCCTCGTCGTCGGGCAGATTCCAATCGAATTGGCGGTTCAGGTCGCGGATGGTCGCGGTGCCGTCGATGACAAAGGCACCGTCGGGCAGGGGGCGGACGCCGCTGACCGCGATATCGTGTTCGTCCGAGATATCGCCGACGATTTCCTCCAAAATGTCTTCCAGGGTTACCAGGCCCATCAGTGCCCCGTACTCGTCGACCACAAGGGCGAAATGGGTGCGCCGTTCGCGAAACGCGTTCAGCTGTTCGCGCAAGGTGGTGGTTTCGGGTACGAACCAGGGTGCCGACGCGATTCCCTTGATGTCGATGTCGTCATTGTTGCCAGCCGCCTGGCTGACCGCGCGCAGAACGTCCTTGGCGTGCAGGACGCCAATGATGTTTTCCGGATCGTCCTGCCACAACGGCAGCCGGGTATAGGTGCTTTCCATCACCTGGTCGATGATCGCGCCCGGGTCTTCGGACGCATCGATTGTCGCGATTTTGCGGCGATGGATCATGATCTCCGAAACATCGACTTCATCGAGTTCCAGGATCGAACCCAGCATGTCGCGTTCGCTCTTGACGACGCCGCCGGCGCGGGCGTGCAGGTCGATGGTGCCCAGGATCTCCTCAGCCGGGGTCAGCAAGGCTGTGCCGGCCTTGGTGTCGACCCCGACCAGGCGCAGGGTCAGGTTGACGATCGATTCCACAGCGACCACCACCGGCGTGAACAAAAGGACCAACAGCCTGATGACCGGGGCCACGGCCAATGCGGCACGGTCGGCATTGTTCAGGGCGTAGGTTTTTGGCAGGACTTCGGCGAAAACCAGCACCAGCACCGTCATCCCCAGGGTCGCATAGGCAACGCCGGCATCACCGAAGAATTGGATCAGCACGCTGGTTGCCAGGGCCGAGGCCAGGATGTTGACCAGGTTGTTGCCGAACAGGATAGTCCCGATCAGCCGTTCCTTGGTGTCGCTCAGCCGGTTGACGGTCCTGGCCCGCCGGTCGCCGTCATGTTCCAAATGGTGCATGCGGGCGCGACTGGCCGCGGTCAGAGCGGTTTCCGAGCCGGATAGGAACCCCGATAACAGCAACAGCACGCAGATCGCGCCGATCGTGAGCAAGATTTCCAGGTCCACGCCTAAAACTTCGTTCATGATTGCACCGTTGCAATTGCCCGGTCCAGGACATTGGCGACGCGATTGGTTTCGACATCCTGGGTCACGAAGGCCTCACCGATTCCGCGCACCAGGATAAAGGTCATGCGACCGCCGCTGACCTTTTTGTCCTGCCCCATGTGCTGGATCAACCGGTCGCTGGACCAGGGGGAATTGTGGCCCGGCGGCGCAATAGGCAGGCCAACCGCCTTGAAATGGTTCCGGACCCGGGTTGCGTCGGCGGGCGGGCACAGACCCAGATCAACCGACAGGTCGAAGGCGATCACCGTGCCGATCGCCACGGCTTCGCCGTGCAGCAACCGGTCGCTGTAGCCGGTTTCCGCCTCGAAGGCGTGACCGAATGTGTGCCCCAGATTGAGCAGGGCGCGCACGCCGGCTTCCCGTTCGTCGGCTTTGACCAGTTCCGCCTTCATCCGGCAACTGGTGGCGATGGCGTGGGCCCGGGCCTGGGAATCGCCGCTGATCAACGCAGGGCCGTTCTCTTCCAGCCAGGTGAAGAAGTCGGGGTCGCCGATCAATGCGTATTTGACGGTTTCGGCATAACCGGCCAGCAATTGGCGGGGTGGCAGCGTGTCCAGAACCCCGGTATCGGCCAGCACCAGGCGCGGCTGGTGAAAACTGCCGATCAGGTTCTTGCCGTAGCGGCTGTTGATTCCGGTCTTGCCGCCCACCGAACTGTCGACCTGCGACAGCAATGTGGTGGGGACCTGGACGAAACTGATACCGCGGCGCAGGACCGCGGCGGCAAAACCGGTCAGGTCGCCGATCACGCCTCCGCCCAGGGCAATCACGAAATCGTCCCGGGCGATGCGGGCCTCCTGCAACTGGTCCAGCAGGTCTTCCAACTGCGCGAAGCTCTTGCTCTGTTCGCCGGGGGGAAGGCGTATTTCGCCGGCTTGGAAGCCGGCCTTGGAAAGCGATCGGGTCAGCCGGTCCATGTACAGGTCGGCAACCACCGTATCGCTGACCACGACACAGCGTCGGCCTGCGAATTCGCTGGCGATCTCCTCACCCGCCTGGTCCAGGGCGTTTTCGCCGATCACAATCCGGTAGCTGCGTTCACCCAAATCGACGGGAACCGTGATCATGACAGCTTCTCCGGTTGCCGGCTTGAGTCCTCGCGCCGGTCTTTGAGCGCCTTGATAATCGCTTTGACAACCACCTCATGCGGGCCGTTGCTGCTATCGACCACGATGTCGGCCGTAGCGTAGATCGGTTCCCGCTCGTTGAGCAGCCGCTGCAGGGTTTCGCGCGGGTCACCCTGGCGCAACAGCGGCCGGGTATTGCGGCGCAGGCACCGTTCCAAAAGGATGCCCAACTCGGCACGTAGCCAAATGCTGGTTCCATGCCGTCCAATGGCATCCCGGGTCCGCGGGTCCATCATGGCGCCGCCACCGGTCGCCAGAACCACGACCGGGCCGTTCAGCAGACGGTCGATAACTCGGCGTTCGCCGTCACGGAATCCGGATTCGCCGTGGCGCTCGAAAATCTCTGGGATCGAGCATCCGGCGGCGGCCTCGATCTCGGTGTCGGCGTCGATAAACGGCAGGTCCAGGCGCTGCGCCAGCCGCCGCCCGATCGAGCTCTTGCCGGCACCCATCATCCCGACCAGCACAATGCTGCGCTCCCGGTGGTCGGAACTGGGCTTGTCGGTGAGGGACTCGGTCATGACAGATGTTTCTGGGCGATGGCTTATGTGGTGTTGAAATCCGGTTTCGTCCAGCCGGTCGGAAGCGGAAATCCTTGCTCGGAACGTAAGAGTGTCCTAAATCTGGCCATAATTCTTGTCTAACGCAATGACCAAACATTCACCGGCCGCAAACCAGCGGCCTGCAAGACGATATATTGCACCATGTCGAAACTGCTGCTGTTCGTTTTTGTCTTTGTTGCCGTCGGCCTGGTCGGCGGCGGTGTCTTTCTCGCGACCTGGGATATTCCGGCACCAAGCAAGCAAGTTGAAAAGGTGCTGCCGAATGAACGTTTTCCAAAATAGCCTGGCCCTTGCCGCGGTATTTTTGATTGCTGCGACGGCGCCCGCGCTGGCCCAGGAGCCTGCGGCCGGTCAGCCCACCGGCCTTGTGCCCCCGGTCAGCAGCGAGGCGGAAGCAGAGTCCGCCCCGATCCGGGATCCGGCCGCGGGAACGCCGGTCAGCCTGGTGCCGCTACCCGGGTCCGAAGCGGGGACCGACCCGGCGCCGGCCGCCGCTGCCGGGCCACCGGTCAACCTGGTACCATTGCCGCGAGACGAACCCGACCCTGCACCGCCGGCCGCGACCGCCTCGGACCCGCAGCCCGGAACGCTGGCGCGGCAGCGCGACCCGGCGGCCTTGCCGACCCGCACCGGCGTGTTTCCGGGTGGAGTTGAAACCCAGATGCTGCGCGCCATCGATCCCTCGGCTATCGGTGTGTTGGACGCTGGCTCCGGCGGATTTGGGTTGGACATGTGGGCCGGCACGCCGCGTCCGGTGGTCGAACGCCTGTTGGCGGAACTGCCGGTCGGGACCGAGTCACCGATCATGCAGAAACTGGCCCGGCAGTTGCTGCTGTCGGCGGCTCATGTCCCTGACGGACCGGCGGGTGATCGCAGCTTGCTGTCCATTCGGGTCGAGCGGTTGATGGCGGCCGGCGATGTCGATGGTGTCCAGTCGCTGCTCAATCTGGCTCCCGGAACCGCGATTGACAGCGAACTGGCCAAGGCCCAGAACCGGGCCCAATTGATCAACGGCGACAATGCCGGGGCCTGTCGGACCGCGATGCAAAGCGGAACCGACCAGTTCGACCCGTTCTGGCTGAAGGTGACGGCCTTTTGCCGGGCGTTGGACGGCAACCGGATGGCTGGACTGCTGGCCACCGGGCTGCTGCGCGAACTGGAGCACGAGGATCTGCCGTTCGACGTCTTGTTGCAGGCACTGGGTGGCGATGAGGAGGCTCAACTCGCCGAGCTGCAAGCCCCGACGCCTTTGCACTTGGCGATGCTGCGGGCCGCCCGTCGGCCGGTGCCGCGCGACGTGACTGCGAGTTCCGAACCCGGCGTGCTGTCGGCGGTGGCCTCGGCACCGAACGCGGAACTGGATACACGGCTTGAAGCGGCCCGGCGGGCCGAGGCGGCAGGTGCTCTGTCGACCGACGCCCTGGCCAAGATTTACGGCAGCATTCCGTTCGGTGCCGATGACATCGCCAACCCGACGCGGCTGGTGGACAACCAGCCGGGTCCCTATGCCAGCGCCTTGCTGTTTCAGGTGGCCCAGATCGAGGCGGTTCCGATCGCCAAGGCGGAGCTGCTGCGCCAGGCCTGGCGCGAAGGTCGCCGGCAAGGCGGTTATCTGACCTCTGTCCGGGTCAATCTGCCGGCGACCAAGGCGCTGAAGCCCAGTGCCGAGCTGGGTTGGGCCGCCGCCGATATCGGCCGCGCCTTGTTGATCGGCGGTGAAATTCCTTTGGTGCTGGACTGGCTGGACGTGGTGCGCCGGCAGGCGGCGGAACAGGAGCCGGAAGCCGCCAAGGCCGTACTCGACCTTTGGCCCCTGGTGCAGGTCGCGGACGGCGCCGAGACCATTCCCTGGGACCAGTCGATCTTGGTGAAGTGGGCCGAGGGCTTGGCTGACAAGCCTGAGGAAGAGCGCAATCAACGGGTGGGTGTCCTGTACGCCATTTTCGATGCGCTGGGGTATCCAACCGCCGGTGACGCGTGGTGGGCATTCCTTAGCAATCCGGTTGCGGCGGCCGGCCCGTCCCATTTCCTGTTACAGGCCTTGGATCGCGCCGCGACCGCAGGCAGGGTCGGCGAAACCGTTCTTCTGGCCTTGACCATGATCGGTGATACCGGACCGGGCGGAACCGAACTGGGCGCCCTGACCGCGGCGATCAAGGCACTAAAGACGATCGGGTTGGACAGCGCGGCACGTGCGGTCGCACTGGAAGGCTTGATCGCGCGTGGCTATTGAACCGGTCGTGATGAGCCCGCCCGGCGCCAGGTGGCAGGAGGCTTTTCTTGAAATGCTGGCCGCCGAGCGCGGGGCGGCGGACAATACCATCGAGGCTTATCGCAGAGACCTGGACGATTTCACCGGTTGGTTGGCGGCTCAGGGCGAACATCCGGCCACCGCCGATTCCCATCAGATCCGCGCCTATCTACACAGCCTTGATGCCGCAGGTCTGTCTCCGGCCACTGCCGCACGGCGCTTGGCGGCGATACGGCAGTTCTATCGCTTCCTCTACGCGGACGGCTGGCGTGGCGACGACCCCAGCACGATGATCGACGGACCGAAACAGGCGCGGTCACTGCCCAAGGTGTTGAGCGAAGATCAGGTCGAAGCCTTGCTCGCGGCGGCACGGGACCATCCCGGACCCGAGGGAAAGCGGCTGGTGGTTTTGCTGGAACTTCTTTACGCAACCGGTATGCGGGTCTCGGAACTTGTCGGCCTGCCGTTCCCGCCGCTTCGGCCCGGAGAACGTTTCCTGACCGTGCTGGGCAAGGGGTCGAAGGAACGGCTAGTGCCGCTGAACGACACGGCGATCGATGCGCTGTTGGACTATTTGGCAGTTCGGGAACGCTTCCTGGGCCGCGCCAAGAGCAGCGCATGGTTGTTCCCGTCACGGGGCCGTAGCGGCCATTTAACCCGGGCCCGGTTCGGGCAATTGTTGAAGCAGTTGGCGGTCGAGGCCGGGATCGAGCCCGCCAAGGTGTCGCCCCACGTTCTGCGTCATGCCTTTGCCAGCCATTTGCTGGCCCACGGCGCCGATTTGCGCAGTCTGCAGCAATTGCTGGGACACGCCGACATCTCGACCACCCAGATCTACACCCATGTGCTGGACGCAAGACTGCGCGACCTGGTGACCAAGCACCACCCCTTAAGCGACAGTTGACAAGGGTCGGGCCCGTCCCTAAACCTGCCGGCTACCCAACGCCCGGCCTCGGTCCTTAAGGAGATCGCCATGAGTTTCACTGTCGTCGAGCAAACGACGCCGCGCCTCAATCGCTGCGAACTGGCGGTGCCGGGATCGTCGCCCAGGATGTTTGAAAAAGCAGCCGCCAGCGCGGCTGACGTGATTTTCCTCGACCTCGAGGATGCTGTGGCGCCCGATGACAAAGTCGAAGCCCGCAAGAACGTGATCCAGGCGATCGGTGACGTCGATTGGGGCGACAAGACGCTCTCGGTACGGATCAATGGCCTGGACACCCACTACATGTACCGCGACGTGGTCGACGTGCTGGAGCAGGCCAGCGATCGGCTGGACGTCATCATGATCCCCAAGGTCGGCACCGCGGCCGACATTTATGCGCTGGACATGCTGGTCAGCCAGATCGAATCCGCCATGGGCCGTAAGAAACGGATCGGTTTCGAGATGATCATCGAGACCGCGCTCGGCATGCAGAACATCTCAGAGATCGCTGCCGCCAGCCCGCGCAACGAAAGCCTGCATTTCGGGGTGGCTGATTACGCCGCCTCGACCAAAGCGCGGACCACCCAGATCGGTGGCCCGAATCCGGCCTATGCGGTGTTGACCGATGCCGACGAAGCCGGCAACCGCGAGGTTCATTGGGGCGATATGTGGCATTACGCGATCACCCGTATGGTGGTCGCGGCCAGGGCCAATGGTCTGCGCCCGATCGACGGGCCGTTTGGTGATTTCAGCGACGAGGACGGCTTCAAGGCCCAGGCCCAGCGGGCCGGGGTGCTGGGCTGCGAAGGGAAGTGGGCGATCCACCCCAAGCAGATCGACCCGGCCAACGAGGTTTTTACCCCCTCAGAGGCCGAAGTCGCCAAAGCCCGCCGCATCCTGGAAGCGATGGCTCAGGCCCAGGCCGAAGGCAAGGGCGCGGTGGCCCTGGACGGACGGCTGATCGACCTCGCTTCGATCCGTCAGGCCGAAGCCCTGGTCCGCCAAGCCGATGCGATATCAGGAACTTAGGCCGTTCGGGTTGCAATCATGGCACTGCGATACGAAATGTAACGACTGGTCGCCCCACCCGGGCTGCGGCGTTGGTTGACATGACCGGGTATTGGGCGCAGGCTGCTGCGGCTCCGGCTAATCGGGCCGCGTAACCTCGTCGCGTCGGGATCTTCATGCAGACTTTCCTCGATTTTGAAAAGCCGATCGCCGAACTTGAGGGCAAGGTCCAGGAGCTCAAGCACCTGGACGACGATGCCGGCGTCAATATCGAGGAAGAGGTCGCCAAGCTGCAAGGCAAGGCCGACCTTCTGTTGCGTCAGGCCTATGCCAAACTGACGCCCTGGCAAAAGGTGCAGGTCGCCCGCCATCCCGACCGTCCCCATTTTTCGCATTTCGTTGCGGCGCTGGTCGAAGATTTCACGCCCTTGGCCGGCGACCGGACCTATGCCGACGACCAGGCGGTGATCGGCGGCCTGGGCCGGTTCCGTGGCCGCTCGGTGATGGTGATCGGCCAGGAAAAGGGCTCAGGCACGGCCGGCCGGCTGAAGCACAATTTCGGCATGGCGCGGCCTGAAGGTTATCGCAAGGCGATCCGCCTGATGCGCCTGGCGGATCGTTTCCGGATGCCGGTGATTTCGATCATCGACACGCCGGCCGCCTATCCCGGGATCGGCGCCGAGGAACGGGGCCAGGCCGAAATCATCGCCCGCAGCATCGAAACCTGCCTGGAAATCGGCGTGCCGGTGATCGTTGCGGTGGTCGGTGAAGGTGGATCGGGTGGCGCGGTGGCATTGGCCGCCGGCAACCGGATCGTGATGCTGGAACACGCGATCTATTCCGTGATCCCGCCGGAAGGTTGCGCATCGATCCTGTGGCGCACCGCGGACAAGGCCCAGGAAGCGGCGGCGGCGCTGAAGTTAACCGCGCAGGATCTGCTGAAATTGAACATCATCGACGAGGTCATCCCTGAGCCGATCGGTGGGGCGCATCGCCATCCTGATGAAACGATTGCCGCCCTGGGTGCCGCGATCGCATCTTCGCTGAATGAGTTCGACGGCCAGGAATCCGGAGTTTTACGTGAATCCCGCCGTCGGAAGTTCCTGGAGATGGGTCAGGCGCTGGGCTAACCCTGGCCCCACGGGGGACGTTAAATACCGCCTGGATCATGGCTTTTTTTACCTTGCCAAGGCGTGCTGGAACACCGATCTTTCTAGAACGATGCGAGCAACTGCGCTGCCGGGCCGCGACGGGCGGGTGACCGCCGTTTTGGGGCCGACCAATACCGGCAAGACCCATTTCGCGGTCGAACGAATGCTGAGCCACAGCAACGGCGTTATCGGCTTGCCGTTGCGCCTGTTGGCACGTGAAATCTATGACCGGGTGGTGGCCGCCAAGGGCGCCAGGCTGGTGGCCCTGATCACTGGCGAGGAAAAGATCGTTCCGAAACGGGCGGCCTATTTCGTCTGCACGGTCGAATCGATGCCGACCTCGCGCCGGTTCGACTTCCTGGGGGTCGACGAAATCCAACTCTGTGCCGATCCGGAACGCGGTCACGTCTTCACCGACCGGTTGTTGCACGCGCGCGGCATCCAGGAAACCATGTTCATGGGGGCCGACACGTTTCGGCCCTTGCTCAAGCATCTGGTCCCGGACGTCGAGTTCCTGTCCCGGCCACGCTTTTCCGCCCTCACCTATCTGGGGTCCCGCAAATTGTCCAGGTTGCCGCGGCGCTCGGCCATCGTCGCCTTCTCGGCCCAGGACGTTTACGCCATCGCCGAACTGATGCGGCGCCAGCGCGGCGGCGCGGCGGTGGTGATGGGCGCACTCAGCCCCCGCACCCGCAACGCCCAGGTCGCCATGTACCAGGACGGCGAGGTCGATACTCTGGTGGCAACCGACGCGATCGGCATGGGGTTGAACATGGATATCGACCATGTCGCTTTTGCCGCCTTGCGCAAATTCGATGGTTACAACCCGCGCCCGCTGACCGCTGCCGAAATCGGGCAGATCGCAGGGCGCGCGGGTCGGCATTTGAACGACGGTTCGTTCGGCACCACGGCCGAGGCCTCGCAAATGGACGAGGAACTGATCGAGGCCGTGGAAAACCACGACTTTCCGGCGGTCAAAACCGTATTCTGGCGCAACACGGCGCTGGATTTCACGTCGGTCCAAACCCTGATCCGTGGGCTGGAGGCCAAATCTCCGGCTGAAATCCTTCTGCGCCCCCGCGAAGGTGTCGACCTTTATGCCCTCAGGGTCCTGGCCGGTCAGGCTGATATTGCCGATGCGGCGCATTCGCCAGCTATGGTGCGTTTGCTGTGGCAGGTCTGTCAGATCCCGGATTTCCGCAAGACCATGAGCGACAGCCATACCAGCCTGTTGGCCGAGCTGTTCCGGCATTTGTGCGGCGGCGACGGTCGCCTGCCAACCGACTGGGTGGACCGCCATGTCGAACGGCTGGACCGCACCGATGGCGACATCGATACCCTGGCCAGCCGGATTTCGCATATCCGGACCTGGACCTTCATCTCCAACCGCGGCAATTGGCTGCATGACCCCGGCTACTGGCAGTCACGCACCCAGGCGATCGAGGACAAGCTTTCGGACGCGCTGCACGAGGGGTTGACCCGTCGTTTCGTTGACCGTCGCACCGCGGTCCTGCTGGGCAAGTTGAAGGACCGTGCGGCCCTGGCGGCAGCCATCGACGATGATGGTGCCGTGCTGGTCGAGGGGCATTTTGTCGGCCGGCTGAAGGGTTTGAGCTTTTTCCCCGACACCGGCGCGCGGGGCGCCGATGGTCGCCTGGTACGCGCCGCGGCGGCCCGGGTTCTGGGGCCGGAGATCGATGGCCGTGCCCGGCGTTTGCTGGCCGACAGCCCGGACCTGCTTTCCCTGCGGGACGACGGGCGGATCTGGTGGCAGGGCGCCCCCTTGGCAGAGGTCGTGGCGGGTGAAAGCGCCCTGGCGCCGCGACTCAAACTGCTGCCGTGCGAACCCCTGTCGGCGGCGCGCCGACGGGAACTTGAGATTTATCTGACGGCCTGGCTGAAGGCCCATATCGCTGAGGTGTTGCAACCGCTGGCGCGCCTGTTGGCCGCCGAGATGCCGGCCGCCGCCCGTGGGGTCGCCTTTCAACTCGGCGAAGGCCTGGGCGCGGTCCCGCGCGAACGGGTGGCGTCCCAATTGCGTGCCCTCAGCGGTGCCGAACGCCAAAGCCTGCGCCGCCGCGGTGTCACCACCGGGACCTTGGCCGTGTTCATGCCGGGCCTGTTGAAACCGGCCCGCGCCCGGTTCGCGGCCCTGCTTTGGCGCGTCTTTCGCGGCGTCGATACCTCGCCGCTGCCACGGCCGGGGCTTGTCTCGCACAAACCCAATGACCCGGTGCACACCGATGGCCTGATGGCCACCGGTTATTGGTTGGCCGGGGAACGAGCCATTCGCCTTGATATGCTGGAGCGGTTTTGCCGCGAAATGCGGGCCCGGGCCAAGCAGGGACCGGTGGTTCCGGACCACCTGCTGCTGTCGATCATCGGCTGCCCCAGGGAGGAATTTGGAACGATCGCCCGTGCCATCGGCTACCGCCAGCAGGAAGGCGAGGACCAATCTGGTTTCGTGCCGAAACGCCGGTCTGACCGCCGTGACCGGAGCCGGCCCAAGCGTCGGCGCAAAACCGCTGGTCCGGTCGATCCCAGTTCACCGTTCGCCAAGTTGCAGGACCTGAAACTGCGATGAGCGATACGATACGCATCGATAAATGGCTTTGGTACGCGCGGTTTTTCAAGACCCGCTCCCTGGCCGCCAAGACGGTGCAGGTCCGCAAGGTCCGCATCAACGGGGCGGTCGCCACCAAAGCCAGTGTCGATGTTCGTCCCGACGATGTCTTGACCTTCCCGCAGGGCCGCGAGATCAGGGTGGTGCGGGTTTCGGCCTGCGGCGCCCGTCGCGGCCCGGCCTCCGAAGCAGCCACGCTGTATGAGGACCTGAGCCCGCTCGAACCGCGGCGCGACGAGACCTCGCCGGCGCTTCGCAATGCCAGGACCGGCCGGATCGGAGCCCGCCCGACCAAGGCGCAGCGCCGGGCGTTGGACCAATGGCTGGACCGGGACCCGGGTGAATAGACCAACCGGAAAACCGTCAAGTCGGACAGGGGCGTTCCGCCGGCAGGGCTCGCGCCGCTTGCCGGTCATGCGCCCGGTGTGATAGGCAGGGCGGCCATGATCAAACGGTTGAAAAATCTGTTGAACGCTGCGTCGGAACCGCGCAGCCACGACCGCGACGAAAAGGCCTTGGCCGCCGCCGTCCTGTTGGTCGAGGCAGCGCGGATGGACGAAAGCTTTGATGCCGATGAGCGGCAGACTATTCGCGACATCCTGGAGCGCCACTTTCAACTGGTTGGCGCCGAGGCCGAGGATCTGATCACCGAGGCCGAGGCGGCGCAGGCGGAAAGTTCCCATTTGCTGCGCTTCACCCGCACCATCAAGGACACGTTTCCGTTCGATGAACGCATCGAAATGATTGAAATGTTGTGGGAGGTCGTGTACGCCGACGGGGAATTGCATCACTACGAAGCGAACTTGTTGCGGCGCATCGGCGGGCTGATCTATGTTCCCGACCGCGAACGCGGCGAAGCCCGCAAACGCGTGATGGCGCGTCTCGGCATCGCGGAGGGTTGAACGCCCCTGGTTTGAGGGCGGAGAGCTGGAGAAAGAAGGAATGACCTACGTCGTCGTCGACAATTGTATCAAGTGCAAATACATGGACTGTGTCGAAGTCTGCCCCGTGGACTGTTTCTACGAGGGTGAGAACATGCTGGTCATCCATCCCGACGAATGCATCGACTGCGGGGTTTGCGAGCCCGAATGCCCGGCCGAAGCCATTCTGCCCGATACCGAACCCAATGTTGAAAGCTGGGTCGAGTTGAACCGCGAATATTCCGAGAAATGGCCCAACATCACCCGCAAGGGCGAGCCGCCGGCCGACGCCGACGAGTACAAGGACGTCCAGGACAAGCTGGAGAAGTACTTCAGCGAGAACCCCGGCAAGGGCACCTGAACCCGGCTCCTCCAGGCGGCAGGCGTGGCGCAGCAAATCGCGCCACTGCGAAGCCGTTGGAATTCTAGCCAAAATGTGCTATATAGTAGAGGAAAGAAGCGCGGCGTTCCGCCGCGCTTAAATGCGTAAACCCAACGGTGAACGCTGGCAACCGGGCCGTTTTGGACGGTACGGAAGGCGAAGGTGTTGCCGGGTTACGGGGAGAGTGCCCAAGGGTTCGTAACCGCGCGGGTTGGCGTGCCGGCGCGGTCTTAGGAAACAACAAGAACAATGATCTTGGTGCAGCATAGCCAAGAATCAAGAAGGACCAGTATGGCAAAGAAATTAGAGTTCGGTACGTCCGATTACGTGGTTTACCCGACCCATGGCGTGGGCAAGATCGTCGGTATCGAGGACGAGGAAATTGCCGGCATGGCGTTGAAGCTGTTTGTGATCGAGTTCGACAAGGACAAGATGACCCTGCGGGTGCCCGTCACCAAGGCGTCGACCGTTGGCATGCGCAAGCTCAGCTCGCCGCAGAAGATGCAGAATGCACTCAAGACCCTCAAGGGTCGTGCCCGGGTCAAGCGCACCATGTGGAGCCGGCGGGCCCAGGAATACGAAGCCAAGATCAATTCCGGCGATCCGGTGTCGATCGCCGAGGTGGTGCGCGACCTGCACCGCAATGCCGGCCAGCCCGACCAGTCCTACAGCGAACGCCAGATTTACGAAGCGGCGCTGGACCGGTTGGCGCGCGAACTGGCGGCGGTCGAGAAGATCGACGAGGAGGCGGCCACCGAGCGCCTGGAGAAGGTCTTGCAAGCCGCCTGACCGAAGGTATATTTTGCTGCATTGCTGCGGCAATCGCATGGCCCGACCGATTGTCGGGCCATTTGCGTTTCGGGGCCGCAATTCCGCGTAGCGTCAAGTTAAACACAGGTCGGATCCGTACCGGTTTGCCGACCAGGGGGAGACGTGCAAACCAAAACCAAAGACGACGCCCGGGCCTATGCGGCCCTGCGCGGCGCCCACCGGGTGTGGGCGGTGGCGGCGATCCATGGCGAGGCCGGCCGGCTGGTCCGGTTGCATCGCCGCCTGGCCGCGCTGTTCCAGGCCGGCGACCGGCTGGTCTATCTCGGCAACTACATGGGCGGTGGTGAAATCACCGCCACCATGGACGAGTTGGTGACCTTTCGCCGCGAACTGATGTGCCGGCCGGGCGTGGAACCCTGGGACATCGTTTACCTGCGCGGCTGCCAGGAGGAAATGTGGCACAAATTGCTGCAGCTCCAGTTCGCCGCTGATCCGTTGGATGTCTTCGATTGGATGGCCGCTCAGGGGCTGGGTGCCACCTTGGCCGCCTATGGCGGCGACGAGGAATCGGCAAGGCGTCGGCTGCGCGAAGGCGCCGTGGCGATCACCAAATGGACCGCCGGCCTCAGACAGTCCGTCCAGTCCCATCCCGGCCATGACGATTTGTTGATCGAACTGAAGCGCGCCGCCTATACGGCGGCCGGCGAACTGGTCTTCGTCCACGCCGGCCTCGACGGCAGCAAGCCCCTGAACGACCAGACCGACAGCCTGTGGTGGGACGGCGGCGGATTTGCGGCGATCCGCGAACCCTATGGCGGCAGCCGCCTGGTGGTACGCGGCTACGACCCGGCCCATGGCGGGGTGACCAATGGCAGCCACACCGCCTGCATCGACGCCGGCGCCGGCTTCGGCGGGCCCCTGCGGGCGGTGTGTTACGACCTCGACGGCCGAGCGGTGGACTGGCTGGACGGTTAGGCCCGGTCGGGCTCCATTGATGCAGTAGGTATTGCCCGTAGACTGCCCTGGTGGGAAATCGCCGAAGCTCCGTCTGCTAGCCCCTCACTTCAAAGGAAACCTGCCGGCCCCGATTGTCGTAGCCATCACCGGCAGCCCCGTCTTCCAGGCGATAGAGGCCGTTGGCGGTCAGGCCATTGTCGCACACGATGGTCCATCTGCGGCCCTGGAAATTGCCGTCGCAGCCGGTGGTGCCGTCGGGAGGGTGCAGCTTGGCGTCGTGCAGGCCTTTCGCTGAAATCTCGGCGGTGCCGGTGATCAATGCCTCGAACCCCTGCCAGGACACGGTCATCGGGCGGGTTTCTGGGTTGGGCATGTTTGCGACCGCGCCTCGCGGTCGATTGACCCTCATCTTTTCGGGCCGATAGGCGGCAATATCGGCCATGGTTGCGAAGCCGAAGCGACCGATAAATTCGTCGAGCGAGAGTGCCAGGCCACCGCACATTGCCAGTTGGACCGTCGTATCCGGCAGACCGGGGTCATTGTCGTATCCGGAATCCGCATTCAGCTTCTTGGTGAATGCCGCCGCGGCACAACGGCCGTCATCGGCGGCAAATCCGGTGACGTTGGTCTGTTCGATCCTGCGGGCCGAGCCGGCTGGTGTCCATCCCTTTATAAGGGAGTTCAAGTCGGGGCACTCGTGATTTGTGCGTCCCATGGCCGGAAGGCGCGTGGAAAACGGGCGACGCTCGGCCTCGGTGATGCTATCAACCCGGCAGTGAAATTGGACGGTAAGAGGGAGCATCGACGACCATGAGTGAGATCCTGTTTTCGCCCTGCCGGGTGGCCGGACTGGAACTGAAGAGCCGCGTTGTGATGGCGCCGATGACCCGAACCAAGTCACCGGATGGGGTTCCCGGCGCAGATGTCGCGGCCTATTACCGGAGCCGGGCCGAAGGCGGGGTCGGGCTGATCATCACCGAGGGTACGACAATCGACGAACCGGTCGCTACCCTGGACCCCAACGTGCCGCGGTTCCATGGCGCGGATGCTCTGGCCGGTTGGCGGCGGGTGGTCGAACAGGTGCACGCGGCCGGTTCGAAGATCATGCCGCAGCTGTGGCATGTCGGGACCATGCGCAAACCGGGCACCGGGCCCAATCCGGACCTGGAAAGCATCGGCCCGTCGGGCCTGCTGTTGCCCGGCAAGCCACGCGGCCGGGCCATGACCCAGGCCGATATCGACCATGTGGTGGCGGCCTTTGCCAGTGCCGCCGCCAGCGCCAGGGAAATCGGCTTTGACGGGGTCGAGATTCACGGCGCCCATGGCTATCTGATCGATCAGTTCTTCTGGGACGGCACCAACCAGCGCGACGACGCCTATGGCGGCGACCTGGCTGGGCGCAGCCGCTTTGCGTTGGAAATCGTCGCTGCGGTGCGGGCCGCTGTCGGCCCCGACTACCCAGTGGTCCTGCGCTGGTCGCAATGGAAACAGCAGGACTTCGACGCCAAGCTGGCCCGAGCCCCGGTCGAGTTGGAGGCCTTTGTCGCGCCATTCGTCGATGCCGGCGTCGATATCTTCCACTGCAGCACAAGGCGCTTCTGGCTGCCGGAATTCGATGGTTCCGACCTCAACCTGGCCGGTTGGGTCAAGAAGCTCACCGGCAAGCCGGTGATCACGGTCGGCAGCGTCGGACTGGACGATGATTTCATCAACACCTTCGCGGCCGGCGAGGCCAAGGTGACCCGTATCGACGATTTGGTGAGCCGGCTGGACGCCGGTGAGTTCGACCTGGTCGCGGTCGGCCGTGCCCTGATCGCCAACCCCGACTGGCCCGATTTGATTCGCTCCGGCCGGCTCGATGCGATCAAGCCCTTCACCAAGGAGGCGCTGGCGGAGCTGGTGTGACCGGTTCTCGCGCTCCCAACTGCCCGCTGTGTGGCAGCCGTGCCGTGACGTCGTTTCACCGGGACGCGGCCCGGGACTATTTGCGCTGCGGCACCTGCGCGCTGGTCTTCGTGCCGCCGCACCAGCATCTGTCGCCGGCGGCGGAAAAGGCGCAATACGATCTGCATCGCAACCATCCCGACGACCCGGGCTACCGGCGATTTCTCGGGCGCCTGTTCGAGCCCCTGGCGGTACGGCTCGCACCGGGCTCGCGCGGGCTCGATTTCGGCAGCGGCCCCGGTCCGACCCTGTCTCTGATGTTCGCCGAGGCGGGGCACGAAGTGGCGAATTTCGATCCGTTTTATGCGCCGGAACCCAGCCTCCTGGCGCGGCGGTACGACTTCATCACCTTAAGCGAAGTGGCCGAGCATCTAGCCCGGCCCGGTGACGAGCTGGATCGGCTGTGGCAAATCCTGAACCCGGGCGGGTGGCTGGGCGTCATGACCAAGCGGCTGACCGACCCGGACGCCTTCGCCGGCTGGCACTACCGCCGCGATCCGACCCATGTCTGTTTCTTTTCCGAAGCCAGCTTCAATTGGCTTGGCGATCACTGGCGCGCCGCCGCCGGCCAGACGGTCGAGGCGGAAATCACCGGTCCGGACACGGTGCTGTTTCGCAAGCCGGTGGCGCACGCTTGAAGCCTTTGGGCGCGGTTCCCACATCTGAAAGAGCAGCCTTTTTTAGGCCATGAACGACAGGCGACGGGAGCGAGGGCCGTGCCGTCGTTCTTTTGCGCCGTTTTGTCGGGGCGCTGACCGGCCCGCGTTCCCTCCTCCGGCCGCCGAACGGGAGGAGAACAGCTATGCCTGGACCAGGGTTAAGAAGCGTGTTGGCCCTGATGGCCGGAGCGTTTGCGTTGTTTGTTGCGAGTGGTGCGCTGGCGGGTTTTGTCGGTGAATCCAAAACCGTGGACGGCTTGACGGTTCACCTTGGCGTCGTACCGACCAAGGTGTTGCGGCGGCATCCCGAACGATTTCCCAATCATGACGGCGCCAAGGTGCCGGCCGGGCGCCACATGCATCATCTGGTTTTGGCGGTCTACGACAAACTGACCGGCGACCGTGTCAACGACGCGGAAATCGACCTCAGGGTCTCGCCGCTTGGTTTGGTGGGCAGCGCACGTGCCCTGCACAAGATGCAGGTCAGTGGCGTGACGACCTATTGCAACTATTTCCGGATGCTGGACGGCGACATCTACGAGGTCTTGGCCACGATCAAGCGACCGCAGCAATCGCGGGTCAGCCGGGCGAAGTTCACGCTGAAATCGGACTAGAAGACCGATTGGCTGCGCCTGGAGCAGCCCGGCTATTTCGCCAGCCCGTCGACGATTTCCGTGTTTGGGGTGTGCTCGAAAATCTTCGGCGAGCAGATGATCTTGGTGTCGCGGCCGCCGCCGCCAAGGATGATTTCGTCATGGGCCATGACGGCGGCATCGACCCAAAGCGGCAGGTCCCGGGGCAGGCCGATCGGCGTGACCCCGCCGATCTCCATGCCCGTGACCTGGCGGGTTTCCTCGGGATCTGCGAACGAGACCTTGCGGGCACCCAGTTTCTTGCGGGCCACCTTGTTGCCGTCCAGGCGGTTCACCGCCAGCACCACGCAGGCGGCATATTTCTTCTCGCCTGTCTTTGAGGCGATGACGATGACGTTGGCCGAATTGTCCAGCGAATAGCCGTAATGGTCGCAGAACACGGCCGTGTCGGCCAGTTCGGGATCGCAGGTGATGATTCGGTACTCGACGCCCGAGTCCCGTAGTACCGCTTCGATACGGTTGCCGAGTTCACTCATCCAGTTCACCTAACCTGATTTGCCCCGCGTTGGACTAGAACCATATCATCTTCGATGCATGAGCAAAGGTCCTCGCACACCCGGTTGGCGGATTACGATGTGCCGGTCGACGCCCGACGGGTGATGGCGGCGGCGGCCGAGAGCCTATTGATCACGACCACCGATCTCGACCGGCCGGGCCCGACCATTGTCTACGTCAACCCGGCTTTCGAGCGGATGACAGGCTGGCAGCGGTCCGAGATATTGGGTCTAAGCCCGAGAGTGTTGCAAGGGCCTGAGACCGACCACCGGATTTTTGCCGATTTGCGGGCGACACTCCACCGTGGCGAGACCTGGACCGGCCAGGCGATCAACTACCGCAAGGACGGTTCGACCTTTGTCATGGAATGGTCGGTGACGCCGCTCGAGGACGCAGACGGCGCGGTGCGCCATTACCTGGCGGTTCAGCGCGATGTCACGGCCCGGGTCACAGCGGAGCGCGAGGCGGCGGCAGCCCGCGCGGCGGAAGCCCGGTCCGAGCGGGCGCGCCACAATCTGGCCCGCTATTTCCCGCCGCGCCTGGTCGAGGACCTGTCGCGTCAGGATCAGCCGCTGGGACCGGTGCGACGGCAGAAGCTGGCGGCGATGTTCGTCGATCTGGTCGGCTTCACACGCCTGGCCGAACGCTCCGACCCGGCGGACGTGGTCGGCCTGTTGCGGGAATTCCACAGTCGCGTTGCGCGCATCGTCTTCGACCATGGCGGGTCGGTCGAGGCTTATGTCGGCGACGCGGTGGTTGCCGTCTTTGGGGTGCCGGAACCATCGTTGGACGACGCCGGCAACGCGTTGGCCGCGGCCGTGGCGGTGCTGGACGATCTCGACGATTGGACCGCCGATCGCCGCGGCACCGGCCTGCCCCCGGTCGCGGTGGGAATTGGCCTCAACTATGGGCCGGCGGTGCTGGCGGATGTCGGCAGCGCCGAGCACCTGGCGTTTACCGTCATCGGTGACACCATGAACACCGCCAGCCGCCTGCAGGGGATGACCCGCGAACTGGGCTGCCAGGTGGCCGTCGGCGGCCCGTTGGTTGATGCCATGCGCGCGGTGCCGGCTGGTGTCGGGCCATTGCAGAACCTGCGAGACCTTGGCGAGAGGGTCATCCGGGGGCGCAGCCGACCGGTCCGGGTTTGGGCGCTGTAACTCCCAGTCAATCTGGGTAAGACAAAGTCGCGGAACGCACTGCGCCTCGGGCGTTGTCAGGCGCGCATCATTGGCGGAACTGCGCACCAGGGGTTAACCGCGCCTTCACGGATTGAGACTAAAATTATGCAATCGAAGGGTTGCGAACTATTGCGTCACACGCGAAAACTGATAAAATCGCGCATAACTCGGTAACCTGACCGAAAAATAAACCCAAGAGCGTCGAATCGGGGCGATGACTCTAGAATTGGGGAGACCATAATGGGTTCCACGAAGTTGAGTTATGCGCGATTCTGCGCCGCGGTCACGGTCGTTTTTCTCTCCACAACAATCAGTTTACATGCCGGCGACTTCCCCGGTTTCGTCTACAGCGAAAAGGCTGGCGCCAAATGCGACGGCGTCAACGATGACACCGCCGCCTTCCAGAAGGCGTTCGACCAGTTGCAGCAGGGCGGGGGCGGGATTCTGCTGATTCCGCCGGCAACCTGCGTGATCGACGGGACGGTGACGATCGATCCGGTGGCCGGTGACCGCGACGTGGTGGTCATGGCTCACGGCGTCACCCTGAACGTGACCGGTCTCGATTAC
Organism: uncultured Sneathiellales bacterium; assembly: GCA_964344385.1. Lineage (GTDB taxonomy): Bacteria > Pseudomonadota > Alphaproteobacteria > CAYFNG01 > CAYFNG01 > CAYFNG01. The sequence continues at coordinate 548,118 of CAYFNG010000002.1, forward strand.
GGTTTCCGGGTCGCGCCATCGGGTACCCATCCTCGCCTGCCGCGGCTGATCTGGTATGGCGGTCGTGTTGTCGGCACCGACATGGGGGCGGGTGCCTTCCGGTTGGAAAACTCCGGGCGGGCGACGTTCCGCGACGTCACGATCACCGGCTTCGCCAACGGCTCCGGCTTCGATCTGGTCAATACCACCGCCTGGTCGGAAAACAACACGTTCAGCGGCCTGCGCCTGTCGAACCTGCAATACGGCTTCCGGTTCATGAAGGACGGCGGCAAGGGCAGCTTCGCGCGGACCCGGATCTACGACCTGGTCGGGTCTGGCCTGGGCTATTGGGTCTGGGTCGCGCCGGACACAGGGGTCTACGACAGCAGCTTCGAAATGTTCGGTGGCAATTTGGGCCGTTCGGTCAGCCAGGCGGTGTTCCATCTGGCAGGTGGCATGCGCGGCTCCTCGATCAGCAACATCAAGGTCGAGGCCCAAGCCCGCACTCCGAAGCACGCAGTGGTCGAAGTCGGCGCCCTGCGCGGCGCCAATCTGGTCACCTTCCGAAACATCCGGGTGCCCAGCGACATGGTTCTGTTCGACTTCACAGCCGACAGCACGGTTTCGGAAACGGATCTGGTGGTCGTCGACTGATCCGGACGCGGCCGAAGACTTAGCCGGCCGGCGCCGCGGCGCCTAGGGGGAAGATCAGGCAGGTCGTCGACCCGTGGGCATAGAGCTTGCCGTCCGCGATTCCGATCAGGCGACCTTCGGCGGTGGCCAGCCGGCGACCGGCGTGGATCAGGTTGGCTTCGGCCCGCAACCGCCCGGTATCGGTGCGGACCGGCCGCACATAGTTCACTTTCAGCTCTGCCGTCGTGTAGCCCATGCCGGCCGGCAGCGACGTGTGGATCGAGATCCCCAGCACGCTGTCCAGCAGCGTGGCGGCGAACCCACCATGCATGGTCCCCATCGGGTTCAGCAGAAAGTCGGCCGGGTCGGCTTCCATGGCGGCCTTGCCGAAGTCGACCGCCAAGGGTGCCGACATGTTCATGGTGGCGGCGATCGACGGCTGACCGGAAATCTCGCCGGAGATCATGGCGCGGATATAGTCGAGGCCGCTAAGCTCCTGCGCCGCCGCGAGGTCCAGATCGGTGACCGTGTAGTCATAGGTGCGGGTTTTATGGTGTTGCAGGGACGCGGCATGGGTCATGGGATGCTCCGGCTGTGCGATCAATTTATAAGTTCCTTTTTAGAACTATATCGAGATAAGTTCTCTTTTGGAACTTGTCAACAACTGCTATAGTCGGGCCATGCGTTGGAACCAGTTGAACCAGGAAGCCTGCCCGGTTGCCCGCGGCCTGTCGGTGGTCGGCGACCGCTGGACGCTGCTGATTCTGCGCGACTGTTTTCTGGGGGTAAGGCGGTTCGACCGGTTCCAGGAGAATTTGGGCCTCACCCGGCATGTTCTGGCCGATCGCCTGAAAAAACTGGAAAAGGCCGGCATCCTGCGCCGCGAACCCTATCAGGACAGGCCGGTGCGCCACGAATACCGGCTGACCGATGCCGGCAAGGACCTCTATCCCACCTTGATGTCGTTGATGGCCTGGGCCGACCGTCACGTGCCAACCGATCACATGCTGCCTTTCGAAGTGGTTTCGCGGGACACCGGCGAGGCGCCGGATCCGTTGCTGATCGACCAGAAAACCGGGCGCCCGATCACCTATCGCAGCGTTCGGGCCCGGCCATCGGGTGAGGAGAGCTAGCGCCCCTCTCGAGCTGGGTTACAGGCCCGCCGCCGCCTTGGGCAGGCGAGCCAGGACCGGCGCGATCAGGCTGCCGATATACAGATGCTCGGGCGTTTCCAGAACCGCGGTGTTCATCGGATAGGCGCCGCTTGGATCCTGCAGGTCCTCAAGCACGTTTCCGTCTCGGTCGACCGCGATGATGTGGCCATAGTGGACCGCGGCGGGCCGCAGCGCTTCGGGCAGGCGCTGGACCGCCTTACGCATTTGCGGCCAGCCGGAAAGGGCGTCGACCAGGTCGTTGCGCGGCGCCACGAAGGCAATCCAGAAGCGGCCGTCCAGTCCGGTCGAGATGTTGTCGGGAAAACCGGGCAGGGCGTCGATCAACACGTCTGTCTGGCCCTGCTTGGGGCCGTTCAGCCAATAGCGGACCACCCGGTAGGCACCCATGTCGTTGACCAGGACGAAGCTCTGATCGTGCGCCAACGCCACGCCGTTGGCGAAGTTCAGGCCCTTGACCAGCGTCCTGGTTTCGCCGCTGGCCGGGTCGTGCATGATCAGGCGCCCATGGCCGCCATGCTCCATCAGGTCCAGCAGGCTGGCTTGTTGGGCGTCCAGGTCTTGGTTCCGGCCGAATTTCGACGATGCGTCGGAAAAATAGATGCGACCGTCATCGGCAACATCCAGATCGTCACAAACCCCGAACGGAACACCCTCGGCTTCGGTGGCCAACACCCGGACGTCGCCGCTCGGCGAAACTGACAGCAGGCCGCGCCACGAATCGGCGACAATCAGGTTGCCGTCGGGCGCGAACACCATGCCCAGTGGCCGGCCGCCGGTATCGGCCCAGATTTGCGGGTCGCTCCCGTCCGGGGCGAGGCGCAGGATTCGGCCCTCGCCGGTTGCGGCATAGATCCGGCCCTGGGGGTCGACGGCAATATCCTCAGGCCCGTGATGTCCCGCCAGGTCCAGGGTCTCCAGGCCAGCCAGGCGCTGATTGGCGGCAAAGGGGCCACTGTAACCGGGGTTCGGCGGCGCTTGCCAGGCCACGGGGTCGATCGGCACCGGCCAGACCGCGAAATAGACGATGATCAAGCCGAACAGGGCTGTCAGGACATATCGGATCTTGCGAATCATTTCTTGCTCCTATGTCTTCGAACGCGAACGTCTGAAATGCGGCTTAGTCGTCATCCCCTTGCTTCGGTCTTATGCAAACACCGGCGGATTGGCCAGGCTGCGCCCGTTGCAGGGCGGGAGGGTTTTCCCGAGGTCAGGGCACCAGGATCAACCGCGGCCGACAAAAGGCATCTTGGTGGCCATCACGGTCAGGAACTGGACATTGGCGTCCAGCGGCAGGCTGGCCATGTAGACCACCGCATCCGCCACGTGGCGCACATCCATCACCGGCTCCACCGCCGTGGTGCCGTTTGCCTGGGGCACGCCCGCCTTCATGCGCGCCGTCATGTCGGTTTCGGCGTTGCCGATATCCAACTGGCCACAGGCGATATCGTATTTACGGCCATCCAGGGCGGTCGATTTGGTCAGGCCGGTGATGGCATGTTTGGTGGCCGTATAGGGGGCTGAATTGGGCCGTGGTGCATGGGCCGAAATCGAGCCATTGTTGATGATCCGCCCGCCCATCGGCGTCTGCGCCTTCATGATCCGGAAGGCCGCCTGGGTGCACAGGAACATGCCGGTCAGGTTGACGTCGACCACTGCCCGCCAGGCGTTGGGGTCGATGTCTTCCAATAGGACCGGAGGTGCCCCCAGCCCGGCATTGTTGAAGAGCACGTCCAGGCGGCCGAACTGCTCGACCGTCGCCGCGAACAGGGCATTGACCGAATGTTCGTCCGCCACGTCGGTGGCCAGTGGCAGGGCCCGCGCACCCGCATCGCCGGCCATGTCGCGGGTTTCCTCCAACGGGGCCTGTCGCCGGCCGGCCAGGCCGACCGCATAGCCGTCCGCCAAGAGTGCCAGCGCCGCGGCGCGGCCGATCCCGGTACCGGCACCGGTCACGATCGCCACTCTGCCTTCGCCCGTCATCACCTCATCCTCCCGTTGCGTGCTTGGCGCTCAGAGTGCGCGATCCGGCCGCGCTGTCAACCCCCGCGGCAAGGGGTGGAAGTGGGGGTTGATATCTTTGATGTATCCATGTATTGATGTACCATGACAACAAGGAAAGCGAAATTGGAGACGATACCGGTCGAGCGGGTGCAGACCGGCATTCGGGTGGAGCGTCGGCTGTTGAAGGTCCTGAAGGGCCTGGCCGAATATCTCGAAATCAGCCTCGGTGACCTGATCGAGGGGATTTGCCTGCACGCCTTCGACGGCAAGCTACCGTTCGACGAGGCGACCCGCGCCCGGATCGTCAAGCTGAAGGAAGTCTACGACCTCGACCTGGACGCGGCGGCCAGTCATCGGCTCAGCGACCGTGGCGGAGCGTCCTCGTGACGGCGATGCCGGTGGTTGTCCGCGCGGCGCTGTGGATGGCGGCGGCGGCCTTTGGCTACGGCGGCATGATCGGCTTGGTCAAATACCTGTCCGCCGAGATTGACGTTTATGTGCTGCTGTTCTGGCGCTACGCCCTGGCGCTGCCGATCTTCCTGCCTTGGTTCATCGCCAATGGTTTCGGTGCCCTGCGCACCCAACGCTTCGGGCTGCATGCGGCTCGCGGCGGCCTGATGGCCCTGCACGGCGGCACCTTGCTGGTCGCGGTCCTGATGATCCCCCTGGCCGAAGCGACGGCCCTGATCTTCACCGCGCCTCTGTTCGCCACACTTCTGGCCGCCCTGATGCTGGGTGACCAAGTCGGAAACCGACGTTGGCTGGCACTGGCGGTCGGTTTCCTGGGCGTGGTCGTGATCTTGCGGCCCGGAATGGCGGCGTTCAATCCTGCCTCCGGCCTGGTGCTGATTTCCGCCCTGACCGGGGCCGGTGTAGTAGTCACCGGCAAGGTGTTGTTGCGCACCGAAAGCAGCGAGGCAACGGTCTTTTACCTGACACTGCTGTCGGTGCCCTTCGCCCTGGTGCCGGCCCTGATGCATTGGCAATGGCCCAGCCTGGCCCAGCTTCCCTGGCTGCTGGCCCTCGGCCTGGTTGCCAATATCTATATCTACGGCATGACCCGGGCCCTGAAGGTCGCCGACACCTCGTTGGTGATGCCGTTCGACTTCCTGCGTCTGCCCGCTGCCGCCCTGGCCGGCTATCTGATCTTCGCCGAACCGCTGGACCCCTGGTCTTGGGCCGGGGCCGCGATCGTCTTCCTCAGCGCCGCCTACATCACCAACCAGGAATGGCGGGCCACCCGAACCGCGCCGGCCACCGAATAGCCGGGTACCGACATCATATCGCCACCTTTGGCTTGCAGGTTCCGCCAGCGCCATGCCTTATGGTGGCATCGGCATTTGGGTTTGATCTTTTAGTCAAAGGACTCAGGGAGGTGCGGAAACGATGTTGGCTTTGGTGCGTGCGGCAAAATTCTGGCAGGCGGCTTTCGCTTTAGTCTTGCTGTTGGGCTGGGCGACAGAATCGTCGGCAGCGGAGACGGAAATGCGGGATGACCGAGCAATCTTCAGCCTGACCGCAGAAGGTTGGATCGAAACCGAAACCGCCAAACTCTACGTGTTCGTGCGGACTGCTGCCAAGGAGGGTGGGCGAACAGCACGCGGTGCGGCTTTGACGGCATTGGATGAGTTGATCCCTGGTGCGGCGTGGCGACTGACAGACTTTCAACGCAGTATTGGCAAGGCTGGGCTCGCACATTGGCGGATTGGCGCTGAAACCCGTCGGCTGGCATCGGAGTTCGACAATATCCACGAACAGGCTAAACGCTTGAGCAAGCCCGGCCTGCAAATCTCGGTGGCCGGCATCGACTTCACCCCAACCCTGGCCGAGCATGAGGCTTTAACGGCAAAGTTGCGGGCTGAGATCTATGCTGCGGCCAGGGCCGAAATGGAACGCCTCAACAGCCTGTTCCCAGGTCGCGGCTTCCGGATCGGCCAGGTCGACTTCCAGCAGGGCCCGTCCACAATGGCACTCACCGCTCCTCCACCCAGGCGGGTTGATTACTCCGAAAAGGCGATGGCCGCTACTCCGCCTCTAATGGCCGCCTCGCGGCGTGTCGTGGTGTCGGCCACGGTTGAACTGGCGGCGGTGGCGCCGGACAAGGTGTCCGCTGCGAAATAGGCAGGATCGACACCGGCGCGCCGGCCATGCACCAATTGTGAACCTATCTTGGGCACAATTGCGGCTTGAGTGCAGCGAGCGTGCGGGGCGCGGTGCCGGTTCAAAGTCTCATCAGGCCCGAACAGGGCATGTCCTTCGGGTCCTGGGTGTTGGAAACGCCGTTGGGCGAGGGCTCGACGGCCCATGTCTGGCGCGCCCGTGACAGTGGCGGGCGCCCGGCGGCGCTGAAGATCCATAACCAGGCCAATCCCATTCACCACCGTCACTTCGTCAACGAATATGGCGGGCTGCGCGCCTTTCCGCCGGTTCCAGGGCTGATCCCGCTGCTGGATGGCGCGGTTCCGGACCAACCGGGGCCGCCGGCCTGGCTGGCTTTTCCCATCGTTGACGTGATCGACCGCCAATTCGGCCAGAACCAGGGCTCCGCCGCCTGTTATGCCTGCGCTGTTTCGGTGGCCGGAACCGTTGCCCGCCTGGCCGCGTGCGGCATCGCGCTGTGGGACTTCAAGTCCGGCCACATCGCCCGGCTGGGGCCGGACTACGTCCTGATCGACCACGGCCTGACCGCCTTCCCGGGTGTCGATGCCTTTCCCGGTCGTGAACCCCAACCGCATCCCGACCGGTATTGGACTTCGACCATTCTGTCCTGGTTATCCGGCCAGTTGGCCCGGCTGGAAAAATCCAGGCTCTACAAGGTCAGCGGGCCGGAGCGGCGGTTCTTCGCGGTGCAGCGCCAATTGCCGTTGGCAAACCGGCCGACGGCGGCGGACCTCGCCGTGAGCTTACGCGAAATGGCAGCCGACCACGCCTAGTGCTCCGTAATCGGCGGTGATGGTATCGCTGTGGCGGGCCTCGACCGGTCGGATAAACGAACCCGACAGGACAATCTGGCCCGGTTCGATGGCGATCTCCTGTTCGGCCAGCCGGTTAGCCAGCCAGGCGACGGATGCGGCCGGGTGGTGCATCACGCCGGCGCACAGACCGGTTTCCTCGACCTCGGCATTGCGCATCAGACTGGCGCCGACCCGGGGCAGGTCCACGGCGTCAGGGCGGGCAGGCCGGCCACCGGTGACGATCCCGGCATTGGCGGCATTGTCCGAAATGGTGTCGAGTACCGATCGGGTCCGGCCGGTTTCGGGATCGGCACGCAGGATCCGCGTATCGAGAATCTCCAGGGCTGGGGTCACGAAGTCGGTGGCGTTCAACACGTCGTAGATCGTCACCCCTGGTCCGGTCAGGCCGCGTTTCATGACAAAGGCGATTTCGGCCTCGATGCGGGGCTGGATGAAGCGATCTTCCGCAATGGTCGCGCCATTGTCGAATACCATACTGTCCAGCAACACGCCGCTGTCCGGCTGGTCGATGTCCAGGGCGTATTGCATCGCCTTCGAGGTCAGCCCGACCTTGTAGCCGATGGTGCGGTGACCGGCGGCCCATTTCCGCTCCATCCAGGCGGCCTGGACGGCATAGGCGCCGGCCAGGTCCAGGTCCGGCAGCGCCAGGGAAAGCAGCGGGATCTGGACCCGTGTCGCTTCTGCGTGATCCAGACGTGCCGCGGCGTCCTCGATCGCGTCGCGTGTCAGCATGGCACCTCCCCACCGTCTCTTTTCATCGGATCAAGTGTTTGACTGCCCGACCATGCCCGGATCGTGCGCGCGTTACAAGCCGCGTGGCCGAGAAGCGTCACCATCGCGGACTGGCGATACAGGGGTTGTTGGGGCCGTCGTCGAGCCGTCTTAGACCTCGGTGCCGTGCTGCAAGTGGCTCTTCAACGCTTCGTCCATGGCAATATCTTCGGTGAACATGCTCTCGATGTGCTCGACGAAACGATCGCCGACACTGGCCAGACCTTCGGTGGAAATCAGGTGAATGACCACGTCCAAATCGCTGAGGATCAGGTCGTGCTGATTCTTGTGGCGGCGGAAATCGGGGTAATCTGACTGCCGCATGATGTTTTCTTCACGCTGGAAATGCAGGCGCTCGGCGGCGCGCAGCTCACGCAGCAGACGCTTGACCAACGGCTTCTTGCCGCGCTTGATCGCCTCGTCAAGCTGACCAATCATTTTGCGCAGGGCACTATGGTCACCCGCCAAGCCGGCGATGTCCCGCGTTTCGCAGTCAATCCATTCTTTGGGCAGCATGCTCACCTCGCTCGCATGCATTGAGACCCAAGTCAGGCGGCCGCCCCCGAGTTGTTTCTATGAGCCGCTCTAATAACTCAAGGCGCTCAACTAGTACGCAAACACTATTTTAGTCCGTGAGTACCGACTCCAATTCGATATTACCGAACACGAGCTGAATTATGCCTTATTGGACAAGAAAAATCTGCGCACATTTATATCTAGACGGAAATAACAACTTTTGCCCCGCAGTAATACAATGGCCTGGATCTATAATAATTTAAAGTAACGACTGTCCAACCTAGAAAGCGCCGTCATAGGCACCGCGGCCGATCGGGCAGGCGATGACCGTGAAACTGTCCCGCGCGAACCCGGCCGTGATTTCCCCCGCCAGGGTGTCCCGGTCGGTTGCCAGAACACCATTGCCGCCCAGGGCCCGCGCCACGGCCGGGAAGTCGGTGGCGCCGAAGTCCACCGCCAGGTTGTCGTGGCCGCGTCCCCGCTGTTTGAGGTCGATCAGCGCCAACTGTTCGTCGACGAACACCACGACCACCAGCGGAAGCTTCAAGTCTCGAACCGTTGCCAGTTCGCCCAGCACCATTTCCAGCCCGGCATCGCCGGTCAAGGCCAGGATCGGGCGGTCGGGTGCTGCCAGCTTGACGCCGACCGCCATCGGCAGGGCAACGCCCATGGTGCACAATCCGGTCGACTGCAGCAGGGTGCGCGCTCCGGTGCAGGTCCAGGCCTGGCTCAACAGGATCCGGTGGGCGCCGGTATCGACAGTGGCAATCCCGTCTGCCGGCAGCGCTTTGCGGGCTGCTGCGATCACAGCACCCGGACCCCAATCCTCGCCGCTGGCAAACGCCGCCTGGAGTTCGTCGCGGGTGGCGGTTGGCGCGCCGTTTGACCAGGTGGCGCGCGGCGCCATGCCTTGGCCCAGCGCGTCAAGGCCGGCCCCGACATGGCCGACAAAGGCCAGGTCCGCCTGGTGGACGTAGTGATCGTTGGCCACGGCGGCGAACTCAATCGCCTTGGCCGGGTCCCAGGGATTGCGCCAGCCGGCCCGCATTTCGATCGGGTCGTAGCCGACCGCCAGCACCAGGTCGGCCTGGTCGACCAGGGACAGCAGCTTTTCGTCCGCCTTTGGCGAGAGTCCGGCGGCGCCCAGGCTCAAAGCGTGGTCTTCGGGCAGCACCCCCTTGGCCTTGTAGGTGGTGATCACTGGTACCGAGAAGGTTTCGGCGAAACTGGCCACCGCCACCTCGGCGCCCTGGGTCAGGACGTCCAGCCCGGCGATCATCAGCGGCCGCTCAGCCGTACCAAGCATTTCGCGGGCCCGGTCGAAATCACCGCCGGCGGCCGGTGCCATCGGGCTGGCAGGGGCCGAAATCGGGGCTGGCCGGTCGGGTTGTTCGCGGTCGGCCAGCGCGATCGGCAGGTCGATCAACACCGGCCCCGGCCGCCCCGAAGTGGCGATCCGAACCGCCTTGTCGGCGATCACGTCGACCGCGCCGTCGACCACGCGGAATTGGGCCTTGGTCACCGATTGCAACAGGGCGCCATGGTCCATCACCTGGTGGGTGAAGCTGTGGGCCTCCGCGGGGTCGACGCAGCCGGTCAGCACGATCAGCGGAACCCGGTCCTGATAGGCGTTGGCGACCACGTTGACGCCGTTGGCCAGGCCGGGGCCCAGGGTCGCGAACATCACCCCCGGGGCGCCGGTGGCGTGGTAGGTGCCCTCGGCCATGAAGCCGGCCGCGTTTTCATGTTTGGCCAGTGTGACCGCCAGGCCGGCGGCGCGCAGAGCCTTGATCAGGCTCAGGACCTCGCCGCCGGGAATGCCGAAGGCGTGGCCACAGCCGGCCGCCGCCAGCCGCCGGGCGATGATTTCAGCCGCCGTTGCCATCAGATCTCACCCCGGTCCGCCAGCTGGACATACCCGTCGCGGGTCTGCGGCAGCTTGCGGTCCAGCAACCGGCCGGCGACCACGGTCCGCAGCACTTGGGCGGTGCCGCCGCCGATGGTGAACATGCGGGCATCGCGCACCATGCGCTCCAACGGCATGTCGCGGGAATAGCCGACCGCGCCGAACATCTGCAAGGCGTCGTTGGCCACCTTCTGGGCCGCCTCGGCCGCATAGACCTTGGCCTGGGCCGCCAGAGTGACGTCGGGAAAGCCTGAATCGGTGCGGCTGACCGCGGCCCGCCAGATCATCAGCCTGGAGGCGTCCAGGAGATTGGCCATGTCGACCAGCATCCACTGAAGGCCCTGGAACTCATGGATCGGGCGGCCGAACTGGCGGCGTTCGCGGACATAGTCCAGGGCCAGCTCGTAGGCGCCGGCGGCAACGCCTAAGGCCACGGTCGCGGCGCCGACCCGCTGGGCGTTGTAGGCGTTCATCAGCCCGGCAAAGCCACGGCGGATGCCCTCCGGCGGGATCAGCGCCATGTCGGCCGGGACCTCCAGGTCCTCCATGATGATCTCGGTCTCCGGGATCCCGCGCAGGCCCATCGCCGGCTCGCGGTGGCCGACCTTCAAGCCGGGGTGCTCGCCCCGCACCGCGATGAAACCGGCAATGCCCTGATCCTCGCCATCCTCGAACACCCGGGCGAAGATCAGATGCAGCTTGGAGACGCCGCCGCCGGTGATCCAATGCTTGCGGCCGTTCAGCACATAGGTGTCGCCCTTCCGGTCGGCCCGCGTGGTCATTTCCGAGGCGGCACTGCCGGCGCCGGGTTCGGTGATGCAGATCGCCGGCTTGTCGCCGCCCAACACCAGTCCGGCGGCCAGTCGCTTCTGGGCTTCGCTGCCATAGGCCATGATGGCGCCGATCGCGCCCATATTGCCCTCGACCACGATCCGCGCGGTGACACCGCAGACCTTGGCCATCTCCTCGACCACCAGGGCGGCGTCCAGATAGCCCAGGCCCAGGCCGCCCTGGCTTTCGGGTATGGTCATGCCCATGAAGCCGGCCTCGGTCAGGGCCTGGACATTGTCCCAGGGATATTCTTCGGTACGGTCGATCTCGGCGGCCCGGGGCGCGATCACCTCGCGGGCCAGGCGATGGGCGGAATCGCGCAAGGCGCGTTGGGTATCGGACAGCTCGAACACGGATTACCTCGATGGTGGGATTGGAAATGCGTGGCGATACTAGCCGCTTTGCCTGCAACGCTCCAGTTGTCGGGACGCAAACCTGCCATGCATCGGTGACGGATATGTCAGTACCGATACCATTTCTCTCTTCGCCTGATTTAGATCAATGCGCGAAACAGTCGGTTGAAACAATTTGTCGCGGTTCGTGCTTGTCGCTTTGCCCCGGTTGCGTGGTTTGATATAGTCCGCGCGGCATCAAACCACAGGCGTTACTACCGGCATCAGGGCAGGATCGGACACCGCGAAAACGCGGGGCCTTCTTGGCACCTTAAGCCCGGTAGAGGCAGGGGGCTGCCAACCCTGACCGGCACAAGGATGCCAGAGACAATGACGGGGATGGTTTGATTTCGGGGATAGTGTTTTTTCTTCTGAAAGCCATGCAAGCCTTGCCCGAGGCTTGGCCGGCACCCGCCCACCAATGGCGGGGCGGCTTTGCGGTACCCGCACCCGCGATTGCGGTGCGCGGCAGCCGTCGGACGCGTAACTGGAAATAGGACGAGAGCGCAAATGAAACTTGCGATACCAAAGGAGCGACGCCCCGGGGAACGGCGTGTCGCCGCCTCGCCGGATACGGTGAAGAAGCTGGTCGGTTTCGGCTTCGACGTGGTCGTCGAAACCGGGGCCGGTGACGGATCAAACTTCTCGGACGAAGCCTTCGAGGCGGTCGGTGCGACCATCGCCAAGGACGAGGCCGCGGCCCTGGACGGTGCCGACGTAATCTTCAAGGTCCAGCGCCCGATGACCACGGACGAGGGCGGGCCCGACGAGCTGGCCCTGATGAAAAAGGGTGCCACGCTGATTTCCGGCCTGGCTCCGCTGCAGAACAAGGACCAGGTCGAGGCCTATGCCAAGGCCGGGGTCGATGCCTTCGCCATGGAGTTGATGCCCCGCATCACCCGGGCCCAGAGCATGGACATCCTGTCGTCCCAGTCCAACCTGGCCGGCTACAAGGCGGTGCTGGATGCGACCAACGAGTTCGCCCGCGCCATGCCGATGATGATGACCGCCGCCGGCACCGTGGCCCCGGCCCGGGTCTTCGTGATGGGGGTCGGCGTTGCCGGCCTGCAGGCGATCGCCACCGCCAAGCGACTGGGCGCCATCGTCTCGGCCACCGACGTGCGGCCCGCCACCAAGGAGCAGGTGGAAAGCCTTGGCGGCAAGTTCGTGATGGTCGAAAGCGAGGAGACCGCCAACGCCGAGACCGAAGGCGGTTATGCCCGCGAAATGTCCGACGACTACAAGAAGAAACAGGCCGAACTGGTGGCCGAGACCATCAAGAAACAGGACATCATCATCACCACTGCCCTGATCCCGGGTCGCCCGGCCCCGCGGCTGGTCACGGCCGAGATGATCAAGTCCATGAACAAGGGCTCGGTGATCGTCGATCTGGCGGTCGAGGCCGGCGGCAATGTCGAAGGCGCCAAGCCGGGCGAGGTGGTCGAGGTCGACGGCGTCAAGATCGTCGGACACCTGAACGTGCCCAGCCGGGTGGCCGAGGACGCCTCGTCCCTGTTCGCCCGCAACCTGCTCAACTTCATCACCCCCTTCGTCGACAAGGAGGCGAAGGACATCAAGATCGATTGGGAAGATGAGACCGTCACCGGCACCGCGCTGACCCGCGACGGTGCCGTCGTTCATCCATTGCTGACCGGGGAGGGCAACTGATCATGGAAGTTGCAACCGTTGATCCCTTCTTCTTCCGCCTGTCCATTTTCGTGCTGGCGATCTTCGTCGGTTACTACGTTGTGTGGAGCGTCACGCCCGCACTGCATACGCCGCTGATGTCGGTGACCAACGCGATTTCGTCGGTGATCATCGTCGGCGGCCTGATCGCCGCCGGGCCTGCGGATATGACCTTGTCGAAGATCTTCGGCGTCGTCGCCATCGGATTGGCGGCCGTCAACATTTTCGGTGGATTTGTCGTCACCCAGCGCATGCTGGCGATGTACAAGAAAAAAACCAAGTAGGAGGGCGCCGTGTCACCCAATCTTACGGCGCTGGCCTATCTGGTCGCGTCCATACTGTTCATCCTGGCCCTGCGTGGGCTGTCGTCGCCGGAATCGTCGCGTCGCGGCAATATGTTCGGCATGTTGGGCATGGCGATTGCCATCGTCACCACGGTGATCAATCCCGAGGTCGTCTCCTATGTCTGGATCCTGATCGCCATCGTCATCGGCGGTGCGATCGGTACCATGATCGCGCTCAAGATCCAGATGGCGGCGATGCCGCAGCTGGTCGCCGCCTTCCACTCGCTCGTCGGTATGGCGGCGGTGGTGGTCGCCGCGGCCGCCTTCTACAACCCGGGCGCCTATGGCATCGTCGATGCAGCCGGCGAATTGAAGATGGCCAGCCGGGTCGAAATGGCGCTCGGCGTGGTGATCGGTGCGATCACCTTCTCTGGCTCCGTGATCGCCTTCCTGAAGCTGCAGGGGCTGGTCTCCGGCAACCCGGTGGTTTTCCCCGGCCAGCATCCGCTGAATGCCCTGATCGGCCTGATCATCGTCGCCCTGATCGTCCTGTTCGCCATGGACGTGACCGAGCAGTGGTTCTGGGCCATGACCATCCTGGCCTTTGTCATCGGCGTGCTGATCATCATCCCGATCGGCGGTGCCGACATGCCGGTGGTCATCTCGATGCTCAACTCGTACTCGGGTTGGGCGGCGGCCGGTATCGGCTTCACGCTCGAGAACTCGGCCCTGATCGTCACCGGCGCCCTGGTCGGCTCCTCGGGCGCGATCCTCAGCTACATCATGTGCAAGGGCATGAACCGATCTTTCTTCAACGTCATCTTGGGCGGCTTCGGTGGGGATTCGACCAGTTCGTCGACCACCCGTTCCGACAAGCCGGTCAAGGCGGGCTCGGCCGACGATGCGGCCTTCATCATGAAGAACGCCGGTTCGGTGACCATCGTGCCCGGTTACGGCATGGCGGTGGCCCAGGCGCAGCATGCCCTGCGTGAGATGTGCGACAAGCTGAAGGCCGAAGGCGTGGTGGTGCGTTATGCCATCCACCCCGTCGCGGGCCGCATGCCCGGCCACATGAACGTGCTGCTGGCCGAGGCCAACGTGCCCTA